>JBOHSD010000011.1:0-75489 GCA_050733075.1 Gemmatimonadales bacterium
GTACGACGCCAATAGTGGCGTCGGCGAACTCGTCGACAACTCAATCGAGAGCGGAGCCAACAATATCTGGATTACATACCGCGAGGTAGAGAAGACCTTCGGGAACAGGAAGCTAAAGGTTGTTGGTGAACTCGCGGTAATCGACGATGGTGAGGGAATGTCCATAGAGGTCCAGCGCCGCTGCCTCGCCCTCGGCGAGACCCACCGCCCGCCGAAGCCCGGTGGGCGGGGCATCGGCCGATTCGGTGTGGGGATGACGCTTGGGGGCATCTCGCTGGCCCGAGTGATCGAGGTCTACACCCGAACGGCTGCCTCGGACCAGTTCACATTCACATATCTCGATCTAAACAGAGTATCGCGAGGCGAGCAGAACGAAATTCCGCACCCGATTGTAAAGGAGCCGCCGGCCGAGTACGCGCGCCGGCTAGAAGGGCGCTCCGGGACCATCGTGCTGCTGAGCGATTGCGATCGCCTCCAGCATTCAGCGGTGAACGCAGACAAAGGAATATCGGCGGACGAGCAGCTCGCCGGGCTGCCACACTGGCTCGGCCGGACTTATCGCAAGTTCATCGGTGGCGGAGTGAAGATCTTCGTCGTCGACAAGCCGGTTCATCTGCACGATCCGCTATACGTCATGAGCCCAACCGTGTTCGATCTGAAGGAGGGGGGGCCAGACCTAAAGGCAACACTTGTAGGAGTCGAGACACTCGAGCTTGACGTTCCTGGTAGGGCCGGCGAGAAGGCCACTGTGACGGTTACGATGACACTGCTCCCGATGGAATGGCGTCGCCACGAGGGCGCTGGGAAGTCGAGTTCCGCTCGTGACCGCCGGGTCGACGAAAACGAGGGCGTGTCGATCCTAAGGGCCGGCCGAGAGGTTCTCTACGGCCCCGTTCCGTACATCATAGGTGCACGAGGGCAGGCCCGTTTCCTTGAGATCGACCGTTGGTGGGGGTGCGAGATCGCGTTCCCGCCCGAGCTCGATGATCACTTCCATGTTCGGTACATCAAGCGGGGGGCGGAGCCGGTGCCGTCGCTGCGGGACCAGATCCGGACGATGATCGGCCCGGTTGTAAAGACTCTTCGCAAACAGATCCAGGAGACCTACAAGAAGACGAAGGCGGAGCGTCAGCGCGAGGCAGGAGTCTTTGCACCTGCCGAGGACACTATGGCGTCCGCAGACAAAGTGCTTCCACGAGGCCGGCGAGGCGCTCAGGTGACGCCGGACGAGGAAAAGAAAACGCTTGACGGCATTGCTGAGAAGTTAGTGCCGACCTCCGGCGGTGATGGTGCGGACGACCTCAAGAGGCAAGATGAGACCCGGCAGAGACTTGAGACCCGACCGTACAGCATCGTGCCCGTCCGCTACCCATCGAACGTCTTTTTTGAGACCCACCATCTTCTGGGCAAGGTAGTTATCGAGCTGAACGTGAACCACCCGTTCTACGCCCATGTGTTCGAGCCGCTCTGCGGAAGCGCGGAGTTCTTGACCGATGACACTGAGACAGAGATGGCGGGCGACACCCCAGAGAAGCGTCGTGTGCGGGACGCCTTCATGTACCTGCTAATGAGCTACGCGAAGGCAGAGTCGTTGTTCGAAGAGGGCGAGGTGGACCTCGCTGCTCTCCGCATGCACTGGGGCATGTCGCTCGGGACCGTCCTCACCAAGGCCTATGAGGGGAGGTGACTGGTGACCCGCTTCACACTGGCTTATTCGTTTACGCCCGTGTTCGTGCGGGCCGTAATCGGCCCTGGGCGGTTGGGCGCCTACGCGCTGGGGCACCTCGACGCGGATTTCGTCCCGGGCTATATCGGGAGATCCGACTGCTGCCTGCGGGATCGGCTTGCCACCCACGAGCAGCTGGGTGCCTTCGATTACTTCATCGTGTGCCCTAGCAGTAGTCCGACCACCGCTTTCAACGCGGAATGCGCGCTCTGGCACGCGTGCAGCCAGAAGCGGCACCATCTGGAGAACAGGGTCCACCCTGCGCGTCCGCGCGGGTCTGGGCTCCTTTGCCCCTACTGCGACTTCGCAGTGCAGGCAATCCGGGCGATCCGGGCCGCTTGACGTGACCGGGCCGGCCAGGTGTCGGCCTGGCCCACGACCTTCACCAGCACGGCTGAGCCATGGGCGTCCGCCGCGAAGGGGGCGCCCGCGAGCGCCGCGACGGAGGATGAGATGGACCTCAAGAAGCTATTCACTGAGCTGTACAGCGCCCCGACGGAGGCGGAGCTCGAGGCGGTTCTGTCGCGGTACCCCGCGTTGCAGGCAGCGGAGAACTGGCGGCCATACGGTCAGAATGAAAGCAACTTCGGGGTGGTCGAGAATCAGCAGGCTTCGCCGATTCCTGCATTGGTCGAGAAGTTTATCAATGCGATCGACGCGATCCTGATGCGTCGCTGCCTCGAGGAGGGAATCGATCCGCGAACCTCGGTGGCGCCACGCTCGATGGAGGAGGCGATCCAACGCTTCTACCCCAAGGCGAAGAGCTGGGACCTTTCTGCGTTCCGAAAGGAGCAGGCCGAGAATATTCAGGTTATCGCCGACGGTCCGAGGGGCGACACCTCGCTGGTAATCTACGATAACGGCGAGGGTCAGCGACCGGAGGACTTTGAAGCCACGTTCCTGTCACTGCTGAGAGGGAACAAAAACGAGATCCACTTCGTCCAGGGGAAATACAACATGGGCGGGGCAGGGGCGATCGCGTTCTGCGGGAAGAAGCGGTACCAGTTGATTGGATCCAAGCGCTTTGACGGCACGGGCGAGTTTGGCTTCACGCTGGTCCGCCGCCACCCCCTCTCGACCACAGAGCGCGCGAGCAAGAAGAATACGTGGTACGAGTACCTGGTAATCGACGGGAAGATCCCTTCCTTCTCCATCAACGAACTCGACCTCGGGCTCTACAAGCGGAAGTTGCGGACAGGTACGGTTATCAAACTATACTCTTACGACCTGCCTTCCGGCGCGAGGTCGGTGATTTCGCGCGACTTGAACCAGAGTATTAACGAGTACCTCTTCAGTCCCGCGCTCCCGCTGTACACGATCGACAAGCCCGAGCGCTACCCCAAGGACCGCAACCTCCAGCGTGAGCTTTATGGGCTCAAGCGCCGCCTTGAGGAGGACGGAGGCAAGTATGTCGCGGAATTCTTCTCGGAGGACCTTGCCAACAAGGAGATGGGCCGCATCAAGATCACCTGCTACGTGTTCCGGCCCAAAGTTGAGGACAAGAGCGCGAAGGAGAGCAAGGAGAGTATCCAGCGGGAGTTCTTCAAAAACAATATGGCAGTGCTCTTCTCTGTACACGGACAGGTGCATGGTCACTACACATCCGAGTTCATGACCCGCTCCCTTAAGTTCCCGCTCCTCAAGGACTACCTCCTCGTCCACGTTGACTGCACCGATGTGAGGCTGGAGTTCCGCAACGAGCTCTTCATGGCGAGCCGTGACCGCCTGAAGGATGGGGAGGAATCCCGTGCGCTCCGGCACACGTTGGCCGAGGTGCTGCTCAATGGACGACTGAAGGAGATCTACAAGGAGCGCAAAGCGTCGATCACGGTGGAGAGCAAGGACACGGAGGATTTGCTCAGTAACTTCACGCGCAACCTCCCCCTCCAGAGTGACCTAGTCCGCCTGCTCGGGCAGACCTTCAAGCTACAGGACCGGAAGAACGGTGGCGCCCCAGACAAGAAGGACAAGGAGAAAAAGGACGAGAAGAAGAGGGAGGAGCCGGTCTTCAATCCGCAGCGCTTCCCCTCCTTCTTCAAGCTCCAGAAGGAGACGAATGGGGGCATCCCGGTGGTGAAGGTACCCTTGGGGGGCGAGCGCAAGATCAAGTTCTCGACGGACGTGGAGGATCAGTACTTCGACCGGGTGAACGAACCCGGGGACCTCCAGATCACCATTTTGGACATCGAGCCGAATACCACGACCGGGGGTACAAAGCCAGGGCTTCCGGGGCGGCCGACTGAGCTCCTGAACGTCGTGAAGTCGAGTCCGCACAGGGGGACCATCCGGGTCACGGTCAATCCGACAGAAGAGGTAGGAGTCGGCGACGCAATAAAGATGCGGGCGGAGCTCAGCGGGGCGGGGTCCACATTTGAGGAGATCTTCGTGGTCAAGATAACCGACCCGGAGAAGAAGGAGGATAAGAAGGACAAGGGGAAGGACGAACCGGATAATACGATGGGCCTACCAAAGCTCGCCCTCGCCTATAAGGAAGACAGCAAAGGCGAGATTGCATGGGCTCGTCTCGAGGAGCAAGGTATCGAAATCGACCACGGAACCGTTATGCACCCGATGGTGGAAGGTGACGTGCTGACTACCATCTACGTGAATATGGACAGCACGTTGTTGCTCAACTATAGGTCCAAGCTGTCCAGCGCGGAGGCGATATCCGTTGCCGAGCGACGCTATATCTCGGCCGTTTACTTCCACACGCTCTTCCTGTACATGATCACACGAAGTCGGAAGTACGAGATTATGCGTCACCGGGACGATGGCCAGGACGATGAGCCGGTGGATCTCACGGAGTACCTCAAGGATCTGTTCCAGAGCTATTACGCCGAGTTCTTGCTGAATTTCGAAATCCAGGAGCTCGTAACGGCGCTGGAGTAGAATCTCCTAGATTGACTCAGATGGCTGAGGCTCCTCCGAGGCAAGGGTTTGCCGTCGGCTAGAAGGACGCGTCGACGCGTTTCCATCGTCCCTTCGAAGCGACGGCAGAAGTCAGTGGCGGTTCTGGTGCCCGTCAATGCCGGCAGAAAGCGACTCGATGCGTCCGAGCCAGGGCAGATCGCTCTGCAGCTCGTGTAACGAAAGTCCCGAGCATCAGGTTGGCTACGGTCAGGTGGATTTCAGGGCGCCGAGAATCGATCGGCGGGGCGGCGACCAACTCAACCCGGGTGTGATCGACCGGCAATTCTACGAGATATGCCCGACTCTATTGTCACTCTCACGCGCGAGCAGCTCTACGAGCAAGTCTGGTCCGAGCCCATACGGACACTTGCGAAGCGCTATGGATTATCGGATGTCGGCCTCGCCAAGACATGCCGGCGACCAAAGGTCCCCCTTCCTGGCCGGGGCTATTGGGCGAAGAGTGCGGCGGGCCACCCTGTAAAGCGGATGCCACTTCCGGGGCTCCCACCAAATGGACTGGGGGTCAACAAATGATCGAATTTGAGGCGCATCCTCTCCGGGAACCGGCGAGCGCGCTTGGGGCGGTTATCGATCAGGCGGCCTTCGAGGGAGCCGGGGCGAACCGAATCACCGTGGCCCAGTCGCTCCGCTCGCCCCATCCACTGGTTCGCAAGGCAGCCGATTTGTTGAGTACGTCGAGTGCCCGCGACCTAGAGTACCTGCACAACGGCCGGGAGCGGCATCTCGACATCCAAGTGGCGCGTAAGTCTCTGAGCCGGGCTTTGCGCATTATGGACGCCTTACTGAAGGCGTGCGAGACCCGTGGGTGGAAGGTAAGCGTGGGATCCGGCGACGACCGAAAGAGCTACGTACTCGTTCTCGGCCAGCGCGTTCCCTTCGGCATACGGGAGAAGCTCAAGAAAGTCAAGAATGAGCCGGTGAAGCCGCTCCGATCCGGTGTAAGTCAGTTCTTATCGTACTCCCCTGAGTATTCCACGGTGCCATCGGGTCAATTGTCATTAGTCGTGCGGGAATCGTGGGGACATAGCGTCCGGAAGAGTTGGGATGAAAGTGAATCGTGCCCCCTTGAGGATCGGCTGAACGAGTTCATTGTAGGCTTGGTCGCGCGTGCCGTGGAAGAGCAGGAGTTCGAGAGGCGGCGGGCTGAGAACGAGCGAGAGCGGCGCGAAGCAGAGGAGCAACTGCGAGCGGCTCAGCGACGCCGGGAAGAAGAAGCCGCGCGCGTGCGGACGCTTGAGCAACAGGCCGTCGATTGGAACAAGAGCCGGCAATTGATGGAGTACCTTAATGCATTACGGAAGCAGGCTGAAGAGCAACCTGGCGGCATCGC
Organism: Gemmatimonadales bacterium; assembly: GCA_050733075.1. Lineage (GTDB taxonomy): Bacteria > Gemmatimonadota > Gemmatimonadetes > Gemmatimonadales > GWC2-71-9 > CAVVWJ01. The sequence goes on from JBOHSD010000011.1 coordinate 5,988, forward strand.
GCGAGGCAGCGACTTCACAGAGTGGCTTGCTTGGGCAACGGAGTACGCATTGGGGCTGAATCCGGTCCCGCAGATGCTAGGCAGCAACCCCATCTCGAAATTGTCAAAGGGAACCTGACGGGACAGTTGTGTGCTGTCACGCCGTATCCTGGTGCGCTGCGGACCGTCTAATGACGTGCCTTAGCAAACCAGAAGTTGACAGGGCCAGTTTGGGGGTCAGTTTCTCCCGGCAGATTCCGGTATCTCTCTTCAGGGTAAGGGCACAGAAGCCCGGTTCTCCGTCGAGAGCCAGCCTTTTGGCGGCTGGGCTAATGTGGCCCTATTCCGGTTACCAGGACACTCGCACTCAGCCCCCGCCTCGGGTCGCACACAGGGTGAGCTACCGATGACGTCAGAACGAAGCACCACCGATTACAATGAGTCCGGCCCCCGTGCCATCCCCTCGCCGCGGGCCTCGCTACGCTTCCTCTCGGATGGCGAAAGCCTGAGCCTTAATCAGCTCGCGCTGTGGCTCCAGGACGCCTCCACCGCACTCGATGTAGGCCCCAGGGCCAGGCTCAGAACCGTGCTATACCAAGACCATCACGGTTTCTGGTGGCCATTCGGCCAAGTGCTCACCCTTAGTCCCGGAAGTGGCCACCTCGGTAGAGAGGACGAGCGCGACCTCATCCAGGGTGCTTTGAGACTCCGGGAGACGCCGGTCGATGTTGCTGCGATGTCGAGCGGCGGGGCTATCGGCGCTGTTTTCCTCGCAGCGATCGGCAGGGACATCGATAGTGCGCCATGGGGGGCAAGGGAGCCACAAGACACCGCCTACGTGTACCGACATCCTTCGGACTCGCTCTGGGGCCGGCATCCTGCCTGGTCGTTCTCCCTTCACCTGCGCCGTGTCGGGCCGGAGGTGCACCCTCCGCAGACGCCCCGCGGTACGTTTGAGCTTCCGTCCGGCCGCTTCGTCGACTCAGTGGGTGCCGCGGCTGCGGAGTGGCTCGGTGTGCCTGGAATGGATCAGGCCAGCCACTCTCGTGATGAGCTTAACATCCTTGTTGTCGATTCCCGCGGCTATTTCGAAGAGATCCGGCGTCGGGGTGAGGAGCTGATCATTCGCGTTGGAGGTAGGTATCGCGATGAACTGTCGTGCGTGTTGATCGAACGTCACGACCGGCAGCCGGGCCGAAGTCGCCAAGTCAATCTCGTAGGTGGCCTCGGCCATACAATCCCGACCGCAGGAGCAACTAGCGCCGATCTGTACCTGCGCGACCTGGAGGGTCGCCGCTACGATTGGCGCTCGGAGTGGAACGGCCTCCGCTCGGTCGACGGCCATGTGATGCTCGCAGCGGCGGGTGCGACCTATGCGATGGTCGAGCTGTCCTCGAGTGCGCAGGCCGAGTTAGCTCGTCAACGCAGCGCCGGCGTGTTGACCGACTCGGCGCTCGCCGCCCGCCTCCGGCGACTTCCAACCACCTGGTGGCGTCAGGTAGGCCAAGCGGCGTGGGCCGCAGACGTCACCACGCAACGCGCAGAGCTGGCTGCAAAGCCGCACCCCTTTGCCGGCCATCTAGTCGGGCCGGAGACACCCCTTCTGTGGGATATCGAGCCCTCGCTGCCATCACTCAGCGACGAGGAAGCGCTCGCTGCTCTGGATCGCTTCCTCATAGAGGAGGAGCGGGCTCTGCAGCCAGGCGGACGGATGCAAGCGCTCCACTGGGATGCGCTTGCGGCCGCCTACTTCCCTCTCCGTGAAAGGTATCAGGCGCTCCACCGGCTTGTCGAACAAGGGGTTCTACAGGAACGCCTCGACGCGCTCGCGCACAAACCGTCAGGTCTGCGCTTCCCCTTAACGGTGACGCAAATTGGCACCAAGCGGATGCGATCGCTCCGCCACCGGCTGCGCCACCCAGTAGCGTGGCGCCTAGAGCAATGGACTACCAGCCTCGGCGAGACCTTTCCGGGCCTGGTTCGCGCGCTCGCGTGGATGGGAGGAGGTGCCGCGCTCGGCGAGCTGATTCAGCGGGTGATACGAGGTTTAGTCCCGTAGCGTAGCCCGGAATGGATGCGTTCATCGCCCGCTAGTGCTCGTCCATGCGGCCGAGCGCCATCTCGACCTTGGCCTCGTCTAGGATAGCGGGGAGGTCGGACTCATCCGTGATCATGAGGTCGCGGTAGTTGCGCTGAACCACCTCCGCGTACCGTGGCCAAATAGGAGTGTCAGTCTCTTACGATGGCATGTCGGGGACAGTTCGAGGGGAAAGTCGCAGGCAACGCAGGTGATCAGACCGACGTATGAGTAGGTGGTGCCTCGCGCCGGTCAGATCGTCTCCTGGAAGCCGGACCCTTCCCCGAATCCTTCCTCACCCTGTCCCGGCCTGCCCTCTGACGGGGTCCGGTCCTCCGAAAGCTGAATGAGACCCGGTAACAGGGTTACCCGTAGGGTGAGCCACCAGAGATACATCGCCGTTCCTGAGAAGAACTCCCCATAGCTCATCAGTCCGTGGGCCATTCCATTCCGTATGTTGCCACCTGGCGGCTCAACCAGTAGACCCTGAAGCGCAAAGACAAGATCCTCGCCAAGTAGCTCCTTCAGCCGAGCTCTGTAGAGCAGATTGTTCAAATTTAGCTCTTTCTGAAGCCCGTACTGGTCCAGCGTCGAAACCTGCTCCCCGGCGCGGTGCAGGAGCACACGGATGGAATGTTCGAGCTGGGGAACGATCAAATGAATGGCCTGTACCAGATCACCGTAAAAACCGGCTACCAGGCCGTCGGCGTAAAACTGTTCCCGACCCGCCGGAACGAAAGGATTGTACTTCAAGAGCGGGAGTAGCTCACGAGCTGTAATCGCGTGCTCGCGAACCAGCTGCCGGCGCATCGGGTCGATAGTCATCTGGGGAATCCACTCGTGATACTGTGCAGCAAGCGCCATTGTCTCGACACGAAGAGCCGCCTCGCGCTCGGTCGGGTCACTTGACGTAAGCGATCCCTGGCGGGCGATCACTTTGCCCTCGGCATTGTGAAAAACCTTGGGGAACAGGGACTGGAAGAGGTACTTCTGGCTGTGACTCTCAGCCGTTTCCCTGAGGTGAGCGTAAGTTGGGATCGGCGCGGCCTGCGCGAATACTACCAGGGCGTCCTCGAGACTCTTGCCCTTTACTGCCCGCTCGGCCTGGGTAACGAACTCGGTGATGTCGGCGGATTGGGAGAAGCCTGGAATTCCGGTGATGGCCTTCCGCTGAACCCCGACGAGCCTGGTGTGCAGCTCATCAATTCGCTCTCGGGCGCCTCCGGCTTGCCGGAGTGCCTCGATGGCGTGTTGCAGTGCGGTCGCGGCTAGGAGCGATCCGACATGGGGACGGACTTCCGTCGCGTCAGCTTCAGCGACGTACGACTCCGCGAGTTCGCGGAGGAAGGAGCGCCGTTGGTCCGGGTCCTTGGCACGAGCCGCCCATCCCGCCGCCCGGGTCCAGTATTCCCTGGCCCGGTGGAACTCTCTGGCTGAGAGGTTCCGGCGTGCGATATCGGCTGCCATCATGGCGTACTTCTCAGCATCCATATCTCGGACTCCGTCAAGCAAGTCCATCAGGTTGGCGCACAGAAAACCGTTGTCGGTGCTGGAGAAGTGCTCCAGGCGCCCTTGGATGAATTGGACGACTCGAACAAGCTCGGCATTGCCGCGACCGAGTTGCATGCCGATCCCCAAGGCCCGCTCAAGGTAAGGAATTTCCTCCGGCCAACTCTCCGGCTCGATGTGCTCGGCGAGCGAGAGGTAGGCGGCGACCGCAGTCTGCGCTACCCGAAAATCACGCGCTCTGACCCACGCTACGTCCGCCAGACGGGCGCGCAATCGAGGGTCGGATGTGATGGCGCAAAGTTCGCCGCAGGCGGTTATTGTCTCATCGCTCAGGTCCTCAATGCCCGCAGTTCGGAATGCCTGGGTCACCATCCATGGTGAAAAGGGATGCTCGGACCGATCGGGCCGAAACGCCAGCGAACAGAGATCTGCCAGGCCCTGGTAGACAGCCGCCGCTCTCGTATCCTCCGCCTCGTAGGCATCCTTGGCACCGTCACTGAATCGGCCCGCGTACTCGTGAAGCCGCCGGAAGGGTGTGTCTGCGACCGCACCTTGCCAATCCACTGCTGCGAAATCATCTAATGATGGTCGGGGTTTGTCGTCAGTCATAAGGGGCAGCGCCGTGCAAACTTGAGCGGGCGGGATGTCCCGGATCGGTTCCGCCAACGAGAATTAATCACCCTGCGGTCCGTAGGCGCATCTGCTGCCAGTCTAAAAAACACCGCCTTTAAGCGCTGTCTGGTTTACTACGGAAATGTCACGGGCCGCGAGCACGGTCACTGATTCGCCGCTGCAACAGGCGGCTGGACGCCAGCCCCGTTTAGAGTCATCGCCAGCTCCATAATCAGCTTTACATCGCCTGCCTGCACGGTTGCTGGCATACGGACCGGGAGATTGTGGGCCCCACCAGCCAGCCAGAACTGCATGTCCTCGGACCCGTGGTCGTAGCCAGGCACTCGCATCGTCCACGGTCCCCGGTCGTGGATTCGGAAGTTCAGGCCGTTGGTTTCTCTCGCTCGACACAGCTCTATTAGCCGGCTCCAGTGCCCTATGTAGGCGGCGTCATCATGCGGCGCTTGACTTTCTATGATGGCTTTCAAGATATCGGTTGCCCGGGCAGCAAACTCCTGATGGGTGCTGGGCGGTTTCGGAGGCTGCCACTGATCCAAATAGCTCATCCGTGTCTTTCCACTGTGAGTGGTTTCATGTCGAGGCCCAAATAAGCCGGCATCACGGGGTGAACTTAGTGTAGGTGAGGACGTCGAGCATCCTCCTCATCTGGCGGACAAAGTCCTCGGCCTGGTTGAAAGTCACGCCTTTTCGAAAATGGATCATCAGGAACGCATCCCCGTCGCGGAGTACTGGGAGGCCGGGTTCATTCTCCTCGATCATGACCTTGGGCTCTCCCCGCGGCCCTTCCTTGAGGGTAAAGGTAACCGGTGTCGCCTCCGTCGTTGCCTGGCTCGCCATTTGATCTCCTCTTCGGTTTCCGTTGCCCACTACTCAACGTCCAGAAACGCCCATCCCTAATTCAGTCCTGATCGTTCAGATCACTCAGCGGATTTTCAAAGCCGTCGTGTTCGCAATCAATGCGCGCGCCCCGTAGGGTTATCCAACCAGGCTGCGCAGCTCCCCGGCCGATGGGCATCCAAGGCGGGCCATTGACTCACACACGTCGCGCAGCACGGCCTTCTCGGCATCGGTCGCGACAAGACCGCGGACAAGAGCATCGACACTTTCGCAAGACCAGGCAAGCTGGCGCATACTAGCAAGGACGTGCCGCAGCAGACGTGCCGCAGCCGCAGGATTACCGATAGCTAGACCGCTCTGATCGAGCTCGATAAAGATCAGAGAGTTGGCCTCGAAACCAGCCGGCGTGCGTTCGATGAGGTCCATGACCTCGAAGGCAACAGTAACGAGGCCGAACACCCACTCAACCATGGCTCTCCCCTCACCGTCGCTGAGAGCCCGAGGCACGCCCTTCAGGCGGTCTGACCAGTAGTCTGCAAGCCAACGGCGCCAGCTGCGTTCGGCGGCTTCCACAGGAAGGTCTCGGAGAAATCGGCCTAAGCGTTCGGCCCACTTCGTCCGGTTGGTCGGATCCGTTTCTGCGATAAAGCGCGTGAGCCAGCCCCCATGCCAGGGATCGGCAGCCCCGTAAATCGCGACGGAGGCGAGGCGGTCTGCGAATAGATCCGCGTAGCCAGCCAGGGCCGTGGTCAACCTGCTATACGTCTGCTCATAGAACGGAAGCATTTGCGCGAAAAGAGCATCGTTCCACCTCCCCCACTGGAGATATGCCTCCCACGCCTGTTCGGCGCGTGTCGAGTCCGGCGACCAATTGAAAAGCGGGACCACGAACGAGCGAGACCAGTCAGGGTCGATCGAAAAGAGGAAATGCGCTTGACTCGCGATGATAGTGCGGGCCCGCTCGGCCGAGGTCCCTGCGCTGCCGAGCACCCGCTCGAGACGTGCCCGCTGCTCGTCGGACAGCCCCTTCCACGTCTCACCTGCCGCTACGCGCGTTCGGGAGAGCGCCTGCAGCCAACTAATCGCGGCACGTCCCGCGGAATGATTGAGCGCGAGGAGCAGCCAGTCGTTCTCGTCTTTAAGAACCACGCCATCCTGGAGGTCCGGTCGCGCTACCAGCCGTTCCGCAACGTCGAGGATGAGGGGCCATGTCTCTGCTGGTGCCGCGGAGTCATCCTTGAGCGCGTGCTCCAGGAGGTCCGCCACACCGCGATCGGCGGCTGATTCGATCGTCGGATGTGAATGCAGCAGGGGAATCACTTGTGTCCACTGGTCAGCGGTGAGCGAGAGACTCGACCATGCGCCGAGAATGGCCGCCCAGAGTCCCCGGTCTTGGCCACCGCGTTCGAGCAGCGCCTGGGCCAGGTCCCACCCCCAGTCGAACGACGCTTCAATCGTAGCACGCACTGCACTCAGCAGCCCCTCCCGGTCTGGAGCACCGAGGTCGCGTCCTCCCCCCTCAAATGACAGGAGCCAGTCTAGCTGTTCCTTTGGGGATTTTTCCTGCAGAGCCGACGGTGGGCGCGGACTCACGGGCTGAACGCTGTATACTCCGCTGGACCAGCTCGTGAGATCCGGATGTTCGCGGGCAATGAAATTGGGATTGGCGCGCTGCGCCTCCGCCAGCCGCTCGGCGGTGACTATCGAGTCTGGGACTGCCTGGTGAAGCCAGATAAGCAGGTTGTACCGCTCGTAGGCGACGGTGCGCTCCGCAGCGGCATCCCGCGCTGGCTCCTCCAAGACTGGAGCGGCCAGGGCGAGCTCGAGAAACGTCGTACGTGCTCCTTCGTCGACTCCGGCGTAAGCACGAGCGATGAGCCTCAAGACTTCGTGTTTGAGAGTTGGGTCGTAGAGCAGACCCTCAGCGACGACGTACTGTAGCGCTTCCTCCGGTACAAGCCCAGGGTCTTCGGCGCGACCATGAATAGCCAGCCGCCGAAGGAGACGTGGAGAAGCATGCTCCCAGCTGGCAATGAGAGTTCGGGCATCGCCCGGTTGCTCGCGGAGAAGAAACTCAAGTAAGTCTCGGGCGCAGTCGATCACGACGTCCATATCCGATGGGTATCGGTCCTGTGGGTGTTTCTCGACCGCGGATCGGCCGAAACTCAGAGGATCCCACGCCTCGGTCCCTTCACCGGAACCGACCAGCAGCAGATGTGCGCGGGTTATACTACCGGTTACCAGCGCGGCAACTGTGTGGTGACATCTCTGTAGCTCCGGGAGAAGGAGTGCGGCCCAGGCTTTCTGAATCGCATCGTCATCGCCGGCCGGCGAGATGCCAAGGTAGATGGGCGCGACTTTGGCTTTGTCTGAGTCCTCAAGACCTGGCCATAGTTCTCGAAACGAGGCCACAGGCTCTATGAGGTGTCCGAAGAGCAGCAGTGCGGCACCTAGCGCCGCTGGCGTGCACCGCCGGAGCACCTGGCTCAAAAACTGAGTTGGCCAGAGGGGATTTCTGGTGGCAACGAGCACTGTGACCCATCGGGCAAGCATGTCGGGAGTCGGGGGAGGCTCGCCGAACGCGAGGCGCCAACTCAGGGCCTGCCAGAGAACAGGCCCGAGGCGCATGCCCTTCGCCCGAAATAATGCCAGGAGCTCATGCGGGTGTTGCAGCATAAAATGGTCAACCAGCCACTGGGCTAGCGGCCCGCTGCCGTCGCTAGCGGCCTCAATCTCGCCAAACAGCTCATCGAGTGATCCCACCTCCGCAGCGAACCTGAGCCATGCTGGCCCGCGCGCGTGACGAAGAAAGAATCGTCGGGTTATGGGATCGAGGAGCGAGGATCGCAGGTAGTCGATTGCCTCTTGCTCGAGGGGAGGCCTCCCCGTGACGAGCTCGCGTGCCCGATGTTCGTGGTCAAGGGCGCCCATTGCGGCTCGCGCCGTCCAGGCTTGAACCGCCTGTGGGAGCGTCCCGTGGGGATCTGGATCCTGGCGAAGGGGGTATGAGACTGGAGTTATGTCGAGCTCCGTCCAGGTACCTTCCTTACCCTGCGGGGTCACGGCGAACCGTGCGGTACCTGGAACCAGACTCCGCGCGAGATAGCGCATCGTGGGGTCGCCATGGCTGTAACCAACAAAGAGGACGGTATTGTGTAGAAAGAGGTCGAGTAGAAACCGAGTAGCCCAGCCCTCGGTGAGGTACGCCCGGCCGAAGTCTGCATCGGTGAGCACGAGTGGGTGCCGTAGTGCGTCTAGTGCCCCATGAACATGGATGATGCCCGCAGCATTGCGGCCCAGCGGCAGGGCAGGCGCGACGTAGGTATCGACTGCACGCAGGCCAAAGAGCTCGGCTGCCGATGTTGCGAAATGGCGATCGAAGTTCGTAGTCACCAGCCGCACCCGCTCCGGTGCGGTGAACAGCCCGAGCAGCTCGCGGTGGAGCGAGTTCGGGCGGGAATCCGGACGATCGAGCAGTTGGCGGGCGAGGGCCTGCACATCCACGCCCGTACGGGCACAGCGCCCCAGGAATTGGTCCAGCGGCTCATTGGGCTCGCGTGGTATGATAGCCCGTTCAGCTACCTGGTCGACGAGTCCTTCGAACCCCGGCAGGTTGGATGGGGCCCCCATCGAGACGCCAGCTCCCGCAAATACGACAAGCCGCCCCTCACGCTGAGCCTCGAGGAGTGGGTCTGGCCAGTCAACGTCGCCAATGATCATGGGGATGCTCTTGAAAGTTGGGCAATCTAGCACCTCCCTTCATGGGCGCACCAAGACCCATTTGAGGCTGTCCTGGCCGACCCACGGTGGCTGGGAAGAAACGCTCGATCGCTCTTAGCGCTCAAACGTGGAAGCAGGTCGTAGAGACCTAATTGCGGTATTCATGGAGTAGGGCGGCAGTGTTGAGGCGGCAGCCACCATCTCTTGATGATTCTGTGGTGGGCGTCGGTTACCGTTCCAGAAATGGCGCTGGAACTCCAGTAGGGCCGCGTAGGCTGGTACCCTTTCATCGAACTGCCGGTGGCACTGATCGTACGGTCTGCCGGAGCGACATCCCCCGCACAGCTCACCGGGGCGCTGCTCCTTGAGTCGTTCGAAGGCGGTGTGCAGTACTTGAGGTCCGGGCCAGAAGCCGAAGTAGAGCAGGTGGAGCTGGCGAGCGATCCACCCGGCCACAAGGTCAAGAAGGTCGAGGAGTGGCTTGTTGCGATCCCATGTACCGTCACCAACCTCATAGGCGCAGATGCTACCGTCGCCGTAATTCGTGTGGCGCGGCCCCACCCAGACACCGGTGTTCCACCATGCCCACGCCTTGACGAGCAGGCGGTGATCGAACGGGCTTTGTTATGTCTCCCGTTAGAACTACCTGATTTCAAGCGTTTCGTAAGAGCCGCAGATATTCCAGCTGCTGGGCACAGTTACTACCTCTGCCATGTACGGTATAGGACAAAACGCATAAAGGGGAATAACTAAAGTTACGAGGCATAACGTGGCTAGAAATACGTAAGCCAAGTAGGTCTGTGGTTGGGCCTAGTAAGACCGTCCTAGTTAGACTAGACGCATGACCCTAAACATCACGCTTCTAACCCAGCGGACTATTTACCAATCAGCTGATTTTCGGCTGACCGACTTGGACACGGGACAAGTCGTCACCGATACATCGGCTAAGCTCGTCTTACTCCACTACGACCATTGGGATGGACTTCTCTCGTATACGGGTATCAGAAGATGGGATGGGCGCGACACATCCGAGCTCGTTGTGGAGTGGTTGACCGGACTCCGAGATGCCTCGCCAGAGGAAGTCGGCAGGAAAATTAGTCAGGCTGGCACAGAGTGGCTTGGCCGGATTCAGGTACTCGCCTCGGTTTCCTGTGTCAGACGACGCGGAGCTCATCCTTCCAGGGTTAGGCCATCGCCTAATTGATTTGGGATTCTCGTACTGAGACTGGGCAATTCCCCAGTCTTGGCGAGTGCGATTCAGAAAGGTGTGAAGCTCCGCGAGGTGTGCCGTCCAGGCGGGATCGCTGGAATAACGACCAATAAGGCGTTCATTTTCATCATACACCTCGCGCCACCCAGCTGCATAGTACCATTGGACCCGGTTGCGGAGACTGCCGGAGAGAAAGACAATCGCGAATAGGGTGTCCAGTATAGTTCGTGAAAGAGGAGACACTGAGAGCGAAAATTCAAGACGTCGCGCAAGATTTGCCGGGGCATCAGCTGTAATGAATTTTATTGTCTCGTAGGTGTTCTCGGAGACGCGCAAGAGGTTCAGAAATAGATTACGAGCCCCTGGATGTTCTGTTAGGCGGCTAGGTGGTTCTCGATCAATCTTGTTGATGAGCGTACTTACTAAGCTCTCCAATTGAGGCCCGAAGCTGCCGTACGGTATTGAGACGAGACCTTGGTCATGGGGATGCTCACGTGGTTCCATGATCGTGTCGGATGAAAGTTGGGGCGGGACGCCGAGCGAAGGAAGGCAGTGGGCCTGCTCTCTACTCCCTTCGGATCCTCACTGACCGGAAATACTCCTGAAGCTCGTTGAGCGTGGCTTGATCTTGGCCTGAAAGGTACTGAAGAATCACAAGGTACACGACCTTGCCTACTTGTATTGAGTAGCCCACACGGTTCACAACCAAACCTTCACGGTCTACCCCATCAATGCGGGCGCTGTGCAAGTCGACTGACTCATTCTGGATGGTAATACCGCGCTCCCGATCTACGTATACCAGCCGGTCTCCAATGGCATCGGATGAAAGGGAGAGGGCTACCTTGTCAAATAAGGTGAGGTAGTGCCAGGCTAAACCCGCATACTTCGGAAGTGCCTCTTCTGTGATGGGCAAGACAAATACGCCACTGTACACCCTTGTGGTGTCCGGAAGCCGCGCCTGAATCACGCTGTCGGTACTCTTGAGGATCTCCTCTCTAAATTTCAGGCGATCGAACCAGGACGCAGAGGGCTCGTCCCTAAAGTTGTAATCCTCGAATGATTTCAATATGCCAAGTTGAGCAAAGGGGTTTGATCCCGCCGGAATGTCCCCTATCCTAGTCGCAGTGGTGATGATGACCTCAAAAGGCTGATCCAAGCGAACCCCATATACTGGGATGTTGATCTTGGCGGTGTCAACGCCCCACATCTTTGCAGCCTCTTCGGAATAGGCGCCTATCAGGGGAACGTTCAACAGTGACACCCCTCCAACCTTGCTGAGCTTTCCCGCCATCCAGCGGTGTTCCGTAGGTCGCTTGATTGCAATACCGAAAGTGTCACTTATAAGTAGATACTCCGGGAAAAGATCATCGAAGGCGCCACTATCGATCACCTGCTTGTCCGGACGAAGCGCCAGGGTCGCTAGAACCTGCTCCTTACCTCCTGCAATCGTCTTTATTTCAAGAGGAGGCAGCCCCGCAGGCTTTCGCGTGGCAAAGTACCCTCCCACAACCGCAGAGAGGAGAAGAAAGGTCCCGCCAATAAGCGCCGCTTGGATGTTGCGATCACTATACCAGCGGTCAGCCATGTAGGTAGCCTGTAAGAAGGTCAGCGTAGACTACTTCGTTCCTAACGTCGCCTAGGTTTGCGGCCTGACCGCCACGGCGAACTGTGGGCGAAGGTGAAGGCACAGTCCAGACCACGAACGCTTTGGGCATGGAAGCGGCGGCGAAAGCCGAAGTGGCATGGGATCAGGAGAGTCCTGGTTCGAGCCCAGGAGGGCAATTCGGAAGCCTCGTCGCTCTACCGGAGTGACGAGGTTTTCTGTCTCCGAGCCCTCCTGGTAGCCGGCCCTGCCGCCGCTTCGCCGAGCGCAGCGTCCCTCACTTACGCCGTTGAGCGAGCGCACTGGCCGCAGCCGCTTTTTCGGCCCTACTCGAGCTGGGATCCCTCAACACCTCGGATGCTCTCGAAGCGGTTGCTGCGTGGGTGATCTCAACCTGGCTCTTGTACTGGGTCAGCGCGCTCGCCGCTGCGCTCTTCTCCGCCGCTGTGGACGTCGGGTCCGAGAGTACTTTGCCGGCGCTCGATGCAACCCGCTTGCTTGTTTCCCTGGAACTCACAATTCCTCCTCGAGATAAGGCTCAACCTACTAGGACACAGAAGATTTCTTCGATCCGGTTACGGGTCCAGCAGTTCTGAAAAGGACCCGAACTTCATCACGAACCGCTTGCTCGCGAGCAGGGTCTTGTCCGCGTCAGCCTCTGCGACTGAAAGGAGGCCAGCCCGGATACCAAGAACGAAGACGTCCGGCGTTGTCAGCAGGCGGTCTCGGCCAAGGCGGGCGATCACCTCACGTCGAAACCTCCGACGCTCGTCTGAAGCTACCCACCAACCATTCAGCTCGGCCATCGCTAAGCATGCCGACTCCCCAACACCCATGACGACCCTGAATTCGGCGAACAACGTCAGCCCGGCAAGGCCGGTGAGAGAACACAATGACAGAGCGCCGCCAGCGAGCGCCGAGCTCAACTGGGCCCTCTGATCCTCGGGTGTGACCTCTGCCACCACCTCTTCGGGCACCACAAAGCGATATCCAGGGAGCTGCCCGAGCAGAAGAATCCTCCCCACATGGATCAGATTGATGAGGAGGTTGGCGTCTGTCACCACGATTGTCGGTAGGTCGACCACCGAACCTCCGGTTAGTTACTCTCGCGAGTCTTCATCCTCGTCATCCGAGACCCCAGCTGCTTCCTGCAGTACTCGCAGGTGGTCCCGGGTGAAGCCGACTATGGCTCCCAGTTCCACAAATTTCCCCTGAGAAATCAGAGAGCGACGGTAGGCCTCCAGTGCTGCCGTGATGAATCGCCGTCGAAAAACCGAAAGGCTCTCGTCGCGAGAGGAAGCACTTTTCGCTCCGAGGAGCCTTGCCATATCCTCAGTGTATCGAGCCTCCTCTTGCTCCTTGAGGCTGTCCAGCTCGGGTTGAGAGATGAGGCGAAGATTCTTGAGCCGATAGATCATGGCCATCCGGCTCACCCCGAAGTGTTCGGCGGCCTGGATGACGTCATACATCTGGATATCCTGACTCCCCGGTGGCGTGCGGCTCTCCACCTTCAGGGGGGGTACTTCGTCGTAATCGTACACCTCTGCCGACTGGCGGCTTCCGAACCCTTTGCCCAACTCGCGGACGAACTCTCGAACTCCTTCCGTGGGCATCAGGAGTGAAGCAGCGAAAGCATTCGCGCGAATCTCCATCAAATCGTCGCGATCCTCGACTCGGCTCACCATCCCTCCGCGAGACCGATCCAGAAGTACATGTGCATACTCATGCGCAAAGGAGAACCGATGGCGGAGAGGAGCGTGGTTTTCGTTTACCACGACGACCAGACCGAGACCCCGCTCCTGAAGCGTCAACCCCGAGACATCCTCCGGCAGCGGCTCGAGAGCGGTTCGCACACCCTGCGATTCCAGCAATTCAGGGGCACTGGGAAGCGGAGCCTTCCCAAGTCCCAGTCGCGCACGCTCCTCCACCGCAACGCGCTCACCCTGCTGAATCGCCGCCCATCGTGAGGCCGGTGACGGTGAGTCATAGACCGTTGCCGTGCAGAGTCTCTGTGGGAAATCGAGAAGCTCCTCCAATGAGGTCAAGGCTCGGGCCTTGTTGCGCCACGAAACGAGGGTGGAAAGAATCTCATCGCTCAATGCGAACCCAGGTTGTGCGCGAAAGAGTGCACGTAACGAGTCGTTGTCTTCGAACTCAGCTGCGAGGAATTCCCGGATATCCCGCCCAAACAGCTTGGCAAATTGGTCCAGTTCTAAACTCGTCACTGCACGCTTTCCCGCCTCGATTTGGGCGATCGTGGGACGTGAGAGTTGTAGCCGCAGACCAACTTCTTCCTGAGTCATCCCTAGCAACTCCCGTGCGGAGCGAAGGCGTCGGCCAAGCTCTTCTTGCGTGATTGGCATCGTAGTCTCCTGGTCAGCCGATCAGGGGTAGACAGCGAGGAGTACGGAAGTCCAGCGCCAGAGATGAGGCATAACCCGCGATGAGGCCGGGAAGCGCGCCGGCGAGGTAGTGCCAAGAGGTGGATCGACCCGGTCGGGAGGCTGCCCCCAAGGTCCCCCAACGCCGCCGATCATCTCCTCCTGGTCTGGGGCGCCGTGGCCATGGGTGCCGGCGTGCGCGATCAAGGCTTCGGTCCAGCGTCTCATCTCCCGACGATCCTTCAGGTTGGGCATACGTTAATGATAGTATTTCGAGCACACCTTGTCAATTTTCGGATTGGGAAGTTATATTCGGGTACGCGTCATGGCACATAACCCAAGACGCAGTCCAGGTGTTACAAGGTTGATCAGCTGGGCACGGACCCATCGAGTATGGCGTAGGTAGCCGACGCATCAGGCGTCAAAGGAGCACACCATGACGACTTCGAAGATCGAGGCGGAGACGGGGGCGACTGACGCGGAGAACCACCAGCGTGGGCGCCGGTACCAGTTCTCCGTGAACGACCGACCGTACGAGAGCGACGACCCCACGCTCACCGGCGCCCAGGTCAAGGTCAAGGCGAGTATCGACCCGTCGGACGGCCTATTTCTCGAGGGGCGCCGGGGCCACCCGGACCGGCAGATTGCCGATGGGGAGACGGTCGATCTGCGCGAACCCGGCCGCGAGAAATTCTATACCATGCCTGCCGCGAACTTCGGTGCCACCAGGCCGCAGGGGAGCGTGCGCGGGTGAGCACCACAGTGCTCGGGGTGATGGGCGGCCAGCTCGAGTCGCTGGTCGCCCTGTATCCGGGGGCGAGCGCGGAGCCGGTGGGCGACGGGTCCGTGCTCGTTACGCTGCCCAGTTTGTCTCTCCCTGCGGGGTGGAACCAGCCGCAGACCACCGTCCAGTTTCTCGCGCCTGTTGGCTATCCGGCGGCGAACCCCGACTGCTTCTGGGCTGACGCCTCGCTGCGCTTAGCTGGCGGCGGCATGCCGGTGAACACTGGGCTCACGCCGGTTCCCGGCACCGCCGAGCCGCGGTTGTGGTTCTCGTGGCACGTGACCGGGTGGAAGCCTGCTTCCGACACGCTGCTCACCTATGTGCGCGTAGTGCAGGAACGCCTCCGGCGGATCCAGTAATCGTGGCGGAGCCCAACGATACGCCGATCGCCGAGACACTGCCGTTTGACGTGGTGTTTCCCGGGGATCGCCTCGCCCGGACAAGGGCACTGTTACTCGCCGATCAGCCGAACGAGAGCGCCGCGTTCCTGCTCGCTCACCCGGTCGCGACGTTGTTGGGCGGGACGCGGCTGCTTGTGTACGACCACCTCCCCGTAGCGGCGAACGCGTATGCATCCCGCAGTCCGACCCACGTGACGTTGACGCCGGCGGCCCTCGCGGCCGCGGCCAGCCGCGCGCGTGAGGGGGGGGTGGCGCTCATCGTGGCCCACTCACACACGCATCGCGGAGCGGTTGGCCCCTCCGACCGGGATCGTGAGGGCGAGACGCACTTCGCGCCGGCCCTGGCCCGCCGTGTGGCGGCGCCGCTCGCCCGCTTGATCGTTGGGCACGACGACGTGCACGCCGCGGCGCTGACCGCAGACGGAAACGCCTCACCCGCGCGCGTGATCAGCGTGGGACGTGAGCTGACCGGTATCAGCCCTGGGTCCGCCCGCGGGGACGTTCCCCTTGAGCTGTATGACCGGCAGGTGCGCGCCTTCGGGGCCGCGGGTCAGGCGGTACTGAGCCGGCTTCGGGTCGGCATCGTCGGACTCGGTGGCACCGGCTCAGTCGTGGCGCAGCAGCTCGCGCATCTGGGCGTTGGCGCGCTTCTTCTCATCGACTTGGATCATTTGGAGACGACGAACCTCAACCGGGTCGTGGGCGCCCGCCCCGGTGACGTTGGCCGGCCCAAGGTCGCGGTGGCCGAGGACATGATCCGCGCGATCCACCCGGCGGCTCAAGTCACGTCGCTGGTGGCCGATGTGCAGGATGCACCGACCGCGCGGCGGCTCCTCGATGTTGACTGTGTTGTCAACTGCACCGACAGTCACGGCAGTCGCGCCGTAGTCAATCAGTTGGCCTACCAGTACGCGGTGCCAGCGTTTGATCTGGGGGTCGTGATTCACGCCGGGCACGACGGGACGGGCCGGCTAGCCGGCCGCGTGCAAATGCTCGCGCCTGGCCTTCCGTGCCTCATCTGCGGCAACGTGCTCGACCCCGAGGCAGTCCGGCGGGATCTGCTCTCGCCGGCAGCGCGCGCTGCGGATCCCTACGTCGTGGGTAGTCTGCTGCCGACGCCACAGCCGGCCGTCATCTCGCTCAACAGCGTCGCCGCGTCGCTGGCCGTGACGATGCTGCTGGCGGCGGTCACCGACGTACCGGGTATCGCCCGACATCAGCGCCTCCGACTGGAGTGCGGGGTCGTCACTCACGTCGAGGGGACGCCGCAGCCCGCCTGCCCAGTGTGCTCCTCGGCGGGCGCCTCAGGACGGGGCGATGCGTGGCCGGCACCCGGGCGGGCGCTCGTAAAGGCGCGCAGATGACGCCCGCGGGTGGAGGTCCGCTTGATGCGGAGCACCGCCGACTCCTGCTGTGGGTGGGACGCGCGGTGCCGAGGTTTCTGAAGTACTGCGAGATGGAGGGCATCGAGGTGCGGGCTATCAGTCGGATGGAATTAGCGGACCTGGCACCCTATGCACGCGCCTTGGCCATCGAAGTGCGGGGTGATGACCATGAGTTTGCAGATTGGGTTCCACCCGTCATCGCGCTCGGCCTCGACCATGGCCTGGCCGTCGGCCTGCTGCTGGCCGACGACCACGATGACGACGTCCCGGAACTCCGCGAGCCAGACCTGCTCCGGTATTTCGAGCAGGTCAAGGCGGTGCCGCGGGATCTGCATCGTGTGCCAGCACTGTACGGGGACACTTTCAAGATGATGCGCTGGGCGCGAGACTGCGCCCCCGGCCCGGGTGCGAACCGGCAACTCGTGTTCCGCGAACCGATCGCCGACCCCACGAACAGTCTGCTGCTCCAGCGCGCGTTTCACGACTTCGACGCGGTCACGGTCAAGCCGCTCGGCGAAGGCATGAGCCAGGCGCGGGTGTGGCAGGTGTGGCCGGAGAAGGCAGCCGACTTGCGTCCGGCCGTCTCGTTCGTGGCGAAAATCGACACCCGGAGCCGTATCGAGGCCGAGCGATCCAACGCGAGGCGGATTGGGCAGGTGGTCGGTGTACGGCGGCACGCGCCCATCGATAGGGCACGCTCGGTGGACGGATACGAGCAAGGTCTCGTCGTGTACCACATGATGGAGCGGGCGGAGCCGTTCCGTACCGCGGTCATCCGGAACCCGGCTTCGGTTGTGGCGGACCTCTTCGCGCATACGCTTTGTGGGTTATACGCCGGCCGAACTCCAGCTGAGCATCGCATGTCCGATGTCTGTCGGGATCTGGGGCTTCTTCGCGAGTCAGCGGCGCTCGACGCGGCCGCGCGCGACAGCGGCACGGGGATCGATCCGTCCGTCGCAATCCAGAGCCTGGAGTCACTGGCGCCCGTGATTGCTCAGTGCGGGATGATCCACGGTGATCCCCATGCGGGCAACTTGTTCGTGGCGGGCGGCCCGGAGGTAGTCTTGATCGACTACGGCTCGGTCCGCTACGCCTCTCCGGTGGTCGCCGATGCGGCGTGTCTTGAGGTAAGTCTCGCGTTCCCAGCGGGTCAAGGCGACCACCGTGACCCGGCCGTCTACCATAGTCCCGCCGTACTTGAGTGGCTGGCGGCGGCGTATGCACCGCCGTTGCGTGCGCCCGCTCCGCCGCGGCCAGGCGCCCCAGCTTCGTGGCTGGCGGAGGCCATCGAGCATGTCCGCGGGTACGTCAAACAACTCGAGCCAAATCCGGTCGTCTACTCGGTGCTGATTGCCGCGAACCTGCTTCGGCATGCCTCGTACCTAGACAACGGGACCGCGATCTCCCGGGCGCTCGCCTACCGCCTTGCCATCACCCTGGTCACCGATGCGGTGGCGACACACGGTCTGACGACGCTCCCCGCGTGAGTGGCCCCGAGTGCGTGACGGCATAAGGCTCGGTCCGGAAAGTGCAGATCCTCGGCGCGACGGTTTCGACGCGTGCTTCCGGGTGGAGTCGCAGGCTGCCGCACGCGCGTTGGTCGCGACGAATCCCTCCTCGATCGGCCTGGTTCACCGGGACATCGATCGGGCGGCGGTCCTTCGCTGCCCTTGCCGTTGTGGTGATGTGTTGTCCATCAACTTGGACCCGAGGACTGGGAAGGCGTGGCGACTGCGGCAGGACCGATTTGGCGTCACCCTGCTGCCGTCGGTGTGGCGCACGAGCGGGTGCAGGTCCCACTTCATCCTGTGGCGAAACACCGTCTGGTGGTGTCGAGTCGCGGCCGATGAGGACGCGGCGGACGAGGTGCCGTTTCCGGTGGAGATGGATCGGGAGCTGCGGAACGAGTGGCGCCGCCTGCGCGGGGTCGGACGGACCGACCTGCCCTGACGGGGAGCGGGTCCGCTTGCGGCATAGACGTGAGCGCCTCAGCACGACCGCTACGAACGCTAAGGTGTAACGAAGGGGAGTGGTCAATGCGTTAGTCGGCGCTCAATCATGACGGGGGCAGTTTGGGGGTCAGTTTGTCTCGGCAGCTTCCGGCATTTCTCGTTAGGAAGAGCGGCACGGACGCCCGGTTCTCCCTCGAAAGCCGACATTTTGACGGTTTAGGCCCCCTCTCCCGCTTGCCTCTGGATCAGGAGAGTCCTAGTTCGAGCCCAGGAGGGCTTCTTCTTTTTGCCGCCATCTTCAGGTGTTGTGTGCCGCTGCATCTGTCGGCACTCTGGCCAACGATCCTAGACCTTGCGGCCCATTCCCGAGTCGTGAGGAGAAGTTGGTCACGTGTCGACAGGAGAGAGGCCATCAATTGATTACGACACCTTCGGCAAAGAGCTGGAGAGCGTCCTGGAGGCGATCCACAACCGCCTACATCGCGACCCCAACCTCCCGAGACTCGCCGCGCATCCTGGCGCCAAGAGCCTCGTTCTGGGGCTCCTCCGCGCAGCGATGAACTCATACTCTGCCCTAAAGTTCCTCCTCGCTGACGTGCCCCAAACCCTGCGCGGCGACCTGAACTGGCACTAGCGGCGAGTCCTATGCTGCGTAGCCTAATTGAGGTGCTATGCGCGGTAGTCTTTGCTTTTGGCGACCTTCCTAAACGAGTTGCTTGGTTCTATCGATCCGGCTACCGCGAGATTCGGGAGGAGCACGATCGACTCAAGGCCAAGTATGGAGGCGATCCTTCGTGGCAATCATGGTTGCAATCTAGGTCTGACATGATCCGCCAAGTGGAGCGCGACGGGGGGGCTTTCTGCGGAGGATATTGAGCGGCCCGGAGGAATTCCCTATTGGCCGATACCAAGCTATATGCTCAAGAACCCCGATCTTAAGGAAGATCGTAAGGCATTCCTTCAGCATCTCGTTGATTGGTTGTATCGGTCGCTTTCTCAAGACATGCACCTGTCGCTACCTGGACTGGTGAGACGAACCCATGCTGCTAGAGCGGGATGTGGACCAGGAGCGACGCAAAACGCTCTTACTAGATGAGAAGCACAGAATCATGTCGGCGGCTGTCGTGCTGATGACGACGATTGCTTCCGAACTCGAGCTGGAATTCAAGTTTGGCTATGCGCCCCGCCTGAACTATGTCTGGGGTATTCTAGGGCCTCACGACGAGTCGGCTCAAGAGATCTATGCGAACTATTACGCGTCTTATTTCGAGGACGGATAGAGTCTCCTTCGAGGGGTTGCTTACCAGCGGCAGCTCCGTTGCATGCTGCGGCGCCGCTCGATGCGGCACCTTGCCAATCAACGGCCGCGAAATAATCCAACGATGGTCGGGCTTTCCGTCCAGTATGAGAGGTTTACTCCGTTCGCAACCACGACCATCGGGATACAGAACTTGCCCCGTGACCAAGAATTAATCAGCCTGGGTCCCTGGGTGTGCTGCACGTCAGTGCCAAAAACAGTGCCGCATCCACCAGCGCCAGACGGCGCCAATGGATGCGGTACAAAGCGAAATACTTGAGGATCCGCTACTTAGCGCTGTCCACCGCTGGCTCCGCTGCTCCGGAGGCAAGCGCTCTATCCAACTGAGCTACGGACCCGAGTTGTTTAATCTACAAAGACTTAGGCGTTAGCGCAGGTGCCCGGCGCTCATTCCACGGCCAAAATAGTCACTTGGCCGGCCTGCTGGTAGCATCGGGACATTTGTTCCCCGACCGATATCCACCTGATTCATGTCGCAAGAAGGCGTGGCGCTAAGACCGATCTCAAGCACCGGTTTCCAGCCACCGGAGCCGTTCATCCTTTTCAGCGTGCTCTAGACTCCAGCGGTCCGGGAAAAGCACGAGTGGCGCGCCGTGGCTGTCTCTCACCAGCAGCCTGCCGTGGCCCCTACTCGCCTGCTCGACCAGTGCTTCGGGACCAACCACCCAGCGGGCATACTGGAAGGGCAGGAGAATAAGC
Organism: Gemmatimonadales bacterium; assembly: GCA_050733075.1. Classification (GTDB taxonomy): domain Bacteria; phylum Gemmatimonadota; class Gemmatimonadetes; order Gemmatimonadales; family GWC2-71-9; genus CAVVWJ01. The sequence continues at coordinate 26,476 of JBOHSD010000011.1, forward strand.
CGGGCCCTGACCCCGTACTCGCCTTCCAGGCGATGCAAGAGGACGTCGAATTGGAGCTGGCCGACGGCAGCGACCATAATTTCTGGCCCGGCCCCGTTCTCGCCATGCAGTACCTGGACCGCACCCTCCTCGCTCAATTGCCTGAGCCCCAGGTCGAGATGCTTGCGCCGGAGCGGATCGGTAACATGGACTCGGGCGAAGTGCTCCGGGGCAAACCGGGGAAAGCCGGCGAACTCCAGTGAGGTTCCCGTGGCCAAAGTGTCCCCCACCCGCAACGTCCCCCGGTCGTGCACGCCTACGACATCACCGGGCCAGGCCTCCTCGACCGCTCTCCTCTCCCGAGCCATGAACTGCTGCGGTGAGCCGAGGCGGATCGTCTTGCCGGTTCGGCTCAGCCGAGCCGTCATGCCGGCCCTGAAATGACCGGAGCACACCCGCACAAATGCTATGCGATCCCGATGGCGTGGGTCCATGTTAGCCTGGATCTTGAACACCAGGCCGGTGAAATCCTCCGCCTCCGGCTGGACCACACCGGTCGTCGCATGCCGCGCGCGTGGTGGTGGCGCTAGATCAATGAAGCGTCTCAGGAAGGGCTCCACCCCGAAGTTGCTCAGCGCCGAGCCGAAGAATACGGGCGTAAGCGTGCCGTCCAGGAAACGCTCCTCCGAGAAAGGCTCTCCAGCCGCATCGAGCAAGGCGATCTCCTCGACCAGACGAGTGTGGGCTTCGGGATCGACCAGCTCACCGAGCCGGCTCGAAGCCAGATCCTGGATTTGAACAGCCGGTCGAGATGCCCCATGGTGCTCGTCTCTCTCGAATAGGTGGACCCGGCCATCCAGCCGATCGTACACGCCTTGGAAGCCGGCCGAGGATCGAATCGGCCACGTAATAGGGGCGCACGGGATCCCGAGGACCCCGTGCACATCATCGAGCAAAGCCAGGGGTTCCGCTCCTTCGCGGTCGCACTTGTTCACGAAGGTCACGATGGGGATCCTATGCTGGCGGCAGACCTCGAACAGCTGATGGGTGCGCTCTTCGACCCCCTTGCGGTTATCCAGCAGCATGATCGCGCTGTCCGCGGCCATGAGCGTCCGAAGAGTGTCCTCGGAGAAATCCTGGTGCCCGGGGGTGTCGAGCAGGTTCAGGCAGAGGCCTTCGAAGGGGAATTGCAGGACACTGGTGGTGACGGAGATACCACGCTCCTGTTCGAGCGCCAACCAATCGCTGGTGACGTGGCGGCTGGCACGACGTGCCTTGACCGACCCGGCCAGGTGGACCGCTCCGCCATAGAGCAGCAGCTTTTCGGTAAGCGTGGTCTTGCCGGCATCCGGATGGCTGATTATCGCGAACGTACGGCGGCGAGCGATCTCCCGCGCTCTGGCTTCACGGGACATCTAGTCCCCAGCTTTGATCACGAGCATGGCGCTCGATTTGGCTCAGGCGCCATAACACCGGATGATCGTAGCCGGCAGCACCGTTCCATCCCCATGCGCGATCCGTACCCGGGCGCCGATCACCGGATCCGTCCGCCGGAACCACAGAAAGCCACTGATACGGGCGGTGACCTCCTCACCGCTCGCCAACTGGACGCGCCAGCGATTCGGTGGCACCCGGCCTACAACTACGCCTTCCTCCTCATCGCTCTGCCAATGGTACATGGTTACTTCCCTGAGTCGGGATCTTTGAACTGGCGCCCGCCATGCTCCCAATCCAACCGTTCGGGCGCCGTATGAGGATTCGCCATGCGGACCATGGTGGCAGGGCCGTTGTCCTCGAGACGAGGTCTCATGTCGATCGCTGTTTAATGGGGGACCGGCTTCCTGCCTTGCTGGGCTGTCGGGCATCCGACCCGAGCGCAAATTCCAACTCCTCTTGAATCCGAGTGAGCACGGAACCGGTCGAGCCCGACAGCAATTCCTCGAGGAGAGCCGTATTTACCGGCCAGACAAGCGGAGATGCGCACCGGTCGCCGAACCAGCTGAGAACACGAGAGCCAGTCCGGTCGGGCTGGTTTCCCGGGATGTCTGACGCAGGAATACCTGCCACTGCTCGCCACCCCACTCAAGGGAAACGATAGGTTCAGGCTCCATGGCCTCTCCTTTCAGACCGTAGCGACACATGGGCCAGCCGCGATGGAGCTCTTTTTCTCATCATTGACAATCTCCTTCTCCTGGTACCCTCTACACTGCCGGCCCAAAAATGAAATGCCCCGAAGGCGAGGCCTCCGGGGCGGTGGGCTGCAAGCGTACTCAGGCTGGGCGAAGGGCCGGATGACGCGGCAGGCGCAACCTCCTCACGGAAGCCGTGCCTCGGGCAGAGCCGGAACTCAGGGTTGAGTCAGTGGGCTACTGAGCCGCAGGGGGCTGTCGACAAGGGCAGTCATAATAACGCTCCGATGTCGTGGGCAATATGGTGGCAAGCAAGCGGCGGGGATCGGTCCAACGCAGCGGCGGCAGCCTGGATTCAATGTAGCGCGGCCGCTATTCACCCGGAACGGCGGCAGCATGACACCTCGAAGAGGTCAGAAACGCATGCTATATAATACCGGGACGAGATGTAAGCAGTGAGGCAATTCAAGTGGTTGCCTTCGCAGGGGTCATGTTTCCAAGGTTCGAAGAAGGGCCTGGGGACGGGTAAGTGAATGGAGCCAGTGGTGGCTGGCTGGCGCGAGCTGCGTTGGTTGCGCCATACTGACTCGAACTGGCACTTACAATGGTCAAGCTAGGCCGGTCAGCGAACGATCACAACTTGTACTTGTTCAGGCCCTCGCAGTCCGGATCTCCCATGCTCGGCTCCATCGCGCCGTTGCTGGCCCTGCTCGGGACCCAATCACAGCTCGCCCAGACCGTCATCCCAGGGCGGGGGGCGCCCAGCGTCTCCATCCCTCGCATCGAAGCCACGATCACCGTCGATGGGGAGCTGGACGAGGCGCCCTGGTCCCGGGCAGTCCGGCTCACCGGCTTCTCCCAATATCAGCCGGTGGACAGCCGGCCGGCGGAAGAGCAGACCGAGGTCCTGGTCTGGTACGCCCCCGACGCCATTCACTTCGGCATCCTGGCGCACGACCGCCGGCCCGGCGCCATTCGCGCCACCGTTGCCGACCGCGACAACATCGAGAGCGACGACCACGTAATCATCTACCTGGACACCTTCAACGACCACCGCCGGGCGTTCATGTTCGGCGTGAACCCCCTGGGCGTTCAGCAGGACGGGGTGCGCAGCGAAGGGGCCCAGGCGGTGACCAGCCTTACGATCGGCAGCGTGGACCTGAACCCTGACTACTATTTCGAGTCGAGGGGGCGCATCACCGAGCAGGGGTACACGGTCGAGGTGCGAATCCCGTTCAAGAGCCTCCGCTATCCCGGCAAGGGGCCGCAGCGGTGGGGGCTGAACCTGGTCCGCCGGGTACAACGCACCGGCTACGAAGACACCTGGACCGACGTCAAGCGGGCCAACGCCAGCTTCCTGGCGCAATCGGGAACGATCGAAGGGTTACACGACCTGCGCCGCGGGCTGGTGATCGAGGCGCAGCCCTTTGTCACCGCCACGGCAAACGGTGTGCTCGATGGGGCTTCGCAGGACTTCTCCCGCGAGAACCTGGATCCCAGCGCGGGCGTGAATGTCCGGTTGGGTCTCACGAATCTCTCGCTCGACGCCACCCTCAATCCCGATTTCAGCCAGGTCGAATCCGACGCCGGGCAGGTGACGGTGAACGAGCGGTTCGCGCTCTTCTTTCCGGAAAAGCGGCCCTTCTTCCTGGAGGGTATCGAGCTGTTCGCCACCCCCAACCAACTGGTCTACACCCGGCAGATCGTCGATCCCATCATCGGCGGGAAGATCACCGGGAAGTTCGGGGCACTGGGTGTCGCGCACCTGAGCGTGCTCGATAATACCGCCGGGAAGGACGCTCTCTTCAATGTGAGCCGGCTCCGCCGCGATTTCGGCAGCAACTCCATTGCCGGACTCACGTTCACCGACCGCCATGAAGGAACCGACTACAACCGGGTATTGGCCGGCGACCTGCGGGTCGTGTTTGCCAAGCTGTACTTCGTCGAGGCCCAGCTCGGCAGCTCGTGGACCAGGGATGCTCTGGGCAGCCGCAGCGGCGCGATATGGGAACTGGAGCTCGACCGGACCGGCCGCTCCTGGGGCTTCAATTATGCCCTCGAAGGCTTCGGGGACGATTTCCAAAGCCGGTCCGGGTTCGTCAATCGCTCCGGCATAGTGCAAGCGCACGTGTTCAACCGGCTCACCTGGTACGGCGGGCGCGGAGCCCTGCTGGAAAACTTCACCACGTTCTTTGGTCCCAGGCGGATTTGGCGGTACGGTGGGTTCGGGAGCGAGAGCGCTATCGAGGGCCTGGAGGAGATCGATCTCAACTTCCGGCTTCGGGGCGGCTGGGAGATCAATCCCCATGTGAGCCGAGACTTCGTCGGCTTCGACCCTGCCGACTATGCCGGCTACGAAACCGAGGCGGGAGGAGTGCGGCAGCGCTACCGCCCGGCAGAAGGCGCCAGCGGTATCGGCTACTCCCTCAGGGTGGCGACGCCGACGTTCGAGACGCTCGATGCCGAAGCGCTAGTCGCGAGAAGCTCTGCCGGACTCTTCGAGGAGGGAGCGGAGGGACGCATGATTCGCCTGAACGCCGGGATCAGCCTGCGTCCCAGCAACTCCATCCGACTGGAGGCGAGCGCCCTGCTGGCGTGGCTGGAGCGCGAGCGCGACGGAAGCGAGTTCGCTCGCACCATCATCCCCCGGCTCAAAATCGAATACCAGCCCATCCGCTCGCTGTTCTTCAGGGCCATCGGGGAGTATCGAGCCCAGCGTACCGCCGCGTTACGAGACGCCCGCACCGGAGCCCCGCTGCTGGTCGCGGGCACGCCGGTGCAAGCGGCCAAGTTCAGCTCACTGCGGGTTGACGGCCTAGTCGCCCTGGAGCCCTCTCCGGGATCAGTCGCCTTCTTCGGCTATGGCAGTTTCCTGGAATCGGACGACCGGTTCGCGTTTTCCGACCTGCGCCGGACCAGCGATGGCTTCTTCGTCAAGCTGGCGTACCAGATCCGGCGGTGAGGCGGCGGGACCGCGTCTTCCGGGAAGCCACACCGGCTCGCCGTCTATGCCACCTGGAACCTCCTCACCCAGCCAGCTCAGAACGGCGGGGAAAAGGTCTACCGTGCGGAGCGGCCTGGAAGCGATAGGCCGACTGGACCAGACCGGGGTTTGCATGTGGGCGCGGATCAGACTGCCATGCCCGTATCGGTGCTCCGGCACCTCGAACCTGGCGCGGAAGTCGTATCCCTCCCGGGCCATCACCACCAGATCGCCCGAGCGCCGGCTTCGGAACTGGTCGAACAGGTGGAAGGGTGCGTCGGGGAAAGGGCCGTTCCAGGTAGCCTCGAGCCACTCGCGAGCCGGGGCGCTCCGGAATCTCCCCACCTGCAATGGGTCACCGGTTAGCGGCTGGTAAACGAGCTCCTCACCTCTCCTCGACAGCCTGGCGGCCCCCGCTTCACTTCCGATCCAGATGCCGCCCTCCGACTCGCCGGCGACGAAGGCGACCGACGGCTCTCTGAGAAGCGCGGCCACCAGGTCGCTTCGGCTGCCGAACGCGTCGAGACGTCTGAGCCGCTCCACCGGCCACCGGTCCGGGCGCGGCTCACCGGGACGAGCATACACCATGGCCGACCCGTTGCCGGCCACCATCACCGCCGCGCGGGGTCGCCGCTCCCAAAGAGCAGGATGGGCCAGCGTCGGCACTCCCTGGGAGCGGAACCAGTCGGCCAGATCGAGATGGGTATGGACCCGGGAAGCGCCGTGGTCGCTAACCAGAAGGATCAGGCTCTCCTCGAGCTCACCCCGAGTCCGAAGCAACTGCCGGAGCCGGCCCACTGTCGCGTCGATCCTGGTAAGGGCGCGGCAGACCACGGCTGAATCGTAGCCCGACTGGTGGGTGTAACCATCTACCGCGGGGAACTGAGCGAATACGAAGCGCCAGCCCCCACCGACCGAGCGGATGAGGTGGCGGGAGACCGAGTCGTCGGATGGCTGATGCCATTGGGCGACGTGCGCCAGCGATCCCCAGAGCTTGCGCTCCAGCCGGCAAGGGTCTCGCCCGGCGGTCAGGCCGCGTGCCACCGGGGTGAATATCCCGAGGCTCTCCGGTACCAGCTCGAAGATGGTGCGCACCGCCGGCTGGATGTCGCAATCGACCAATGGAGCCTGGTACCCGCAGTAGCTCCGGATGGCGTTGCGATCCCGCCACCATCGGCCCCGGTAGGTCTTCCGGTCCAGCCATCTTATCGATGGAACGTCACAATGACCCGGTGTGCACCCGGTGAGAAACGGCAGGTACGCTACGCTGGTGGTCGAAGGGAAGCCGGTGATGGCCTGGGTGCGACCTCCCCGCTCCAGCATGGCAGCCAGGTGAGGCAGGTCTCCCGCTTCCAGGCGGGCCTGGGCCACATCGGGGCGGAGCCCGTCCACCAGGAGCAGGAAGCACCGGTTCATACTTTTTCCGTGGCCGTCCTGGGACCCATGGCCGCTTCGGGCGGGGTGCGGTTCATGTGTCGGGCGCCTCTCACCCCGGCCACGAGGATGATCAGGCTGGCTACCACGATCCAGGGCCCCGGAATGGGGAAAACCACGCCGAGACCCGCCAGGCCGGTGTAGCGAGCCCCTCGTCCGAGGAGAACGGAGAGCTGGTATTTCCAGAGCGGATAGCCCGCCAGCACCGCCATGAACCGCATGGGGTAGTGCGGAACGATCGGGAACACGCAGGTGGCGACGAGAGACCAGAACGGCGCCTTCCGAAACCAGCGCAGCGACCATTGGGTGATCTGATGATTCCGGAAAGCGCGGGTGCCCTCCCGGGCCAGGATCCGGGCCAGGGCTTCCATGTTCCACGCTTCGATCAGGAGGGTGGCGGCGGTGCCGACGACAACGACCAGCCAGATGGGATGGTACGCGCCCAGATAGACTACGGCTCCATCGTATGGCAGTGGCGCCAACGAATTTCCCAGAAAGGTGTAGGGGACGAAGTACAGAAGGCGAGACCACGCCGGTGCGGCCTCGGCCAAAACGAGGGCGACCGCGCTGATCGCGAGCATGAGGCCGGGAAGGAGCCACGGCCTGCGACCGGGAGCCTGGGGTGGAGCGGTGGCCGACACCAGCGTCAAGAAATCTCCCGGAACGCTTCGAGGGGCACCGATGACGGCCGGCATCAGTCGGCCGGGGAACGGCACCGGACCACGGCGCAGGTCCAGCATTGGGGTGGATACCGGGCTCGCTTACCATCCGGCAGTTTCTAGAAGCTAGGTTCCGCACGGCCGGCGCGGTAGGCGTAACCGGTGTACTCGTAATTGCGCCGCTCTGCAGCCGGCCGACACCACGCGAACACACGCCCCGAGATGGTCGAGGCCGCGGGCGACAGGCCGCTCCACCCCCGCAGCGGACCGGGCTCTCGCCGCCGCACAAAAGAACGCAGTGCTTGGCGAGACCACCGGCTCGCTGCTGCCACCCCGCCCCTTCAACCGGACCGATCGATCCCGCGGCGCGCGCCTCTGCCGATCTGGCCTACCGCAAGGGTGTGGTCATCGTCAGCCCCAGAAGTGCAGATCGTGACTCAGGTCACGGGAGCCGGGAGTCGCCGGATCTAGTATGACATCGGCGCTCGCTCTGGTTCGACCTCGATGAGAAACCCCGGTACCTTGCCCCAGCCCAGCCCTTCCCGATCACCCGACCAGCGGCACCGGAGCGCGTCCAAGGCTCCTGCCATCTTCGGCTCGCACGACGAGAAGACACTCGGCCAGTTCCGCGAGGTCGCCGGCCGCGCTGAGCGGGCGGCGCTCATGGCGGACGGACACACCGGTTACGTAATGCCCATAGGCGGAGTGGCAGCCTACCGGGATGAGGTGAGCGTAGTGGGAGTGGGGTTCGACATTGCCTGCGGGAACGCAGCCATCCGGACCGATCGCAGCCTGGCCGACTACACGCGGGACGACCTTTCCCGGATTGCCGACCAGATCCAGGCGGAGATCAGCTTCGGGGTGGGCCGAACCTGCAAAGCCGACGATGCGCCGGTGGACAACGCCCTGTTCGAGGCACCTGCATGGGAGGCAATCCCGGGGAAGCACGAGCGAGACCGGCTTCGGGCAAAGGCTCAAGCGCAGCTCGGCACGGTTGGCAGCGGCAACCACTACGTAGATGTGTTCGCCGACGAGCTGGGCAGAATCTGGGTCGGCGTTCACTTCGGCAGCCGCGGCTTCGGCCATACCGTGGCGTCGGGTTTTCTGGCCCTGGGCCAGAACCGCCCCTGGGGTGTGAGGGTACCCGAGACCGAGACGTTGCTCGACCTCAAGACCCCGCTGGGAGACGCCTATTGGGAGCTGATGAAACTGGCCGGAGACTACGCTTACGCGGGACGAGAATGGGTTGCGCGCAAGGTGGTCGCGATGCTCGGCGGGCGGGAGCTCGAATTGATTCATAACCACCACAACTTTGCCTGGCGTGAGACGCACGGTGGCGAGGACCTGATCGTGGTGCGGAAGGGTGCCACCCCCGCCTTCCCGGGTCAGCGGGGCTTCGTCGGCGGGAGCATGGGAGATGATGCCGTGATCATCGAAGGCGCCGCCGATAACAGCGAGCTCCAGCAGGCCGCGCTCTACTCGACAGTCCACGGCGCCGGCCGGGTCATGAGTCGCACCGAGGCTCGGGGCAAGATCAATCGGAAAACCAGGGAGATCAAATCGCCGGGCAAGGTGAGCTGGGAGATGCTACACCAATGGATCGGGACCAAGGGGGTTGTGCTCCGGGGCGGTGGGCTGGACGAGAGTCCCCACGCATACCGCCGGCTTCCCGACGTGCTCGCCGCTCAGGGCGAGACGATTCGGGTGCTGCACACGCTGAGACCGCTGGTTGTGGTTATGGCTGGAGAGAACGAGTTCGATCCATACAAGGACTGAGGACTACCAGGACCAATCGGGGCGCCCGGATTTGAACCGGGGACCTCCTGCTCCCGAAGCAGGCGCGCTAACCGGGCTGCGCTACGCCCCGTTCCTTCAAAAAGCGTGAACGGTAAACGGTAAACGGGTGGTTGGGGGCGGGCCCGTTCACCGTTCACTGTTCACCGTTCACGCTGTCAATGAACAATGCGCCCTGAGGGACTCGAACCCCCAGCCTTTTGATCCGTAGTCAAATGCTCTATCCAATTGAGCTAAGGGCGCTCATGGGCGGTACAAGACTCGAACTTGTGACCTCCACGATGTCAACGTGGCGCTCTAACCAACTGAGCTAACCGCCCAAGTGGGAAGGGCGGGAAGGACGGGAAGGGCGGGAAGCCTGCTCCGCGCCGGCAAGACTCCGCGACACCCAGCGGACATCTCACCCTCCCGCCTTTCCCGCCCTTCCCGTCTTTCCCGTCCTTCAAAGTAGCGGGGGTGGGATTTGAACCCACGACCTCCGGGTTATGAGCCCGGCGAGCTACCAGACTGCTCCACCCCGCGACGTATGCTTCAGACTCCTTGGCCCTGGGCCGATACTCTGACCAGATACCGGACAGTGGCGCCCCATCAACGGACGGTCCAGGTTCGGCTTCACCCGCTGGGGCCTGAGGGCCCATGATGGCGAGTCAGAGCGGCTGGCTCTGCCTCGAAGCGGGAAACGGGACTCGAACCCGCGACCCCAACCTTGGCAAGGTTGTGCTCTACCAACTGAGCTATTCCCGCGAAGCGGATAATTCTAGCGCCCGACCCGCCCCCGCGCAACGACCCAAATGCACGGGTCTTACTCGGCCGAAGAGGGGTCATGGAGGCGAGGGGGATCGAACCCCTGACCTCGTGAATGCCATTCACGCGCTCTCCCAACTGAGCTACGCCCCCGTTATATTTTCCCGCCCTCGGACGGCGCCACGGCAGCAGGGAAACTTAGCCGGCGCTGTAGCGAGTGTCAACGAGGAATACACGGCCAACGAGTGGGCGGAGCCGTACCGTCGAAGGGTCATCCCTCAGCCATGAGATCGAAGCCTAGCCGGAACCTCGGTGCCTACGAGGCCGAGCGTGACATTCTGGATCAGTACCTGTTCGAGGTCAGCAGAACGCCGCTGCTAACCAGCCAGCAGGAGATGGCCGTCGCCCGGCGCATCGTGGCTGGCGACTCCGACGCCATGCAGGAACTGGTCAAGCGCAACCTCCGATTCGTCATTTCGGTGGCCAAAAAGTATCAGAATCGCGGCCTTCCCCTCACCGACCTGATAGGGGAAGGGAACGTGGGGCTGCTGACGGCGGCTCGCAAGTTCGATCCCGACCAGGGAGTGAAGTTCATCTCCTACGCGGTCTGGTGGATCCGGCAGTCGATCCTGGCCGCCCTGGCCCGGCACGGGCGATCGGTCCGGGTGCCCCTCAACCGCACCGCCGACCTCTCCCGGATCGTCCGCAGTTCCGAGACCCTGCGCCAGGACTTGCAACGGGAGCCCACGCCGGAGGAGATCGCCAAAGCCACCGGTCTCACGGTCGAGGTGGTCCAGTCCCTCGCCACACTCAACTCCAGCGATCTGCGGCTCGACGGAGCCCTGGACCAGGAGACCGACCGGTCTCTCATAGACCGCTTCGTGGTGGACGAGCAGGGCGATCCCGAGGCGCAGGTGATGGAACGGCTCCTGTCGGAGCAGATCGACCTGGCGCTCAGCTCCCTTCCTCCCCGCGACGCAAAGGTGCTCCAGCTCTACTTCGGGTTGAACAACGGTCGCGAGCATACCCTGGAGGAGATCGGGGGCATGTTGGGTATCACCCGGGAACGGGTGCGCCAACTCCGCGACCGGGCCCTCAAGCGGCTCAGGGACGGAGAAGTAGGCCGGGCCCTGGCCAGCTTTGCGGCGTGAGGGCGCTTAACTTCCTGACGTGACGCCCTCCGCGGCATCCCGGGTACCCACCGGCGAAGGCTTCATTGCGCACCTAGGCCGCCGCAGCCTCGAGGCGTGGCGCGCCCTGGCCGATGTCGGAATCTGGGCACCTCTGCTGGCGGGACAGATGCGCCGGCTGGGGGTGGACTCGGTGCCGATCGCGCTCTTCATCGCCGTTTTCACCGGCATCGTTCTCTCCCTCCTGTCATCGTACATCTTCACCGGCACCGTCCCCATGTATTTCGTGGGAGCCCTGGTGGGGAAGACGATCATGATGGAGCTGGGGCCGGTGCTCACGGGGATGGCTCTGGCGGGCCGGGTGGGGGCCAGCATAGCGGCCGAGCTCGGGACCATGAAGGTCACGGAGCAGGTCGACGCCCTGGAGACGCTCGCCTACGATCGATATGCGTATCTGGTTGTGCCTAGGGTGCTTGCCGCCACCATGATGTTTCCCGTGGTCACCGCTTTCGCCATAGCGGTGGGAGTAGTTTCCGGGTGGCTCACGGCGATCAACCTGCTCGATCTCTCGACGCCCGAGTTCCTCAAGGGGCTCAAGCAGTTCTACCAGTTCAAGGACGTCTGGTTCGGCCTGGTGAAGAGCGCCAGCTTCGGCGCCGCAGTTGCGCTGATGGGCTGCCTGCGCGGTTTGGCCGCGGAGGGCGGCGCCGAGGGTGTGGGGCAGGCCACCACCCGTGCCGTGGTGCTCGGTTGCGAGGCCATCCTGGTGCTGGACGCCTTCTGGGCGCTGGTGCTGCTGTGAGGCGGGTAAGCGGGTACGCGGGTAGGCGGGGAGGTAACAGCACACCGGATCGGACTGGCGAATGGATGGGGGTTAAGCATCGCCCTTACCCTCTTACCCTCTTACGCGCTTACCCGCCGTGATCCTCCTCGACCGCCTCACCAAGTCCTTCGGTGGCCGCATCGTGTTGGACGGGGTCTCGCTCGAGGTGCCGGACGGCCGGAACACGGTCATCATCGGCCCTTCAGGGGCGGGGAAGAGCGTCACCCTGAAGCTCGTGGTGGGCCTGCTGGAGCCGGACGATGGCCGGGTCCTGGTGGACGATGCCAACGTCCATGAGCTGGATCGAGACGAGCTGACTGCCCTCCGCGGGCGGATCGGCTATGTCTTTCAATTCGCCGCGCTCTTCGACTCGATGACGGTGGCAGAGAACATCCGGCTGGGACTGGCCCGGCGAGGCTACGACGAGGACGTGATCTCCCAACGCATCGAGGAGAGTCTTGCGGTGGTGGAGCTGACCGGCATCGGGGACAAGTTCCCGGCGGAGCTCTCCGGGGGGATGCGCAAGCGGGTCGGCATCGCCCGAGCGATCGCCCTCAAGCCGAGCTACATTCTCTATGACGAACCGACTGCGGGACTGGATCCGGTTACCACGGCGGTGATGGACCAGCTCATCGTGCGGACCCGCGACCTCGGCGTCACCGGGCTCGTGGTTACCCATGATATGCGGAGTGCCTTTAGCGTGGGTGACCACCTGGCCATGCTGCACGAAGGCTCGATCCGCCAGGTCGGAACCGTGGAAGAGATGCGGGGCTCTCACGACCCCGTCGTGCGGCAGTTCATCGAAGGCAGGCCCGGTCCGATCGCGCTCGAGCCGCCGGTACGGAGGTCCGCAGGGTGAAACGCAGCAACGAATTTGCCGTTGGACTCGCGGTGCTGGCCGCGGTGGCGCTGGTGATCGGCGGGGCGCTCTGGCTCAGCGAGACCGACTTGAACCAGAAGAAGGCCTCGTACACCGCGCGCTTCCGCACGGTGGGGGGCCTGGGTGTCGGCGGCCCCGTCACCCTGCGGGGTGTCCAGGTAGGCCGGGTCGAGGCCATACGGCTGGTGGAGAACGAGTGGGTCGAGACCGAGTTCAGCATCGACCGCTCGGTGGACCTTCCCCGGAAACCCGCGGTGATCTCGGCCTCGGCCAGCCTGTTCGGTGAATGGACCGCCAATATAGTGCCCTTCGAGCCACTCCCGGTGGACCCCAACGTCCGCGATGCCCTGGTCGAGTCGGACCAAATGGGAGGCGACGCCTGGCCCGGAGCAACGTTGCCGGACATCGGCCAGCTCACGGCGCAAGCCAGCCGTATCGCGGGCGACGTCGCCGACGTCACCCAGCGGATCGGTCAGGCATTCGACAGCACTGCGCTCAAGAACTTGCAGCAGAGCGTCAAGGACCTGGCCACGATTTCCGGACGGCTGGTTCGCTTCGCCGACGCCCAGACCAACCGGATCGATCAGGTAAGCGAGAACGTGGCCACTACGTCGGACGCCTTCACCGGTGTCGCCAAGACCTTTCAGAGCGCGGTGGCGCGGCTCGATGCCGCCACCAGCGACGACCAGCTCCGGGACATACTGGATAACTCCCGCACCACCAGCGTCGACCTGCGGCAGGCTGCCGGCGACCTGCGCTCGGTCATGGCCGCGGCCCGTGCCAACGAGGCGAGCCTCATCCGAGTCCTTCAGGCCGCCGATTCCCTGATGAGCAAGCTTCAGGCGGGCAACGGCACCCTCGGCATGCTTGCCAGCGACTCCACCCTGTATCGCGAGACTACCAAGACGGTCGTTCAGTTCCGGGAGCTCCTGACCGACATCCAGGCGAACCCCAAGAAATATCTCAAGATCTCCGTTTTCTAATGAGTAAGCGTCGCGCCGAGCTCGAGGTCAGTGCCGGCGGGATCGTCTTCCGGAGGGTGCCGGGAGAGGGCGCCAGGTACCTGCTGATCAGGGATTCGTACAGGAACTGGGGCTTTCCCAAGGGGCACCTCGAGGGCGATGAATCTCCGGCCGATGCCGCCCTCAGGGAAACCGCCGAGGAGACCGGCCTGGAGCACCTCGTGCTCCGGGGCCCCATTCGGTTGATCGACTGGCACTTCCGCTTCCGGGGCCGTCACATCCACAAGTACTGTCACTTTTTTCTCTTCGAGAGCCCCACGGGAGACGCGTGTCCTCAGTTCGACGAGGGGATCACAGCCTGCCAGTGGCGGCCGCTGAACGAAGCGCTGAACCTGCTGAGCTACGACAACGCCCGAGGGGTGCTCAAGCGGGCGGGCGAGATGGTCCGCACACTGGTGGCCGTGGGAGCGGGGCGGCCGGGCGGTCAGGCGGTAGGGCGGAAAGGCGGTACGGCGGTAGGTGGGGAGGAGACCACTGAAGAAGCCGGCGGCGCAAAGCCCAATGCGGTTGAGGAGATAGCGCCAGAGCCTACCGCCGTACCGCCGTACCGCCCTACCGCCGGTTAAGCATGCCCGCGATCGCCGCCCTGCTCGAGAGCCGTGCCGCGCTGCTGGGATTGCGCCGGTCACTACCCAAGGGGGGGCCCAGCGTCGTCACTTGCAGGACGACGGCTGCCTTGCATCGCTTGCTCGAGACCCGGCTGGTAGACGCGGTGGTGCTGGCGCCGCGCGCCGGGCTTCTGCCGGAGCTCTCCCATCTGCGAGATCACCTTCCATCGGTACCCATAGTGGCTTATGCGCCATTCCGGCCCGATGACGGTGACCTGCTCCTCGCCTGCCGCGCCCACGCAGTGGCCGCGGTGGTGGTCGAGGGGGTGGACGATCCTATCGTGGGGGATCTGGTGCTCCGTTCTTCGCTGACGGCCGAGCGGCGGCGCGCCCTGGTCGATGCCCCCCGGGTGCTGAGGCTGACCGAGCCGCTTCAGCAGTCAGCCTGGTCCGTTCTGCTCGGCGAGGTGGAGCGGCCCATGCGCACCGGCGCCCTCGCCAGCCGGCTCCGGGTCAGCCGCGAGCACCTCTCCCGACAGTTCGGCGCCGGAGGGGCCCCCAACCTCAAGCGGGTCATAGACCTCACCCGGGTTGCCTGCGCCGCCCAACTGCTGGGCAATCCCGGATACGCGGTGCAGACCGTGGTGCGAGTGCTGCACTTCACGTCCTCCAATCATCTGGCCAGCACCGCCCGCCGAATCGCCAACGTGTCCATTGGAGGACTCGGCGCATTAGGGCCTCGCGGGGTACTCGCCGCGTTCGTGCGAGGAAATACGAGGAGTCGGATGTAGGGCGGGTAAGCGGGTAAGCGGGTAAGCGGGTAAGCGGGTAAGGCCGGGACATGATAACGTCTCGGGTCAAAAGTGAAAAGGTCGCAAAGGGGACAACTCAGTCGCGGCGTGCCCGCCCGCTTACCCACCTACCCGCTTACCCGCTTACCCGCCTACCCGCTTCCCTGCTTCCCCGCTTCCCCGCTTCCCCGCTTCCCTTATTGTGATTATTTTCACAAACTAGATTCTAGCACACCTTTCAGCCAGCTCGAGTTCATCACATGGCCACCGAATCCATTCTCCGTCCCGGCGAGCTCAAAGACATCCTGCTGCGCGAGATCGCGTCGGCCGACATTGCCGCCGAGGACGTCAGCGAGGTCGGCACCCTGCTCGAGGTGCGGGACGGCGTCGCCCGCATCTACGGCCTCCAGTCCGCTATCGCGAGCGAGATGCTGGAGTTCACCGCCCAGGAGACTGGCGAGACGGTTGCCGGCCTGGTGCTGAACCTCGAGGAGGACAACGTCGGGGCCGCCATCATGGGCGACTACCTCAAGCTGAAGGAGGGCGACGAGGTGCGCCGGACCGGCCGGCTCCTCGACGTGCCGGTGGGTCCGGCCATGCTGGGCCGCGTAGTGGACGCACTGGGGCGGCCGGTGGACGGCCGCGGGCCGATCCAGGCTGCCGGCCGCCGCCAGGTGGAGATGGTGGCGCCGGGGATCGTCGTACGCCAGCCGGTGAAGGAGCCGCTCCAGACCGGCATCAAGGCCATTGACGCGATGATCCCCATCGGACGGGGCCAGCGGGAGCTCATCATCGGCGACCGCGGCACCGGCAAGACCGCCATCGCCGTGGACACGATCATCAATCAGAAAGGCACCGGCGTCGTCTGCGTCTACGTAGCGGTGGGCCAGAAGCGCTCCACGGTGGCCACGGTGGTCGAAAGGCTGAAGGACGCCGGTGCCATGGACTACACGATTGTGGTGGTGGCGTCTGCCTCCGAGCCCGCGCCGCTTCAGTACATCGCCCCGTATGCCGGTTGCGCCATTGCCGAGTACTTCATGTATGAGGAAGGCAAGGCGACGCTCTGCGTATATGACGACCTGTCCAAGCAGGCCGCCGCGTACCGCCAGCTCTCGCTGATTCTTCGCCGGCCACCCGGCCGCGAGGCATATCCGGGCGACGTCTTCTATCTCCATAGCCGGCTCCTCGAGCGGGCTGCCAAGATCAACGAGGACGCGGAAGTCGTAAAGCTCGACCCGCGCATCAAGAAGGCCGGCGGCTCGCTCACCGCGTTGCCGATCATCGAGACCCAGGCGGGCGACGTTTCCGCCTACATCCCCACCAACGTCATATCGATCACCGACGGGCAGATCTTTCTCACCACCGATTTATTCTACTCCAACGTCCGCCCCGCGGTGGATGCCGGCATCAGCGTGAGCCGGGTGGGTGGCAACGCCCAGATCAAGGCGATGAAGCAGGTGGCGGGACCGCTCCGGCTGAGCCTGGCGCAGTACCGCGAGCTCGAGGCCTTTGCCCAGTTCGGCTCCGATCTCGACCCCGCCACCCAGCGGCAGCTGGCCCGGGGAGCTCGTCTGGTGGAGGTGCTCAAGCAACCGCAGTATGCGCCGGTACCGGTCGAGAAGCAGGTGGTGATCATCTATGCCGTGACCAACGGCCACCTGGACGATGTAGAGGTGAAGCACATCCGGCAGTGGGAGCGCGACTTCCTCGACTACCTGGAGGCCTCGCATCCGGAGGTGCTGAAGGACATCCGGACCAAGAAGGCGCTGGATGACGGGCTCACCCGCCGCCTCATCGCCGCCATCGACGCCTTCAAGAAGCTTTTCGTCGCCGAATAATGGCAAAGAGCCGGCAGCTCAAGGGGCGGATTCGGTCGGTCCAGAATACCCGGAAGATCACCAAGACGATGGAGCTGGTGGCCACGTCCAAGCTCAAGCGCGCCCAGGACCGGGTGGTCGCTGCTCGCCCGTACGCTGAGGCGCTGCGCCAGGTCATCGCCGACCTCTTCACCCCTGACCTGGCCGACCGCTTTCCTCTCCTGAGGCAACCGGCGCCTCCCGCCAGGGGAGGACCCGCCCGGGCCGCCATCATTCTACTGACCTCCAATCGGGGGCTCGCCGGCGGGTTCAATTCCAATCTGATCAAGGAAGCGCGCCGGGGGGTGGAGTCGCTGGAGGAGCAGGGTTACCAGGTCGAGCTGTTCGGCGTCGGCAAGAAAGGGATCGGTTTCTTCAAATACCTCGGCCGCAAGCTCGCGCTGGAGCGGACCGATGTCGGCGACCGGCCCACCGCGGAACATGCGGGGGAGATCGTCGAGCCGCTGATCCAGGCCTTCGCAGCTGGCGAGCTCGCCAGCGTCGACCTGGTCCAGGCGCGGTTCATCAGCGCCCTGCAGACGCCGCCGGCGACGATCCGTATCTTGCCGGTGGAAGCAGCGGGGAAGCGGGGAAGCGGGGAAGCGGGGCAGGACCTTGGGTCGGGCCTCGGTCCGGTGGCTAACTACATCCTGGCTCCCAATGCGGAAGCCATTCTGGAGAAGCTGCTGCCGCTCTATGTGCGGAACGCGGTGTACCGGGGGCTGGTGGAAACGGCGGCGGCCGAGCACGGCGCCCGGCGCACGGCAATGAAGAACGCCACCGACAACGCGGGCGAGATTCTGGAGCTGCTCAAGCGCACCTACAACCGGCAGCGTCAGGCGCAGATCACCCAGGAGATCGCGGAGATCGTGGGCGGCGCGGCGGCGCTTCAAGGATAGGGCGGAGAAGACGGAAAGGACGGAGATGACGGAGAGATGGCGGCAGACGGACCTTTCCGTCCTCTCCGCCTTCTCCGTCCTCTCCCTCAGCCAACCAAATCTAAGTATAGAGACGGAGCGCAGGCACACATGGCAACTGCTATAGCGACCGAGAAGGTCGGCAAGGCCGCAAAGACCCAGGGCAACCTCGGCAGGGTGGTGCAGGTGATCGGGCCGGTGCTGGACGTGGAGTTCGAGCCGGAGCATCTGCCGGAGATCTACAACGCGCTCGAGATCGAGGACAGCAGCGGCCCGGTTCCGGTCCAGCTGACGGCGGAGGTCCAGCAACACATAGGCCAGAACCAGGTGCGCGCGGTCGCCATGAGCTCTACCGACGGGGTCACCCGCGGCATGAACGTCACCGATACCGGCGGTCCCATCACGGCGCCGGTGGGTGACGTGGCGCTGGGCCGGATCCTCAACGTGCTGGGGCAACCGGTGGACGGCGGCCCTCCGATCCCGCCCGACGTGGAGCGGTGGCCCATCCACCGGCCCACTCCCCAGTTCACCGACCTGGAGCCCAAGACCGAGATCTTCGAGACCGGCATCAAGGTGATCGATCTCATCGCCCCCTTCGTGAAGGGCGGCAAGATCGGTCTGTTCGGCGGCGCCGGAGTGGGCAAGACGGTGGTGATCATGGAGCTGATCAACAACGTCGCCAAGGGACACGGCGGCAAGTCGGTGTTCTGCGGCGTGGGTGAGCGGACCCGTGAGGGCAACGACCTCTACCTCGAGATGAAGGAGAGCGGAGTCATCAATTCCTGCGCTCTCATTTACGGCCAGATGAACGAGCCGCCGGGTGCGCGGCTCCGGGTTGGGCTCACCGGACTCACCGTGGCGGAGTATTTCCGCGACATGCAGCGGCAGGACGTGCTGCTGTTCATCGACAACATCTTTCGGTTTACCCAGGCCGGCTCCGAGGTCTCGGCACTGCTGGGCCGGATGCCCAGCGCGGTAGGATATCAGCCTACCCTGGCCACCGAGATGGGCGACCTCCAGGAGCGGATCACCTCCACCAACAAGGGCTCGATCACCTCGGTGCAGGCCATCTACGTGCCGGCCGACGACCTGACCGATCCTGCGCCGGCAACGGCGTTCGCGCACCTGGATGCGACCGTGGTGCTCTCCCGCGCCATCGCGGAGCTGGGCATCTATCCTGCCGTGGACCCGCTCGACAGCTCCAGCCGGATCCTGGATCCCCAGTACGTGGGGCAGCGGCACTACGACGTGGCCATCGGCGTGCAGCGGATTCTTCAGCGCTACAAGGCGCTGCAGGACATCATCGCGATTCTCGGAATGGACGAGCTCAGCGAGGAAGACAAGCTCATCGTCGCGCGGGCGCGGCGCATCGCTCGCTTCCTCTCCCAGCCGTTCTTCGTCGCCGAGCAGTTCACCGGCTTCGCCGGCAAGTACGTAAAGCTGGAAGACACGATCACCAGCTTCGAGCGGGTGGTTGCCGGCGAGTTCGATCATCTGCCGGAGCAGGCGTTCTACATGCAGGGCGGCATCGATGACGTGGTCGCCCGTGCCAAGCAGCTGGCAGGCGGGTGATGCGGGTCACGGTTATCTCTCCCGAGGCGTCTATGTTCGACGGAGAGGCGGACGCGGTTGTTGTTCCCGCCTTCGACGGGCAGGTCGGCATCCTGCCGAACCACGCACCGTTCATGACGCTGCTGGGCGAGGGTACGCTGACGGTGCGCCGTGCCGATGCCGTCAGCCGCTTCTCCATACGTGGCGGCTTCCTTCAGGTGGTCGACAACCGGGTCCGCGTCGTTACCGAACACGTTCAAGGAGAATCCTATGCGTCGTAGACTCTGCGGTGGGCTCTTGATGGCGGCGGTCGTCACGCTGTTCGCGGGCAAGCTGGCGGCGCAGGAGACCGGCACACCCATCTTCAAGGCACCATACCGCGCCTTTACCAGCCACGAGTTCGGTGTCTCCCTCTCCGATCCCGGTACCGCGGTTGATTTCGCGCTGGAGGGGTTCTACAGCTACGGCCGGGGCAACAACGATTTTGGTATTCGCGGCGGATTTGCCGACGGCGCGGGGAACCTCGACACCCGCCTGCTGCTGGGAGGTGACTTCCGGACCCGGGTGTTTACTTACAGCGAAAGCTTCCCGCTTGACGGTGCCCTGACCGTCGGCTTCGGCACCCAGTTGGGCGATGGACCGGATCTGTTCTTCCTCCCGGTGGGCATCTCGCTGGGCCGGAGGTTCGAGCTGGAAGGGTCCCGGACCAGCTTCACTCCGTATGCCCACCCGGTCATCGTGCCGACCTTCGGGGGTGGCGATGACGATGTAAACTTCGCCCTCGGACTCGGGGTCGACATCCGGTTCAGCGAGTCCTGGGCAATCCGCGCCAGCGGCGGCCTGGGCGACATCGACGGCGTGGGCGTCAGTCTGACCTACGTGCGATAGTCTCGCATGAGGTCGGGCACATGCGCCCGTCCGCAGCAGTTGCGGACGGGCGTTTTTTCTGCGCCGAGAGCGTTCGGTTGACTTCCCTCGAAGCCCTCGCCTAGCTTCCGGCGCTCCGCCGCCGGGTCGGTGGCGGGTGGCTCCCTGCAACGGAGACGGCATGAGACAGAGCATGCACCGGGTCATTGCAAGCGTAGCTCTCCTTCTCGGCATGGCGGTGGCGCGATCCGCCGGGGCGCAAGTTCATGGGATTCCGGTCTACAACAGTGGCATCCCCACCGGCATCGCCATTTACGGCGACATCGGCTTTCCCAATGAAGCGGCGGGCAAAGGGACCGCCCTGGCGGTGAGCGGCCGGGCCGGATTCGGCCCGCTGGGCGCCACTGCCATGCTCTCGACCTTCAATCCAGATGGTCCGGGAGAGAGTAACCTTTCGGTCGGCGGCACACTCAACTACAAGATCTTCGGCGGGCCTCTCATCCCTCTCTCGGTGACGCTCCAGGGGGGAATCGGCTACTCCAAGCCGGATGTGGGACTGCTTCCCGGCAGCGACGTGAGCGAGCTGCGGTTTCCGGTAGGCCTGGGCTTTGCCCTCACCATTCCCAACCCGGCACTCGCCATCAGGCCGTGGATCGCGCCGCGGCTCGACATCGTTCGCAGGTCGGCCGGTGGCTCATCCGACACCGAGAACAACTTCGGCCTGGGCGGGGGACTCGAGCTCAATACGCTCAGCGGTTTTGGTGTGCACGCCGCGTACGATCGGGTATTCCTGGACGGTGGCGATCCCAGCGTATTCGGGCTGGGGGCGCACTATGCTTTTCGGATTCCCGGATTGTGAGCGCCCGACGCCAATCGGGTGCCCGGTTTCCGGCTCTATCGGCCCTCGGCACCAGGTTCGGCGTCACCCTGGTGCTCGTGCTCCTCTCTCCTCTTGCCGGGTGCGCTCTCACCCTGGATGCCACCACGCTCGGGGTACCGGCGACGCTCGCGTCTCCGGCAGATCAGCCGGCCCAAGGGAGCCGTTTCTCGGTGACCTCGCGGGCGGTCTATGGCCTCTGGGGCCTGGTCCCGATCAAGACCCCATCGCTGCAGAAGGCGCTCGCCGCTCAGCTCGGCGGCGGCACCGGCATCGCGGATCTGAAGATCAAGGTCCGGAGCCGGTGGAGCGACGTACTCATAACCGCCCTCACGGCTGGGTTGATCGTGCCCCGGGCGGTGACCTTCGAAGGCGTCGTGACGAAATAAGCTCCAACAGCATGGCCGCGCTTCGCTCCGAGGCGCCCAGTCCCCGCTCCACCACCTGGCGAGCCTGGCGGCCCTGAGACTTCCGGCCGGCGTCGTCCAGTATCCACTCCTCCCACTGCTTCCACAGCGAAGCGGCAGCTACCCGGACGCTCGAGCCGGGCAGGGCCGTGCCTCCGCCGGCTTGCAGCAGAAGCTCCGCATCCCGGCTGTTATGCCAACGGGGTCCGAAGGTCACCGGGATACCCCAGGCCGCCGGCTCGAGCACCGAGTGCAGCCCGGCTACTCCAAAGCCTCCGCCTACGTAGGCCATGGTCCCGGCTCCGTAGAGCGGGGCCAGCACGCCGACACGGTCCACCAGCAATAATGGTGTGGCTCCCTCCGCGGAGCTGAGCCGGACCGGGGCGGGCAATCCCAGGCTGGCCGCGCTTCGCTCGATCGCCATGAGGTGCCCTTCGGTGGGCTCGTGCGGCACCAGGATCAAGCGGGCATCCGGCCGCCGGCGGCGGACGGCGGCGAACGCCCGGAAAAGCACCTGGTCATCGCCGGGCCAGGTGGATCCCGCTACCATGGTCGGCGCTCCGAGACCCCAGCGGAGCAGGGACTCCCCGGGCGACACTCGCCGCACCCGCTCGTCCACGCTGTCGTAACGGGGGTCGCCCAATACCTGGATGCGGTCTGCCGCTACTCCCAGCCGGGTCAACCGGGTTGCGTCATCGCCGGAGATCGCCGCGGCGGCGGCCACGACCCGGTAACCCGGGGCGAGCGCGGGCCGGGCGGGCCAGCGCAGCCGACCGCTGCCCCGGCTGACCGTGGCCGCGACGATGGCCACCTCGGTGCCGGTGGTTGCGGCACGGGTCGCGAGCTCGGGCCAGACATCCAGCTTGGAGAAGACGAGCAGCCGGGGCTCCAGCGCTCGAAGCAGGCGATCCACGCCGCCGGGGAGATCGTACGGCAGGTAGTCAGTGGCGTCCACCGGCAAGCGCGCGGCGAGAGACTCGGCGGAGGGACTGAAGTGGGTGTAGACGACCTGGCAATCGGGACGGAGCCGGCGGAGGTGGATCAGGACGCTTTCAGCCTGAAGCCCTTCACCGACCGACGAGGCGTGAAACCATACCAGCGGCCGGTCCCTCTCCCGGCTGGAGCGAGCCCAATCCAGCAGCCGCTCGCCCGCATCACGCCGGGCCCGCACCGACGCGCGAATCCTGGGGTCGAACCACCCGAAGGCGGGGGCCAGCGCCACTCCCAGCCGGAGCGCCGCTCGATAGCCCCAGGATGTGGTCGGCATGGCGGCAATGTTGCTTGACTCGTCGGTTGGGTCAACCGAGGCGCGGGCTCGCGGGAAGCTCTTGCTCCCGGTCCGGGATACTCGCTAACATTCGTCCCGAAGCAGTACCCCGTTCCACCTGCAACCGAGGAGGTGATCCATTGTCTACAGAGTCAAGGGTCGCCTGCGGCCGGTAGTAACCGCTGCAAGCTGAGACCCAGGCGACACTTCACCTGGGGGGCCGCTGATCGCGGCCCCTTTTTTTTGGAGTCGCGGTTTTTACTTTCGCTGCTTTCCCGTCTTTGCATCGTAGATCGAATCCAGCACCTGGCGGAACACCTCCACAGGCTGGGCCCCCGCCAGGAGCCCGCCCTCGATGTAGAACGTCGGAGTGCTCATGGCACCGGACCGCTGAGCCCCCTCGGCTTCCGCCTGGACCTCCTTGCGGGTCTCAGGGGCCTGAAGGCACGCGAGCAGCGTCCGTTTGGACAACCCCGCGGAATCGGCGAGCGAGACGAAGAACGGGCCGGTCTCCTTCAGCGGAGCCCAGGTCTCCTGATGTTGAAACAACAGGTCATGCACCCGCCAGAACCCTCCCTGCTTAGCGGCACAGAGCGCGAGCTCGGCGGCCGGAGCCGCGTGACGGTGAATGCTCGTGAGCGGAAAATTGATGTATACCCATCGAACTTTGCCGGTCTCGATGTAGCGGCGCTCCAGCTCGGGAAACGTCTCCCGGGCAAAGGTCCGGCAAAACGGGCACTGGAAATCGGACATCTCATAGACCGTCACCGGTGCCTTTGATGAGCCCTTGCTGCGGCTGGCCAGCGCATCGCCGCCGGCAGCCGTCTGGGCCGCGAGCGAGGAGTTGACCATAAACAGGAGCGCGGCAATTCGAGAGTGGCCGATCACAGTCGAGTCCTCAATAAGGTCAATAGCGCGGACGCCGCCGCCCCGTGCGGCTGTTGAGCAGCACCGTTTCGCCCTTCACCGGGACATTCCAGTACCATTCGGCGTTCGGATCACTGATGTCCCAGGCCCTGGCGTAGAGCCACCAGTCGCCGCGTGGCAGCGTGAGATGCGCCCAACCCGCCACTCCGGTGGTGTCGGTGACCGGTTCCCGGCCGCGGCTTCGCGCCAGGTTCGCAACGATGCTGTCATATCCCCAGTAAGTGCTATCTTCCCAGTGCCGAACCGCCGCGCGCAGACTCTCGCTTCTCCCGACGAAGCCGGCCCGGGCCCGATCCAGCGCCAGCCGTGCCCGGAAGCTTCGCTTTTCGGCCTGGGTGAGCGAATCGGATAGCCGGGTGTACCTCGCGTGCAGCGCACCGTAGCTCGGCGAGCTCCGGCGTAACGAGTCGAGCTGGCTCCGCAGCAGGGCTATGGAATCACGTAGCTGGCCCGTCGCGTATGCCGCCGTAGTGTAGGTGGTGAACGGCCCCCGAAACCGCGAGAACAGGCTGTCGAGCGCCACGGTGTGGGGCCGCTGCGTCCCCGCCCGCGCTTCGAGGCTCGCAAGCACGCTGTCGCGGTCGTAGGGTAGTGCCACCACGCCCACCCCGGCAGCCGGCGTCTCGAGGGAATCCACACCCGGAATCGAGACCCGGACGGCAACCTCAGACGCCGTATCGCACGCGGCAAAAGCCGCGAGCATTCCGGTGAGCAGCGCCGAACGAATCAGCAACGGGGAAAGCAGCGAATGGCGCAGCAGGAGACCGATTGAGCGGGACACTCGCGAAAGCTACCGCCCTCGTGGCGGTGCTTCAACTGACCGCTCCACTTCAGGGGCTCTGGGAACATGCGGCGGCGCAGAGTCCCGGAATGGATGCGCTTTTTCCGGCTCAGCCGAGCGGCTACGTCAACGATATCGCATCGGTCCTGGACGATGAATCCACCCGGCGGATGGAGGACCTGATCAGACGGCTCCGCGCCGCCACCGGGGCCGAAGTCGCGGTCGTCACTTTGCCCACCATAGGCAACTACGATCCTGCCCAGGTCGCCCTGGCCATCGGCCGAGAGTGGAAGGTCGGATCGAGCGCGGAAATCGGTGATCCCCGGCGCAACGCTGGCATTGTGGTCCTGCTGGTACCGCGACAGGAAAACCGGCCCGGGACCGGACACATCCGGATCGAGGTGGGGCAGGGGCTGGAAGGGATCATTCCCGACGCCATTGCGGCGCGAATCTACCGGGATGTGATGGGACCGGACCTGGCGCGTGAGGCCTATGGTCCCGGGCTGCTCAGGGGGGTGCAGGCTCTGGCGAGCACCATCGCCCGCGGCTACGGGGTCTCCGATTCGGCCCTGACGGCCTACCGGCCATTCGAGGAAGGCGGCGAAAGCCGACCGACGATCCTGGGCCTCCTTCCGATCGTCCTCTTCATTGCTTTCATGGTGTTCGCCTCTCTTCGGTCGGTCGGTCGCCGGCGGAGGAGGCAGATATATTGGGGTGGCCCGTGGATCGGCGGAGGCTGGGGTCGTGGCGGGGGATTCGGCGGCGGAGGTTTCGGCGGCTTCGGTGGTGGAGGTGGCTTCAGCGGCGGCGGCGCCGGGGGACGATTCTGATGCGCGACTCGGTGGCTCGGGTGGTTGACTCCTTTCTCGCGGAAACCGATGGCGCGCTCGCCCCGGGCTACAGTGCCGTGCTCTACGGCTCGGCCTCCAGGGGCGACTTCATACCCGGACGATCCAACATCAACCTCATGATCGTGCTAGACCAGCTCGATCCCAGAATCCTGCGCTCGCTCGGCAAGGCGTTTACCGGGTGGCGGAAGGCGGGGCGGGAGCCGCCTCTGGTGCTGAGCCGGGCGGAGTGGAACCGGGCCTCCGATGCCTTTCCCATTGAGATCACCGATATGCGGACCGCCTACCAGGTGCTCCGCGGTCCGGATCCGCTTCACGGCATCGAGGTTGACCCGGCGGACCTGCGAAAGGCCCTGGAGCGGGAGTTCCGCGGCAAGCTGCTCCGGTTGCGGCAAGGCTACGCCGCCTACGCGCCCGATCCCGCCGCCTTGGGGTTGCTGGGGCTTCAGAGCGCCGCCACCATTCTCGTCCTGCTTCGCGGCCTTCTTACCCTGATCGGAAAGCCGGTACCCAGCGACTCACTGGAGCTCGCGGCAGCAGCGGCAGCCGCTGTCGGGTTCGAGGGCGAGCACGTGTTGCACGTGGTGCGTCACCGAGTAGACCGCGAGTGGCGCTGCGAAGCGCCGGAGTTCGAAAACTACATGGGGGCCGTGGAGCACTCGGCGCGGTTCCTCGATCAACTTCAGCTCGGAGACCATTGATGAAGCCTCGCTCCAGGTTGCAAGCCGCCCTCCTTGCTGCCGTCATGCTCGTCACCGGGTGCGGCTACAACACCATTCAGAGCCTGGACGAGCGGGTCAACCAGGCGCAGGGGCAGATCCAGGCCCAGCTCCAGCGGCGTGCGGACCTGATTCCCAACCTGGTAAATACGGTCAAGGGCATCACCAAGCAGGAGGACACCATCTTCATCTCCATCGCCAACGCCCGGGCCCGGCTTGCCGGCGCGGTGCAGTCCGGCAACGTGCCCGACATGGCGACGGCAAATCAGGAGCTTACCCAGGGGCTGGGGCGCTTGCTGGCTATAGCCGAGAACTATCCCCAGCTCCGCTCCAGCGACAACTTCCGCGACCTTCAGGCCCAGATCGAGGGAACCGAGAATCGCATCGCCGTGGCCCGGCAGGACTACAACACCGCGGTAGCCGACTTCAACTCTTACATCCGCCGGTTTCCCTACAACCTGACCGCCAAGCTGTTCGGGATGGGTAGGTCGCGCGATTACTTCGAGGCGGCACCAGGAGCCACGGAGGTGCCGAGAGTGGAGTTCTAGTCCGTCACCACATTGTCCGGCAACACGTACTTGAGCGGATCCACCGGCCGGCCCTTTACGTGCACTTCGTAGTGCAGGTGAGGGCCGGTGGCGAGACCGGAGTTGCCGACCAGGGCGATGCGCTGCCCGCGCGAGACTCGCTGGCCGTTCTTGACCAGGAGCTTCGAGGCGTGGGCGAACTTGGTGACGATGCCGAAGCCGTGCTCGATGGTGACGGTGTTGCCGTAGCCGGTTTCCCATCCTGCATCGGTGACCACGCCGGCTGCCGGCGCCTCGATCGGGGTGCCCATGGGGGCGGTGACGTCAATGCCTACGTGGGGCCGCGCTATATGGAGGATCGGGTGGGCTCTCATCGAGGAGAAGGCACTGGAGAGCCAGCCACGGGTCGGCATGATCGATGGGGTAGCCGCGAGCCGGGCGGTATGGTAGGCCAGGGTGTCGGCCGCTTCCTGGAAGGAAGACGCCAGGAGGTTGGCCCGCCGGATCAAGGCTCCGAGATCGACCCGGATCTCGGCCGAGCGCAGCGCCGCTCCGCTGAGGCCTCCGGCACCGAGCGCCGTCGCACCGGCGGGGCCGCCGATTCCGGCTGCTTGGACCTGGGGATCGATGGGCTCCAGGTTGGCAAGCACCCTGATGCGGGCATCGCGTTGTGAGATCCGGCTGATGGTGTCGGCCAGGGTGGAAAGCCGTCCGCTGAGCTCGGTGATCTCGCGCGCCAGCGATGCGTTCTCCTCCTGGAGTCTGGCGGTGCGAGATAGATCGGTGGTATGGGAGACTGTGGCGTAGCCGGCAAGGAGTACCAGAACCAGGAAACCAGCGGCGGCTGAGGCGGCCACCCGCAACACGCGGTGGGAGACCTCGACGATGCGTGAGGGCTCCGACCCGTGGGGCACGAGAACCAGAGTCCACCGGCGTTTGGCCATGACCTTACCTCGAACAGGTGTCTACGATCTTCGGCAGCTTTGTACCTAATCTGCACCCGGCTAACCATGCGGAGTGTGACCTTACTCACCTCCCAAGCTAAGCTGGCTCTTGGGGATCAGTATTGTCAAGGGTGGGTGCGGATGATAACTCTTTCACTGTCAAATAGTTTGGTGTTACCACCACGCTAAGCTCTAGATGCTCGCGGGCTTGGGAAACAGGATCTCGGGTTTCTGCGAAGTGCGCCCGGCAACCGGCGGGTGCTCCGCCGTAGACCATGGAACCGATGCGGCCTCACCCTGCATTCCCAGGTTGATCCATAGTGCCTGGGCCTTGCCGGGAATGAACGGGCTGGCCATCAGGGCAAGACGATAGAGAGCCCTTGCGAGTGCGCCCAGCACGTCGTCGAGCTCCGCTGCTTTCTCTGCCTTGGCGAGTGCCCAGGGAGCGGTCTGCTGGATGAAAAGGTTAGCCGCCGAAACCAGAGCCCAGGCGGCCTCGGCGCCGCCCCGCAGGTCGAGAGTGTCCATGGTTCTGGCATAGTCCTCCAGCGCCTTCGTGCCTGCCTGGTCCAGCGATGTTGGAGTGCGAACCGGAGGCACCACTCCGCCACGATACTTCACCAGCATGGCGAGCGACCGGGAAGCCAGATTTCCCAGGCCGTCGGCGAGATCGGCCGTGTACCGCTCATCGAATCGCTCCCAGGTGAAGTTGCCGTCGGCCTCGAAGCCGACCTCCCGGAGAAGAAAGTATCGCAGGGCGTCGGGCCCGTGGCGCTCGATCGCCTCATCCAGGGTCACCGCCGTCCCGGAAGTCTTCGACATCTTGGTGCCTTCCCACTGGACGTAGCCGTGGGCCCAGACCTGGCGCGGCAGCTCCAGCTCTGCGGCCAGGAGCATCGCCGGCCAGATCACGCAGTGGAAGCGGGTGATGCCCTTTCCGATTACGTGCAGGTCTGCGGGCCAGAGCCGCTGATAGCCCTGGTCGGGGAACCCCGTAGCCGAGAGGTAGTTGATCAGCGCGTCGAACCAGACGTATACGGTCTGCTCGGGGTCGCCGGGAAAAGGAATTCCCCAGGGCTGCCGGAGCCGGGATACGGAGATGTCCTGCAGCCCGCCTTCCAGCAGCCGGATGACCTCGTTGCGCCTGATTTCCGGATCCACTCTCAACTTCCTGGTGGTGATCAGGCCGAGTATGGGGTCTCGATAGCGGCTGAGACGGAAGAAGTGATTCCGTTCCCGGGTGGGAATGAGCTCGAGGGTGGGATGCTCGATGCAGTGGCCGGCGACGATCTGGCCCTCCTGCTTGAACTCCTCACAGCCGGTACAATAGAGACCCTCGTACTCCGCCACGTAGAGATCGTCCGGGTGGAGCCGCTGAATCCTCAGGAGCAACTCGGTCACCGCTCGGGCATGCCGCGGCTCGGTGGTTCGGATCCAGTCGTCGTTGCTGCACTCGAGCCGGCTCCAGAAATCCTGGAAGCGCGCCGCCATGCGGTCCACCCACTCCTGGGGAGATACCTGGGCGCGCGCCGCCGCCTGCAACACCGACTGGCTGTGCTCGTCCATACCCATGAGGAAGTGGACCTGATCCCCGCGGAGCCGACGGTACCTGGCGATGGCATCGGCCCCGACTTTCTCCAGGGCGTGCCCCAGGTGCGGGTCGCCGTTGGAGTAATCGATGGCGGTGGTCAGGTAGAACTTAGGCACGAAGTCCGGCTCCTGGGAAGACAAAAGGTAGCCACAGATGAACACGGATAACAAACGACGGATGGAACCGCTGCGGCACCAGCAGAGTGCTTCAGTTCTGGGGTTGTTGACTATCGGAGGCGCCGTGAGGGCGGTGCCGTCTTTCGGCAGTGGGGAAGATCTCGCCTAGCTGCTCCACCTCTTCGCGGAGCTGTACCAGAGGGATGATTCGGGAGCCGTGTTCTTCGTGCCGCAGGAAAACGCGCTCGCGGAAGATGTCCACCGCGATGACCTTCTCCGTCCCCCGCGCGGTGGGCAGGGTCTTGCCCTCCTTGGGGAAGCGCTTGCGCGCAGCGACGTAGAAGTCATGCTCGTACTTGAGGCAGCAGAGCAGGCGTCCGCATCCACCCGAGATCTGTGAGGGGTTGAGCGAGAGGTGCTGGTCCTTGGCCAGCCCGAGATTGACGGGCGACAACTCTTTGAGCCAGGTCGAGCAGCAGTACTCCCGGCCGCAGCGGCCGACGCCCGAAAGCCGGGCGGCCTCGTCACGGACGCCGATCTGACGCAGCTCGATGCGGGTCCTGAAGAGCGACGCCAGGTCGCGCACCAGGGCGCGGAAATCGACCCGCTTGTCGGCCGTGAAGTAGATCGTGAGCTTGTTACGGTCCCACTGCCACTCGGTATCGCTCACCTTCATGATGAGATCGTGGGCCCGGACCCGCTGGATCACCTTCTGGCGTACTTCTTCTTCCGAGCCGCGGATCTCCCGATACACCTTCAGATCCTCGGGGGTGGCCCGGCGCACCACCTGCTTGGGCGGCTCCGGCTCCTCGGCGGCTTCTCCCACCGCGCAGCTGGTGCAGCCACCACACTTCTTGGCCGCGGTATCGCCCACCGCGGTAACCCGGCCGAGATCCCGGCCCCGCTCCACTTCGACGATCACGTCGTCCTTGACCCGGAGCGGGTCTGCTTCGTCGCCCCAAACGAAGTAAGCCTTGCGCGTGCCCTTGAAACGGACTTCGATGGTCTGCATCATTACGCCTCGGTGAACGCGCCCATGGCGGCGTACTTTTCCGCTCGTCGGCGCACCAGCTTATCGGGCTTCGTCTTCCGGAGCTCGGTCAGGTGACGGATCAGGGCCTCCCTCAGAGCCTCGCCGGCCGTGTCGGGATCGACGTGGGCTCCTCCAACCGGCTCCTTCACGATCTCGTCTATCACCTTGAGCCGCAGCAGGTCTTCCGGCGTGATCTTGAGCGCCTCGGCGGCTCGCTCGCGCTGGCTGGCGTCCTTCCACAGGATGGCCGCGCACCCCTCGGGGGAGATCACCGAGTAGACCGAGTTCTCCAGCATCAGCACCCTGTCCGCCACGCCCAGCGCGAGCGCGCCGCCCGAGCCACCTTCGCCGATCACCACCGCCACACATGGGGTCGCGAGGGCCGACATCTCCAGGATGTTCCGCGCGAGCGCCTCCGATTGGCCTCGTTCCTCCGCGCCCAGGCCGGGGTAGGCACCGGGCGTGTCTATGAGGGTGATGACCGGGGCGCCGAACTTGGCTGCCAGCTTCATCAGCCTGAGGGCCTTCCGATATCCCTCCGGATGAGGCATACCGAAGTTGCGCTTGAGGTTCTCCTTGGTGTCCCGGCCCTTCTGGTGTCCGATCACCATCACCGACTGGCCCGCCAGCCGGGCCCAGCCGCCGACGATGGCCGGGTCATCCATGTAGAGACGGTCGCCGTGGAGCTCGATGAAATCGGTGAAGATGGTGCTGAGATAGTCGAGGGTGTACGGCCGGCGGGGGTGTCGAGCCACCATGACCCGCTGTAGCGGGCTGAGGTTTCGATAGATGTCGGCGCGGAGCGCGTAGAGCTTGGTCTGCAGCCCCTCGAGCTCGCCCTCGATGTCGATCTGCCGTTCGCTCCCGATGCGGGTAAGATCTTCGATCTGACGCTCCAGCTCGAGGAGCGGCTTCTCGAAGTCCAGCGTGTAGGCCGAGGCCATCGAGGTCATCCCGCCTTGACGTAGTGTACGGAATCGGAGCCGAGGAGGTCCCGCAGGGCCCGAACGAGGTCCTCTTCCACAGCGACACGGACGCGTTTCGATCGGAGCCGAACCGGCTTTCCGTTGCCTTCGCTCCATTCAATATAGAGCGGGGTGGGCCCCGGGTACGCCGAGCAAAGCGCCGCGACCGCCTGGAGAGCCGCCGGCTGGGGTCCGGACGGGACCCGCCACCGGAGGCTCAGGGCGAGAGCGCCGGACGACTTGAGCTCTCCCAGCGCCCGGGCAGACTCCACGATGAAAGGCGCCTGATCCTCGCCCCGGTCCCGTTCGCTGTATCCGCCGGACAGGAGCAGGGCCGAGTCCGGCACGATGGTCTGGTTGAGCCTGGCCCAGGCATCCGGGAAGACGATCGCCTCCGCGGTGCCGTGAAAGTCCTCCAGGACCAGCCGGGCGTACTCCTTCCCGGTCTTCTTGGAGATCTGCCGTTTGACGCCGGTAACGACGGCCGCGACGTTCACCTGGTGCTCGCTCCACTCCCCCAGGGTGGCCGTGGTACGCGAGCCAAACAGCTCGACCTCTTCCCGAAAGCGTTCCAGGGGGTGGCCGGAGATGAAGAAGCCCAGCACTTCCTTTTCCTTGGCCAGGCGCTCCGCCTCGGTCCAGGGTGGGACGTCGGCGCAGGCGGAGAGGACGGAGAGGTCGGAGAGGCGTGAGCCGGTGGCCTTTCCGTCTTCTCCGTCCTTTCCGCCTTCTCCGTCCATTCCAAAAAGCGATCCCTGGCCCGCCTCACGCTCCTGCTGGAGGAGCTGCGCCTCGGAAAAGGCCGACTCGAGCGCCTCGATGAGCTGCTTGCGGTGAGATCCGAGCGAGTCGCACGCGCCCGCGGCGATCAGCGATTCGAGCACCCGCTTGTTGCAGAGCCGCAGGTCGATTCGCTCCACCAGCTCGGTCAGCGAGCCGTAGGCGCCTGGTTTGCGGCCGGCGATGATCGAAGCGATGGCCCCCTCGCCCACGTTCCGGACGGCGCCCAGGCCGAACCGGATCCTCCGCTCGCCCACCACCGTGAACTTGAAGCCCGATTCGTTCACGTCCGGGGGCAGGATCTCCAACCCGAGCTCGCGCGCCTCATTGATGTATTGCACCACCTTGTCGGTGTTCCCGATCTCCGATGAGAGGAGCGCGGCCATGAACTCGGCCGGGTGGTGGGCCTTGAGCCACGCGGTCCTGTAGGAGAGAATCGAGTACGCCACTGAGTGCGACTTGTTGAACCCGTAGCGGCCGAAGGTCTCGATCTGCGCGGCCAGCTCCTCCACCAGCTTCCGGGGATGCCCCAGCGCCTCCGCCCGCTCGCAGAACTTTCCCAGCTCCTTCCTGATCAGCTCGCTGTCCTTCTTGCCGACTGCCTTGCGGAGCACGTCGGCCTCGGCCAGGGAGAAGCCGGCGAGCACGTTTGCGATCCGCATCACCTGTTCCTGATAGGTGATCACCCCGTAGGTGGGCTCCAGTACCTCCTGGAGTGCGGGGTGGGGATAGGCGACCTTTTCCTGGCCCAGCTTGCGCCGGATGAAAACGGTGTGCATGCCGGCGTCGAGCGGTCCCGGGCGTAGCAGTGCGTTGCAGGCGACCAGGTCGTCGAACCGGTCGCACTTGATGGCGCGAAGGGTGTCAGTGGCCAGAGGCGACTCGAACTGGAAGACTCCCGCAGTGCGGCCCTGCCGGAGCAGCTCGTAGACCTTGGGGTCATCCAGGGCCATCCGGTCCATCTCGGGCCTGGTCCCGTGGCGCTCTGCGATCATGTTCGACGCGTCGTGTATGACGGTCAGCGTCTTGAGGCCGAGCAGGTCCATCTTGAGCATGCCGACCTTCTCGAGGGCACCCATCTCATACTGCGTGATGATGGACTCGTCGCCACCGGGAGCCGCGCCCGCGCCTTTGGTGGGTGCGGTGCAGACCGGCACGTACTCGGTGAGCGGCCCCGGCGCGATCACCACGCCGGCCGCGTGGACCGACATGTGCCGGGAGATCCCCTCGATCCTGGAGCTCAAGGCGATCAGGCGCTGATAGGCGGGGTTCTCCTGAACCAGATCGCGCAACTCGTCCACCTTCTTGGCCGCCTCACCGACCGGCAGGCTGTACGCCGGGCCCGAGGGAATGAGCTTGGTGATCCTGTCGGCTTCGCCGGGGGGAATCCGGAGCACGCGGGCCACGTCTTTCACCGCGGCTCTGGCCTTCATCGTTCCAAAGGTGACGATCTGCCCGACGCTGTCCCGGCCATAGCGCTCTCGCACGTATTCGATCACCTCGCCCCGGCGCTCGAAGCAGAAGTCCACGTCGATGTCGGGCATCGAGACCCGCTCGGGATTGAGAAAGCGCTCGAACAGCAGATCGAACTTGAGGGGACAGACATCCGTGATCCCGAGCGCATAGGCCACCAGAGAGCCCGCCGCGGAGCCGCGACCAGGGCCTACCGGAATACCCCGCTCGCGTGCTGCCGCGATGAAATCCTGCACGATGAGGAAGTACCCGGCATAGCCGGCCTTCTCGATGACGCCCAGCTCGTAGGCGAGGCGGTCTCTCACATCCTGGGGCAGCGGGGAGCCGTAGCGTCGCTCGGCACCGGTAGTCGCTAAATGGTCGAGCAGGGCCTCATCGCTGGGGTACTCGGCAGGGCGGGGGAACCCGGGCAGGAAGTACCGCTTCTCGAAGTCGAATTCGCAGAGGTCGGCCACCTTTTGCGTGTTATCGAGGGTGTCCGGCCGGTCCGGGAACAGGACCCGCATCTCCGCCTCCGACTTGACGTATGACTCCTGGCCGGTAAACCGGAAGCGCTTGGGGTCGTCCAGGTCGCTGCCGGTGCCGATGGCCAGCAGCACGTCATGCGATTCGGCATCCTCTCGCCTCAGGTAGTGGGCGTCGTTGGTGGCGACGACTCCGATGCCCAGCTCCTGGCCCAGGCGGAGCATACCTTCGGTAACCAGGCGTTCCTCCGGGATGCCGTGCTGCTGGATCTCCAGCCAGAAGCCATCCGGACCGAAGGTCTGGCTGAACCACTCCGCACTCTTCCTGGCCTCGTCGAGCCTTCCCTGGCGAAGATGGAGCGCCAACTCTCCCGAAAGGCACGCGGCCAGGCAGACGATCCCCTCCGAGTGCGACGCCAGCACTTCCCGGTCGATGCGGGGGCGACGATAGAACCCCTCGGTAAAGCCGATGGAGGTGAGCCGGACGAGGTTCTTGTAGCCAGTGCGATTTTTTGCCAGCAGGACCAGATGGCTGTAATGAGCCGGCGCCCATTGCGGCTTCTCCCGGGCGGTGCGGGGGCCGAAGGCGAGATACGCCTCGAAGCCGAGAATCGGGCGCACCTTCTGGGCCCTGGCGTGCTCGTAGAAGGTCCAGGCCGCATGCATGTTGCCGTGGTCGGTGACGGCCAGGCTGTCCATGCCGAGCTTCTTGACGTGTGCCACGAGCTCGGGGATCCGGTTGGCTCCGTCGAGCAAGGAGTATTCGCTGTGGGTATGGAGATGGACGAATGGCATCTATTTAACGGCGCTAAGGGTCAGGAGCTGGGAGTCGGAGTACTCAGTCCCAGCTCCCGACTCCTGACTCCTGACTACCTTTCGCGCTTTTCTCTCCGTTCGAGTTCCTGCAAGACGACATCCAGCGGGACCCCGCGAGCCTGGAGGAGCACCATGAGATGGTAGAGGAGGTCGGCCGCCTCGGACGCAAGACGCTCGTCATCCTCCGAATTTGCCGCCACGACAACCTCGACCGCTTCCTCGCCGACCTTCTGCGAGGCCTTCGAGACCCCCCCGGCCAGCAGCCGAGCGGTATACGATTCCTCCGGCTTTTCGGCCGCTCGGGATGCGATGGTTTGCGCCAGGCGGCTGAGCAGGTGCCCTCCGGGATCTTCCTCCACAGCCCCGGCGGCCCCGCCGCCCCGCTGCCCCGCCGCCCCGCTCAATACCGTGGAGAAGCAGGTTCTGGTTCCAGTATGACACGCCGGTCCGGTCTGCTCGACTCGGTACAGCAGCGCGTCGCCGTCGCAGTCCAGCCGCACTTCAACGATCCGCTGCACATGACCCGAGGTCTCACCCTTCTGCCACAGGGTGCCGCGGGACCGGCTGAAATAATGGGCCAGACCGGTGGAGAGGGTGCGTTCGAGAGCTTGCCGGTTGGCGAAGGCGACCATCAGGATGTCGCCGGACCGGCTCTCCTGGGCCACGACCGGCACCAGCCCGTCAGCACCGAATCTGACCGCCGGCAGCCGAATGGTTTCGGACACCGAGAGAAGCTACCGGCAGTGTGTGAGATTGTCAAAAGCTGTTGCCGCGCTTTATCTTGCTGCAAGTCCGCGGGTGGTTCTTCCGGTGCCCTTCTCCCGCTTTCAGCAACCCGGAGTGTTCCCCAGGTGCGATATTCCTGCTGGCTTATAGCGTCCGCTTTGGGCGGCTCGTTGCTCACCGGGTGTAGGGACAGCACCGGGCCGGGCCCCGGGCCCGGCCTCGACTGTACCGACGCAAACACCCAAAACCTGGCCGTTGGCGAGCTCAGGATCCTGGACCCGGTGCAGGACGGTGCCTGCGCCCGCCTGTCCGCGCCGGTATCGGCGGAAACCGAGCACCTCTACCTCCCTGTGGGGACGGAGGGGCAGGAGTCCGCAGATGGCGTTTCGGCACCGTACCAGATGACCGGCTCATCTCCTGCAATCGCGGCTGCGCCGGCCATGCGATCGCCGCTGCTCTCCGCGTTTCGGGCGCCCCTGCGGGCCGACGAATTCCACGGCATGCTGAGGGGGCGGGAACGGGCCCTGTCGCAGAGCGCCGCAGTGGCGTTCTCCCAGGGGCGGGTGGCTACTGCCCTGGCACCGCCACCAGTCGTGGGCCATCAGGACACGTTCAAGGTCTGCTCCACGTCTGCCTGCGATGAGTTCGTAGATGCCGCCGCAACGGCCAAAGCCGTGGGGAGCAAGGTGGCGGTCTACGTGGACGATGCGGCGCCGGCGGACGGATATACCGACCCCGACCTGGTGGATGTCGCCGCCCTTTTCGACGATCATCTCTACCCGATCGATACCGCCGCGTTCGGGAGCGAGTCCGACATAGACGGCAACGGCGTGGTTATCGTGCTGCTTACCCACCGGGTGAACGCTCTCAGCCCCAACTGCAATACTACCGGGAGCGTCATTCTGGGCTATTTCTTCGGGGCTGATCTTCTGCCGAGATCCGCGAGCGGTAACCCCGGGTCCAACGAAGCCGAGATATTTTATGGCCTGGTTCCGGATCCCGCCAACTCCGAATGCGACATCTCCCTGCAGTTCGCCCTCAGTCGCCTGCCGGCCACCTTCATCCACGAATTCCAGCACATGATCAGCTTCAACCAGCACCGGCTGGTGCGGGGGGGAAGCTCGGAGGACACCTGGCTCAATGAAGGGCTCTCCCACTTTGCCGAGGAGCTGGGGGCCCGTCAGGTGCCGGATGCCGAGTGCCCTAGCGGTAGCTGTGCCGACGATTTTCTGAGCGAGGGCAACCTTCCCAATGCGTTCGCCTACCTGGAATCGCCTGAGGAGTTCTTCCTGATCGAGCCCGGCAACTCCACCGGGCAGTTGGAGGAGCGCGGGGCCAACTGGCTGTTCGTTCGGTGGCTGGCCGATCACTTTGCCGCCGACACGGTGCTCGGCACCGATCTGACCCGTCGCCTGGTAGCCACCAGCCTGCTCGGCAGCGAGAACGTCAGCGCCCAGACCGGCACGGCCTTCTCGATCCTGGTGCCGGAGTGGCAAGCCACCAACTACCTCGACGACCTTTCCGGCTTCAACCAACCATCCGCCCGACTGCGGTACAAAACCTGGAATTTCCGCCAGGTCGCCGCCTCCAACTCGCTCCCGTACCCCCTGGTTCCCGATGTAACCAGCGGCGCGGGCTACAACCATGTGGGTGTGCTGCGAGCGGGCTCCGGCCGGCACGTGCTGGTGGTCCAGCCGGCCGGCTCCGGCTTTGTGGATCTCCAGTTCCAGGGCGCCCCCGGGGAGCCGTTCCCCAGTGTCGTCGAGCCGCGGATCGCCCTGATCCGGATTCGTTGAAGCGTATGATCTTTTTCATGGTGGTTGCTGCGCTCTTCGCCGGCTACGGGACGGCGTACCTGGCGAGCGACGATGTTCGTTACCTCACCCGCGCAGGGTTCGAGGAGACCCGGATCCTCCAATCGCGGCGCCCCATTGCCAGCCTGGTACGGGACAGCACTCTCGATCCCGCGGTCCGCCAATCTCTGGGCCTGGTTCTCGAAAGCCGGAATTACGCCGCGCGAATCGGACTCGAGGCCAAGGAGACCTATACCTCCTACTCCGACGTGGGCCGGGACACGCTCCTGCTGGTGCTTCAGGCGGCGCCGAAAGATTGCATCTGTCCCTACACCTGGAAGTACCCGATCGTCGGACGGATCCCGTACAAGGGGTTCTTCGATCCCCAGGCAGCCCGGCGAGAGGCGGACCAGCTGGCCGCTCGAGGCTATGACGTATACCTGCGGCCATCGGGCGCCTTCTCGACCCTGGGATGGTTCGAGGACCCGCTCCTTTCGACCGCACTCACCCGCGATTCGGTGGAGCTTGCCGCCACGGTGTTTCACGAGATCGCCCACAATACCCTCTACGTGAAGAGCGCCACCCCCTTCAACGAGAGCTTTGCCCAACTGGTCGGCTATCGGACGGCCGAGGCCTTTTTTCGGGAACGGAGCGACAGTGCCAAAGCTCGCCGGGCGGCCGATCGCTGGCACGACGAGATGGTGCTCGGCGAGTACTACTCGGCCCTGGTTCGCCGACTCGACTCGATCTACTCTCTGCGGCCGGACCCGGCCGCACTGGAGGAGGGCCGCCGCGTGGCGGGTGAATGGGCCCGCGGCCAGCTGAGCGGTCCGGTAGGGCAGCGGCTCCGAACCATTCGGGTCGCGAGGCTGGCAGAGCGCCCCATCAACAATGCCCAGTTGATCGGTGCGAGGATTTATCGCACCCGGCTGGATCTCTTCGATCGCTGGTTCGAGCGACACGGCGGGGATGTGCGGCGCAGCGTGAGCGCCCTCGACAGCCTGGTGGCAGACGTGGAGGGTGACGGCGCATACGCCCGGCTGGAGCAGGCGGTGGCTGGCGGTGGCGACTGAGAGGGCACGCTCCCGTTGGATCATCGCGGCACGAAAACGCCCTGGAGCAATGAGCCTCCCAGGGCGCTGTTCGTTGGAGCTTCGGTCGGCGCGGGCTAGCGATTCGACTGGCCCGACTCCTCCTCTGCATTCACTCCCGACCGGGTGGTATCACTGGTAGTGTCCTGACCGGTACGGACGGTCGAAGAGGTATCCTTCGAGCTTTCCTGCTTCTTCTTTGTTGTCGTCTTGTCCTTCTTGCTTGTCGTCTTGTCCTTCTTGGTTGTCGTCTTGGCTGCTGCTGCGGTGTCGCTGGGTTGCGCGGCGCTATCGAGAGCCGCCGGCCGCTCCATCCCCCGATACCCCGGCGGGTTCTGCTGTTCGCCGGCCTCCAGACTGTCCTGCACCGCGCGCTGTTCAATGCGTCCGGTCGGGTCAGCCGCTGCGGCGGTATCCTCCTGGGGAGGAAACGCGGTTGTGTCGCGCTCCATGCCCCGGTATCCCGGTGGGTTCTGGACCTCGGCGGTGCTGTCTACCGCATATCCCCAGGCGGTCGAGTCGTGCTGTGCGGTATCTCGCGCAGCAGTGTCACCCGCGGCTTGCTGTTCGGGCATGGTATCTTGTCCCGTTGCCGTGGTGTCCTGAGCCTCTGCCGACGCCAGTGGTACGGTGAGGGCCAGGCCGCCCAACAGGACTACTGTGGTTCGCAATCTTTGGTGCATGGCTTTCATGTCGCGTCTCCTTTAGTTCGAGCAAGACGCGGAACGTAATGCAGCTATAAAGCTTACACTGTGACTCGTGTCACGGCCTCGCCGCCGGCAAAGCCTCGGTGTAGCTTCCGGGCTCACCCTGCCATCTCCATTTTTTCGGGCCTTGCAATGGACTCAGGATTGGTCGCTCGCGAACGAGCTCGTCTGCTCCGGGAGATCTCGGATTTTCTCTCGATTCCCAGCGTGAGCGCCCTGCCGGCGCACGCCCCGGATTGCCGCCGGGCCGCGGAGTGGCTCGAGCAGCACCTCGGGGGGCTGGGATGTCCGGTAGTGAATGTGATCGAGGGCACCGGCCACCCGGTAGTTTGGGCCGAGAGTCCTCGAGTTTCGGGGCGCCCGACTCTGCTGATCTACGGGCATTACGACGTCCAGCCGCCGGACCCACTGGACGAGTGGGTTACGCCTCCGTTCACCCCTTCGGTGCGGGAGGGCAAGCTATACGCCCGGGGAGCTTCGGACGACAAGGGCCAGGTCTTCTGTCTGCTCAAGGCCTACGAGGCGGTGCTTGCCGCCGGGCAGCGTCCTCCGCTCAACGTGAACTTCATCTTCGAAGGAGAGGAGGAGTGCGGTGGAAGTGTGATCTCCGACCTTCTCCGGAGTGAGCCGAAGCGCACCAGAGCGGACGCGGTCCTGGTTTGTGACATGTCGTACTACGCACCCGGTTGGCCGGCGGTGTATACCGCCCTGCGCGGCCTGTGTTACGCCGAGATCTCGGTACGAACCCTCGAGCGGGACCTTCACTCGGGAACCTACGGCGGGGTCGCGCCAAACGCGATCGAGACGCTGGTACGTATACTGGGCCGCTTGAAGTCGGAAATCGGCGAGATCCAGATCCCGGGCCTCTATGAAGCGGTAGAGCTTCCCACCCCGGAGGAGCTCGCCACCTGGAAGCGGCTTCCGTTCGATCGGGAGCGCTTTCTTACCGAAGAGGTCACCGGAAAGGCGCTCACCGGGCTCGAGCATCGCTCGGTCTACGAGAAGGTATGGGCGCTTCCGACCTTCGAGATCCACGGTATCAGGGGGGGCTTCACCGGCGAAGGGGCAAAGACCGTCATCCCGGCCCAGGCGACGGCCAAGGTGAGCCTGCGTCTGGTGCCGGGTCAGCGGGTGGAGCAGGTAGGACAGCAGCTCGAGCGCGCGGTGGCGGCGCTGGCTCCCCAGTGGGCCGAGGTGAAGGTCAAGCTGCTGCACGGGGGAGACCCGGTCCAGGTTGACGTCAGTCACCCGGCCTTCGAGGTACTGGACGAGGCATTCGAGGAAGTAGTGGGGCGGAAGGCGGTATCGGTTCGGGCCGGCGGCTCCATACCGATCGTGCCGGAGCTGGGCCTCGCCGGCGCGCCGGTGATTCTGACCGGCATCGGCCTGCCCGATGACGGGCTTCACTCCCCAAACGAAAAGCTCGATCTCTCCCAGCTGTGGAGCGGGATCGAGATCTTCGGGCGGTTCTTCGAGCTATTCGCGCAGAAGGGGGGGCCGGTCTATTCCTCTTCCGGCGATACCCGCTTGACCGGGCCGGAGTAACGTGCCTCGGTGCGAGCGTGGAGCTCGTCTACCCCTATGAGCGCCCGCGCCGACGCGATGATGCCGGCCACCACGTCGTCGGCCCAGTAGGGGTCGGGTCGCTCGTCGGGCGGGAGCCGGGCGGCGCAGCTCTCCAGGTACTGGATTGCGGTGGTGATCCACTCGGTCTGAGCCGAGGCCACGACGGCCCATGACCCGGTAGAGCGCAGCTCCAACTCTTCCAGTGCCTTCAGGTGCTGGTCCACACCCTCGGTCACCGGCTTCGACCGGAGCCGGTCCGCCACCAGCGACAGCACGGTTCGGCGCTCGGCCTCCTGCGGCTCGGGCAGGGGTGCCAGGTAGTGCCGTTGATCGGCCACCATTTCAGCAAGCCGGATGCAGACCGCCCGGATGGGAGGCATGAGAGCCCTGGGCGCTTCCTTCGACCAGCTGTCCGCCGCGCGCAGGATCTCCTGGATCCGCTGGTCTGCCTGGGCTTCCGGCGAGGGGCGTCGCGTCGAGTCCGACATGCTAGGGAGAAAAACCTCTTAGTCCCCAGAAGGCAACCGGGACCATCCCCCCACCTTTTTCTACCGCGGAGACTCGAAGAGCTGCGAGATATCGACCGGGTCGAGGCCGAATGCCCGGCCCATCTCCTCGATGACCGAGTGACGCGTGTCATCCCATAGCCTTGCGGCATCCACTCGTCCCAGCTCGGTCGCTACACTGGTCATGATCACGCCCCTTATGCCGCAGGGGACGATCAGATCGAAGTAGGAGAGATCGGTGGTCACGTTGAGCGCGAATCCGTGAAAGGTCACCCACTGCTTCACGTGAATGCCGATGCTGGCGATCTTCCGGCCGGCCGACCACACCCCGGTGAGCCCTGGGTTCGGCCCGGCGTGTACTCCCAGTCTGCCGAGGGCGTTGATGAGCCCCGCCTCGAGCCGCCGAAGGTACCAGTGCAGGTCCTCCCGATGCCTCCGCAGATCCACGATCGGGTATCCCACCAGTTGGCCCGGCCCATGGAACGTTACATCGCCCCCGCGCTCCACTTCGAACAGCTCGACGCCACGTGGTTCCAGCTCCGCTGGCGGGACCGAGAGGCTCCCGGCCCGGGTGCCCCGGCCTAGCGTGATCACCGGCTCATGCTCGACCAGGAGGAGAATGTCCTCCCCGACCTCGCCCGAGATGCGTTGACGGCAGAGGCTCCGCTGCAGCTCCAGTACCTCTCCGTAGCGGCGCCGCCCGAGGTCCCGCACCACCAGCCGCGCGGTCATGGGCTTGTCCCCAGGCGCCGGGCTTGTCGGCCCAGCAGCACCGCCGCCGTTCCCGAAAGGGCCAGCAGGACGAGCAGGCCGATGCGGCCAAGGAGCTGGTTCACCGGGATGCAGACCAGCATGGCGATCACGGTGGCGAAGCCGCTGACCATCGCCAATCCACCTCGTCGGTAAGTCGAGCCGACCGGACCGAGCAGCCGCCAGGCGGCATACGCGGCCAGCAGAATACCGGCAAGGGTCCCGCCGAACAGCAGGTATAAGCGCAGACTCAGATTGGGATCGCTTCCCGAGCGTAGCGTCTCGACCAGGAGAACGGTGGCCGTAATGACCATCAGGCCGGCCGATACGGCACAGGCCGACACTGCGGCGAGGAAGCGCAACGTCCCAGTGCCCGTCTCAACCTTCATTCCCACCTCTCACTTCCCACCTCTCACTTCTCACCTCTCACTTCTCACCTCTCACTTCTCACCTCTCACTTCTCACCTCTTACTTCTCACCTCTCCTTCAGATATGCACCACCCGGCCCATCGAATCGAGCGCCGCCTCGGCGATCGCCTCGGATAGCGTGGGGTGGGCGTGGATGGCGAGGTCCACCTCCTCCACGGTGTACTCGTTCTGCCGGGCGACCGCCAGCTCGTGGATGATCTCCGAGGCATGGCCACCCACCACGTGCGCCCCCAGGATCTCGCCGTACTTTTTGTCGCGGATGATCTTTACCAGGCCCTCGGTTTCGTTTGCGGTTCTGGCCCGCCCGTTGGCGCTGAAGGGGAACCGGCCCACCTGATAGCTCAGCTTCTGCTCCTTCGCCTGCTCCTCGGTGAGGCCGATGCTGGCCACCTCCGGATGGCAGTAGGTGACGCTGGGCACATTGTCGTACTTGATCGGCTGAGGGTGGTGTCCTGCGATTTTCTCCGCCACCACGACGCCCTCGCGGCTCCCCTTGTGCGCCAGCATCGGGGGTCCGGCCACGTCTCCGATGGCATAGATCCCCGGCGCCGTCGTCTCCAGGGTGGCGAGGTTCACCTTGATGAATCCGCGGTCATCCAGCTGCACTCCGGCTTCCTGGAGCCCCAGATTTTCCGTGTTGACCGCACGTCCGGCGGCCATCAGGACCTTTTCCGCTTCGATGGTTTCGGTCTTCCCCCCGGTTTCCACCTCGAGCGCGACCTTGTCCTTGGACAGGGTGGCTTTCTTTACCTTGGCGCCCGCGTGGATGGCTATGCCGCGCTTCTTGAAGCTCTTGGCCAGCGTATCCGAGGATTCGGGGTCCTCCAGCGGAAGGATCCGAGGGAGGGCCTCGATGAGCGTCACCTTGCTGCCGAAGGCATGGAAGATGTCGGCGAACTCGCACCCCACCGCGCCGGCCCCCACGATCGCAAGGGTCCTGGGTTGCCGCTCGAGAAAGAGGGCCTCGTCGGAGCTGATGACGGTGGTCTTGTTGATCTCCAGGCCGATCTGGGGAATCCCCTTGACCCGAGAGCCGGTGGCAATCACGACGGCCTTTCTGGCCTGGTACTCGTCCTTGCCCACCAGCACGGTCCGGTTGCGCCCCAGGAGCCCGGCTCCCTGGACCACCGTGATCTTGTGCTTTTTCATGAGGAACTCCACCCCTTTGGAGTTCTGCTCCGAGACCTTGCGCGAGCGGCGCATGGCCACGCCGTAGTCGGTCTTGACGCTGCCGACCTCGATCCCGAGCTCCCTGGCATCGCGGGCCACCAGACCGGCGACATAGGCACTATGGAGCAGCGCCTTGGTCGGGATGCACCCGATGTTCACACAGACGCCCCCCAGCTTGTCTTTCTCGACGACGGCGGTCGCGAGTCCGAGTTGTGCGGCGCGAATGGCGCAGACATACCCGGCTGGTCCACCGCCCACGATAATCACGTCGAAGGTGTTTGCCACAGATTCCTCATGGGTTAGAAAAGCGTGAACGGGGAACGGTGAACAGTAAACGGGACGGCAAGGGTCGAGGTCCCGTTCACCGTTTACCGTTTACCGTTCACGCTTTACCAGACGAGCGCCAGCGGATTCTCCAGCATCCCCTTGAGCGTCTTCAGGAACCGGGCACCCGTCGCGCCGTCTATCACCCGGTGGTCGCACGACATGGTGAGCCGCATTCGCCGCCGCAGAGCGGCCGTTCCCTCGTGCGCCACGGGCTTCTCCGCCATCCGGCCTACCGCCAGGATCCCGGCCTCCGGCGGATTGATCACAGCGGTGAACTCGTCGATATCGAACATGCCGAGGTTGGATACCGAGAAGGTGCCGCCGGTGTACTCCTCCGGCTTGAGCCGCCGATCTCGCGCCCGGGCAGCCAGGTCCTGCGACTCGGCGGCTATCTGCCGGAGGGTCTTCTGGTCGGCATGCCGGATCACCGGCGTTATCAGCCCCTCCTCGACGGCCACCGCCATGCTCACGTGGACTTCGTTCCAGTAGCGGATGTGATCGTCCTGCCACCAGGCATTGCATTCCGGGTGTTGCCTCAATGCGGCGGCCACCGCCTTTATGATGATGTCGTTGAACGACACCTTCACCTCTTCCGCCGCCCCGCCGCCCCGCTGCCCCGCTTCGACCAGTGCCTGTCGGGCATCGAAGACCCGCTCCATGTCCACTTCGGTGGTGAGATAGAAGGTGGGGATCGGCCCGATCGACTGCGCCAGCCGCTTCGCTATCGTCTTTCGGATCTGGGTGAGGGGAACGTCGGTATAAGGCGGGCCGGCGGGTAAGCGGGTAGGCGGGTAGGCGGGCGTGCCCGGCACGGCTGCGGCACGCTCGAGATCCCGCGCGACGATGCGGCCTTCCGGGCCTGACCCGGCCAGGGCTCCAAGATCTACGCCACGTTCGGCGGCGATCCGTCTTGCCAGAGGTGAAGCCTTGATCCGCCCGCTGGTT
This sequence comes from Gemmatimonadales bacterium, assembly GCA_050733075.1. Taxonomy (GTDB): domain Bacteria; phylum Gemmatimonadota; class Gemmatimonadetes; order Gemmatimonadales; family GWC2-71-9; genus CAVVWJ01. The sequence continues at coordinate 71,128 of JBOHSD010000011.1, forward strand.
ATTGGCGCAGGCCTGGAGGCCGGAGCCCTTGGAACCGAACGAGGCTGGGGCGTCGGGACTCTGCTTTCATCTGCTGCACCGCCTGGCGGCGCCGGAGGCATCGATACCGGTCGGTCTTCGCCGGGCGAGGGCTGAGTAGACTGCTCCTCCCTGCGGCCCCGCTGCCCGTCTGAGCGGTCCATCTCCGGCAGCCCGCCCTCCCGCTCTCCCGCCTCCCGGCCTCCCCGCTTGCCCGCTTCCCCGCCTACATCCTCCCCCGGCTCTCCTATCACCGCTATGGGCTCCGATACCGGCACAGTCGCCCCCGCCTCGACGATGTGCTTGAGCAGCGTGCCACCGGCCCGGGCGACCAGCTCCATCACCGCCTTGTCGGTCTCGACCTCGGCGAGCACGTCACCTACCGCGACGGCCTCGCCCTCCTGTTTCTTCCATTCGACCAGCCGCCCTTCCTCCATGGTGGGAGAGAGAGCTTCCATTACGACTTTGGTTGGCATCCGTGATTCCGTTTCGAGTCGGGAGTCTGTAGTCAGGAGCCTGGAGCTAGGAGCTAGGAGTCGGGACTGGTCGGCAGTATGCCCCGACTCCTGACTCCCGACTCCCGACTCACCGATACAGCACCTGATTTACGGCCTCGATCACCTTGCCCGGATCTGCCTTGGCCGCCTTTTCCAGCTGCTTGTTGTAGGGCATGGGCACGTCTGCGCCGGTTACCCGGAGAATCGGGGCGTCGAGCTGGTCGAACGCCTCCCGCTGAATGGTATCAACCACCTGCGCGCCGACGCCGGCAAACGGCCAGCCCTCCTCCACCACGACACAGCGGTGGGTCCTGGCGACCGAGGCGAGCACCGCCTCCGTATCCAGCGGCCGGATGGTGCGGAGATCGAGCACCTCGGCGCTCACCCCTTCCTGGGCCAGCTGTTCGGCGGCCTTGAGCGCCACCGAGACCGACTTCGAGTGACAGACTAGCGTCACGTCGCTGCCCTCCCGCTTTACGTCGGCCTGGCCCAGGGGCACGATGTGCTCACCCTCGGGCACCTCGCCTTTGACGTTGTAGAGCATCTCGCCTTCAATGAAGATCACCGGATCGTCATCCCTGATGGCACTCTTGAGCAGCCCCTTGGCATCGGCCGGGGTGGCCGGCATGACCACCTTGAGCCCGGGTATGTGGGCGTACCAGCTCTCGAACGCCTGGGAATGCTGGGAGCCGAGCTGGAGGGCGGCCCCGCCGGGACCCCGGAACACCGCCGGCACGCCGAGCTGCCCGTTGGACATGTAGCGCATCTTTGCCGCCGAGTTGACCAGTTGGTCGACCGCGAGGAGGGCGAAGTTCCAGGTCATGAACTCGATCACGGGGCGGAGCCCCACCATGGCGGCTCCCACGCCTACCCCCGCGAACCCCAGCTCGGTAATGGGCGTGTCGACCACCCGCATCGACCCGAACTCGTCGAGCAATCCTCGGCTCACCTTGTAGGCGCCCTGATAAACCCCGACCTCTTCGCCCATGAGAAAGACCGAAGGATCCCGCTGCATCTCCTCGCGGAGCGCCTGGTTCAGGGCGTCGCGGTACGTCAACATGGCCATAGTGAACTCAAAGCGTGAACGGTGAACGGTGGACGGTTAACGGTGAACGTTGAACGGGGGCGGGTACCAGCGAAGCGGGTGCAGGGGGCCGTTTCCCGTTTACCGTTGACCGTTCACCGTTCACGCTTTCCCTCTGCATACACGTGGGTGTAGAGCTCCTCCGGTGCCGGATCCGGAGCCTGGTCGGCGAACTCATACGCCTCCTCCACCTCTTCCAGCACCTCCTTGTCCATCGCCCGCACGGCTGCTTCATCCATCAGGCCCTCGGAGATCAGCCGCTGCGACCACACCGCGATCGGATCGCGCTTGCGCTGATCCTCCACCTCCTCACGGGTACGGTAGTGGCCGTGAATGGGGTCGGACATCGAGTGGCCCATGAAACGGTAGGTCCGGACCTCGAGCAGGGTGGGGAGCTTGTCCTTGCGGGCCCGCTGCACCGCGCGATCCATGGCCGCATGCATGGTCAGGACGTCCTGGCCATCCACCACCTCGTTGGCCATGTCGTAGGAGCAGGCCCGCTCGGAGATATCGTATAGGGCGCTGGCCCGCTCCAGCGCGGTGCCCATGCCGTAGCGGTTGTTCTCGCAGAGATAGATCGCCGGGAGCTTCCAGAGCGCCGCCATATTGAGGGCCTCGTGGAACGCGCCGTTGTTCACGGCGGCCTCCCCGAAGTAGCACACGGCGACCTGGCTCGTGTCCCGGTATTTGGCCGCGAAGGCCATGCCGGTGGCGAGCGGGATGTGCGCTCCCACGATGGCGTGCCCGCCGAGAAATCCGCGGGAGGCGTCGAACAGGTGCATCGAGCCGCCCTTCCCGCCGGAGCAGCCGGCTGCCTTGCCGAACAGCTCGGCCATGACCGCTTTGGCGGGGATTCCGCGGGCCAGCGCGTGCCCGTGCTCGCGGTAGGAGCAGGTGATGTAATCGTCGGCGCCCAGTGCCGCCAGGCTGCCGACGGCCACCGCTTCCTGTCCGATGTAGAGGTGACAGAAGCCGCCGATCTTGCCCAGGCTGTACGCCTCGCCGGCCTTCTCCTCAAAGCGGCGGATGAGGAGCATCTGGCGAAGCCACCCGCGGTACTCGTCGGCGTGGTCGGGGTCGAGCCCCTTCGGCTTGGCTTTGGACCGGGGTGCGGCAGAGCTGGCCACTATCGCTCCGGTGCGGCTTCGAGAGATCCCTCGCCTTCCCCTCGCGCTGCTCGGGGTAAGGACTCGGGACGCGAGCCTGTTTGGGGTCCTTCGCTTCGCTCAGGACGACCGCCGCCTCTGGCGGCGGTCGCCTGCTCCCATGCGTGGTACGAAGAGCGGGTCAGCGGGCTCGCCTGAACGTGAGTGAACCCCATGGCCAGACCCAGTTCTCGGAGCTCGGCGAATTCGTCAGGTGTGTAATACCGGGCTACCGGCATGTGGCTGGGCGAGGGACGAAGGTACTGGCCCAGCGTCAGGATGTTCACCTCGCTCCGGCGGAGATCGCGCAGGCAGACGATCACCTCGTCCCACTCCTCGCCCATCCCCAGAATGATGCCCGACTTGGTGAGACCTTCGGGCGCCATCCGGCGGGCGTTTGCCAGCAGCCGCAGTGCCCGGCCGTATTTCCCCCCCGGACGCGCCATCCGATAGAGCCGCTCGGCCGTCTCCAGGTTGTGGTTGAGGATGTCGGGACGGGCGTCCATCACGATGCGAAGGGCCGCTTCGGAGCCCTTGAAATCGGGGATCAGCACTTCTACGCTGGTGTCCGGCAGGCGCTGCCGGATCTCGGTGATGCACCCGGCAAACGCCTCGGCGCCGCCGTTGGGAAGATCGTCGCGGTCCACCGAGGTGATCACGACGTGCTGGAGCCCCATCCTGGCCACTGCCTCGGCCAGGCGAGCCGGCTCCAGGGCGTCGAATGCCTCGGGGGTGCCGTGGGTAACCGCGCAGTAGGTGCAGTTACGGGTGCACACGTCACCCAGAATCATGAACGTGGCGGCCTGGTGCTCCCAGCACTCCCCCACGTTCGGGCAGCGCGCCTCCTCGCACACCGTGTGCAGTTTCAGCTCGCGCATCATGCTCTTGATACGCGCATAAGTGGGCCCGCCCGGAGCCTTCACCTTGAGCCAGCCTGGCTTGCGGGGTGAATCCAGGGGCACCGGGACCGGACCGCCCTGCCGCGGCGCAGACCCCGATCTTGTCAATTGGACCAGCGGAACTGCCACTGCCGCTCTCCTCACCAGCCCGGTCGGGCCGTTGGTTGGTTCGTCGTGGAAGCTAGCAGGAGCGGGCCGGGGCGAGCTAGCTGCTGCACCGGTTCAGCAGCTCTTGCGCATCGGCCTTGACCACCTCGGATGCCCTCTCCTGCTCCTCGGTCGGGCCCCGATGGGTGGTGTACTCGGCAAAAGTGCGCGGCAGTACCTCGATGCTGGTCCTTCCGTCGGCTTCGGCCGCCACTTTGACGTCGAGCTTCTCCAGCATGCGGCGGAACTGCACGTCGGGGCGGCGGGACTTGGGGTCGATCTTGGTGGCCTCAATCCGGAGATCAGTAACGTCAATTGAGCTTTGCCTGTAGCCGATCTGCGTCAGCTGTTTCTTGATACAGGCAAAGGTCTCCTCCGGTCCGGCCGAAGTTCTGGTGCTGACCGGAGTCGAAAGCGCCCGGCCGCACGCCGACAGGAGAATGGCGCCCGCGAGCAACCCACGGTAATGCATTGACTGCTCCAGGGTGAATGAATGGCGGTAATGTACACCATGTCGGTGGGCCGCAAAAACGACGGCCTCCTTTTCGGGAGGCCGTCGCACTGCGGTGGAC
>JBOHSD010000012.1:0-71466 GCA_050733075.1 Gemmatimonadales bacterium
GCGCTTTGTGGTCCTCATGAACCAGGAGGGTCAGGCCGTTGGGAAGCACGAACCTCTCGTAGGGTATCTCGATTGGAGCCCGCTTCGGCTCGGCCGCGCTCTGGGCCGGCAAAAACGAAGCGGAGCTCCAGGGAGCGGCGGCCAACAGCAACAGGAGTCGGGAAGACACAAACTGCCTCGGGTCTAGGTGGGGTAGGTAGTTCATGGACGTCCGGCGGGGCCAAAAAGTTGCAGTGGTTAGACTGCAGCCTGCCCTGAAGACGGCGGAGTCTGGTTGAACCCCAGCCAGTACCGGGCGACGGCCTGGATGGTATCGCTGAACTCCTCATACCTGACCGGCTTCTGGACGCAGCTGTTGGCCCCGAGCTGGTAGCACTGGGACAGCTGCCGCGGGTCGGTGGAGGAGGTGAGTACCACGACGGGGGTAGTGCAGGTGCGAGCGTTCCCCCGGATGGTGCGCAGCACCTCGAGACCGTCCAGCCGGGGTAGATGCAGATCGAGCAGAACCAGCCGTGGGAGCGGAGCCAGCGGGCGATGGGGGGAACTGCCGCGGCCGAGCAGGACGTCGAGCGCTTCCTCCCCGTCGCGGGCGACCTCGATACAGCCTGCGGGAACCAGGCCGCTGAGCGGCCGAAGGGTGAGCTCTACCTCCAGGGGATTACCCTCCACCAGAAGGATTTCGCTGCGCAGCGGGGCGGGTGGGCAGGGCAGTGGGCTATTCATGACTCCCCCGCGGCCCACCCGCCCCCGCTGCCCAGGGTCAGGAAAAACTTCGCTCCTGAGCCTGGCTCCGATTCCGCCCATACCCGTCCGCCGTGTTTCTGGGCAATGCGCTGGACGATGGCCAGGCCGGCGCCGTTTCCCTCGAACTCGTCGGTGCGGTGCAGCCGCTGAAACAGGCCGAACAATTTGCCGGCGTACGCCATCTTGAAGCCCACCCCGTTGTCCTGCACCACCAGGCCGGCTTGTCCTTCGGCCTCGACCGGCGAGATCCGAATCGTGGCCCGCCCCCTGGGGCGGGTGAACTTGATGGCATTGCCGATCAGGTGAGTGAGGGCAAGCTTGGCCAAGCCCGGATCGCATTCGATGGACGGCAGCTCCTCGATCTCCCAGTCGATGAGCCGCCCATCCGCCTGGGAGCGCAACTGGTCTATCACGTCCTCCACCAGCGTGGCCAAGCGAACTTCCCGGCGCAGCAGATCCTGCTGCCCGATTCTGGAGAGACCAACCAGATCGTCCACCAATGTGGCCATCTGTTCCGCGGACTTATTGATGCGCTCGGCGTAGTCCAGGGCTGCAGGATCCAGCTCCCGCCCGCAGTCCTCGACCAGAAGCTTGGAAAAGCCGATCAGATGTCTGAGGGGGGCGCGCAGGTCGTGAGACACCGAGTAGAGCAGGGTCTCGAGCTCCGCCGTGAGGGCGCGCAGGGCAGTGCTCCTCTCTGCCAGCCTGCGCTCCAGCTCGCTGGTCTGCCGGGAGAGCTCCTGGCGCAGCCGGGCGTGCTGGATGGCTATGGCCAGCGGGCTCGCCACCTCGAGCACGATGTCGCGATGCTCGTTATCGAAGGCCCCCCTGGTGGGGGACGCGATGCTGATCTCCCCGATCACCTCGCCTTCCACCATCAGGGGAGCCGAGAAGAGACTCCGGAAGCCCTCCGCCAGCATCTGACGCGCGAGAGGCGCCGGGTCTTCCGCCACCCCCAGATCTTCTATATAGCGGACCTTGCCGCCCCGCAGCACCTCGGCGGGCGACAGGTCGGCCAGAGGTATGGGGGAGTACCCGAGCTGGGCTCCGCCGGAGTACCCGGCGATCAGCTCGGCCTGGCCCCGCTCGAAGTCGAACAGCACGACCGTGCAGCTCTGGCAGGGAACCATACGGCGCATGCGCGCCAGGGCTGCGCGGCCCACCTCAGCCGGCGACCGGGCCGCGAGAATGGCCTGGTCCATGTCGTGGAGCATGGCGAGCCGTTCGGCGGAACGACGCAGCCGATCTTCGGTCTGCTTCCGTTCGGTGATGTCGGTGACCATTCCCACGGTACCCACCAGCACCCCGTTCTTGCCCAGGATCGGACTGGACGAGACCAGTCCCCAGAGCTGGCTGCCATCGCGCCGGCGAAACCGGAGATCCTGGCTGTGTCCGGGGCGGGCCGCACCACGGCTCAGGGCGTGCTGGGCTCCCGGTCTCGAGTCGGCCTCGATGAAGTCGTAAACCGTGCGGCCCAGCAGGGCGCCGTTGCCGTAGCCCAGCAGATCGGCCATACGCTGGTTGACGTATGTGATCACGCCGCGGTCGTCGGCCACCCAGATGCCTTCCTGCGCCACGTCCACCAGCTGCTTGAAGCGCTGCTCGCTCTCCTGCAACGCGCGGGTACGCTCCTCCAGCCGCGACTGGCGTCCCTCGAACGCCGCCGCATGACCCATCGCCGCTCCCATGAGGCCGCCCAGGAGACGCAGCGCCTTGGCATCCCGGTCGCTGAAGGCGTGCGGTTCAGGGGAAACCACCTGGAGCACACCCACGGTGCGGTGCTCGTCGCTGAGAGGCACCGCCAGAATGGATCGGATGCCCATCCGGCCGTATGCCTGATGGGAGATACGGGAGTCATCGAGCGCATCCTCGCAGAGCTGAAGCTCACCGGTGCGCGCGCAGATACCCGATAGGCTTGCATTCATGTGGGGCTCCGGTGCCCTGGTGCCGACGTGCACCAGGGGCACGAGCTCCTGGCCCTGAACGGCTTCGATTACTGCCCCGCTGGCGCCGGTGAGGCCTTTGCTGCGCTCCGCGATTACCCGCATGACGGTGCCCGAGTCCAGCCCCGCAGCCGAAACCGCCTGCTCTACCTCCAGCACTGCCTGAAAGAGCTCGGTATCCCGGCGCATCGCCTCTTCTGCCAGCTTGCGCTCGGTGATGTCGAACTCCGTGCCCATATACCCGATCTGGAGCCCGGTCTCGTCCCTCATCGGCTCCCAGGAGCTGGAGCACCAGCGAATCTGGCCCGAGCGGGTGATAACCCGGTACTCCTGGTCCCGGAGGGCCCCGCCCTGGGTGAGGCGGTCCCATTCCGCCAGGATGGCGGGCCGGTCTTCATCGTGGATGTACTGGAGGAATTCGAGCTCCTGGAGCTCGTCGGCGGGGTATCCGGTCAGTCGCTCGAAGGCCGGATTGACGAACTTGAGCCGCCGATCCATGCCGTAGGCGATGACGCCCTCGCGCATGGTCGCGGTTACGGTCTGCAACTGGCTCTGAATTTCAGCGACGGTACGCTCGGCCCGGCGCCGCCGCTGGCGCTCGCGCCAGAAGAGGCCGCTAAGCGCGACGAAGAGCGCGAGTGCTGCGCCAGCTATGAAGAGAACGGCGCCCGGAAGCTGAGTCAGTGGGACCACGAGTCCTGGACCGGTTTTGAAGTCAGGAGTCAGGGGTCAGGAGTCATAGGCTCCCGGACTCCCCGATCCCGGCTCCAAGAAGATACACCCCGCCGGCACACTGGTCGAGGAGCCTGCCCTGCCCTACTCTTACCCGATGGCCTTCCTGGACACTGAGCGGGATCGTGCGGCCTTCCTGATCTTCGTGCTCGGGCTGGCCCTGGTTTGGACACTGTGGCCGTTCAGTACCGGGCTCGTCGGGGCCCCGGTTCTCTACATAGTATTCGCCCCGGTCTACCACTGGCTCGCCCGGCGGATGAAGCCGGGTGCAGCCGCCGGTCTGGTGGTGCTGCTCGGAATCATCCTGGTCCTGGGGCCGGGGCTTTCCTTTGTTGGGTTAGTGGCTGCCGAGGCCCAGGACATGGCCACGGGGGTCATTCGCAGCCCCCTTATCGCCAAGCTGCGGCAGCTGCGGATCGGCCCCTACGATGTGGGCGCCCAGCTCGAAGCCCTGGGCTCGAGCCTGGTGGCCTGGATCGGCTCCAGCGCGCTCGGTTTGATCGGCACCGCCACCCGTCTGGCCATTCAGCTGACCATTACTTTCTTCGGGCTGTACTACCTGTTGCAGGCGCCGGAGTCGGCCTGGAGGGGAGTGAGACCCTTCATCCCGTTCTCGGCCCACAACGCCGAGATCCTGCGCGACCGCTTCCGCGATGTTACCCTCTCTACCCTGATAGGAACCGGCCTGACAGCTTCGGTTCAGGGCCTTCTGGTGGGTGTGGCCTTCTGGATTACCGGCATCCCCAACGCGCTCTTCTGGGGGGTAGTGACGGTCATTTTTGCCATCCTACCGGTGGTGGGGAGCGCACTGGTCTGGGGACCAGGTGTCCTGCACCTGGCGCTCGAAGGGCGTTACGGTATGGCCATCGGCCTGGCACTCTGGGGTTTCATCGTCGTCGGGAACATCGACAATGTCATCCGCCCAATGGTTTTCCGGCGCTGGGCCAAGATCCATCCGTTCATCACCATCATCGGCGCGTTTGCCGGCATCCGCTATTTCGGACTCCTCGGGCTACTCCTCGGTCCCCTGGCGATCTCCTACTTCTTCGAGCTGATCCGGATGTATCGGGAGGAGTACCTCGCGGATGAAGTAGCGGAGCCGATCATCCCGCACGCGACCCCTTACGTGTAGAGGACGGAGAAGACGGAGAGGCACGTCTCCTCCTGTCCCAGAACAGAAAGACCGGAATGCCGAGCGCGATCAAGGCCGTTCCTCTGAGCGCATTGCTCGGGTTGGAGACGATCGAGCCCACCACTACGTAGAGCCCTGCCAGAATGAAGATCAGGGGACCATAAGGAAATCCCGGGGCCCGAAACCGCTCCTGCCGGGGCTCCCGGCCACTCCTCTCCCTCGCCCGGAAGACGAAGAGGGTGGAGGCGGTGGCCGCGAAGAAGATCCAGTCTCCGAACACCACGTAGTCCAGCAGGTCACCGTAGGTGCCGCTCAGGGTGAGAACGACGGCCCAGGAGCCCTGGAAGAGGATAGCTGCGGACGGGGTGCGGAATCGGGGGTGCAGGCGGGCAAGACTGGGGAAAAAGAGACCGTCACGCGCCATGGCCTGGTAGACCCGGGGCGAGACCAGGATCACCAGATTGAGAAAGCCGAAGGTCGACACGGCGATCCCCGCCGCAATGATGGTCCTCCCGGTGGACCCCAGCAAGGCGCCCATCGCTTCCGCGGCGGGCGCGGTGCTCCGGGCCAGCCCGGGGAGGCTCAGCGCCCGAAGATACGCCCAGTTGGCCAGCAGGTAGACGGCCACGACGATGCTCACGCCGGCTACCAGCGCGCGAGGCAGATTGCGCTCCGGCTCGATCAGCTCCTCGGCCACAAAGTTGGTCTGCTGCCATCCGCCGAAGGCGAAGAGCACCGGAACCAAGGCCGCTCCGAAGGCCAAGAGAACCTCTTCACCGGCGAGCGGATCAACCGGCAGGGAAACCGGTGGGGCAGGGTTGAGGGTCAGCCCGGCTGCGATCAGGACCGCGAGCGCTGCCAGCTTCAGAACGGTGAAGACGTTCTGGGTTACGGCACCTGGCCTCACACCTGTGTAGTTGACGGCGGAAAGCACCAGGATGGCGGCGATGGCGAGCGGCAGATGTCCGCCAGGCCCCACGCCGAGCAGCGTCGCGGTATAGCTCGCGAAGGTCACCGCGACCGCCGCGATCGCACCGGTAGCGATGACCAGCAGCAAGGTCCAGGCATAGAGGAACGCGGGCAGCCTTCCGTACCCATCGCGCAGGTATACGTAGCCCCCACCAGCTACCGGCCTTCGAGCACCAAGCTCGGCGAATATGAGGGCTCCTATCAAAGCGATGACGCCGCCGGTCGCCCAGACCGCCAGGGTAAGCTCCACGGTGCGCACGCGGGCGGCTACGTAGGCCGGATTCAGAAAGATCCCCGAGCCTATGATGCCGCCGACCACCATCATCGTTCCGGAGAACAAGCCTATCCTGCGGGCGTAGGTGCTCCGTCCCCGTCCCGGGTCCGGCGATGCCACCTCCATCGACTTACTTTCGGTCATGATGGCGATCCTCCCAACCCGCCGGCTCGGCACCAGCGATCTCCACTTGAGCACGATCGGGTTCGGCGCCTGGGCGGCCGGTGGAGGTGGCTGGGCCTTCGGCTGGGGCCCGCAGGACGATGGGGAGTCGATCGCCGGCATCCGTCACGCAGTCGCGCTGGGCGTCAACTGGATCGACACCGCCGCCGTGTATGGACTGGGGCACTCGGAGGAGGTCGTCCGCCAGGCGCTCGACGGCATCCCGGCCGGCGAGCGGCCGTACGTCTTCACCAAGTGCGGGCTGGTGTGGGACGAGAGTAACCCGGCGGCGCCCCCCCGGCAGGTGCTCGAGCCGGAGTCGATCCGAGCGGAGTGCGAGGCATCGCTGCGCCGGCTCGGGGTCGAGCAGATCGACCTATATCAGTTCCATTGGCCGGACCAGACCGGCACTCCGGTAGAGGAATCCTGGGAGACGATGTGCCGGTTGGTGGATGAGGGCAAGGTCCGGGCGGCGGGAGTCTCCAACTTCGATGTGAGGCTGCTGGCGCGGTGTGCCGCGGTCCGGCACCTGGACTCGCTTCAGCCACCGTTCTCGCTGATTCGGCGGCAAGCTGCCGAGGTGGAGATACCCTGGTGCGCCGCGCACCAGACCGGGGTGATCGGCTATAGCCCGCTCCAGTCCGGCTTGCTGACCGAGGGTTTCTCGACCGATCGAATCGAGTCGCTGCCGCCCGACGACTGGCGCAGGCGTTCGCAGGACTTCAAGCCCCCAAGGCTGAACCGGAACCTGGCGCTGCGCGATGCGCTGCGTCCCATCGCGCAGCGGCACGGAACCACGGTCAGCGCCGTGGCCATCTCGTGGACCCTGGCCTGGCCCGGCGTGACCGGAGCTATCGTGGGCGCCCGGTCGCCCGATCAGGTGGATGGGTGGATCACGGCGGCTACTCTCGAGCTGACGCTCGACGATCTGGATCAGATCGCCCGAGCCGTCGCGCGAACCGGGGCGGGCAGCGGCCCCGCCTTGCCGCGATAACCTCAGCCGCGTTTCGGTCTTTCTTCTCTTACGCCGAATGCGAGTTCTGAGCATTGGTAAACATGCCGCCCCAGCTGCGGTCCCGAGGCGTCTGGCGTCGCCCGTTCCCATTACTTGCCGGCCGCTCGCCAGCCGCGCCGGCGATTCCAGCTGAGGATATATGTGATGCTTCCTGCCGCCATTGAACAGGAGCGCGTCTTCCTGGCCGAGCGCCTCCTCTTCGAGATCGAACGTCGCCACGGCCTGCCACATCCCGCTCGCAGAGAAATCCACCCCGTCATCGTCGATCGTTTCCTGACAGCCTACCTCCCAGAGACCAGGGATGGGGAGCCGGCGCCACTCGCGCTCGAGTTCGCCTTCTCCCGGAGCCTCAGCGAGGCACTTGATCTCATGCGGGAAGTAGTGACCGAATCAGCCAATGGATGTGGGGCCGCGTTATACGTCCACGACCTGGATACCGGCATTTCCGGCGGTACCTCTACCTAGCAAAGGCGGGCTCCATTCCGATCGAAATGAGGAATCTACTCCACGGGCTTCCAGGCTCGTGGGCTGGATTCCTCGCCCCGCTTCTTCTTTCCGCGGTTCCGCTAATTCAGCTCGCGGCCCAAGGCCTGACAGCATCCGCCACCTCGAGCCAGGCAGCGCGAAAGCCGATCGAGGGTGACACCGTGGTGTTTGCAGTGGCCACCCGGCTGGCTTCGATGTCAGCCATCACCGGCTTCGAGCGCGCCATGCTGGACACTCTTCGCGGCCTGCTGCCAGGCGCTGCGCGTGATCGGGCCGGCAACGTGCACCTGACGCTGGGCCAGGGAACCAAACGTCGGCTGGTGGTCTGTCCAGTCGACGAGCCCGGCTACGTAGTTGGGAATGTTCGATCCGACGGCTATGTCACTCTCCGCCGGGTGCCCGGGCGGGTATGGCCGCTGTTCGACCAGCAGCTCGAGGGAAACCGGGTCACCATTCAGGGGAGCCGAGGGCCGGTGGCCGGGGTGGTGGCGGTGCGCTCCATTCACCTGACCCGGGGACGGACCGCCCCAGGCGAAGACCCGTTCACCGTCGATGACGCTTACGTAGACGTGGGTGCGACCACAGGGGCCAAGGCCGCCAGGCTGGGCATCGGCGTGCTGGCCCCGGTGACTCTTGCAAAGCGTCCCCACCGCTATGGTGACGGACTGCTCGCGGCACCGGCTGCCGGGCGCCGGGCGGCGTGTGCTGCGTTGCTCACAGCCGTCCGGGAGACGGCTGGCAAGATAAAGGCCGCCGGCACCGTCGTCGCCGGCTTCATGGTCGAGCAGCAACTGGGCGAGCGGGGCCTGGCCACGCTGGCACACGCGCTCGGCCCGTTCGACGAGACCCTGATCGTAGATGGTCAGCCCGGCCTGCGTGGCAGGCTCCAGCGAACCCGCGATCAAAGAAGCGAGGCCCGGTGGGAAAAGTTGGGGGAAGTGCACCGGTGGGCCCTCCCGGTGGAGTACGCCGGGACGGCGGTGGAGACGGTCTCGCTGGCCGACGCCGATTCATTGCGGAGGGGACTCGCCGAGTGGATCGGAGGCACCCGGTGAGACCCTGGCTGGTCGTCTTGCTGGCCGCCAGTCCTGCCGTGCTTGCGGCGCAGGCGCGCCCCCCGGCGGAACGAGCCCGGTGGCGTGAGGTCGAGCAGGTGCTGAAGCCGCTGGTGGAGAGCTACGGAGTTTCGGGCATGGAAGGGCCGGTGCGCGAGACGGTCGCGCGGCTGCTGCCGCCAGGGCTCCGTCCCCAGACCGACAGCGCCGGGAATCTCTGGCTCACCCTCGGCAGCGGAGAGCCGACGGTGGTTTTCGTCGCACACCTCGACGAGATCGGGTTTCGGGTGGCCGGAATTCGAGACGACGGCTCGCTCGATCTGGCTCCGGTCGGCGGCCTGTTTCCCTCGCTATGGGAAGCCAAGCCGGCGCTGGTTCATACCGGTGGCACGCCGATACCGGGCGTATTCATGCCACGCGACTCGGGGACGGCCGAGCTCAGACGCACCCCGCCGAGCCTTCGGGCCGGCGTCGGCACCACGTCTCGCGCGGCCACCGAGGCGCTGGGAATCCGGCTGGGGCACACGCTGACCATGCCCAAGGAGCTCGTGCGTCTTGCCGGTAGCCGTGCCACCGGCCGTTCCCTCGACGACCGGGTCGGCTCGGCGGCCCAGGTGCTCGCCGTAAGGCGTCTGAATGAGGATCGGCTCCGCCACACCGTCATCTTCCTCTGGAGCACGCGGGAGGAGATCGGCCTGGAAGGCGCCCGTGCGGCGGCCAACGCGCTCGGCTTACGCACCGCCAGAGTCCATGCCATCGATACCTTCGTCACGGCCGATTCCCCGCTGGAGCCGCAGAACTTCGGGGTGGCGCCGTTGGGGCGCGGGGCAGTCGCGCGGGCGGTTGACAACAGCTCGGTCACGCCGCCGGCGCACCTGGATTCGCTGGTGGCGCTGGCGCGCGCGGCCGGAGTCCCGTTACAGGTGGGGACGACCAACGGGGGGAACGACGGCTCCGCCTTCGAGCCTTACGGGGTGCCCGATGTTCCTATCGGATGGCCGCTGCGTTACTCGCATTCACCGGTGGAGACGATGGATCTCCGGGACGCGGCGGCCCTGGCCGACATGATAGTGGCCGTGGCGGAGCGGTGGTAAGCCGGATCCGATCGTTTCAACCCCCGGAGATCGCGGCAACCACAGTGATCTCGTCGCCATCGCTCACCGGCGCCTGGAACCCGCCACGGAAGCGGGCGTCCTCATCGTTGAGGTAGAAAGCCACAAAAGGGTAGGGCCCTCCGCTCTCGTCCCGCAGCCTCGGCGCCAGTTGGGGGAACCGCTGGGCTACCCCCGCCACCACCTCGCCCAGGGTCGATCCGCTGGCCTGGAGCGTGACCTGGCCGTCCGCCAGGCGGGCCAGTATGGTCGGAATGCTGAATGTTACCGGCATCGGATTCTCTCCTTGGGTCTCAGACTGATTGTTCCACCAGCGCCGCGAGCTCCCTGAGTCGCGGGGCGATGGTCGGCAGATCACGCAGGACTTCCGGCACGGCATCCACCGTCTTGAGTCCGTTGCCGGTTATGCAGAGCACTACCTCGTCATCGGGTCCGAGGTGGCCGCCCGCAGCCAGCGCGAGCGCGCCCGCCACCGTGACGCCTCCGGCGGTCTCGGCAAACACTCCGCTCGTTTCCGCGAGGAGCCGGATTCCGGCCGACAGCTCCTCATCCGAAACCGCCGCGGCCCAGCCGCCGGTCTCGTGGATGGCCCGGGAAGCGAAGACCCCATCGGCCGGGCTGCCGATGGCGAGCGAGCGGGCAATGGTGTGGGGGATTACGGGCTGGAGCACGTCGCTCCGCTCCTGGACCAGCCGTACGATCGGAGCGCAGCCGGCGGCCTGGGTGCCGAACAGTCGGGGAAGCCGCCCGGCGACCAAGCCGCAATCCACGAACTCGCGGAACCCCTTGCGAAGCTTCGTGACCAGCGAGCCGCCCGCCATGGGTGCCACAACCGCGCTCGGTAGACGCCAGCCGAGCTGCTCCGCAATCTCGAAGGCAACCGTCTTCGAGCCCTCGCCGTAGTAACTCCGCAGGTTGACGTTCACGATTCCCCACTCGAACCGCTCGGCCGCCTGGGTGCAGAGCCGATTGACGTCGTCGTACGTGCCCCGCACCCGGACCAGTCGGGGACCGTACACCGCGGACGCGATGATCTTGGCGGGCTCGAGATCGTCGGGGATGAATACCCAGGCCGGGAGACCGGCCCGAGCCGCATGGGCGGCGACTGCGTTGGCCAGGTTGCCGGTGGAGGCGCAGGCGATCGTTTTCAGGCCCAGCGCGTGAGCCGCGTTGATGGCGGTGGCCACCACCCGGTCCTTGAAGGACAGCGTCGGATGGGAGACGCTGTCGTTCTTGATCCAGGCGCGCGCCACTCCAAGGCGACGGGCCAGCGCGGGCGACTCGAGGAGCGGGGTCAGGCCGGTGTCGAGGGAGAATCGGGGAGCTCCGTCGAGCGGCAGCCACTCGCGGTAGCGCCAGAGGGAGTGATCCCGTGCGGCGATGGTGGCCCGGCCGGGGAGCTCTCGGGTGGATGGATACACCGGCTCCAGCGGTCCCAGGCAGCGCTCGCAGAGGGCGGTGGGGCCCGGCTGGTACTGCGCTCCACATATGACGCAACCGAGCGGCAGGACGCGGAGCGCTTCGCCCCTCGCCTCGGGCACCACGCTGGTCTGAAGAGGAGGGCTGACGGCAGGCGCGGTCGGCATTGGACAGTTCCCTTCCGCCTCCGACGCCGCGAGGTCTATTGGCCCGGCCGAAAAATCAAAAGCGCCCGGTGCCAAAAAGACACTCGGGACGCGAGGCTTTTTAGCATTTGTTTAACGTGGCTGCAATACGCCGCAAATGACCACGAAGGAGCGATTGTCCAGCTACAGTACAACGGCAGGCGGAGACAGGCAAGAGGGAGGCGACAGTTTCCCGGGTCTTGTGCTGGCGGAAAGGATGTGCATACTTATGCAATATGCATTCTTCGGCCCCGACCCTGGCGCTCGCATTCTCCGGCGGGCTCGATACCACCTACTGCGTGCCCCGCCTCGCGGAAGCGGGCTGGGCGGTGCACACCGTCTACGTGGACACCGGCGGTTCCACCCCGTCGGATCGGGACGCCATCCGGCGCCAGGCCAAACAGGTCGGCGCCGTCCTGCACCACGAGGTCGATGCCCGCCAGCAGGTGTACGACCGGTTCGTCCGCTTTCTCATCCAGGGCAACGTGCTCCGCGGCGAAGTCTATCCCCTGAGCGTGGCGGCGGAGCGGACCCAGCAGGCGCTCTCGGTGGTGGAGGTGGCGCGCGGCATCGGGGCCCGCGCCGTGGCGCACGGCTCCACCGGCGCCGGCAACGATCAGGTCCGCTTCGATGTCGCCCTCCGGGTCCTCGCGCCGGAGCTCGAGATCGTCACCCCCATCCGAGACGAAGGGATCAAGCGGGAGCAGGCGATCGCCTACCTGGCCCAGCGTGGGCTGCCGGTCCCCGCCAAGGCTGGGGACTATTCTATCAATCGGGGGCTTTGGGGCACCACCTGGGGCGGCGGCTGGACTCACGACACCTGGGCCGGACCGCCCGAGGAGCTGCTGGAGCCGCCGGCCGATCCGCCCCCAGCGAGCGAGATCGTGCTCGGATGGGAGCGGGGGCTCGCGGCCGAGCTGGATGGCAAGCCGCTGGCAGGGCCCGCTCTCATCGGCCGGCTGGGAGACCTCGCCGCGACCTACGGCATCGGCCGCAACATTCACGTGGGCGAGACCGCGCTGGGCATCAAGGGCCGCATCGGCTTCGAGGCCGGCGCGGCGCTGATCCTGATCGGGGCCCACCGGGAGCTGGAAAAGCTGGTGCTCACGAAGTGGCAAGCCTTCTGGAAGGACCAGCTCGCCCGCTTCTACGGCGACCGCCTGCACGAAGGCCAGTACTTCGATCCGTCTCTTCGTGACATCGAGGCGCTCATCACCAGCTCCCAGGCACGCGTCGCCGGGGAGACCCGGGTGCGCCTGGCGCCGGGACGCTTCCACGTCGTGGGGACGCGGAGCCCGCATTCGATGATGGACCAGTCGGTCGCCACCTACGGTGAGGAGAACCGGCTCTGGACCGGCGACGAGGCCCGCGCCTTTGCGCGCGTCGCGGCAGTCCCTTCGCTACTCGCCGCTCGTGCGGCAAACGGAACTCCGGAGAAACTTCACCACGGAAGCACGGAAGACACGGAAGGTTCCGAGAGCCAAACCAGATCACTGCAAGACGATGTGCAGACTGGTAAAGAACCGACAACCGATAAGAAGAAAAAAAAGATAAGCGCTCGGAAGTAGAGAAGGTTGTTACCCCAACCTCTCACTTCCGTGTCTTCCGTGCTTCCGTGGTGAAGTTTTTGCCTGACTCTGAGGAGCCTTGACAATGGTCGTTACCACACGCGTCCGCCTTGACCGGATCGCCTCGTCCACCAGGAACGCGGCGCTCACACCCGAGGTGATCGTCGGCGACGACATCATCGCGACTGAGGGCTACGTGCTCGCCGTCCGGATCCTGGAGGACAAATCGTCCTACAACACGGTCGAGGATGTTACCGGACGGATGCTGTCGCTCCGGGGAGGAGACCTGTTGGCCGGGACGCTCGGCACCCGGCGGGCGCTGCGGGGTTATGCCGGGGTGGTCCCCAGCCACATCAGTCCCGGGGACACCCTCGAGGTCCTCAACCTCGGCGGCATTCTCGGGCGCTGTACCTCGGTGAACTCCGACATCGGACCGCCGTTCAAGGCCGAAGTGATCGGTGCCATCCTCGCTTTCCCCGAGCTGGGCGACCGGATCGGGCGGCCGGCGCACATCAAGGACCATGCGGTGCCTTCCTCCGACACGCTCGAGAGCGCCGTGCCGGTGGTTTACGTGGCCGGCACCTGCATGAATGCCGGCAAGACCGTGGCGGCGACCGAGCTGGTGCGCGGCCTGGCGCGCAGCGGCTTCAGGGTGGCGGGTGCCAAGCTGACCGGCGTCTCTCTGATGCGCGACGCGCTCTCGATGCTCGACGCCGGCGCGCTGGCCGCGCTCACCTTCAACGACGTCGGCGTGGCGAGCACCCATGCCGGTATCACCGTGGCCACCGCCAAGGGGATCTTCAACCGCCTGGCTCACGCCAAGCCCGACGTGATAGTGGCCGAGCTGGGCGACGGCATCCTGGGCGAGTACGGCGTCCAGGACATCCTTCGCGACGCCGAGCTCACGCGGGTCGGTGCCGCGTACGTGATGGCCGCGCCCGATCCGGTGGCCTGCTGGGGCGCGGTGGAGCTGATGCGCAACGAGTTCGGGCTTCCGGTTACGGTCATGACCGGCCCGACAACCGATAACGAGGTGGGACAGGTGTACATCCAGAGCGGGCTCGGCTTGCCGGCCCACAATGCCCGGCGGGATGCGGCCGGGTTGCTCGGGGTGGTTCGGAAGGCGCTCGATAGCTGGGCGGAGGGTCAAGAGTCAGGAGTCAGGAGTCCCCGCTCCACAGTGATCCTGGAGCCGTCCACGCTGTGACTCCCGGCTCCCGACTCCCGACTCCCGACTCCCAATGAAGATCGCCGTCATCGGCGGCGCCGGATATGTCGCCGGCGAGCTGCTCCGTCTGTTGCTGCAGCACCCCGAAGTCAGGGAATGCGTGGCAACCAGCCGGAGCCAGGCCGGCAAGCCGATCGGGGAGGTCCATCCGGCCCTCGCCCCACTCACCAACGCGCGCTTTGCCGGCGGCACCCCGGGCGAGGCGGCCCGAGGTCGGGACGTGGTCTTCCTGAGCCTGGAGCACGGCGCGTCGTCCCGGGTGGCAGCCGACGTATTCGAGGCCGGGCCCGGTCTGGTCGTCGATCTGGCAGCGGACTTCCGGATTCAGGATCTCCGCCTGTACCAGCACTACTACGGCAGCCATGCGGCGCCGGACCTGGTCAGCCGGTTCCGGTATGGCCTGGCCGATGTCGTAGGGGCCCGGCTGCAGGGCGCCAAGGCAATCGCCGCTCCCGGGTGCTTTGCCACGGCGGCGCAGCTCGCCCTCTTCCCCCTGGCCCGAGCCGGACTCCCGGTCACCCCTTCGCTCTTTGCCGTCACCGGTTCCAGCGGGGCCGGCGGCCAACCCAGGCCGACAACCCACCACCCCGCCCGGGCGCACAATCTCTTCGCCTACTCACCGCTGGCGCATCGCCACGAGGCGGAGATCCTCCAGGGCTGGCGAGAGTGGGCCGGCCGGGCCGATGCCACCGCGCGGCTGATGGCGCACTCCGGCCCGTTCGTCCGCGGCATTTATCTCACCCTGCACGCGTTCATGCCTCCGGGCGCAGAGATTGGCGGAGCCGCACCAGGCACCGCCGCCGCGAAGTGGCTCCTGGATGCGTACGCCGGCCGCCCCTTCGTTCGGGTGCTCGAAGCGCCTCCCGAGCTCACTCACGCTGTCGGCACCAACTACGCACTGATCCACGCTGCCGCGAGTCCGAATGGGCGGGAGATCCAGGTGAGCGTGGCGATAGACAACCTGGTGAAGGGTGCGGGAGGCCAGGCCATTCAGGCGATGAACCTGGCGCTGGGTATGGACGAGTGTGCGGGGCTGACGGGGGCTCCGGCGTTCCCATGCTGAAAGATCAAAAGAATGTCATCCCGAGCGAAGCGAAGGGTGACACTGCTACCACCTTACCCCCGTACCGCCGTACCGCCTTACTTCCCGTCTACGCCCAGTTCCCGGTCCGGCCGGTACGCGGCCGGGGCTCCTGGCTCATCGACGAGAACGGAGAGGAGTGGCTCGATGCTTACGGTGGCCACGCCGTTGCCGCCACGGGGCACAGCCATCCGGACGTAGTGCGGGCCGTCACCCGACAGGCCACCGAGCTGGTGTTCTATTCCAGCGCGGTGCCGCATGCCCGCCGCGAGGAGCTGGCCGGGAAGCTGGTCGACCTCTGTCCGCCGCCGCTGGCGCGGGTCTTCCTGTGCAATTCGGGGGCGGAAGCCAACGAGAATGCACTCCACCTCGCCCGCCGCCATACGGGACGGCAGACCATCGTGTCGGTCAGAGGTGGGTGGCACGGCCGCACCGCCGCCACTCTTGCCTGCACCGATGGCGCGAGATACGAAGAAGCGGCTCGGCGCAGCGGCATGCCGCTCTCCCGCAAGGTGCCGTTCGACGACGGCGCCGCACTCGACCAGGTCGTGGACCATACGGTGGCGGCCGTCATCGTCGAGCCGGTGCAAGGGCTCGCGGGGGCCCGGGATTGCGCTCCGGCATTTCTGGAGGCTGCGCGCCGGATCTGTGACGATCGAGGGGCCGCGCTGATCTTCGACGAAGTGCAGTGCGGGGTGGGGCGCTGTGGTGCGTTCACGGCGGCAGAGGCTTACGGTGTCGTGCCCGACGTGCTCACCTTGGCCAAGGGTCTTGCTTCAGGGCTTCCGATCGGCGCGGTCCTCGCGACGGAGGAGATCACCAGCAGCATCTCCCTCGGCGATCTCGGCAGCACCTTCGGCGGCGGTCCGGTACCCTGTGCTGCGGCGCTGGCGACCATCGGCGTAATCGAGCGCGACCGGCTCATAGAGAACGCCATCGCCACGGGCGGTTACCTGGCCGCACGCGCTCGGGGACCCGGCGTGCTGCAGGTGAGCGGACGGGGGTTGTTGCTGGGTTTGCACCTGGACCGGCCGGCCGCTGAGGTCCAGCGCTCTCTGTTCGGGCACCGCATCCTCACCGGCACCTCCACCGATCCGAGAGTGCTCCGGCTAATGCCACCGCTCCCATTCTCCCGGGAGGAGGCCGACATCCTTCTCGCCGGGCTCGAGGCTGCGCTTCGATGAAAAAGCGCGACTTCCTCTCACTGGAAGACTGGAGCTCCGCGGAAGTGGATGCGCTTCTGGCTCTGGCGGCGCGGATCAAACGGGGGGAGATCAGCGGCGGCCTGGAGAGGAAGGTGCTCGCCATGGTCTTCATGGACCCGAGCCTCCGGACCCGGACCAGCTTCGAGACCGCCATGTTCCTCCACGGCGGACACGCGGTGGTGCTGGAGCCGGGCAAGGGGAGCTGGGCCCTGGAGACCGAGCCGGGAGCGGTGATGGACGGCAGCTCGGTGGAGCACATCGTGGATGCCGCCAGAGTGCTGGGGCGCTATGCCGACGCGCTCGGTGTCCGCTCCTTTCCCCGGGGCAACGATTGGTCGGTTGCCCGCCAGGACGCGATCATCAAGAGCTTCGCGCGCCATTGCGAGAAGCCGGTCATCAACCTGGAGTCGGCGCGGCGGCACCCATGCCAGGCGCTCGCCGACGCCATGACCCTGCGGGAGAAGCTGGGAGAGCTGGCGGGCAAACGGTTCGTGCTCACCTGGGCCTGGCACCCGAAGGCGCTCCCCACGGCGGTACCCGCCAGCGCCGCACTGGCCGCAGCCCGGCTGGGTATGGAGATCGTCATCGGCCGTCCTCCCGGCTATGAGCTCGATCCCGAGGACACCGCCCTGATCCGCAGGCTGGCGCAGCAATCGGGCGGAGAGTTCCTGCACATCATCGACGATCCCGACGAGGCCCTGGTGGGAGCCGACGCGGTCTATGTGAAGTCGTGGGGCTCGGTCAAGCTCTACGGCAGACCGGAGGAAGAGGCGGAGCAGCGGGCCGGGCTGCGAGACTGGCGGCTCACCCCGTCGCGCCTCCGCTCCACCCGGGGAGGGAAGGGCATAGTGATGCACTGCCTGCCGGTACGGCGGAACGTGGAGATCGACGACAAGGTGCTCGACGGCCCCAATTCGGTCGTGGTGGACCAGGCGGAGAACCGGCTGCATGTCCAGCGGGCGTTGTTGCTGGAGCTGATAGGAGAACAGCGTGAGGGGTAAACGGTGAACGGTAAACGGTGAACGGTAAACGTTCACCATTCACCGTTCACCGTTCACCGTTCACTGTTCACATTTTGTCGGGGAGCCGACGTTGACGATCGACACAACCAAGGGTATCGCCGGACTCAAGGGCGCGCTCCGCTACGTGCGGGCCTACCGCGACCACGTCTTCGTGGTGAAGCTCGGCGGTGATGTTCTGAGCGGGCCCGAGGTCCTCGACAGCGTAACCGGGCAGCTCGCCCTGCTCTCGTCGCTCAGCATCCGGCTGGTGGTAGTGCACGGCGGGGGGCCGCAGGCCAGCACCCTGAGCCGGAGGCTGGGCCACGAGCCACGGATAGTGGCCGGCCGCAGGGTCACGGATGACGCTGCCCTCGAGGTCGTCAAGATGGTCTATGGCGGGCAGATCAACGTGAGTCTCCTCGCGGCCCTGCGGGGGCATCGGGTGCAGGCCGTCGGCCTGAGCGGCGTGGATGCCGAGCTGATCACCGCCCACCGGCGGCCGCCGGTGTCGGTGGTGGACGACTCCGGAGCCACGGTGCGGGTCGATTACGGACACGTGGGAGACATCGACCGGGTGGACCCTCGGGTGCTTCTGGCCCTGATGGATGCGCGCATGGTGCCGGTAGTGGCGAGTCTGGCCGGGGGCGAGAACGGGGAGGTGTACAACGTGAACGCCGACACCGTCGCCGAGTCGCTCGCCGTCGCGCTGCGGGCTCAGAAGCTGATCTTTCTCACCGGCGCTCCCGGTGTGCTTCGGGACAGCAACGATCCCTCCACCCTGGTCACCTTTGCCGACCCCGACGACCTGGCCGGCCTGATGGCCAATGGGGCGCTCACCGGCGGCATGCGTCCCAAGGTCGAGGCATGCATTCGGGCCGCCACCGGGGGTGTCGAGCGCACCCACATCATCGACGGCCGGGCGCCCGACGCGCTGCTGCTCGAGGTCTTCACCGGGGCCGGGTGCGGTACGATGATCGTCGGGCGCAAGGAGAAAGCGACCTACCTGGGAGTGGACCTTGCCGGGTGAGGTCGATCTGCTGCGCGAGCTGGTGGCCATTCCTTCGATGAGCGGGGCAGAGGCCGAGATCGCCCTATTCGTCGAAGAGAGCGCGCGGAGATGGGGGCTGGACGTGGTGCGGGATGCCAACGCGGTTCAGATCGAGGTGCGCGGCTGGGACGCAGGGCCGACGCTGGCATTCGCCTCGCACCTGGACGTGGTGCCGCCGGGCTCAGGCTGGACCCGGGATCCGTTCGATCCGGTGATCGAGGGAACCCGGCTCTATGGCCGCGGCTCCGGGGACGCCAAGGCCTCGGTTGCGGCGATGCTGTATGCCGCCAAGGACATCGTCGAGAGCGGTGGAATGGACGCCGGCCGGCTCCTCATCATTCTCGGCTACGGGGAAGAGACCAAGAACACCACCATGGGCAGAGCGGTGGAGGCGGCCGGAGAGATCGATGCCGCCGTAATCGGGGAGCCCACCAATCTCGATTTCGCCATCGCGCAGCGGGGCCTCATGATGGTCGACCTGGTTGCCTCGGGAGACCAGCGCCACGCCGGATATGCCTCGAACGAGGGAGAATTCACCAATTCGGTTCAGGTCCTCGCCCGCGACCTGATTCAGCTGGATGGACTGTTCGCGGACCGCTCGCATCCACTGCTGGGCCGGGCCACCGCCACACCCACCATGCTGGAGGCGGGCGTCAGCCGGAACATTACCCCGGCTGTGGCCCGGGCGGTGCTCGATGTCCGCAGCACGCCGGACTGGACCCACGAGGAGCTGGCGGAGCAGCTTCGGGCCGCGCTCACCTCGGATGTGATCGTGACGTCTCGCAGGCTGGTGCCGTGCGAGACTCCGGAAGACTCGCGGCTCCTTGCCACCGCCTCTCGCATCAGGGCCGCCGCGAACCACTTCGGCAGCCCGACCTGCTCGGACTGGGTGTTCTTCCGCCACTGCGACGCTTTCAAGTGCGGCCCCGGCACCAGCCGGCGCTCTCATACTGCCGACGAGTACGTGGACCTTCCCGAGGTAATGGCCGCCCGCAGCTTTTACGCGGAGCTGGTGCGTGCCTATCTCGCGGGACGGTAAGCCGATGACGCGGCGCACTCTCTGGGGCAGCGGCTCTCCCGATCGGAGCGTCTTCGAGTACACCACCGGTGACGACCGCCAGTGGGATGCTCGGCTGCTGCCCTGGGATGTGCTCGGAAGCCTCGGCCACATCGAGGGGCTGCGTGCGGCCCGCTTGATCACCGCCGCCGAGTACGCCGATATGCGCCGCGCGTTGCGTGAGCTGTTCATCGCCACCTCGCGTGGCCGCCTCAAGCTGGATCAGCGGCACGAGGACATCCACACCGCGGTGGAGTACTGGCTCACCAGCCGGATTCCAGGCACCGGTGAGCGCTTGCATACCGGCCGCTCCCGTAACGATCAGGTGGCTTGCGACCTCCGGCTCTTCCTCAAGGATGAGTTGCTGGGAGTGCACGCGGCCGCCCTGGGGTTGGCGGATGCACTGGTCAGGTTCGCCCAACGCCATCGGAGCGTGCTCTGGCCCGGGTACACTCACGGGCGGCGGGCCATGCCGTCATCCGTCGGTCTCTGGGCCGGGGCGCTGGCGGAGGGCATGCTCGATACCGCGGAATCGCTGCCGGCGCTCTGGGCCAGGGTGGACCGCTCACCGCTCGGCAGCGCCGCCGGCTACGGGGTGCCGCTCCCGCTCCAGCGCCAGGTGGTGGCCCGGGCGCTCGGCTTTGCCGGGCTCGATCTCAACGTCGCGACGGTGCAAGGGGGACGGGGAAAGCTGGAGGCGGCGGTGCTGTTCTGGTGTACTCAACTGGGGCATGACGTCGCCCGGCTCTCCCAGGACGTAATCCTCTTCAGCGGGGAGGAGTTCGGCTATCTGGCTCTCCCGGCCGATCTGGCCACCGGCTCCAGCCTCATGCCGCACAAGCGCAACCCCGATCTGTTCGAGCTCACCCGCGGACGGGCGGCGGCGGTCGAGGGCGATCTGCTCGCCGTGCTCCAGATCAAGGCCAAGCTCTCCGGCGGTTACCACCGTGACTTCCAGCTGTTGAAGGAGCCGCTGATGCGGGGGCTCGATCGCACCGGCGCGATGCTCCAGGCGGTCACTCGCGCCCTGCCGAAGCTCGGCGTGGATCCGAAACGTTGTCAGGCGGCGCTGGCCGGTGGTGCCTTGGCCACCGACGAGGTAATGCGGCGGGTGGAAGCGGGTCGTCCATTCCGCGCCGCCTATGGCGAGGTGGCCGATGCCCTCGAGCAGGGCGAGAGCTTCGACCCCCCTACCACCGGCCGGATCATCTCCCGCCGCAGCTCGACCGGAGGCCTGGGCAACCTCGGCCTCCCGGCACTGAAGGCGCGGATCAAAAAGGCTATGTCCTGGAACGCCAGGGAGAGGCGCCGCTTCGATCAGGCTCTCCGGAAGCTAGTGGGCGCCACTGCCCCGCGGCCCCGCGGCCCCACGGCCCCGCCTTCATGACCGCCGACCGCCGCAAGCGCCACCTCAAGATCCTGGAGCTCATCAGCACCCGTCCGGTGCGCACCCAGGAGGAGCTGGCGGACGCGCTCGCCGCGCAGGGGTGGGACGTGACCCAGTCCTCGGTAAGCCGGGACATAGCGGCGCTCAGGCTGGTGAAGGTGGACGGCGCGTACCGCAAGCCACCGCCCCGGGCGCTTCAGAGCGATCCGGACGAGCGGCGAGTGGCAGAGGGAGTGCTCACGATCGATACGGCAGGGGACGCGCTGGTGGTGCTCCACACGCCACCGGGAGAGGCCAACCACGTCGCTGTCGCGCTGGACCGGCTGGCCTGGCCCGAAGTGGTCGGGAGCATTGCGGGAGACGATACGATCTTTCTGGCCGTGAAAGATCAGACTGCCCAACGACGGGTCTTACGCGAGGTCCGCCGGCTGGCGACCGGCTAGCAGACGGGGAAGACGCAGAGGCGGAGAACCGGAGGGTCGGATCGGGCCCCGATTCGCCTACACCGAGACGGCCGCCAGGCCATCCCGCATTTCGGTGGCGGAGCGCCAGCGGTCGTGGCGATCCTTGGCCAGGGCTCGGGAGATGCCCGTAGCCAGGTCCGCCGGGGTGTCGCTGCGGAGGGTCCGCACGTCCGGCGCCGGCTGGGTGAGGTGCAACTGAAGCACCACGGCCTCGTTCCGGTGCATGAAAGGCGGCTGCCCCGCCAGGCACTCGAAGAGCACGCAGCCCAGCGAATAGAGATCGCTGCGGTGGTCGATGTCGGTAACAGCGGTGATCTGTTCGGGACTCATGTAGGTAGAGGTGCCGACCGCAATGCCGGACCGGGTCAACTGGTCGGTGCCTGAGGCCGCCACGGCCCGGGCGATGCCGAAGTCGAGCAGGACCGCGCCCCCGCCCGACAACACCACATTGGCCGGTTTGACGTCGCGGTGGATGATTCCATGCCCATGCGCGTGGTCGAGCGCACTCAGGAGGTCGCAGGCGATTCGCAGGGTCTCCGCCAGCGGCAGACAGGGCGAGGCATCCAGGCGCTCCCGGAGCGTCGATCCCTCCACGTAGCTCATCACGTAGTACACCAGCCAGTCACGCTCACCGGAGTCGAGAATTCTCGCGATGTGGGGGTGGTTGAGCTGGGAGGCGATCTTGATCTCGCGGAGGAAGCGATCGGCCGCGACGCTGACCAGAAGCTCGGGGTGGAGGATCTTCAGCGCGACCGCCCGGCCATCCGGATCACGGGCGAGGAAGATCCGCGCGTTCCCGCCCTTGCCGATCTCGCGGTCTACCTCGTAGCGCCCGGCGAACGCCTGGCGTACCAACCCCAGCATGTCGCGCCGGATGGGGCCTCCTTGACGGAGTTCACCATATGGTTGCACACCGGCCCGGCCGGCACAAGCCGCGGCATCCTTTACAGCAGGATGTCGCTCCGAATTCCGCTTCGGACCCTCCACCAGAGCGCTCCCCAGAGGTTGGAGCGCCGGAGGGTGATGCTCGCCCGACCGGTCATGCCGGGGCGCCAGGAATCTCCGGCCGGCAGGCGCAGCCGGGCCTCGATGGTGCCCGGCGTGCTGGCTGTGGCAGCCACCGCCGCCACCCGGGCCCGTATCGGTGCATCAAGGGTGGCGTCGGAAAGCAGGCGCACCGGATGGCCGGGCCGGACCAGGGTCCCTCCCGCGCCGGCCACGGCCACCCGGATCTCCACCGAATCTGCTTGCCCCAGCTCGAGAACCACCTCGCCGTTGGAGACCCAGCGGCCGGCCAGCTCTTCCGGCCGGGGCGTCACCACGACCCCGCTGCCCAGCGCCCGGATACGCAGCGCTTCCGCCCGTTTCCCGAGACCAGCGAGCCGCGCCTCCTCGCCGGCGCGCGCCGCATCGATCAGGGCTACATCGGCGGAGCGACCCTGTCCTCGTGCCTGGGCCGATCGCGTCGCCAAGGAGTCGCTGACCCGGTGGCTGATAACCAGCTCCCTTTCCAGCTCCAGGTTCCGGAGCTGGAGGAGCGGAGCCCCTGGAGCCACGCGGGTACCCTCACGCACCTGAACCCGGTGGATGATGCCGCTATCCGGAGCGGCATGAGGAATCGAGAGCAGGGGAGCGGCCACGAAAGGACCATTGACCCTGATGGGCCAGGGCACCAGCGCGCCCAGCACGATGATGCCGGGTATGCCGACGATCAAACGCCTCCGCCACTTTCCGGATTGCCAGGCCAGGCGGTGCTGCTTCCAGCTCAGGGCCACGGTTCGGAGTGCCTTGCGGGCCGGGTGGCGCAGCATCAGGAAGCCCGCCAGGAGGAAGACGGCGATCCCCACGACTCCGAGCCACCGGCTCAGCCAGCCCCAGGCGGTCGCCGCGAAGAAGGTGAGAATCAGGGCGATATAAAACGAGGCCAGTGCGCCATAAATGAAAAAGACCCGTTGCTCGCGCTGGTCCGCCGGCGGCGCGGGCAGGTCGAGGCGAAGCAGCCGGGTCTTGATCAGCCAGGCGAGGTGGGCGAAGGCGCGCTGCCGCAGGTTGGGGATCTCGAGATAGTCGCTGAGTGCGTAGTAGCCGTCCAGCGGGATGAGCGGATTAGCGTTCATGAACACGGTGGTAACTCCGCCGATGAGCACCGCCGCAAACGCCACCTCCGCCGTCAGCGTTCCTGGGGTGGCCGCCCACCAGACCACCGCCGCCAGGCTCGCCAATACCAGTTGAATCCAGGAGCCGGCCGCGGTCACCCACAGCCGCGCCCGAAGCTCGGGGAAGGTCCAGGCGTCGTTCACGTTGCAGAAGAACGCCGGCTCGAAGTAGATGAGCATGGCGCCGATCTCGTGAACCTGTCCCCCGAAGTACTTGCAGGCAAAGCCGTGGCCCAGCTCGTGGATGAAGATGATCACGACGCCGGTGAGCCAGAGAATGGCCAGGGTGCCCAGGTCGAAATTGAAGGTGTAGAGATCCGCCAGGGCGCTGGAAAATTCCGGCCATTTGACGGCGAGCACCAGGAGATAAACCGCGAAGAGGACGACGGAGACTGCCAGAAAGGTTCGAGTGAACATGAAGCGGAGGCGGGGCAGCCACCGGTCGAACAGCTTGTCCGGGTCACCCGCCGACCAGCGGAGCCGCAGCATGTCGCCCTGAAACACACTTGGGCTGAGCCGACGCCGCCGTTCCGCCCGAAGCCGTTCCATCAGCAGCACCGAGCGCTCACTCAGGGTGCGCTCGCAGAGGCCCATTCTCGTCAGCCTGGCCGCGAACGACTCGACCCCCGCAGGCGAGACCTTGACTCCGTCTTCGGCCAGAGCCAGCGCGGCTTCGGCGGCGGTGTGCTCGCCGTCGAGCGCCTGCATCACCATTATCTCCAGGGGACGAAAGCGATAGTACTTGCGGGTCTCGGGATCCTTGAGGATGAAGCTCTGCTCGCCCCGGTAGGTCTGCTCCACCAGAACCAGGTCAGACCGAAGCTTGGGGCGAGCGCTCACGGCGCCGTCCGAAAGACCTTTTCACCGGGTGAGAGGCCGCTAACCACCTCGATCCTGCCGCCTCCCACATCGCTGCCCAGGGTGAGTGGGCGAAGCGTGGTGCGATCATCCGACCAGACGAGAGCGTAGCCCTCCCCGTCAACCGCGGTTTTGGGTATGGCCACCACCTGCCTGGGCTCGGAGCCCAGCCGCACGGTCACCGTGCTGCCCGGCGTGAGGCGCGGCTCCGCCGACAGCTCGAGGATCATCTCCCGGGTGCCGCTGGCGGGCTCGATGGTCGGCGAGGCCCGGATGACCCGAGCACGCGCCTTGACTCCATTCACGCCCACTACCTCCGCCTCGGCACCGACGCGGATGCCGCCTGACCTCGTCTCGGGTACATGAACCGCGGCGAGCACCGGTGCCAGCGCAGTAAGGCGGAACAGTGTATCGCCCGCGTTCACCAGCCGGTGGGGCCGGGCCTTCCGACCGGTTATCACACCTGAAAACGGCGCGACGATCCGGGTCAGATCGAGATCGCGCCGAGCCTGCTTCAGCTGGAGCAACGCTTCGCGATGCTCGAATTCCACTCGCTCGGAATCGGCCTGGGTCACGACTCCCGCGACCTTCAGGGCTCGTTGCCGCTCGACCATCTGCCGGGTATTGGCAAACTTTTCCTCCGCCTGGGCCAGCGCGATGCGCTGATCGGCGCTCTCCAGGCGAGCCAGCTGTCGGCCGGCGGCAACCCGGCTGCCCAGATCCGCGAGGATCGACTCCACGATACCCGGAGACCGAGCGTAAATCGTGGCGTCATGCTCTACGTAGAGCTGGGATGAGAGCTCCAGCGGCACCTGCACCGTGGCGGTGTCGGCCGTCGCAATGGAGCTGTCCATCGTCGCAGCCAGCGAGCCCGTTTCGGTGGTGGGTGCGCTCGCTCGGGAGCCCGGCTGTCCGCTGCACGCCACCGCCAGCAACAGTGAGATCACTCGCTTCATGCCGATATCCTCCACCAGAACAGCCGCACCCACCTGAGCGGGGCCCGCAGAACCCGGCTCACGGCGCTGGCCGGGTCCGTGAGTACCCGGGCGTACGCCGCCATCTGGGGCTTGAGAGCGCCATCCGGATTTGCGACCGATGCGCGGATTGGGTAGCGGACTACCGGCCCGCTGTCTATCGGGAGCTGGCCTACGGAGCTCACCCTGCCGCTGAAGGTGTGCTGGGGTAGGGCATCCACCCGCAGCCGCACCTCCTGGCCGGCTCGAATGCGGCTCACGTCGCGCTGGTGTACCCCGAACTCGAGCTCCAGCGAGTCGGTACGTCCCATGGTCAGCAGGAGCTCACCCTCCTCCAACGAAGCCCCCAGCCGCTCGTGCAGCCGGGGCGTCAGGATCACACCCGAGACCGGGGCCCGGATGGTGGTGAAGCCGACCTCCTCATCCAGGAGCCCGAGCTCCTGGCGCAGGGCCTGGCCTCGGATCCGGTGCAACCGCTCTTCGGCCGGATCGCCCCGGCTTGCTGCCAGGGCCGCCTGGCGCTCCGCGGTGGCGACGGCTGCGGCCGTGGCCGCCCGGTCGCTAGTCAGGCTTGTAGCGCGGAGCGATGCGAGCGCCATACCCTGGGAGACAGACGCGCCCTCCTGCACCAGGATGCGCTCGACTACGCCGGGAACCAGGGCCCGAACCGGCGACACGGCCATGGGCCGGAAGACGGCCCCGTCGCCGGTCACGCGGAACGGCCAGCGCACCAGGGATAGCGCCGCGACCGCTGCGAGTGCGGCCCCACCGTATAGCTGGAGTTTCCGGCGGGGGACGGCCAGGAGCGCCCGCTTCCTGGCAGCCAGGGCCCCAATTGTGTCCACCATGGGCACCTGGTGATACAGCTGGGCGTTCCGCAGGGCCACCGCCGTCTGGTTTGCCAGGATCGCTGCCACTTCCAGCTGGACCGGGCTGGCGAATTCGGTCTCACCCGCCTCGAACACCAGGACGCCGAGAACTCCTTCCTCGTCCTTGAGCGGCAGGTAGAGCCCGCTTTCTACTCCATCGGATTCGAGGTCCACCCCGAAGATGGTGACGAACAGTCGTTCGGCGTCGGAGGCTGGGTTAAGCCGGTCGCACAGGTACAGCTGTTCCCCCCGCCCCGCCGCCCACTCTGCCCGTGCTATCAGGTCCTGGAGCTTGGGGTCATTGGGGTCGAGCTTGTCCTGCCCGGCGACAGCCCGGATCTCGCACCGGCCCTTTTCATAGAGCCCTACGGCGCCGCGACCGAAGGTGAGCGCCCGGGAGGCGAGGTTGACCACCGAACGAAGCACCCGGTCGAGGTCGAGCGTCGCTGTGATCTCGCGACTGATCTCCAGCAGGAGGGCCAGGTCCCGGGCGCGCTTCTCTACCGTGTGCAGCTGGGCGTTGCGGAGCGCGGCAGCGGCGCTGGCCGCCAGCCCTTCGAGCAGCTCCCGGTCCCGCTCGTCGAAGATCCCGTCGCCCGTCAGCTTGTTCGAGACCTGGATGGCCCCTACGGTCACTCCGCCGGCGACCATCGCCGTGGCCATCACGGTTGTCGCCAGCATCTCAGCCGAGTCTACCCCAGCCTCGTAGCGCGGGTCTTCCACTGCCCGGGTGACGATAGTGGTCCTGGGCCGCTGCGCCACGTCTCCCACGAAGCCGGTTCCCACCGGAACCTGGGCGCCCACCAGCTTCTGGCCGGCCCCACCCTCGGCCAGGCGGCAACGCAGCATGTCTCCCTCGGCGATCCACAGCGAGCCGCCCTCCGCCCCGAGCACGGCGAGCACCCGTTGGAAGACCCGGGGCAGGAGCTCATCGAAGTCGAGGGATGCGCTGAACTCCAGGCTGATCGAGTGCAGCAGCCGGAGCCGGTCGATCTCTTCGCGCAGCGCTTCGGTGGAGGAAGCCGGGGCGCTCAACATGTCGGGCATGGGGCCGGAAAACGTTGGCTGTTCATCGGATTAAATGGATGCTGGACGCAAGAGCCCCGGACCCCCGCGAGGGGCCGGGACCCGAGCTCTGACCGCCGTGAGCTGACCGGCGCGATCGCCTGATGTACTACTTGGTGAAGTTCAGCTTGGCCGGAGCGATCCGCTCTTCCAGCTCCTCGACCGACAGCTCGACCGCTTCTGCATCTTTGCCGGTGGCGCTCTTTACCTGAGACTTCTGCTCTGGAGTGAGCTGAATGCGAAACTGCCCTTTGGGGTTTTCCATAGCATCCTCCCTGAGTTGATCTGGCTACTGCTGACATGGCTGGGATGCGGCCAAACTCGCCGGCCAGCGTGAAAAAATCGTGAAAAGCTACCTCGGTACCGAACGGAGCTTCGCCGGGGCGATCCGCTCTTCCAACTCCTCCACCGACAGCTCGATCGCATCTGCGTCTCTTCCGGTCACCTTGCGAATCTGGTCTTTCTGCTCGGGGGTGAGCGTCATCCGGAAGTTGCTTGAGGCGGCCATGATCTCTGCTCCTGTTGGGGTATGGTTTGCCGGGAGAACTAGCAGACAATCTTGGCCCCGGCCGTGAACCAACCGTGAAAAAGCCCCTTGCCGCCCCGTGAACGGAGCGTAGGTTGGACACACACGTTACAAGGTTATCCTGTGGCTGGTGTCGCGCTGACACTGCTCGGTCCGCCTTCCGTCACATTTACGGAGGGAGGCACGGTCGCGCCTCAGCCGGGCACGAAGATCCTCGCCCTGCTGACCTACCTGGTACTGGAGCCGGGGCCGCATACCCGGGAGGAGCTGGCCAACCTCCTCTGGGGTGAGTCACCCGAGACCGAGGCTCGCGCCTCGCTCCGGCAAGCGCTCAAGCACCTCCGTACCGCCCTGGGCGAGATCGTGCGCTGCGACCGAGCCGTGGTCCAGCTGACCGAGCCCATCGAGTGCAAGGTGCGGGACTTCCGTCAGCTCGTAGCCCAGGAGCCCGGCTGGGCACTCACCACCGACATCCCCCGATTCCTGGCTGGCTTTTCCCTCCGCCACGCGCCCCAGTTCGACGAGTGGGTGGCGGCCACCCGCCGCGACCTGCTCCGGCAGTACGAGCATGCCCTCGGCGCCCTGGCCCGGGAGGCGATGGGAGGGTGGCGCTGGCGTGATGCAATCGAGCTGGCCGACCGGTGGCTCGCGAGCGACCCCCTGTCGGACGAGGCAGCGCGTCTGGCGGTCGAGGCCCGTTATCTCTCGGGCGACCGGGGCGCGGCGCTGGCCCGATTCGCCGAGTACCGCGGCACCTTGAAGCGGGAAACAGGGTGCGAGCCGAGCCGCAGCCTGTTGAACCTGGCTCGGCGGGTGGAGACGGACGCGGCTCCCATCAGTGCCCGCCCGGTTACCGACGAGTGGTACGCCCGGGCGCCGACCTTCGAGGCCAGCCTGATCGGCCGGGAGCAGGAGTGGGTGGTGTTGACCAAGGCTTGGAAGGCGGTGGGCCGGGGTCACGGACGGATCGTGCTGATCGAGGGCGAGGCGGGAGTGGGAAAGTCCCGCCTGGCGGAAGAGTTCCTGCGCTGGGCCGTGGCCAATGGCGGCGGGGTTCTGCGGGGACACGGCTACGACGTCCGGGCGGGGATCCCTTACGAGCCGCTGGTCGAGATACTGCGGGATGCGCTGGGGGCTCCCGGACTGGCCGGGGCTGCGCCCGAGTGGCTCACCGAGGTGACCCGGCTCATGCCCGAGCTTCGCCAGCGTTTCCCGGCGCTGCCGGAGCCGAGTGTGCCCGGCGAGTCGGCGGAAGGGTGGCGGCTGTTCGAGGGTGTGGCCCAGCTGGTCCTGGCGTTAGCAGCCGAGCGTCCGCTGGTGATCTCGCTCGACGATCTCCAGTGGTGTGACGGGGACAGCTGCAACCTGCTTCGGTTCCTGACCCGGCGGTCGGAGAGGGCGCCGGTGCTCTGGCTCGGCACCCTGAGCGTGGGCGAGTTGGAGCGCGACGCGCCCTCCGCCAGACTCTGCCGGATGCTTCGAGCCCAACCGCACGCCAGCGTGGTGCCGCTGGGCCCGCTCACCGAGGAGGAGCTCTGGCGGATGATCCGCGAGATGGGCCACGTGAGCACGCCCACCGGAGCGCGGCGGTTTGCCCGCAGGATCTTCGGGGTCACGGCCGGCAATCCATTTTACGTCATCGAGCTGCTCAAGACGATGTTCGCACAGGGGCTGCTCTCGGTGGACGAAGAGAGCGGTGAGTGGACCGCCTCGCCCAATGCCGTTTCCGGCCGGAGGCGGGAATTTCCCGTATCGCAGACGGTGCACGATGTGATCGCGGAGCGAATCGACCGCCTGCCCGAGCAGTTGTGCGAGGTGCTGATCACGGTGGCGGTCGCGGGAATCGGCTGTCGCACCGAGGTGCTCTCGCGGGTCCACGGAATCTCCCGGCTTCACGCTGCCGCTGTGGGCGATGCCCTCGTGGATCGGAGAGTCGTGGTGGAGGAGGCCGGCGCGTATCGCTGCGCCCACCCGGTGATCGCGCAGGTGGTGCGCGAAGGCCTGACGGCCTCACGCCGGCGCGAGGTCCACCGCACCCTGGCGCTCACGCTGGAGCAGGTGACTTCCGGATCGGATACCCGGGCACTGGCCGGAGAGATCGCCCGTCATGCCGACCGGGGCGGGGAGCCTGGGCTGGCCTACCGGTTTGCCCTGGTGGCGGGCGAAGCCGCAATCGAGCGCTATGCCTTTGCCGAGGCGCTCTCCTGGCTCGACCTGGCCGCTACCAATGCTCGGGGCCAGGGCGAGGCCGATGCGGTGAACCGGCTCACGGCCGACGTGCTTGGTGCCGCGGGGTGGAGCGAGGCGCCACCGCTGGCCCGGCTGGGCGGGCCGATCAGCCGGGAGATCGAGCGGGAGGATTTCGATTTACCCGTGAGGCAGTAGAGCTCGCGGCACCTTGGCCCGCGCAAGACGGTGAACTCGACCACATTCACCAACTCCCGTGTACACGGCAGCGACAACCAAGCGACCCAAACCCCAAGTATCTCAAGCCCACCCGTTTTCAGCCCCTGGCGCCACAACAGCAGGACCGAAAATTGCTGGGACGTTTCTCACCATGAAACGCTTCGAATGCCGGGCGGTTCTCTTCGATCTGGACGGTGTGCTGGTGGATTCCACTGGCTACATCGAGCAGCAATGGCGCCGGTGGGCTGTTGCCAGGGGACTCCAACCGGAGCCGTTCCTCCGGGTCTGCCACGGACGGCGGGCGCTGGAAACCATTCGGCTGGCGGCTCCTCACCTCGATGCCGAAGCCGAAGTGGCGGCTTTCGTGCCCGATGGCGCCTCGGAAGACCTGGGGCTGGTGCCGGTCGAGGGCGCGGCCCGCCTCCTGGAGAAGCTTCCCGTGGGTAGCTGGGCGGTGGCCACCTCCGGCACCCGGGCCGCTGCCACCGAGCGGCTCCGGCGAGCCGGCCTGCCCCAACCGGGCGTTCTGGTCTGTGCCGAGGACGTGCTCCGCGGCAAGCCGAGTCCCGACGTCTACCTGATGGCCGCGGCCGGACTCGCCGTTGCTCCATCGCAGTGCGTGGTGGTGGAGGATGCTCCTGCCGGCGTCGAAGCGGCCCGCGCGGCCGGCATGCCGGTCATAGCCCTCACCACTACCCACCGAACCGAGGAGCTCCCGGCCGATGCCTGCACCGCCTCGCTGGCAGGCGTACACCTGGGGCGGGTGGATCAGAGCCTTCGCGCTCCCCGCTCGCTGGAGCTGCTGGTGCTGGACCTCTAACTGCAACAACTTAAGGCTGATCGGCCTTGACCCGGGCGGGGATGCGCGAGTAAAGTCTCTATCCCTCCGTGCAGGGGCGCCTATCGGGCGTCACCGAATCTGGTTCCCACCTTGGGGTGTAGCTCAATTGGCAGAGCGCCCGGCTGTTAACCGGGAGGTTGCTGGTTCGAGACCAGCCGCCCCAGTAGGGGCGCATGGCATGCGCCCTTTCGAGGGCGCACGCTATGCGCCCCTATAGCTTCTGATACGCCGTCAACGTCAGAAACTCTGGAAACTCCTCCGCAGAGACTAGTCCGTCCAGTAGTTCGCCGGCGCTCGCAAGCCGCGCGTTGTCGCCTCCCACCGCGTTCAGTTTTGCCATCTCCTCGCTCAGCATCGCCCGGCAGCGGCCCAGCGTGACTTGCTCTCCCGATTCTGTTTTCGCCCCATGGCGGATCCACTGCCAGAGCTGCGACCGGGCGATCTCCGCGGTCGCGGCGTCCTCCATGAGGTTGTTGATCGCCACCGCGCCCGAGCCGCCGAGCCACGCCGCAAGGTACTGAAGGGCGACGCTGATATTGCCGCGAACCCCTGCCTCGCTGATGCGGCCGCCCGGCACCTGCACATCCAGGAGCTGCTGGGGAGTGACGTCCAGGTCATCCCGCTGGCGATCCTTCTGATTGGGCCGCTCACCAAGTATCTCGCTGAACACCTCGTCCACCACCGGCACCAGATCCGGATGAGCGACCCACGCCCCGTCGTAGCCGGCCCGGGCCTCGCGCAGCTTGTCATCCCGAACCCTGGCCAGTGCCCGTTCGTTGACCTCCGGATCCCGCCGGCTGGGGATGAACGCGGCCATGCCGCCGATCGCGTGCGCTCCCCGGCGGTGGCAGGTCTTTACCAGCAGCTCGGTATAGGCCCGCATGAACGGAACCGTCATGGTCAGCTGCGAGCGATCCGGAAGCAGGAACTCGGGCCGATCCCGGAAATTCTTTATGACGCTGAACAGGTAGTCCCAGCGGCCCGCGTTGAGGCCGGCGGCATGCTCTCGCAGCTCGTACAGGATCTCGTCCATCTCGAACGCAGCCAGAACGGTCTCGATCAGAACCGTGGCGCGCACGGTTCCGCGGGGGATGCCGAGCTCGTCCTGGGCCAGGTCGAAGACCTCATTCCAGAGCCGCGCCTCGTGATGGCTCTCCAGCTTGGGCAAGTAGAAGTAAGGGCCGCTGCCCCGGGCCAGCAGCTCGCTGGCGTTATGAAAGAAATAGAGCCCGAAATCGAACAGGCTGGCGGAGATCGGCTGTCCCCCCAGCAGAACGTGCTTCTCCTCGAGATGCCAGCCTCTGGGACGTACGACCAACGTGGCCAGGCGGTCTGCCAGACGATAGCGCTTCCCGTCGGGGCTTTCGAACTCCAGGGTTCGGCGCACCGCCTCCATGCAATTCACCTGTCCGGTAATCACGTTGGACCAGGGCGGCGAGAGCGCGTCCTCGAAATCCGCCATGAAGACCTTGGCCCCGGAGTTGAGCGCGTTGATCATCATCTTCCGCTCCACCGGGCCGGTGATCTCTACCCTCCGGTCGTCCAGATCGGCGGGAGCGGGCGCCACGGTCCAGCCGCGCTCCCGGACATCCCGCGTCTCCGGCAGAAAACGAGGCAGAGCACCACCCCTCAGGCTCCGCTGGACATCCCGACGCCTTTCCAGGAGTGCCTTTCGGTGGGGGCCAAAATGACTGGCGAGCAGCTCGAGGAAGCGGAGCGCGTCCGGGGTGACGATCTGGTCGGCGGCGAGAACCCGTGGGGCGTGGATCTGGAGAGACTTCATCTCACGCTACGTGGTACACCATGAAGGCAAAGTGGCAGCCGCTGCCCGCCAGCACCAGCAGATGCCAGATCTCGTGGTGTCCAAACCGGCCGGGGAACGGATCGGGACGGCGGCAGCTGTAGATCACGGCTCCGACGGTGTAGGCAAGGCCGCCCCCCAGGAGCCAGGCCAGCCCGCCGGGCGATACAGCCTGCGCCAGCGGCAACAGGGCCACCACCGCCAGGTATCCCATGCCGAGGTAGGTTGCCGTGGAAACCCATACGGGAGCGTGGAGAAAGAAGAGCTTGAACGGAATACCGGCGATGGCGATCAGCCAGACCACAGCGAGCAGGGTCCAGCCCAGCGGTCCGTCCAGGGTGATGAGCGCCACCGGAGTGTAAGTGCCCGCGATCAGAAAGTAGATGGCGATGTGGTCCAGGGTGCGGAGCGCCCGCAGCCGGTGCTCGGGAAGGGGAACGGCGTGGTACAGCGTGCTCGCGGCGTACAAGATGATGAGACTGGTACCGTAGACGGCGAACGCGGCCAGCTCCCAGGGACCCTGAGCCATCCTGAGGAGGACGATGGTCCCGGCGCCGGCGAGCAGAAGCCCGAGGAGGTGAGAGGCGCCGTTGAACGGCTCCCGGATGAGCATGGTCGCAATCTAGGCGTTCCAAGTTCGTTTAGCTGCGTCGGTGCCCGCTTTTCCGCCCCCCTCGCAGACGCCGCAGGCATGGGCCCGCCAGCAGGCTCCGCGACAACCGCTCCGCCCTTCCCCTGGGAGCCTGCCGTCGAACCCATGCCCGTGTCGTCTGCTCCACCCACCCGTTGTTTTCAAACGCGGGGTGGGGCGGCCAGCGGCCCTGGGCTGAGCCCCGGAGGCTGAGCGCAAGGGGCGTGGCGGGGGGAAGTCGGCGCTTGAAGCCGGAGGGGCTCGGTCCAGGCCCGCTGGACTAGGCGGGGACGTAACCTTGTCGCACACGCAAGGTCGCCGTAGCCTTATCCCGTGCGGATCGCCCTCTTTTCCGAAGTGTACTGGCCCATGGTGAGCGGTGTCGGTGTGACGCTGCTCCGGCTCACCCGCGCGCTCGAGCAACGCGGACACCAGGTCCGAGTCTACTCGGCGACCTACGCGCTGCCTGAGGGGCAAACCGATCGGCCGGAAGTGCACCGCTCTCCCAGCATCCCTCTCTTTCTCTACCCCGACGTGCAGTGGGCTTTTCCCCGCCTGCGAGACATAGTGGACGACGCAGCCAGCTTTCGCCCCGATGTGGTGCACGTCGCTACCGAGTTCTCCCTCGGCGTGGCCGGCCTCAAGGTCGCACGCCAGCTTAGATTGCCCCTCATCGCATCGTCTCACACGGACTACGACAAGTATGCGGCGCGGTATGGTGTGGACTGGGCGCTCCGGGTGGGATGGCACTATCTCAGGTGGTTCTACGGGCAGGCTCATCGGGTGCTCTGCCCGTCGCGCATCTACCGCGAGCATCTCCACAGCCATGGCGTCACCCATACCGGCCTCTGGAGCCGGGGAGTGGACCCGGGCCAGTTTCATCCCCGCTTCAGGAGTGAACCGTACCGCCAGGCATTCGGCGTCGGCCCCGACGACCTGCTGGTTACCTATATCGGCCGGATCGCGCGGGAGAAGAATCTGGTCCAGCTGCTGGACGCCTGGGAGGCGCTGGCGGCCTATCGGAAGTCCGCAAAGCTCGTCCTGGTGGGGCGGGGCCCGCTGGAGGACGAGATCCGGCGGCGAGAGATCCCCGGCGTGCATGTGGCCGGACTCATGCACGACCGCCATCTGTCGGAGGCGTACGCCTCGGCCGACATCTTCGCGTTCCCGTCAGCCACCGAGACCTTCGGCAACTCGCTGCTCGAGGCGATGGGCTCGGGGCTGCCCTCCCTGGCAGCGGCCGCTGGAGGGGTTCTCGAGTTTGCCCAGCATGGACAAAACGCGCTGCTGGTAGGGCCGAACAGCACCCCGGCCATAGCAGACGGGTTGCACCGGTTGATGGAAGATTCCGCCCTCCGCCGTCGCCTGTCCGAAGGAGCTCTTGAGACGGCGCGCGAACGGGGCTGGGACGACGTGTACGCCCAACTGCTGGATGACTACAAGGACACGATCGAGAGCCGCCGGTTGATCAAAGCTGCTTAAAAGAACGCCCACCGCACCGCCGACAGCCGCTGATAGTCACGCGCCTGCAAGTCCCCTCACATTGCGGGATGCTGCCCGAGGTGTAGGTTAGCCATTCAGGGGCGGTAAACGGCCCAACCTGGGCCACCAAAATTGGACCACAAAAGCAAGTTGTGGCGGCGTAGGTAGATAGGGCCCACCCTCACATGACCAATAGTCTGCTCACCCGCCCCGACCGGCTGGCCGCTCTGCGCCGCACTACGCTCCTCGACACCCCGCCCGAGGAGCCCTTCGACCGCCTGACCCGTATGGCCGGGCGGCTGCTGGGCACGCCTGTCTCGCTGATCTCCCTCGTCGCCGACGACCACCAGTTCTTCAAGAGCACCTTCGGGTTGCCCGAGCCATGGGCCTCGCGCCGGGTTGCCCCTATCTCCTTTTCCTTCTGCGGAGGTGTGGTGGCGTCCGGCGAGCCGCTGGTGCTGGAGGATGCGCGCCGCCACCCGCTGCTCCGCCACAACCCCGTCATTCGAGAGCTTGGATGGGTGGCATATGCCGGCGTTCCCCTGGTTACCCGGCAGGGTCAGGTGATCGGCAGCTTTGCCGTGATCGACAAGAGCCCGCGACTATGGTCGGAGCGGGACATCGCGCTGCTGCAAGATCTGGCCGCCTCGGTGATCACCGAGGTCGAGCTACGCAGCGAGATCGCCGAGCGCCGCCAGGCGCAGCAGGGCCGCCGTGAAAGCCAGGAGCAGTTCCAGAGCACCTTCGAGGATGCGGGCGTCGGGATGGCCCTGATCTCGACCGAAGGACGCTGGCTCCGGGTCAACCGAGCCCTCTGTGACCTGCTCGACTGTGCCCCCTACGACCTTATCGGCCTTCCCGTGGAGTCCAGCACTCACCCAGCCGATGTCACGGCAGACCGCGAAGCTGTCCGGCTGCTGCTGGCCGGTGAGTGCCGGACCTACACTATGGAAAAGCGCTACGTCAGGCAATCTGGCAAGATCGTCTGGGCGCTGGTAAACGTCTCTCTCGTGGCCGGATCGGAAGGGGAACCGAGCCATCTGATTGCCGGAATTCAAGACATCAGCGATCGGAAGCAGGCCGAGACCGCCCTCCGCGGCAGCGAAGAGCGATACCGCCTCCTGGCCCAGGCTTCGAGGGAAGCGGTCTGGGACTGGGATCTGGTTACCGACCTGGTCTCTTGGGATGTGGGAACCGGACCCCTGCTCGACTACCAGCGCTCCGAGCAGGGTGACACCGCGGCATGGTGGTACGACCGAATCCATCCCGCCGATCGCGAGCGGGTGGTTGCCAGCATAGACTCGGCTGTTGCGCAGGGTGAGCCTGCCTGGTCGGAGGAGTATCGGTTCCGGCGGGCGGATGGCTCGTACGCCATGGTTCATAACCGCGCCCACATCGTACGGGACGAGTCCGGCACTCCGGTCCGCATGGTAGGAGCCATGTCAGAGGCTTCCCGGGAGCGTGCGGACCAGCGGCTGCCCCAGGTGATCGAGGCCCTGCCGATGGCTGTATGGGTCCTGGACAGACAGGGGCGCATCGTCCAATCCAACTCCTCCAGCGGGCAGCTCTGGGGTACCGCGCCTCACCCGGTCGAGGATTTCCGCCAGTACAAGGCCCGGTGGCCGGACACGGGTGAGCCGGTCCGCCCCGAGGAATGGGGCCCGGCCAGAGCCCTTCGGGGGGAAATCTCGGTTAATGAAGAGATGGCGATCGAGACCTTCGATGGGACGCAGAAGACCATCCTCAACTCCGCCACCCCGATCTGGGACCCGAGCGGAGAGATCGTGGGTGCGGTCAACGTCAGCGAGGACGTGACTCGGAAGCAGGCGGAGGAAAGCGAGCGCCGCGAGAAGGATGAGCAGGCGCGGGCGGCGGAGAAGATGGAGGCAGTGGGTCGCCTTGCCGGCGGGATCGCGCACGACTTCAATAACCTGCTAACCGGCATCCTGAGCTACAGCGACCTCATTCTCCAGGAGCTGCGCCCCGCCGATCCGCTCCGGTCCGACATCGAGCAGATTCGCGACGCCGGCCAGCGTGCCGCGAACCTCACCCGCCAGCTGCTCGCTTTCAGCCAGCGCCAGCTGCTCCAGCCTCGTGTTGTGTCCCTGACCACCACCGTCCGCGAGCTGGAGCCGATGCTCGGCCGGCTGCTCGGCCCAACGGTGACGCTCGAGACCGAGCTCGACCCCGCGCTCGGCCACGTCAGTATAGACCCGGAGCGGATCGAACAGGTGCTCGTCAACCTCGTCCTGAATGCCAGAGAGGCCATGCCCCAGGGTGGTCGGCTCAGGATCACGACCGCGAACCAGCCCGGGGGTTCCGTTTCTCTAACGGTCAGCGATACCGGTGTGGGAATGGATGCCGCAACCAAAGCGCAGGTGTTCGAGCCGTTCTTCACCACCAAGCATGCCGCCACCGGCACCGGCCTGGGGCTGTCGACCGCCTACGGAATACTGCAGCAGAGTGGTGGAAGCATCACAGTAGAGAGTGAGCCCGGCCAGGGTACCACCTTCACCATCAACTTGCCGCGCTATACCGGACCCGAGCGCCCGGTAGCACAGACCGAATGGCGGGGGGAGCAGGGCGGGAAAGAGACGCTACTCCTGGTGGAGGACGAAGCCCCGGTTCGAGACTCGGTACGGAGGCTTCTGGAGTTCCACGGCTATACCGTGATCGAGGCAAGTAACGGCGCCGACGCGCTGCGAATCTACGAAAACAACGCCAACGGCATCGACCTGGTGCTCACCGATCTCGTCATGCCGGAGATGGGGGGCAACGAGCTGGTAGAGCGACTCCGGGCCAGCCGGCCCGACCTGAGGGTGCTGTTCATGTCCGGTTACGCCGACCGGAACACCACCGGCAACGGCTCGACTCGGACCGGTACCGGGTTCGTGGAGAAGCCGTTCACGGTGGACACGTTGATGCGGCGGCTGAGGGAAGTGCTGGACCGTTAGTTAGAGAAGCATGAACGGTAAACGGTGAGCCGTGAACGGGGAGGATGGGTGGCCTGTTTACCGTTTACTGCTCACTGTTTACGGTTTTCTCTGACGAGCGCGACCAGATCCTGCGGGGTCTCCAGCCAGTAATCCGGATTCGCTCCCTCGAGGTGACTCCGCCCGAACGGCCCCCAAAGCGCCGCCCCGGTCCGTACCCCGGCTGCTCGGCCCGAAGCCATGTCGTGCACGCTGTCGCCGACGTAGACCGTGCCGGCCGGTTCGGCGCCGAGCAGCGCGACGGCTTTCTCGACCGGCTCGGGGTGAGGCTTAGGGTTGGTAACCTCATCGGCACAGACCAGCACGTCCATCAGCGCCTCCAGACCCACCAGCTTCAGGCCCCGTAGCGCCCCCAGGCGGTTTTTGCTGGTGACCAGCCCGGTCAGGAGACCGGCCGCCTTGATCTCCCGGACCGCGTCCAACACCCCAGGGTATACGGTGACCATGCGGTCGTGGTGCTTGAGGTTGTACTCGCGATAGGTCGTGATCATGGCCTCGAGAGTCTCGGGGAGATCTTTCCACTCCGACAGCTGTACGCTGAGCGGTGTGCCGATGCCCTTGAGCCAATCATCGTCGGTGCGCGCGGAGAGGCCGTGCTGCGTCAGCGTGTGATGGTAGCTGTCTAGAATGAGCCTGATCGAGTCGATGAGGGTGCCGTCGAGATCGAACAGGACGGTCCGGAGCGTCGCCATTTGCTTGAAGTTACTTCGTGTCAACCCGCTTGCGCAGCCGCCAGGCGGTTTCTATGCTCCGTCCCACTCACCCTCAGAGGAGTGTCGTGCTAAGCCTGGCTCAGGTCGGAAGAGCTGAAGCACACGGGCTGAACACTATCATGCCGGTGAGCTTCACTTC
This sequence comes from Gemmatimonadales bacterium, assembly GCA_050733075.1. Taxonomy (GTDB): domain Bacteria; phylum Gemmatimonadota; class Gemmatimonadetes; order Gemmatimonadales; family GWC2-71-9; genus CAVVWJ01. The sequence continues at coordinate 38,722 of JBOHSD010000012.1, forward strand.
CATTCCGTCCCCCGCCGGCTGAGCAGTAGCCAGCCGATCCAGCTCGGCCTCGAGCTTCGCATCGGAGTCCTCCGCCAGACGTTGGATCAGCATTTCCTCCCCTGCCGTGTGCCCACCCGCGACAAAACCCAACGCCCGTTCCAGCCGGAGCAGACGTGCAGCTTGACGCCGGCGAGCCGCGTCCCCAATCAAGTGGCTCAGGCGCCCAGCGGCGAGCCGTGCGGCCGGCCCCGGGTCGGGCGAGACCCAATGCCGTCCCCGAGCGAGCCCAAGCCGATCGCGAATCGGCTGTGCCAGAAGTGCCAGGCACTGGCGCAGTAGCTCGGAATCTACCGGCAAGCTCCGAGACTGTGCCGCACCGATGAGTCGTTCGGCCACCGTTTCCGGTGTTTCGATCCACGCACCCCCCGGCTCGAGCCAACCCACCGATGCGGATAACAAAGCGGTCGGATCGTTCGTGCGGTAGAGGGCGAAGCCGGCCAGCACGCCGGGCGCTGGAGATGCCACCTGCGCCACCCCGGCGACCGGATCGACTCCGTTGAAGAGCCCAGCCAGCTCCGCCCGCCAGCGCCAGATGTGCCGGCCATCGGTGCCCAGCCCGGCGGCGGCGGGCAGGCTCATCTTGCGAGCCAGTGTTGCTTCGAGCCGCAGGGTCCGCTCCAGCACTGGCGGAGGGGTGAACCGCACTACCTCCACCTCTGAATGCCGCGATCCCAGCCTGAGAGCACGGCCCTCGCGCTGCTCCAGCCGCATCGGAGTCCAGGGAAGGTCGTAGTGGACCACCCGGGCCGCGCGCTGGAGGTCGAGCCCCTCGGCGGCCACATCGGTCACCATCAGGTGACGGGGGGCAGAAGCAGGCACCGTGCCTTCCCGGAACCAGCCCAGCACCGTTCGCCGGGGCAGCGACATGGGACCGATACCGGCTCGATCCCCCGTGCACCAGGCGATCGGCCGGTCGCAGAGTCGCGCGCGAAGGTAACGGACGGTATCGCGGCTGGTGGTGAAGACGATGGTGGGCTTGGCATCGCCCAGTAACTCGGCCAGGCGCTCCAGCTTCGTGTCGACCTGTTGGGTTGCCGTTGTAGCCGCATGGATATGGGTGTCGAGCTCACGGAGATCGGCCAGCTCCAGGTCGCTGCAGCCGCTGCTCGAGGAAAACAGCTCCCACCAGACCAGTTGATCGCCCAATTCCGCCATAAAGCGGCGAAGCTCGGACCGGTCCATCATCCTGCCGGCCTCCAGCGCGTCACGCGCGTGGCGGAGCAGCCTGCGGTAACGCTGGAGTGCCCCTGCTAATGCCGCCGGGCTGGAGCTCGCGGCCCGAAGGAGAGCTCCGCGAATCAGGGCTGCTACCGGCTCGTGGCTCGAGAGCCGGAGCCCGCGCAGCGCCTCGACGCAGCCACCGGCCGCATCACACTCGGCGGCCGACGGAGGGCTGGTCTTGAGCACCTTGCGCGGACGATCCGGCGAGACGGTCTCGCTTTCGATCACCAGGCGACCAAGGGCCTGGGTCGAACGCCCGCTCGCCAACAGCGATCCGATCGACACGACGCCATCAGGCGCCAGGGCATCGTCCCGCACGGCCAGCAGAAGCTGGTGAGCCAGATCGGAGAGGTGGTTGACCACCGGAGTCGCGGTTATGAGCAGTGCCTGCCTGCCCACCAGCCAGGGAGCCAGACGGTTGTACCGCCGGGTATGACGATTCCGGAAGTGATGGCTTTCGTCGATGAGGACCAGTCCGCGGGTTCCCTGGGGCAAGCTGCCTCGACTCACCTGCTCGTGCGAGCCGAGCCTTACGTCGGCGCCGACGCGGGCCGCTGCCGTTTCCCACTGGTGCAGGAGTGCCGCCGGTATCAGGCAGGCGGTCGGTCCCCGATTGAATGCCAGCGCCGCGGCCAGAGCTATGTAGGTCTTTCCGCTACCGACCGGATCGGCCAGCACCGCTCCTCCATGCCTGCGCACCGCCGCAACCACTCGGCGGAAGCTGCGGCCTTGCTCCGGCAGCAGCCACGGAGGCACCAGTGCGGTGTCTTCTGCGGGACCCAGACTCTGCGCCAGGGATGCGACAATGGCGCGGGCGAGTGCCGGAGGGCCCGGGCGAAGTCCAGTCACCAGGGGGTCCGGCACGGCCACCAGTGCCTCAGCGATGATGCGGGGTGCGGCCCTCAAATGCGTCACGAAGTGCACTCTGGGCGCCGCTCGAGAGATTGAGGTGAACCGCTGCAATCCGGTCCAGCTCTTCCTGAACGGCGCGGCCCAGGCGAGCCGCCCGAGCCAGTCGCGTTAGCTCTGAATCGGCGGCGGCCGAGATGGGGAAGGGCAGAGTGGCTACGGTTCGGGCGTTGAATCGAGCGAACCCTCCAGCCGCCGGTACGGCCTGGAGCCGGGCCGCAGCTCTCACCCAGGTGCAGTTGAGCCACGCGGCGAGACGCTCGGCTTCGGCGACGGTGTTTGCGGCGGCCACGTAGCAGCTGTTCAGCGGAATGCAGTGGATGTCCTGGGCGCAGGTGAGCGCTGTCGCACTAAGGCTGCGGGACAGATCGGCCCAGACTACCCGGTGGCGGGCGACCGCAGGGCGCGCCCGGAACACCGCCCATACCGGACCTCCAGTGAAGTCCCTGCGGGCTCGAAGCTCGGCCTGGTGCCGTTTCAGGTAGGCGGCGCACCGCTCCGGCAGCTCGTGCCGGGGATTGCCCTTGCTATCGTGAGTCCAGAGCAATCTGGTTCTGGGCTCATAGCGGAATGGCGTGACATCGCGCCCCCGGATGGCCCATCGCAGCACCTCGGGTTCCAGGTCGTCTGGTGGGTTGAGGAAGACATGATTCGATCCGGTCTTGACGCCGAGGTGGCAGGTGAACCTCTCGCCTATAGTCGGGTGATCCTCCAGTAGGGTCTCGACTACCCGCCGCAGCCGGTCTCGGACCAGGATCCAGGGCCCACCGCCGCGCAGCCCCTCCTGCGTTATCTCCTGTTTCTCCGACGGAGCTAGCGTGGTGCGAGCCCGGTGCCCGGGCGTAGGGGCCGTCTTGCTCACCACCAGCGCCAGCGGATAGACCGTTGCATCGAATCCGGCCCGAGCGTCGTTCGTGAGATCGGCGATTACGTGCAGCGTTGTAGCGCCGGCCAGGGCGTGCCGCGCCGCGACTGCATAACGTGCGCTCAGGATCTTGGCGGGGACCAGCATGGCCACGACCCCGGCCGGCGCCGCTAGCTCTATGGCTCGCTCCAGAAACGCTACGGCGAGGTCCGGCCGTTTCCCGTAGCCCGGGGCCGCCCGCCACCATCGGTATCGGACGGCCAGTCGGCTTCGGACGTGAGTGGGAATCTCTTCCGACCTGAGCCAGGGAGGATTGCCGACCACCAGGTCGAAGCCGCCCCGATCGAAGATGTCGGCGAAATGACTGTGATAATGGAACCAGGGAACCTCCCCCTCACGGCTCAGCCTCCGGCGCACCCTCCGTATTTCGCGGAGCCGGCTTCTGAGATGGCCGAGTCGGGCTCGTATCTCCCGGTCCAGACCGCGGCTCTGGCCAAACAGGTTGCGCTGGCGGGCCTCCATCAGGCATTCGGCGATGTCGTCATTGGCTCGTTCTTGGGAGGCCAGGAGGGACTCCGCCACGGCTCGGCGCTCCACGGCTTGCAGTCTGCGCACCAGCGCTCGCTTTCCCGAGCCGCTCGCCGTCACCACTGCTCGCCGGAGATCGGAAAGCTCGCGAACCAGTTCGCGGCTCCGCGGGTGCCGGGCGACCGGGTAGGCAAAGGGGTCGAAGAGGCTGTCGCCCTGGCGAATGAGGCAGTCCAGGTTGGGCAGGGGCTCCACGTCTCGAGCCTGTTCCGCGGGATCGTCGGCGATTACCGCAAGCCAGAGGCGAAGCTCGGTCAGGCGCACTGCGGCGGCGCTCTGGTCTACTCCGAAGAGATTATGCCGGAGTACGCGACGCTTTCGTGCCGAGGGGCTCCGCCCGGGCCCCACGGCAGAGAGCCGATCCAGCGCCCCCAGCAAAAAGGCGCCCGATCCAACGGCAGGGTCGAGTAGGGTAAGCGAGCTGAGGGCTCTCGCCGCGGCTGGACCGGGATCGCGAAGGTGCCGCTCGGCCTCGCTCTCAGTGCAACCGATCCGGCCGGCGAGCAATGCCGTCATGGCGGCATCGAGCACCGCTCCCACGAGAGACGCCGGAGTGTAGAACGTGCCGGACGCACGGCGCGCCTCCGGGTCCATGACCCCTTCGAACACCCGGCCCAGCATATCGGGAGCTACCCGTCCGCGCCGATCGTGCTCGGCCACCGTGAAGTGAAACCGCTCGAACAAACGGTCGAAGGCGTCTTGCCAGAGGGGGTTGGGAATGTCGGCCCGGAACCGGCGCTCCAGGGCGTGTGGCTCGAACAGCCCTCCGTTGAGAAAGGGGATGGCACCGAAAGCAGCTGCCGCCCGGCTTCTCACCTCCATCGGACTATTCAGCGTGCCGAAAAAGAGCGGTCGCAGCAGGTCGCGATGGATCCTACGACCTCTTGCCAGGCAACGATCCACTCCTTCCATGAGGAAGCGGTCTCGTCCGCCGAGCCAGCCCTTGGTCTGAATGAAATAGAGGAAGAGGACCCGGGTGAGCTGAAGAAGGGCCAGCCCGTGGCGGTCTTCCCGATGCATAGGCCCAGGCAGGCCTGCGGCCATCCGGTCGAGCGTCGAGCGGAACTCCCGGAAGAAGCGCCGCCCTACCGTTTCGGCTGCCAGCGCATCGGCCGCCCTGGCCAGGAAGGCCAGCGATCCGCCTTCGTCCGCTCCAGCCAGCCGGGCAAGTGAAGCGACGGCCTCGGGACCGGGCCGGGCGAGGTCCAACTCCAACACTGGGAAGCTGCCAAGGCCGACGGCGAGGGCCAGGTGGCGGCTCTCACGATCCAGGGCGAGCACCAGGCTCATGCGCCCGCGCCGGCTGCTCCGCCGGGCCAGAGCCCGAGCGTCGCGCGCGGGAGTCGAGCTCTCGAGGGCCCACCAGGGAAGCTCCCCGGTTTGGCCGACGACGGTCATTCTCGGGAAATGGCGCCCCCGGCTACCCGGTTGCTCCGGCACTTCGTCCCACAAAGGCTGGTGGCCGAGGGTGGCCACCAGCCGGCGCAGATCCTGGAGCGAGTGAATGGTGGGGAGGAGAGTCTCGAGGTCCATCCGCGGGGCGCTCCCGGTGGTGCGGAGCCCCACGGTATGGGGGTGGTGCCGGAGCTATGGCATCAGAATCGCGCCCCACGGGGCGGAAATGCCCGGCTCCGAGAATTGCTTTTCCCTCCCTTTCCGGAGTACCATCCTTCGACCCCTTCAGCCACCCTCAGAAATCACCTGCCAATGACCCGACTCGTCTCTTCTACTTTTCTGCTGGCCTTTCAGCTAACCGTGCCGTTCCTGTTTGCCCAGTCCCCGGCAGGCAGCGGAACCTTGGCGGACAGCGGAACCTTCGTCATCCGCCATGCTGCCGACACCGTGGCCACCGAACGGTTCACCCGCACAGCCACCAGCCTCAAGGGCATCCTGGCAATCCACAACGCGCAGCAGACCTCACAGGGCTACACGGCCTTAGTGGCCCCCGATGCTACCCTTCCACTTATCGAGGTCACGGTGCGGGAGGGGGCCGACAGCGGCGAGCGGAAAGCGCGGGTAACCCAGCGGGCCCGGGTGATCTTCAAGGAAGACAGCGCCGCCGTGGATGCTATCGGTGGCGACGGGCTCCAGACCCGGCTCTTTCAGACCGAGCGGGGTGCCATTCCCTATCTCAACCTGTCGTTCGCGCTGATGGAACAGGCGGTTCGGCGCGCCCGTAGCACCCCGCCGAGCACTCACGTGGCCTTTTTCAATCTCGGCGGGGGACAGACGCTCACTGCCATACTCTCGCCCCTGGGGGCCGACTCGCTGAGGCTCGACATCGGCAAGATCGAGTATCACCTGCTGGTCGACGCCGATGGTCGAGTGTTGGGCGGCAGGATACCGGCCCAGGATGTGGTGGTGGATAGACGGTGAATGGAAAACGGTGAACGGTGAACCGTACGGTGGACGGTAAACGGTAAACGGTGAACGGGAGGAGCACTACGCCCGGAACTCGCGACGTTTTTTGAGCATTCCCAGAAGCAGCCGCTCTGTTCGACGAACTCTTTCGAGCAGTTCCCTGAATAGTTCTTCATCAAGAACGTGAGCCTCAGCCGCCAGCTGCAGTAACTCTCCAGTTTCCACCGCCGAGCCGTAGGCAATTCCAAGGTGTCTAGTAAAGCTCGGGGAGTCGCCGTAGGTGTATCCCTCGGCAATATTGAGTTGAACGCTCAATGAGGCCCGTTGCAGCTGAGTGAACAGCGCAGCCGCATACGGCTTCCATGATGATTTGGAGAGCCTGATCACAGCGAGACTCGTCGCGTGAGCCTCTTGCCAGGCGTAGAGAGAGGTATGATCACGCACGGGCTCAAAATAGGCGAAGGCTCTTTCCTGGCGGGTGCGGAATCCCCTTGCCCGAGCCATTTCTGCGCGAGCCCGTACCCCGCCCCGTTTGCCGTTCACCGCGTTTACCGTTTACTGTTTACCGTTTGTTGCGTTCACCGTTTACCGCGTTCACCGTTCACCATTCTACCCCGTTCACCGTTCACCGTTTACTGGCTTTCACCGTTCACCCTTCACTGTTCACCGTTCTACCCCGTTCACCGTTCACCGTTTACTGGCTTTCACCGTTCACCCTTCACTGTTCACCGTTCTACCCCGTTCACCGTTCACCGTTCACCGTTCACCGTTTACCGTTTACTGGCGTTCACCGTTCACCCTTTTCGGAATAGACTCTCCCCCTCCACTCTACCTTCCGGCTTCCCCGCCAGCTCGAGCGCAAGATTATGTACAGTGCCATCAGGGCGCCGAGCGGATAGCCCAGCCCGTAGAGAATCGGTATCTCCATGCCACCGCAGATGAGCATCCAGAATACCGCCGAGACGCCGGTGGCCAGCAGCGCGGACGGAGCCAGCTCCGCCAGGCCGGCGTGAAACAGGCTGCCTGCCAGCAGGGCCGGTGGCAGCAGCCAGAACAGCATGGCCGCGATCAGCATCACCGGCACCAGCGCGCGCAGCACCGGCTCATCGGGAAATGAGCGGCGCCCGCCGAGATAGATGTTCTTGGACCAGCCCTCAATTAGATGGGAGAGTCCCCGATACATTCGGGTCTCCATCAGCCGCTCGGCAAAGGCAAAGTGAAGCTTCTGCCCCGCTCGCAGAAATGCCTGGGCCAGCGCCAGGTCCTCGGCCACTTCGTGACGAACCCCGGCATGAGTTCCCGCGGCCTGGTACGCCTCTCGGGCAGCCAGGATGAACTGTCCGTTGGCGATCACGTCCCGAGCCCGGCGCGACCGGTTCACCGCTGCCGGATGATAGCGCAAGGCCAGCAGGAACCAGATCTGCGGCATTACCAGCCGTTCCCAGAACGTCACGCACCGCTGGTGCGGCGAGATGGTAACCAACCCCGCCTGGTGCAGCAGCAGCGTGCCGACCGCTTGCCCCAGCAACTCCGGCTGGTGCCGGGTATCGGCATCGGTGAAGAGCAGCAGGTCGCCCCGGGACGCTCGATAGCCCTGAAAGCACGCCCACGGCTTGCCATACCAGCCATCCGGCAGCTCCTCGCCCCGGATGAGACGGACGCGCGGATCGGCCATGCCCTCGACGATGGCCGCCGTATCGTCGGTGGAGCGGTCGTCCACGATCAGCAGCTCGAACGGGCGGTAGGTAGTCTCGAGGATCGAGGCTATTACCGTCCCGATCGTGTCCGCTTCGTTTCGTGCTGGAACAACGATGGACACCAGCCGTCCCGAGCCGGGCGGTGCCGAGGCGAGGTTGGGTGTGCGGCGGGCCAGGGGGGGGAGGGTGAGAAAGGGAACGAACCAGGGGAGCGCCGGCAGCAGCTCGACAAGACGCACGCGGTGCGATCCGGACTACTTCACCGATTTGGTTACGGCCTGCAGCTCCTGTTCCAGGGAAGCGATCTGGCGCTCGACCTCGCCGAAATCGTGGTGGGCCCCCATTGCGGGCACCCCGTTCTGGGAGAACAAGGTGGCCACCAGCGCATCGGTGTAGCCGACTACCGCGACGGCGATGCCCTTGTCGATCACCCGGTTCAGCCGGAGCATGATTGCCATGCCCTGCCGGGCCCGCATGGCCACGAGAACCGGGGCAAGATTGCGGATGAGCAGCTCGCGGAGGTACTGAAGCTCTTCCACCACCTCGCCGGCCGCGAGCCCCCGGGCCGATGCTATCCGGCCGTAGTGCTCACAGACGTGAAACCAGACCGCGTTGACCTCGCGCCGGAGGGGGCCGATCATCTCGGTCATGACGTCGAACAGGAGACGGAACTCCCGCTCGACCGTTGGACGCGGTATCGTGGAGGCGGCGGTCATCCGGTCGCCCAACCAGTCGGCCCACTGGGAGACCATCGAATCGCGCATTTCCGCGATAGTACGCCCGGCGGCGAGCAAGGCGGGCTGCGAAGCGCGCACTAGGCGTTCTCCCTCGAAAAGGTCCGTCAATCTACAGCCGGGATATCATGGGGTCAAAACCACTCGTTCGACCTCCCAGGCTCGCGCCCGGACATCGCATCGGTCTCATCGCTCCAGCTGGTCCACTGCTTGAGCGAGACGATTTAACCCGCGCGGAGGAACTTTGCCGTGCGCTAGGTTACCAACCGGTTGTGGGCACCAATGCCTATAGCCGACATGGCTATTTCGCCGGCACCGACGACGAGCGGCTGGCAGATCTCAATGGCGCACTCCAGGACCCATCGATCGATGCCATTTGGTGCATTCGAGGCGGCTACGGAACCGTCCGCCTGCTCGATCGGGTCGATTACGGCGCCATGGCCGCCCACCCCAAGCCGCTGATCGGCTTCTCCGACATGACAGCGCTACTGAACGCGGTCACCCGACTCACCGGAGTGGTCACCTTTCACGGCCCGGTAGCTCGAGCCGGAATGCCAGCCTTCAGCCGGAGTCACTTCGAGCGGGTGCTGACTCAGGCAAAGGCTCCGGGGCGCCTGGGCCGGCTTCCCCAGCCTGCGGACGTCCTGGTCCCGCAGGAGAACCGGATCGTCACGCTTGCCGGCGGCAACGCCGAGGGGCCGCTGGCCGGCGGCAACCTGACTCTGCTCCAGTGCCTGATCGGTACGCCCTACTTTCCGGAGCTTGCTGGGGCCATCCTCTTCCTGGAGGATGTGGGGGAGGACCTGTACCGGGTAGATCGGATGCTGGCCCATCTCCGGCTCACCGGGGCTCTCCGCCGGCTTTCCGGCGTGCTGGTAGGACGCTTCACCGAGCTGAAGCGAACCCAGGCCGACGGGGCCCTCGGCTTCGACGAGGTGCTGGCCAATTACCTCGCCCCGCTCGGTATTCCCGTCGCATACGGCTTTCCGGTCGGCCACATCGCAGCGCAGTGGACCCTGCCGCTGGGAGCTCAGGCCCGGCTCGATGCCGATGCGGGAGAGGTCGAGCTGCTGGAGCCGGCCGTTGCGTAGCGACGGCGAGGCACCCGACCATTCCCGTTGATGGCCACACCCACGCTTTCTAAGCACACGCTCCCGGGATCTCTGGGCCCGATCCTGGTGGACGTTCGCACTGGAGGAAGAACCTCCTCGCGTCCCGCCGTCGTGGTGCTCCACGGATTCAAGGGCTTCAAGGATTGGGGGATGTTTCCCCACCTGGCCGAACGCCTGGCCCGGGCCGGCTTCACTGCCGTAAGCCTCAACTTCAGTGGGAGCGGGGTAGACGACTCCGGTGAGTTCACCCTCCCTCAAAGGTTCGGCCACAACACCTTCTCGCTTGAGCTACAGGACACGGCCGGCGTGATCGACGCCCTCATGCGCGGTGAGCTCGGCGTTCCCAGGCCTTCGACGCTGGGACTGGTAGGTCACTCCCGCGGCGGCGGCGTGGGAGTGCTCCAGACTGCGCGCGACCCGCGAGTCCGGGCCCTCGTCACCTGGGCCGCCATCGCGAGCGTAGAACGGTGGCCCGCCGATCAGCGAGGCGCGTGGCGGGCCGCGGGCAAGACGGACGTAGTCAACGCCCGGACCGGCCAGGTGCTCCCCCTCTACACCGATGTGCTGGACGATATCGAACAGAACGCCGGATCTCTCGACATCCCAACGGCAGCGGAGCGAATCGAGGTGCCCTGGTTGGTCGTCCATGGCACCGAGGACGAGTCGGTCCCGTTTCAGGAAGCCGAGCTGCTGAAGCGAGCCAGTCCCCGGAACACCACCCGCTTACTCGCGGTGGAGGGTGGCGGCCATACCTTCGGCGCTACCCATCCGTGGCGCTCCGGCACACTCCAACTGGACACCGTCTTTGACGCCAGCCTCGAGTGGTTGTCGTCAGCTCTTTTCGCCGCTTGACCGCGTGTGAGCTCACTGATCTGGGCCGCCGTCGCAGTCGTCCTTTCACCCCGTCCCGATTCAGTCCTCCTGATTCGCCGAGCCGAGCGGGTGGGCCACTGCGCTCAGCCTCCGGGGCTCAGCCCAGTTCCGCTGGCCATTCCCCACCCCTGCTGTGCAGAAGCTGGGTGGGGTGGAGCAGACGACACGGGCGCGGGCTCGATGGCAGGCTCCCAGGGGAAGGGCGGAGTAGTTGTCGAGGACCCTGCCGGAGGGCTGAGCCTCCGGGGCTCAGCCCGGTTCCGCTGGTCGCCGCCCGCGTGGGGATTGCTCACAGCGAAGTATTTTGCACCCCCATAAACTTGACTTTAGGAGGGTCGCATCTCATTATTAGGCCAACCTAAATCGGTTGGTTTTCATGAGTGCCGCGGCAGTACACGAATCCCTCACCCGGTCGGTAGAAGACTACCTCAAGGCCATTTACCAGCTCTCGCCGGAAGGCAGGCCAGCTTCCACCAGCGAGATTGCCAACCAGCTGGCGCTGTCTCCCCCGTCGGTAACCGGGATGGTAAAGCGGCTCTCGGAGCAGGGCCTGCTCGAGCATGTTCCATATCGCGGCGTCCTGCTCACCGACGAAGGCCGGCGGGCGGCAATCCGGATGGTCCGGCGTCATCGCCTGATCGAAGCCTACCTCGTCGAATACCTCGGTTATTCGTGGGACACCGTGCACGAGGAAGCCGAGCGGCTGGAGCACGCCGTCTCGGACACCCTGGTCGAGCAGATGGCTGCGGCGCTGGGAAACCCGGGTTTCGATCCCCACGGCGATCCGATCCCGTCGGCCGACGGCTCCATCCATGAGCTGGCCTGTACTCCTCTGTCCGATGTTCCCGTAGGCGCAACCGTCGAAGTCCACCGGGTGCACGAGAGCCAACCCGAGCGACTGCGCTACATCGCGTCCTTGGGGCTGCGCCCCGGGGTGCAGGTCACCGTGGTAGACCGGCAGCCTTTCGACGACCTGGTCACCATCGAGGCGGGCTCCGAGCGCCACGTCATAGGGCGCGAGCTGGGCCATGCGCTCCACTGCGTCAGCGTTGATGACCGATGATCGATGAGCGCGTTCAAGCCTCTGGAAAAGTGCTGAAGGGCGTGCCTCGACCATTGCAGGACTGAACGGGTGGCTGCTCATAGGAACGTTCAGAATGTGGCTGGCATAAAGCAGGAGGGCAGGATGAGGCAGAAGAAGCAAGGGACGCCGAATCAGGCAATCAGCCGCCGTGACCTGTTGAAGGCCGGCGCTATCGGCACGGTGGGCATGGCGGCGGGCGGGAGTGTCCTCGCCATTCCGGGGTTGGGACAGGGGAAAGCCGACCCGGCGGCCCGGGGACAGGCCTCTCACCACGACATGATGACCGTAGGCCAGCTTGCCCCGGGTTCGTTCGATCCGGGGGCGTTCCTCACCCACTTCGATACCGGCAAGGTGACCCGGCTAGCCACCGGCCAGGTGCTGCGGGAGTACGAGCTCATCGCCGAGGACCGGGAAATCGAGATCGCTCCCGGCGTGTTCTATCCTGCCTGGACCTATAACGGCCAGGTGCCGGGTCCTACCATACGCTGCACCGAAGGCGACCGGCTCCGGGTCCATTTCGTAAACCGGGGCAGCCACTCGCACAGCATCCACTTCCATGGGGTCCACCCGGCCAAGATGGACGGCGCGTTCGAGCCGGTGCATCCCGGCCGGAGCTTTGTGTACGAGTTCGATGCCGACCCGTTCGGGCTACACCTCTACCACTGCCACACCGTCCCCATCAAGCGGCACATCCACAAGGGACTCTACGGCGCATTCATCATCGATCCCAAGGCCGGCCGCCCGCCCGCCCGGGAGATGGTAATGGTGATGAACGGGTTCGACACCAACTTCGACAACGAGAACGAGGTCTACGCCGTCAATACGGTCGCCTTCCATTACCAGAAGTACCCCATCCAGGTCCGGCAGGGTGAGCTGGTCCGGGTGTATCTGGTGAACGTGACCGAGTTCGACCTGCTCAACTCGTTCCACATTCACGGCAACATGTTCCGGCTCTACCGCACCGGCACCGACCTTCAGCGATACGAGTGGACCGATATCGTGGCCCTTTGTCAGGGCGAGCGGGCGGTGCTCGAGTTTACCTACCAGCACCCCGGCCCCTTCATGTTCCACGCCCACCAGAGCGAGTTCGCCGAGCTCGGCTGGAGCGGAATCTTCCGAGTGGAGGCGCCGCATGTCTAAGGTCGAGATGCCGGCTCCGCCTGAGGCCACCCCGGTCCAACGGCCGCAAACCGGGCCCGCAGCACGCCCTGGCGCGGGGCTGCCGCTCTGGTTCAAGGGGCTCGCGCCACTGATCCTGCTGGCGGCCGTGGTGGCGGTGTTCCTGAAGGTCGGACCGGTCGGTGTGTTCCGGCAGAGCTTTCCACCGGTGGAAGAGTTGACCATAGAGAGGATCCGGCTGCCGGAGCCCGGCGTGCTGGAGGTCCAGGTCGTGAACGGCGGCCCGGAACCGGTCACGGTAGCCCAGGTGATGGTGGACGATGCCAACTGGGTTCACCGGGTGGATGGCAGCCGGACGATCGAGCGGCTGGAGCGCCGCACCATCACCATTCCATACCCCTGGGTCGAAGGCGAGCCCCACGTGGTCGCCCTGGTCACCCGGACCGGTTTGACCTTCACCGCGGAGGTGGCCGTCGCCACTTTGTCGCCTTCGGTAGGACCGCGCTATCTCAGCACCTTCGCGCTGCTCGGCGTATATGCCGGGGTGATCCCGGTGTTCATCGGACTTCTCTGGCTCCCATTCGTACGGGCGGTGAACCGCAGGTGGATCGACTTTTTTCTGAGCCTCACGATGGGCCTGCTGGTCTTTCTCGGCGCCGACGCCCTGGTCGAGGCTATGGAGACATCCGGGCTGGTTGCCGGAGCGTTTCAGGGTCCGTCGCTGGTTCTGCTCGGGGTCGTGGGGACGCCGCTCGTCCTGGCAGCTCTGGGATACTGGCGAGGAGGCTCGCGTCGGGAGCGGACCCCGCTTCAAGTGGCCGGCCTCATCGCCCTGGGGATTGGTCTCCATAACCTGGGTGAGGGGCTCGCGATCGGCGCCTCATACGCCACCGGCGAAATAGCGCTGGGGACTTTTCTGGTGATCGGTTTCCTGCTGCACAACACCACCGAAGGGCTCGGCATCATCACCCCGCTGTCCGATCAGCGGCCGCGACTCCGCTCGCTTTTTCTGCTCGGCATGGTGGCCGGCTTTCCGACGGTGGTAGGGGCATGGGTCGGCGGCTTCACCTACTCGCCACTGTGGACCACCCTCTTCTTCGCCATAGGCGTGGGGGCGATCGTCGCGGTGGTTTACGAGCTCTGGCGTCTGTTTCGGCGCCGGGCCGGCGGAGGGATCACGGCACCGCTGAACACCGCGGGTTTCCTCCTCGGATTGGGCATCATGTATGCCACCGGGTTACTGGTGCCGGCGTGAGGATGAACTGTCACCTGAGCGGAGCGAAGGGGCCACTCGGGGCAGGCTCCTCGTCGCCCCCAGCATGACAGTTCTCCTCCTTCTCACCCTTGCTGGAAGTACCCAGCCGCTCTCGGCGGACGAGATCCCCTATTTCGCCCGCAAGTACCGTGTGGCCTGCACCCAGTGCCACGTCGCCCCCCCGAAGCTCAATGCCTTCGGCGAGGCGTTCGTCGCCGCCGGCTATGAGATGCCGTCACTCCGGGCCAACCGCACCTGGCCGTTTGCTGTCTGGGTAAGCGGCCGTTCAGACTCGCGCCCGCCCGGATCCATGAGCGACGACGTGCGCGCCTACTTGAATCGCGTCGAGATCATTTCGGGGGGCCAGGTTGTCGCTCCATGGCTCACCTACTTCGTGGAGTGGCGGCCGGTGAGCCAGGAGGGTCGCAGCGACGGCAGCCTCCTCGATCGGTCGGGGCGCTTCGAAGACCTGTTCCTGACCGCCTCCCAAGGTGCCCTGGACCTGACAGCGGGTCAGTTCAGGCAGGTGGGTCAGGTGGATGTCTCACGCCGGATCGGCATCAGCGAGCCGCTCCTGCTGTCCGCATCGTTGCCCGGGTCCGGCACCGGCACTTCCCGGGAGATTGCGTTGCGCGCGTTCTCTCCGGGTGGGCGCTCTCCCTCGATCCGGCTCGGTCTCCACCGCCAAACCGATCGCATGGGTCGTTGGAGCACGTACCTGGCTGTGCCCTTCTCGGGTGAGTTCTCCATCCCCTTGACCAGCGAGGCCAGGTCGCAGGCGAGCAATGAGCTCGAACTGAACCCCAAAGGAATCCTCGTCGAATCGTTCCTCCGCTCCGGACTCGCCTCGATCGGTGCCCACGTGTTCTACGACCCGGATCCAGATCGCTACCTCGTGAACGCCGTCACGACGGGAAGCCATCGCGACCTCCATTGGACCGGGATTCTCGGCGTAGCCAGGAGTGGAGAAGTGACTCGGGGAAGGTGGTCGGTAGAGGGTGAAGTCATCCCAGAGAAGCTCAGCGGCTTTGTCGGACTGGGCGGCCGAGTGGAAGATCAGGGCGGCGACGCGGTGGAACACGCCTTCATTCCGTATCTCAATGCGCATTTTCCGGGCACAAGGTACACCATTCGCCTGACCATCGAGCGAAGGCTCCAGCGCGACCGGAACGCCACTTTTATCGAGATCGGGACAGTTTTCTGACGTCACCTTTTGGATTGGACTGTCACCCTGAGCGGAGCGAAGGGGCGTTGAGCCGGTCGAGCACAGGCCCCCTCGCAGCGCTCGGGGTGACACTTCTAGCTCTGGTCGCCTCCTCGACCGCGGCAGAGGCACAAATCCAGGACAACAGCTTCCTGCTCGAGGAGGCGTACAACCAGGAGCGCGGGGTCGTCCAGCACATCAGCACCTTCCAGAGGACCAACGGCGGAGACTGGGAGTACGGGTTCACCCAGGAATGGCCTCTGGGTGGTATGCGCCATCAGCTCAGCTACACCATCCCGGTCCAGCGCGCCAACGGCTTCGGCACCGGCTTGGGCGACGTCGCGCTGCATTACCGCTATCAGCTCGCCGGACACCCCGAAGCGAAAACGGTCATGGCACCCCGAGTCAGTATCCTGTTTCCGACAGGCAGTGAGGAGCGGGGGCGTGGGGCGGGTGCCACAGGCTTCCAGGGCAACCTTCCGTTGTCTCTGGTGCTGGGAAGCCGGCTAGTCAGCCACTGGAACGCCGGAGCGACGGCCACTCCCTCTGCCCGCAACGAGCTGGGAAATCGGGCCACCACCTTGGGCTTGAACGCGGGTGGGAGTGTAATATGGCTGGCGCGGCCGTCGTTCAACCTGCTGGTGGAGGCGATCTGGGAAAGCACCGAGTCGGTAGTTGGCGATGGTCGGACCAACCGCGAGGAATCCTGGGCTCTCAGTCCCGGGCTACGGTTGGCGTTCGATGGGCCCGGCGGTCTTCAAGTCGTACCCGGCCTGGCGTACACCATCGGATTGGGTCCGGCCTCAAACGAAGATGCCCTGTTCCTGTACCTGAGCCTCGAGCATCCTTTCAAGCGCTAGTAGCCCACTATCCTCCTCAGCTGAGACAGCCGCTCGTCGCGCGCGCCGCGGAGCACGTCTCCCTCGCCGTCATACGCCCGCTGAATCAGCCGGATCAGATGCTGGTGCTCGGCCAGCGGCAATTGGAACCCCGTGTCTCCCTCCCACCTGCTCTCCAGTGCCCTAAGCACGGCGCTCAGTTGGGCGGTCTGCCGCTCTCCCGCCTCCAGGTAGGCGGTCTGGAGAGGCCCCGCCGCCGCCCACCGCGCCGCGAGTCCCGAGGAGATGAGGGCGTCCACGTCGCGCACCTCGAGCACCCCGTCCAGGACCAGCCGGATGCACTCCCGCCAGAGAGCCACCATGAGCCGTCCGCTGGCGTTCCCCGGAATCTCCTTACGCAGTACGACCGGTATCCGGCCGAGCGCCCGGAGCCAGGTCCGCACCAGGTCCAGACAGTCGGGCTCGGTGAGCGGACCGGGCACGACCTCCACCGCCGGAATCTGCTCGACCGGATCGAAAGCCTGAGCTACGAGCAACCGCCCGGGCCGCCGTAACCGGGCGCAGAGATCGGTAGGTGACAGTCCCGCGGCACTACAGGTGACCACCGCCGCCATTCGGGACACCCCCTCGACCTGTTGGAGCAGGCGCTGGCGATGGAGCAGATCGCTGGTAGTGGCGTCGATGATCCAATCTGCGTTGGTCACGGCATCGAGGAGGCTGCGGCCGTGCCGGGGCTGTCCTTCTCCGTTGTCGTCCTCGTCGGGCACCAGGTGAATTCCCGATCCCGAGGAGTGGCGCTTACGGGTCGCTATGTCCTCGCCACCGGTCTGGAGCACGGCGGTATCGGGATCGTAGATGGTCACCGGCCAGCCGGCTCCCGATACCAGGGTGGCCCAGCCCCGGCCCGCCTCACTCATGCCTAGGACCGCCACCCTCGGGTAGCTCTGAGCGTCCATGACTGCTCCTCACTTGGATTTGCCGGCGCCGCCCAGCTGGTTTGCCGGCACAACTACTTTAACAGAGTCTCGGTTCCAGGTCTCCGGATCTGAAAGGAAGCCATGAGAATACCCGGGCGGCGATGGGGCTGTCTGGCCCTGCTTCTCCTGGCCCTGGGCACAACTAGCCTGTCGGGCCAGGTCGCCGAGTTGGCAGTGGAGCGCCAACTCGCCGAGGAGCTCGGGGTCTCGGTGGGAGACACGCTCCAACTCGGGTCTTCCGCGGACTCGGTGGTCCAGGCCGCCCTGGTCGTGGCGGTCTACGAGCCCAAACCCGATCCCGCCGAGATCGCCAAGCGGGAGCGCCACGTTCGCCTCCACTTGCCGGACCTGGCAGCCCTCCTCGGCGCGACCGACCGGGTAGACCGGTTCGGCATCGCCCTTCAGCCGGGAGTCAGTCCCGATACCGCGGCGGCGGTGCTCGATCGTAACGCGTACGGCTATCGGGCCTACAGCTCCCGGGACATTGCCTCGGAGTCCTCCCAGACCTTCCTGGTCGTCAGCCGGTTTCATCGGGCCATCGCCGTCATCAGCATAGTGGCAAGCGCGGTCTTTCTGCTCTGCATCATGCTCCTCAAGGTCGAGGAACGGCGCCTGGATGCAGCGGTAATGCGCTTCGTTGGCGTACGCCGCCGCACCATCTTCGGTGCGCTCCTGCTGGAGGCCGCAGTACTGGCGGGGCTCGGATCCCTGGCGGGGACCGGCCTTGCCTATCTGGCCGGTCTATTCACCAACGCCTATTATCGCCGGCTTTTCGATACCCCGCTCACCTTTTCCCTGATCACCCCGGAGATCGTGCTCTTCAGCGTCGCCCTGTCCCTCGTGCTGGGGGCGCTGGCTGGCGCCGGCGCGGCCTGGCGGCTGGTTCATACCCGCCCGCTGGTGCTTTGGGGCCGAGGATGAGTGTGCTGGGATGGAGTGTGAAGAGCCTGGGACGCCATCCTCTCCGGACGGCCTTATCGGTCGTGGGGATCGCCATCTCGGCGGCAATGCTGCTCGATATGGTCATGCTGAGCGGTGGGATCGAGACGTCGTTTGCCGAGATGCTCCTGGCCAGGGGCTACCAGATCCGGATCAGTCCCAAGGGCACCCTGCCGTTCGACACCGAAGCAACTCTCGACCATGCGGGAAAGATCGTCGAGGCGCTCCGGCGCGACCCGTCCATCGAGTCGGCTGGGGCCGTCCTCGGAACCTCACTCTATGGCCGCAAAGGCGATTCACTGGTGACGCTGTTCGGCTATGGAATCCAGCCTGAAGCGCAGCCGCTCTACCAGTTGCAGCGGGGAGAAGATCTCACGTCCGGCGACACGATGGGTGTCCTGCTCAGCGAGGCGGCTGCCGGTCTCCTCGGTGCCGGAATAGGAGACACGGTGACCCTGGTGGGCCGGCTGGATCCACAGGTGGCCAGCGCCCTGGTGGGCCGACGGCTCGTGGCGCGTGGACTGGTACGCTGGGTCTATGACTATCGGGGTCAACCCTCGGTGGGCACGGTGCTGCCGGTGATGCAGGGGCTGGCTAAGCGGAGCGCCGAAGACCCGGCTTCGCTGCTCCTGGCAAAGGTGCGGGATGACAGGGACCCGGCCACGATCGCGGCCCGGCTCAGCGAGCGGTTCCCCGGACTCGAGGTCTACAGCGTCGCCGATCTGGTAGCGGTCTTCAAGCGGCGGCTGGTCTACTTCCGGCAGCTCTCCTACATCCTGGGCAGCATGAGTCTCGTGGTCACGGTCCTGCTGATTACGACTCTGCTCACCATCACCATCAACGAGCGGCTGTGCGAGATCGCCACCCTGCGCGCCATCGGCATCTCGCGGTGGACTGTCGTGCGACAGGTGCTGATCGAGGGGACGGTGCTCACCATCGTCGGCGGGGCTCTCGGAATCCTGCTGGGGCTGGGCACTGCCCGGTACCTCGACAACATTCTTACCAGCTTTCCCGGGCTTCCCGCCGCCTTCTCCTTCTTTGTCGCCCGCAGGGAGAGCCTGGCAACCGCCGGGCTGGTGCTGCTGCTCACGGGCTCCCTGGCAGGACTCTACCCCGCATGGCTCGCGTCGCGGGCTCCGGTCGCAGCCACCTTGCGCTCGGAGGCAACATGACTGTGACGGCGCCGCTGCTGGTCGCGAGCGGTCTGCGCAAGGACTACCCCATGCACGCCGGGACGGTTCATGCACTGCGCGGAGTCTCACTGGAGGTCTGGTCGGGCGAATACGTCGCGGTGGCCGGTCCATCGGGCAGCGGCAAATCGACTCTGCTCCAGCTGATCGGCGGCATCGATACCCCGTCTGACGGCCAGGTCGAGATTCTCGGCACCAGGCTCGACACTCTGTCGGATCGCGAGCTGACACGGCTGCGGCTCACCCGGCTCGGCTTCGTGTTCCAGCGCTTCCATCTGCTGCCGGTTCTCACGGCCCAGGAGAATGTCGAGCTTCCGATGGCCGAGGCCGGAACCCCGGCGCGGGAACGGCGCCGGCGGGCGCTTGAGCTGCTCGCCTATGTGGGTCTCGAGCATCGCGCCTCGCACCGGGCGACCCAGCTCTCCGGTGGTGAGATGCAGCGAGTGGCCATCGCCCGTGCGGTCGCCAACCGGCCCGCGCTCCTCCTGGCCGACGAGCCCACCGGCGAGCTCGACGCGGCCACCGGCGACGAGATTCTGGCGCTCTTCCGCCGGCTCCACCTCGACGGCACCACGCTGGTGGTGGTGACCCACGATGAGCGTCTGGCTGCCCAGGCCAACCGCGTCATTCACATGCTCGACGGCCGGATATGCGATTGACCGGTGTTCCGCGGTGCTGATCACGCTCGCGCTTCGCCACCTCCTGGTGCGAAAGCTCCGCTCGCTGTTTCTCCTGCTGGGCTTCTCCCTCGGCGTAGGGGTGATGATCGTGCTCCTCTCGGTCGGGGAGGCGATGTTGGACCAGTCCCGCGATGTCTCCCTCATCGGGGGCGGGGAGGTGACCGTCCTGCCTCTGGGCATCGACGTCGAGGCGATGCGGACCGGTGGTGTGAGCGGGATGTTTTTCGGGATAGACCGGGCGCGGTTCCTCGCCCGGCAAATCCTGGGCGGACCCCGCCATGGCCATATCGTAAAGACGGTCTCGCCCGTGATTGAAGGCAAGCTGATCTACCTTGGCCGGGGCGATCGCACGCTGGCCGTTCGGGCCGGTGGAGAGATTCCTAGCCGGGCACGCGACGCGGGATCGGGGCTGGACCTGCTTTCCGGTCGCTGGACGGACTCGCCGGCCGATTCGGCGTACGTCAGCCCCACGCCGGAACAGCTCTACCACGAAATGGACCGCTTTCACCTGCCGCCCCGGCCGGATTCGACGTGGAGCGAGTGGCATTATTTCAACCTGGTGACGGCGCCGGACGAGTGGTGGTACGTCGCCTACCTGATTCGCGGAGAGGTGGGCCTGTCTCGGACGCCGGTCACTGGGAGCAGGTGGAGCGGGCAGCTACTCGTCACCCACCGCCGACCCGACGGCCGGTATGAACGGTTCATCGAACCAATCCCGTCCGGCCTGATTGATTTCGACACCACCGGCGCCGACCTGACTCTGGGAAGAAGCTCGGTGCGCCAACGGAACGGCAGGTACGAGCTGCACGGACGCACCCGTGCCGAGGCAGGATCGCTGCAATTCGATGTAACGCTGATTCCGGCGCCCAATAGGTACTTCCCTCCGGTCGAGCTCAGCGACGACCAGCTCGTCTCCGGCTACGTAGTGCCCGGTCTTGTGGCTAGAGCCTCAGGCGAGATCTGCGTTAGGGGCCGGTGCCGGATATTCAGCGGTGTGCCTGCCTACCACGACCACAATTGGGGCGTGTGGCGGGATGTGACCTGGGAGTGGGGAATGGGGCAGGGAAGCCGGCTCAGCCTGCTTTATGGCGGTGTGTACGGTCCGGAGAGGGAGCAAAGCGGCGAAAGGTTGGCGGTAACGTCGCCATTCTTTCTCGCGCTGGTGGATTCGCTCGGGGTGCACCAGGTGTTGCGGTTCGATGAAATCCAGTATCAGGGCGCGAGAACGGCATCAGGATTACGGGCCAAGGCCCCCGCGCGGTTCACTCTCATCGGCACCAGAGACGTGGATACGGTGCGGATCGAGGTTCGAGTCACCGACGCGCTCGCCACCGAGGTGGCCGCAAGCAGATTTCAGCGAGCTTTTCTCCAGATGCGTGGCCGGTTCACGCTGAATGGCACGGTGGCGGGTCGGGCGGTGGCTGATTCGGGTAGGGGGTTCTTCGAGACATACCTTACCGGCCCCCTGCAGTGACCTCCGGCAGGCTCCTCGACAACCGCTCCACCCTTTCCCTGGGAGCCTGCCGTCGAACCCACAACCCGTGTCGTCTGCTCCACCGCGCCCAGCTTTTTCACAGGAGGGGCGGCCAGCGGAACTGGGCTGAGCCCCGGAGGCTGAGCGCAAGGGGTGCGGTGGGGGGAAGTCGGCGCTTGAAGCCGGAGGGGCTCGGTCCAGGGCCGCTGGCCGAAGGGGTGGGTGGAGCTTTATTCCTCCCAGCCCCGCGCAGCCGCCACGGACATGGGCCGCCGGCAGGCTCCTCGACAACCGCTCCGCCCTTCCCCTGGGAGCCTGCCATCGAACCCATGCCCGTGTCGTCTGCTCCACCCCCACCCGGCTTTTCACAGTAGAGCCGGGGCCCGCCAGCGGAACTGGGCTGAGCCCTGGAGCCCTTTGCCCCTTGGACGCTAGAGTCCGAGCCTGATAGTCAAACCCGCTGACCGATAGCGGAATGCGCCGGTGGTGGAGCTGACTGCGCTGTTGGTGATCATACCAAACAGCTCGACCCGATTGCCCATCCCCCACCGGCGGCCCACCCGCCCTTCAACGTGCCACTCGGTCTGGGCGGCACCTCGCTCTCCCACCTGCTGGGCGCCCAGTCCTCCGCTGAGGCCGCCGATCCAGGATCTGCTCTCGACGTCGTAACCGGCGAGCGCCTCCAGCACGGAGAAACGATCGGGCGAAAAATATCCCACGCCGCGGCGCTGGTAGGTCAACGTCCTGCCGAACAGGCCCACGAAGAAACGGCGGCGAATCTTCTGGGTGAGCCCCAGCACTGCGCCGGTGCGGCTGTTGCCGTCGCTCAGCCAGAGCCCGCTGCCTCCTCCGTAAATGCTGAAGCCTGAAAAAGGGCGGGCATCGAACCCGGCCTCGACCAGCTCCAGGTCCAGGTTGCGCTCGATCAGCGACGCAATCTCGTCGAACGGAAAACGGGAGTAGCCCACGCTCACACCGAGCGCGGCCAGCGGCCGGTAGCCGATCCGGCCGCGGTAAGTGGCCGCAGTCCTGGATGGTGCCACTTCGGGGAATAACCGGCGGGCGCCGGCCGCACCGGTGAGTTGGACCTTCCCCAATCCTACCGACAGCCCCGCCTCGCCACCCACCCGGGCGGCGTGGAGAACCGGATCTCTGGTCTCCAGGGCATTGACCGAGCCGAACGCGCCAACCCCGCCACCCAGAGAGGTTGACGTGCCGAGGGTCTGCCAGAAGCTCGTGTTCCGGTCGGAATCGTTGCTCCAGTTGGCCGAGCCGTCGATTGACGGGCGGGTGGCTTCCCGGACTGTGCGGTAGAGCGCGCGGCCGGCACGGTGGGTGGAATCCACCCGCAGGGCAACCCTCGCCTGCCGCGCGGCAGCAGCTTCACGTCCCTGCCAGAGGTACACGTACCCCAGTCCCGCCCGCGCGTCCGCGTCTCGAGGGTTCCTGGCGAGCATGGCCACGTATTCCCGCTCGGCCCTGGAAAGATCTCCCTGCCAGGCGCTCACCTGAGCACTGCCGAGCCGGGCCTCCCGGTCGGAGGAGTCCCTGGCCAGCATCGCCTGGTACAGCGACTGCGCCTCATTGAGCCGACCCGCCCACGACAGCGTCTGGGCTCGCCCCAACGCGGCTTCTCTGAGGCCACGATCCCTGGCGAGCACGCTGTCATAAAGCGCGAGCGCGGAATCGTAGCTCTTGTTCCAGGACAAGGTCCGCGCATGAACGATTGCCATTTCCTGGTCGGCCGGATCCCCAGCACGCGCACGCCTGATGAAGACGAGAGCGGAGTCGAGCTTGCCCTTCCAGGAGAGCATGATCCCGGTCCTGAGATTCGCCCGGACGGCTCCGGGGCTCCGGGCCAGGACCTGAGCGTATGCCGCCCGGGCTGCGTCATAGCGTCCTGCTGCCCAGGCCTCGTCTCCCTCCTTCTGTTGGGCGGAAAGCGGCGCCACCCCGAGGAGAACCAGTCCCAGGAGAAGAAGCCCGCGTCGTCGGGAGTCTGGGCGCGTTTTGCACGGCCCACCCGGCGAAAGGTGGTGGGGAACTCGGCAGCGGCGGCGCAATATGCTATGGGTCAACAGTTTGCCTGCCCGGCTGGTGAAGCTGATAGGGGAACGGAAGTTGCCTTGCAATTTTGGAGCCCACTCCCGGTGCGCGCAGGCCGTCACCCCATTCAAGGCTTTCGAGGCAGTCCCCGCATGACACCTGATGTCGCACTCGAGCCGCTCAGGAATGCCGTACTTGCGCTCTCGGGTGCCGTTCTCCTGCTATCGCTGGTTCTTCTGGGCGAGCGGGCCGCCGCAGCCATTCTGAACCGGCGGGCCCGGCGGCGCGAGGCACTGCTCACCCGCATGGTGTACCGGGCGATCCAGGTGGTGGCCGGCAGCGGATCGGAGTTCAGCGCGCTCGGCCGGCTGGACCGGCAACTGGTCCGGAAAATCCTTCTGCGGCTCGCCATGGATCTGCGAGGCGATACCGGCGAAGCCATCGCCGCCCTTTATCAAAGACTGGGCTTCCTAGCGCCCGATCTCAAGCGTCTCCGATCGTGGCGCGCCACCACCCGCGCGAGCGCGGTGGCGGACCTTGGCCTCATTCGAGCCGCGGCTGCGCTGCCGGCGCTGCTCGATCGTCTCCAGGATCCAGACGTGCGAGTGCGTCAAACCGCGGTCTGGGCGGTCGGCCAGGCCGGCAGCGCCGGGAACCTGGCCTCACTGATCCGCTTGCTGGGCGATCCCAGCCGGGTGGTGGCAAGGCGGGTGGAGGAGGTCCTGGCCGAACGGGGCCGGGAAGTCAAAGATGCGATCATTGCCTATGCCGCCAAGACCGCAAGCCGGGCCGGACGCCTGGCTGCCATAGAGCTCATCGGGTGGCTCCGGCTGGCTGAGGGCGCCGAGCTACTGTTCACCCTGGCGAGCGATATGGATGCCGAGGTACGGGTCAAGAGTGTGAAGGCCGCGGCTGCCATAGGCGACCCGCGATTCGTGGAGGTCTTCCACCAGCGCCTGGACGATCCCTGTTGGGAGGTCCGTTGTCAGGCGGCCAAAGGACTGAGTGTGTTCGGAAGCCCTGACTCGGTTCCACGGCTCGAGCGGGCTTTGAGGGACCGCCAGTGGTGGGTGCGCTTCTATGCGGCGGCGGCCCTGGCCGAGGTCGGGGCTCAAGGCGAAGAGGCGCTGGAGAAGGCGCTGCATGATCCGGATTCGCCCGTACGCGAAATGGCTCGGTATGTCCTGGAGCGGGGTAGTGCCGTCCCTGCCCTGCCATGAGCTGGCCCGGCTGGGAGGCCGTGCTGGTATGGTACGCCGGCTTCACGCTGTTCTTCTTCTTCGCCATCAACTCGTACTACCTGGTCCTCACCATCGCGGGCTCCTGGCGCACCATCCGAACCCTCCTGGAGGCCCAGCAAGCCGATCACCGGAGACTGCTTCGGTCGCCGCTCACCCCCCCGGTCTCGGTGCTGGCGCCGGCCTTCAACGAGGAACTGAACGTGGTCGAGAATGTGCGGTCGCTGCTGATGCTCGACTACCCCCTCTTCGAGGTCATTCTGGTGAATGACGGGTCCACTGACCGCACCCTGGAGGTCCTCATCGAGGCGTTCGAGCTGCACCCCAGCCAGCGGAGCTTCGAGCGTCCCGTGCCATGTAGACGGATCCGGCGCGTTTATGAGTCTGGCGCCTACCCTAACCTGGTCGTAGTCGACAAAGTGAACGGCGGTAAGGCAGACGCGTTGAATGCAGGGCTCAACCTCAGCCTCTATCCACTGTACTGCGCCATCGATACCGACTCCATCCTCGAGCACGATGCGCTCCTCCGGCTGGTGCGGCCGTTCCTCGAGGACCCCGGGGTGACCATCGCTGCCGGAGGCGTCGTTCGGGTGGCCAACGGCTGCGATGTCCGCGCGGGACGGGTCCGTGAGGTGCGGCTCGTGCGCCGGCCGCTGCCGCTCATCCAGATCGTGGAATACCTGCGCGCCTTTCTGTTCGGCCGCATGGGATGGAGCGGGGGCAACAGCCTCTTGATCATCTCGGGTGCGTTCGGCCTGTTCGACAAGAAATGCGCCATCATGGTCGGCGGCTACGCCACCGACACGGTGGGAGAGGACATGGAGTTGGTGGTGCGGATGCACCGCTATCTACATGACCGGAAGCGGCGCTACCGGGTCGGCTTCGTGCCTGATTCCGTCTGCTGGACCGAGGTGCCGGAGAGCCTCCGGGTGCTTCGGCGGCAGCGCACCCGGTGGCAGCGGGGCTTAATCGACACCCTTTGGCGTCATCGTGGCATGATTGGCCATCCCCGTTACGGCATGGTTGGCCTGGTCTCCCTTCCCGGGTTCGCGGTATTCGAGATGCTGAGCCCGCTGATCGAGTTCTCGGCGTACTTGTTGCTGCCGGTGCTGTGGCAATTCAAGCTCTTCAACGTCTCGTATGCCACCGCCTTCCTCGTGCTTTCGGTGCTTTACGCGGTGCTGGTGTCGGTGCTGGCGGTGCTGCTCGAGGACATCGCCTTTCGCCGTTATCCGCGGCTTCGCGACGTGGGAGTCCTTCTCCTCGCCACTCTCCTGGAAAACCTCGGCTATCGCCAGCTCACCGTCTGGTGGCGGGTTCGCGCCTTCTGGGAATTCTGGCGCGGAGATCTTTCCTGGGGCACCATGGAACGGCGGGGGGTCCGCACCGCATGAGCTTCCTCCTGGTCGAGCCGCTCGACCGGCGGGGCGCCACCGCCCTCGTGGCGGCCGCTTCGGGCGCTACGGTGGCCATCCTCGGTGGCCTGGTGGTGGCAGGCTGGCTGACGGTAGCCGTCGCGCTGATCCAGGTGCTTCCCGGATTTCCTCCGATGCAGTACAACACCGCCTTGGGCTTTATGGTCTGTGGGGCTGCGCTGCTTGCCGCCGCCCTCGATCTCCGCCGTCCCACGGCGTTGCTGGGAGGGCTCGCCGCAGCCATCGGGCTCGCCACCCTGTTCCAGTTTGTCTTCCACAGCGATCTCGGCATCGACGAGTTGCTGGTGGAGACCTACGTCTTCACCGGCGTTCCCCATGCCGGAAGGATGGCGCCGAACAGCGCGTTGGCGCTGGGCCTGATCGGTCTGGCTCTGGTGGGATTGGCCTGGCGTCCGGGGTTGCGTTCCTGGCAGGTCTGGCCTGCCCTCCTGGGCTCGATCGTGGTCGCGGTCGGCACCGCGGCGCTGGTGGGCTATGTAGCGGGTATCCCGGGGGCATATAGCTGGGGCCGCTTCAATCCGATGTCGCTTCACACCGCGCTCGGCGTCAGCCTGCTCGGCGGGGGCATCGTCGGCCTGGCGTGGAATGCGGCTCAGAGCAAATCGCCCGACGCGCCGCCCTGGCTGGCCCAGCTCGCATCGGTGGCGGCCGTCACCGTCACCCTCTGTCTGTGGTACGGCTTGAGCGTCGGCCACGGGCCCGCCGTTCCACCGCCGCTGCGGGGGGCACCAGCACCATCGGGATCGGCCATTCCCAACCTCGCGCTGGCCGCCGGGCTGCTCAGCGCGCTCCTGTTCGGCTGGTCGGTGCGAGCCGGGCAGACCGCCCGGCGGCATGCGCGTTCTCTTGTGGCCAGCAACGAGGCCGTCAACCAGCTCGCTGCCATCGTCGAGTCGTCGGACGACGCCATCCTCGCCACCGGGCTGGACGGCCGGATCATGAGCTGGAACCCCGGAGCCGAGCGGCTGTACGGCTACAGCCGGGCCGAGGCCGTGGGGAAGCACGTTTCGCTGCTGCATACTCGAAAGCACGACGACGCCGGCCTCTTCCGGCGTATCGGCCAGGGAGAGCGAGTGAGCCGGATGGAGACCGTGAACCTGACCAGGGATGGCCGCCGGATCGATGTGTCGCTCACCGTCTCACCCATCGTCGACCAGGCCGGCCGGATCGTTAGCGCCTCGTCTATCGCGCACGATATCACCGAACGGAAGCTGTTGGAACGCATGAAGGACGACTTCGTGGGAACGGTGTCGCACGAGCTTCGCACTCCGCTCACCGCTATAAAGGGTTTCATCGAGCTGGTGGCCGAGGGAGATGCCGGCCCGGTCACCGATACCCAGCGCGAATTTCTCCAGATCGCATCCCGGAACTCCGACAGGCTCGGCGTCCTGATCAACGACCTCATCGATATGAACCTGATCGAGTCGCGGCGGCTCGATATCCGGCTCCACCCGCTGGAGCTGGGGTCGGTGTTGACCGACGTGGCTGCCACCTTCCGGGTAATGGCCCAAACCAAAGGACTCGTCTTCCGCCTGAACCTGGCGGAGCTCCCGCCGGTTCTGGGAGATAGCGCCCGACTGGTGCAGGTCTTCAGCAACCTGGTCTCCAACGCCATCAAGTACACGCCCAGGGGTGAGGTCGGGATTCAGGCCTCGCCCACGGAGGCGGGCGTGGAGGTGGTCATTTACGACACGGGCATCGGTCTCAGCAGGGAGGAGCAGGGACAGCTCTTCAGCCGCTTCTTCCGTGGACGCAGCTCTGTCGTGGCGGAAGCGGGTGGCACTGGCTTGGGGCTGGTCATCGCCAAGGCCATCGTGGAGCGCCACAACGGAACCATCAACGTGGAGAGCCGTCCGGGAGAGGGGAGCCGCTTCCGGGTAGTGCTTCCCACCAACCCCTCCCCGGCCGCCGCTCCCGACCCGGCCTAGATTCCCTCATGGCAAAGATTCTGCTGGCGGAGGACGAGAAGCAGATCGCGGACATGATCGCGTTCAAGCTGACCAACGGCGGCCACCAGGTCATCCGGGCCCAGGACGGCGAGCAGGCCGTAGCCCTGGCGGCGCGCGAGCTGCCCGATCTGATTTTGCTCGACGCGATGATGCCGGGACTCAACGGCTTCGAGGTATTGCGGCGACTCAAAGGAGATCCGGCACTGAGGTCGTTGCCGATCATCATGGTGACCGCCAAGGGTCATGAGCGCGATGTGCTGAGTGGTCTTCGCGGCGGGGCCGTGGACTACGTGGTAAAGCCCTTCAGTCTGAAGGAGCTTGCCGCGCGGGTGGAGCTGGCGCTCCGAAAGAGGCCTCCGGTCCCGCCCCCGCCTCCCGCCACAGCCGCCTGAGACTGTCATAGACCGGCTTCAGCCGGGCCTGATAGCGCGGGCTGGTCCAGCCTACCCAGCGCCATGGCGCAAAGCTGCCTGCCTGCCACATTCCTTGCCTCGGCTCCGGCAAAGCATTCACCACCGCGGGCCCGGGTCCTTTCCGATAGACCACCACCCCGACGTGAAAGGCCGCCGCTCTTGCGGTCCCCATATTACCTGCCGTCTTGCGGTCGAAAAGCAGGGTGCGGGTCGAGGGATCGGTGACGTTGAGCAGGTCCCACGGAATCCTCAGCTGGAGCAAACCGGTGCGCTCGTCCAGGTACCAGTCGGCCACGGTCGAGCGCGACTGGTTGCCGTGCAGCAACCGTCCCCGGTCATAGCCCCTTGCCGGGAAGAAGGTCCCATCCCGGCCGAAGCGCGCCCGATTGGTGATCACGAACAGTGAGTCGAAACGCCCATCGGCCCGGTCGCGCGTGATCACCGGCCGGCGGGAGAACCGGCCGACGTCGTCGCCGGTGGCGGGATCGATTCGGGAATCGTGACGCTGGTAATCAGGAGTTACCGCCATCCGGGCGCTGTCGGGGCCGGCCAGGTCGATCAGGAACTCGAACCCTACCTCGCTCCGGAGGCCGCTCTTCGGCAGCCGGTGTTGTCCCACACGTTGCAGGTAGGTGTCGATGGCAAGCTGGAGCCCGAGAGAGTCCCAGGGGAACCGGCCGGGCGGGAGCTCCACCAGCAGATAATAGAAAGACTCGTCGGCGCCGGCCCGAAGCCGCTGCGGTCCCCGGGTCGCCGGGTTGGCAGCCCGCTGGACCGAAGTCAGCGCCCGCCATCGGGCCGCGTCACCCCCAAGGTGGGGAGTGCTTCTCTCGTCCCCCGCGTACAGCCCCATGATCCCGTAGTTCTGTTCGGGGTCCATGACGTTACGCCACAGCCGCGTGTTATCGAGCGGAATCTGATACTGGATTACCGCCCAGTTCTTCTTGAACCATTCGTCGAGCCAGGCAAAGACGATCGCCCCGGCGGCACCGGAGGCGCGAATTTCCCGGGTGAGTCGTGCATCGATCGCTGCCATGGCCCGCTCGTCGTGCCCGCCGTGCCCCCAGCCCAGCGGATGAAGGTGCGCCGTGCCCCGGCTGGAGGGCACGCCGTACTCCGCTATGAGCGTCGGGATGGTGGAGTGGTGCGCCACCAGCTCGCGCAGGTAACCCCAGTAGCTCGACGGTCCCTCGGGCGATCTCGCCTTGCGATAGCCCGGGTCCAGCCTCATGAAATCGGGATAGTAGGGGTAAGCATGATAGCTGGCGAACCAGCCCGCATGGTTGGCGGCAGTAGGCTCGACCAGGTTGGGGTCGAGCGCGACTGCGTCGTTCTCGTACTCCAGCTTTGTCGCCTCTGACCGGCGGCCGGCGCGCAGGCGCCAGTACGCCTCCTGCGCGGTGGTCGCCTCGGTGGGGTGGTGCAGGGGATCCAGCGTCGGCCAGTTGGTGTAGGCGATGGGACGGAGCGCGTTGTAGGTGTCGGCTTCATAGGTCAGCATGAAGTCGCACTGCTGAGCCAGCCACACGTCCATCGCGGTCCCCCGCGCAACCCTGAGGTGGCGGCCCTGGTGGCTCCTCGCGCCGGAGTTGCGGGCGTTGAAGGCCTTCACGGCAAACGGCTCCCACTCCCTTCCGATGATGTAGCCCACCACCCAGGGCGATACATCCGCGTCGTAGCGACCTGCGGCATGACCGGCCCGGGCCGGGATCGTGGCCTGACCATGGATCAGATCTACCACCCGACGCATCTCCGCCTGGAACTGACCCTTCCATACAGCGTGGTTGAAGTCGTGCCCGGGAGGGAGCTCGGTCCACACCCCATGAAGCAGCCGGATGACGCGGTCCCCATGGGTCAGGTTCCAGGCCCGGAGCGCCCGGTAGAAGGCCGGCGGGAAGATGGTGTAGAGCCGGATGGTGTTTGCGTGCATCGCCGCCAGGGTATCGAGCCACCCAGCATACAGGACCGAGTCGGTAGGAAACTGGGATGGATATCGCCCCGGCAGGGCGACCCCCAGGTTGACGCCCTTGAGGTAGAACGGGCGCCAGCCCTGCCGGGTGTAGATCTCGAATCGCTGTCCTCGGGTCCGCGCCACGAGCTGCTGGGTAGCTGGGCGCGCTCGCGCCCCAGGCGCAGGCCGGTCCCAGCCGGGCGCGATCCGATCCAGGTCGGACCGCAGGGCTTCATTTCGGGAGGCCAGAGCCAGTGAGCGGCGGCCGGCAGAGACCGCTGCCGCCGTGTCCCCCAGCACCAGCGCCGCGCGGGCGCGACCCTCCCATGCGTCCGAATTGGCGGCATTCCGGGCGAGCACGCTGGCGAAGAGAGAGTCGGCTCTGCGGGGCTGCCCCGAGCGCAGCCAGGCAAAGCCCAGGCCGACGGTGGCGTCGAGATTTTCGGGGCAGAGCCGGTGGGCCCGGTCGAAGCCTTCGATGGCCAGAGCCAGCGAGTCGCTACGGTAAGCCCGCCATCCGGTCCGGAGGGCGGACGCCGCAGCCGGAGGGCAGGGCGCCTGCGCCCAGAGAAGAGCTGGTGTAACGAGCAGAGCGGTGGCGAGAACTGGGCCTGCCAGGCGGGCGACTATGTTGAAAGGCATGGATCCTGAGCAATGTCCTACCGGCCCCCTCTCCGAGCAAGGCGGCACTCGCGCCCTGGGGCGCTCCCTCGTGGATTCTTTCGGTAAAGGGTGGAGCAAGGGCGACCTCGATCTGCTGATGTCGGTTTACTCCCCCGACGTTGTTTTCGTCGAGACTCCCTTCACCGAGCCGCTCAGGGGGACTGATGCCGTTCGGCGGTACTGGGCCGACGTGCCCTATAATCAGTCCGAGATCACCTTCAGCTCAGGGGAGATCTTCGCCGCCGGTCCCTGGTTCTCGACCGAGTTCAAGTGTGTGTTCCGCCGCCGCCGCACCGGCGAATTGGTGGATGCCCGGGGCGCCATCTTTTGTGAGACGCGGGACGGCCGCATCAGCGAGATGCGGATGTACTGGCACCGCTGGAACGGAGGGCGGGAGACGAGCAAGCCGTGAAGGAGACGGCTCGTTTGCCTGGGTCGGTGTCCGCGAAGGTCCCTCCATTTGCCAGAAAAGGGACGTTTTTGCCCGCCGGTGCATCTCTAACTCATTAGATTACATCTGACTAGGCGCTGGCACGCGGTTCGCAGCCAGGACGCGATGCTCATGTCGGTGTCCCGTCGTAGCTTCCAGATCGTACCCGAGGTTGTTGGGAGGTGCCATGATCTCTACCCTGCTCCTTCCGCTGCTGTTCACCGCGGTTCCGGCTCCGCTGGCGGCGGCGCGTCAGGACGATCCGCCGATCCGCCTCTGGATCAGCGACGACCGCCGTTTTCTGCCAGGCGACGAGGCTAAAGTGCAGGTACGGACCGAATACGATGGTTACCTCCTGGTACTCCACGTAGACCCTGAGGGGCGCCTCAGGGTGCTGTTTCCCATAGATCCGGATAAAGACGACTTCGTGCGGGGCGGTAAGAAGTATGAGGTTCGGGGCCGGGGCGGGCGCGAGGCGTTCGAGGCGGACGGCCGCGGCCGGGGCGCGGTCTACGCGGCGGTGTCACGCGACCCGTTCCGCTTCGACGGCTTCGTGCTGGCAGACCACTGGGATTACCGGGCGCTCGCTCCCTCTCGCCTGGCGAGCGATCCGGAGCCGGAGCTCAACCAGCTGGTCCAGCGTATGGCCCAGAGCAGCTTCGATTACGACATCCTCAGCTACGAGGTGGTGGACCGCGCCTCGTACGCATCAGACTACTCGACCCGGCATTACTACGGGTCGGCATACGATCCATGCTATCGCTTCTCCTGCGGCTACCCGTACTACCGCTCACCGTTCAGCCTTTCAATCGGGTTGTTCTTCGGCCGGCCCTACCGGCGGTACTACTACGATCCGTACTACTACGCCTACGATCCGTTCCATAACCCGTTCTTTTACGATCCGTACTACTACGCCCCGGCCTACTACCCGCGTTACGTGTACCCGAGGCGCCATTACTACGGCTACTACGATCGGTATTACTACTGGGACCGCCATCGCTCCTACAATCGTCCGTATACCCCCTATCGCTTCAGGGGAGCGGACGGCTTCACCGCCGGGTACCGCGACCGGCGCTACGATCTCCGCAGGTCGGTCAACACGGTATATCATCCGCCGGTGTCACGCTTCCGCGAGCCTCCTGCTGTCGCTCCGGCCCGGCGGGTGGTTGAAGGCCCGGCGGCGGAACTGCCGAAGGGTGTCGCGCCCAGGCGTGCGGTGGGCCACACCCAGCCGATCCAAAGAGGCCGGGTAGAGGCGCGCCGGGCCCGCGAGCGCGAGGAGCCGCGCGGCGTCACCTTGCCGGATAAGCGGGGGCAGGATCGCGCCGCCGATGCAAGGCCGCCGCGCCGGGAAGTAGAGCCCCGCCGGCACGACGAAAAGAATGAGCCCCGCCTGGAGCGCCGCCGCGAGGAGCCGCGCCCAGTCGAGCGGGCGCCGGCCCGCCCAGCCCTGGCC
>JBOHSD010000013.1:0-69664 GCA_050733075.1 Gemmatimonadales bacterium
ATCTTCCCCCCATGTCCCAGTCCAGAATCCGCAACTTCTGCATCGTGGCCCACATCGACCACGGAAAGTCCACCCTGGCCGACCGGCTCATCGAAGCCACTGGCGCCGTCGAGAAACGCCAAATGAGGGACCAGCTTCTGGACACCATGGACCTCGAGCGGGAGCGCGGCATCACCATCAAGCTCAATGCGGTGCGGATGAGCTACACCGCGCGCGATGGGGCGGTGTACGAGCTCAACCTGATCGATACGCCGGGCCACGTGGACTTCACCTACGAGGTCTCCCGATCCCTGGCCGCCTGCGAAGGCGCGATCCTGGTGGTGGATGCCTCCCAGGGCATCCAGGCGCAGACGTTGAGCAATCTCTTCCTGGCGCTCGACGCCGGGCTCGAGATCATCCCGGTGCTCAACAAGATCGACCTGCCGGGCGCCGAGCCCGAGCGCCGGGCTCAGGAGATCATGGACCTGATCGGTTCCAGACGGGAGGAGATTCTCGCGGTCTCGGCCAAGGAAGGGACCGGCGTACCCGAGCTACTCGAGGCGATAGTGGCCAGAGTGCCGCAGCCCCGGGGGCGGGAAGACGCACCGCTGCGTGCGCTGGTCTTCGACTCGTACTACGACCGGTACCGGGGGGCCGTCCCCAGCATCCGCGTGGTCGACGGTGCCGTGCGGGAGGGAATGGAGATCGTGTTCGGCGCCCACCCCGAGGACGTTCACCACGTGGACGAGGTGGGCTATCTCCAGCTGGGCCAGCATCCGGCCGGCGAGCTCGTAGCCGGGGAGGTCGGCTATCTGGTGGCCAGCCTGCGCGACGTGCGCGATGCCCGGGTAGGCGATACGATCCTCGATGCCGCCAACCGGGCCGCCGAGCTGTTGCCCGGCTACCGCGAAGTGAAATCCATGGTCTTCGCGGGAGTCTATCCCACCGAATCGGACCAGTACGAGGGCCTGCGGGACGCGCTGGAGAAGCTGCGGCTCAACGACGCGAGCCTCCACTACGAGCCGGAGTCGTCTACCGCGCTCGGCTTTGGATTCCGCTGCGGCTTTCTCGGCCTGCTGCATATGGAGATCGTGCAGGAACGGCTGGAGCGCGAGTTCAACCTCGACCTGATCACCACGGTGCCGACCGTCGAATACCACGTGTACCAGACCGATGGCGAGATGCTGCTGCTGGAGAACCCCACCAACCTGCCCGATCCGGCGAATATCTCCCGGATCGACGAGCCCTACGTCAAGGCTCGGATCATGGCCCCGGCCGACTACATCGGCGGCATCATGAAGTTGGGCCAGGAACGGCGGGGGGTCTACAGCGGAATGCACTACATCGACACCACCCGGGTCGAGTTCGACTTCGAGTTCCCCCTGGGCGAGATTGTTCTGGATTTCTACGACAAGCTCAAGTCGCTGAGCCGGGGCTACGCCTCGCTCGACTACGAGGCGGCCGACTATCGGGAGTCCGACCTGGTCAAGCTGGACCTGCTGATCAACGGCGACCCCATCGACGCCTTCAGCGTTATCATCCACCGCGATAAGGCCCAGGAGTACGGCCGGAAGGTGGCGGAGAAGCTCAAGGAGCTGATCCCCCGGCAGCTCTACCAGGTGGCGATTCAGGCGGCCATAGGAAACAAGGTCATCGCGCGCGAGACCATCTCTGCCTTCCGCAAGGACGTGCTTGCCAAATGCTACGGGGGCGACATCACCCGCAAACGCAAGCTCCTCGAGAAGCAGAAGGAGGGAAAGAAGCGGATGAAGCAGATCGGTGCGGTGGAGATCCCCCAGGAGGCGTTTCTGGCTGTGTTGCAGGTGGATTGACAGGGTGAACGGTAAACGGTGAACGGTAAACAGGTAGCGGGGCCAGCACTCGTGGAACCCACCGTCCGAGCGGATGATTCATCCCGTTCACCGTTTACCGTTCACCATTCACCCTGTTTAGTCATCCAGACCGCCTTCCTCGGCGACGTCGTTCTGACCACGCCCCTGCTCTCGGCGCTCGCCCAGCGCCATGGGCGGGTAGACGTGGTGACCACACCCGCGGCGGCGAGCCTGCTGAAGACGCACCCGGGAGTGGGCTCCGTAATACCGTACGACAAGCACGGGGCGGCCCGCGGCTGGCGTGGGTTCCGCACGCTGCTCAGCGAGCTGCGGTCGCGGCGCTACGCTACGGTCTACCTGCCGCACCGGTCCTTGCGTTCGGCAGCCCTGGCCCTTCTCTCCGGTGCGGCGGAGCGGGTCGGATTCGCCGGCGGTGTCGCGGCCATCGCGTACACGACTCGCATACAGCGGCCAGCGGGCGGCCACGAAGTGGAGCGGCTCCTGGCGCTGGCGGGTACCCCCGGTTCGACCCCGGCCGTGAGCCTGGGACTGACTGCCTCGGACCACGCCGAGGCAGAGGCATGGCTGGCAGCTCATGGTATGGGTCGGGGCTTCGTGGCCCTCGCTCCCGGCTCTATCTGGGGCACGAAGCGGTGGCCCTACTATGCGGAGTTGGCCGCTGGGCTCGACCGGTCTATCGTGATCGTCGGCGGTGCTGACGACGCCACCCTGGCCGACGCGATAATCGCCGCGGCACCCGGGCGAGCCGTGAGTGCGGCTGGGGCCCTCGGCCTTCGGGCATCGGCCGCCCTGATCCAGAGAGCCGCCGTGCTGGTCACGAACGACTCGGCTCCGCTTCATCTGGCCACCGCTACCGGCACGCCGATCGTGGCGCTGTTCGGTCCGACTGTGCCGGAGTTCGGCTTCGGGCCCCGAGGGTCCGGGGACCGTGCCCTCGGATACGAGGGGCTGGCGTGCCGGCCCTGCTCCAGGCATGGTCCCCGTATCTGTCCCTTGGGACACCACCGGTGCATGCGGGATCTATCGGTAGAAACTGTGGCTGCGGCTCTGGCGGCTGTGGCGACTGCGGAGGAGCAGCGTGCGATTTGTCCTCGGGATTGACATCGGCGGTACCAACCTCGTGGTCGGCAGCGTCTCGGAAGACGGCTCGGTGCTGCACGCCGTCGGCAGCGAGCCCACTCAGGCGGAGGCCGGAGAACAGGACGTCCTCAGCCGACTGATCGCGCTGGCCAAACGCACCATCCGGCAAACCCGGAAGGACTATCCCGAGGCCGAGATCATGGGTGTGGGGGTGGGCGCCCCAGGACCCCTGGACACCAGGGCCGGCATCGTTCTCCTCACGCCCAACCTGGGTTGGGTCAACCTGCCCCTGCGCCAGATCATCCACGATCAGCTCGAGCTGCCGGCGGAGCTGGACAACGACGCCAACTGCGCCACGCTGGGCGAGTGGTGGATGGGCGCGGCACGGGGCACCCGCCACGCCGTCGGTATCACCATAGGAACCGGTATCGGTGGCGGGATCATGATTGACGGAAAGCTGTTTCACGGGGCTTCGGATTGCGCCGGCGAGATCGGACACACCACCATAGACATCGAAGGGCGCCGCTGCAAATGCGGTAACTACGGTTGCCTCGAGGCCTATGCTTCGGGTCCCAATATCGCGCTCCGGGCCTGCGAGGAGATCGAGGCCGGTGCGGAGAGCCGGCTGGCCCACTATGTCGGCGGAGATCTCAAGCGAATTACCGCGCAGACCGTCTACCAGGCCGCGCACGATGGTGACGAGCTCGCGCTCGAGGTGGTGAACGACACCGCCCGATTCCTGGGAACCGGAATCGCCAACCTGGTGAATATCTTCAACCCCGAAGTGGTCGTCGTGTGTGGCGGAGTGACCCTGGCCGGCGACCACCTGTTCATTCCCCTACGCCGCGAGGTGGCTCGCCGGGCGTTCAAGCCGGCGGTGAGTGTCTGCCGGATCGTTCCCTCGGAGCTGGTGGGCACCGCCGGCGTCTACGGCGCGGCGCGGGTTTTCCTCGACCAGACGGGGCAGTGGGGCCGCGGGTCCGCGGCGCCGTCTGGCGCTGAGCGGCGCACCAGGTCGCGGAGTAAGAGAGAGAAATAGCGTGATCGATCGCACGGCCCCGCCGCCCCGCCGCCCCGCCGCCTCGCGGAAGATCGGTATCATCGGCTCGCTGGTCTGGGATCTGATATACGGGCGAGACCCCCTGGCCCCTCCGGTGGAGGAATGGGGCGGCATCGCCTACGCACTGGCGGGAATGGACGCTTCCCTGGATCCCGACTGGGAGATCGTCCCGCTAATCAAGGTGGGTCGTGACCTCAGCGCCGAAGCCCGGCAGCTGCTCGGCGGGCTGTCGCGCGTCGCGCCCGGCAGCCGTTGCATCGAGGTAACCGCCCCGAATAACCGGGTCGAGCTGCACTACCAGTCCACCGAGCGGCGGTGTGAGCGGATGGCGGGCGGAGTCCCCGGCTGGACCTGGTCGGAGCTCGGGCCGATGGTGCGAGACCTGGACGCCATCTACCTCAATTTCATCTCCGGCTTCGAGCTGTGTCTGGGAACCGCGCAGGCCCTGCGGCAGGGCTTCAGGGGACCGATCTACGCCGATTTTCACAGTCTCTTCCTGGGTATGCAGAAGGACGGCATCCGGGTTTTGCAGCCGCTTCCCCAAGCGGCCGACTGGTTCGGCTGCTTCGACCTGGTGCAGCTCAACGAAGAAGAGATGCGACAGCTCTCGCCTGACCCGCTCACCCTGGCAGCCGGAGCGCTGGATGCCGGAGTCTCATTGCTGACGGTGACGCTCGGACCGCGGGGGGTGGCGTATGTCTCCGCACCAGGATTCGACGGAATCGGCGAACTCGGTGTCACCCCGAGCGACCCGCAGCCTCCTCGCTTCGCTCAGGGTGACACCCACACAGCCGTACGCACGGCGTTAATACCGGCGCCGCCGGTGGAAACCCTCGACCCCACCGGCTGCGGCGACGTGTTCGGTGCCGCGGCATTTGCTCGGCTCCTGGCCGGCGATCGGGTGGAAGCCGCGCTCCGGCATGCCGTCGCCCTGGCAGCCCGCAACGCGGGGTTCCGGGGGGCCAGCGGCCTGAGCCGCCATCTGCGCGGCGAGCTGGTGACCCCGTGACCCGGGTCATCGAGGTTCCTGCCCACTTCGAAGATCGCACCTTTGACGCATTCGCCGCCGGCTTCGGCGAGTGGCCCCCAACCGAAAAGTTGTTGCTGGATGCCCGTGCCACCCAGTGGGCCTCACCCTACGGCCTGATCGGTATCCTCACTGCCGGACAGGCGATCGCCGAGGCCAAGCGGGACAAACCGCTGCTCACGGTGCCGACCAGCGACGAGGTGAAGCGCTATTGGGCGCGGGCAGGATTCTTCCATCACGCAGCGGAGCTCTTCGAGCTTCACGGCAAGGTGCCCCGAGGCGGGGCAACCGGGCCCTCGGATGTATTGCTCGATGTGACACCGGTCCGCGCCTCCGAGGATGTGCACGGAGTGGTGGACAAGATCTCCGAAGGGGCCTCCCGGATACTGCACGGCGAGCTGGGCCTCGAGATGAAGGCCACCTTGCGCTTCAGTATGGCGCTTTCGGAGGCCTGCCAGAATATTGTGGAGCACGCGGGCACCAGCGGCTGGGTGGCGGTTCAGGCCTATACTTTTCGGCGGCGCCTTGGCCGGCGCGTCGTCGTCATTGCGGTGAGCGATGCCGGGGTCGGTTTCCGCCGCTCCCTCGAAAGCACTCATGCCAAGCGATTCGGCGACCGCTGGGGCGATGGCGCGGCGCTCGAGGCGGCGCTGATTCAGGGCGTCAGCCGGTTCCGCGACCCCGGCCGCGGGCAGGGGCTCGCCTTCATCAAGCGATTTCTCGACCAGTGGGAGGGGAAGATCTCCATTCGCAGCGGTACCGCCCGGCTATCCATCGTGCCATCATGGGACGAAGATGTGCCGCTGAACGATCATCTTCCCCCGTTCCCCGGAGCCCAGGTGCAGATCATCATCCCCGCTCAGGTCCCGAAGTCCCCGTGATACAAACGATCCGGATCGGACACCTGCTGCGCGAGGCGGTGGCAGCTCCCTACCGCAACCTCGTCACCCGGCCCACCGGAGCCGCCGTGCGCACCCGTATCGAGGAGACCCTGGCGCGCTCCAACTGTCTGACCGCACTTCTGGATTTCTCCGAGGTCGAGCTGGTCGATCTGAGCTGCGCCGACGAAGTGGTGGCCAAGTTGCTCCTGGCTGTACCGACCCCGTATTTCGTGGTGCTCCAGGGCCTCCGTGAAGATCATCACGAGGCCATCGATCACGTGCTTACCCATCACCGGCTGGCCATAGCGGCGGTTCCGCCCGGTGGCGAGCCCCGGCTGCTCGGCTGGGTGCGGGCCGACTCGCGGGAAGCGTTCGCCTGCATCTGCCAGAGCGGCCCGCTGGGAGTGGCGGATCTGTCGCAAGGGCTGGGCTGGCCCGAGGCCCGGAGCCGGGACGCCCTCAGCGATCTGGCGCTGCTCCGGCTGGTCCGCCTCATAGGCGAGCGCTATTACCCGCTCCAGACCGCATGACCCGTCCCGCACTGGGTCTCTCGACTATAGCCATCCACGGCGTCCCCCACCGCCGAGCCGACTGGAGCCCGGTGTCGCCTTCCCTGCACCAGAGCAGCACCTTCGTGAACCCGATCGGCGCCGATGACGAGGTGATCTACAGCCGCTACGGCAACAATCCCAACCAGGTAGATCTGGCCCGGAAGTACGCCCTGCTGGAGGGAGCCGACGCCGCCATCTTCGTCGCCAGCGGGATGGGCGCCACCGCTCTGGCCCACATGGCGGTGTTGCGCCCGGGCGATCACCTGATCTCCAGCACCTGGATCTACGGCGGAACCCAGCGCCTCTTCGATGAGGAGCTGGGGCGGTACGGAGTCGAGGTCACCTATGTCGTCCCCAACGAGGCGCGCGGCTGGCGCAAGGCGGTTCGGAAGTCTACCCGGGCCATATTCGTGGAGACTCCGACCAATCCGCTCATGCGGATCATCGATCTGGGGCCCATAGCCTACGTGGCCGAGGAGTTCGGGCTGGCGCTGCTGGTGGATGCCACTTTTGCGAGCCCCATCAACTTCCGCCCGCTGGAGCACGGCGCCGACGTGGTCATCACCAGCGCAACCAAATACCTGAACGGCCATAGCGACGTGATCGCCGGCGCCGTGGCGGGCTCGGTCTCATTCGTCGAGGAGGTGAACCGGCTGATGCGGCTTTGGGGCCAGGCGATCGATCCTCACGCTGCCTGGCTCATCGACCGGGGCATGCGGACCCTGGCGGTCAGGATGGAGCGCCACAACGCCAACGGCATCGCCGTGGCGCAGTGGGCCGAGCAACACTCCGGCATTGCCAGAGTGCACTATCCCGGCCTGCCCTCCCATCCCGATCACCCGTACGCTAAGTCCGTACTGGCCGGCTTTGCCGGGATGGTGGGCCTCGAGGTCGCGGGCGGTGCAAAGGCGGCCGAGCGCCTGCTCGGGCGCCTCAAGCTCATCACCCACGCCCCCAGCCTGGCCGGCGTGGAGACCCTGGTGTCGGAGCCCCGGCTCACCTCCCACAAGGGCATCGGTCCGGACGGCCGCGCCAAGATGGGAATTCCGGATGGCTTTCTCCGCCTGAGCTGCGGGATCGAGGATGCAGCCGACATCATCGGGGATCTGGAGCAGGGGCTGAAGTAGGAGCTAGTAGCTATTGGCTATTGGCTATTGGCTATTGGCTATTGGCCATTGGCTATTGGCTATTGGCTATTGGCTATTGCCTCTCGGCGGTGAATCGGTACTGGAATCATTGTAAGGATTAGGCAGTCGAGGAAGACACCCCATAATTGACCTATGGGTGACTTCAAGAAGTTGGATGTATGGCAGGCTGCGCATTTACTCGCCTGCGCGGTATATAAGAGCACTTGCATTTTTCCGAAGACAGAAGCCTATGGCCTCACCAGCCAGCTCCGCCGTTCAGCGGCTTCAATCCCCGCGAACTTAGCCGAGGGTTGTGGGCGCAGCGGAGATGTCGAGTTCGGTCGCTTCGTGCGAATCAGCCTTGGCTCGGCAACAGAACTTGAGTACCACCTTCTTCTCTCACGAGACGTTGGGTTGCTGGACGAGTCGACCTACACACAGCTATCGGCACAGGCAAGGAGAATCCAAGGCATGCTGGCCGGGCTTATACGCGCACTCAAGTCAAACAGTTCGCACTCGAGGTCAAAAGGGGCAAACGCCAATAGCCAATAGCCAATAGCCAACAGCCTTCTTATTATCCCCTCGTGATCCGCTTTTCCAACGTATACAAAGCCTATCCCAACGGTGCCATGGCCCTGAAGGACGTGACCTTTCACGTCTCCAAGGGCGAATTCGTCTTTCTCACCGGGCATTCAGGGGCCGGCAAGTCGACCATCATGAGGCTCTTGTTTGCGGAGCAGCAGCCTACGGCTGGCGAGGTGCGGGTGTCGGGCTACAACGTGAGCGCGCTCAAGCCGGACGACGTGCCCCGTCTCAGGCGCCGGCTGGGGGTCGTATTCCAGGATTTCCGGCTGCTGGAAGACCGGACGGCCGAAGAAAACATCGCCTTTGCGCTGGAGGTGACCGGCGCGCGCACCGACACCATTGCCGCCCGGGTCATGCGGGTGCTCACCCAGGTGGGGCTCTCGGCCAAGAGCCGGGCCTACCCCCGAGAGCTGTCCGGAGGCGAGCAGCAGCGGGTGGCGATCGCCCGCGCGCTGGTGAACGACCCGGCCATCCTGCTGGCGGACGAGCCCACCGGCAACCTCGACGAGCGGGCCACCCGGGGCGTCTTCCAGCTTCTGCGCGACATCAACGCGGGCGGCACCGTGGTGGTCATGGCCACCCACGATCTCGACCTGGTTCGGCAGACGGTGTACCGGACCATCGAGATGCGCGACGGCAGCCTGGTGTACGACAGCGACGTGGACGAAGCCGCGGCGGAAGCCCAGTGAAGCTCCTCACCCGGGAAGCGCTCCTCTCCTTCCGGCGGGCGCCGCTGCTCTCGGTGCTCTCGGTGACCACCATCGCCTTTTCGCTCTTCACGGTCGGCCTCTTCGGACTGGTGGCGGTCAACCTGCGCCAGGCACTGAAAGGGCTGGAGGAAAGGGTGGAGATCGTCGCCTACACCCTGCGGGGGACGCCGTCCGAATCGATCGCGCTGGCCACCCAGGACATCGCCGCGTTTCCCGAGGTCAGGGACGTGAGCTACGTGAGCGAGGAAGATGCCCTTCGGCGCGCGCGGGCGGAGCTGGTGGAGTTCCGGGACGCGTATCGCGACATCCAGGTCAATCCGCTCCCTGCCTCGATCGAGGTGCGGATGAAGGAGGGCTACCGGGATGCGGCCACGGTCGAGCGGGTAGCCCAGCGGCTCCGCGGCTTCGGGTTCATCGAGGACGTGCGCTTCGGCCGGGAGTGGGTCCAGAAGCTCGATCACCTGCGCAACATCACCGGCATCGTCGGCTTGGTGATAGGACTGGCGTTCGCGGCCGTCGCCGTGGTCATTATCGGCGTCACCATTCGCCTCACCGTCCTCCAGCGGGCCCGCGAGATCTCCATCATGCGGCTGGTCGGCGCAACCAACTGGTTCGTCCGCGGGCCGTTTCTGCTGGAGGGAGCGCTGAAGGGCCTGCTCGGAGGGCTCCTTTCCCTGGTGCTCTGCTACGCCGGATACATCCTCTTTCGCGACAACAGCGGCGGCACCCTCGCCGACCTCATCTTCTTCGGGCCGGAGCAGATGGCGCTGCTCATCATCTTCGGGGTCCTCCTCGGCCTGGGCGGCAGCATGGTCAGCGTGGGGCGGCATCTCAGGCATGTTTGAGAGGACGGAGAGGGCGGAGAGGACGGAGGCAGCGGAGAGGTGGTTCCGTCTTCTCCGTCCTTTCCGTCTTCTCCGTCTGGTCCTCCCCACCCTTGTGCTCGCCCTATCGCTTCAAGCACAGCAAACGCCGGATCTCGAGGAGAGTCGCCGCCGACTGGAGGAGATCCGGGCGGAGCGCGACCGGCTGCAGCAGCAGCAGCGCCGCTTGCAGGGGCAGGTGCACGACGTCAACGACGAGCTGAGCAACCTGGAGCGGCAGCGGGAATCCACCCACCGGATCGTGAACGAGATCGAGCGGCAGATCGGCGGCCTGGCCTCCCAGCTCGACCGATCGAGTGCGGAGCTGATTCTGGCGCAGGACAACCTGGCCGAACGCCGGGCAGTGCTGCAACGCCGCCTGGCCGACATCTACAAGCGGGGCCCGCTGCACACGTTTCAGGTGCTGCTTGCCGCCGAGGGCTTCGGCGATCTCCTGAGCCGCTACAAGTATCTCTATCTCACCAGCCAGCAGGACCGGGCCCTGGTGAGTGACGTGGAAAAGCTCCGCAATCGTGTCGTGCAGCAGCGCAATAATATCCTCAACGTGCGGGGGGAGCTCGACCGCCGGAGGGACGAGCGCGAGGCAGAGTTCAGCAAGTACAGCGATCTCGCCGCCGAGAGGGCCAGGAAGCTCCAGACCCTGCGGCGCTCGGCTCGCACCACGGAGCAACGTCTCACGGCGCTCCAGAAGGACGAGGCCCGGCTCAACGGGGTCCTCGCCGCGCTGGAGCGAGCCCGGCGTGAGGAGCTCGCCCGGGGTGCGCTCCGCGGCGGCGTCGCGGCGCCGGGCTCGATCACCACGGCCGACCTGGGCCGGCTCGATTGGCCGGTCGAGGGAGCAATCGTATATCGATTCGGTCGCGATACCCTCCCCAGCGGAGGCATCATCCGCTGGAACGGGGTAGGCATCGCCGCGGGGCTCGGCACACCGGTAAAAGCAGTCGAGGCTGGAAAGGTGCGGCTGGTGGGACAGTTCGGAACCTACGGACTGACCATCGTGGTGGAGCACGGCAACGGTTATTACTCGGTGTACTCGCACCTGGAGTCGGCCGGTGTCAAGCTCGGCGCGTCGGTTACCAAGGGTAGCATCCTCGGTACCGTGGGAGGCCAGCACTCGGACTATGGCCCCCACCTGCACTTCGAGATCCGGGGCGAGAACCAGATCGCGCTCGATCCGACGACGTGGCTTCGGCGGAAGTGAGGCAGACGGGCGCAGCCCGCCGACTCACCCATCCGCCCGTCCGCCCCGCTGCCCCGCTGCCCCGCCTACATTGCCATTCCTATTCGCTCACCGGCCTGAGCCTTGCCCCGCATCAGCGCCGCCTCGGCCAGAGCGTACAGCTCGTCGGTCTGGGAGACTGCCGGGTGAGGATAGGTTACGATGCCAGCGGTGAAGCGGGGACGATCCAGGCGAGGATCTCCCTCCGAAGGAACCACGGAGAGCCGCTCGCGAACCCGGAGTACCGATTGCCGGGCCCCGGTCTGACCGGTCTCGGGTAGAACTATGGCAAACTCACTGCTCCCATAGGTAACCACGAAATCAGGCACCCTGAGCTCCTTGCGGAGCACGCCGGCAACCTCTCGTCGGAGCTGGTCCGCCGCTTCCGGGC
The DNA here is from genome assembly GCA_050733075.1 of Gemmatimonadales bacterium. Classification (GTDB taxonomy): domain Bacteria; phylum Gemmatimonadota; class Gemmatimonadetes; order Gemmatimonadales; family GWC2-71-9; genus CAVVWJ01. Next base: position 11,348 of record JBOHSD010000013.1, read on the forward strand.
CGCGCCGCTCCTCGATAGTCCGAAGCTCGTCGATTCCCAGCAGGATGAGGCTGAAGCTGAGGGAGTACCGTCGCGCCCGCTCGAACTCCTGCCGCACCCTTCGGTCGAGTGCTTCCGACGCCGCGCCACTTTCGGGAAGCTCCGCGGCGATATCCTCTCCAGCAGGTACGGCGGCCACGGCTTGCCGTTCGCGGATCCGCGCGTGCAGCCGGGCGCAGAGCTCGGGGAGATGTACCGGCGCCGCCAGAGCATCGGCCGCGCCGAGAGCCAGCGAGGCTGCCGGTGCGTCAGGATCTTTGGCGGCGGTGATGACGATGCGGGGCGGAGCCGGACCAGACTCCGGAGGCAGGGGCCGGAGCAGGTCGGCGAGCTGGCCCTGCTCCAGCTTTCCGACCGTGATCAGGACGGCATCGGCCGCGGGCTCGGCGGACGGGTCCCCGAGCTCGACCAGCTGAAAGCCCGCCCGGGTGAGCGCCCGCTCCAGCCCAGAGGGTCGGGCGGACGGGTCTCCGGCAAGGAGCACTTTAGGGCGAGCGACCGGCCCTAGCGCCTCGTCGCTCACGCTATACAGAGGAACGAATGCATCAGCCGAATACGCCGGAGCGTCTGGGGGCGCATGTTTCGGTCCAGGGCGGCGTCGAAAGGGCACCGGTCAGGGGCAAGGCGATTGGGGCCACGGCCATCCAGGTGTTCACCAAGACGCCCAGCCAGTGGCGCGAGCCAGGCCACTCGTCGGAGTCGTGCGCCGCGTTCCGGAGGGAATGCGAGCGCTGCGATTTGGCTTCTATAGTGGCGCATGATTCGTACCTTATCAACCTCGCGTCGCCCGACCCCGCCTTAAGTGCTCGCTCGGAGGCGTCTTTCGCGGCCGAGCTTCGGCGCTGCCAGGCTTACGGGATATCATACGTGGTGTCGCACCCCGGCAACTATATCGATTCCAGGGATGCCGGCCTGGTCCGTAATGCCAGGGCCTACACCCGGGTCCTTCGGGCCGTGCCCGGCTCCATAGCCGTGCTGGTCGAGACCACGGCCGGCTGCGGGACTGCACTCGGTAGCACCTTCGAGGAGCTCGCCGTCCTCCGCAGCCTGATCGCTGATGACGTCAGGCACCGAATAGCCTTCTGCGCCGACACCTGCCACCTCTATTCCGCAGGGTATGATCTGCGGGGCCATTACGATACCGTGTGGCAGCATTGGGACGAGGTCCTCGGGCTCGAGAGCCTCGTCTGTCTTCACCTGAACGACTCCAAGACAAGATTTGCATCGCGGCGCGATCGACACGAGCTGATCGCTGAGGGCTCCCTCGGGCCCCAGCCGTTCCGCCGGATCATGAACGATCCCCGGCTGGCCCATGTCATCAAGATTCTGGAGACCCCCAAGGGAAAGGATGGGGTCACGGCAGACCGAAAGATGCTGCGGCGCCTGCGACGCTACACCAGATCGGGCCGGCACCCGCGTTGACCGGTGTTCCTCGCCGGTCCATACTTGCCGCCATGCGCGCCTTTCCGCTGTCGCTTCTGTTGTCCCTCGCGGCCGTTTCCGTGGTTCAGGCCCAGATGGATTATTACGTCAGGCTTGGTGTCACCGCCGCCACCAACCTCATGCGCGACCATGTGGTCGAGGAGATCGAGGTGCGACAGGGACTGGCCCCCACCCTGGCATTGGGCGCGGCCTTTCCCATTGCGCCGCTCTACCGCGCCGGGCTCGAGGCCACGCTGACCACCTCCGGCCACCGCAGCACCCAGGGCGGAACCGAGACCGATCTGGGCACCATCAGGACCGGCTCCATGATCCTGGGGCTCGACGGGCCTATCGGGCTCAACTTCCGGTGGCGGGCCGGAGCCGGTCTCATCTCATATTGGCCCAGCGAGGAGCGCGGCATCTTCTTACGGGGCGGGACCACCCGGTTCCTGGCGGGCGCGGGCTTAGACTATCGCCGGCCGGCAATGGAAAGCTGGGAGCTGATGGTCTCTCTGCGGTACGACGTGCACCGATTCACCACCGACGAGCTGCAGGCTCGGGGCTTCAGCCAGAGCCAGGGAGTGCAGCGGATTGCCGCCACCATCGGACTGGCCCGGGGCAACTGATGACCATCCGCCCAGCCTCGGTGCTCCACGTACTGGTCGCCGGGTCGGCCCTGCTCTCCTGCGCCGATATAGCCTCACCTACCCGGAGCGAAGCATACGAGTGGCGCCTTCTGATGCCCACCGGGACCGGCGATGGGGTGGATACCCTGAGCTTCCACTGGCCCCGCTCCCGGCTCCCGGTCAGGATCTGGGTGGAGGACTCGCTGAGCCTGCCGTCACACGTGCGGCAGGGGATCGAGCAGTGGGAGGCGGCCTTTCTTTACCGCGAGTTCTCGGCGGTGCTCGTGTCCGACTCCAACGCGGCCGACGTGATGGTGCAGTCCGGTATAGCGCCCAAGGCCGGGTTCTCGATTACCCGGCTGGGAGGCTTCCTGGCACCTGAATGTGAGGGCGCCACCGATATCGAGTTGCCCCCCGGCAGCCGGCAGATCCAGCCTCCGCTGCGAGTGTACGTCGAGCCGAGATTCGACCCGTCCACCCCGGGGGTGGACGAGTGCATGGCTCTGACCACCGCCCACGAGCTGGGACACGCGCTCGGCATTTTCGCTCACTCCCCCAATACCGCGGACCTCATGTATGCCGACCCGACCGCATCCGCGCTCACCACCCGGGACCGCGCCACGGCGGAGGTAGCATACCACACGGAGCCCACGCTTACCGTCGGCTCCCGCTGAGGTTGCATGGCGCGCTCCTGCTGTTGATCTTTCCCCGCGTAAGCAAGGACAATTCGGGGCCTGCGTCCCGGCTCGAGCCAGGTCGTCTGCCGCGCGTCGAACGCGCATTGGAAGCGTATGACTGCCGAAACAACTGCGGCCCGACGTGAGAATCTCACCCTGGTCGAGCACGGCCTCTTTCCCATCCGGATCCACGCCAACCTGACTCCTCCAACCCTGATCGAGCACGCGGTTCGCCGGAGCGAGGGCGTCTTGACCGATCGCGGGGCGTTCACGGCAGTGACGGCTCCGCATACCGGCCGCTCGGCCAAGGACAAGTTTCTGGTCGAGGAGCCGGGTGCCCGCGACCGGATCTGGTGGGGCAAGAACGCGCGTCTCGAGCCCGAGGCCTTCGACCGGCTCCAGGAAGAGGTGCGTGCCTACCTGGACGCGCGCGAGGTCTACGTCCAGGACCTCTTCGCCGGCGCCGATCCCGCATACCGCCTGCCGGTCAGGTTCATCACGCCGAACGCGTGGCACGCCCTCTTCGTGCGGAACATGTTCATCCGGGCTCTGCCGGCCGAGCTGGCCCAGTTTCGGCCGGGTTTCACCGTGCTGCACGCCCCCGATTTTCAGGCCGATCCGGCACGGCACGGCACCCGTACCGGGACCTTCATCGTGATCAACCTGGGTAAGAGGTTGGTCCTCATCGGCGGCACCCGATACGCCGGCGAGATGAAGAAGTCGATCTTCACCGTTCTCAATTATCTGCTTCCCGGCCGGGGCGTCATGCCGATGCACTGCTCGGCCAACGTTGGACCGGCCGGCGATACCGCGATCTTTTTCGGCTTGTCCGGCACCGGCAAGACCACCCTTTCCGCCGATCCGGACCGGCACCTTATCGGCGACGACGAGCACGGTTGGAGCGACCGTGGAGTCTTCAATTTCGAGGGCGGCTGTTACGCCAAGGTGATTCGGCTCCGCCCCGATACCGAGCCGGAGATCTTCCAGGCCACCCAGAGGTTCGGCACCGTGCTGGAGAACGTCGTGCTCGATCCCGCCACCCGGACGGTGGACTTCGACGGCGACAGCATCACCGAGAATACCCGGGCCTGCTACCCGATCGACTTCATCCCCAATCACCTGCCCAGCGGAGCGGGCGGGCATCCGAAGAGCATCGTATTCCTCGCGGCGGACGCGTTCGGGGTAATGCCGCCGATCGCACGGCTGACGGCGGAGCAGGCGATGTATCACTTCCTCTCGGGCTACACTGCCAAGGTGGCCGGCACCGAGCGCGGCGTCACCGAGCCCTCGGCAACCTTTTCGGCCTGCTTCGGGGCCCCATTCCTGCCGCTCCCCGCCGGGGTCTATGCCCAGATGCTGGGCGAGCGCATCGCCAAGCATGGGGCCGCCGTGTGGCTGGTCAACACCGGCTGGACCGGCGGCGCGTACGGCACCGGCTCCCGCATGAAGCTGGCCTACACCCGCGCCATGCTGCGGGCGGCCTTATCGGGGGCGCTGGACCAGGGCAGGTTCACCCAGGATCCGGTGTTCGGGTTCAAGGTACCGGTATCGGTGCCGGAGGTTCCCGATAGAGTACTCTCGCCGCGCGGCACCTGGGCCGACGCAAACGCGTACGACACGCAAGCCGGAAGACTGGCCACGATGTTCCGGGAAAACTTCGAGCAGTACCGAGCTTCGGTACCGCCATCGGTGGCGGGAGCGGGACCCTTGTGAGTGGGGCAGTGGGGCGGCCCCACTGCCCACAGGAAGTGATCCGCGATCCCCTTTGGGACAACATTCGCCTGGACCATCCTGCGCTCGTCGCCCTCGATACCCCCACCGTTCAGCGCCTCCGCTACATCCGTCAGGTTGGCCACAGCTTCCTGGTCTATCCCGGCGCCACTCACAGCCGTTTCGAGCACGCGCTGGGTGCCTACCATCTGACCCGGCGGGCATTGGCGGCGCTCGAGGAGCTCGGCGACCTGGGCCCGGCCAGCGAGACCGATTGTATGGCGGTTCGAATGGCGGCCCTGCTCCACGACATCGGACACTATCCCTTCTCTCATGCGCTGGAGGAAGCCGGGTTCCCCTCGCATGAGGCGCTCGGGATGGCCAAGCTGTACGAGGGGGAGCTGGGTGAGCGACTGGTCGAGATCGGGGGGAGAGACTTCCCTGCCAGCGTGGGCGCACTCATCACCGGCGCGAGCCGGAGCCCGCTCCAGGGACTCATCTCGGGCTCGATCGATCTCGACAAGGTAGACTACCTGAGCCGCGACGCCAGAATGTGCGGCGTCCCTTACGGGACGGTTGACGTGGACCGCCTGCTCTCGTCCCTTACGCTGGTGGAGGTGGAGCCCGGCCGGTACGAGGTGGGGGTGCAGGAGAAGGGAATCAGCGCGCTGGAGTCGCTCCTCTTCTCCAAGTACCAGATGTATCGCAACGTGTACTGGCACCACGCGGTGCGTTCCGCCACCTGCATGTTCAAGCGCGCCGTGCGCCAGGCGGTGCGCCGCGGCAGCGTCACCATGCAAGTCATCGCAGAAGCCACTGACGACGGATTGATGGAGCTTCTGATCGGAAAGGATCGCAACCAGCTGGCTATGTCTATCCGCGCGCGGCGCCTCCACAAGCGGGCCCTGGACCTGCCGGCGAGCGATGTGCCAGCCGACCTTCAGCCCTGGGTGTCGGAGGACCCGGATCTGCTGGAGATGGTTGAGGACGCGCTGGCCGAGCCGGCCGGCTTGCCGCCGGGCGGCCTGCTGCTGGACTTCCCTGCCCGCTCCGCCATGCTGGGGGTCAATCTGCCGCTCAGGACCCGCGCCGGCTCCATCGAGCGGCTGACCGATGAGGGGCGCGCCGGGCATCTCGGGCTGCCCCGAGTTGCCGGCGAACTGTACCGGAGCGCCCGCCGGCTTCGTATCTTCGTATCCAGCCGGCCGGACCGGCCGTTGGAGCCGGTGCTCACGCTGTTGACCTGGCCCGCGGATGAGGTGCGGCGGCGAATCCGCGAAGGGGCCAATCTTTTTGATCGAGAAATGAAATGATTCAGCGACGCGCGTTCGTGGCCCGCATTGCCGGGCTCGTTGCGGTTGGTGTCACCAGCCAGCGACTTTGGGCCCAGGTGACGGGACTACTGGATAAGCCCACGCCCATCACGGTCTACAAGAGCAGCTCCTGTGAGTGCTGCGCCAAATGGGTCGACCATATCCGTGCCAGCGGATTCGCTCCGGAAGTGCACGATGAAGAGGGAATGGACGGGCTCAAGGATAGGCTCGGGGTTCCCGAGAACGTGCGCTCGTGCCACACCGGCCAAGTCGACGGCTACCTGGTAGAGGGGCACGTGCCCGCCTCTGATATCCGGCGCCTGCTGGACGAACGGCCCAAGTCGTCAGGCCTGGCCGTGCCGGGGATGCCACCTCGTACCTACGGCATGGCGCCCCCAGGCGTCGCGGTTGGCGGGTACGAGGTGGTCTCGTTCCAGCGCAACGGCAAGACCGCGGTCTTCGCCCGGCACTAACTGGACGGGGTCAGGCTGGGGCACCGCCCGGCGGGGGTTCTGAAACCGCTCACACCGCTACTGTGGCGGGATGGTCAGGGTTACCTGATCGCCGGGCTGAACGGTCATCTCTTCGCTCACCGGCATCCGGTTGCCTCCCACCGGGTCCGCCAGAAACCGCAGCGGACCCGCTCCTCCCACCAGAAACGCCGGAATAGTGAACCTCTTGGTCGAGTGGCCCGTCGCCAGTCCCAGCCGGATCCTCTGCGAGCCCCTGACAGCGTAGATTACCATGTCGGCAAAGCCCCGGTTTTCGACCTCCACCGTCGCGGCTTCCGATGGCTGGGGGCCCGTGTCCGCCGGCCGGCCGCCGCAGGCGGCCAGGATCACCAGCGTTACAACCCACGAAGCTCGAATGAATGGGCCCATGAATACCGCCAGTAAGATTGTGGACCCCCCCAGCATCGTGCCTTACCGGGAGGAGTTCCGTTCCGCGTTCGAGCGGTTGAACCGCGAATGGATCGAGACCTATTTCGAGCTCGAGGATGCCGATCGTGAAGTTCTGGGCAATCCGCAGCGAGCCATCCGGGAGCGCGGTGGCGAGGTCTTCTTCGTGCTCGAAGGAGGCCAGGTGCTCGGTACCTGCGCTGTGCTCCGCCACCATGCGGACGAGTACGAGATAGCCAAGATGGCGGTATCTCCCAGCGCCAGAGGCCGCGGTTTGGGTGACCTCCTGATGGAAGCGTCGGTCGCTTATGCCGTCAGGAGCGGGGCTCGGCGGCTGGTGATCGTCTCGAATACCGTGCTGGAGCCAGCCATCCGGCTCTATCTGAAGCACGGCTTCGTCCAGGTGCCTCTGGCCGCCGACGGTCGCTACCGCCGAGCGAATATCAGACTGGAACGGGAGCTTCCTAGACCCGGCGCCTCGTTCCCCGCAGCAGGCGGATGATCAGCAGCAGCACGACGGCTCCCACAAAGGCCACGAAGATGGCTCCCGCTATCCCGGGGAACGGCGTTCCCCATCCCATCTCGCTGAAGAGCCAACCGCCGACCAGCGCGCCCAGTATGCCGACAATGATATCGCCCAGAATGCCGAAGCCGATGCCACCCATGACCAGAGACGCCAACAGACCGGCTACCAGCCCGACGATAATCCAGGTCAGAACATCCACACGTCCTCCTTTAGTGCAGGTTCACACACTGCCGGAACACCCGCTGAGCGAGACTAGCTCGAAGGCGCCGGGGAGGATGTGCGGGATATCACCGGTGTCCTTCGCGAGCCAACCGGGAGGAGCCTGACGTGCTCAAGGAAGCGCCCGACCACCACGACGCCGACCTGGTGTTAAAGCTGTACGATCTCCGCCGCGAGGCGGTCATGCGCGAGTCGCGCAACGCCATCGATTCCGGGTTCTGGCCCCGGAATGCCGATGAAGCCGTGGCCGTTATCGCGACCGACCACCCGCTCAAAGCAGCCTTCGGTCGAGCCTCGGCCTACTGGGAGATGGTGTATGGAATGGCCCGGCATGGGATCATTCATCCCGATTTTCTGGTGGAGAACAACGAAGAGGGGCTTTTCCTTTACGCTCGGGTCGAGCCTTACCTGGACGCGATCCGCCGCGCCGGCTGGCCGCGGGCTTTTCGCAACGCCGAGTGGGTCGTGGCCAACTGTGAGACGGGGAAGATGCTGATGGAGGGATATCGGGCCCGGGTCAAACGGGTCCTCGAGTCACGCCGGTAATCTAGGAGCGCTGGCTGGCTGCGGCCGGCACGACCGGATATTCGCCGGTATCACTGTCCACCGAGTCGATGCGGATGACGATGGCAGTGATGTTGTCGAGCCCGCCCCTTCGGTTGGCTTCCGCCACCATCCGATCCACCCACATCTGCGGCCCGCCCTCGGATTCGAGAATGCCGACCAGATGCTCGTCTTCCAGCATTCCGGTCAAGCCGTCCGAAGCCAGCAGCAGCACGTCACCTTTTTCCAGCGAGCCGAAGTAGATATCCGGCGCGACGTCTATGCCCGCACCAACGCAGCGGGTGATCACGTTGCTGTAGGGATGTACCCGGGCCTGGTCGGGCGTGAGCAGCCCGGCATCGACCTGTTCCTGGACGTAGGAGTGGTCCTTAGTGAGCTGCATGAGCTGACCCTCCCGCAGTAGATACGCCCGGCTGTCTCCCACCTGGCCGATGAGATAGCGCTGGGGCATCAGCACCAGCACAGTGGCTGTAGTGCCCATCCCCCGCTTGTCGTGCTCCGAGAGAGTCCGCTCGAAAATGGCGTCATTGGCGGCCCGGATGGCGCTCCGGACCCGTTCGCCGGCTTCCTCGTCGCCGACTCCCCGCAAGGATCCGATGGACTGGGACGTTATTCGGACCGCCATCTCGCTCGCGACCTCCCCTGCCGCATGGCCACCCATCCCATCGGCCACGATGAAGATGCCGTGCTCCGCGAGCATGAGGTAATTGTCTTCATTGCCCGAACGGACCACGCCGACATCGGTGCGAGCGGCACAGGTGAAGTTCACGAGACCCCGTCAGCTCAACAGCAGGTAAGCCAGCACCACTAGGAGCACCAGCAGGCCCATGACCACCAACGGGGGAGGGCCGGAGGGACGCGGAGGTGGCATGCGGAGCGGCCGGCGCGGCCGGGGCCGTTCCGCCCGGGCCTCCGGCGCCGCTTTCTCCGCCGGCACGTCCACCCGATCCATGAGGCGGGTATGGTGAGTACGAGCCGCGGGAACGTCATCGTCCAGCGGCTCGAATAAAGCCGTCACATCACCGAACCGGAGCGTCGTGCCCGGCCCGAGGGGCGCCTCGCCAGTGAGTCGCTCCCCTTCGACGAAGGTACCGTTGGTGGAGCCGAGATCGGTGAGGATCCAGATTGCCTCCCGGCGCTGCAGCTTGGCGTGCATGGTACTCACGCTGGGGTCGGCGATGACCACGTCGTTGTAATCTCCCCTTCCCACGTTGACGACCGGCACCCTGAGAGGAACCCGCCTTCCCTTGAGGTCACCACTTCGAAACAGCAGAGAGGCGAGGGGCGGAGGTTCGGGCGATACCGGCGTGACGCGCTGCTCTGACTCCGATCCCGGAATCCCATGCATGGTGTCCGAGAGTCGCTGGGATGCTCCGGGCGGCGGCTGAGCCGGCGGAGCGGCCGGCCGGGGCTCGGGCGGTGATTCCGGTGGCGGCTGCGCCATGTCGGCGTAGAAACGGAACTCATCGTTGCCGATGCGAATCACGTCGGCACGCGACAGCAGGTGGGTTTTGCCCATGCGCTGGCCGTTGATGTAAGTCCCATTCACACTGAGATCGACCAGCATGTACCCGGCCGGATCCGAGCGGATCTCGGCGTGGTTGCGGGACACCTCACCGCCGCCGACCACTACGTCGGATCCGGCATCCCTCCCGAAGGTCAGGGGCTCGCTCCCCACGGTGTACTCCCGGCCATCCGTAAGACAGACCAGCCGGCCTCCAGTCTTGGTACCGCTTCCCCTGGTGGTGGCCGACGGGGCGAGATCCGCAAACGCACCGGAATCGAACAGCTGGGTGCTGCCTGCCCGGGTGGTATCGACCACGAGAAGCTCGTGGCCTCCGATCTCTATTTTGTCGCCGTGCAGCAGAGGGGTGGGCTCGGCCCCCAGACGCACTCCGTTGACTCTGACCTCGGCCTCGCTTTCAGCGGCCCGGATTGCGGCTCCGCTGGGCATTGATTGGACCACGGCGTGCCGGGGCCGCACGCCCTCGCCACTTAGCGCCAGTGCGCTGTCCGAGGCCGAGCCTATGACTGTCTCACCGGCGCCGATGGGGTATCTCTCGCCGCCGATTTCGAGTTGGATCATCGATTGATCTCGTGGGTAATGTCGAGTGCGGAGAAACGTACCGCCCGAGCTGTAAGCAGGCAAGCCAATAGAGGTTAGGTGCTCCCTACGCGATCTTTCGCTCCTCCTGACCCCTCAACTGCAGCTGGTACAGCCGCTGGTACACTCCTCCCAGAGCCAGGAGCTCGCGATGGCTGCCACGTTCCCGGATCTCCCCGTGCTGGAGCACCAGGATCTCGTGGGCATGGAGGATAGTGCTCAAGCGGTGGGCCACTACCAGGCTGGTACGGCCCGCCATGAGCTCGGCGATGGCTCGCTGGATCTGCCCCTCGGCCTGGGCATCCACCGAGCTGGTGGCCTCGTCGAGCACCAGAATCGTGGGGTCGAGGGCCAGAGCGCGCGCGAAGCTCAAGAGCTGTCGCTCCCCGACGCTCAGGCTCCGACCCCGCTCACCCAGCCGGTGGTCGTACCCATCCGGCAGGCGCTCGATGAAGCGGTCCGCCCCCACCCGGCGGGCGGCCTGCCTGGCCGCTTCCGGCTCGATCGGCGCGTCCAGAGTGAGGTTGTGCTGGATGTCACCCGCAAAGAGGAAGAGGTCCTGCTGCACGAACCCGATCTGCGACCGAAGGTCGGAGGTCGAAAGCTCCCTGAGGTCCACGCCGTCCAACAGAATCCGACCCTGGTCCGGGTCATAGAAGCGCAGCAGGAGATTGACGATGGTGCTCTTGCCTGCCCCGGTGTGGCCGACCAGCGCAACCGTCTGCCCCGGCGATGCAGTGAAGGAGACGTCCCGGAGAACCCAGGGGCCATCGGCGCTGTAACGAAACCACACCTCCTCGAACCGGACCTCTCCCCGCACCGGCCGGGGCAACGGGGCCGGCCGGGCCGGCTCGAGCACGGTCACCGGCTGATCCAACAGGCTGAACACCCGCTCGGAGGAGGCCATGGCACTCTGGAGCAGATTGAACTTCTCCGACAGATCCTGAAGCGGCTGAAAGAAGCGGCGGGTGAGCTGAATGAAGGCCGCCAACACACCTACCGTGAGAGTGCCGCCCAGCGCCCGGAGCCCGCCGTAGTAGAGCAGCAGGGCCATGGCCACCGCCGTGAGGATCTCGACCACGGGGAAGAACACCGCGTAGATCGTGATCGAGCGGCGATGCGCCTCGAGGTGATCGCGGTTGAGCGCCGCGAACCGCGCCGCCGAATCGGCCTCGCGCCCGAATAGCTGCACGACCCGCATGCCGGAGAGCCGCTCCTGGAGATAGGCGTTCAGGCGGGCCAGCCGCACCCGGATATCGCGGAACGCCTCCCGCACCCGCCGGCGGAAGATGCGGGCAGTGAGCCAGACCAGCGGGATCACCGAGAAGGTGACCAGGGCCAGGCGCCAGTCGATCCAGAGCATCATGGTCATGATGGCCACGAGGGTAAACACATCGCCAAATACCGTGACCACGCCCGACGAGAACAGCTCGTTCAAGGTCTCGACATCCGAGGTGACTCGCGTCATCAATCGCCCCACCGGGTTGCGATCGAAGTAGCTGACGCTCAGCCGCTGGAGATGGCCGAAGATCTGCATCCGCAGATCGTACATCACCAGCTGTCCGATGTAGGTGGTCAACAGCGTCTGGCCGTACTCGACCACGAAATCGAGGAGGAGGGCGGCCAGGAAGAGGGCGGCGAGGGTGCCGAGCAGGCCCATGTCCCGGTTCGGAATCGCCACATCGAGCGCCCGCTGGGTGAGCGCCGGCCCCACCAGGGCCAGGCAGGCGCCGGCCAGCAGCAGCAGGACGGCCAGTGCCGTGAAGCCCCGGTAGGGCCGGAGATACACCAGCAGCCGGCGAAGCAGGCGGCTATCGTACTCCCGGGACAGAACCTCGTCCTGGTCCATCAGCCCTCCGCCACCTGGAGCTCGGGATCCGGCTTGGCCAGAGGCGACTCCTCGACCCCTCTCAGGCCCCGGCGAACCCAGCTGGAAAAGACCAGGAAGCCGAGTCCGATGGTGAAATAGCTCAGCGTCAGGCGCCAGATCAGGATGTAGATCGGGGTGAGCTCCCGGGGGACGTACGACGACATGACGGCCGCAGAAAGCACCTCTCCCACCCCGGAGGCACCGGGAGTGGGAGCGAAGTACAGGAGAAACATGACCAGGGTCTGGACCAGCAGAATGTCTACGAAGTTGGCCTCGATGCCCACCGCGCGCAGCGCCACGTAGCCGGCCAGGAGCTTGTTGGCGTGGGACGGGCCCGAGCAGACCGTGGCCCAGAACAGGGCCAGCCAGCCGCGGGGGCTGTTGAACGCCACCAGGCTCTCGTGCGCCTGGTCAATCCCGGCCTGGAGCTTCTCGAGCCGGTCCGCCACCCGGCGGCTCCTCCGGCCGATGGCTTCCGCGGCGCGATGGATCAGGTCTCGCGCCAAGCGGGGGAACAAAAGCACCAGCGCCATCAGGAGGCCGATGCCCGCGATGACCGTGAGGCTGCCAAGGAAGAGATCGAAAAGCGATAGGCCGAGCACGTTCCCGCGCTCCCCCAGCGAGCGGCCGGCCCCGAAGAAGACGGCGAGCGGCCCGGCGATGGCAAAGAAAAGCACGGTGGCTACAAAGCTCATGAAGGTCGAAGTGACCGCCACCGGAAACGGGATGCCGTACCGCCGCATGGTGTACATGGTCATCGGGCCGGCGCCCGAGTTGACCGGGGTGATATAGCCGGCCCAGGCTCCCATCCCACCGGCGAGGATCACCGCCTTGAGCGGCGGATTGGGATAGACGTGCCGGGCCACCAGCCAGAGCCTGATCCCCCCGCCGATCCAGTCCATCGAGGCCAGGCCGAGACCGGCGAGAATCCAGATCCAGTGCAGCCGACCGATCGCCTGGATGAAGGCGGAGAGATCGTTGCCATACAGGAGCGTGACGCCGAAGCCCACCAGGGAGGCCAGGACCGAGATCTCGAAACCACGCAGCAGGAGCTTGGGGGTGAGGAGTCGGGGCATGGAAGGGGAAAATAGCGCTATTTTCACCGATGCCCCACTCCGTCATCCGGATCGTCAACGCCCGCCAGAACAACCTGAAGGGCATCAGCGTCGAGCTGCCGCACCGCTCGCTCATCGTGATCACCGGACCGTCGGGGTCGGGCAAGAGTACCCTGGCCTTCGACACGCTGTACGCCGAAGGGCAGCGGCGGTATATCGAATCGCTCTCCACCTATGCGAAGCAGTTTCTCGACCGCATGCCCAAGCCGCTGGTGGACCGGCTCGAGGGACTGGCGCCGGCGGTGGCGATCGAGCAACGAAACCCGGTCGTGTCCAGCCGCTCCACGGTGGGAACGGCGACGGAGGTCTACGACTACCTGCGGCTGCTCTGGGCCCGCATCGGCAAGCCCTATTGCCGGGCCTGCGGCGGTCCGGTGCGCCGCGACGCGCCCGAGGCCGCCGCAGAAGACATTCTTGGCCGCGTAACCGGGCAGCTTCAGGTCTGCTTCCCCTTGCCGCCGGTGGCCCGACTGACCCATGCAGCCGTGGTCGAGAACCTCCGGGCGCTCGGCTTCGTGCGGGTGGTGGCCGACGGGGTGACCTTGCGCCTGGACGAGCTGCCACCCGGGGTAGAGCTGACCCAGGTGGAGCAGCTCCTGGTGACAGTAGACCGGCTTACCGCGGACCCGGCGTCCGCCCCGCGTCTGGTCGAAGCCCTGACCACCGCGTTCGCGGAGGGTGAGGGAATCGCGGTAGTGCTGCACTCAGAGCAGGCACCTGGCCGCACCCGGTTCACCGAGTTTCCGGCCTGCAGCAGTTGTGACACCCCGGCCGCCGTAGTCACCCCCGCACTCTTCTCCTTCAATAATCCGCGGGGAGCCTGCTCCACCTGCAATGGGTTTGGGGCGGTGCTGGAATACGACGAGTCCCTGATCGTCTGCGATCCGGAGAAGAGTCTGGCGCAGGGTGCCATGGACCCCTGGACCAAGCCACGCTACGAGTCGCGCCGCCGGATCCTGCTCGATTTCGCCCGCTCGCTGGGCGCCGATCCCAACCACCCCTGGTCCCGGCTCAAGGCAGCCCACCGGCGCGAGCTCCTGTATGGGAGAAAGGGCCGTTTCGTCGGAATCTTTCCCTTCCTGAAAGGCCTGGAGGAGAAGCGATACAAGCAGTACATCCGGGTATTCCTCCGGCAGTACCAGCTCGCCAGAACCTGTGCCGCATGCGGCGGAAGCCGCCTCAATCCGGATGCACTCTCAATCCGAATCGGAAACGAAGCCATCGGGTCGGTGGCGGGCCGCTCGGTGGACGCCGTCCACCAGTGGCTGCACAGCCTGTCGCTCACCCCATGGGACCGCCAGGTAGCGCAGCTCATTATTGACCAGCTCGATGCCCGGCTCGGATTTCTCCGGGATGTAGGCCTGGGCTATCTGACTCTCGATCGCCAGACCCGCACCCTCTCCGGTGGCGAAGCGCAGCGGATCTCTCTCTCCAACGCCCTTGGCTCCCACCTGGTAGACACGTTGTACGTGCTGGACGAGCCATCGGTCGGCCTCCACCCGCGAGACACCGACCGTCTCCTGGCCCTCCTCCGGCGGCTCCGCGACGCGGGAAATACTGTGGTGGTGGTCGAGCACGACCTGGCAGCCATTCAACAGGCCGACTTCATGCTCGAGCTGGGACCTGGATCCGGCGAGCACGGCGGGCGTGTGGTCCACGCCGGTGCGGTGGCCGAGGCCAGGACATCCCTCACCGGTCAATACCTCACCGGCAAGAAGCGGATCGGGGTACCGAGCGTCCGACGCCCAGCGGGGCCCCAGTGGCTGCGGGTGCGGGGAGCCGAGCTGCACAACCTGAAGGGCGTGGACGTGGACATTCCTCTGGGCACCCTCACGGCGGTAACCGGCGTGTCGGGCTCGGGAAAGAGCACGCTGCTCCACGACGTGGTCTACCGCCATCTCGAGGCCAGGCTCAGAGGTGAGCACTCGGCCAAGTCCCACCTGGGGGAGCCCGTGGGCCAGGTCGCTTCGATTACCGGGTGGGAGCTTCTTCGTGACGTGCTGCTGGTCGACCAGTCTCCCATAGGAAGGTCGCCTCGCTCCAACCCGGTCACCTACATCAAGGCGTTCGATGAAATCCGGGAGCTGTTCGCCGCCCAGCCCCTGGCGCGGCAGCGCAAGTACGGCTCGGCCACCTTCTCCTTCAATCTCCCTGGCGGGCGTTGCGAGACCTGCGAGGGTGCGGGTCACGTCCGGGTCGAAATGGTTTTCCTGGCGGATGTGTTCGTCCCCTGCGAAAGCTGCGGCGGTACCCGTTACCGGCCCGAGGTGCTCGACGTGCACATCCAGGGGACCTCGATCCACGACGTGCTTCAGTGGACGGTGGACGAGGCGATTACCCGGTTCCGCCACCAGCCCCGGCTCGGCAGCGCGCTCTGGCAGCTGCAGCAGGTTGGGCTGGGCTACCTTCGGCTCGGCCAGCCCGCAACTACGCTCTCCGGGGGTGAGGCGCAGCGCCTCAAGATCGCCCGGGAGCTGCATCAGGCCGGCAAGCGCGAGGGACGGAAGCTCTACATTCTCGACGAGCCCACCACCGGCTTGCACCTGGACGATGTCCGGGTGCTCATACACGTGCTCGACCGGTTGGTGGACGCGGGCCACACCGTGGTGATCATCGAGCACCACCTGGACGTGATCAAGCGCGCCGATTGGGTCATCGACATGGGACCCGAAGCGGGCGATCGGGGTGGCCAGGTGGTTGCGCAGGGAACCCCGGAAGAGATCGCCGAAGTGACCGGCTCCCACACCGGCCGGTATCTGCAGCCGCTCCTCTCTACCACTCAGGCCGTCCTCGCCGGATGACCCCCCGCCAGGCGGTGGTCTGGCTGGTGCTGGTCTCTCTGGTCTGGGGTATCTCTTTCACGATAATAAAGGAGATCCTGGGCTTCGTCTCGCCCCTTCTGCTCATGGGGATCAGGTTCGGCCTCGCGTCTCTGGTCCTCATCGGCAGTTTCCGGGGAATCTCCCGTTACGAGCTGAGTGGTGGCTTGGTGCTGGGAGTGCTGTTCTGGGGCGGGTTTGCCTTTCAGACCTTTGGTCTGGAGGAGACAACGCCCAGCCGGTCGGCGTTCATCACCAGCCTCTCCGCGCCGCTGGTGCCGGTAGTCGCCTTCATGGTGTACCGCGCGCTTCCCCGCGCGCATACCATCGCGGCGGTGCTCCTGGCCGGTGTCGGCATGTACTTCCTCACCCTACCCGACAGCGCCGCTCAGGGGCCCAACCGTGGCGACCTGCTGACGTTGGGCTGCGCCGTGCTCTTTGCCGGGCAGATCGTGGCGGCGGGGCACTTCTCGCGCCGGGCGCCTCCCATTCGGCTGCTCGCGGTCGAGATGGCGACCACCGCCGGGCTCTCGCTCCTCCTGGTCCCGCTGCTCGAGACGCCTCGACTGACGCTCGACGCCTGGGTGGGACTCGCCCTTCTCTTCCTGGCCCTGTCCGGAGTCTGGTCCTTCTACCTGCAGTTGCGAGCCCAGCAGGTGCTGAGCCCAACCCACACGGCCCTCCTCTTCATGCTGGAGCCGGTCTTTGCCGCCTGGACCAGCTTTCTGGTGCTCGGTGAGCGACTCTCGCCGGTGCAGTGGGCCGGCGCCGCTCTCATCCTGGCGGCTATGGCGCTGCCCGGACTCCGTCCTCTCCGCCCTCTCCGTCCCCTGTAACGGCCGCCGCCTCCTCGATCAAGCGCCACGCCTCCTCTACATGCTGCCGCTCGGTCTGCCGCTGACCGATCGCCATCCGGAGGACGTAGCGTCCGCTCAGCCGAGTATGGGTGAGGTGTACCCGTCGGGTGGCGTTGACCCGGGCCAGCAGCCTGCGATTGAGGTGGTCCACCGCTGCTTCACCATTCCGCCCGCCGGCGGGCCGGTAGCGAAAGCAGACCAGCCCCAGCGGCACCGGCGCCATCAGCTCGAAATCCGGCGCCGCCTCGATCCAGCCGGCCAGCTCGCGGGCCAGCTCGACGTGCTTCCGAACCAGCGCGCGCAGGCCGTCCGTGCCATAGCTCCGGATCACGAACCAGAGCTTGAGCGCCCGGAATCGCCGGCCCAGCTGGATGCCCCAATCCCGAAAGTTGACCGCCTCGGAGTCCTGGGCGGTTCGGAGATACTCCGGCGTGAGCTGAAAGGTCCGGAGCAGCGTGTCCCGGTCGCGGACGAAGTAGGCGCTGCAGTCGAAGTTGACCAGCATCCACTTGTGCGGGTTGAAGACGAAGCTGTCGGCGTGCTCGATGCCCTGAAACAGGTGCCGCAGCTCCGGTGCGATGGCCGCCGAGCCTGCGTAGGCCGCGTCGACGTGGAGCCAGACGCCGTGCCGGCGGCAGATCTCGGCTATCCTCCCGACCGGATCGATGGCGGTCGATGACGTGGTCCCGATCGTGGCCACCACACACGCGGGCACCAGCCCCGCACCGACGTCGGCCGCGATGGCCCGGTCCAGCGCATCGGGATCCATGGCGTAGCGCCGGTCTACCGCCACCCGCCGGAGCTGTTTCAGCCCATAGCCGGCGAGCTTCACCGCCTTGTCCACCGAAGAGTGCGCCTCGCTCGAGGCGTAGACGCCCAGCCCTTTTCCCGTGCCTGCAAGGCCATCCTGGCCGGCGGCGTGCTGGGTGGCCCGTTCCCGAGCCGAGAGCAGCGCCACCAGCGTGGCCGTGGAGGCGGTATCCTGGATTACTCCGGAGAACCCGGGGGGAAGTCCGAGCATCTGACGGAGCCACTCCATGGTCAGCTGTTCCAGCTCGGTAGCCGCCGGGGAGGTCGCCCAGGACATGCACTGCGCCCCGAGGGTTGCGGTCAGCATCTCGGCCAGAACCGAGGCCGGACTGTTGTTGGCGGGGAAGTAGGCGAACCAGCCCGGGTGATTCCAATGGGTCATGCCCGGGAGGATGATCTCCCGGAAATCCTGAAACAGCCGTTGAAACGGCTCTCCCTGGTCCGGAGGGGACGATGGCAGTTGCCGCGCAATGTCGCCCGGCCTCACCGCCGGAGTAACGGCAAGCTCGCCCACGTCCCGGAAGTAATCAGCCATCCAGTCGGCCAGATGGTGGGCGTGCCGTCGGAATTCGTCCGGATCCATGAGAGAAGATGCCATCGGGCCTCGGCCATTGGCTATGGGTGTATGTTTTCCCCATATGGCCTCGCCGCAGCCCATCCCCCTGTTCGACCCGCGCTCCGACGGCCTGGGTTTCGACCCCGATACCGCTTGCCGCCACCTGAGCCGGGTCGATCCCGACATCGGTCTCCTGATCTCCCGGGTGGGAGAGTTCACCATGCGGCCGGACCCGACCCAGAGCCTCTTTGCGGCGCTGGTGCGGTCCATCGTGTACCAGCAGCTCACCGGCAAGGCGGCGGCGACCATTCTGGGCCGGGTGCAGCGCCTCTTCGCCCCCCGGCGCTTCCCGACGCCACGCGATCTGCTGGCGGTTCCACCCGAGCGGCTTCGTGAGGCCGGGCTCTCGGCCGCCAAGACAGCGGCCCTGCGAGATCTGGCGGCGCGGACTCTCGACGGGACGGTGCCCGCGCTGGCCCAGGTGCGCAGGATGGCGGATGAGGAGATCATCGAGCGCCTGACGACGGTGCGTGGGGTCGGGCGCTGGACCGCCGAGATGCTGCTGATTTTCAAGCTGGGGCGGCCCGACGTTCTGCCCCTCGCCGACCTCGGGGTCCGCAAGGGGTTCGCCCTGACGTTCCGGAAGCGCAAGCTCCCGGATCCCGCCGCCATGAGCCGGCGGGGCGAACGCTGGCGTCCGTACCGATCGGTGGCGAGCTGGTATCTCTGGCGCGCCCTGGAGCTCTAGCCGAGCCGGAGGCAACGATATGGCACCATTCGAACCGGGGCTGACTTTCACCCCCAGTCCGCAGGCCATCGAGGCGGTCCGCGAAAGATTACAGCGGGCGGGCTTTCAGATCACTGAGGCGGGAGCGCGCAGCCTGGTCGAGTCGGTCCTGGCCATCGAGGGGCCTCGCATGCAGGCGATCGCTCGCGGTATTCTCCACGGATCGCTGGAGACCATCCGGCAAACGGCGGAAGTGGCCCTGAGCGCGCTCACGGAGAAGCGCTCGGATCGCCCCGGTCTGGTGGGGGTCCTGAAGGAGCAGTCGAGAGCCGCGGAGCCCGTCGAGCACCCGGACGAGGACGATACCCGCCCGGTGTTCAAGCGACCGCGCGGGCGGTAGGCTTTCCGCCTCAAGCAGGTTTATCCTCCTGGTCCACGCCGTCGAGGAGCCTGGCCACCTCTTCCGGTGAAAGCCCGACGTCCTGAAGCATCTGTGCCGTGCTCGGCCGGCTGAAATCCTCGCGCCTCGCCTCGAAGATCAGCTCGTGAGCCTCCGGGGTATCCAGACCCTGCTGCTGCCGGAGCACCCATCCGCTCTCATCCACGAACAAGCGGAGTGCGTGGTCGATGGACTCGAACACGTTCTCGCTCCAGCGATGATCCCGGGGATGCCAGAACCGGGTGATGATGTTGGTGCCCGGAGGTACCTTGTCCTTGATGGTGCTTTTTCGAGTGACCACCACGACCCAATGAATCCGTCCCGGCCGCTCGGATTCAAGCGGGTCGAGGGCGGCCTGCACCGCGGGTGCCGGCCTTTCGCCGGCCGAAAAATGCAGGCGCTGATCGTTCATCACGCTGTCCTTGGCGAGGTAAGGGGAAGCCCTCAGTTCCGGTCCTCTCGCAGAACGGCATAGAGGACCACGTCCTCGTACGCACCCCACTTGCGCACCCGTTGGCGCAGCAGTCCTTCCTGAAGCATTCCGGCGTGACGCAATACCCGCCCGGCGGCGGGGTTCCGAACCATGTGGTGGGCGTAGATGCGGTTGAGACCCAGTTCGCAGAAACCGAAGCGAATCACGGCTGCCGCAGCCTCGCGGGCGTACCCCTGTCCCCACCATTCGAGGCCGATCCAGAACCCCAGCTCTGCCTGCAAGTGCTCGGGGTCGATATCCCGGAGTCCGGCCGACCCGATCAGGCGCCCCTCGGATAAGAGCCGCACGGCGAAGTTGGTGGCCCTGCCGCGCACCGATTCCCGGCGCTGGTTTCCGATCCAGGCCAGAGCATGATCCAGGGTGTAGGGATGCGGAATCGAGAGGGTCGTGTCGGCTATCCGGCGCTCGCCGGCCAGGCGCTGCAGCTCCGGGGCGTCTTCGGGGGAGAAGCTGCCGAGGACCAGGCGCGGTGTTCGCAGCGTCGGCGTGGCACTCACGAGGGTACTAGAAGGCACTTCGCTGGGCCTGATCGATGCTGTCCGCCAACTCCGCAGCCGCTTCCCGCAGCCCGACCAGCTCCCGGTATCGTCCGCTGATGGAGCCAGCTCGCAGCTCCCCGCTCAGGTTGCGGTTCATCTCCGCCGCCCGTCGGATACGAAACAGCTCCTGAAACCCCTTCGAGTCGCTGCCGTCCGCCGCGCTCAACAGCCCCCAGAGACGCAATCTCATGTCGTCCAGAGCGCTCTTGAAATCTTCCAACCCCTCCACTGGAGCGCGCCCCAGAGCCAGGCGCACCTCGATGGCGCGGAGAGTAGAGTTGAGGGTGGCCATCTGATCCGCAAAGGTCGGCTCAGCCATAGCAAGACTCCTTCCACCCGGAGTGAGTCGCTCCAGTTTCTTTGGGATCCAAGATGCGGCGGAACCGGGCTCTGCGCGAGCACGGCCGGGCCTGATTACCTGGTGAGAAACGGCAAACGGCGCTGCCCCCGGTCGAAGGCAGCGCCAACCGTGACCAACTGCCGAGGTGAAACGAGGGCCCTACTCTCGATAGGCATCAATCGAGGCGTTCAGGTCGCGCCGCAGCTCGGTTTCGCCCCCAATCAGGGAGCTCCAGGAAACTTCATGCCCCTTGCGCGCCCCCTTGGGCGTGACCTTAACGCCCTCGGGCGAGATGGCGACCGTGTACAGCTTGCCGTCGAGATCCAGCTCTCGCTTGATCGTCTTGTCGAGTTTCGTAGCCATTCCGTCCTCAGGTTTGGGGATGAGGCGCCTGGCGGCGCGCGAGTCATCTAGGGGCAGCCTGCCCCTGCCACCGGTCCCGCCAAGTATACGTAGCTGGGGTCCTCAGCGTCGAGTTGTACCCCGAAAAAGGCCGGTTGCGGTGTCCGGTCGCCTCGCCGCGCTGGGCCGGTACTGGGGCCCTAATCTCATTGCACGAGCGAGCTTGGGTGCCCATATTTTTCGGCTGCAACCCGTCCCCCATATCCTCACTCGACCCCCGGTGGCCTGTTTCCGGCCGACCTCGAGGGGGTCTGGCTCCCAGCCGGAGAGGTTTCAATGCTCTCACCAGGTCAGGCCCTTGCCGCTCGTTGATGACGGGCTGACGGGGGCGCGGATCCTCATCGTGGACGATGAGGAACCGAACATCCGGGTGCTGGAACGGATTCTCGCCCAGTCGGGATACCAGCTGGTCGAGAGCACCACCTCGCCGCGCACCGTCGGATCGCTTTGCGCCCAATGGAAGCCCGATCTGATCCTGCTCGATCTCCAGATGCCCGACCTCGACGGCATCGGGGTCCTGCGGGAGCTCAGGCCGCTCATCCCGGCCGACAGCTACCTTCCCATCCTCATACTCACCGGAGACCAATCTCCGGACGCCAAGCGCAAAGCCCTGTCGAGCGGAGCGACCGACTTTCTCACCAAGCCGTTCGACATGACCGAGGTGCTCCTCCGCATCCGAAACCTGCTGGAGGCGCGGAGTCTCCACCTGCGGTTACAGAACCACAACCAGCTGCTCGAGTCGCGGGTGCGGGAGCGTACCCGGGCCCTCGAGAAAGCGCAGCACGAGATCCTCGACCGGCTGGCCGGGGCGGGAGAGTTCCGGGATGACGAGACCGGGCAGCACACCCACCGGGTCGGCACCATGTCGGCCGCGCTCGCTCGGGCCCTCGGAGCGGATGCCCGCGCGGTTCACCTGATAGGCCGGGCGGCGCCGCTGCACGACCTGGGTAAGATCGGCATACCGGATCGGGTGCTGCTCAAGCCCGGCCCGTTCACCGCGGAAGACGCCGCCATCATGCGGACCCACACCACCATCGGCGCTGAGATCCTTTCGGGCGGGGAGTCCGAGCTCATCCTGATGGCGGAGCAGATCGCCCTCAGCCATCACGAGCGTTGGGATGGAACCGGATATCCCGAGCGCCGCGCGGGGACCGACATCCCCTGGCCGGCCAGAGTGGTGTCGGTGGCCGACGTCTTCGACGCACTCAGCCACGACCGGCCCTATCGCCCGGCCTGGCCGCTGGACGCGGTCATCCGCGAGATCGAGAAGGTTGCGGGGAGCCAGCTCGACCCCGAGATGGCGGGCAGGTTCCTGTCCTCATGTGTCAAAGACTACACCGAAACGCTCAACCTCCCACCCTGGCGGCGTGAGGGCCGCCGGGGGTGAGCAGGTCCATCCGCCGCAGCAGATCCTGAAAGCGCGGATCGCTGCGCAGCTCGTCGAAAATCGGGTCCACGCTGAGATAGGGCATATTGGGGTCGCGCGCCTGGTACGCCTTCTCCAGCCAATCGAGGGCCGCCTCATTTTTCCCGGCCCGGGTGTAGAGGGTCCCGATCTGCCAGGGCGTGACATGTGAGGTCCGCGAGCGTGCTGTCAGCAGCTCCGCCACCCGGGTCAGGGCCCCGGAATAGCCCGCCTCCGCCGAGCCCCGAGCCAAGGCTTCTGCGGCTTCTGCGTCACCCTTCGCGAGGAAGGAAGCCTTCCACACATCCAGCGCCTCAGGGTACATCGCCTTCTGGTGGTAGGCCGAGCGCAGGGTCGCCAGGGCCACCGCGTTGTGCGGCTCGGTCTTGAGGGTCTCCTGGAGGAGTGCGATGGCATCGTCGAAACGGCGGGCGTACATCAGGTCCATGGCGTAAAGACCCTGGAAGAGCGGGTTGAGCGGGTCCAGCTTCAGGGCGAGGTCGATCTGGGCCATGGCCTCTTTCGGCCGGCCGAGAATGTGCAACAGGTGGGAGTAGTAGGCGCGCGACTGAGGTCCGTTAGGGTTGAGCGCGATGGCCCGCCGGAAAGAGCTCTCCGCTCCCTTCCAGTCCCAATCGGTCCAGCATCTTATACCCGCCAATGTGAAGTGGACGTCGGCGAGGGTGCTATCCAGGGCCAGGGCTCTCGCGGCGGCCGCCTTCGCCAGCGGGCTCGCCTTGCTGGCAGCTACGTACCCGTTCTGCTGGCGTGCCACCCAGACCAGCGCGATTCCGGCATGAGCCAGCGCATAGCCCGGATCCCTCGTCAGCGCCAGGCGGAAGTACTGTTCGGCGGTCTCGAGATCCTGTGGCGTGGCTCTGCGCCAGTGGAACATCCCCTTGAGATAGGCCTCATACGCCTCGGGGTTCACCGGTTGCGCGTCGCTCAACCGGGCCTCCGCTTCCGGCGTCAGCGCCGAGCGAACCTCGCCGGCGATGGCCCGCGTCACCTGGCGGTGCAGGGCCTGCACGCTCCGCAGGTCGCCGGCATAGGCGCCTGCCCACAGCGTTTGCTCGGTCCCACCATCGACCAGTTGCGCCCGGATGAACACGCTGTCTCCCGACCGGGCCACCGAGGCCTCCACCACGGCGTCGGCGTTCAGTTCCCGGGTGATCTCCCGAGCCGGCTTGATAGTTTGTTGGTACTGCATCACCGAGGTACGGCCGATGACCGGGACCCCCGCCTGGGCCAGCTCGGATATCAGCGCGTCGTGCATCCCCTGGGCGAAGTATTCCTGTTCGGGGTCGTTCGTGAGGTTGGCGAGGGGGAGCACGGCCAGACGCCGGATGGCGGGCTCCTCCACCATGCCGGACACCCACCAGCCACCGGCTCCCAGGAGCAGAACGCCGGCCGCCGTTCCCCAGGTACGACGGCGGCGGGCCGACCGGGCCCGACGAGTCTCCGCCGCGATCGACTCGGCCGTGCTGGCCCGGGCCAACTGGGTAGCAAACTGGTCGGCCGTAGCGAAGCGGTCGGCAGGCACCTTCGCCAGCGCTTTCTGGACCACGCGCTCCACCCCCTGGGGAACGGTCGGACGCAGTGTGCGCAGCGATGGGACCGGGTCGATGGCGTGACGCGCCATCACCGCCTGAGCCGTGGGCCCGGTGAAGGGCGGCTCACCACCCAGCATCTCGTAGACCAGGCAGCCCAGGCTGTAGATGTCGGAACGGGCGTCGGCCCCCCGCTCCCCGCTGGACTGCTCCGGGCTCATGTAGGCCGGCGTTCCCAGGGCCAGTCCCGTCTCGGTCAGCCGCGTACCCGCGGCATCCGCGGCGCGGGCGATGCCGAAGTCGGCCACCACGAACTGGCCACCCGAGAGGAGGACATTCTCGGGCTTGATGTCTCGATGCACCACCCCGTGGGTGTGGGCATGGGTCAGCGCGTCGGCCACGTTCCTGGCGATCCGCACCGCCTCGTCCAGGGGAAGATGCCGTTCACGATCGAGATGATCCCGGAGGCTTTCGCCCTCGACATACGGCATGACGTAGTAGAGGAGCCCGTCGGCCTCTCCCGAGTCGTGGAGCGGCAGGATGTTGGGGTGGGAGAGCCTGGCCGCTATCTCGATCTCCCGGAGGAATCGCTCGGGACCGATGGCATGGGCCAGCTCCGCCCTGAGCACCTTCACCGCCACCGGGCGTCCGTGCTTCAGGTCGGTCGCGAGGTATACCGTAGCCATGCCGCCGTGGCCGAGCTCGCGCTGTATGCGATAGCGGTCGCCGATAATGGACTGGAGGCGGGCAAGGGAATCGGCCATCAGGATGTAATATGCAGGCCGGACACGGAGATGCACGGTCAAGGCAAGAGGCGTCCTAAAGGAGGCCCACCGAGCGTTGAGTCGCACGCCCTCGGTGAGTAAGGACCGATGAGTGTTGCGGGGTCGCGAACACATCTGTCTCAGAGCGCCAGCCCATTGCTTCCGGGAACCAGCATCAACCAGACGATAACCAGTAGCTGAATGAGAGGTTATCCGCCGAATTCGATCGGGCGCCTTATATGGCCTGGCATATGCAATCGGATGCACTCACGGCCATACAGGATCTTTTCGGCTCGCTCCCCCGCGTCGGAGACCATCATGTCGCCCCGCCCCACGCTCGAGTTCGCGCTCCCCCTTACCGTGCTTGCCTTGCTCGCTTGTGGTGAGACCACGACCCCGACCCAGCCCGATATGGGCGGGGATCCGGCCGCCCTATCGCTGGCAGCGGCCACGAACAGTTGGACCCCACGGGCTCCAACGCCCTTTAGTGAAGAGTTCTACGGGTATGATCTTGGGATGGCGCCCAACGCCGCCGGGCAATCAATCGTGTATACGTTCGGCGGCACCGATGGCGAAGGAGGCACCGGGTTCTCGGTGCAGGCCTACAACGTGACCACTGATACCTGGACGGGAAAGCTCTCCCGGGTCGGCGTGTTCCACTCCAACGGCGTCGGCAAGATCGGGGGCAAGCTCTACTTCTCGGGCGGCTACAACGAGGTCGAGACCCCACCGAGCTTCTCCAATCTGGTGTGGGCTTACGACTACTCCCGTGACCGGATGATTCGGAAGGCCGATCTGCCGATCTTCAGCGCCGAAGGCGTCACGGGTGTCATTAATGGCAAGCTCTACGTGCTCCCGGGCGCCTGTTCCGGGGAGCGCTACCCCAATGCGGGCTACTGTGCCGAGGAACCCACTCGCCGCTTCTACCGCTACGATCCGGCCACGAACACCTGGGTGAGCAGGCGACAAGCGCCGCACTTTCACCGGCAAGGCGCTGCTGCCGTGATCGACGGCAAGTTGTATGTAGTGGGCGGCCACAACAACTTCACGCCCGTTGCCGATCTTGATGTCTACGATCCGGGGACGAACAGTTGGCGCAGCCTCGCTCCAATTCCAACAGCCGGAGGCGCGGCCGGAGCAGCGTTGGGGGGACAATTCTATGTTGTTGTCCAGCAATTCAGCGGAGCCTCTTTCTCCTATCGCTTCTACGCCTACAACCGATTCACCAACCAGTGGAAGGAGAAGGCAGCTCCCAGCTTTGACCAAGGAGTAGGGGCGTTCCGCGGCAAGGGGTCAGTGACGAAAGTGACGCTCGACGGCCGCCCCCGCCTCTTCATGGCCACTGGAGATCAGAGCGCGCTGTACACGCCATGATGCAAGGGACCGAAACGGTGGGTGGCGAGAGATTAGAGGAAAGGCTTACCTGCTCAGGTAAGCCTTTTTTAAGGTGTGGTAAGTGCTGGTCTGAGAAGCTCCCGAGGAGGGACTCGAACCCCCGACCCGGTGATTAACAGTCACCTGCTCTACCAGCTGAGCTACTCGGGAAAGCGTAACAATTGTAATGACTTAGCCAGCCGTACTCAAGACCTCATTACTCGTAAGTTATCCTAAAGTTATTCCTCCGCGCGCCTAAGCTAGCGGCCTGGCCCCCCGGGTCAAGGCGCGTAGGCGGGAAACCTTCGGAACGCGGAGCGAAACAGGCACCCTGGCTTTGGGCGGCCAGACTCTATAGTATCAGGCAGAAATTCGGCGTTTCTTCAAGTATCAGTACTCTCGATCGTTGTAGACTACGTCACTGCCTTCCGCCATTTCGGACCAGGGTGCCCGACGAAGCCCTGCGGCAAGGGAGATCCATCCTCAAGTGTCATGTCACCGCCGCGTCATAGTCGCCCGCCACCGGAAGAACTGAAACGGCTGCTCGCCCGCACGCCGTTCATCCAAAACGAGTGCGACCTCGATCTGCTGGCGTTCTTGCACCGGCATCCGCGCACCCTGCTGACCAGCGAGCAACTGGCCGGGTTTGTCGGCTACAACATCAAGGATGTCGCCAGAGCGGTGGATGCCTTCATCGAGGCCGGCCTGCTGGGACGGGCGCCTCAGCATTCGATGCATGCGGCACGCATGTTCCTTCTCCTGATCGATGGCCCGCATGGAGGACCAGTACGCGCGTTGCTGGAAATGGTTACCACCCGAGAAGGAAAGCGGGCCATTCTGGAAGCCTTGAACGCGCCAGGACCCCACCCAGAACCTGGCCCCGCTCTGGAACTGCGGGTGGCGAGATAGCTAGCAGCTCAAAGCTGGAGAGTTTTCATGCCTGAATCTGATCTGGTAAGAACCGGTGTCGCCGGGCTCGATGAGATCTTGTCCGGCGGAATTCCGCGCGGCAACCTGATACTCCTGGAAGGCGCCATCGGCTGCGGCAAGACCACGCTGGGCGTGGAGTTTGTCTACCGCGGGGCTAGCCAGTTTGATGAACCCGGCATCATCGTCCTCTTCGAGACGTCGCCCGACAAGATCATCCGGGATGCCCAGCGCTTCGGCTGGGACCTGCGCGAGTTGGAACGCACCAACCGGTTGAGAATCGTGTTCACCAGTCGCGACGTCTTGCGCCAGGAGCTGCAGCAGGCCGACAGTGTGTTGCTCGAAGAGGCCACCAGGATCGGCGCCCGCCGCATCTTCATCGATGGTGTGGCCCGACTGGGCGGTGGCAACGGCACCCAGGAGTCCCGTTCGGCGTTTCATGTCTTCACCGAGGGGCTGCAGCGGGAGAACCTGACGGCTATTCTGGCGATTGAAGCCTCGGAGTACAACCCCGACCAATCCGTTTCGCTGCCCGAGGAATCCATTGCCGACACGGTCATCCGCCTGAGGATGGAGGACAACCAGCGCGCCGTTGTCCGCTCGATCGAGATCGTGAAATCACGGGGCCAGCACTACCAGATGGGGCGCCACACCTTTCGCATCATCGATGGCCACGGCCTCCAGGTGTACCGCCGGGTGCAGGCACCCCGGGGCGGGCAGCGCGACCGCGCCGCGGCCTACGATCCCACCACCCGCATCTCGACTGGAATCCCCGGGCTCGACGAGCTCACCAATGGGGGATACTTCGTCGGCAGTACCACCGTGGTGGCAGGAATCTCCGGTGTCGGCAAGAGCGTGATGGGTCTCCAGTACATCGCGGAAGGCGCGCGGCGCGGCGAACGCAGCCTGATGCTGAGCCTGGACGAGCAGGTGGAACAGATCATCCGCAATGCCGCCAGCATCGGCATCGATCTTCGCCGCGAGGTGAAGCGTAGCCTGATCCGCGTAGAGTATGAGCCGCCCCAGGAGATCGAGGTGGATGTGCACTTCCACCACATCGAGCAACTGGTGGAGGAGTTCCAGCCCAAGCGGGTGGTAATCGACAGCCTGTCCACTTACGGTTCGAATCTCGGCACCCAGGGAAGGATCTTTCGAGATTTTTTCCACGCCATGGTGGCCCTGATGAAGGAGCATCAGATCGCGGCAGTCTACAATCACGAAAACCCGGAGATGCTGGGGATGGCGTCCATGATGGGCGACTTCGCCATGAGCTCGCTGGTGGATAACATCATCCTCATGAACTGGGCCGAGCTGGGTGACACGTTCCGCCTGGGGCTGACCATCGCCAAGATGCGCGCCAATCCGGTCATCAGGACCACGCGCGAGGTTGAGGTTCTTGACGGCCAGGGCATGCGCGTGCTGCCGCGAGAGCTGCGCGTGCCGGCGGACCAGCACCCATTCTCCAGCTACGCCGGGCTGGTGTCGCGGGCCCCCGAGCGGCGCGACCTTCACCGGCAAGCTGAAGTAAAGGACAAAGCTCGTGGTAAATCCCCGCGCTGACCCGCTCTTCAGCTCCGAGCTGTGGGAGTCAGCGCTGGAGAAGTTTGCCACCGTGGCCCACCTGACCGTCCGCTTGTTCGATACGGACGCGCGCGCTGTCCTCGGCCCGGTGCATCCCACGCCGTTGTTCCAGGTGTTCGAGGAAACCGGCTACGACCCCGGTATTTTTGCCGAATGTGCCCGCCGCTGCATCGCGCAGACCGAGGAACGTCCCGCGGTTGTGGTCTCTCAGTTCCAGGGTTTGGCTGTCGTAGGGGCCTCGCTGATGCTGGAGGGCAAGATCGTCGGGGCGGCGGTTGCCGGATACGCCTTTGCGGACTTCTGTCAGGTATCGGAGGTTCAGCGCCTGGCGCGCCAGTCCGGCATTGGCTTCGAGCGGCTGTGGGAGGTCGCGCGCAAGGAGCCGCCGGTACCCCAACGCCGGTTGCTGGTGCATGGCGAGCTGCTGCAAGTCCTCGGTGATTCGCTGCTGCGAGAGAACTACCGCACCCGACAGTACGAGCACGCCGCCGCCATCGTGAATTCCTCCGACGATGCCATCATCAGCGAGAATCTCGAAGGCGTTATTACCAGTTGGAATCGGGGGGCGGAGCGTCTCTTTGGCTATACCGCGCAAGAAGCCGTTGGGCGGCCGATAGCCATTCTCACGCCTCCTGGGCGGATCGACGAAGCCCCGCGCATTCTAGAGCGGATCCGCCAGGGAGAGTCCATCGAACATTATGAGGTGGTCCGCCGCCGCAAGGACGGCAGGTTGCTCGACATCTCGTTGACGGCTTCTCCCATCACCGCTGCGCGCGGTCAACTTGCCGGCATTTCGGAGATCGGACGCGATAACACCGACCGCAAACGGGCCGAGGAGGCGCTCCGCAGCGCTGACCGCATGGAGGCGGTGGGCCGGCTGGCCGGCGGCGTGGCCCACGAGGCCAACAACCAGATGACGGTGGTGCTGGGTTGCGCGGGTTTCGCCCTCCGCCAGCCTGATCTGGCACCCGAGCTGCACCAGGAGCTCCTCAATATCCGCAAGGCGGCAGAGCGAACTGCCGCCATCACCGCACAGCTGCTGGCCTTCAGCCGGCGCCAGATACTCCAGCCGGCGCCATTGGACCTGAACGAGGTGGTCCGCGCATTCGCGCCGATTCTTCACCGGACGCTGGGCGATGCAAGCGAGCTGGAGCTAGAGCTCTCGCCGTGTGAGGTCGCGGTTGTCGCCGACCGGGGCCAGCTGGAGCAGGTCCTGCTCAACCTGACCCTCAACGCCCGCGATGCGATGCTAAATAGCGGCAGGCTCACGATCGGGACCGGCATCGTGACACTCCCCCGGCTGGGGCCCCACAGCGTCCTCACAGAGCCCCTGCCTCCCGGTCAGTACGGGGCGCTCACGGTGCAGGACACGGGACAGGGCATGAGCCCGGAGACGGTGACCCGGATCTTTGAGCCGTTCTTCACCACCAAGCCCATTGGCGACGGCACCGGCCTCGGACTCTCCACTGTGTACGGCATCGTGCGGCAATTGGGCGGCACGATCCGGGTGCATAGCGCACCCAGCAGCGGCACGATCTTCCGGATGTATCTGCCGCTGACAGAGTTGCCCAAAGCGGCGGAAGCCGATCGGCCCAC
Source organism: Gemmatimonadales bacterium (assembly GCA_050733075.1). Classification (GTDB taxonomy): domain Bacteria; phylum Gemmatimonadota; class Gemmatimonadetes; order Gemmatimonadales; family GWC2-71-9; genus CAVVWJ01. Next base: position 41,611 of record JBOHSD010000013.1, read on the forward strand.
CGGGCCCTGGGCCGCTGCGACCGGCACCGTCCTGGTTGTGGAGGATGAGCCGGCGGTGCGCACCTTGGCGGTGCGCGCGTTGCAAGCCGATGGGTTTCAGGTGCTCGAGGCCGGGCACGGCCAAGAGGCCGTCGAGCTCCTCGGCAGGCACCGGGGTTCCGTACAAGCCGTCGTCGCTGATGTGGCGATGCCGGTCATGAGTGGTCCCGAGCTAGCCGAGCGGCTGGCGCAATCCCATCCGGGAACCCCAGTGCTCCTGATGTCGGGCTATGCCGCCGAGGAGTTGGTGCGGCGGGGAATGCTGCCGAAGGACGCCGCACCGCTGCTGACGAAACCGTTTGCGCCGGAAGTCCTGGTCGAGCGGGTGCGGGCCCTGGTGGAATCGGTGCGATCCCTGGCTGGATAGGGACAATTGTCGCAGAACGCGGGGAGTTCCGGCATTCTTAGCTCCGGGGTGTGTTGTGTGTTGCCTTAGGCTCTCATTCCGAATCGACTCAGCCAACGCCCGCCGTCTCCATTGGGTGAAACGTACGACTGAGAAAAGTTATCCTAAAGTTATTCTTGGGTGCCAAAATTAGGCGATTTCAGTGGAGTCGAACAAAATCGTACGCACTCGTCACTCGCGACGTAAGCTGTTGCTCTAAAATGAACTGTGTGAGGATTACAACGACTTACAGTTTCGGCTGGAAAGCAGCGAGGAGTAGTTAACAGTCACCTGCTCTACCAGCTGAGCTACTCGGGATTGTCGGCGGGTGAGCGCCTGCTTTGCGCCCTGCCGGCAGGGCAAAAACTAGCGGCGCGAGCCAGGTTAGGCAACGAGAACCCGCGAGTCATCATCCCACCTTCATCACCCCTCCCTGCTAGAGAATCGGCCTGTCCAATTTGAGTGCCTCAGCGACGAAAGCTGCATACGACGTGAGGCGCAGCACAGCCAAGCCCCGCCAACCGAGGTATCTTGGCGGCGCCGTTGGTGCAGTCTGATCCCGGTTCAGCCCCTGAAAGTGCCACTGAGCAGCCGCTCGCAGACCTGAGGACTATGTGAGTAGTCACTCTTGCAAAGTGTCAAGAAAGGCACCCTGTTTGTTGACACCTCGTCCCTCCAGTTTGCACCTAAGTCATTGTTGAGAAAAATGTTACAATATCCATACTACCGCTTTTCCGCCCACTGCGTAGCTTCGGTTCGATGCCTTTACCCCCGCTGATCGGGCACCAGGCAACCCGGGAACGCCTGGCCCGGGCTGTGCGGGGTGGCAGGCTGCCCCAAGTCCTGCTGCTCAGCGGACCGGCAGGGGTAGGCAAGCAGCGGCTGGCGCTGTGGCTAGCTCAACTGCTCTCGTGCGAGCAGCGGGCCGCAGAGCCTTGTGAACGGTGCCGGGCCTGCCGCCTGGTGGCTGGTCTCTCTCATTCCGACGTGCATTGGTTTGTCCCGATCCCCAGGCCCAAGGCCTCCGATCCGGACAAACAGGTAGAAGAAGCGGCCCTGGCCATCGCCCAGGTGCTGGAGGAGCGGCGAACCGTGCCTCTGTACCAGCCGGCCGACGGCATGGCCGCGCACAGCCTGGCCAGCGTGCGGCTGATCCAGCGCCACGCGGCGCTCACGTCGGTGGAGGGTGGTCCGCGGGTCTTCATCCTGGGCGAGGCCGACCGGCTCATCGCCCAGGAGTCGAGCCAGGAAGCGGCCAACGCGCTGCTCAAGCTCCTGGAAGAGCCGCCGCCGGGCAGTCTGTTCGTGCTGACGACGGTGGAGGCTCGGCGGCTGCTGCCCACCATGCGCTCCCGGGCAGTGCCACTCCGCCTGGGCCGCTTGAGCGACGCCGAGGTGACTGGGTTCCTGAAGGCGCAGTTGCAGCCCGCGCTTTCGGCCAGAGAGCTGGAGCACCGGGTGGCCCTGGCCGAAGGATCCATCGGTTGCGCCATCGCAGCCGGAGACGATTCCGGCAAGGCGCTGCAAGCGGCGCAGCAGTGGCTGGAGGCAGTGCTGGCCGGGTCGGGTCCCTCGCTCGAGCGCGCGCTGCGCCAGCCGCCCTGGTCGGCCCGCGGCGAGTTTACCGCCATGCTCGACGCAGTCGCCGAGACCCTGGGCGAAGCGGCAAGAGGAACGCTGGGGCAGCCGGTGCGCCGGCCGGTTCCGCCGGCACTGCTGCGCTACCGGCATCCCGATCCGCTGCTCAAGGCCATGGAACACGTGGCCGACGCACGCGAGGCGGCATGGGGAAACGTGAACCCCCAGATCCTGCTGGCCGTTCTAGGCGAGGAGCTGGCGGAGGTCCTGTGAAGCTGACGCATCTCGACGAGCGGGGCCGGGCCCGCATGGTAGACGTGGGCGGCAAGCCCGAGTCCGAGCGAGCCGCCGAGGCCGAAGGGGTGGTGCGCATGTCCCGGCAGGCGTTCGACCTGGTGGCAGCTCAGGCAATCACTAAGGGAGACGTGCTCGCCGTCGCCGAAGTCGCGGGCACGATGGGCGCCAAACGGACCGGCGACCTGATCCCGCTGTGTCACCCCATCGGCCTGGACACCGTCCAGGTGGAAGCCCGGCTGGAGCCTGAGCTCCCGGGCGTGAGAGTAACTGCCGTGGCTAAGGCCACCGGGCGCACCGGCGTCGAGATGGAAGCGCTCACCGCCGTCGCGGTGGGGTGTCTCACGGTGTACGACATGGTCAAGGCGGCCGACCGGGCCATGACTATCGAAGAGGTGCGGCTGGTGAGCAAGACCGGGGGAACCCGGGGAGATTGGCGCCGGACCGAGTCGTAGAGGCGGAACGGCTTCTCATAAAGAAAGGGGTTGGCGCGTGGCCAGACCAATCGATTACGGGGAACCGAAGCCAGTCACGGCGGAGCGGATCCTGCTGCGGGGCGGGGTGCTGTTGGCCACCGCCATCGGCATCGGAGCGCTGGGCGGCTGGAACAAGCTCGTCCGCGCGACCGACGACTCGGCCACCCCCGACATCAGCGCGGTCGCACGCCAGATGGGAAGCCTGGGCGAGCAGCTCGAGGCGGCCCGGGGTGAGAACGTGGTCATCAAGCTTCAGCTCGAGCGGGCCAACGCCATCATCGCCAACTCGAGCCGCTACCGGATTCCCGCCGATCTGTCGGCGGCCATCTACGATATCGCCCTGAGCGAGGGGATCGATCCCTCGCTCGGCTACCAATTGGTCAAGATAGAGAGCGGCTTCAAGGCCGACGCTCGAAGCCGGATGGAGGCGTACGGCTACACCCAGCTCCAGGTGCCTACGGCCCGATTCTACCAGCCGGGCATCACTCAGCGCGACCTGTACCACCGGGACACCAACCTGCGCATCGGGTTCCGGTTCCTGAACGACCTGCTGAAGCGGTTCAACTATGACGTGCACCTGGCGCTGCTGGCCTACAACCGCGGCCCGGCCCGGGTGAACCAGATTCTGGCCAAGGGCGGTAACCCCGCCAACGGCTACTCCGACGCGGTGCTCAAGGGCTTCCAGCCCATCAGCACCACCGAGTCTCTGGTGCGCTAGCCGGGAATTCTGAGGGCAATGCCTGCCCTCAGGATTTCGCGCTCCGTCATTCCGTTCGCTGTTCTGAGGGCCTGGACCGAGACGCCGTAGCGTTTCGCCAGGCCCGTCAGCGTTTCACCCCTGCGCACGATGTGAGTCCTTCCGCTCGGGGCGTCCGGCGAAGAGACCCGGATGCGCTGCCCGGCCCGAATCCGTCCCCGCCGGTCCAGGCCGTTCCAGGTTAGCAGCTCCCGCTGGGTCACACCGTACTCGTCGGCCAGCTCGGAGATGGTCTCACCCCGCCGCACCCGATGGTACGCGCCGGTGCTCGTCCCCGCCGCAACCACCGGCTCGGCCATCCGCCGTGCCACCCTGGTGGAGGGCACGCCACCGGTAGGCACCACGATACGCTGGCCGATGCGAAGCAGGCGGCTCTTGACCTTCGGGTTGGCCGCGAACAGCACCGACTGGCTCACCCGGTACCGCAACGCTATGCCGCTCAGCGTCTCGCCGCGAGCCACGAAGTGTTCGATGAAAGTCACCCGCTGTCTCGGCGGCAGCTCGGCGTAGGCGGCCACGGTCACGGGACCGAGTCCCGCCGGCAGGCGCAGGATCGAGCGGGCACCAGGTGGCGTGGCCAGGCGGAGGTACTGGGGGTTCAGCTCCCGGATCGCGGCGACGGTGGTATCGGCCAGGCGGGCGATCACGTCGAGACCGGTCATGTCGGGCACGACGAGGGAATCGTAGGCGGCCGGTTCGGCCGTACCGGGATTGAACCCGTAGCGCTGCGGTTCCTTGGCGATGAGCGCGGCGGCGATCAGCTTGGGGACGTAGTCCTTGGTCTCACGCCGAAGCAGCTTGGTATCGTAGAGCCGGAAAAAGGTGGCATCGGAGCCGGGCGAGTTGTCGTCGGGCAGGCGTCTCAGCCCGCGCGAAACCTTTCCCGATCCCGCGTTGTAGGCCGCGGCTGCCAGATACAACGAGCCGAACCTCCGGTTGAGGTCGCGGAGATGGCGTACCGCCGCGTCGGTCGCCCGATACGGATCGCGCCGCTCGTCGACCCAGGAGTCCACCCGCAAACCGTATCCTTTGGCCGTCGCTTTCATGAACTGCCACATCCCCACGGCCTTAGCACGGCTGGTGGCGGTGTTGGAGAAGCCGCTCTCGATCAGCGCGAGGTACACCAGGTCGCCCGGCAGGCTCTCCCGCTGGAGCCGCTCGCGAATCATGCCCTCGTATTTCGGCATGCGGGTAAGCCAGATCTCCATCCGCTCCCGGCCTCTTCCCTGGAAGAAGTCGAGGTAGTACTGCACCCGCGCATGGTCGTTGAACGTCTCCACATCGATGTCCCAGGTGACCGCATCGGCCAGCTCCTCCGCCGCGGTCCCTTCCACCCCATCCTTCCCCGCTTCACCGGCATTCTCCCCCGGATGAGCCGCGGCCAGCTCCTCCAGAACCGCTTCGTCGGCCGCGGAATCGGCCGCCACCCGTAGCTCGTCGGCGGTATCCGCGGCGAGCAGCGCCGAGTCTACCACCGGAGCCTGGGTGAGGTCGTTGGGCTCCTGCGCGGTTTCCAGCATTGAGCCGGGGAGCGGACCGGAAACACCGGTGAGAGGGGAGCCACTTGCCACCGGCGATAACAGCGGTGCGGAATTCCGCCCTCCACACCCCAGGACGAGAGCCAGAACGAGAAGCACGGCGCCACGAGACATAAAAGGCCTCCCAGGGTGCGTGACATGAAACTCGACGCGCACCTTCGGAAAGATTTCGGGGTGGCGGGTTGGAGCCACCCGATGACGTGCAATCCGCGGGACCAGAGGCGAACTGAGACAAGCGGCCCGGTCGCCGGGGTGCATCTGATTGCGCGGCTACGGATGACGGCGTTTCGGCTTCAGCGCATGAAAAGACGATTGCCGAGTATTCGGTTGGTCGCGTTCAGCACGGCCAGGGCCGCGCCGCGGGGAGTATCGGTCTCCGTGAGATAGGATCCGACCACCCGATGCCCGCTCCCATCGCCGTGTACAGCCAGGGAGACGATCACCACCGTGGCATCGAACGCCCTGACCGCCTTAACGCCCAGCAGCTCGAAGCTCAGCCCGCCCTCCACTGCCTGCCCCAGCGCGATGACGCACGCCTGCGCCGAGCAGCGGAGCTCCCCGGCCTGCGAAGCCAGACCTTCGCCTTCACCGGTGAACTGCTCGGAGGCTCGCCAGGTCAGACCGACTCGCGCCCTGCAGCGTCCATTGGGCAACCGGTCCAGCGTGAATTCCGCAAAACGGAGCCGCTCCGGGAGTGGGTCTGGTGATGACAATGGCCGTCCTTGAGCAGGCTCGGAATTCAGGGGAAAAAACCGCGGGTAAGCAGGGCAAAGCCCATGCCAATCAGCCGAGTTGCTGCACCAGAAGTGCTACCAGATCTTCGTTCGAAACCCGGTCTGCCTGAGCGAACAGAGCGGCCTTGGATGAGGATGAAAGGGGATAGGTTACCCACACGGAGCGCTGGCCCGGATCAACGGCGCGGAAGGAGAACACGAGATTCCAGTTCGGCGAATTGGGCCGGCGCTCGGCCGCCATGGAGACGTTCCAGCGCCGGTCGGCATGCTCGAGGACTCTCCAGGCCACCAGGGAGACTCCAGGGTGGAAGACGAAAGGTCGGCCAATATGATCGGGAGCGGGGAATCAGGTCAAGAGTCCTTCGGCACGCGCGTCCTCCGCTGTGCCGATGCAGCGCAGTGCGGCAAGCTCGTGCCACGTCGCACTGATGCGGGCGAGCCGGGCACGGGTCTCGGCGAGTATTCGGTTGGTGGCCCACGGCATGGCGGTGAAGATGTCGGGAAGCGGCGTCCGTCCGCCCACTAGATAGTAGCCGCCGTTGTACGAAGGACCGATGACGAGCCCGGCACGCTCGAGACTGGTGCACGCCTGCCGCACCACGGCGGCGGTGACAGCCGGACAATCGGAGCAAACCGCGATCCAGGGATATCCTCGCGGAACGGTGCCGGCCGCAGCCATGAGTCGGGCACCGGTATCGCCGGAGACCTGGGGCCGCAGCTCCCACGATTCACCCAGCCAGAATTCCATCTCGGCCCGAGCGTCGGACGGAGTGAACCAGACGATCGCATCCAGTCCTGCGCCACGCACGGCAGCGAGCACCCGGGCCACCATGACCCGATACAACCGGAGTGCATGGCGGTCGCCGATCTCGGAGGCGAGCCTGGTCTTGACCATGCCCGCCCGCGGGGCTTTGAGCAGGAGCGCAACCGGAGGAATCACCGGAGTAAATGCAGCACCGGCGGATCAGCCCGACGGCGATGGAACGTGGTCAGCTCCGCACGAGCGCCTGGAAGCGGGCGCGAAGATCTCGGGTGACGGGGCCCGACTTGCCGGTCCCGATCACGCGACCATCCAACTGCCGGATCCCCACGATCTCACTCGCAGTGCCGGTGAAGAAGGCCTCGTCCGCGGTGTAGAGATCGTAACGGTTGAGAATCGTCTGCTCCACCTGGTATCCCGCCTCGATGGCGAGCTCGATCACCGCGTCACGGGTGACGCCCTTCAGGATGCCGGCGTAGGCCGGTGGAGTGCGCAGTTGCCGGTTCTTCACCACGAACACGTTCTGCCCCGACCCTTCGGCCACCTGACCCACGCTGTCGAGCATGAGCACCTCGTCGGCGCCCGCATGGATTCCTTCGAGCTTGGCCATGATGTGGGCCAGGTAGTTGAGCGACTTGACCCGGGGCGACAGCGACTCGCGATGGGGCGTGGGCGTCCCCGCCGTGATCACGTTGAGCCCCGCTTCGTAGACCTGTTCCGGCCACAGCTTGATCGTGTCCACGATGATGATCACCGAAGCCCGGGGACACTTCCGCGGATCGAGACCCAGGTCGCCGGGGCCCCGGGTGACCAGATGCCGGATGTAGGCTTCCGTCATGCCGGATCGGCGAACCGCCTCTCGGGTGATTGTGGCCAGCTCGTCCTTTGGCATCGGTATGGTGAGCCAGATGGCCTTGGCCGAGTCGTAGAGCCGATCCAGGTGCTCGTCCAGGCGGAAGATCTTGCCGCCGTATACCCTGATTCCCTCGAACACGCCGTCACCGTAAAGCAGGCCATGATCGTAGACCGACACGGTGGCGCTGGCGCGGTCGCACCATTCACCATCGAGCCAGATCGTCGGCACACCTACTCCAGAGCCCGAAGGGCTCGCGGATGGTTTGGCGCTGACTGTCATGTTCCGAATGTAAGGAGTCGTTGGGTGGTTGGGTATTGGCTATTGGCCGTTGGCTATTGGCTATTGGCTATTGGCTGCGAACGGAGCAGCTCGTAGACCCTGGCTGCCGTCATCATCCCGGTCACTGGAGCCAGCCAGTAAACCCAGTGGGCTCCCCAGAGCACTCCCACCGCTGCCGGGCCCAAAGAACGGGCCGGGTTCATGCTTGCCCCGGTCATCGGGCCTCCCACCAGCGCGCAGAAGCCGACGGTCAGCCCCACGGCCACGGGAGCCAGGCCGCCCGCCGCGCGTTCGTCGGTCGCGACGGCCATGATAACGAACATGAGCGCGAACGACAGCAGCCACTCGACGGCAAAGGCGGACGCCAGTGGAACCCGGGGTAGGGTCGCACCCATCTGGCCCACCGGGCCCAGCGTGGCCCGCAGCACGAGCGAGGCAGCCACCGCGCCGCCGCACTGGGCCAGAATGTAGGGTATGACCTCGCCCGGAGGGAACCGACGCACCGACCAGAAGCCGATGGTTACCGCCGGGTTGATATGCGCTCCCGAGAAACGTCCTACCGCAAAGACCATGGCCAGCACGACGAACCCGAAGGCGAGAGCGATTCCGACCGGGCCCAGCAGGCCGCCGCTGAGGGCATCCACCATCACCGCGCCCGGTCCTATAAACACCAGAAAGAAGGTGCCCAACGCTTCGGCGGCGGCTCTCCGGCCGTTGACGGCCACCCTCACCGGGAGGGTTGCTTGGCCGCAGCGACAGTCTGCAGCCCGCCGGTCCGGAGGTATTCGGCGAAGTCGTCCGGCAGGTCGCTCTCCCGGATGCCGCGGACGGCCCGCTCGATATCGTACTCCAGCCGGACGAATTCAACGGCAACGGGACCGTCGCCGACATCGAGCAGGACGTAGCCGGCGCGCCAGTCGCCATCCTTAGGACGTCCCACGCTTCCGGTATTGACGAAGTGGATACCGCCCACCTCGCGATGCCACGGCAGGTGGGTATGGCCGAAGGCGATGACGTCTCCCCGCTTCGCTCCGGCATGGCCGGCCATCTTGAGGCAGAAATCGTCGGCCCGGTCTTCGGTCCAGTAGACGGTGTTGAGTATGGGTGTGCCGTGGACCAGAATTACCCGCGGCCCGGCGGTGTGACCGCCGCCCGGCAGCAGGTCGAGCCGGAATGGAAGTCCGGCCAGAAACTCCTTCGTGGTACTGGAGACCTGCCGGCGGGTCCACTGGTAGCTGACGTGGGAAAGCTCTTCCTGGCGAGGATCCTCATAACGGCAGCCGCAGTGCTTGTAATCGGTGCCTACCGTGGAATCGTAGTTCCCGGCTACACCGAAGACTCGGAAGCCCCTTATGAGCGCGACGGCCTCATTCGGCCAGGGCGCATAACCCACCAGGTCGCCCAGATGATAGGTGGCGGCCACGCCGCGCTGGCGTCCCACGTCTTCCAGTACGGCCTCCAGCGCAGGAAGGTTGGCATGAACGTCAGAGATCAGGGCATATCTCACGCGCTGCCTCCTCTCAAGCTCTTCCGCATTACCACCGGGACGCGGGCACTAGAGCGGCTTGCGGGCACGGACGAAGGCGCCCATCACCCGGCCGCTCACCTCCCGGGCCAGCACCTCGGCATTCAGGCCGGTACCCGAGAGAAAGGCCTTTGCATCCTCGAGCTGGTACACCCGGGTCGGCTCGATCCCCACGTCCTCGAAGCCTGCCTCATGAAGCCGCTCCTCATACTGCTCCTCGGTGAGCGCCCCGGCGACGCAACCCACCCAAAGCTCCATGCTCCGGCGAACGTCCGGCGGCACTTCGCCCCGGATCACTACGTCGGATACCGCAAACCTGCCACCTGGCTTCAGAACCCGAAAGGCCTCGGAAAGCGCCCGCTGCTTGTCGGTGGAAAGGTTGATGACACAGTTGGAGATGATCACGTCCACCGAGTCGTCGGGAAGGGGGATGGCCTCGATCTCACCCTTCAGGAACTCCACGTTGGTCACGCCTGCCTTCGTCTGGTTCTCGCGGGCCAGGGAGAGCATGTCGTCGGTCATATCCAACCCATAGGCCTTGCCGGTCGGCCCCACCCTGCGGGCCGAGAGGAGGACGTCGATCCCGCCGCCGGAGCCCAGATCCAGGACCACCTCGCCCTGGTGCAGCTCGGTGAGTGCAGTCGGATTGCCGCAGCCCAGCGATGCGAGCACCGCCCCCTCGGGCAGGCCGGCCGTCTCGGCTTCACTGTAGAGGTTGGAGGTGATGGGGTCATCGCCACCACAACAGGTGGTGGAGCAACACGAGGCGCCGGTCCCGGCGCTGGCCCGGCGGGCCGCCTCACCATACTTCACGCGGACCGTCTCCTTCACTTGCTCGGTACTCATTCTGACCTCCAATCAATAATTGTTGATGGTTGAGAGAAAAAAAGCCGCTCAGCAGCAGCCACTCCGGCGCTCCGCGGCAGAGGGCTCGGCCGCAAGCGCCTCTATCAACTCGCGAGCCTGGTCCAGACTATCCGGGTTCAAGGTGTAGTACATCCAGCGACCTTCTCGACGGTCAGTGACCAACCCGGCGTCCTTGAGTACCTTGAGGTGGAAAGAAAGGCGCGACTGAGCTGCGTCGAGCGCGTCGGTCATGTCGCAGACGCAGCGCTCGCCAAAGCGGAGCCGCTCCAGGATGGAGAGCCGCGTAGGATCGGATAGCGCGTGAAACAGCTCGGTAGCGCGGCCGGTGTCGGGGCGTGAACGGGTAGCCATGGAGCTAATGTATCAAGAATACTTGATCTGTCAAGGTGACCCCAGTCACATCAGTACCCCGATCCGGCTCCCCATCCTACGCCCCACCGGAAACCGGCTCGCAAGCGCGGAGAAAATTCGGCAGGGAACCGGGCGACCTCCAGGTGTGTTCTCCTTGCCATTGCTGCTCTAGAGCGCGTAGCAGCGTTCAACTCGAACCCGACGACTCCGGAGACGACACCATGACGATTGCCTCCACCCCCACAACTCCAGTCCCCCAACTGTCCGCCGCCCTTGCCATCCTCCGAGTCGTAGTTGGTGCCATCTTCATCGCTCACGGGGCCCAGAAGCTCTTCATTTTCGGACTAGCCGGGGTCACCGGCGCTTTCGCCCAGATGGGAGTGCCGTTACCGGGCATCACCGGCCCGCTGGTGGCCTTCCTGGAGTTCTTCGGCGGTATCGCCCTCGTACTGGGACTGTTTACCCGTCCCATGGCGCTGCTCTTTGCCATCGAGATGGTGGGGGCAATTCTGCTGGTGCATCTGAAGAACGGATTCTTCCTGCCGGACGGCTTCGAGTTCGCTCTGGCGCTCCTCGGCGGCTCTCTGGCGCTGGCGCTGGTCGGCGGGGGCGAATTCTCGGTTGACCGGGCCATGGCCGGCAGGAAAGGCAGGGTCTGAGAACACGATGGCCATGGATAACACCATCACCGGCCTGCATCACATCACCGTGATCGCGGGAGACCCGCAGGAGAACCTCGACTTCTACGTCGGAGTTCTCGGCATGAGGCTGGTAAAGAAGACGGTCAATCAGGATATGCCCGGGACCTATCATCTCTTCTACGCCGACGGCGTAGCCCATGCCGGAACCGATCTCACGTTCTTTCCCTGGCCCGATATGGGGCCGGGACGCAGGGGCGTGGGCTTGACGGTCGAAGTGTCACTGGCGGTTCCGAGCGGAAGTCTGGGCTACTGGACCGATCGGCTGCGGCAGCACGGGGTCGGCGTCGGTGAGCCGACTCAGCGGTTCGGAGAGCGGCTACTCACGTTCACCGATCCGCACGGCCTGGCGGTCGCGCTGGTCGAAACCAGCAAGGAGCGCGAGTTCACCCCCTGGACCAGGAGTCCAGTCCCCGAGCCACATCAGGTGCGCGGTCTCCACGGAGTGAGGCTGTTGGAGCGGAACGTGGGTCCGACGGTGGAGCTCCTGGTGAACACGCTGGGCTTCGAGGAGATCGGCTACGAAGACGGCTGGCTGCGTTACGGTCTCGAGGGTGGCGGCACCGGCCGGGTGCTCGACGTGAACGAGATGCCGGACGTGGCGCCCGGCACCTGGGGGACCGGGAGCGTTCACCACATCGCCTGGCGGGTTCCCGACGATACGACCCAGGTGCTGGTACAGCGTCGATTGTCACGTGGCGGACGGCAACCGACTCCGGTGATAGACCGCTTCTGGTTCCGCTCGGTGTACTTCAGAGAACCGGGCGGCGCCCTCTTTGAGGTTGCAACCGACGGGCCCGGATTTGCCGTGGACGAATCGCCGGAGGAGCTGGGAGGCAGCCTGGTACTGCCGCCCTGGCTCGAGCCCGAGCGGAGAGCAATCGAGGCGGAGCTCCCCGCGCTGCGAAACCCCGAGCCTGCCGCCATCGATCCAGCGCTTTGAGGGGCCCTCATCAGGGGCAGCCGGTCCGTACTGCTGGCGTGCCGCTCGACCAGGCTAGGGCCGCCATGGTACTGCTCCACGGACGCGGCGCTACGGCGGAGAGCATTCTGACGCTCGCCCCGGCGCTGGACGTTGCCGGCTTCGCGTACCTGGCACCGCAGGCGAGTGGCCACACGTGGTATCCCCAGAGCTTTCTCGCTCCGATCCCCCACAACGAGCCGGGCATCTCGTCCGGGATACAGGCCATCGCGGATGTGCTCTCGACCGTGACGGCCGGCGGGCTGCCGCTCGAGCGCACCATCTTGCTGGGCTTCTCGCAGGGGGCCTGCCTGGCCCTGGAGTTCGCTGCCCGGCACGCGCGGCGGTATGGCGGCGTCGCCGGCCTGAGCGGAGGTCTGATCGGCCCCGATGGCACATCGCGCAATTATGCGGGGTCGCTCGAGGAAACCCCCGTGTTCCTTGGTTGCAGCGACACCGATCCGCACATTCCGGCCGAGCGGGTGCGACACTCCGCCGACGTGCTGCGGGAGCTGGGGAGTGATGTGACGATGCGGCTCTATCCCGGCATGGGACACCTGGTCAACGATGATGAGATCGCCCAGGTGCGGGGCATGATGAGGCCGCTGGCCAGTCAGTAGCCCGCTCGCGGACTCATTGCGGCCGGACCCGCAGCACCCGTCCATTAGCTTCATCGGTCACCAGGTAGATCAACCCATCCGGGCCCTGCTGCACGTCCCGGATCCGCTCTCCCAGATTGCCCAGGTAGCGCTCTTCCCCTGTGACCTTCCCGTCCTTCATCTCCAACCGCACCAGCCGCCCGGGCTGAAGGGAGCCGATGAGGACGCTTCCCTTCCAACCGGGATAGGCATCACCGGTGTGGAAGGTCATGCCTGAAGGTGCGATTACCGGATCCCAGTAGTACACCGGCTGCTCCATCCCGGGCTTCGCCGTGCCTTCGCCGATCTTGGCGCCGGAATAGTCTACGCCGTAGGTGATGATGGGCCAGCCGTAGTTCTTGCCCGCCTCGGGGCGGTTCAGCTCGTCACCACCCCTGGCGCCATGCTCCACCGTCCACAGTCTTCCGGTCTCCGGGTGGAGAGCCGCGGCCTGGACGTTCCGGTGGCCGTAGGACCAGATCTCCGGCTGGGCGCCGCTCTTCCCGACGAACGGGTTGTCCTTGGGCACCGAGCCGTCCGGGTTGATCCGCACGATCTTGCCGATGCCTTCCGAAAGGTCCTGGGCCCGTTCCCGGTGGCTCATCCGGTCGCCCTGAGTCACGAACAGAGTACCGTCCTGGCCAAACACCAGGCGAGAGCCGTAATGGCCCCCGCCCTCTACCTTCGGGCGCTGGCGGTAGATAACCTGCACGTCATCCAGGCCGGCATCACCCAGCCGGCCGCGAGCCACGGCCGTGCCTGCCTTGCCATCCTCTCCCGGCTCCGCGTACGACAGATAGACCAGCCGGTTGTCGGTAAAGCGGGGGTCGAGCGCCACGTCGAGGAGCCCGCCCTGGCCCTGGGCGTGGACCTTGGGCACCCCATTCAGCGGCCGGGAGACGCGGCCGTCCCGCTCCACCAGGCGGAGCCGTCCCGGGCGCTCGGTGACGAGGATGCGACCATCGGGAAGGAACGCCAGTCCCCAGGGATGCTCCAGCCCCTTCGCAACCGTTTCGGCTCGAACCACCCCGCTCACCGACTCCGGTGTGGGTGAGCGTGGCGCGGGGCCCTCTCTCGTGGCCTGGGCCTGGCACCGCGTCACCAGAGGCGCGACAGATATCATGCACACCATGAGCGCCACTCTACCAATCGGACCTGACATCACAGCCTCCCCTGTCGGTTCAGTCCTGAATGCGAGAACGGCTACCTGGGTGGGTAGCCGTTTGCTGGCGACCTACAACCTCTGTGCTCGGTCGGCTACGCTCAGGTGCTCGGCTCGCTCAGCTTCTGCTGAATCTCTTCGGCACGCTCGAGGTGCTTCTGGAGGAAAGTACCCGGCGCGGCGGAGGACCGGTGTGATGCGGGTCACCCGGGTAGCGACTCTCGGGTAGCACGGTCAGATTCAAATAGTCTCCAACTCAGGCCGCTGCGTGGCTGCCGTTCCAACCCCGTTGGCCGATGCTCTCCGGGGCCGCTATGTAGTCGAGCGCCAGCTCGGCCGCGGCGGCATGGCAACGGTCTATCTGGCCCGCGACGTCAAGCACGACCGGTACGTTGCGCTCAAGGTTCTGCGCCCCGAGATCGTGGCCGCGCTCGGGCCCGAGCGCTTCCTCCTGGAAATCCGTCTAGCCGCCCGGCTGCAGCATCCTCACGTTCTCACGGTCTTCGATTCCGGCGAGAGCGACAGCTATCTGTGGTTCACCATGGCCTACGTGGAGGGCGAAAGCCTCCGGGACCGGCTCGGTCGCGACCGTTCGCTCCCCCCTGCGGTGGCAGTGCGAATTGCAAGCGAGGCCGGGCAGGCCCTGCAATACGCTCACGAGCACGGCGTGGTGCACCGCGATGTGAAGCCCGAGAACATCCTCCTGACCAGGGACGGCAACACCCTGGTCGCCGACTTCGGCATCGCGCGTTCATTGGAAACCACGGGGCCGCACCTCACCGCCACCGGCATGGTGGTAGGCACACCGAGGTACATGAGCCCGGAACAAGCCGCGGGCGCCGAGCCGGTGGATGCCCGAAGCGATGTGTATTCGCTTGGGTGTGTGCTCTATGAGATGCTCGCGGGCACCCCGCCATTCTCCGGGCCCACGGTTCAAGCGGTTATCGCAAAGCATCTGACGCAGCCTGCGCCCTTGCTGGTGGGCCGCGCCGGGGTGTCGCCCGCAACGGCCGCCGCCGTCGCCCGGGCGCTGGCGAAAACGCCCGAGGAGCGATTTGCCAGCGTGGCCGAGTTCGTGGGCGCACTGGGCGCGGAGTCTGCGGACATCAGGGGCTCGCCGCTCTCCCGTTTGCGACGGTCACCTGCCAGGGCAGCAGGACTCGCGCTGGCCATGGCCGCGATCCTGGGTGCCCTGGTCATTGTGGGACAATGGCTGGCGGAGGGTCAAACCGGAGCGCCTGGATCGGTCGCTCCGGGGCGCGAGCGGAAGCTCTCCCAGATAACCGTGGCGAGCGGCGTCGAAGAGTGGCCCGCGTGGTCGCCGGACGGGACCCGGCTGGTCTACGCTGGAGAGGACGAGGGATTCAAGCAGCTGTTCGTGCGTACGCTCGCCACCGGCGAAGAGCGGCGGCTGACCGACAGCCGGCGCGACGATATCCAGCCGGTGTGGTCGCCCGACGGGCGGAGGATCGCATTTGTCCGGGCCAATAACCCACGCGGAAGGCTCGAGCCGAGCGACATCAACGGCTGGTACTTCGAGGGCGGCGATATCTGGACCATCGAGCCCGGGTCAGGTATCGAGTCGAAGTTGGTGGACGCCGCCTTCGGGCCCGCCTGGTCACCCGACGGAAGCCGGCTTGCTTTCGATGCGCGGTGGGCCGGTCCCCGCCGCATCTGGCTGGCGGACGCGAGGGGCCGAAACCCGCGTCAGGTCACCGCCGACTCCAACGAGGCAGTGGTGCACGCGGGCGCCCGGTGGTCGCCGGATGGATCGCGCCTGGTCTTCCGGCGAATCGAGAAAACCAACTGGGACATCGCCGTGGCCGACCTGGGCTCGTCCGCGCTGATCCGGCTGACCAACGAGACCGTCCCGGACCTCGACCCCGTCTGGGCGCCCGACGGGAGACACGTCTACTTCACCTCGGCCCGGGGGGGCGGGCTCAATCTGTGGCGCCTGCCGGTGGCGCCGAGCGGCGCTCCCAGCGGTCCCGCGGAACAGCTCACGACCGGTGCGGGCGACGATGTCCAGCCGGCTCCGTCGCCTGACGGGCGGCAGATCGCCTTTGCCGTGCTGGGCATCAACACCGACATCTGGCGGTTGCCGGTCTCCCCGGAGACCGGCCGGGCCACCGGGAAGCCGGAGCCTCTGGTCACGACCACGCGGGTGGAGAGTCGCGGCGCCTGGTCTCCGGACGGTGGCGCCATCGCATTCAACAGCGACCGGAGAGGCGACATGAACCTCTGGATCCGGTCGCTGGCGGATGGCGCCGAAAAGCAGCTCACCGAGGGTCCCGGCGGTGATTACCAGCCCAACTGGGCGCCCGACGGCCGCACGATCGTCTTCTTCTCCACCCGGGCCGGCAACGCCGACATTTGGGCGGCACGGGTCGGCGACGGAGCGCTGAGCCGCCTAACCGACGATCCCGGCACGGATACCAACCCGTTCTATTCACCCGACGGCAGCCGAATCGCATACATCTCGGATCGCGATGGGCGGAACGAAGTCTGGGTGATGAATGCGGATGGGTCGGGCCAACGGCGGCTTTACGAGAGTGCGGTGGGCGGCCATTTCCTGCGCTGGACCCGGGATGGGCGCTCGATCGTGTTCCGGGCCGAAAGCGGGGTACACATAGAGGTGCTGTCGGTTCCGCTGAGAGGCGGCCCGGCTATCCGGCTACCCGAGATCCACAGCGGCGCTCACCTGTCGTTTTCTCCCGCCGGGTCGCTGGCGCTGGACGTGCGGGGCCACAAGTCTCTTTGGGTTCACCCGGTGGATGGTGGCCCGCCGTACCAGGTCTTCGAGTTCTCCGATCCGGACGTGCGTATCGACTACCCCGTCTGGTCACCCGGCGGGCACTGGGTGGTGTTCGACCGGGCCGTTCCCCGGAGTGGAGACGTGTGGATGCTGGAGGGGGCGGAATAGCCGAACGGCCGGCGGGCTCAGCCGATCCCGGAATTACGGCCCAGGAGCATGTAGCCGCCCAGGCCCAGCAGGAGGAGAGCGATCAACCGGCGGAACATCGCCTCAGTCAGCCGTCCAAGGACATGCCTCCCCAGGAAGGTGCCTACCATCACGGCTGCAGTTGCGATGAGAACCTGGGGCAACAGGCCGGCAATCTCCTCGCCCTGCGTTAGCAGGTAGACCGGCAGCCGGGCTGCGTCCACCAACAGGGCGATCAGCGTCGCGGTCGCCACGAACGACTCCTTGGGAACGTGGTAGCCCAGCATCGCCGCCGTGCGGATGCCACCCTGGTTTCCTACCAGCCCGCCGAGGACGCCCGAGAGTGCCCCAGCTACCCATGCGGCGGACCGGCTCCACCGCACCTTCTGCATCCACCCGGTCAGCTCGGTGGTGCCGGCCAGGACCAGGAGCGTCCCGAAGACAACCTGGAGGGCTCGGCCCGACGCGCGGGCCTGGAGCAACGCTCCGGCCAGCCCCCCTATCGCGCTGGTGATGCCGAAGGTCCGGGCGACTCGCCAGTCTACGTGGCGGCGCAGAAGCCAGAACCGCTGGGCGGTGCCCACGGCGTGGGGGATGGCGATCGCGGCCACCGCGAGCTTGGTGCCGATCTGTAGGGCCAGAACCGGGGTCAACAGGCTCCCGATTCCGAAGCCGCTGACGGCGGCGACGCTGCCGGCAAGCACGCCGGCGCCGGCGAGGAGCAGGTAGTAGAGCAACGCTCTCGATCTCTACGGCGGACGAGGCTTCGACCTCATCCCCGCATCGCTGCCGCGACCACTCCGGGGACTCTCGACCAGCTGGCCCGCTCTTCCAGCCGAGTGATCCGCTGCATGAGCGTGTGAGCGGTGCGGTGGCTGGGGAACGTGGCCGGCTTCGGCACCAGGGTGAGCGGATGCCGCAGCACCGCCTTCTCCACACCCTCGATCATGGGCGTGTTGTGAACCCACCCGTTACCGCTCTGGATGTCAGCGGGGGTCGAGCCCGGGTGGGCGCCCCAGGCCGGAGAACCGAATACGAAGATGAAGCCGCTCCAGCTGTTCACCGTTACGGCACCGTAGCGCAGCCGGATTATCGCCCGCTCCAGGGCGGCGGCGATCCGGGGATCTTTCAGACTCTTGGGGTGGACGACTAAATCCGCCGACAGCGTGCCCCACAGCCGGTTGTTGGCAAAGTCCACCGCCCGATCCAGAAACTCTACCGGGTCGTCGCTTCCGACTTCCGTCTCAGACAAGATCGAGCAGAACGGCTCCTCCGTGAACGCCGGCTCGCCCGCGTCGGCCGCCTCCAGGCCGGACAGTATAGTCCACGGAAGCTCTCCCTTACCCGGGGCCCCGATCGTGCGCATCATTTCCCGACCATCGGTGAGGCGCTGCCAGCGCTTTTCCGCCCCCGGATAGTAGGCCTTCCGGGCCGGGACCTCGGCAAGGACACGCTCGATGGCAGACAACAGGGCCGGCCGCTGCTCCCAGCCCTTCGGCGTAACCAGCATCTTGGCCGCGTTGCACAGGAATGAGGCATTCCAGGTCACGGCGCCGGCGATGGTTTCCGCGCGGAAGATCATTTCCTTTTCGGTGTAGTGCCCCGGAACCACGAGCACCGGTGAGATGTTGCCCAACTCTGCGGTCACCGGCTTGGTCACCACCGGCTGGTTTCGCGCCTTCCTCGCGTCTCGCTCCGGCCCCGGCGGTCCCCAGACAATGGCATCGTAGGTCGCGGCAGATCCGGTGAGATGGATCTCGTCGATGCCGGCATGCTGAGCGAGGTAGCCGCCTTCCTCGGCCCCTCCATAACCCACCGCCAAAAACCCCCTGGCAATGGCCTCGGCGAAGGCATCTTCGATAAATGGCCCGAGATACTGATTGACCGGGTTCATCTTGAGGAGGCAGACAGCACCCTCGTTGAACAGCTTCGTGACGACATCCATCGCCGGGATAGCCGCAATGTTGCCGGCGCCGAGCACCAGAACGGTACGGCCCTGGTGTATCCGGCCTCTATAGAAGCCGGCCCGGGAGGCGTGGAGCTCCTTCTCACTTACTCCCGATTGCAGGTGCATGTCCACCGTGATCCCGGAGAACAGCACTCCGTCGATCTTGTTGGTCGGAAACACGGAAACCATGAGCCGCCCATCGCTGGTCTGGCCGACGCGGCCGATCGGCGTGTTACCGGTTCGCTGAATGGCGCGCAGCGATTCAGTGACCAGGCGCAGCTGGCGCACGACCGGCCAGGGGCCGGTGGCCCACTCCTCACCGGCCAGCGGGGTGTCAACCGGAATGCCCTTGGCTGCGCACGCGGCCGCTACGCTACGTTGGGCGACCCGCAGGTATCCGGCCTGCATCGAGCGGGCAAGGGCGATGCGGTCCTCCAGCGAGAGCCGAACGAAGTTGGGTGCCGCTTCCTCGAGACGGGCCACCATCTCATCCAGTTGCCGAAACGTCGTCGGCCGGACCGGCGGCCCCGGTTGAGCGGCGCTTCGGACGCCGGCCGAGTGGCTCAGGGTAGTCATAGCTGGCTCCTTTCAGGCGACCCGGTTCACTTCTCTGCCAATGCGCCGGAGAGCTCGCCATCCCAGTCCACCGTGTACTCCGTCTGAGAGGTGAACCGGCCTCTGTAATTGCCGCTTCCCGCCACCGCCTTATAGCGACCGGTGCCCTTGACCTTGCTCCAGGTCCCTTGAAAGGTGGTGATCGGAGTCTGTTCCGGCGAGAGGGTGGTAGTCACCTTACCACTCCATTTCGAGATCACGGTATCGGGACCGCTGCTCATCGAGATATAGCCCTGCTGGGGTCCGTTGCCCTGCACCAGGTCGGCAAACTCGACGTTGGTGACCTTCGCCCGGTCCATGTAGGGAGTTGGGCCGGTATTCCGGTTGATCCCCTGCGCTCGGCCCAACATAATCATGTGGCCTGTGGCGTCGGAGATGGGCGCGGGGTGCTGCTCGGTGTATCTGGCCGCGAAGGTCCCGGCAATCCGGGACGGTGCCTCACGAGGGACCCAGCCCGATAGGGCCAGAGCGGCCAGCGGGAGAGCCAGCCCCAAACTCGTGAGAATCATCTTTCGAGACATAGCCTTACCCTCCGATGCTTTGATGGGAACCTGTCTTGCTATGAGCGGTTACGGGACCTACAATAGCTCGGAGGTGTCAGACCCGAATCAGACTCCTATCAGATTCCCATCAGCCCAGGTGGCCATGCTGAGGCTCAGGGCATTCGGCGGCCTCGCGCTCGAGGACGGGCGCCCGAGATCGGCTGGCGCCGTCACCCAGCCCAAGTCCCTGGCTCTCCTTGCGCTGCTCGCGAGCGTCGGGGAGCGTCCCATCAGCCGCGACAAGGTCCTGGCATACCTATGGCCCGAGACGGAGCCGGGTAGAGCCGCCCATAGTCTGGCCCAGGTCCTCTACGCCCTCCGTCACGATCTCAAGCTCGACTCGTTGGTTCGGGGGACGAACGATCTCCGCCTTAACCCGCGGGTCATCGGCTCGGATCTCCAGGATTTCACCGAGGCGCTGGAGCGCGGCGACCTGAGAGGTGCCCTCGCGTTCTACCAGGGACCGTTCCTGGACGGGTTCTACCTATCCGGCGCTCTGGAATTCGAGCGCTGGGTGGAGGTCGAGCGCGCAGAGCACATCCGGAAGTACTGCGCCGCCCTCGAGGCGCTGGCCTTGTCGGACGCTCGGCGGGGCAACGCGATCGGAGCGGCAGACTGCTGGCGCCGGCTGACTGAGGCCGATCCTCTCAACTCCAGGATCGTGGTCGCCTACATGGAAGCGCTGAGCGTAGCGGGCGGATATGCGGTCGCGCTCCAGTTCGCCCGCGACTACGAGAGGCGCCTACGAACGGAGTTCGACACCGGTCCCGACCCCGCGGTGGTGGCAGCCACCGTGCGCTTGCGGAACTCGCCGGGAGCGGCTCCGCTGGCCGCAGGACCGACACCCCTGGCCCTTGCGGTGCTGCCGTTTCTCAACCTGACGCCGGACCAGGAGAACGACTACTTCAGCGATGGGATGACGGAAGAGCTGGCCCACGCCCTGGCGCGGGTGCCGGGGCTTCGCGTCTCGTCGCGCACCTCGGCGTTCGCCTTCAAGGGAAAGAGCATGGACGCACGCCAGATCGCCGAGCAGCTGGGCGTGAGCGCGCTGGTGGAAGGAAGCATACGAAAGGTCGGCAACCGGATTCGTCTCACTGCCCAGCTCGTCAACGCTGCCGACGGCTGCGATCTATGGTCCGGGATATACGAACGTACGCTGGACGACGTGTTCGCATTGCAGGCAGAGCTCTCGCAGGCCATCGTGGCCGCGCTACCGCTCCCCCGGGCCGAGCCGGCATCAGACCTGGTACGGCCGCCGACACCGGCGCTGGACGCATACACCCTCTACCTGAGGGGCCGCTACTCTGCTCACAAGCGCTCGGTTGAGGGATTTGCCCTTGCAATCGAGTACTTCGAGCAGGCGGTCGAAAAGGACCCGGGATACGCCCTGGCCTACGCGGGGCTCGCCGAGTGCTGGGCCCTGCGGGGCTTCTCGGAGTTCGGCGATCTCCTGCCGTACGACGCCATGCCCGGGGCCAAGGCAGCGGCTCTCGAGGCGTTGCGGATCGATCCCAGGCTGCCGGAGGCGCATACCTGGCTAGGGGTCATTCAATTTCTCTTCGATTGGGATTATCCGGCCGCGGAGGAGGAGCTGCGTCAGGCCCTGCGATTGCAACCGGAGTACGCCTACGCTGAGACCTGGTACGCCATCTTCCTCGGGGCGATGGGCCGGCACGAGCAGGCTCTTCAGCGGATCCTTCACGCCCAATCGCTGGAGCCGCTATCGCTCTCGATCCGGCTCTGCGTGGGGCGTTGCTACTTCTTTGCCCGACTTTACCAGCAGGCGCTCCAGTGCATCGAGGGCCTGCTCAAGGACGAGCCCGGTCACTTGCTCACCACGATCTGGGCCGCCCGGAGCCTGTGTGGGCTGGGGCGCTTCGCGGACGCCCTCGAGCTGACCAGAGTGGTACCTCCGGAGCGGCGGACGCCGTTCCTAGAGTCGCTTATGGCGGGCGCGCTGGCCGGGCTGGGACGGGCGGATGAAGCGCGGAGCCTCTGCCGGCACCTGCGGCGGCAGTTCGACGAGGGACGGGGGGTTACCCTCTTTTACATAGCCGCCGCCTACGCGCGCCTGGGCGACTGCGGCGCCGCAATGGAGTCGCTGGAGGAGGGGGTGCGTCGTCGCGACGGCTACCTTCCGTTCGTGTTCACGGAGCCCGCTTTCGACGCGCTGCACGGTGATGCGCGTTTCGTTCGGCTGCTGGAGGAGATTCGGCTTCCGCAGCAGCCCATAGCCCGCGCCGCTACCGGGATCCGCGGGTCAGCAGACCATGGACTGCGGATGTCTCTCAAAGAGGGGACCGCCCCAGAGGCTCGGACCTTCTAGCGGCAGCTATCAACTGAAAAGCCGGCCGTCTGGTTCAGCTCCCGGGGCGCGCCAGATAATCGAGTACCAGGGAGGACATCAGACGCATACCGACGGCAACTGCCTGGTCGTCCGCGTAGAAGGTGGGTGTGTGATGCCCTCCGGAGATTCGGCCCGGAGGAACGGCGCCGAGAAAGAAGAAGAAGCCAGGTACCTCGTTTGCGAAGTAGGCGAAATCCTCAGCACCCGTGATTGGTGGTCGCTCCCGAAGGCTCGCGCCTCCGACCAGCCGGTGCAGCGTGGGCAGGAGGCGGTCTGTCAGAGCCGTGTCATTGACGGTTACCGGGTTGCTCCTGTCAAACTCGAGGCTGAAGCTCGCCCGCGAGGCTCGGGTTACGCCATCGAAGATCTCGCGCATACGCGTCTCGACGGTGTCCTGCACCGCCATGTCGAAAGTCCGGATGGTGCCCTCCAGCTCGACCTCACCCGGGATGATGTTGTTGCGGGTCCCTCCTCGTATGATGCCAACGGTAAGCACGCTTGGAGTAAGCGGCGGGAGATTTCGAGAGCGGATCGTCTGGAGGGCCAGGACGATCTGTGAGGCAATCACTACCGGATCCACCGAGAGGTGGGGCGCCGAACCATGTGCGGGTCGTCCCCGCACGGTTGCGCGCCAAAGCGTAGCAGCGGCCAGGGCTGGGCCACGACTATATGAAACGCTCCCGAGGAGCTCGTGCTCCCCCTCTTGCTCGGGCGGGTCACCATTCATATGGAGGGCGAAGATTGCTTCGGGCTTCAGCTTGGCGAAGACCCCTTCTTCAATCATCAATTCGGCGCCGCCGCGCTCACCAGCGGGAGCTCCTTCCTCGGCCGGCTGGAAAATGAACATGACAGTGCCGGCCAGCCGGTCACGCATGGGCGCGAGCACGGCGGCGACCCCGAGTTGAATCGCGGTGTGAAGATCGTGGCCGCAAGCATGGGCGACCCCAACCTCACGCCCCAGGTATGTCGTTCGCGCTGTAGAGCGAAACGGAAGGTCGGTGGCCTCGGTGACCGGCAACGCGTCCATGTCGGCTCGCACCGCGACGACTGGCCCCGGCAGCTTGCCTCTCAGCAACGCGACGACGCCCGTGTGTGCTATTCCAGTCCGAATCTCCAGGCCGAGACGCCGCAGGTGGGAAGTCACCAGCTCCGCAGTCTTGACCTCGCGATTACTGAGCTCCGGGTGCTGGTGAATCTGCCTACGGTAGCGGACCATCTCGCCCGCCAGGCTCTCAACGGCCCTTGCGACCTCTCGGTCGTGAGATTGCGCGTGGACCTGCGTGGCTCCGGCGCTCAGGAGGGCAGCCATGGAGACAGCGCACGCACATGAATTCAAGCGTTCGCCTTTCGAGAGCTCTCGAGCACCGCGCTCACTACTTTCATCATTTCCGCCACGGTGAACGGCTTTTCAATGGTCCGTGACGCGCCAAGCAGCTTGGCCTCGGGGAGCAGATCTATCTGGTTGGCTCCCCCACCGGACATGGCAATGATTGGAACCTGAGGGCTTTGCGCCCGCAGCTCCATCAGAGTCTCTAAACCGTCCTTTTCCGGCATGAATAAGTCCAGGATGACCAGGTCTGCACCGGCCTCTCGCCAGATCCGTATCGCCTCGTTCCCGTTCCCGGCCAGCATGACATCGTGCCCTGCGGTGGTGAGCACTTTGGCCAGTGACGATCGGATACCCGCGTCGTCATCCGCCACCAAAATCCGCTTCCTCTGACGATGCTGCTCCAGAGCTTCCTTGACCTTCGCCAGGGCCTCGCCTCGAGTGTACGGCTTGGCCAGGAAGGGAACGCTCAACGTGGTTTGCCCATAACGGGCCAGAACCTCGGCGGGATGAGCCGACATGTACAGAATACGCTGGGCCGGCCACTGCTCTAACACATGGCGCCCGATGGCGACACCGTCACAGTCGGGCATGACCACGTCGATCATGAGAAGATCCACGCGGCCGTTGGCCTGGTGGAGGGCATCCAGCGTCTCGGCACAACTGGAGGCCTCGAGCACTCGGAATCCCTCCTCACTGAGGATCCGGTACGCGACCCGGCGCGAGACCGACTCGTCATCTACCACTAAGATGGTGGCGGGGCCGTGGAGCGGCGGAGGAGACAAAGAGACCTCTTGGGTCAGGGTCTGGTACCGGGAAACGGCAGGTGGAGCATGCTATACGATCGCGAAGCCACAGGCAACCAGGGAGCAGCACTGAGGCGTCGCTTTGGGCCGCGAGGAGGTCTAACGGCCCCGTATTGCAGGCAGAACCATGCCCAGCCCATTAGCGGGAAGTAGGTGCAGGACCCGCGGTTGGCCGGCTGAGATCGGCTCGGTAGGCCATGACAAGCTGCCTCGCGTTGCGAACGCAGCGCAACCGAGTCTCCTCCAGGCTGCGAGCCTCGGTCTCGCCGTAAGCTTCGCGCAGGATGGTCAGATTACTCGGCCAGCTGTCGCGTTCTGCGAAGCTATTGAATGGGACGGCCGTCACATACGTGTTGGCCGCTCCCAGGACCGCAACCCGGCGCACGGCCGTGGGAGCCTGTGGCGACTTCTCCTGGGCTGTCCTCAACCGAGCGAGATAACCCTCCCACGCGGGAACCATCGCGGGCTCGACCTCGGTCACGAAGAGATGCATGAAGGCAGCAGGCGGATCGAAGACCTTCGGACGCGTGCTCAGGTCTGGAAGGAGGCGATACACGGCGGTTTCAGTGCGCTCCATGGCGGCACCGCCTGCCTTCAGGATCCTGGTTCCTTCGGCTTGTCCGTGAGCCTTGAAGATGATCTGAGACACGGGCATCCACTTGTCGACTTCTTCCCACTTGCTGAACGGAAGTACGATGCTGTAAGTGCGCCCGGGCCCGCCGAGGCTGACCTGCGAGGTAAACCAGCGTTGGGGCGCGCCGATCTTGTTGGCCGCGTTGGTGATCTTTCTGGTGAAGTCCTCATACTCGCGGACGGCTCCCGATCTTGCTGTCACGGTTATGACTTGAATGAACTCAGCGGGCTGGCTGGGTGGGCTCTGTGTCGCTGCGACCGACGTGAACCCCAATGAGAACGGGAGGAACGACGCGAGAGCGCGTAACCGCTTCATGGCGAGCTCCTTTTCACTTACCTCGGTTCCATGCTGACCGCCTGAACCAGGCCCGGAGCCGGCGCAGGATGGTCCACCTGATAGCACGAAGCCGAGCCACTAGTGCGCATTCGGCGGCTCGGCGGGCGTGGGTCCTTCGAGGCGGGTGTGCCTTTGTCGGAAGAGATGTGACGGCTGGTGGTGCATACCTTACGGGGAGATACACACCTCGTCAAGCAGCCACGCGGCTCCGCGTCGGCTGAATTCGCCGGACAGGCCTGACTCTTGCTTGGCTAACCCCGGGGTCATGTGACCTACGTCACATTAGGTACTGTTTTGCTCGCCTAGACTAAATTGTTTTGTCCCTTGATGAGGTCCGCGTGTCTAGTCCGTTTCCGCATGCCGCGACGACCATCCTAGTCGTCGATGATGAAAGAATGTCCCGGCGCGTGGCCTACCGCATTCTGAGCGAGGCGGGTTACCGGGTGCTGGAGGCGGAGGACGGTGCCGAGGCCCTGGACGTGCTCGGCAAGGCTCGCGCCGGCGTGGACCTGCTGATACTGGACGTTGTGATGCCCGGGTGCGACGGTGTCGAGCTGGGCCGACGCGTCCTGGAGCAATGGCCCGACCAGCGCATCCTCTACATGTCAGCGCATCCAGCGGAGGTGCTGGTCCGCCACGGGCTGCCCTCGCTCGACGTTCCCTTCCTCGCCAAGCCATACACCCGTGACGAGGCACTGACCAAGGTGCACGAGGCGCTGGAGCGCCGTCGTAGCTCCCGAGCCGGGACGCGGACCGGCCGCTAGGGTGATTGGGTTGAGGGTTCCGCAGAAAAGGGCCTCCCGCGAAACGCTTGCTGATCCTCGTCACAGAACGGGCTTATGACTGGCCGGTAGAACCATTTCGCGCGGTGGCCGATGCAGGTGGGTTATTTATCCGGCTCTACGACCTCAGGCACACCTCGGCCACCATTCTGCTGAAGGAGAAGGTGAGCCCCAAGATTGTGCAGGAACGACTGGGACACTCCACGATCACATTGACGATGGACACCTACTCCCACGTCTTGGAAGGGATGCAGGAAGCAGCGACAGAGGCGATGGAATCCGCTCTGGTGGCGCAAGGCCGAGCCGAGCACAACCTCACGGGTCTGGAAACCTCATCTCCGTCAGGATCCGGGCGACGCGCGGATGGGAATGCAGGTTCTCGAACGACCCCGACCGCAGTAAGATGAGCCCCGGATTGCGTTCGTCGTAGGCACGGTCGAGCCAGTGGAAGGCCTGGGCAGTGTCGCCGATCAACGCCCACAGGGAGGCGACGCGCAGGGGATCGGGAGTGCTCTCGGACTGCCGCAGGTCCATGGCCAGCCAGCTCCGCCAGAACCCCGGCATGGCTGACTCCGCGAAGGCGCTACGCATCGAGTCCAGCTCACTCCCGGTGGCGCCGCGCAGCGTCGCGATCCTGACGTACTCGTCCACAGCTTCCTTGTACCGGCCCTGCCTCAGGTAGACTCCCGCAGGACCGACGGGTAGCTCGGGTCCGAGGCCGAGTGCGAGCGGGTGCACCGGGTCGAGCCGGAGCGCGCGACGAAACTGGATGATTGCCTGGTCGAGATCGCCTGCAGCGGCGTGGTCCGCGCCGAGCAGGATGCCCGTCCGCGCATTCAGCGGATCCAGCTCGACCGCTCGGGCGCGTGCGCCAACCGCCTCCTCGGGGCGACTCATCGCCTGCAGGTAGTTCGCGAGATGGTGGTAGGCGTGCGGGTCGCTGGGGTTTAGCTCGATGGCGCGGCGCAGCGCCTGCTGGGCACCCTCCCAGTCCCAATCAAAGAACAGCCTCAGGATACCGAGTGCCGCGTGTGCCTCCCCGAGCGTGGAGTCGAGCTCCAGCGCGCGGGCCACCGCGGCGCGCATGTCGCTCACCCCATTCTCCCGGGGAACATGGCGGAAATAAATGCGCGGCGCGACGACGCTCGCCTTCGCGGCGTACGCTAGCGCGAAGCCGGGCTCCAGCTCGATCGCTCGATCGAAGAAGTCCGTAGCTTGCCGCAGCGCATCCACCGTCAGACTGTTGCGCAAGAACAACCCGCGCAGATAGAGGTCGTACGCCTCGAGATTCGGTATGCGCCTGGCTGGCGTCGCCGCGCCGCGGCGGGGGAGACGCAGCTCGAGGGCGCTGGCGATGGCCCGCGCGATCTCCTCCTGCACCGTGAAGACGTCTGCCAGCTCCCGATTGTACTCGTGCGACCAGAGGTGATAGCCGGTCGAGGCGTCGATCAACTGCGCCGTCACCCGAAGCCGATTCCGGTCCGTGCGCACGCTGCCCTCGAGCACGGCCTCGACGCCCAGGGTATCGCCGATCGCGCGCGCATCCAGCTTGCCGTCGCGCAGCGCGAACGAAGAGGTGCGGGCGGCGACCCGCAGGCCGTCGATCCGGCTGAGCGCGGCGATGATCTGCTCGCTCAGGCCGTCGCTGAAGTACGTGTTCTCCGGATCCGGGCTCATGTTCACGAACGGCAGTACGCCCAGAGATCGTGCGGCGGGCGACACCGCCGGTCGCAGCCCCGGCATGCCGTAGACGCCGAAGATGACGAGCACCAGGAGGAGCGCCGCGGCGGCGGCAGCGTGGCCCCGCGCCGGCCATTTCTCAGCCACCGGCGCCCCACCGCTCGCGGCCCGGGCCGCATCCAGGCGTCGCGTCGAGCC
>JBOHSD010000014.1:0-65163 GCA_050733075.1 Gemmatimonadales bacterium
CGGTAAACGGTGAACCGTAAACGGGGGGGATGGCCCGTTTACCGTTTACCGTTCACAGTTCACGCAGTTATGATCCGACCCATGGCCCCGACACCCGTAGCCCCTCGCGCGTGGCTCCACCACCTGAAAGACGAGGCTGACGCGGCCTTCCTCTACCGGGAACTGGCCCGCGCCGAGCGCGACCCCGGCAGGTCCGAGCTCTACCTGAAGCTGGCCTCGGTCGAGGACCGCCACGTGGAGATGTGGCGCAAGCTCCTGGCAGACAACGGCCACCAGGTCGCGATGCCGGCGCCCTCGGCCGGGGCGCGCCTCAGGGCCTGGCTGGCCCGGCGGCTGGGCAGCGGGATCCTGCTCCCGATGTTGCTGGAGGAGGAAGGCCGGGAGGTCAAAAGCTACCTGAGTCTCTACCGCAGCGAGCCGGAAGGAACCGTCGGCCCCACTGCCCTGCGCCTGGCCAAGGAGTCCAAGGAGCACGCGGACACCCTGTCGCAGATGAGCGGGGCCGAGGGTGAGCCCTGGCACAAGACCGGCGCCGGCGGCTTCCTCCGGAACCTGGTCTACGGGTTCAATGACGGGCTGACGGCCAACTTCGGGCTGGTGGCCGGGATGATTGGCGCCCAGGGCAGTCTCCAGTCGGCCGGCCATTTGGTGGTGGTGGCCGGGGTAGCCGGTATGGTGGCCGACGCCTTGTCGATGGGATCCTCGGGGTACCTCGCGGCCAAGAGCGAGCGGGAGGTATTCGAGCATGAGATCGCCATGGAGAAGGAGGAGATCCGGCTCATGCCCGAGCTGGAGCGGGAGGAGTTGAGCCTGCTCTATCAGGCTAAGGGAATCCCCGCGTCGCAGGCCGGCGTCCTGGCTGCGCAGGTCATGCAGAATCCGGAGCGGGCGCTGGAGGAAAAAGTCCGAGAGGAGCTCAAGATCGGCGCGGCCACCAGCACGCCCATGCGGGAAGCCTGGATAACCGGGATCGCTACCGCGTTCGGAGCTTTTATCCCGGTGGCCCCCTTCCTTTTCGAGACCGGACCGGCGGCCATCTGGGCCTCGTTTGCGCTCGCCATGGTCTCCCACTTCGGCATCGGTGCGGCTCGGAGCTTCTTTACCGGCCGGGGGGTCTTCCGCAGCGGCCTCGACATGTTCCTGGTGGGACTCGGCGTCGCCGTGGTGGGATACGTCGTCGGAGAGCAGATCGTGAAGCTTCTTTAAGGAGCAGCGGACCTCTCCGGGCGCTGCACTTCGCTCTGCCATACGGATCGCGCAAGGGGAGGCGGCCCGCGGCGTCGGCGGTGACGTCGCCGAAGGTGTCCAGGCCCAGTTCGATGTTTGTCATGAGGAATCAACTGGCGGACGGTTGGGAGGGTTCCCTGGGGCCTGGCTGCGAACGGATTGTCAACACTTATGACTATGGCAAAAGCTTTACCACGGAGGACACGGAAACAATACGGAGAGCACGGAGGACGTTCCAGATCGCGCGAGAACTTTTTTGGTCAACAGCACACCATTCAGTCTCTACGTCAATGCCAGACGAACCTTGTTGGTGTGCAGTTGAACACAAACATCTTTTTCCGTGCCCTCCGTGTTAAAGTTTTGCGGAGCGTCGGCGCTCCCTCGATCTCGACTGCCGCCTGGTTTATTGCTGGATCGAAGAACTCAAGCGTCAGCTATCCTGGCGCGCGTACTTCAGGCCAACGACGCCGGTGGGATACGGCGTGGCGGATACCAGGCGAAAGCTTCGGTGAAGGCCAGCGGGCAGGATCCGCTTGCCGCCGCCGAGCGTGAGCGGGTACAGCGTCAGGTGGAGCTCGTCGACGAGATCATGGGCGAGCAGCAGCGGCACCAACTGGCTGCTGCCGTCGGTCAGAATGTTCTGGCCCGACTGGGCTTTGAGCGACCGGACCGCCTCCACGACGTTGTCGCGGATGATGGTGGTGTCGCGCCAGATCGGCTTCTTCAGCGCGCGCGATACGACGTACTTCTTCGGGGCGTTCATGAGGTCTCCGAACGGATCGCCGGGCGGCATGGGCTCGAATGCCTCCCCGTGGATCTCATACGTGCGCCGGCCGAAGAGGAACGCATCGACGCTCTGCATCGCTTGAAAGAAGGCGGCGCCGATGTCGTCGTGCCAGTAGGGGACGGTCCAGCCCCCGTGGGTGAAGCCCCCGTCGCGATCCTCGTCCTGGCCTCCGGGGGCCTGCACCACGCCATCGAGGCTGATGAACTCGTGCACGATCAGTTTTCGCATATCAGACTCCTTTCGGGTGCTCCAGGCATTCCCTGTAGCGACGAACGAGAAGGCCTCAGATCGACAGCGGGCGGGCCGGTCCCGCTGTCCTCCCGGGTGACATGCGGGACCTCTCAGTGACACAAATTAGGAAGTCCGTGAGGCCGGCAGCGTGAGGCCGGCTTGGTCAGGCAGGTGCGTGCTGAAACCGCCGCCGATAGTCCGGACTGTTGGCGGCGGTTTATTAAACGAGTGATGCGCTTCAGTTGGCATCCGAGGCGGCTCGGCATGGTGCAACAGGCGATGACGCCTCGAGTGGGTCGCTATGCTGGGCGGGCGGCGACGGCGGCCCCGCCGCGCTCGACACCGGCGAATGCGCTCAGCGTGAGCCAAGTCGGGAAGGCGCGGACGAGCGACCGCGGCCCATCGAGCCGGATCAGGCCAGCACGGACGGTCTCGGCCAGCCGCACGTCACCCATCCAGACACGTGTCAGAGTCCGGAGGTCGGCGCTGACCACGATGTCGACCAGAAAACCGGGGTCCTTGAGGCAGAGGTCGACCTCCCGCCGCTCGAGCACGAGCCACCAATATTTCGGGCAACGCATGGTCGCCGGCACCCCGCGGAAGTCGAAGCGCACGACGACCCGCTCCGGGGGCAGCGCTTCCAGGTTCACACCCCGGTGGATGTCCCACATGAGCAGGCCCGGGTCAAGGTCACCGCGGCCGACCTGTGCCCGGGCCCACCGCTGGCCCCACTCGCCGAGGCACTCGATAAGCGGCCGCAACTCCTCACCCGCTGCGGTGAGGTGGTATTCGCGTCCGCGGCCACGCGACCTGGGCACGCTCCGCACGATCCCGGCGTCCTCGAGCTGCTCGAGACGTCCGGCGAGGAGGGTGCGCGACATCAGGGGCACACCCCGGTGGAGGTCGCTGAAGCGACGGCTCCCGCAGAGCAGCTCGCGCAGGACGAGCGGGGTCCATCGCTCGGCGACGATCTCGGCCGCCTTGGCGACCGGGCAGAACTGGCCGTACCCCTTCATCCTGGCCCGAGAATAGCGAACGGCGGAGGGCGTCGCAAGTCCATTTTTTGTGCTTTACCGCCCGGCCGGCCTGAGCTATCCTGTCGGTCACCAGGAGGTGCCCTATGGTTGCTCCATCAGCTCTCGCGTCCGAGCGTCGCGACGCCCCCGCGCTCGACGATGCGGCCCTCGCCGACCTCGCGCGACACTTCCATGGAGAGCTCATCCGTCCCGGCGACCCGCAGTACGACGCCGCCCGCGCGATCTGGAACGGTGCGATCGATCGTCATCCCGGGCTCGTCGCGCGCTGCACCGGCGCCGCCGATGTCCGGGCCGCCGTCCGTTTCGCGCGGGAGCGCGGTTTGCTTGTGGCTGTGCGAGGCGGCGGCCACAACGTCGCCGGCACCGCGGTGTGTGACGGCGGGCTGGTGATCGATCTCTCACCGATGAAGGGCCTGTGGGTCGATCCGGCGGGCCGAACGGCGCGAGCGCAGGCGGGACTCCTCTGGGGCGAGTTCGACCGCGAGACCCAGGCCTTCGGGCTCGCCGCGCCCGGCGGGATCATCACCCACACCGGCATCGCGGGCCTCACGCTCGGCGGGGGGCTCGGCTGGCTGATGCGCCGACACGGACTGGCCGCCGACAACGTCCTGTCGGCCGATGTCGTCACCGCCGACGGCGACTTCCTTAGCGC
The DNA here is from genome assembly GCA_050733075.1 of Gemmatimonadales bacterium. GTDB lineage: Bacteria > Gemmatimonadota > Gemmatimonadetes > Gemmatimonadales > GWC2-71-9 > CAVVWJ01. The sequence continues at coordinate 3,935 of JBOHSD010000014.1, forward strand.
CAGCGCTGAGGAGCACGCCGACCTTTTCTGGGGGCTCCGCGGTGGCGGCGGCAACTTCGGGGTGGTCACGTCCTTCGAGTATCGTCTGCACCCCGTCGGACCGATCGTCCTCGCCGGCGTGATGCTCTACCCAGCCGCGAAGGCCCGCGAGGTCCTGGGCCTCTACCGCGACTTCATCGGGAGCGCGCCCGACGAGCTCACGACCATCGTGGTTCTCCGGATGGCGCCGCCCGCGCCCTTCCTTCCTCCGTGGGTGCACGGGCAACCCGTCGTGGTCATCGGCGTGTGCTACGCGGGCTCGGTGGAGGAGGGCGAGCGAGCGGTTGCCCCGCTGCGGCGGTTCGGCGAGCCACTGGTGGACCTGATCCGGCCGACGCCGTACGTCTCACACCAGGCGCTCTTCGACCCCACCGCGCCCCACGGGCTCGGCTACTACTGGAAATCGGAGTACGTGCCGTCGCTGAGCGATGCCCTCATCGACACGCTCGCCGAGCGGGCCTGGGGGGTCCCGACGCCGGAGTCCTACACCATCATCTTCCACCTGGGCGGCGCAGTCGGTCGCCAGGATCCGGAGGGATCGGCCTTCGAAGACCGGCGGGCCGCCCATGCGGTGAACATCGACGCCGTCTGGTCCGAGCCCGACCGAGCGTCCGCGTGCATCGCGTGGACCCGGGAGCTGTGGGAGGCGGTGCGTCCGTATTCCACGGGCCGGGTCTACGTGAACTTTCTCGGGGAGGAGGGGCAGGACCGAGTGCGGGCGGCCTACGGCGAGGCCAAGTACGAGCGGCTCCGCGCGCTCAAGCGCAAGCACGACCCGACGAACTTTTTCCGGCTGAACCAGAATATCCGACCGTAGATCGGGCTGCGCACCGGGGACACTTCATGCCGGGGCCTCCCCTGGGCGACGTGAGAACCGAACGGCCGGCTCCACAACCGGCCGCCGATCTGATGGTCACCTTCGCACAGGCCGCCGCAGACGTTTGGGCACACGAGCTACAGCCGGATTACCGCACAGTCCGTAGCCGTGGTAGGTGAAGTACGGCCTCTCACACTCGGGTTGGACCAGTTGGTCCATATGCTTGACAATTTCGAACGCGGCGGTCGCGCCGGGAAACGTCGGACGCACGGCGCACGTCGGCGCGACGCGGGAGCTCCGAGCGGTCTCCTCGGAGATCGTGGGAGCCGTGCGGGTGATGACGGCAGGAACCGGCAGCGGTTCGCCGAGGATGGGCAGCTGCTGGGCTCCTGGATCAGCGCGAGCACGGTGCTGGGACCCCGCAGCCTGGTACGGAGTCGGAAGGAGGGACGCCGGCTGGCGGGGAGGTGAGGCCGGCCGCACCCGCCTTCGTGGGCGGCTTCTCTCCTTGTTCCCTCCCGAATCGCGTCCTACCTTTTCTCGCGGCAGCATCCAGACCCACCATACCAGGAGGCTCCATGTCGCTCACCCGGCGTCAGTTGATCGCAGGGGGGACGCTCACGGCCGCGGCTGGTGCATTCGCCCCGGTGCTGAGCTTCACTGATAAACTCCGGCCCGCGCTTACCCTGTGGACCGATCCGAGTGACTGGCAATCGGTGCGGGAGCAGTTCGAGCTCGATCCGGCCTACATCCATCTCGGCCTGTTTTACCTCGCGTCCCATCCCCGGCCGGTTCGCGAAGCCATCGAGCGGCTTCGCCGGCGGCTCGACCAGAATCCCTTTCTCACCGTAGAGCGGGGGATGTTCGAGGACACGCCACGGGCCTACGATGCGGTGACGGCGGCGCTGGCTCGCTACACCGGTGCCGATGCCCGCGACTTCGCGCTCACCAGCAACACCACCACCGGCCTCTCGGTCATTTATCACGGCCTTCCGCTCAAGCCGGGGGACGAGGTCCTGACCACCGATCAGGATCACTATGTCCAGCACGAGTCCATCCGCCTGGCGACGGAGCGGACCGGAGCCACCTGGCGAAAGATTCCGATCTTCGGCTCGTACGACACGATCTCGGCGGACGAGGTCGTCGATCGGATCCGAAAGGGCATCGGGCCCAAGACCCGGGTGGTGGGAATCACCTGGGTGCACTCGTCCATCGGGCTGAGGATGCCGGTTCGCCGGATCGCGGACGCCATCGCCGAGGCGAATACGAAGCGCGGTCAAGCCGATCGCATCCTGCTGGTGGTGGACGGAGTGCATGGATTCGGCGTCGAGGACCCGAGACTCGGCGAGTTGGGAGCGGACCTCTTCGCGGCGGGCCTGCACAAGTGGATCTTTGCGCCCCGGGGGACCGGGTTCGTGTGGGCCAGGCCGGAAGTCTGGGCCACCATGAGGCCGCTCATCCCCACTTTCCAGACCCTGGACCTGTTCAACGAGTGGGCCGCCGGGCACCCGCCCCGGGTGCGGGCCCACGCGGCCATGTTCTCTCCCGGCGGGTTCCAGGCGTACGAGCACCACTGGACGGTGCCGGCTGCCATCGAGTTCCACGAGAGGATCGGTCCGGCCCGGATCACCGAGCGCATCCACGCGCTGAACGGGCAAATGCGCGAGGGCTTGAGCAAGATGCCTCATGTGGTGACCTACACCCCGGCGGCGCCGGAGCTGAGCTCGGGGATGGTCTGCTTCGATGTGAAGGGGCTCAAGGCCAAGGAGACTGTGGAGCGGCTGCTGAGGATGAAGATCCTGGCCTCGACTACACCGTATGGGGTGCCGTTTGCGCGGGTCGCCTGCGGGATCATGAACACGCCGGCAGAGGTGGAGAGCACGCTGCGCGCAGTTCGGGGGTTGGCGTGAGGTCGAGCCAGGATCCCTAGACTCCGCTAAAGCCATCCCATGTCACCCTGACCCCTCGGGCAGCGAGGGGAGGAGACCGAAGCTTCGGGTTCGCACCGAGCCCTTAAAGCCTGACCGTTCATGGGCAGGCTCCGGCTGAGCGCAAGGGGTGTGGCGGGGGGAAGTCGGCGCTTGAAGCCGGAGAGCCTGCCCCGAGCTGTGCGAGGGGGGCTCGGTCCAGGGGCGCTGGCCGAGGGATGGGGGCTAGTTTGACCCGCTCAGATGGGCCGAAAGAGCTCCTGGAGGGAGAGCACGAACGGGTGGGCCGCTCCGGCGGGATGCCAGATGAGACGCTCACGTTCCACCTTGGGGAAGGTGTCGGCCGGCGACCAGGTCTCCACCTGGTGGTCGTCGGGATCGACGATCCAGTAGCACGGAATATTCTGCCGCTGGTACTCCACTCGCTTGGTGAATCGGTCAGCCCGGCGGGATGAGGGGCTCAGCACCTCCACGACGAGTAACAGGGTCTTCACCCTTGCCCAGTCGAGCGTGCGCACCTCCTCGAACGGAGCTACGAAAACGTCCGGTTCGACCAGGCTATCGGGACCCCAGGAGATATCGGAGCGCGAACCGAACACGTGGCCAATCGGATTATCGCGGAGGTAGACATCGAGGGCAGCGGTCAGGCGAACTACCATGACCTCGTGCCAGATCCGCGGAGCTGGGGTCACCAGCAACTCCCCACGGACGGTCTCGTACTTGTTCCCGTCCTCCGGGAGCGCCCGGACCATCTCGGCGGTGTAAAAGATCGGCGCTGCCATACCCATACGATGTTCTCCTCGGCGGCTGAGACGCAAGATCCGGCCATAGCTTAAGCTGCCGGGCTCGACCCTCCGCTCCATCACCATTTTCGCGCGATCATTACGATGCGGCCGCGGCCGCTAACTCTCATCGCGGCCCGACCCGCCGCAATCCCACCGCTGTCATACCCTTCCACTAATCTCTCCTCACGATCTCACCAGCAATCAGCCCGTCTTCAGCCTCGGGGGAGCCCCATGTCTAAGTCAGTCGGCGTACTCCTGCTGTTTGCGCTTGCAGCTGCCGGTTGCGGGGACGACAGTACCGGTCCCAGCGAAGCCAATCTGGCCGGGGCGTGGACCCTGAGCGCCACCAACGTCTCGGGCCAGGGTGTGAGCTGCAATCTCAGCCCGACCCCGGTCACCATCAGCCAGAGCGGCACCACCTTTACCGGGACCTATGGCCCCGGCACCGTCACCTGTGTGTCGGGGACCGAATCGGTGAGCTTCTCCGTGCAGGGGAGTGTCGTCAACGGGTCGGTCAGCGGGAATGCGGTCCAGTTCGATCTCGACACCCAGGACGTCCACCATACCGGCAGCCTGAGCGGCAACTCGATGAGCGGCACGGTCCGATGGACGATCGATTTCGGCGGTGACATCGGGATAGTCACCCTGAACGGCAACTGGGCCGCCGCTCGGCAGTGAGGCCTGCTGTCACACCCCCAACGTATCCTGCTCCTCCCAAGCTGGACCATCTATTACAACCGGGAGAGCACTCATGATCTCGACACGTTGGATCAAGCTCATCGCGCTGGTACTGGCGGTCGGTGTGGCCGGAGCCGCATGCGCTACCCTGATGCAGGGCACCAGCCAGGAGCTGTCGATCGGGAGCTCGCCGACGGGCGCTAGGGTCATCGTGGACGGCAGCGAGGCCGGCAAGACGCCCTTCGTGGCGAGCCTTAAGCGCAAGGACAAGCATGTGGTCCGGCTCGAGATGGACGGCTACAAGCCATACGAGCTTGCCCTCTCGCGCGGGACCAGTGGCTGGGTGTGGGGAAACCTGGTCTTCGGTGGCTTACCGGGGTTGGCCATCGATGCGATCACCGGCGGTCTCTACAAGCTCAAACCGGAACAGGTGCAGGCGACGCTCGAAAGCGCCACCACCGCCTATCAGGACGGCGGCGATATGATCGTAGTCGCTGTCGTGCTGCACCCGGATCCAGAGTGGCAGCGAGTGGGACAGCTGTCGCGGGAGAACTAGCCGCGGGAGCATGAGGAAAGGGCAGAGCGATGGCTAAAAGGTTGACCGCAAGCGGAGACGGAGCGGAGGGCCTGGCGTCCTGGATTTCCGGGCTCACGATTGGGCCCCCGCAACGTGTGGGGGAGCTTACCCTCGTGCCCCTGTCTCACGATCGCGTGCCCTCTTTTTACCTCAGCTTTAGAGTCTGGACCCCCGGACCACACCGGGGGTTTGCGGCTACCGTCTAGTGGTAGTCCGTGATTTCTACAGCCTCTGCCCCGTCCTGCCAGACGAAACAGATGCGGTACTGATCGTTGATGCGGATCGCGTGCTGCCCTTCGCGATCATCCTCTTCCCGAGAAAATCCCTCCGTCTCTCATATCTCGGGTGACGACGGTTAGCCTACCACCAGATTCAGCAACCGATTCGGCACATACACCACCTTCCGAACCTCCTTCCCCTCCGTAAACCTCCGCACCGCGGAATCCTTCAGAGCAGCGGCCACGACCGTTTCCTCGTCGGCTCCGCGGGGCACGGTGACCTTCGATCGGGTCTTCCCGTTGACCTGCACCGCTATTTCCACGGTCTCTTCTACCGTGAGCCGCTCGTCCCAGGTGGGCCATCGCGCGTTGAAGATCGAGGAGTCGTGGCCCAGGCGCTCCCAGTTCTCCTCCGCAAAGTGGGGCGCGAAGGGGGCCAGCATGACGATCAGGTCCTCCACAATCTCGCGGCTGGCCACGTTCTCGGCGCGGATGGTGTTGACGAACTCCATGAGGGCCGCGATCGAGGTGTTGTAGCGCAGCTCCTCGAGGCCTTCCGTCACCTTCTTCACGGTCTGGTGCCGCTTGATGTCGACGAGTCGGGAGTCAGGAGTCGGGAGTCGGGAACGTCCGCCGTTGTCGCTGGCGGCCGTCTCGGTGACCAGGTTCCAGACTTTGTCCAGGAAGCGACGCGGCCCGCTGATCCCCTCGTCCCTGAAGTCGCCGCCCTCCTGGAACGGGCCCAGGAACATGAGATACATGCGGAACGTGTCCGCGCCCCAGCGCGCGATGTACTCGTCCGGAATCACCACGTTGCCCCGCGACTTGGACATCTTGGCCCCGTCCTTCACGATGAGGCCGTGGGCCCGGAATTTCCGGAACGGCTCGTCGAAGTGAAGGTGACCGAGGCCGTGGAGCACCATCGTGATGAATCGCGAGTACAGCAGGTGCAGCACGGCGTGCTCGTTGCCGCCGATGTAGGTGGTCACCGGCAGCCATTTCCGGGTGCGCGCCGGGTCGAACGGCCGGTCGTCGAAGTCGGTGCTGGGATACCGTAGGAAGTACCAGGACGAGTCGAGAAACGTGTCGCTCACGTCGGTCTCGCGCCGGCTGCGCCTGCCGCAGATGGGACACGGGGTGTAGTACCACTCCTCGTGCCGGGCCAGCGGCGACACGCCGGTGTCGTCGGGCTGGAAGTCGTCGATCAACGGGAGCAGGACCGGCAGGTCCTTCTCGGGCACCGGGACCGCGCCGTGCTCGTCGCAATAGATGATGGGGATGGCAGGCCCCCAGTAGCGCTGGCGGGAGATGCACCAGTCGTGCAGCCGGTAGTTGACGATGGCCTTGCCGGCGCCACGCTCGGCGAGCCAGGTGGTGATGGCGCGCTTGGCCTCGGGGACGGTGAGGCCGTCGAACTGGCCGGAGTTGACCAGGACGCCGTTCTCGATGTCGACGTATGCCTCGGTAAGCGGAGTTTCGGCCCCTTCGCTGCGCTCAGGGTGACATACGACGCGGACGATCGGCAGGCCGAACTGCCGGGCGAATTCGAAGTCGCGCTCGTCGTGCCCCGGCACCGCCATGATGGAACCAGTGCCGTACTCCATCAGCACGTAATCCGCGATCCAGACCGGGATCGGCTTGCCAGTGGCCGGATTAATGGCGTACCCACCAGTGAACACGCCAGTCTTCTCGCGTTCACCGACTTTGCGGGAAACCAGGTCCTTCGCGGCAACGGAGCGACGGTAGGCATCTACCTCGGCCTTGCGGTCGGGAGTGGTGAAGGCGTCCACCAGCGGGTGCTCGGGAGCGAGCACCATGAACGTCGCCCCGAAAATGGTATCCGGGCGAGTCGTGAATACCCTGATCTCTTCCACCCTTCCCGTCTTTCCCGCCCTTCCCGCCTTTCCCGCAAACACGATCTCGGCGCCCTCGGAGCGACCCAGCCAATTCCGCTGGGCCAGCGTGGTGCTCTCGGACCAGTCCATCTTGGTCTTGTCGTCGAGGTCGGCCAGCAGCCGGTCGGCGTAGTCCGTGATCCGGAAGAACCACTGCTCCAGCGTCCTCTGCTCCACCACCGAGCCGCAGCGCTCGCACCGCCCATCGATGACCTGCTCGTTGGCCAGCACCGTCTGATCCTTGGGGCACCAGTTGACCGCGGCCGCCTTCCGGTATGCCTTCCCTGCCTTCAGGAGTTGCAGAAAGAGCCACTGGGTCCACTTGTAGTACGCCGGATCGGTGGTGGAGAGCTCATGGCGCCAGTCGAACATGCCGCCGATACTTCGGAGCTGACGCCGGAAGTTGACGATATTGCGCGGGATCAACTCGGCCGGGTTGACGCCGAGCTTGATTGCGTAGTTCTCGCTGTGAATGCCGAACGCATCGAAGCCGATCGGCTCGAACACGTCGTAGCCTTGAAGACGCTTGAAGCGACCGTAGACGTCGCTGCCGGTGAAGGCGAACATGTTCCCCACGTGCAGCCCTTCGGCCGACGGGTAGGGGAACATCATCAGGTTGTAAAAGGGCCGTGCGGCCCGGTCGAGATCGGGCTCGTTGGTATGCCGCTCCGCCCAGCGCGACTGCCACTTGGCTTCGACCAGATCAGGACGGTAGGGCAGCACGTCGGTTGGTGTGGGATTCTGCTTCACTCGCGTCTCGGTGCTCTTCCAGCGCTGGTTGGTCCCGCCCCCGGCCAGGCGCGGTTCCTCGAAGTGGGCGGCCTCGTAGAGAAGCCGTAAATCTATTGCCGCTGCGGTGTTAGTGGTACCGGACCGGACCGGTTGACCCGCCGGTCCAACGGCCCGACCGTCCACCCGTCAGCGGGCCCCCCTCTTGCAAGGCTACGGCTCCATGGCCGCAGCCCGCAATCAGTTCATCTTCCGCCTTCACCTGATCGGCTTCCTCTCCGCGGCTGTGCTGGCCACCGCGGCTGCGGGTATCCTCGTCCTGGTCTGTCCGCCCCCGGCACAACCCACGATCCTGGGCGACCCGGTGGTGTGGGGTACCGCACTCATTCTGGCCCTCGGAGTGGCCATGGCACAGCTGCTGGTCCGGCTGCTGCTGCAACGGGTACTGAAGCCGACCGGCAAGGCCGCGGCGGTGGCGTTGAGGGTTGCCGGGGGCGACCTCTCGATGCCCGACTGGGCCGGCCGCAGCGGTCTGGACGGCCTCTCGACCTCCATAGTAGGAATGGTGACCCGGCTCCAGGAGCTGGTGGGCACCATCCGGCAACACTCACACGACGCCGCCGCCATGGCTCAGGAGATCGCTGCCTCCACTCAGCAGATGACCGCATCGACCCAGGAGGTAGCGGGCACCACGGGCGATCTCACCGAGCGCGCCAACCAGCAAGCCACGGTGGTGCGGGCAGCGGCGGAAGATGCCGGCAAGATCCTGGAGATCGCCCAGGAGTTGGCCGCCGGCGCCACTCAAGCCGCCGAGCGGAATGCCGCTCTGGCCCGGCTGGCACGCTCTCATAGCGAGCGGCTGGACGAAAGCACCGCGGAGCTGGCGCGCCTGGCCGAGGAAATCGAGCGGGGCGCTGTTGAGGCAGAGGCGCTCGCCACCGCGTCGGGGCAGATCGAGAAGTTCATCACTCAGGCCAAGGCGATCGCCAAACAGACTCATATGCTCGCCCTGAATGCTTCGATCGAGGCCGCGCGGGCCGGAGAGGAAGGCCGCGGCTTCAGTGTCGTGGCCGAGGAGGTCCGCAAGCTGGCAAGCCAGGCGGCTCACGCGGCGACCTCGACCAGCGAAACAGTCCAGACCGTCGTGGCTCAGGTACAGACCGCGCGCGAGCGGCTGATCCGCCTGGGCCGGGGAGGAACGGCCGCTCGAGAGGCAGCTCACGCCGCGGCAGTCGGGCTGGTTAATGTCGCGGCCGATGCCGAGGCCAACGACGAGTGGACCCGGCGCATCTCGGAGTCAGCCAGCGAGGTACGAGGGCTCATCGACGGCATTGCGGCACGGATGCGGGAAGTCTCCGCCGGAACCGAGGAGTACGCCGCCGCGGCCGAGGAGATCGCCGCGGCGGCAGAGGAGCTCAACGCCTCGACCGAGGAGATTTCGGCCTCCTCGAGCAACCTCGCCGGCGCCGCGGAGAAGCTGACCGGCGCCGTCGGCGGCTTCAAGCTCCAGTGAGGGCGATGGCCGGCAAGGCCAGGTCTTAGAAGGGGCAAAGGGCGGTCGAGTTATCTTGACTGGGCGCCGTCTTACCTTCGAGGAGTCCTGGTCCTTGCCCAACACGCCGCCCTCCCGCTCACGCACCTCAGCGTGGGTTCAAGTGGGTGCCAGCGCAGCGATCCATCTGCTGCTGATGGCGCTGGCGGTGGGACTATCCGCTCGGCAACCCGCGGCACCCGACCCGATCCCGGAGGACGTCCGATCCGAAGTACCTCGGGTAAACATGATCTACCTGCGGCCGCCAGCCCCGCCGCCACCAATGCCTCCGCGTCCACCTCCCGCCCCCGACCCAGTGGCACCGCCGATTCCCCGATCCTCGCTGCCGCCGGTCGAGCGCAGCCGACCGGAGCCGGAGCCCAACGCGCCTCCGGAGACAACCCGTTCGAGCGCCGCCGAGAGGGAGGGGGGTAGAGACTATAGCGAGCCTGAGCGGTCGGCGGAGGCTCCTACCGCCGAGTCCGAGGCGCGACGCATCTTCGGCCGCCCCCGTCTAGCCAAGCGGCCCGGAGTCGGGCCGGAGTCGGTTCGACCTATGGAGGCGTGGGTCACGGAGCCGACGGAGCGCTGCGTCCCCCGGCCAGCGCCACCGGGCGAGTCGGCAGGCCCATCTCAGGTGGGGACGGTGACCGGGCGGATCTTCAGGCAAGACAATGGAGAGCCGCTCGCGGGGGCCCACCTCCACATGATCGGCACCCCACACGTCGCCTTTACCGACGGACGTGGCGAGTATCGCTTCAGCTTCGATATGGCGCTGGTGGACAATTGCCGAACTCAGTACGTGCGCGTCACGGCGGAGGGTTACGAATCCCGGCTTCTGGTGGTGATGGTAGGACCACGTGAAAGCGAGGATGTGCTCCTGCGGCGCCGGTGAGCTTTACTGCAAAATGACCGTCACGAGCGCCGCCGCCGCCAGTACGATGGCTCCGAGCACCAGGTATAGCATCTGGCGATCGTGCCGCCGCCTGCCCGAGGCAAACGACTCCCGCAGCCGCGCCTGACCGCTCTCCAGCTCGGCTCGGCCGGCCGATTGGTCGGCGGCCAGCGCGCGCAGGGCGTGGCCCATGGATTCGAACTGCTCGGCCAGCAGACCCAGCTCTCCCCGCAGCTCCTCCTGACCTTCCGACAGCCGGTCGATCACGCCGCCCAGGGGCCCGGCCGCCGCCGGGTGATCGAACAGCGACTGCGACATGACGTTCTCGGCCGAGATGACTTCGGCCATGCCCTGGATGAAATGGCGCTGGTGAATCCGCTTCGCGGAGTCGGGGCCCGGCTCGAGGGTTGCCATCTGAGCCGCCTTGAGCACCGCGTTCTTGATGTCGCCGCCGCTCCGCGGATAGGCGGCCGCCAGCGCGCGAAAATCGACGTCGTCCGCCAGTGGGGTCTTCCGGGAATGGAGCTGCGCTCGCCAGATCCGCTCCCGCTCATCCTCGTCGGGCAGGTCGAAGAGAATGTGGGTACGAATCCGGCGCTCGAATGCCGGATCGATGTTGGCCGCCAGGTTGGTGGCAAAGATGACCACACCGGGAAAGTTTTCCAGCTCGTGCAGGAGAACGCTGACTACCGCGTTCGCCTCCCGCTCGTAGGCGGCGCTGATCGAGGTGAAACGCCGGCCCGCGATGGCGTCGGCTTCATCGAAGAAGAGCACCGCGTCCTGGCGCGCGGCCGATCGAAAGACCGCGGCAACGTGCTTCGAGGTCTGCCCTACCCAGCGGGATTCGAGCTCCGAATAACGGACGACCAGCAGCTTCTGGTCGAGCGCATGGGCGAGCGCCTCCGCACAGATGGTCTTGCCTGTTCCCGGAGGCCCGGCAAAGTGGAAGGCCAGGCCCAGGCCGGTTGAATGCCGCTCGGCCAACCCCCACTGCTGAAAGATGAGGTCGTGCTTGCGCACCAGCGCCAGGGCGTGGTTGAGGGCTCGCAGCGTGGTGGAGGGAAGGACGACGTCGTCGAAGGAACGACGGGGCTCGATCGCCTCCACCAGCTCGCGTCCAGTCGCAACGCCACCGAAGAACAGATCGCGAATGGAGTCAGCCATGGGCTCCCGACATCGTTATTCCCGGGCAAGGAGGAACCTCTGAATCTAGCGCGATCGGACCTCTCCCATGACCCGGTCCCAGGCATCCCGCACCGCATCCTTGATCTCCTCCCAGGTGGAAGGGTTCGAGCCCCGGTGTTCGTACGTGTCCCAGCCCTTTCGAAGGTCTGGTTCGGCCTCTTCCCAGGGCCGGCCCATATGGTGATGGGCCGATTCGAACCCGTACCGAAACGCCGGTCTGAAGCGGTCGTAGAAATCCGGTCCCATGGCATAGGGGCGGCTGGTGAAGTTCTCGAACCAGTAGTTATCCTCCGTCTCCCAGGCAGCCTTCCAGCCGGGGTCCTTGTCGGCAGGCTCCCGTTCCGGTGCTCTTCTCTTCGGCATCGTCGCCTCCTCGGTTTGAAATGGTCGAAGGGCAATCTGTCCCATACTAGCTGGCCTTGCCCCAGGTATCGGGTGACCGCCGTCACCAGGCCTTTGCACGACCCCATGCTGCAGACATACTCCACCCACGGCGCCTCGATGGGGCGGCAGGCTTCGCCTCCGCTCGGGTGATCCAGCACACAGTCGCGTTCCTCACCAACGGTGTCACGTGATCGTCATGGACCGGCACAACCTCTTTGCTCGCGGGTGGTCTCACGTGCTCTCCACTACCAACGACATCGGTGAGCTCCAGGCATTTCGCCACCGGGTCGGTGCCCCAGCAGCCGCGCTGCACCTCGGCGGCCGACACTGGCCCCATCTCGATCTCAAGCTCGAGCCACGAGCCCGGGCGCTGGGCTGTCCCGACGTACGGGTGTTCGAGCGGACGGTCGACATGCTGCGCTTTGTCAAAGCCTGCCAGGTTCAGCAGAGGCAGCAGCACTTCATTCGAGAGTCACCGTGACCGAGCAGCATGGGACCCGAAATGGAAGTGAGCGCAGCGCGGTACCGGCTGTGACACTCACCACGGCTCACGAGCCCACCGGATGTGATAATGCCTCCGTAGAGACTTCAGCCAAGGGCAACCCCGGAGGCCACTCCATTGGGTACTCGCGAGACAGTGTTGGTGGTAGACGACGAAGACATGGTACGAGGGCTGGCTGTGCGTATGCTGGCCAGGCGGGGTTACCGGGTACTCGAGGCTCCAGGCAGTGAGGAGGCGCTACGGGTGCTACAGCGTGCTTCTCAGGAGATCAGTGGCGTGCTTACCGATGTGGTCATGCCGGGAAGAAGCGGATGGCAGCTCGGGGAGATCATTGCCCGGCACTGGCCAGGAGTACGGGTGCTTTACATGTCGGGGTTCCCACTCAGGCGGATGGTCGGCGAGGAACCATTCGATCCGCTTCTCCCGTTCATCGAGAAGCCCTTTACCTCGGAACAGCTGGCGAGAAAGATGGGAGAGGTGCTTGCCGGCCGCCGCAGACACTGACCTCCTTCAGTGGACCTCGGGGCGGGTCTCCAGATCGAAGTGCTTGGCCAAAACGTAGGTGACCCAGTCGGCTACCCGAATCCATAGACCCTCCATCTCATCCCGGTACTCTCCCTCCTGCACCACCTGATACCACATGCCGGGCTCAACTCCAGGATAAAGATGTAAGTACTCCGGTTTGGCCTTGACCCGAAGAGGACGAGGACCGCCGGAATGTGTCGCCCCGAGATGGCGAGAATGCGAGTTCCGCGACGGGTGACCTGGTGCGGGATGTGGATCGGGTTCGCGCATGTCGATGCCCCAGGATGTGTGGCTGCGCGCATGCTTCGGACGGCCAGGCAGATTGCGGGGGTGCGGCCGCACTCATTCTACACGCCCACCCACGCAAAGGGCAATCGGTCTACATGATTTTCTTGCCGAACGCGGACTGAATCAGTTCGACTGCGAACGCCGCGGAGGTGTTGCCTTGATCCAGTATGGGATTCACCTCGACCAATTCGAGGGAAGTCATCACTCCAGCAGCGGCAATGAGCTCCATGATCAGATGTGATTCGCGATAATCGAGGCCGCCCTTGACGGGAGTTCCGACCCCCGGAGCCAGCATCGGGTCGACTGCGTCGAGATCGAAGCTCACGTGCAGGTAATCGGTCCCCCTGGTCACCCACGCGAGCGCCATCTGCATGATCTCATGCACCCCGTGCTGGTCGATATCCGCCATCGTATGCACCTGGACGCCGGTTTCCTTGAGACGGCGCTTTTCACCGGGATCGAGACTCCGGATCCCGACCAGGGCAACGTTCTCTGGAGCAACCTTGGGAAAGCCTCCGCCGACTCCGATCAGCTCGCCGGCTCCGTAACCCAGCAAGGCGGCCAGCGGCATGCCGTGTATGTTGCCCGAGGGGGAGGTCTCGGGTGTGTTGATGTCGCCGTGCGCGTCAACCCAAAGCAGGCCGAGCTTCTTTCCCTGGCGCCGGGCGAAGGCGGCTATGCCCGACACGGTACCCGCCGCGATCGAGTGATCGCCACCCAGGACCAGGGGAAAATGCCCCCGCTCCATGATCCGCCCGACCTTGTGCGCGAGTATGCCGGCCGTACGCACGATCTCGCCCAGATAGCGGGCTCGCTCGTTGCCGACCTTGAGTACCTCGATATTCTTGATCTGGATGTCGCCGTCGTCGACCACCCTGTGCCCCAGCTCTCGCAGGCGATCGGCTACTCCGGCAATCCGGATGGCGGACGGGCCCATGTCCACTCCGCGCCTGCCGGAGCCGAGATCCATGGGGGCACCCAGCAGGTGAACGATCACGGCTTCCATCGATTCCGCTCGAGCGGCACGCGACCTCGCGCGTCCAGAGCGATTCCTTCCCTCTCCAGGAGCAGCCGCTGCACCAGCTCTCCGCCCGGGACCGCGCGGACGCTGATTTGGCCGGCCGCGTTGACCACTCTGTGCCAGGGCACCAGAGTTCCGGCCGGCAGGGCGTGGAGAGCGTACCCGACCTGCCGGGCCTGGCCCGCAAGCCCCGCGAGAGAGGCGATCTGGCCGTAGGTGGCCACTCGCCCCCGCGGAATCCGGCGGACCACCTCGTAGATGAGCTGATGGCTCACATTCCGATCAGGCGCGCCGCTTCATTCCGGCAGCCAGGAGAACTATGCCGGCCACGATCGCAACCCCGCCCACCCAGGTGGGAATCGCTTTCTTTTCCTCCACCGATGCCCTCATGTCTCCGACCCGCAGCACCTCCTCATTCGATGAGTAGGTGGCCCCTCTGAACACGACGAAGGCACCCAGCGCGAGAAGCACGATTCCAACCAGCGAGAGCGGTCGCATGAGCGGCTCCGATCTATTTGAGGTGACTGCACCGATGACCTAATCTCTAGGAACCCAGATGGAACGCAGGTAAAGGCTCACCGCCAGAACGATTACTCCGGCTATGATGGGGCCGGGGCCGCCATAGCTCTCGAAGGTGAACGGCACCCCGTTCGGCCCCTGCATGCCGCGGATAATGGTGACCACACCGAACGCGATACCGGCGACACCTAAAAGCGCGAGAAGCCCGAAGAGGGCACGCATGATCACCTCATGGACGAGGTACAACGGGAGCACGCCGGCCCGGCGCGGGAGCCGGCTGCGCTCATCCATCTAAAGGTACTCCGGCGCAACACATTGGCCATCTCGGAAGGTCCGCTCCGACATATTGCGGAATCGGGTGGGTTCCCGACATTTCCGAGCCGGCCGCGGGTCCGGTAGCGCCGGCAATGCTGCGGATGGGGAGTCCGGCCCATAGTAGGAGTGATCGAATGCAGCTCACGATTCTGAGGGATGGAATCCACCTGACGGGCACTCTGGGCGGCTCGGTGCAGACGGCGGCCGACACCGTGGCTGTGCCCCAGCCGAGCGAGCTTGCGGTACGCTATTACCGGACTGGAAATGCCCTCTGGGGCGTGGAGCTGGCGCTCAGCCTTCTGATTCCCGCACTCCTCCTGTTAAGCGGCCTCTCAGCTCGGTTGCGCGACCTGGCCCAGCGGATCGGCCGCAGGTGGCTCCCGACCGTAGCGATGTACGCGCTGCTCTTTACCTTGGTAACCGCACTGCTCATGCTCCCGCTGTCCTACTACGAAGGCTACCTGCGGCAGCACGCTTTCGGGCTCTCGAATCAGAGCTTCGCCCGCTGGTTCAGCGAATGGCTCAAGGGGGTGGCGGTAGGCGGGATCGGACTGTCTCTGGTGCTGTGGATCCCTTATCTGCTTCTGCGGAAGAGCCCGGGACGATGGTGGCTTTATGCGGGGCTGGCGACGATACCTGTTGCGGCGCTGGTGCTCGTGATCACGCCGGTCTGGGTGGATCCCATTTTCAACGAATATGGCCCCATGAAGGACAAGTCCCTGGAAGCCCGGATCCTGGCATTGGCCCAAAGGGCCGGAATCGAGGGGGGCCGGGTATACCAGGTGAATAAGAGTGTGGACACCAGAACCGTTAATGCCTATGTGACGGGGGCCGGGAACACCAAACGAATCGTCTTGTGGGACACGATCCTAGATAAACTCGAGCCGAACCAGATTCTTTTCGTGACCGCTCACGAGATGGGGCACTTCGTCCTGCGGCACACCCTCGCTTTTATAGTGCTGGCCGCTGGTCTCACGACGGTTTCGCTCTACGTGGTGCACCGCGTTGCCGGGAGACTGATTGCGCGGTTTTCCAGGCGGCTTGGCTTTGACAGGCTCTCGGACGTCGCCTCCTTCCCTCTACTACTCCTCCTTGGGCGCCTCGTGGCGTTGATTCTGACGCCGGCAGTGCTCGCATTCAGCCGGTACCAGGAGCGCGAAGCGGACAGATTTGCCCTCGAGATCACCCGCGATAACCGGGCGGCGGCCAGTACCTTCGTCCGGCTGCAGCAGGAGAACCTGACCATCCCGCGACCTGGACGGCTCTACACGCTGTGGCGTGGTAGCCATCCCTCGCTCGGCGAACGGATCGATTTCGCCAATCACTACCGCCCCTGGGAGACGGGAGAGGAGCTCAAGTACGGCCATCTCTTCCGGTAGTTGACGGCGGCTCTCCGAATGCGGGAGCTTGCCTGTGTCGCTCGTCACGGCGGCACGGTCATATCCGGCATATAAGAGGATTGGGGGTTGACTTCGCAAGCCTGAAATTACGCAATTAATAGGTTCGTCAGCCGGGCAGGCCCCACGCCTCAGGGAGGCTTCATGAAAGCTCACACAACCGGTCTGGTTCTTTGCGCCCTCGCCGTGACGTCCTGTGGCGGCCGGCAGCCCGTCGAGCTCAGCCCCAACCGCCAACAGGTAGCCACCCGATGGAACGGCACGCTGTCGACTCCACCCGAGCTGCTTGGAATCATAGACATCCGCGGCTCAGCCTGGATGGGCCCCGAGGAGAACAACCCGGAGCGGGCCCGGGCACACGTGGAAATCGCCAACGCAGTACCCGGCGGGGTGCATCCGTGGCATGTCCATCGGGGGCAGTGCGGATCGGATCAGGGAATTCTCGGGCCGGCGGACGCCTACAAGCCGATCGAGATCCAGGGTAACGGCCGCGCCAGCTCGGACGCGGTTTTGCCCATACCTCCCCCCAAGGCCGGCGACTTCTTCGTGAACGTCCACGCCTCGGCGAGGAACATGGGAACGACCGTTGCCTGCGGGAACCTGGCGCCACCAGCTCATTGACCGGAGCCCGGCCGGGATCCCTGCGCGATCGGGGTATCCGTACGGGCGCCCCACTCGGCCCAGGCTCCATCGTACAGCGTCGTTTGGCCGTGACCAATCAGATGTAGCGCCAGCACCAGGGAGCAGGCGCTGGTTCCGGACCCACAGGTTGCGATGACCGGACGGGAAAGGTCTATGCCCGCGTCAACCAACCGGCGGCGCAGCTCGTCGTGCGGCAGAAGCGTCCCATCACTCCGAACCAGGTCACCGTAAGGCAGATTCAGGCTTCCGGGCACATGCCCGCTCCGAAGCCCGGGGCGGGGCTCGGGTTGGGTGCCGGCAAAACGCTGCGGGGAGCGGGTGTCCACCAGCTGCTCGGCACGGGTTAAGATGCTGGCGCGAACGGCGGCGAGATCTCGAACGGCGCTCCGCTCGACGCGGGCGGTGAAGCGACCCGCCGGCAGGCTCACGACGCCGGCCTCGATGGGGCGATGTTCCCGTCGCCATTTTCCCAAACCACCGTCCAGAAGAGCCACCCGCTCGTGGCCCAAGGTGCGGAAGGTCCACCAGACGCGGGGCCCGCTGAGATTGACGCCCGATCCATCGTAGACGACCAGATCGTCCGAGTCGTTGAGTCCCAGGGCCGACATCCGGGCGGCGAAAGCCTGAGCGCTCGGCAGCATGTGGGGCAGCGGGTTGTTCGGGTCGCTGGAGGCGTCGAGGTCGAAAAAACCCGCGCCCGGAATGTGCCCCGCCGCGTATTCGGCCGCGGCATCGCGGCCGCTGTCGGGCAGGTACCAGGACCCATCGACCACGCGTAGACCGGGACGCCCCAGCTCCGCTGCCAGCCAATCGGTGGAAACGACGGCAGGAAGCCGGCCGTTCACGGAATGAGCAACAGCTTGCCCGTGGTCCGGCGGCCCTCCAGCTCACCGTGAGCCTCCGCCGCTGCAGCAAGGGGGAACTCGCGGCCGATTCGGACCTTCAAGGTGCCATCCGACACCCAGCCGAGAACCTCGGATGCCCGCTCGAGCAGCTCGGCTCTGGTGGCCACGTAGTGGTTCAGGCTGGGGCGGGTCAGGAAGAGCGAGCCTTTCTGATTGAGAATTTGGGGATCCAGTGACTCTACCGGCCCACTGGACTGCCCGTAAAGCACCATCGTACCTCGGGGAACGAGGCAGTCCAGTCCTTTGGTAAACGTGGTTCGGCCTACCGAATCGTAGACCACGTGTACCCCGGCTCCCGCGGTAAGTCGCCTCGTCTCGGCCACGAAGTCCTGCTCGGTGTACAGGATCACCTCGTGAGCACCGGCCTCACGAGCTAGAGCGGCTTTTTGTCGGGTCGAGGCGGTCCCGATGACGCGAGCTCCCCGGTGGCGGCCGATCTGACAGAGCAGCAGGCCCATGCCTCCGGCGGCCGCATGCACCAGGCAAGTGTGCCCGGGGCCCAGGGGGAAGGTCGAACACGCCAGGTAGTGAGCGGTCATTCCCTGGAGCATGACCGCAGCGCCGAGCCTGGTACTTACACTGTCGGGTAGTGCTATCAGCCGGTCTGCGGGTGCCAGAGCGTACTCTGCGTAGGAGCCGGCAAAGCTCTGCGAGGCCACCCGGGCACCTATTTTCACCGACGATACGCCGGCCCCGACCTCCACCACCGTTCCCCCCGCCTCGGTGCCCGGAGTAAACGGTGTCGGTACCGGATAGAGCCCGCTCCGTTGGTAGATCTCGATGAAGTTCACGCCGACCGCGTCTACCTCCACCAACGCTTGCCCCGGGGGCGGAGATGGCCGGTCTACGCGCTCGTAACGCAAAACCTCGGGACCGCCGGTCTGGTGGACGCGAACAGCCTGCACGGAGGTCCCCTGAAGAGAGGCTAGACGCCCATGAACCGGCGCTCTGGTCCGGGATAGCCCGGATTCTCACCATTGCGCCGATTCGGGGCTACCGAGCTTCTCCCGGCAGCGGCCGCTCCACCATCGAGCCCCAGATCGGGCCGATGCTGCTTGAGTATGGCCAGCGCCTGAGGAGTACGTCCGCCCGCGCTGACCGTGAGGAGAATTCCACCGGCCCGTAGACCGCGGTCGAAATGCTCGGCATCGCTCTCCGAGACTCCCATGCCCCTGAGAAGCCCGATGAGCCCGCCGGCCGCCGCGCCGATCCCCGCGCCGGTCAGCGATGTTGCAAGTACGCCGCCGAGCACCACGGGGCCGACGCCAGGCACGAGAAGCGACCCCAGCAAGCCAATCAGGCCGCCGGCCAGACCGCCACCCACCGCTCCTCTGGTGGCAGGCTCGGAAGGACTGGGCTCCTCCTCAGAGTCTCGCCGGCCAGCGGAGTCCTGCATGGCCAGTCCAATCTGCTGGTCGGTGAATCCGGCCCCTTTGAGGTCGCGAACAGCCGCTTCTGCTTCAGATCTGCTGGCGAAGAGGCCCACCACTGTAAGGTCGGGAGGGTCGCTTTCAGTAGGGGGTAAATCTCCGCCGGGATTGGGGGAGGTCATTGGGCTCTCCGTACACTGTTAGCTCGCAAGCTAGGGAGAAGCGCCTGCCGGGTGGGTGACCTTGCTCACAGGGGCTCTCCCTATGCCGCCACAGCCTCCTGGATGAGGTCGTCGGCAGGTGACCGGGCCCTCCTGGTGTAGCGTTCGAAAAAGGCGTGAGCCTGCTCCAGATCGGCGGGGTGGAAGTAGCCCGGTCCGAGCCCGGCGCAGCCTTCCATCGCCAGCTCGAAGAGATCAGTGGCGGTTCTCGCTATCCCCTGGTCGTGGAGCCCCACCCGGCCAGCCAGCTCGAGCAAGTCCTGATCGGGAGGTCCGAGCAGCTCGGCGGCCGCCCGAAGGGCCCGGGAGTCGTAAAGGATGCCCGCCGTGAGTGCGAGCGGGGCGGCATACCACTCGGGCGCTATGGTATCCGCGGATCTGAGCTCCAGATGGCCGCGGGGGCGCACCTCGGGAAACAAGGTACTGAGGTGCTCTCTCCACTCCGGGACTGACGGGTTGCCCCGCGCGAGCCACTCCCCGAACGGGCGGTGTTCTCCATGAACGATAGGAAAGAGAATTGCCGGAGCATTCAGGGCAAACTCGAGATACGCCTCTACCGGCGCCCCCTCGCGGTACGGCAGGCCGGTACGCGCCGGGTCGAGCGTGCGCCACACGTGGGCCCGGGCGCTCTGGTGCCCGGTGCGCTCTCCACAGTAGATCGGCGAATTGGCGAAGATTGCCACCATGTAAGGGGTGACGGCGTTGAGCACCCGCCAACGCAGCCAGGGCTCGTCATCGAAATCGAGGCTCACCTGGAGTGCCGCGGTTTGCCGCATCATGCGGGCTCCCGCTGGCCCCCGGTGCGCGAGGTACTCGGCCATGCGGTGATACCGCTTGGCGGAGATCAAGAGTGGCGCCCGGTCCGCTGAGTTCATCGGATCGAGACCGACTGCCAGGAGATCAATACCCTCGTCCGCCGCCGCCGCACGCAAGGGAAGAACCACCGATCGCAGCAGCGCGAGCAACCCGGCGGCGGTGCTACATGGGGGCGAGCTGTACTCGAGCTGGCCACCGGGCTCGAACGTCAGTGCGCCCCCTGCCGGTAAAGCGAAGCAGGGAGTCCCCTTCTCCGTGACACCCTCGTGCCACCCCTGTCCGGCGCCAAAGCGGCGAAGCAATGGAAGAGTCGAGATGACCTCCTCAGCCTCGATGGGACAGCGCCGGCCGGTCACCGACTCCACTGGGATGAGCTCCACCTCCGCACCTAGGCGGCGCGGAGTGGTCGAGCTGCTGATGGGTGCGGTGAAGGCGGCTTCGGCGAGGTCCGCCGCCAGGGCTGCCCGCGTCAACCGTGTCATTGGCCGGCTCCGACCACCAGGGCAAAGAGAGCTCCGGGGTCGGCTTTCCAGGCTTCGATCCGAAGCCCAGCCGCCGCGAAAAGCTCCGACACGCTAGCCCGGTCGTGCTTGCAACTGATCTCGGTCCGGATCGATTCCCCGGCTGCAAAGGGAACGATCCCTATACCGGGTATGCTGACCTCCTGAGGCCCGCTCGAGACCAGATGCATCTCGATCCGGTGGGTGCCCGGCTCATAGAACGCCAGGTGCTCGAATCTGGCGGGGTCGAAGTTGGCACCGAGCTCATGATTCAGCACCAGCAGCATGTTGCGGTTGAACGCCGCGGTAACGCCCCGCGCGTCGTTGTAAGCCGCCTCGATGCGGCTCATGTCCTTACGAAGATCCACTCCCAGCAGGAACCGGTCACTCGACTCCATAGCGGCGCGCACCCGGGCGAGAAGCCGAATGGCCGCGGGGGGGTAGAAGTTGCCGATGGTGCCGCCGAGGAATGCGTATAGCGCCGGACGCGGCAGCCTGCGGGGAGGCTCGAAATCTTCCGTGATGTCGGCCACGATCGGCTCGACCGCCAGGCCAGGATACTCGCGGTGGAGACGGGCCGCGGTCTGGGCGAGAAAGCTGGCGCTGACGTCGATGGGGACGTAGAGGTCGGCCGTGTCGACCGTTCGCATGGCGCTCAGAATGAGGCGGCTCTTCTCCGCGCTTCCAGCGCCGAGCTCGACCAGGGCGCGGGTGCCCAGGCGGGGAATGAGTGCCGGCATCCAGCTCGCGAGCAGGGATCGCTCAGTCCGGGTCGGGTAGTACTCCGGCAGCCTGGTGATCTCCTCGAACAGCTCGGATCCCCGATGATCGTAAAAGTACTTGGGATGAAGCTCTTTCTGCGGCGCCGACAGGCCGGCCGCCACCTCCGCCAGCATGCCTGGATCGGGACGCTGGTACGCCCGTGCCGCCCCTTCGCTTCGCTCAGCCCTGCGAGCCCACTTTGTGGTCGAGTCAGTCATCGCATGCGCACCGGAAGCCGCTGAAGATCTGACGGCGGATAGGGTAATCCCAGTTCCTGAAGGTGGTGCGGATAGCTCCCGGTCGCGTGGCCCACGATCCCCCGCGAAGTACCTTGTATTCGGTTCCGAAGAACGCCTCGGAGTATTCCGGGTAAGGAAAGCTTTGGAACCCGGGATAAGGACCGAAATCGCTGGAGGTCCACTCCCAGACATCGCCGATCATGCCATAGCAGCCGAGTGGAGACAGGTTCTTCGGGTCGCTCCCCACTGGGCTAGTGCCAAACGACAGTTGATCCAGATTGGCCAGATCCTTCGATGGCCGCTGATCGCCCCAGGGATAGCGGCGCCTGCCGGCTGAGGCTCCATCCCAGGAGGCGGCCGCCTCCCATTCGAACTCGGTCGGAAGCCGCTTGCCGGCGTATCGGGCGAACGCCTCGGCCTCGTAGTAACTCACGTGACAGACGGGGTGGCGGAGATCCACCGGCCCGACCTGGTCCATGCACCGGGTCAGCCAGACACCATCCACCCAGCTCCAATATCGCGGCGCGTGAACCCCGGCTCGGCGGACCCACTCCCATCCCGCCTCGGACCAGTACTCCGGGGCGGTGTAGCCCCCGGCCGCCATGAAGGTCATGAAATCTCCATTGGTGACCGGATTGACATCGATTCGGAAAGGATCGAGCCGCATCGAGTGACGGCTCCGCTCGTTGTCGTATGCCTCGGAGCGATCGTCCGTCCCGATCTCGACCGCACCGCCTGGAAACCGGACCATGCTGCCGCTACCCGCCCCCGGATTCGGCTGGGGGTGGGTGCCCGGCAGCTCGAAACGTGCGGCTGGCGAGTAGGGTCTCCCGCGCTTCAGTTGCAGGGTCTGGAGAATGGTCTCATTGTGCTGGTACTCGTGCTGGAGCACCATGCGGTAAACGTACCCGTCGCGAAGCAAAGGGTTTTCCTGATCGAGATCGGTGGCCGCGAGATGCGCGAGGACGCGGCCGCGGATCTCCTCCATGATCTTCCGGCATTGTCCGGGCCCCGGAAGCGGCAGGGCGGCCCGCTCCCTCCGAGCGTGCTCGAAGGGGTTGAACAGGCCCGGCATCTCGACGAATTCTATGGGGCCCTCGAGGTTACGGGTGAGCCAGAGCTCCTCGAAGTGAGCTATATGGCCCAGGTCCCACAGGATAGGGCTCATCAGGGCGTCATGCTGAGCCTGGAGCTCCTCGTCGGTCAGCGGTGCAATCAGCAGGAAGGTTCTCTCCCGTGCCTCGGAGAGCTCCGCGGCGATGGCTTGGCGGTCGATGCGGCTCCGCGCCAGGGTCGTGATCATGAAGTTATCATACGGCCGGCGCGAGGGATGCGCGAGCATGGGGCGGGGGAGAAGTTCCAGCGCAAGAACCGGGTAGTGCGGACCCGCTCGCAATGGTACCATGGGGCGTGGCAGGAGACGGTATCATAAATCGGGAAGCTATACAGCCAGAGGGAGAAGGGTGATGACGGCACGACTACAACCCGGGCGAGCCTTACCGCCGGATGACGGCAGGTGGGAGGCAGTGCTCGGACGAGACCAGACCCATGACGGCGAGTTCGTCTATGCCGTCTCCACTACCGGAATCTACTGCCGCCCGACTTGCCCCTCGCGGCGGCCGGCTAGAGACCACGTGAGCTTCTTCGATACTGCGGACGCCGCAGAGTCTGCCGGTTATCGTCCGTGCCTTCGCTGCGAGCCGCGGAGCAGCTACCCGACCGCCATTCGCCTGGTAGACTTGGCCCGCAAGTACATAGATGAGCACCCCACCGAGGCCGTGACCTTGGAGCGCCTGGGACAACTCGCCGGAATGAGCCCGTTCCACCTCCAGCGTACGTTCAAGCGCGTAGTCGGCGTGACGCCAAAGGCGTACGCGAGCGCCCTGCGGCTGCAGCGAATGAAGTCCCGCCTGCGGCATGGCGCCAGCGTGAGCCGCGCAACCTACGATGCCGGGTACGGCTCCGGCAGCAGGGCATACGAACAGGCCCAAAAACGGCTGGGAATGACGCCGGGTCGGTATCGCAAGGGCGGGATCGGAATTCGAATCCGTTACGCTGTAGCTCCGAGCCCGGCAGGGCTGCTGCTCGTTGCCGCGACCGACCGGGGACTCTGCGCGGTCATGCTGGGAGACGAAAGGGAGCGGCTCGAGACGGCGCTCAGACGGGAATATCCGGCGGCCACGATCGAGCGGGAAGACCAGGAGCTCAGGGGCTATACGGAAATGGTGGTGGCGCTGCTGGGGGGAAACCACCTCCGGTCCGGCCCTGCACTGGATGTGCCGGGCACGCCTTTCCAATGGCAGGTCTGGGAGGCGTTGCGGCGCATCCCTCCCGGGGAGACACGGTCATATCAGGCCATTGCCCGTGAGCTGGGCCGGCCGACCGCAGCCCGGGCGGTGGCCAGAGCCTGTGCCGGCAATCCGGTCGCTCTGGTGATCCCGTGTCATCGGGTGGTGCGGGAGGACGGGCAGCTGGGGGGCTACCGCTGGGGGTTGGAACGCAAGCGACGGCTGCTGGAGGAGGAGAGAGAGTCAAAGGGATAGCCTACGGGCGTCTCCTGTGCCAGTATTCCCGGAGCCCTCAAGTCGAGTATGAGCCATGCCCAGTTTGGAAACTCTGATCCCTCGCTTTCAGGCGGCTGACCGCAACACCCGGCTCGAGACGCTGCTGGACTATTCCAAGAAGCTGCCTCCACTGCCCCAGAAGCTGGAAGCGGAAAAGGAGCTCGGGCACAATCGGGTCCATGAGTGCCAGACCCCGGTCTACCTCTGGGTCGAAGTGGACCAGGGCCGGGTCAGCATTTACGCGGACGTGCCTCGCGAGTCGCCCACCGTCCGAGGGTTCATCTCGCTGCTGGCCCGGAGTCTCGAAGGCCAGACGCCGGATGCGGTCGCACGGATCCCCGACGACCTGCTCGATCAGCTCGGCCTCAGTGAAACCCTCGGCATGACACGGACCCAGGGACTCACGGCCATCCTCCATCAGATCAAACGCTCAGTGGCAGCGGCGAGCACCTGATGCTCGGCGTCCTCGAGGTCGCCGGCAGAGGGAGTGGTTTCCTGCGCCGGCGTGAGGCGAGCTATCTCCCGTCGCATGGCGACGTCCACGTCGGTGAGCGGCTCATCCGTCAGTTTGGTCTCCGTACCGGCGACGAGATAGCCGGCTCGGTCCGTGCGGCGGGCAAAGGCAAGAGCGCCTCGCTCGAGACCATTACCGCCGTTCAGGGAAAGCCGCCCGACATCCTGCGCGAGCGCCCCGAGTTCGGCCGCCTGGCCGCGGTGCACCCCAAGGAGCAGCTCAGGCTGGAGTTCTCCCCCGAGGCCGGCGCACAGCCCGACTACACCAACCGGGTCATCGACCTGCTGGCTCCGCTCGGGAAAGGGCAGCGCGCCCTGATCGTCGCTCCCGCCAAGGCGGGCAAGACGATGGTGCTCCAGGCCATCTCCCAGGGCGTGAGCCGCAACTACCCCCACGCCGACCTGTTCATACTGCTGGTGGACGAGCGCCCTGAAGAGGTGTTCGAGATGGAAGCGGCAGGGGTGGGGGAAGTTGTGGCTTCGAGCTTCGACAACCCCGCTCAGCGCCACGTCGCAGTGGCCGAGCTGACGCTGGAGCGGGCCCGGCGGAGAGTCGAGATGGGAGACGACGTGGTTCTGATCGTGGATTCTCTCACCCGGCTGGCGCGAGCCTACAACACCGTCGAGAAGGGTACCGGCCGCACGCTTTCCGGCGGGTTGGACGCCCAGTCACTGGAGAAGCCGAAGCGGTTTCTCGGCAGCGCGCGGCGCATCGACCCCGCGCAAGGCGGCGGCTCTCTCACCATTATCGCCACCGCCCTGGTGGACACCGGCAGCCGGATGGACCAGGTCATCTTCGAGGAGTTCAAGGGCACCGGAAACAGCGAGCTAGTGCTGAGCCGCGAGCTGGCGGAACGGCGGATCTACCCGGCCATAGACCTGGTGGCGAGCGCCACCCGGCGGGAGGAGCTGCTGCTCTCGAATGAGGCTCTCGCCGCGTCTCGCCTCCTGCGCCAGCGTATTGCCGCCATGACTCCGATCAACGCCATGAACGATCTGCTGACCGATATGCGGCGCCACAGGACCAACGAAGACCTGGTCCGGGCGCTCAACGCCGGCTGATCAGTTCCCCACCGACCTGGCTATGGCGTCCAGTCTGGCATCGATCACCGCGGTGTCTCGGGTGGCCCAGCATGCCACGTATGGTGGTGATGCCGCCGGACACGTAGAGAAACAGGGTGCGCTCTATGACGCTGTCCGGCGTCTGTCCACCGGGTATGTGCGCATGCATCTCGGCCAGGCCGGGAATCAGGAACCTGCCGCGGCCATCCACGCTTACGCCGCCGGCAGGAACCTCCACGCGATCGGCTGGCCCGATGGCCACGATCCGCTCGCCTCGGACCACCACCGTCACACCCGGCAGCGCGCGCTCCCGATCCATCGGGATCACGGTGACGTTTACGAAGGCGATGACCGAATCCAGCTGCCTGACCGGTTGCCCCGAGAGCAGGAGGAGCAGGGTGGCGTACAGCAAGGGGTCAGCTCCTGGCACCGGCCGGGCGGTTTGCCCGCTCGAACTCCTTCATGAAGGCCACCAACGCCTCGACCGCCGCGCGAGGACAGGCGTTATAGATGCTGGCGCGCATTCCGCCGACCGACCGGTGCCCCTTGAGCCCGTCGAGCCCCTTCTTGGTGGCGTCCCTTACGAACTTTTCTTCCAGCTCCTCGGTGGGAGCGCGGAAACAGACGTTCATCCGCGACCTGCTGCCGGGCTCCGCCGTGCCGCGGAAGAACTCGCTGGTGTCGAGGTAGTCGTATAGAAGGCGGGCCTTGATCTCGTTCTGCTCCGCCATGGCCGCCAGACCCCCCTGCCCTTCGATCCACTTGAATACTTCCCCCATCACGTAGATGCCGAAGGTAGGCGGGGTGTTGTAGAGCGACCGCTCGGCCGCATGGGTCCGGTACTGGAGCATGGTCGGCAAGGTCTTGGGACCCGCCTCCACCAGATCGTCGCGGACGATCACCAGGACTACACCGGACGGACCCAGATTTTTCTGGGCACCCGCGTAAATCACCCCATACTGCTTGATATCGATCGGCCGGCTATACATGTCGCTCGAGGCATCGGCGACGAGCGGTGCGCTGGCCGGCAGTTGAGGCTCCCGTTGCCACTGGGTGCCGTAGATGGTGTTGTTGGTCGTGATGTGTACGTATGCCGGATTGGCCGAGTAGCGGATCTGATCGGGCCCGGGGATCCGGTCGAAGTTGGTGGCTTCGCCGCTGGCTGCGATGTGCACCTTGGCGACCTGCCTGGCCTCCTTGACCGCCTTCTGCGACCAGACACCAGTCAGGAGATAGTCGGCCGTCCGGTCACCGGACAGGAGGTTCATGGGCACCATCGAGAACTGCAGTGAGGCACCACCCTGGAGGAACAGCACCCGGTAGTTGTCGGGTACATCTCCCAATCTGCGGCACGCGTCCTCCGCCTCGGTGATGACCTTGTCGAACACCTTTCCCCGATGGCTGTGCTCCAGGATCCCGATCCCGCTGCCGGCCACGTTCCAGATGGCCTCCTGTGCCTTCTGTAGGACGGGTTCGGGCAGGACTGCGGGGCCGGCGCTGAAGTTGTGGATGCGATCGGGCATGGGAGTCGGAAGTCTGGGGTGGAGAGTCGAGAGACTACAGTCGAGAGTCGAAAGTCGAGAGTCGAAAGTCGAAGGTCTAAGATAATCTCGGGGGCCGGCCTGAGAGTCCGGTCGAGACTCCCGACTCCTGACTCCCGACTATTCCCGCGGCTCGCGCCCGTCGAGCTCGCTCAGCTCGGCACTGATGATGTCGCGGTTGCCCTGGCGGATCCGGTCCAGCGCGGACGGACCGGGCTGGCCATCAAGGTGGATCCGGGCCAAAGTGGCGTGGGCCCCATGATAAATGATGTTCTCCACTTCTTCTACGTTGATGGAGGCCCCTGCCAGCACCCCGAAGACGTGGGCGAGCACGCCCGGCCGGTTCCGGTGGCGGATCGTCAGAACATGCGTCGCCGAGCTTCGGGCCAGCCGGTTCACTACGTTGGGAACCTCGCCGGTGGCCTTGAATGATTGCACGATCCGGATCACCTCGTGCGCGATGGCCACCTGTGCCTGGTCGGTCGAAGCCCCCACGTGGTGGGTCCCGTAGACCCCGGGAGCCTGCACAATCGGGTTGGAGAACTCGCCGCCGGCGGCTGGCGGTTCGTTCTGGTAGACGTCCAAACCAACCCGGATTCCCTTCTCCCGTACCGCGGCCTCCAGGGCGGCCTCGTCCACTACCGACCCCCGGGACGTGTTGATGAGGTAAGCGCCCGGCTTCATGGCAGCCAGGAACTCTGCGTTTACCAGGTTCCGGGTTTCCTCGGCGCCGACCACGTTGATGGTAACGGCATCTGCCAGCCGGGCGATCTCCAGGGGAGTCTGCGCGTAAGCCAGCTCCAGACGGTCGGCCTCCTCGTGCGTCAGGCTGCGGGACCAGGCGACGACCCGCATCCCGAACGCCCGGGCTCGGGCGGCAACCTCCCGGCCGATCTGCCCCAGCCCCACGATTCCCAGCGTGCGGCCGTAGAGCCCGCGTGCCTTGGAGAACTCGGCCTTGTTCCATTTGCCCTGGCGCAACTGGGCCACCTGGTCGGGAATGCGCCGGTCGCAGGTGAGCAGCAGCCCCAGGACCAGCTCCGCGACCGCAATGGAGTTCTTGCCGGGACAGTTCGAGACGAAGACGCCCAGGTCGGAAGCCGCGGCCACATCGATGGTATCGATCCCCGCACCCGCCCGGATCACCAGGTTCAGCGCGGTTCCGGCCCTGAGTGCCTCGGCATTCACCTTCTTGCTGCGGACGATCAGAATGTGCGGGTCGATCTGCCTGATCAGTGCCGCGAGCGCCTCCGCCTTTACTCCGGGCTCGGAAATCACCTTGCAGCCGAGCTCCTCGAGGCCGTCCATACCGACTTTGTCGAATTTGTCGGCGATCAGAACCTTCATTTGGTCTCCTGGAACGCTATTGGGAGAGTCGGGAGCTGGGAGCTGGATGTTGTAGGCCAGCAGACTTTCGACTGCGGACTCCTGACGAAGAGTCCTGACTTCCTACCCCCGACTCCCGACTCCCGACTCCCGACTATTCTAACAGATGCACAAACAACCCGCTCCTGAGCTTGGGCTCGAACCAGGTGCTCTTGGGCGGCATGACGGCGTCGGCGTCGGCTACCGCCATAAGCTGCTCGAGAGTCGTCGGATACAACGAAAACGCAATCGCCATCTCCCCCGACCTGACCCGCCGCTCCAGCTCGGCGGTGCCGCGAATCCCACCCACAAAGTCGAGGCGCTGGTCGGTGCGCGGATCGCCGATGCCCAGGATGGGACCGAGTACCCGGTCCTGGAGCAGCGAGACATCCAGTGACCCGATGGGGTCCCGCCGATCGATGCTCTGTTCGTCAAACTCCACCCGGTACCAGGCGTCCGCCAGGTACGCGCAGAACGTGCCGGGACGCGGTGGCCGGGGATGATCGGTGGTGGAGATGCGGCCGACGTCGCGCAAAGCGTGAAGCACCTCGGCGGCCGACCTTCCGCCCAGATCGCGTACCATCCGGTTGTAGGGCAAGATGGTGAGCTGGTCGGCCGGAAACAGCACCGCGAGAAACCAGTTGTACTCCTCGTCTCCCTGGTGCCTGGGGTTGGCGGCTCGGCGCTCCTTCCCCGCACGCCAGGCGCTGGCCGAGCGGTGATGGCCGTCGGCGACGTAGGCGTGAGGCACGCCCAGGAAGGCGTCCACCCAGGGCGCCGGATCTGGTATGCGCCAGACCGTGTGGCGAACCCCGTCCGGGGCCGTGAAATCGTAGAGGGGCTCGGTGCCCAGCACCGGCTCGGAGAGCACGTCGATCTCGCCGCGGCTACGATAGGTGAGGAACACCGGCTCGGCATGAGCACCCAGAGCCAGTACATGGCGGGTGCGGTCGTCCTCCTTGTCGGGGCGGGTCTTCTCGTGCTTTCGGATCACATTCTGCTCGTAATCATCGATGTGGACGCAGCCTACCAGGCCGGTCTGCGCCCTTCCGCCCATGATCTGACGATACAGATAAAGGGCCGGGGCTCCCTCCCGAACGAGAACGCCGCCAGCCAGAAACTCCCAGAGCGCCTCGCGCGCCCGGGCGTAGATGCGGGGATCGTGGGGGTCGATCTCTGCGGGGAGGTCGATATCCGAGCGGCCGACATGCAGGAAGCTGTGCGGATTTCCCCGCGCCAGCTCCACCGCCTCAGCCCGGTTCACCACATCGTAGGGGACTGCCGCAACTCTGGCCGCCACCTCCGGGGCCGGCCGGACCGCGTCAAAAGGATGAAGTCGCACTGAGCTCCGGACCCCGAGAGAGAATGGGCATTTAGCCGGCCGGCGTTACGATCCGCTCGCACAGGCCGAGCGCTCCATCCACCAGCAGCGCGAGCAGGGCGGCCGGCAGGGCGCCCGAAAGGATCATCCGGGTATCCGAGAGAGCAAGTCCGGCCGCAATCGGATCTCCCAGGCCCCCGGCTCCGATGAATGCGGCCAGGGTGGCGGTCCCAACGTTGATGACCGCGGCGGTTCTGACGCCGGCCATGATGATGGGCGCGGCAAGCGGCAGCCGCACATAGCGGAGCACCTGCCCGGCGGTCATGCCCAGCGCCCCTGCGGCGCCGACCGCTTCGGGCGCCGCGTCTCTCACCCCGGTGTAAGTGTTGCGCAGGATGGGGTACAGAGAATAAAGGAAGAGCGCCACCAAAGCCGGAACGAGGCCGATCCCCAGGAGAGGGATCATAAAGGCCAGAAGTGCAATGCTGGGGAGCGTCTGAAGCAGCCCCACGCCGCGGATAACCGGCTCCGCCGCACCTCCGCTCCGTTCCAGGGCCAGGCCCAGCGGTAGCGCCACTGCCAGGGCGCCGGCAAGGGAAACCACGACCAGCAAGAGGTGCCGGAGCGTCAAGCTGAAGATCGTCGCCCGCTGTTCCCAGAGGTAGGGGAGTACGCCGGAGGCGGAGCGATGGCGACCGGTGGGGGTCTCCTCGGCCATGATGCCGGTCAGCCCCAGACGGCTCAACTCGGCCGCGGCGATCCTGGGGGCAGGCTCCCCATCTACCTCGTGGCGCCGGTTGAGCTGCCGCATGCCGGCATCGGTGAGCAGCCCGCTGAGCTCGGTCAAAGCCGCCACTCCACCCGGGATATCCCGCTGCATCTCCTCGCCGATAAGAGCGGCGGCCTCGTAGGGGGGGAAGAAATCACGATCGTCCCGCAACACCACGAGGTCGTACCTGGCAATGAAGCCATCGGTTGAATAGCCGTCGATCACGTCCACCTCGCCCGCGGCGAGCGCCTGATACTTGACGGCAGGTAACAGAGCGCGGATCGACCGGAATCGGAGCCCGTATGCTTGCTGGAGCCCTGGCAGACCGTCGCTCCGGCCGATGAAATCGGGAGTAAGACCGGCCGTCAGCGTGGATGACACCCGAGCCAGATCGCTGAGCGTCTCGAGCCCGAGCCGGGCTGCGGTCTCCCGCCGCACGGCGATGGCATACGTGTTCTGGAATCCGAGGGGCGGAAGCCACCTTACTCCGTACCGCTCGCGGAACTCACGAGCGACCTTCCGGTAGACCGCCCGGGGATCGCGGCTGGGTTGCTCCCCCATGATGGCCAGGAGTCCGGTGCCGGTGTACTCGGGGTATACGTCGATTGCGTTGTTCCGGAGCGCCTCGAACGTGATCTCGGTGGCTCCGAGCCCAAGACGCCGGTTGACCTCGAAACCCCTGGCCTCGAGCAGTTGCGCGAACATCTCAGCCAGCAGGTAAGACTCGCCGAAAGGCTTGGAAGCCACGACGATGGGTCGGGCCTGTGTGCCTGAGGGCAAGGTAGAGGCCGGAACAGCGGCCAGGACCGCCAGCGGCGCCACCATGGCGAGCAGCCTCACGCCGCAAGCACCCGGGCTCGCAACAGCAGCTGCCGGACGTACTCCGTCGCCGGGGCTGCACGCAGCTCGCCGGAAGGGGCAACCTGCTCGAGCCGCCCCTGCCGCATGACCGCGATTCGATCGGCAAGGAGAAAGGCTTCGTGGATGTCGTGCGTGACCAGGAGCGCGGTGAAGCCGAGCTCACGCCGAACCCGGCCGAAAGTGGTCTGAAGGTCGGCCCGGGTAATGGCGTCCAGTGCGCCGAATGGCTCGTCGAGCAGAATGACGTCGGGTCTGGCAGCCAGTGCCCGGGCCACCGCCACCCGTTGGCGTTCACCGCCCGAGAGCTTTCGGGGACGGCGCTCGGCGAAGCTCTCGGGATCGAGCCCCACCAGTGCGAGCGCGCGGTCGGCCAATCTCTCGGGATCCTGCATTCCCCGGAGCCAAGGCACCAGAGCGACGTTGCGCCTCACCTTCCAGTGGGGAAGCAGACCGCCGTCTTGCGGAACGTAGCCCACCCTTCGTCGCAAGACGATCGGATCGAGCTCAGCAGCATCGAGCCCATCGATCAGAACCCGTCCCTGCTCCGGATCCACCAGCCGGTTGAAGCAGCGCAGAAGGGTCGTCTTTCCCGAGCCGCTTTCTCCGATCAGGGCCAGGCACTCACCGCGGGCCACCTGGAGCGACACCCCACCAAGCGCCAGGACACGGCCGTAGCGCTTGGTAACGTTCTCGGCGCTGAGCGCGATATCAGTCGCTGCCAAGCGTCAGCCCCGCGCCCGGGCGCTGCCCCACAGCGCCGCCAACCCGATCTCGACCGCGGCATCGGCCAGGTAGATAGCGGATATTCGCCCCGACAGTGCGTAGACGAGATCGATGGCCGCAAGGCCCAGCGCGCTCCCTATGGCCAGGAGAACTATCTCGTCGGTTACCCGGCGCCGGCGAGCCGCCGAGATCAGAACCGCTCCTATGACGGTTACCAGCACTCCTACCGTCCTCACCAGCCAGAGGTCCGTCTTCGGTCCAGTCACTGCCTGGAAGCTGTCGATCTCGATGATTGGCCAGAGGCCGGTGGCCACGTAAAACAATCCCTGGATCAGCGCAAGCCTTGGCAGCAATCCAATGTCACTCATCGCCCATCCCGGTAAACACCACTTGCCCTCGTCGTGAGCAGTTTTTCTGGCAATGTACCAGAGTGGCAAGGATGCAAAGCTATGCTTTCAAACATTCAGTCCCTCTGCCGTCCCGGCAAGCTGCAGAAACGAGCACTACGAAGCGAGGCGAGCAGCCGGATCGAAGTGTTTGATTAGGCGAGTATTCCCGGCCGCAGTTCAGACTCTGCTTCGGGGCACTACGGAGTTTGCATCAGCAGGCTGCCTGTCAGGAGGACATGAAGGAAAATGCATCGCAGACGCGCTCGAAACTTGCATTTGCTCGGAAGCCCAGCGCGGAATTGACTCGAGAACCTCAGCACTTCGAGAGGCAGGCGGATGTATCGCATCGAGCTCTCACCCGGCGAAGAAACTGCATTCAGATCGATAGAGGAACTGGCGGTGGCGATCCGGCGTGGTGTGGTGACGCCGCGGGCGCGCATCTATCACCACGCCTCG
Organism: Gemmatimonadales bacterium; assembly: GCA_050733075.1. Lineage (GTDB taxonomy): Bacteria > Gemmatimonadota > Gemmatimonadetes > Gemmatimonadales > GWC2-71-9 > CAVVWJ01. The sequence continues at coordinate 37,182 of JBOHSD010000014.1, forward strand.
AGCAAGTGGTTACCGATCCAGTTTCATCCGCACTACAAGACTGCTGCCACCATGCCGCTTACCCAGGCAGACCTGGTTGTCGGACCGCCGGTAGCGCCGCTCTCGTCACTGACCGTGCCGGATCCGACCGCGCAGGCGCCGAGGGTCACGCCATTTAGACCACTTTCACCGCCGGCTCAGCCACAATCGCCTGTGCTCGAGCCGCCGGTGGTCGCGCGGCCCAAGCCCGAGCCGCTCAAGGCCAAGCCGGCCGCGAAGCCCCAGCCCGCGCGAATGGTCCCGGCGGCGGAGGAGTCGCTACCGAAGAAGAAGCGCCCCGGCATCAGGAAGCCGTCCCGCCGCACCCTCAGACTGGCCCTGGTGGGAGCGTTGGTGATCGCCGGGGCGCATCTGCTGGTGGCGGCCGGGACGGCTCTGCACTCGGAGGGGCTCCGCACCCATAGGCGCTTCATCGCAGCACCACCCGAAGCCATCAAGCAAGCAGCCCCCAAGACGGTTGCAGCCGTCATGCCGGTACTCCGCAACGCCTCGATTCCCGGAGGGGGGTCATCCTTATCGAGTACTCCATCGAGCACTCCGGTTGAGATCGCGCCGGAGATTCAACCGGTTCCCTCGGGCATCGAGATGTCGGCGCCGGCGCCGGCCGCACCCGACTCTCTCGCCGAGGCCGTGGTGGACTCCACTGCTAAGAAGAACCTGAAAAACATTCTCCGCGCCATCACGGAAGCGCCAGAGGGCGGGAAGAGCTCTTCCCGGCGGTAATACCCTTTAGTGTGACTCAAGCCACAGCATCTTACTGCCGACCGGCCGATCTTCGCTGGCGTAAGCTCATGGTTATCAACCAGTTCTGTTGATAAACCTGGGGAAAACGCCGGCGCCTGTGGGAAAGTGCCGGTGCTTTTTCCGCGCTCAGGAGCCGATTCGTGCCGCGGGTTGCGCGCCAGCGGATACCTGCTCCGAGACTCGAGCCGGGAGCACCGAATATGGCGAGAGCGATCTGGAGCGGCTCCATCAGCTTCGGGATGGTGAGCATCCCAGTCAAGCTGTATGGTGCGACCGAAAGCCGCGATATCTCGTTTAATCTGCTGCATGCCACCTGTGGAACCAAGCTCCAACAGCGACGCTGGTGTCCCACCGATGAGGTCGACGTGCCATGGAGCGAAGTGGCGCGGGGCTACGAGTACGCTAAGGGCGAGTACGTGGTGCTCACTGATGAAGATTTCGAGCACCTGCCCCTGCCCAGCAAGCACACCATCGATCTCAGCGCCTTTGTCGAGGAGCAGGAGGTCGATCCCATCTTCTACGAGCGCAGCTATTTCCTGGAGCCCGGCGAGCGGGCGGAGAAGCCCTACGCTCTCCTGTTGAAGGCGCTGGAGCAGAAGAGGCTGGGTGCCGTGGCCAGCATCACGATAAGAAAGAAAGAGCAGCTCTGCCTGCTCCGCCCGCAGAACGGCACGATCCTTTTAGAGACGCTCTACTATCCCGACGAGATCAGGCAGCAACCCGGCGTCGATCTCGACCAGGTGAAGGTGTCGGACCGGGAGCTCGAGATGGCCTATACCCTGATCGAGCTGCTCAAGAAGCCCTTCGATCCATCCGAGTACAAGGACCACTACCGCGAGGCGCTGGCCCAGCTCATCGAGTCCAAGCTCGAAGGCAAGCAGGTGGTGACGGCGCCGCAACCGCGGGAAACCAAGGTCATCGATCTGGCTGAGGCGCTCAAGCGCAGCGTCGAAGCGGCGAAGAAGGGAGCCAAACCGAAGCCCGCGGCACGCGGCCGGGGGCGGCCCGCCCGCCGGCGGACCCGGAAGGTTGGATGAGCGCAGTCGGGGAGGTGGCAGGACAGCTCGAAGATCCGAAGCCGCAACTGGTCCTGGACGTCGAAGGACACCGGCTCCCCGTCACCAACCTCGAAAAGGTTCTCTGGCCCGGCTCCCAGCGGGGCAGCGGTTTTACCAAGCGGGACCTGCTCCGCTATATGGTCCGGGTGTCTCCCTGGCTCCTCCCCCACCTGGCCGGACGACCTCTCTTCGTCACTCGGTATCCTGACGGCGTCGGCGGCAAGAGCTTCTACCAGAAGCACTGGGATAACCCTCCGGAGTTCGTGCGCACCGTCACCATCTACTCCAGCCACACCGAGGGCGATAGCGATTATGTGATCTGTGAGAACCTTCCGACCCTGCTCTGGCTAGCCCAGATGGCGGGGCTCGAGCTGCACCCCTGGTTTTCCCGGGTGGATCCGGCACCCGACGCCCGTGGTCGGGGGCGGAAGTTCTCCGGCTCGGAGGATACCCTGGACCGCTCGGTCCTGAACTATCCCGACTTCGTGGTGTTCGACCTGGATCCATATCAGTACTCGGGCCGGGAGAGCAAGGGTGAAGAGCCGGAGCTGCACCGCGAGGCGTTCAAACGTACCTGCGATCTCGCTCTCCGGCTGCGTGACCTGCTCGGCAGTCTCGGCCTCAACCCCTTCGTGAAGACATCGGGCCGCACCGGACTGCACCTCTATCTGCCCATTCTCCGGAAGTTCGACTACGATGCTGCTCGGGGCGTTGCCGAGACCATCGGGCGGTACGCGCTTCAGGTATGGCCCAGGGACGTGACCTTGGAATGGGCAGTCGAACGGCGGACCGGGAAGATCTTCTTCGACTACAACCAGAACACCCGGGGCAAGTCGTTGGCGTCCATCCTCTCGCCGCGGCGGCATAGGTTGGGTACGGTATCGATGCCGGTCCACTGGGATCGGCTTCAGGGGATTTATCCCACCGACTTCACCCTCGGGACCGCACCCGATCTGCTGGGCAGCCAGGGCGACCCCTGGGCCGGCATCCTCTCTGCAAAACAGGACCTGGGTCAGCTGCTGGAGCAGCGAACGGCCGGATGACAAAAGGGCCGAAGGCCCAAAGCATAAGCGCCCCGGCTCGCCTCCGCCGTCGCGGGATGCCCTCCTGGATTCCCCCCATGCTGGCGACGCTCACCGACAGCTTACCCAGCGGGGGTAAATGGGTCTACGAGCCCAAACTGGACGGCGTGCGGGCCCTGGTCTACGTGACCGGTGGAGAGGTCCGCCTCTATTCGCGGAATCGGAAGCCGCTCAACGATGCCTATCCCGAGCTGGTCGAGGCCCTCCGGGAAATGGTGCGCGGCGACGCGGTGCTCGATGGCGAGATCGTGGCTTTCGACCCCGAGCGCGGGATCACCAGCTTTGCCAGGCTGCAGCAGCGCATGCAGCTCAGAGACCCGGTGCGCGCCCGGCGCAGCCCGGTGCCGGTGTACCTCTACCTCTTCGATTGCCTGTACTACGATGGCCTCGATCTCACCGGACTTCCTCTGCTGGAACGCAAGGCGGTCCTGCGGGACGTTGTGACGTCCCGTGACCCGGTGCGGCTCACTCCATACCGGATGACCAGGCCGCAAGCCATGCTGGAGGAAGCCTGCACCAGAGGCGAGGAGGGGATCCTTGCCAAGCGGGCAGACTCCCGATACGTGAGCGCGCGCTCGTCCGATTGGCTCAAGATAAAATGTCTCCGCCGCCAGGAGCTGGTGATCGGCGGTTACACCGCTCCGCAAGGCTCGCGGGAGCGCCTGGGCGCTCTGCTGGTAGGATATTATGACGGCAAATCACTGCGCTATGCCGGTAAAGTCGGCACCGGCTACGATCGCAGAACGCTGCAGTACCTGCACGATCGTCTGGTTCCTCTCCACCGCCCCACCTCCCCGTTTTCGGCCGGGCCGGTTCCCACTGGGGAGGTCCAGTGGGTCACACCTAAGCTGGTGGCGGAAGTGGGCTTCTCCGAATGGACATCGGCAGGGCTCCTCAGACACCCACGATTCCTGGGCCTCCGAGAGGACAAAGCGGCCCGGGAGGTACGCCGGGAAGACTAGCGTGGCAGAGCGCCCGGACCCCTTCAAATTTCCCACCTCCCGAGCCCGATCCGCCCTTGCCTCGTCATCCGCAAGATAAGCCATAGCAAGAGGTTAGACCCGCGCCCCCGGGAGGTGGCTCGCTCCGGCCACCCCTGCACGGTTCTTGCCCTCTGGGCAGCGGTCGAATCGTCCCCCAACGCCGCTTCCAAGGAGCTCGTATGCTCGCAGCTCGCCGGGTGCTCTGGTCGGCTCTTGCAACCTTCACCCTGCTCGGCGTCGCCCTGGCTCCAGCGCATGCCCAGGGCAAGGCCAGGGGCAAGCACAAGCACTACGTCGTCACCAGCGACAAGGCCATCACCGTGACCCGCACGGTGCTGGTCGGTCGGGGATACGAGGTCGTGCGGGTCGAGCGCGTCGGACCCACGCGGGTGGTGTATTACCGGCCTGGCAAGAAGTGGCGCGGCAGGGGAAAGCGCCCGGTCTACCGTATGGTCATTCGCACCGTTCGCGAGCGGGTGGTCTTCGAAGAGACCGATCCGGCGGTGCTGATAGACATCGACGTCAAGCTGAAGCTCTAGCCAGTGGACTCTTTCACCTATCCCTTTCCAAGCGGAGGCGCAATGCGTGGCAATGCGTGGATGGCTCGCGCCGTGGCCGTAGGCGGCATACTGCTGGGTGCGGGAGTGCAACCCCTCTCGGCTCAGCGCATCAGCATCGCTCCCAATATCGGAGTCTACGTTCCCACCACGGAGCTGGTGCGGGCAGCCAGCGGTGAAGAGTTCAAGCAGGAGATCAGCATCACCCTCGGTGGCCGCATGGGAATCTTCCTGAGCGAGCGCCTGGGGCTGGAGTTCACCGGTGCCTACGCGCCCAGCGACCTGAAGATCACCCAGACCGGAATCGGCGACCAGGCAGCGGAGGCGAACATCTTCACCGGTAGCGGCCGGCTCAGCTACCAGCTGGTGCCTTACACCAGCCCGGTGGCGTTCGTAGTTACCGGCGGCGTCGGCATCATCAACCGCAGCGGCGATTTCTATGCTGATGTGGAAGACAAGACCGACATCGGCGGCACCCTCGGTGCCTCCGCCCGATTTCGCCTGGGTAAGCTCCTGCGCATTCAGATCAGCGCCGAAGACTACATCTACAAGCCGAAGGCCGAAATTCCGGGCTTCGGGCCGGACCAGCAGAAGAGCACCCAGAACGACATCCATCTCTCCATCGGGGTAGGTATTCCACTCCTTGGCCTGGGTCAGATGGGCCAATAGGCCCGATGGCCCCGGTATCACCCCGGAGGGCGGCTCCCAGAGCCGCCCTTTTCTTTTTGCCTGCCCGTCACTACCAGAGGGTGACCCGCTTCACAGTCTTCACCTCTCGCGGTTCACAGCGCCCAATTCCCGAATCAGCCATGCTAACTGGGCCGGGTCAGTCCCCGACCGTTGGGCGCGCCCGAAACCCCGCGCCAGGTTCTGTTGCCACAACAGGTTCTGAAACTCTGGGAGCGTTTACATGTCGATTCACAAGCTTCTTCAACTGACCTCCGGTCTGGTCGCCGCGGCAATCGTAGCCAGCGCCGCCGCGCCCCCTGCCGCCGCACAGGGCGGGGTGGAGCTGACTCCCTGGGCCGGGGTATACATTCCCACCAGCAATTCAGTGAGTGCCCTCGGTGATGACATCTCCCGTGACGTCAGCGTTGCCGGTGGCGCCCGTCTCAGCTTCTGGGGCACCGGTGCCCTCGGCTTCGAGGTGACCGGCGGCTACGCTCCGGCGAAGATCGGAGACGAGACCATCAACGAGACCGGCAACACCGATCTCCTGCTCGCCAGCGGGCGTCTGATGCTTGCGCTGTCACCCGTCAGCAACCCCGTCGGCTTCTATATCGCCGGAGGCCCTGCGCTGCTGGCACGCGGGAGCAATCCCTTCGACGACGACCGGAGCAGCACCGATATCGGCGGAGTGCTCGGACTCGGCTTCCGCTTCGGCGGCGGCGATGATAATCGAGTGGGCTTCCGGCTCGATATCGAGGATTACCTTTACAACGGTGACTTCGGTGGCGGCGACGAGTTCCAGAACGACCTGGTCGCCTCGCTGGGCGTCTCGATCGCCCTCGGAGGCAGCCCCGACTGACCTCCGGAAGCTCAACCGCAGGACTCGAGGGCGTGCAGCCGAACCTAGCTTCGGTTGTGCGCCCTTCCCGCATTGAGGCCAGGGCAGTCCGGGTGGTTTCCTCTCACGCCAGGCGACAATGAAGGGACATGAAGGTGGGTGGAACGGGCCCATTGGGGGCCCGTTCCCGGCGAGATGAGATAAGAAGGGGAATTTGAGGGAGACAAACAGCAAAAGCGAAGATGGATAGCTCGTCCGGCCGTTGAGCAGGGGACTCGAGGCTTGTTCGGACGTCTCGCGGTTCGCCCTCCACCCACGCTCTCACTGGGCCAAGTATAGACTCGCGAAAAGGAGCCGCTGTGCGGTAGATCACAACCAAGAGTCGCCTCAGGGCGCCGGTGCTACCGCGCGCAGAGGCAAATGCGGCTCGAGTACATGGTCTTCCAAGATCTGCCGCAGCGTTATAGGTCGAACTCCTCTCGAACGCCAGGCAGCGATCAGCCGCTCACCCTCTTCCGGGTTGATGGCCCGCACAGCGTCGGTCACCAGATACAGCTCCGCCTTCGGCAGCGCGCGCATGAGGCCTTCCATGGCGTACTTGTCACAGAAATCGGTGGCCACGCCGTAGAGCACCACAGCCTCTGGCTCCAGCGCTCGAAGCAGCGCCGGCACGTTGGCGTTGGTGAACACGTCCAACGCCCGCTTGTGCAACAGGAAATCGCCCCGGTGGGCGAGGACCTGCTGGGCCAGCGCGCCCGGATCGTGAAGCTCGGGGCCGATCACCAGCGGATTGAGCAGCTCGGTCTCGGGAATCTTGAGCTGTCCCGGTGTGCCCCGCATGCAGTGCGGCGGGAAAGTAGTGCTCCAGTCGGGGGTATCGCTGATCTCCGGATCGGAGAGCTCGTGATTGTCAGCCGAGGCGACGATCGGGATCCGGTTGGCGTGGGCAAAGTCGGTGAGCGCCTTGACGGCGGGGATGATCTCTTCGCTGCCGGGCACATAGAGCTTTCCGTCCGACTTCATGAAGTCATAGGACGTGTCCACGTCCCAGAAAATCAGTTTCGTCATGCGGTCTCCGAAAAACCGTGAACCGTGAACAGTAAACGGTGAACGGCAAGGGGTGAACCCGGCCACCCGTTCACCGTTTACCGTTCACCGTTTACCGTTCACCGTTTACCGTTCACCGTTCACCGTTCACCGTTCACCGTTCACCGTTCACCGTTCACCGTTTAATCTACCTTTTCCAACCTCGGGTTGGGCCGGTATTCCCGTCCCACCTTGGCACATGGCCTTCCTTCGCGCCGCACCACGTCGGCCGTGAAATCGAACCGTCCCTGGAACAGCGAGGACCCCACGCCGTACCCGTCCACCGGCACTTTGTCCCGCTCGAATTCCCGGATCTTGTCAACCGTGAACCCACCGGAGACGATGATCCTCACGCTGCGGAAGCCGTCGCCATCCAGCGCGCGGCGGACATTCCAGACCAGCTGCGGGTTGACCCCATTGGGCTTGAAGTACCCCATCCTATCCCAGAGTGAGCGGTCCACCAGCGTCTCGCTGGTGTCGAGACGTACGCCGTAGAGCCGGTCTCCCAGCGCGTGAGCCACCTCGAGCGAGGTGCGCACGCAATCGTTCTCGAAGTCGACCAGGCTGATCAGCCTCACTTCCGGCCGTATGTGCTGGGCGAACTTCCGGGTGGCGAGCACCGTGTCACCCCCGTAGGCAGCGATGAGCGCGTGCGGTACCGTCCCCACACCCTCGCTCCCCCACCACGAGGCCTGCGCGTCGGTCGAGACCCCGATGGCACCGGCCACGTGTGCGGCGTATCCATCGCCGGTCTGGACCAGCCAGTGATCGTGACGGGCCGGAAAGAACATGATCTCCTTGGGCGCGGCTGCTTCGACCACCCTCCGAGTGTTCGTCGCCACGCGGGTTCGCCGGGCGAGCACTCCCAGGTAGAGCGTCTCCAGATGGGCAAAGGCGTCATAAGGCCCCTCGACAAGAAGCGCCGTCTCCCAGGGCTCGACCTCGTCACCATCATGCAGCGCGTGGACCTCGAGCTCGGGCCACTCGATGGCACATAGCTTCAGGATGGCGAGCGCCTCATCCACCCCGCCGAGGAATGCGTGGGTCTTGCCGAACACCTGCATGGTTACCCGGGGGCGATACCGATCGGCTAACAGGATCTCGCGCGCCCGTACGAAGTACTTGTCGGAGTAATAGCCGGCCCGCATCTTCGCCACCGGCAAGTTGAAGATTTCGGGGTCCAGCCGCTGGCGAGCGGGCATTTCAGCAGGGCCCGGCGTCGAACCGTTGGGCTTTCAAGGCCGCCAGAGCCGTCCGGAGCCGCCGCGCATCACCCGACGTGGGGTGACGGTCTATCAGCCTGCGCAGCTCGGCCATGGCGCGTCCCGGATCGCTCAGGTGCTGCTCGTAAACCTGGACCAGGGCCAGCCCGATCCGGAAATCGTCCCGGCTCGAGAGCGGCCCCGCCATCCGCAGATTATCGAGCTCGAGTGCCGCCGTCTCGGAATGGCCCAATGACTCCGCCAGCAGCTTCGCCCGCCTGAGGGTGGCCTCAACCCGCTCGGCCTGGTTCTGCGCTCGCTCCGCGTAGGCCTCGGCGGCGGCCGCGAGATGACCTCGCGCCACCAGGGTCTCGATGGCGGAAAAGCCGCCGCCCCTGCGCACCAGCCCGGCATTGCTCACGAGGTGAAAGAATCCGTCGATCACGGGCTCGAGCACGCCGTAGAGCAACCCGACGACTAGGCCATACACCGCCCATAGCGCGCCTACCAGCTGGAGGGCTCGGGGCTCGGCTCCGGTCGCCGCCAGAATGACCGCGATGACCGTACCCAGGAGCGCGAGCGCTCCCACAACCAACCGAACCAGGCCGAACGGCTCCTCGGTGGATCGATTGGCTCGGTCGGTGGCGGAGCGGAGCGGGGAGTAAGAGGCCAAGGCAAAAAGTTACTCGGTTGACTTTCGCTTCGCGACGGGCCTAAATCCCCCGCAGCGTGAACGGCGGTTCCCTCTGCCATTGGAGGCTTTCCTATGTCACGGCCGGTCTCCCGCCGCACCTTTTTGGGAGCGAGCGGTTTCGCGGCGGCAAGCGTTGCGTTGCCATCGATCCCTCCGGCGGTCCTCCGCGGGAGCGCGAGTCGACCGGCAGCGGTGAGCTCGGCCAACGGTCTCCCCGCGGTCAACCGCGCCATGGAGCTGATGCTTGGCGGCACCGACACGCTCGATGCGGCCGTGGAAGGCGTCAAGATCCAGGAGCTCGACCCGGCTGACAATTCGGTTGGCTACGGCGGCCTTCCCAACGAGGATGGCGTGGTTCAGCTGGATGCGTCGTGCATGCACGGTCCGACTCGACGGGCAGGAGCGGTGGCGGCGCTGGAGGGGATCAAGACGCCGAGCGAGGTGGCGCGGCTGGTGCTCAAGTATACCGATCACATCATGCTGGTGGGCGAAGGCGCCAAACGTTTCGCGCTCTCGTACGGCTTCAAGGACGAAGATCTGCTGACTCCCGAGTCGCGGCAGCTGTGGCTCACCTGGCGCGCCAACCGGGGGCCGGAGGACGACTGGCTCGACGTCCCCGAGGACGAGCCCATGGTGGCCCGGCCCACCGGCACGATCAATCTGAACCTGGTGAACTCGCGGGGCGAGGTCTCCTCCGTCACTACGACCAGCGGGCTGGCCTGGAAGATCCCGGGTCGCGCGGGGGACTCACCCATTGTGGGCGCGGGCCAGTATACCGATAACGATATCGGGGCCGCCGGGTCCACCGGTCGGGGCGAGGCGAACATCCTGGCCTGCGGCGGGTTCTTGACCGTCGAGAACCTGCGGCGGGGACTCAAGGCGACCGATGCGTGCCTCGAGACGCTGAAGCGGGTGGTGCGGATCACTCCGCCCCGTCTGCTCCGGAATGGCCGCCCGACGTTCAATCTGAACTTTTATGCGGTGAGCAAGCAGGGCGACTTCGGGGCCGCGTCGCTCTATCCGGCTCGCTACGCGGCGCACGACGGCAAGGACGGAGCCCTGCGCGACACGGCCTACCTCTATCAGAGGCGGGCGTGACGGGGCGGGTCGCTCTGCTCCTTCCCGTACTGCTCTGGGCTGCGCCGCTGGTGGCGCAGGAAGCCGAGGAGCGGGAGCGGAGCACGCCCTGGCGCACCAGTTACTTCCCCTATCTTACGGGCGGCACCAACGATGGACCGGTGCTCGCTTTCCGGGTCCATCACTGGCAACCCGCGCAGTACGAAGACCGGGTCACCGCCAATGGGGCACTCACCGCCGACGCGGGCATCACCCATCGCGGCAGCCGCCACGCCTACGTCAAGTTCCGGGCCCCCCAGCTGCTGAACGGATGGCGGATCAACCTGCTCGGCGCCGCGGCGCGGGAGGCGCGCTTCGGCTACTTCGGGCTGGGAAACGATACCGAGTACAACGGAGATCTCGTCACCAGGACGCAGCCGTTCCTATACCGGGTCCGGCGAACCCGTTACACCGGGCAGGTCGAGGTCACCAAGCTGATCGGGGGGCCGCTGCAACTCGCCATTCTGGGAAACCTGGAGAAGGCGCGGTTCACCTCGCTGCCCGGCCCCTCGTTGTTCCGCTCGGACTTCTCCACCGAGCTGGACCAGACCGATGCCTCGGGTCGACTGGCTTTCGTGTACGACACCCGGGATAACGAGTTCAACACCCATCAAGGACTTTTGCTCGAGGGTGGCGCGCAGATCGGCAGCGGGGGGAGTGGCTATACCCGGCTGTATGCCATACTCCGAGGCTATGTCACTCCGCGCGAGGGCACCGTAGTGGCGACGCGGCTGGTCGCGTCGGGGATGGGGGGTGGCCCGACGCTGGATGCGCGCTTCACCATTCCGGGTTGGGAAAAAGAGATCCCGGTGCTGGGGGGTCAGTACTCCCATCGCAGCTTCGATACCGGGCGCTTCGCCGGCCGCCACCTGATCTTTGGAAATCTAGAGGTCCGCCACGACCTTCTGGCGTTCGGCGATCTCGGCGCCATTACACTGCTGGGATTCGTCGATGCGGGGCGGGTGTTCGAGCAGGAGTCTTTCGGGCTGACCACCGATGGCGTGAAGGTGGGCGGGGGCGGCGGAGTGGCGCTCCGGATTCTCCGCTCGACCATATTCACCTTCAACTTTGCCGGCGGCCCGGACGGCTTCAACTATTCGGTGGGAACCGGGTGGATGTTCTAGAGGCGGGGAAGCGGGGGAGCGGGGAAGCGGGGAAGCGATGCTGTCGGAGGACGGGGTCCGCCCTCAAGCCACCTTCGCAACCGGGAACCCTGCGGTTTCCAGAACCTCGCGCAGCGTCGTCTCGCCGCGGTCGCGGGCATACCACTGGCGGACCTTGGGATAGAGCTCGGTCTTAGGCATGGTGCCGAGGCTGGCCATGACCCAGGCCTGCAGCTCGGCCGGACGCGGCCCCCAGTGGCCGATCTCCTGGAACGACTCGTCCAGCGCGATCACGATGGGAATAGAGCGCGAGCCGTTGGTAAGGTACTGGTCCATCACCTCCGGATACGCGTCGCGCATGATCACCCGCAGCTCGAGCCCGGGCACCAGGTCGGCCAGCCGGGCGACGACCGGCACGGTGTTTGAAGCGTCGCCGCACCAGTCTTCCGCGATGACCAGGAGCTTACGTTTCACCCCGGGAGGAACGGCTGCCGGCGCCCAGCCGGGAATTCGGGCCAGATTGTAGATCGCCTGCCAGAGCCCGCAGTGCTCAGCCTTGCATACGGCGACGAACGCCTCGAAGGTGAGCGCGCTCTCCCACAATTTCCTGAAGTCCAGCATGTCTTTCTCCGGTAATAGGCGGCGGCGTTCCTCAAACACCAGGTTACCCCGGAAGGTTCCCACCGCGCCGCCGCGCCGCCCACCTCAGGTCTCCTCTACCATGATTCCCCGTTTGGCCAGCTCAGAGACGTACTGGTCGAACGGGATCGCCTCATCCGGGGTGTGTACCCCCTTCGCCTTGACCCGGCCGTCCACCTGCATCTGCCCGGTAATGGACAGCGAGTAGCCGGTGGTCCGCATCATGGCACTGATGCCGTGCTGGGCATCGTAGTAGTCGATCAGCCGGAAGGTGACCCGATGACGCTGGCCGCCCCTTTGTCCGGTGACCTGAACCTGGAGGGCGACGAGATCGCGACCCTCGGGCTTGTACAGCTTGGGGTGTACCGCGGCGATGAACAGGTCACGAGGCGCCACCTTCTTCCCCTTGACCTCGATTGGCGCGTTGGACAGGAGGCCGAGCTCGCGTATGGGGCGCATGATGGCGACGTGACCGGGGTAGCGAAGCGTCTTGTACTCCATTACGTCGATCTTGCCGGCATAGGCAAATGGCAGCGTGCTGATGCCGCCGCCGGTGTGGAACGCCTCCAGGGTGCCGACCGGCGCCGGGAACTCCACCGGCTCCACCTCGCTCAGGGCCTCGACCTGTACCGGCTTGCCACCCCTGAGGACCCAGGAGGGGGTGGTGTAGTAGTCGAGCGCACCCTCGAGGGAATACACGAGCTGATAATTGAGCGGGGGCTCGGGGCTCTGGGGCAGGCCGCCGACGAAGATCTTCACCCTTTCGGCCCGGTCGACCCGCCGGATTCCCTCGGCGGCCAGAATATTTACCATTCCAGGCGCCAGGCCGCAGTCGGGAATCACGGATACACCCCGGGCCCATGCCTGCTGGTGCAGCTTCTTCTGCTCCAGCACGATGTCGGTGTTGCCGCCAAGATCGGAGAAGTGGCAGCCGCACTCGATGGCGGCTCTTGCCATGGCGCCGTTGTAGTAGTACGGGATGGCGCTCATGACCGCGGCCTGACCATCGAACGCCGCGTGCACCGCCGCAGAGTCGGTGACGTCCAGTTTCAGGGTGCGTAGGCGCCCCTTCCAGTCTTCCGCCAGAAACCGGGGCAGCTTCTCGGGGCGCAGATCGGCCAGCGTAACCTGACCAACCGCCGGATTCTGGAGGAGGTCGTAGGCGCAGGCGCACCCCTGGAGTCCGGCACCGAGGACCAGCAGTTTCATTCCTACCCCGTTGGAAAAGTCCCCGAACATACTCGGGAGAGTGGGAGGGGTGAAGGCCGTGAACGGTGAACGGTAAACGGTTAACGGGTACATGATTGCGGGAGAATGGTGAACCGGCCCATCCCTTCCCCCCGTTCACCGTTCACCGTTCACCGTTCACCGTTTACCGTTCACCGTTCACCGTTTACCGTTCACCGTTCACCGTTCACGCCCTTCATCTCTCACCTCTTACATTCATCATCACATGTCGCCCCCTGGCCCTTCCAATCCCCGCCGCAACGGCACCGCCACCCGCCAGCGGCTCCTGCGCGCGGCGGCGGAGCTCTACACCACCGTGGGTTACCGGGCGACCACTACCCCGGAGCTCGCCGCCCGCGCCGGAGTGGCGGAGGGGACGATATACCGGCACTTCAAGGGCAAGGAGAGCCTGCTGAACGAGGTCTACCGCGATGCGCAGCAGCGGGGGGCGGAGCTGGTCCGCGAGGTGGACACCTACAAGGCGCTACCACCGCGTGAGCGATTGCTCGGCGTTGCCAGGCGCCTCGTGGACGAGGCGAAGACCGACCCCGCGAGGATGCGGATGCTGCTGCAGAGCCGGGAGGAGCGTCTTCTGGACGAGCAGAGCCGGGAAGCAGGACGCGAATTTCAGGAGGCGCTACAGCAGATCGTTGCCGGCGGCAAGGCGGACGGGAAAGTGCGTTCCGGCCCGGCCGACCTCTGGGCCTCGATCTGGCTGGCGCTGGTAGGGTTTGCGGCAGAGCGGGTGAGCGCAGGTGAGTGGACCCCGGAGCATCCGCAGGTGGCGCTGACGCTGGAGGCGGCCTGGGATGCGATCTCGGCGAGATGAGGAGTTTTTCTCCCGCTCACCGCTCCCGTCTCCCCTCAAAAAACGTCAGCTGCCTCGGCCGGGCCGGCAGATTCGACCACGCGGGCCGGCGGGGACGCCCTGGGCCCAGGGGCCGGACCTCGAGCCTATCGTTCACGAAGTATCCCACCGAATCACTCCCCCAGCGCACCGGGTCACGCGCGCCGCGGGCGAGGAGACCGGGCGCTCCGGTATCCGCCACCACGCACAGGTCGCCACCCGTCTCACACGGCACCGCCCGGGCGAACACCGGGTCGCCCAGCAGCACCGCCAGGCTCGACTCCGCGCGCGCGCGTTCGCCGGCCGGCACCGCCCGGGCATCCCGGGCCGCGGGCGGCGAGCCGACCCGATAAAGGCCGTTAGCCGTCGAGACGATCACCGATTGTCCACCCCGCTCCCAGCCGACTCGCAGGGGCTGTCCAGCGCCCCTGGGCAGCCGGAGCTCGCGTTCCCCACCGCTCAGCAGGCTCATGACCCAGACGGTGGCAGGGGTAGAGTCGTTGACCGATGCACTGCGGAAGAACGCCAACCTGGCGCCGTCGGGCGAGAGGGCCGGCCTCAGCTCGGCGATGTTGCTGAAGGTGACCCGGACCGGGGAGCCCCCCTGGGGACGCGCAGCATAGAGATCACCATTGAGACCGCCACCAACGAAGACGGCATATGGGTCTCGCCCGACCTCCATCTGGCCGCGGAGCGGAGGGAGCGTGGGATCGCAGGCGGTCAGAAGTAAGAGGTGAGAAGTGAGAAGGGTTGTCACCCTGAGGGCGCGGCCGCGCCCGAGGGGCCGGAGCTTGAATTGTGCTTCGGCCCCCTCGCCTGCGCTGCGCTTCGGCTCAGGGTGACACCGCATTCCCCTCACTTCTTACTTCTCACCTCTCACTGTGCTTTTGAGCAGCCACCAGCCGTGGGGATCGACCTGGATGCTGGCGGGCTTCCGCCTGATTCCCTCGAGCACCTTGCGGGTCTTCCTTCCCTCGATCGCCACCCGCACCGGTTTTCCATCAACCAGTAGCTCGAGAGCCGGGATTCGATAGGCGCCCCACTCCGGCTTTTGGATCTGCTCGATCTCGAGCGTCAGCTTCCCTCCCTGGTGACGCCAGTGGATCTCCAGCACCGGATAGCCCGGCTGAGTCAGCGCCTGCCGGAAGTACCACTCGAGATCCTGCCCCGCGGTCTGGGACATTACCCGGGCGAAATCGCCGGAGAGCGCGGTACTGTCCTTATAGGCCGAGTAGTAGCGCCGCAGCCCGCCGAAGAAGGTGGAGTCTCCCAGGATACCACGGAGCTGATGCAGTACCCACGCACCTTTCTCGTAGCTGTTGCTGTTGAGCAGCCCGAGCAGATCGGACGTCGCAGTATCTACCACCGGCCGCTCGCTGGCGGGGGAGTCGAGAATCTCGGCTGCCGCTCCCGCCATTCTGGAGCGGAAGGCGCTGTCGCCCTCGGCGTGAGCGGTCCAGAGGGCGGAGAGATAGGTGGCGAACCCTTCCGACAGCCAGAGATGCGGCCAGTCCAACGGGGTGACCGAGTTGCCGAACCACTGATGCCCGGTCTCGTGGGCTACCAGCGCCTCGTTCAGCTTCTTGCTCCGGTAGAGCTTCTCGTCGTAAAAGATCGCAGTGGCGTTCTCCATGCCGCCGAACCTGGTGCTCGACTCGACGTGGGCCAGGCTGGGATAGGGAAATGGAGCGATCAGCCGGCTGAAGTACTCCAGCATCTCGCCGGCCCGCCGGAAGGCCCTGGTAACAGCGTAGGCCGAGTCGAGGGGGTAGGTCCAGACGGTGAGCGGCACGCACTTGATCGCGCAGGCAGCGTCCGGCAGAGCGGTACGGGCGAACTTGCCGACGCCCGCCACCATGGTGTATACCGGCACCGGAGTGTCCAGGCGGTAGTGCCACATCGCGCTGCCGTAGGGCAGCGTGTCGATTTTCTCCAGCACGCCGTTAGCGATCACCTGGTGCTCGATAGGCACCTCGACGTGAAATGCGACAGTCGCCTTGTCGCTGGGGTGATCGCGGGAAGGGAGCCAGAGGTGAGCCCGGTTGGGCCAGTTGTCGGCGAACAGGGTGCGCTGGCCGTATTGGTTGTTGCGAATGATCAGCCCATCGCGGGTGAAGCCGCGGTAGCGCACCCGGGTGCTGATCGAATCGCCCGGCTGCTTTTGATGCGGGATAGCAATGTAGTCCTCCGACCGGCCATACATGGTGCGGGAGAGCCGGGTGTTGGGTTTACCGTCCACCAGAACCCGGATCACCCGCATGGCGGAGTCGAGCTGCATCGTCACCGGCTCGGCGGAGCGGAGCCGCCATGTGGTCTGCACTTCGCCTAGGACGTGGGTGCCGGTGTCGCTGGGCACGAGGGTGATGTCGTAGTGCAGCGCGTCATGCACCGCGCCGACCGAGTCGGCCCAGGCGGCGAGGGGAGACTGGGATTGCAACAGGAGAATCAGGGGGAGCATAGCAAAGCGTAAACGGTAAACGGTGAACGGTGAACGGTGAATGGAAGGCTGCTGTACCCCGGCACGTGAACGGGAGGTGAGCGGCCCGTTTACCGTTTACCATTCACCGTTCACGGTTTCATTTGCCCAGCCGTGCCGTGAAGAACTCCAGGATTCGCCCCCACGCCTTCTCCCGCTCCGGCGTGTCGTACCCATCCCGGCCCGGCTTCAGGAACCCGTGGCCGGTGCCCGGGTAAACCTCCGAGTTGTAAGTCTTTCCGGCCGACTGCATCGCGGCGGTCACGTCGGGCAGGTTGGCGTTGATCCGCTCGTCGTTCTCGCCGTAGATGCCGAGCACCGGGGCCTTGATGCGCTTCATGGAGGTCGGGTCGGGAGCGGGGCCGTAGGCGACGACCGCGGCCCGGAGATTCGGGTTGTTGGTGGCATAGCGGAAGCTCTGTCCCCCACCCCAGCAGAACCCGATCACTCCGATCTGGTCCGTGGCCACTGCCGGCAGACCATTCACGTAGGCGTGGGCCGCATCGAGATCGGCGGTGACCCGCTCGGGCTCGAGCTGGCCTATCAGCTTTCGTCCCGAATCGGCATCGGCCGGCGTGATACCGTGCTTCGAGGAGAGCAGGTCGGGAACGATCGCGACGAAGCCCTCTTTGGCCAACCGGTCGGCCACGGTCGGCTCCCAGTCGGTCAGCCCATAGATCTCGTGTATGACGATGATGGCCGGCGCCTTGGTGTCCCGCTCGGGGTATGCGACGTAGGCCCGAATGGAGTCTCGGCCTCGCTTGATCGAGACCCATTCGCCGTGGGTGGTCACCGGAGCCTGCGCAGATGAGGAGGGAGCCGTCACCGCTTTATCGCTTCCGCTGTACATCCAGATCAGCGCCGCGCCCACCAGCAGGAGCACCAACACCAGGGCCGCTGAAACAGCGCCGCTGCCACGGGAGCCGTGCTGCATCATGGCACCTCCAGAAATTGAACCTTGTTCTCCATCAACTGCGGCACCGCAACGCGAGAGTTCCTCGGATCGACGTCGATGTCGGCAGGAAATGAAATCCCCGTGGCTACCGTTCTAGCCTGGCCGTTTTCAATAACGAACAGACTCGAATCGGTCCAGCTCGTCACCAGCAGGCGACCATCGGGAAGCATCACCACGCCATCGTGCTGACCGGGGCCGGACCCGATCGACTCAACATCCTTGTCGCCCGGCTTCCATCCGTAGATGCCTTTACCCAGAAAGGAGACGATCACAAAGCGGCGCTGCTGGGCATCCCAGGTGATGCCGTTGGGGCCCTCGAGCTTGGATGACGTGAGGGCGGGCTTGGCGCCGGCCCGGGTAACCCGGAAGACCCGATCGGGGCCGGGGTGGGAAACCTTCCCGTCGGATCCGAAGAGGATTCCGGTGTCAGTCATGTAGATCGCTCCGTCCGGCCCCACCGTCGCGCCGTTGAGGAACTTGGCCTGCCCTTGAGCGCTGACGTTGGCGATGGGCGCTCCGGTGCGCTTGTTGAAGGCGCGGGCGACATCGATGTCCGCCACCCAGAGCGTGTCGCCGTTGATCGCGAGCCCTTTGGGAGCATGGAGCGTGACCCCCTTCTTCCCGCCCTCGATGAACTTGACCGAGTACGGGGTGCCGTCGGGCCTGAGCCGGCTGATGTATCCGTTGTTGTCCTTGCCGAGGGGCTGACCGTTAATGTTGGCCACGAACCACACGTCGAGGTCGCGGTCGTAGCGGGCCGACTCCGGTCCCTCGAGGTTCGGGGTCTCCCCCACCTTCCGGAACATGCCGGACTCTTTTTCGTAGACGGCTGCGGACTCAGCCAGAGCGCGGGAATCGGCGGCCGTGCGGTCATCTCGGCCTTTACAGGCTCCCAGCCAGAGGCTCAGCGGCGCGCTGAGGATCAGGATTTGTTGGACGTATTGGCGGAGCATTGAGGCATTCTCCACATCAGGAGGACAAGCAAGTATACCCACACCACCCTCCCCGTCGCAGCGGAGGAACGGCGAACCCTTCCAGCCGCTGCAGTGCGCTCAGGTGGATGGATCGCGCAGAGGTTACAGTGCACAGCGGGGGTGGGGCCTACGATTCCTCAGGTACGCCGCCAACCTTCGCGACCTGATCCGCACGGACCCGCCCGGCATCGAACCGCCGCGCGGCAGAAAGCATCGTATCGAGCGTCTCGTCCGCATCGGCGGGGCCGCGCTTGAACCGTATCGGGTTGATCCGCGCCACCACGAACGGGCGAAGGTAGGGGCTCTCGAAGCCGCGGGCCTTGAGCGCCTTCATCGCCTCGCTCACCGCCGCGTCGACTTGGAGGACCCGCTTGGCCCGTTCCCGCCGGGTCTCCAGCGCCTTGGGCAGCGCTGCCGACTGCCACTTCTCGATTCGGCGCAGGATCGGGTGGTAAGCCCCGCCGGCAAACCGGCCGTTCTCCTGGTAGCAGAGTCCCAGAGTCAGGAGGGCCGGCTCCTCGAACTCGATCTCGTAATCGCGCTCGGGCCGGCTCTCGGTTGCCGCCAGCAGCTCGGCCAGCCGGATCACCTCCAGCGACCGCTCGCGCAGGTTGTGCGCCTTCTCGGTGTTGAGCAGCAGGATTCGGTGGGCGACCTCGATCTCCGGCACCACGATGGCGATGGCCGACCTGGCTCCGAGCTGCCGGAGCGCGGCCAGGCGGTGGTTGCCGTTGGGGGTCCAGTACTTCCCCTCTTCCGAGCGCACTACGACCATCGGGTCCAGGTATCGGCCCAACTTATCGATGGCCGCGGAGAGCCGCTCGACGTGCGGCTTTGAGAGGTCGCGCTGATAGGGAGTGGGCTCGACCAGATCTATGGGAAGGGCGGCGAAGAGCTGCCAGTTCCCGCCGAGGGGGTCTTTGTAGGGGGCCAGGACGGTGCCGCCGTCGGCCTCGATCGCCTGGGCCAGCCGGGTCACCTCTGCGGGCGGGGTTCCCGAGCCGATGGCGTCGGGCGCGATGCCGCGGGAGCGGGGCTCGGCTGCCGCCTTCTTCTTGGAGCGGCGGGTTGCCTTTTTTTCTGTCTTGGGCTCAGCCACTGGGTACCCCGTCTGGTTTCGCTCAGCCGACAGAGGTATGTAAACCCAGCGGAAAGACTTCGGGAAGACTGCCGATGCCGCAGGGTGGTGTGGCGCCGCAGCCCCCTATGTCCTTCCGCGACGCGATACCGGCCTCTAGCTTCTTCTTGCAACTACGCGAGTCCATCATTTCGTTCTCTAGACCCCTAGAAATGACGCACACCTCTCCAGGCCGGATGTCGGCTCGGACGCTGGTTCTCCCTCTGGTGGCCGGGCTGTCCCTGCTCGGTGGCGGAGTTGCACGCGCCGCGCCCGCGCAGTGGGCCGTGGTGACACGGAACGTCAATCTGCGCGCTCAACCCTCGACCGATTCGGCAGAGATCGTGCTGCTCCATACTGGTACCGAGCTCGAGCTGGTGTGGCCCGACCGGGTGAACCGCTACTACCTCGTCCTGACTGAGGCGGGCGAGATCGGCTGGGCCTGGGGGAATAACGTGCGGTTGGCATCAGAGAGCGAGGTTCCGTCGCTGGAGCACTTTCCCCGCGAGCGCGGCACCACCCCACCGTATGACCGCGACCGGCATTTCGGTGGATGGACCGACCACGATGCGGACTGCCAGGACACCAGAGCCGAGGTTCTGGTGCGCGACTCCGATGGGGGAACAGTGGCCGACGCGCGCGGGTGCCGCATCCGCCAGGGCCGCTGGCCGGACCCATACAGCGATGAAGTACTCACTGCCGCGGCCGACGTGGACATCGATCACTTCGTGCCGTTGAAGAACGCTTACGAATCTGGTGCCTGGCGCTGGAGTTACCCTCGGCGAGCGGCCTACGCCAACTACCTGCAGGATTCCCGTCATCTCCTTGCAGTTAAGGACCGGCTCAATCAGTCGAAAGGCGACCGGGGACCCGACCGCTGGTTGCCGCCGAGCCAGCCCTATCTCTGCACCTACGTACGGGAGTGGGTGCGCCTCAAGGACAAGTGGCGGCTCGTCATTTCAGCCGGTGAGAGACGGGCGGTGGACAGCATCAGTGGCCTGCATTGTCAGTGAGCCTGCGACCCCCAGGTGCTTGACCGATCGTTCTCCGCGCTCCTGCCACCTAGCGGCGATAATGCCGCGATGGCAGTCGCCGGGATGGCGCTCGAAACATGCGATGCAGACCTGCTTGCTTCGAGCGTGGAACGTGGCGACCAGGGCTTCAAACTGGTGACTCCAGGCCGTCTCTCTCACGTCCAGGAGCACATCCACAGTTGCTTGCTTCAGAAGCCGGACGAACTCGTCTATGCTGCGCTTCTCATAGCCGAGAGTAAGTAAGGTGGTCGGCATATGCTCCGGAGATATGGTCCTGAGGTTAGCGTCCCACCCTCAGCCGGTTATGCACCTCCCGCACCCCCGGCACCGACTCTACCAGCTCCTCGGCCAGCAGCCTCGCGTCGGAGCCGTCCACCACCCCGCTGAGCGTCACTGCGCCACCCTCGACCTCGACTTCGACTTCCGTGGCCTCGAGCTCGGGATCCCGGATCAGGATCTCGTGGAGCTCGCGGGCGAGACTCTCATCGGGCCGGCGGACCCTACGCGGGCCGCGAGCCTCCTGGCGGCCCTGCTCCTCCCTGCGCTCGGCGGTGTACTGCTCCTCGCCCCAGGTCTCCTCCCCGGGGTAGCCGAGCCCCTCTTGCCCCCGGGCGCCGGAGCTTGCGCCGGAGCTGTGGCGCTGCCAGTCACCGTAACTAGGCGCGTCCTCGTCAGATGCCTCGTCCTGGTACACCTCGCCGCCCAGCGTACTGTAGCTGCCCTCCCCACCGGTTCCACCCGTCCGCGGGTTGGCCGGCTGTCTCGGCTCCGAAAGCTGGCCGCCGAAGCGGCCTGAGGCTTCGGTGCCGGGGCTGCCCCCGCTCGGATCGACCTGCTCCTCTGCGGTCGGCCCTTCACCCCGCTCGAGCAGCTGGGTGCTCTCCTTGTCTCGCTTGATGGTTCGCCGACGGACCGCCGGCCGGCCTCGCCGTGGCGAGCCGCGCCTGGTCTGGCCGCCCCTCCTGCCACCGCTCTTTCGTGCCATTTTTCTCCTCCGAGTTGGCCGTGCTCCGCAACCTTGGCCCTCTGCAAGGGCAATACTGTGAGCGGGATTACATCTCCTGGTGCGGAAGCGCTCCTATAGATCGGCTACTGCCCGGAGCCACGTCTAACCGGGAGAATGTGGCAGCGTGCTACTGCGGAGTCGAGTGAGGAGCGCGATGTGGGAAACGGCTTGGGAAGAGGCGGCCCTTGCCCGCCGCTTTGTCGAACGCCTTAGGGAAGTTCCCCCCTCCCTGCTCAGGCCGGCGGTGCCACCGGCGCTGGACGCGGATCCCTACCTCAGCGCCTGGACCAACGTGCAGGCCGCACTGGCAAACGCGCCCCCGGTGGATCGGGAGCGGCTACGTGTCCTCACTGAGGAGCTCGACCGAGAGTTGAGCGTCCTGCCGATGAATCCCGTGATGGCCCAGGCGGCGCGCCGCTCGGTCCGCGCTCTCCTTGCCCGGCGGTGGCTCACGACGCCGGAGAGCTTCACCTTTGTCTTCGAGCCCTTCGAGAGTGTCATCCCTCTTACGTCCCTTCACGCCTGAAGCGGGCGCAGGATCATGGGCGAACCGACATCTCCGCCGCGGTCCGCTCCAGCAGCTCCCTGACCTCCTCGTCGGTCGTCTGGGAGAAGTCCTGGTACCAGAGCCCCACCGCATAGAACGGCTCCGGCGTCACCGCACAGACGACATCGTCCACCTGCTCCTTCAACAGCTCGCAGGTATCGCCCGCCGCTACCGGCACCGCCACCACAATGCGGGCCGGCCCCTGCTTTCGGAGCGCCTGGACTGCCGCCAACATGGTTGATCCGGTGGCCAGGCCGTCGTCCACCAGGATCACCGTCTTGTCTCGCACGTCGGGCGGAGGACGGTTTCCCCGGTAGAGCCGCTCCCGCCTCTGAAGCTCCTGCAGCTCCCAGTTGGCCACCGCATCGATCACGTAATCGGGAATGCGCAGCCCACGAACCACCTGTTCGTTGAGCACCCGCACCCCACCGGTGGCTACGGCGCCCATCGCCAGCTCCTCGTGTCCCGGCACCCCCAGCTTTCGCACGATGAACACGTCCATCGGCGCGCGCAGCGCGCGGGCCACCTCGTACGCCACCGGCACCCCGCCCCGTGGCAGGGCCAGAACGATTACGTCCGGCTGGTCGGCATACTTGCTGAGCCGGGAGGCGAGCTCCCGGCCCGCCTGGGATCGGTCGTTAAACAATCGTGGGGTCATTTCTCCTCCAGCAGCGTCACCGAAACCTCGCCATCGGGAACCGCTCCACCCTCTACACCCCTGCTTGGGACCTGGACTCCATACGCCAGCACTGACATACTCGGCTTCGGCAGTGCATATCTGTCAGGAAACCGGTACTCGCGCTAGCGGGAAAAGCCCGGCAGTCCGAGACCCGATCTTAGTGTGCGAGCAGCCAGCCATGAGCGACATTGCCGAGCTCTTCCGCCGGCTCACCTATGGGGTCTACGTCGTCGGCGTGGCCCAAGGCGAAAAGCGGAATGCCTTCACCGCCGCCTGGGTGATGCAGAGCTCATTCGACCCATTGCTGCTGGTCCTGAGCATCAACCCCGAGAACGCCTCGTATCGCTTGCTTGGAGGTGGTGGATTCGTGGTCAACGTGCTGAAGCAAGGTCAGTTGGATCTGGCCCGGCGGCTCGGCACCCGCTCGGCCTCGGATGAGGACAAGCTTGCAGGCATCGCATGGAGCGCCGGCCGCACCGGCGCACCTATCCTCGATGAGGCGCTGGCCTACTTCGACTGCGAGCTTATGGGACGGGTCCGGGCGGGCGATCACGAGCTGGTGCTGGGGCGAGTGGTGGACGGCCAAGTGCTCGACCCCGACGCCACCCCGCTGACCCACGCCGAGACCGGTGATATGGATGGAAGCAGCGCTCTCTTTCCGAGGAAGCTGTGAGCGTGTCGCGCAAGGCTCTCGCCCTGGCCGGGCTCCTGGGACTCGGGGCCTGCGACCAGTGGCACCTGTCGATCAACCGCGATGGCCTGGTCTTCGTTTCCGTGATCGATGGCACCGGCCAGCGGGACGGTTACCGGGTGCGCACTCGGCAGTCGCACGGCACCGTTCAAGTCGTTGACCTGCCTGCCTCCGGAGTCCTGAGGTTGAGCCCCGTGGCCTCGGGCATCCTGGAGCTCACACTTCTGCCGCCGGCGGGCTGCACGGTGGCGGGCGCCAACCCGCGGGTGTTGACGGTTGGCGTAGACGTGACCGTCAGGGTGAGCTTCGACGTGCGTTGCGGGGGGTAGGCGGGAGCAGACCACCCCACCCCACTCGGCCAGCGGCCCTGGACCGAGCCCCTCCGGCTTCAAGCGCCTGACATCCCTTCACCGCACCCCTTGCGCTCAGCCTTCGGGGCTCAGCCCAGTTCCGCTGGCCGCCCCACCACAGGGGGAGGAGCAGCGGCGGAGCCATGGACCCTGAAGGGCGCGTCAGTGCGCACTGTATCCTCTGCGCGATCTTTCCTCCAGAGCGCACTGCAGTGACCGGAAGGGTTCGTGGCTCCTGCCGCTGCGGTGGGTGGTGGGCCTTAATGCCGTCTGTACCAAGGGCGTAAATGCCCCGGCTTATTCGACAAACAGCTTGAGCTTGCCCAGCGCCTGATCCCACTGCCGAGAGATCAGTTCGAGCGACCGGCGCGCCTCCTCCAGCCGCCGCCGCTCGAGCTGCCAAAGGCTCTCCTTCCCCCGCCGCCTACCCCGCACCAGCCCGGCGTTGGCGAGCACTCGCAGGTGTTTGGTGACTCCCTGCCGGGTGATGCCCGAACCCGCGGTGAGCCGCGAGATCGACATCGGCTCTCCGCTTCCCAGCCGGGCCAGCAGCCGGAGCCGGGTCTCGTCGCCCAGGGCGGCGAACACCGGCGCCGGCGTCTCGGCCCTACGCCGCTGGGGCAAGGTACTTCCGGAGATTTTCCATCTGCCCAGTCCAGCCGGCTTCGTTCTCCCGGTACGCCTTCCCCCTGCGCGACACCGGAATCCGGTCGAACCCCGACTCCCTCACCGTGAGCCGGGTCCCCTCCGGCACCTCCTCCAGCTCGAACACTACCAGCGTGGTGGGCTCGGCCGGGTCGGCCTGGGGATCGCCGCCGGGCTGCCAGCGCCAGGAGAAGAGCCGCTCCGGCTCCAACCGGTCGATGGTGATGTCCATGGTGAGATGCTGGTAGCCCGGGCTGGTGACCGGCCCCCGCACCCGGTCGCCTGGATTGAAAGGATCCTTCAGAGCTACCCCGAACCATTGGCTGAACTGCGCGGGATCGATGAGGGCGCGCCACACCCTTGATCTGGGGGCGCGCAGCACGATGGACTTCTCGATCCGGTCGGTGCTGCTGGGACTCTGGGTGCTGGTGCTCATGGCCGACCTCCTGGTGTGTAGGCAACCTGCTGGTTGCCTGAAACCTTAAGCTGGAGCCCGGAAATCCGCAACCCTTCGGTTGCGCGTCTACGAGCCCGACGCCGGCCCACCGGTCTTGGCGAACCGGGCTGCCGGAGCGAGAATGAGAGCGATGCCCAAGGCGAAGCTGAGCGCAGCCCGCGCGAGATATGTCCGCCGAACTGAAGAGCACTCGAAGGTGGCCTCTTCCGCGGAGCTGGTGCGCATCGGCCGCCGGGAAATGGAGATTGCCCGCCTTGATAAGGTTCTGTTTCCCGAAGCCGGGATCACCAAGGGAGAGCTGATCGACTATTACCACCGCATCGCCTCTTGGATGCTGCCGCATCTCCGGGGGAGGCCGCTGTCCCTGGAGCGCTATCCCGATGGAATCGAGGGCCAGGGCTTCTTCCAGAAATCGGCGCCTTCCTATTACCCCGATTGGATTCGCCGGGTCACGGTCAGGAAAGTCGGAGGCACCGTCACCCATGTGGTTTGCGAGGACGAGGCCACCCTGGTGTATCTGGCCAACCAGGCGGTCGTGACCCCCCACGTGTGGCTCAGCCGCACCGACCGGCTCGACCACCCCGACCAGATGGTGTTCGATCTGGATCCGTCGGGCCAAGCCTTCGGACCGGTGAAAAGAACGGCGCAGGCGTTCAAGGAGCTGCTCGACCAACTGGAGCTCCCGGCCTACCTCAAGACCACCGGCTCACGCGGCCTGCACGTCGTGGTACCGCTGCGGCGCCGGGAAGGGTTCGATTCGGTACGCGCCCTTGCCAGAGAGCTGGCCGAGATCGTGGCCGGGGAGGCGCCCACCGAACGGACTCTCGAACAGCTGAAGAGCAAGCGCGCAGGCCGGGTGTTCCTCGACACCAACCGGAATGCCTATGCCCAGACCGTCGCCCCAGCGTATGCGGTGCGGGCCCGGCCGGGGGCTCCGGTATCAGTGCCGCTGGATTGGAGCGAGCTGGAGAGAAAAGCGCTGCGGCCCGACGGCGTGACCATCCGTACCATCTTCGGCCGGCTGGAGAAGGTCGGCGATCCCTGGAAGGGCTTCTGGCGCCGCGGCGTTACGCTGACGCGGGCCCGACAGAAGCTCTCGTCGCCATCCTCCGCTCCCGCGTGACGCCGGTCACCACACCTCCTCCCGGGGCCGCGTACACTCACCAAGACAGCGACAAAGGAGGAATCATGGCTCTGCCGGATCAGTCGGGCTGGGGCATCGTGGGCGCGCTCTTGCTTCTGACCGCGTGCGAGGGCGATCGGAGGGAGCAGCGAGAGTCATCCGCCGGCGCGGATACTACGGTACCCGCTATGACGTCGTCCGAGACCGCCAAAGCCCGGGCCACCATCGCTGGGCCACCGGGTTCGGGGATCAAGGGGGAGGTGACCTTCGTCGAGCTAGCGGGCAACGCGCCGGTACCAGGCGTGGAGATAGAGGCGCGCATCACCGGACCGGCAGACCGCTTGACCCCTGGTCCCCACGGCCTGCACATCCACGAGGTGGGGAGCGGCGCCTGTGTTCCTCCCTACAAAGCGGCACAGGGGCACTTCGACCCGGGACCGGCCGCCAACCCCGATCCCGACGTCAATCACCCCTTCCACCTGGGCGACATTCCCAATCTGGTCGTGGACCGGAACGGCGCGGGCGTAGTGGAGGCGACGACCAGCCGGATCACCCTCTCTCCCGGCCCCCTCAGCCTGTTCGACGCCAACGGCAGCTCCGTCATAGTTCATGAAAAGCCCGATCAGGGGATTCCCGGCCCGGCGGGGTCCGGAGTTTCGGGAGGCCCGCGGATTGCCTGCGGCGTGATCGAGTTGGAGTGACCACCTGGCAGCTGCTCCCCGGTGATGCGGGTCACGGCTTCCCTATTTCCCTGGGGACACTATGCGTATTCCCGACACGTCAACCGCTCGCCGGCCGGCTACGATCTCAGGGCGGCGATCACTCACTTAGGGAGCCGGATCATGGGTTTACTTACCAAGCCGATCAAGAACCTGGATGATCTCTTCGTCCACACACTCCAGGACGTCTACTACGCGGAGCAGAGAATCACCAAGGCGTTGCCCAAAATGGCGGATAAGATCACCGATCCGCAGCTGAAGCAGGGGTTTCACACCCATCTGGGCGAGACCAGGAATCAAATCAGCCGGCTGGAGCAGGTCTTCCGCCTGCACGGCGAGTCACCGAAGGCAGTCAGCTGCCCGGCCATCGACGGTATCCTGCAGGAAGCCGATGAGATCATGGGTGACGCGAGCGACTCCGAGGTACTCGATGCCGCCGCGCTGGCGGCTGCTCAGGCGGTCGAGCACTACGAGATTACCCGCTACGGCACGCTGATCGCCTGGGCCCGGCAGCTCGGCAGGAGCGACTGCGCCAACGTGCTCCAGCAGACCCTGGCAGAGGAGAAGGCGACCGACCAGAAGCTGACCGAGATCGCGGAGGCCCGGGTCAACCGGGTCGCGGTGTAAGGGCCTCGAGCAGTTTCTCGGCTGAGGAGCTGCTCCGGCACCCGATCTTCCCATGCCGGACAAAGCGGAACGCCCGCTTCATGGATACCCGGCACTGGTGGGGTCTGCCCCGACCATCTTGAGACGCCAAAGTGGGTCTTGCGAAAGGGTGCCACAATGCCTCGGACAGGGAGAACGGCATCGGTTAAGGTCGCGGCCCTGATGCTCTTAGGGGCCGCCACCCTGGTTGGGGCCTGTGACAGGGACCAGCCCCGGGCAGGGCGCGATGGCGGTATGGCCGGCGCTGATAGCGCGCTACAGCAGGCCATGGCCGACAGCACCCAGTGGCCGTCCTATGGGCGCGATTACAGCAACCGCCGCTTCTCTCCCTTGAGTCAGATCACCGCCCAGAACGTCAAGCAGCTGAAGCTCGCCTGGCGCTACAATACCGGCATCCCGCACTCCTTCGAGGCCAGCCCGGTGGTCCTCGACGGGACTCTCTACATCTCCACGCCGCTAAATCATGTGATCGCCTTGGATGCCGCCACCGGGGCCAAGAAGTGGGAGTACGCCCACGATTTCGACAGCACGGTGCACTGCTGTGGGCCGGTCAATCGCGGTGTGGCGGTGTACGACGGACGAGTCTACATGGGGGCCCTCGATGCCAAGCTGGTGGCGCTCGACGCTGGCGACGGTCGGAAAGTATGGGAGCACAAGGT
>JBOHSD010000015.1:0-63668 GCA_050733075.1 Gemmatimonadales bacterium
CCTGATTCGGAAGGAGGGCCAGAGCCCGGCCAAGGCCATGACCATCTGGGACTTCGTGGATTGGATGACCGGTCCTGAGGCGCAACGGATGGCCACCGAGCTGCACTACGCGCCGCTCCCGGTGCCGGTCATCGAGCTGGTGCGGGCTCGCCTGCCCGAAAGCCAGGAAGTAACGCGTCCCTCCTCGTGACAGGCTCGTTACAATTCCGTGACTGAGCGGGTAATGCGCCGCTCTAGAGTCCCCGCATGACTGTAACCGGTACCGGTATCCCTGCCCGGGTCGCACCCTCCGCTTCCCTGGAGCAAGCCAACCACGGCGATCGGGCCTTCCAGGGTTTGCTGACCGTGGCTGCGCTCGCTGTCCCTATCCTGCTCGCGTTTCTGGTTTATGAGCTCTGGACCGGGTCCAGACTCGCCATCGGAGAATTCGGGCTCGGATTCCTGGCTTCGAGCACCTGGGATCCGGTGGCCGAGCGCTTCGGGGCTCTGCCGCTCGTGGTCGGTACCCTGGTCTCTTCTTTCCTGGCGTTGCTGATCGCGGTGCCGCTCTCGCTCGGCGTCGCCATCTACCTCACGGAATTTGCTCCCAAGGCTGTTCGGCAGCCGGTGGCCTTTCTCATCGGACTTCTGGCCGCCATTCCCAGCGTGGTCTACGGGCTCTGGGGCATCTTCGTACTCATACCGCTGCTCCGGACCACCGCCTTTCCGTTCCTGCGCGACACGCTGGGCTTCCTGCCCTTCTTTCAGGGACCGATTTATGGCCCTTCCGTGCTGGCGGCTGGAATCATTCTGGCCATCATGGTCATGCCGTACATCATGTCGGTTGGGCGGGAGGTATTGCTCGCGGTACCCAACACCCAGCGGGAAGCCGCCCTTGCGCTCGGGGCAACGCGCTGGGAGGCAGTGATCACCGCGGTCATTCCCTACGCCAGATCCGGGATCATAGGCGCCGTGATTCTGGGGCTCGGCCGGGCGCTCGGCGAGACGATGGCGGTGACGATGGTGATCGGAAACCGGCACGAGATCTCCGCGTCGCTGCTTGCCCCCGGCTACACCATGGCCGCGGCTATTGCCAACGAGTTCTCCGAAGCCGTGGGCGACCTCCACCTGTCTGCGCTGGCCTACGTGGCCTTCCTCCTCTTCCTGGTCACCGTGGTGGTAAACGCGGGCGCCCGGCTGCTCATCTGGCGGGTGGCGCGCGGCTCCGGGGCGGGGAGCAGCGCCCTATGAGCTACTGGACGGGCGGGATATGAATCGGCGTGTCCTCCGGCGCGGCGTCAGCAACCTTATGGTCGGGCTCATGGTCGGGGCCGTCGTGGTGGCTCTGCTGCCGCTGTTCTTCATCCTGGCTAACCTGGTGCTCAAGGGAGCGGGAAGCCTCTCCCTCGACTTCTTTACCAATACCCCCGCGCCGGCGGGGGAGACCGGCGGTGGCGTGGCTCATGCCATCGTGGGCACGCTCATCATAGTGGGGACGGCCTGCCTCATCGGGTTGCCCATCGGGGTGGGCGCCGGCATCTATTGCGCCGAGTACCCCGGCAGCCGGCTCACCTGGCTCACGCGCTTCGTGGCCGATGTGATGAACGGCACGCCTTCGATTGTGGTAGGGGTCTTCGCCTGGGCCTGGATCGTGGCCCAGCAGAAGCACTTCTCCGCCCTGGCGGGGAGCGTGGCGCTGGCATTGCTGATGATTCCGATGGTGCTGCGCACCACCGAGGAGATGATCAAGCTGGTGCCCAACTCGCTGAGGGAAGCGGCGCTTGCGCTGGGCTACCCCCGCTGGCGCACGAGTCTCTCGGTCGTGGTTCGCTCAACCCTTCCTGGAATCGTAACCGGCAGTCTGCTGGCCGTCGCCAGAATAGCGGGAGAAACCGCGCCGCTGCTGTTTACCGCGCTGGGAAGCCAGTATCTCAGCTTCGACCTCGACCAGCCGATGGCGGCGCTGCCCCTCACGGTCTTCACCTATGCTACCGGCCCCTATGAGGAGTGGCACCAGTATGCCTGGGCCGCCGCGCTGGTGCTCATCCTGGTGGTCTTCGTGCTGAGCCTGGCTGCAAAGCTGGCGCTCCGGCGGAGGTTCAGCCTCAATGGCTGAGCCGCGGATGGCCACCCAGAGGCTGAGCGCAATGTACGGCAAGTTCGCCGCGGTCAAGGAGGTGTCGCTCGGCTTCCTGCCCAACCAGGTGCACGCCCTGATCGGCCCGTCGGGGTGCGGCAAGTCCACCTTCCTGCGTACCCTCAACCGGATGCACGAGCTGTCGGAGCAGGGGTGGATCACGGGTCGAGTCCTGCTCGATGGGGAGGATATCTACGCCCCGCGGATTAACGCCATGCAGCTCCGGCGCCGGGTGGGGATGGTCTTTCAACGCCCTACCCCGTTCCCCACGATGTCGGTCTACGACAATGTGGCCGCCGGCCTCAGGGTCAACGGCCGTATGCCGAGGCAGGAGCTCGATGGCGTGGTCGAGCGCGCCCTGCATCAGGCGGCCCTCTGGGACGAGGTGAAAGACCGGCTCCAGGCCAGCGCGATGGCGTTGTCCGGTGGCCAGCAGCAACGGCTCTGCCTGGCACGCACCATCGCTCCCTCGCCGCAAGTGATCCTTCTGGATGAGCCCACTTCATCCCTCGACCCGCAGGGCACCCAGCGGATCGAGGAGCTGCTCTTCGAGCTGAAGCGTGACTTTACGATTATCATCGTGACCCACAACCTGCAGCAGGCGGCACGGGTCTCCGACACCACTACGTTCTTCTATCTCGGTACCATGGTCGAGACCGGGCCAACGCGACAGTTTTTCACCGCACCCAGGCACGAGCAAACCGAGGCCTACATCACTGGAAGGTTCGGATGAACACCACGGTGGATCCCCAGCCGTTTGCCTTGAGGCCGAAGGTCACCCTGGCTCCGCGGCAGCCGGCCGACTGGCCCGGCACCCCCGGCAATCCCGCCATCGAGGTGCGTGATTTCAGCTTCTTCTACGGGCCCCGGCAAGCGCTCCGGAATCTCGACTTTACCATCGAGCGCCGTGCGGTCACGGCGATCATCGGTCCGTCGGGATGTGGCAAGTCCACCTTCCTGCGCTCCATAAACCGGCTGAACGATCTGATCCCGGGCATCCGGCACCAGGGCGACATCCGGGTGGAGGGCGCCTCCGTTTTCGGGCCGGGCATCGATCTCGTGTCGCTGCGGCAGAGGGTGGGGATGGTCTTTCAGCGGCCCAACCCGTTCCCCAAGTCGATATTCGATAACGTGGCCTACGGGCCCTCGCTGAATGCGCTGGTGAGCAGACACGACTTGCCCGATCTGGTCGAACGATGTCTCCGCCAGGCGGCTCTGTGGGACGAGGTAAAGGACCGGTTGGAAGAGCTCGGCACCGGGCTCTCCGGCGGCCAACAGCAGCGGCTCTGCATCGCCCGAGCCCTGGGCAACCTGCCTGAGGTGCTGCTGATGGACGAGCCCTGCTCCGCCCTCGATCCCATAGCTACCCAGAAGGTCGAAGAGCTGATCTTCGACCTCAAGCAGCACTACACCATCGTGATCGTGACCCACAACATGCAGCAGGCTGCCCGGGTATCGGATTTCACCGGCTTCTTCGATCGAGGGGAGCTGATCGAGTTCGACGAGACCAACCAGCTCTTTACCAAGCCGGCTCACGAGCGCACCGAAGCCTACATCACTGGGAGGTTCGGATGAGCCTCGACGTCCACCGCCATTTCCACGACGAGCTGAGCCACGTAAAGGTGCGCCTGCTCACCATGTCGGGTGAGGCCGAGGCCGCGCTCGGCCTGGCCGTGGAGGCGCTGCTGGAGCGCGACAGCGAGAAGGCGCAGCGGGTCATCGCGGGCGATAGGGTGATCGATGCCATGGAGGTGGAGATCGAGGAGCAATGCATCAACCTTCTGGCGCTTCAGCAGCCCATGGCCCGCGACCTCCGGATGCTCACCTCGGCGCTCAAGATCGCGAACGATCTCGAGCGGGTCGGCGATCATGCCGTCAACATCGCCCAGTCGGCCGAGCGACTGAACCAGGCTCGTCCAATCGCGCCCGAGCCGGAGATCATCGACATGGCCAGGCTGGCGCGGGAGATGCTCTCCGATGCCCTGGAGGCGTTCATCCGTGGCGATGCTGCGGCCGGGCGCGAGGTCTGTGTCCGGGACGACAAGGTTGACTCCCTGCACCGTTCGGTGTTCCGGATCCTCCTCACTCACATGATGGAGGATCCGCATACCATCGGCTCCGGCATGGAGCTGTTCCTGGTGAGCCGGAATCTGGAGCGGGTGGCGGACCTGGCCACCAACATCGGCGAGGACGTGGTTTTCCTGGTGGAGGGCCGCTCGATCAAGCACCACGCGGAAGACCGGGGCGAGGCCCGGGAGAGTCGAGCCTCCACGGGAAAGTGAGCCGGGACCGCGAGCGGATCGCTGCCATAGACGTCGGATCCAACACGGTGCTGCTCACCATCGCGGAGTACGACCCCGAGGCGGGCCTGGTCGTGATCGAGGATGCCGAAGATCAGCCCCGGCTGGGTGCAGGACTCTCGGCGACCGGGCGGCTGGGCGAGGAAGCGATCGGCCGCGCCATTCGAGCCCTCACCCGCATGCGCGACACCTGCCGCCGGCATGGCGTCAATCGGATCGCGGCCGTGGCCACGGCGGCGGTTCGTGAGGCAGAGAACGGGGCCGATTTCGTCCATCGGGTCCGGTCGCTCGACATTCCCCTTCGAGTCATCTCTGCCGAAACCGAGGCGGCCCTCTCCTACCGGTCGGCGGCCCACCACTTCCCCAGCGGCAGTCGCACGCTGGTTGCCGATATCGGGGGCGGAAGCCTGGAGTTGATCGGCGCCGTGAATGGACGGGTCCGGCTCACGAGATCGCTGCCGCTCGGAGCGGTGCGACTCACCGAGCTTGCGGTGCCTCTGACGGACCTCCGGGCTCGGATCCGCCGCGAGCTGGAGCAGGCGGTTCCGGGGCGCGAATGGCTGGCCTCGTCTCTGATCGGCTCCGGCGGGACGTTCGCAAGCATCGCCGCCATGGCGCTCGCACGTCGGGGCTCGCCGGCGGCCTCGCTGCACGGCAGCATGGTGACCACTCCCGAACTGGAGGAGTTGCTCGCTTCTGTCGCCGCCATGTCACCGGAGCAGCGCCGCCGGGTTCCCGGTCTCCAGCCGGAGCGGGGCGATATCATAGTGGCCGGGCTGGCGGTGGCGGCAGAGCTGCTGGAGAGGATAGGAGCCGGTGGAGTGACGGTGAGCGCCTTCGGTCTCCGGGACGGACTGCTGCTCGAGATGGTGGGTTTGGTCTAAAAACAACAAAAGCAGCCACAGATGGCACGGATCACCATGACGGATCGCTCCTAGACGAAATGAGGCTCCTCCTCGTCCTCGATGATCCATAGGATTTTCTTTCAACTGCACACCGATTGAGGTCGTATCCGAGAGCTGCACGTCATATTTATTCGGTCGGTACGGACGACTGTTTAGTGTGCTGTTAAAACCTGAAACCCTGAAGCCCAGGAGCGCGCTCGGAGGGGTATAGCCGAGCCGGAGCAATCCGTCCTGTTTCCGTGTTCATCTGTGGCTGCTTTTGTTGTTTGTTCTACCTGCCTCACTCGCCGTACGGGATCCAGATGTTCTTCACCTGAGTGGCCTGCTCCAGGAACTCCTCGCCCGCGCCCCGCCGGGGGTCGGTCCAATCGCGGCCGCGGCCGAGATCTACCCAGGTGCGCTTCATGTTGCCGGCGGAGAGACGCTCCACCTCGGCCGATATCTCGGCGCTGCCGAAGTACCAGAGCCCGTCCACGTCGTCATGCGACGCCAATACCCGGGCCAGCTCGTCGCCGGGGCCGGTGACGATGTTCACCACCCCGCCCGGCACATCGGAGGTGTCGAGGACCTGGTACAGGTCGGTGGCGGGGAGAGGCGCCGCGGTTGACGGAACCGCCACCACCGTGTTCCCCATGGCGATGGCCGGCAGGACCGTAGATACGAAACCAAGCAGCGGCCAGGGGTCGGGACAGACGACGCCGAGCACACCGATCGGCTCGGGCATAGCCAGCGTCACGTTGCGGTAGGGTGTGTGGTGCACCAGGCCGTCGTACTTGTCGGCCCACGCGGCGCAGGTGTAGATCCGCTCGATGGTAAGCGCAACCTCGCGCTCGGCGGTGGCAGCATCGCCCGAGAGACCGGCCAGCCGGCGGCCGAACTCATCCGCCCGCACGGCCAGGTTCTCCGCGATATAGTAGAGCACCTGCGCCCGGTTGTGGGCCGTAGTCCGGGCCCAGCCTGCCGCCTTGTGGGCTGCCTCGACCGCATTCCGGATGTCCTTCCGGTTGCCGTGTCCCACCTCCCCGATCCGCCGCCCAGCCGCATCGAGCACCGCCAGGCTGTAGCCCGAGTCAGGACGCACCTGATTGCCGCCGATGTAGAGCTTCGGGGTGCGATCAATAGGCGGAAGGGCGGAAGAGGCCCTGCTTCCGCTCCGTCCGCCTTTTCCGCTCTTTCCGCCTTTTCCGCCCACGCCGCCATCCCGCTGTACCGCCGTACCGCCCGCCCACTTCACATACTCCCTCAAGCCCTCGCGTCCGCCTTCCCGGCCGAAGCCACTTTCCCGGTAGCCGCCGAAGCCGCTCGCGGCGTCAAAGACGTTGGTGCAGTTGATCCACACCGTGCCTGCCTGGAGTTGCGGGGCCACATCCAACGCCAGATTGATGTTCTCGGTCCAAAGACTGGCCGCCAGCCCATAGCGGGTGTTGTTGGCGAGCTTCACCGCCTCGTCCGGGGTGCGGAAGGTCATGAGGACGACGACCGGTCCGAAGATCTCCACCTGGGCGATCGTCGCGGCGGGCGACACCTCGGTGAAGAGCGTCGGCGGGAAGAACCATCCCTCGCGGGGACAGCTCCAGGAGGGCTGCCACAGCCTGGCCCCTTCCTCCTCGCCGCAGCGCACCAGTCCCTGGATTTTCTCGAGCTGCACCGGAGCGATGATCGCGCCCATGTCCACGGCCTTGTCCAGCGGATCACCCACTCTCAGGGTCTCCATCCGGTCCTTGAGCTTTTTAACCAGCCGGTCCGCCACACCCTCCTGCACCAGGATCCGGGACCCGGCGCAGCAGACCTGGCCCTGGTTGAACCAGATCGCGTCGACCACGCCCTCCACCACGCTGTCGAGATCTGCGTCCGGGAAGACGATGAACGGCGACTTCCCGCCCAGCTCGAGGGAGAGCTTTTTGCCGGTGCCGGCAGTAGCCGCCCGGATGATCCGCCCCACCTCGGTCGAGCCGGTAAAGGCGATCTTGTCCACATCGGGGTGGGCCACTATGGCTTCGCCAGCCCGGCCATCGCCGGTGACCACATTCACCACGCCCGCCGGCAGGCCGATCTCGTCACACAGCTCGGCAAAACGAAGCGCGGTGAGCGAGGTGAATTCGGCCGGCTTGAGCACCACCGTGTTTCCCATCGCCAGCGCAGGCGCGATCTTCCAGGCCAGCATGAGCAGGGGGAAGTTCCAGGGAATGATCTGGCCGATCACCCCCACCGGCACACGGTCGGGCAGCTCCCCCTCCATGAGCTGGGCCCAGCCGGCGTGATAGTAGAAGTGGCGGGCGACGAGCGGCACGTCGATATCGCGCGACTCGCGTATCGGCTTGCCGTTATCCAGCGACTCGAGCACGGCAAGGAACCGGCTGTGCCGCTGAACCTGCCGCGCTATGGCGTAGAGATACCGGGCCCGCGCGTGTCCCCCGAGCGCCCACCAGCCGGGCTGGGCCGAGCGTGCCGCGCGCACCGCCCGATCCACATCGGCCGGGTTGGCCTGCACCAGCCGGGCGAGCGGCTTGCCCGTCGCCGGATTCGGCGTCTCGAAAGTCTCGCCCGCGCCTTCCGTCCAGGCCCCGCCAATGAAAAGCCCGAAGCGCCGGCCGTGCCGCTCGAGCCACTCGTTCGCCGGCCCC
The DNA here is from genome assembly GCA_050733075.1 of Gemmatimonadales bacterium. Classification (GTDB taxonomy): domain Bacteria; phylum Gemmatimonadota; class Gemmatimonadetes; order Gemmatimonadales; family GWC2-71-9; genus CAVVWJ01. Next base: position 7,946 of record JBOHSD010000015.1, read on the forward strand.
GCTGCTTCGGGGGCGGGACCGTAGGCCATGGTCTGGAAGATCTCGGGAACGGATGCCATGCAAGTCTCGTTGAGGGTGAGAGGTAGTTGAGGGGGGTGAGAGGTAAGAGGTAAGAGGTAAGAAGTAAGAAGGTCTCACCAAATGAATTCCCTCTCACCTCTCACCTCTCACTTCTCACCTCTCACCTCTCACGCTGTAGGATGCCGGTGAGCGGCCGAGTACCGCCCGGTTACGAAGTGCTCCAGCTGACGCTCGATATCGGTGAGCAGGGTGCTAACCCCGAAGCGGAACAGATCGGCATGGAGCCAGCGGTCGCCCAGCTCGTCCTTCACCAGCGCGAGCCAGTCGAGCGCGTCCCTGGCGGAGCGGATCCCGCCCGCCGGCTTGAGCCCGACCAGGTGGCGGGTGCGCTCGCGGTAGTCACGGATGGCCCGGGCCATGACCAGCCCCACCGGGAGCGTGGCATTGACGCTCTCCTTTCCGGTCGAGGTCTTGATGAAATCGGCGCCGGCCATCATGCAGACCAGACTGGCACGGGCCACGTTGCGCAGCGTACCCAGCTCGCCGGTGGCGAGAATCGTCTTGATGTGCGCGTCGCCGCAGGCCTCCCGCATGGCCCGAACCTCGTCATAAAGCGCACCCCAGTCCCCGCTCAGCACGTGGGCCCGGGTGATCACCACGTCGATCTCTTCGGCGCCCGCCGCGACCGAGGCGCGGATCTCCCCGATCCGCTGCTCGAAGGGGGAGAGTCCCGCCGGAAACCCGGTCGAGACCGCCGCTACCGGGATTCCCGACCCCTCGAGCGCCTCCAGCGCCGTCTGCACGAAGCTGTGGTAAACGCAGACCGCCGCGACCCGGATCGGCAGCTGCCCGGCGCCCATGGCCGCGAGCAGGTCGGCGCGGACCGGTCGGCGAGCTTTGGCACAGAGCCGGCGTACTCGGTCCGGCGTGTCGTCGCCCGAGAGGGTCGTCAGATCCATCAGGGTGACGGCACGCAGCAGCCAGGCCGCCTGCCACTCCCTCTTCACGGTCCGGCGGGTCCGGAGCGTTGCCGCCCGCCGCTCCACGGCGCTGCGGTTGACCCGGACATCCTCGACCCAATCGAGCTCGAGCGGCATGCCGGGATTCCGCGGAGCCACCGGCACGTCCAGTGGCGCCCGCCGAGAAGGGGAAACCACTCGTTCCTGGGGAACATCCGGCATATCGAGAACATACCGAAGAGGCGGTAAGGCGGTAAGGGCGGTACGCCGTACCGCCTTACCTCTCCCGGTACCCCAGTGTCCCGGTGGTCCGCGCCAGCGCCCGATGCTTGGCCACCAGCTCCGAGTCACGGAAAACGTAGATGAGAAGTGCGCCTCCGATGAACCCGCCGGCATGGGCCCAGAACGCCACTCCGCCTCCTTCGCCGGAGGCCAACCCCGCGCCGATGAGCTGCAGCAAGAACCAGTAGCCCAGCATCAGGTAGGCCGGCACCACGATGCGGGTGATGAAGATGCCGAGGATGACCAGCATATGGACCCGGACCCGGGGATAGAGCACTATGTATGCGCCCATGACGCCACTGATCGCGCCGGACGCGCCCACCATTGGAATGGGGCTGGAAGGATTGGTGAACGCCTGAGCCGCTGCCGCTGCCAGGCCGCACAGGATGTAGAAGGCGAGATACCGCGTGTGTCCCATCGAGTCCTCGACGTTGTTCCCGAAGACCCAGAGAAACCACATGTTACCGATGAGATGGAACCAGCCGCCGTGGAGAAACATGGACGTCAGCGGCGTATACCAGGAGCGCTCCTCGCCGATGAGGCACACCGTCGATCCGCCCATGGGGACGGCGTATCCCTCGGGCAGCACCCCGAGGAACTCGCCTGGTATGAGCCCGAGCTCGCAGACCGACCGGGAGAGACTCGGCTCGGCACCCATGCCCTGCACCAATATCCACGCCGCGGCATTCGCCACGATCAGTACTAACGTGACGATGGGAGTGGACAGAGTCGGGTTGTCGTCCCGGTAGGGGAACATGGCTCAATATAGCCGAGCCCGGTACCCTACTTGGTAGGGGATTCGGTATTCACCAGCTCGGGCTTGCCGACTGGGGGGCGCCTGAGCTCCTGCTCCAGGGTCGGGCGGTCTTCCTTGGAGAACGGCTCCAGGGTGACTGGTTGTCCGGTGTCGGCCGAGCGGTAAAGCGCCCGTATCACCCGAACATCGGCGTAACCCTCCCAGCCCGACGGCTCGGGAGCGGCACCGCTCAGGATGCACTCGGAAAAGCTGATCAGCTCGGGCGCAAACTGGTCCCGCTTGGGGAAGGTGCGCTCGCGGGTGCGGCCGTTTATGGTGACGCGCTGCTTCAACTCTCCGGCGTACTCGTAGGCCGGGTCCATGACCAGCTCCCCCTTCGTGCCCGCCACCCGGTAGGCGGAGACATCAGCCGCACCGAAGCTGCAGGTGAAGCCAGCCAGCCGCTCATGCTCGGGAAAGCGCAGGATCGCGCTGGTCATCTCCTCGCACTGCTCGAACCGGGGCTCCCCATTGTTGGCGCTGAAGGCGGTGACCTCCATCGGCTCTGCCGCGAACAGGTTCCGCACGGCGTTGATGCAGTAAACCCCGATGTCGTACAGCGGACCTCCGCCGAGCTGCCGCGGATTCAGACGGATATCGCCTGCCTTCACTTGCATGCTGAAGACCGAATCGAAGATCCGGGGCTCACCCAGCCGGCCGGCCTGCACCAGGTCGATGGCCTTGAGGTTGGCTTCCTCGAAGTGAAGCCGGTAAGCCACCATCAGCTTCACCTCATTCTCCTCGGCCGCCCGGATCATGGCCAGGCAGTCCTCCTCCGTCACCGCCATCGGCTTCTCACAGAGGACGTGCACTCCCGCCCGCGCCGCCCGCTCGGAGTACTCCCGGTGCAAGTGGTTGGGCAATGCGATATACACCGCGTCAACCTCGCCGCTCCCGAGGCATTCCTCGAACCGATCGTAGGAGTACCGGCCCTTGACCTTGTATCGGCGACCCAGCTTTTCCAGCTTCTCCGGGTCGTCCGATACCAGCGCCACCACTTCCGAGTTCTCGGATGCATGGGCAAAGGCCGGCAGGACGGCTGCCTGGGCGATGTGTCCCAGACCGACGACCGCGTAGCGGATTTTCCTGGGGTTTGGTTTGACGGCTCGTGGCATGCCGGGCTATGGGCTGTGGGCTGATTTGGCCATGGGCCGGGCTAATTGGCTGAGGGCTATGGGGCCGCCGGCTGGGCTATCACCAGCGGCTCCCACAGCCGATAGCCCCTTACAACGCCCGCCTGCCCTGAATCAACTGCATTACGGCCATGATCACCGCGATGACCAGCAGCACATGGATGAAACCACCCAGCGTGTAGGACGTGACCACTCCCAGCAGCCAAAGCACCAGGAGAATCACAAAGATCGTCCACAGCATGGCTCCTCCTCCGTTCGAATGGGCCCACGGAACCCGCCCAACCTTGGTGCATCCCACCAATCCACTGCCGCGCACCTGATAGGTTAGGCCACCGGTGCTCGGCGCGTCGTGAGCCAAGTCACGGCTGTCAGGTCCGGCCTTCTCCTGGCCAGGATGCGCCAAAAAGGCAGCTTCAGGCGGTATGGCACTTGCTTCCCAGGGTAGCCTCCAGGAGCGGGTGACAGAGTGGCACCCGCCCGGCTGACGTCTCATTGCGGAGTGGACATGGCTTCCAAAATCATAGGCATCGATCTGGGCACGACCAACTCGGTCGTCGCGGTAATGGAGGGCGGGGATCCTGTAGTCATCCCCAACGCCGAAGGCGGCCGCACCACCCCGTCGGTCGTGGCATTCACCAAGGACGGTGAGCGGCTGGTGGGTCAGGTGGCCAAACGGCAAGCTGTTACCAACCCTCAGAGCACCATCTTCTCGATCAAACGGTTCATGGGCCGGCGGCTCAGCGAGGTCCAGGAAGAGGTGAAGAAGGTCCCTTACAAGGTGGTCGAAGGGCCCCACGGCATGGCCGTGGTCGAGATCCAGGGCAAACGGTACACGCCGCCCGAGATCTCCGCGATGATCCTCCAGAAAATGAAGCAGACCGCCGAGGACTATCTGGGGTATACGGTCGAAAAGGCGGTCATCACGGTGCCGGCGTACTTCAACGACGCCCAGCGCCAGGCCACCAAAGATGCCGGTAAGATCGCCGGTCTAGACGTGCAGCGGATCATCAACGAGCCGACTGCAGCCGCGCTCGCCTACGGACTGGATAAAAAGAAGGAAGAGAAGGTCGCGGTGTTCGACCTCGGCGGCGGCACCTACGACATCTCGGTGCTCGAGCTGGCCGAGGGTGTCTTCGAGGTCAAGAGCACCAACGGCGACACCCACCTCGGCGGCGACGACTTCGACCAGCGCGTGATCGACTGGCTGGTGGCGGAGTTCCGGAAGGATCAGGGGATCGATCTCTCGAAGGATCCCATGGCGCTCCAGCGCCTCAAGGAGGCCGCGGAGAAGGCCAAGATGGAGCTCTCCAGCACCACTCAGACCGACATCAATCTGCCGTTCATCACGGCAGACCAGTCAGGCCCCAAGCACCTCAACATCTCGCTCACCCGGGCCAAGCTCGAGCAGCTGGTGGACGATCTCATCCAGCGCACCATTCCGCCCATGAAGCAGGCGCTGAAGGACGCCGGGCTCGATCCCAAGCAGATCGACGAGGTGATCCTGGTGGGGGGTTCTACCCGAATCCCGAAGATCCAGCAGATCGTCAAGGACTTCTTCGGTAAGGAGCCGAACAAGTCGGTCAATCCCGACGAGGTAGTGGCCATCGGGGCGGCAATTCAGGGTGGCGTGCTCGCGGGCGAGGTCAAGGACGTGCTCCTGCTCGACGTCAACCCGCTTTCTCTGGGCATCGAGACCCTCGGTGGAGTCACCACGGTACTCATACCGCGGAACACCACCATACCGACCAAGAAGTCGGAGACGTTCTCGACCGCCGAGGACAACCAGACGACGGTCGAGATCCACGTGCTCCAGGGGGAGCGCCAGATGGCGGTCGACAACCGCACCATCGGCAAGTTCCAGCTCACCGGCATTCCGCCGGCGCCCCGGGGCGTTCCGCAGATCGAGGTCACCTTCGACATCGATGCCAACGGCATCCTCCACGTGTCGGCCAGAGACAAGACCACTGGCAAGGAGCAGAAGATCCGGATCGAGGCCTCCAGCGGTCTCAGCGAGTCCGAGGTGGAGAAGATGGTCAAGGCAGCGGAGCAGCACGCCCAGGAAGACAAGGCCCGGCGCGAGGAGATCGAGGCTCGGAACCAGCTCGACAGCCTGGTCTATAGGGTGGAGAAGGACAGCAAGGAGTGGGCTGACCGCCTGCCGGCCGATGCCAAGTCGCGGCTGGACGCGGCGCTGGAGAGCGGTAGACAGGCGCTCCGAAGCGGCGATGTAGAGGCCATCCGCCGGTCTCTGGACGAGCTGAATGCCGCCTACTCCGCCGCCGGCGCGGCACTCTATCAGGCAGCCGGCGCCGCCCAACCCGACGGCGGCGAGGGAGCTCCCGGCGGAGGCCCCGGCGAGCCGGCACAGCCCGGGCAGCCGGGCCAGGCCGGACAGGAAGACGTGGTCGAGGCGGACTACGAGATCGTAGACGAGAAAAAGTGACGCCGGGACCATCGACGTCCCGGCGTCACCCTGAGGGCGCGTAGCGCCCGAAGGGGTCCAGAACGTAGCAAGGGGCCGGATTTAGGGCGCACGCGGTGCGCCCCTACCGGCCCCTTCGCCATGTGGCGAAACTCACCATAACCCTATCCGGTACTGTTAAATTACCCCGGTGCAGTATGATCCCAACGTCTTCCCGAAGGACCGCTCGATGTCATCACGATCGCTAAACTGGCTCAAGTTCGGCGGGTTGGTCGCCCTGGCCTTCGCGCTGGGTCTGCTCTTTGCCGGCCTGCTGGATCTGCCGAATCGAACCGTGGCTCAGGCGCAGGGGCGGCAGGCTACCCCCATCGCCCAGGTTCCCACGCCATCTATTCCGGCGGCACTGCCGCTCCAGGAGCTGAGTGAAGCCTTTGCGGCCGTGTCCGATCATGTAAAGCCCAGCGTTGTCTATATCCGGTCTCAGCGGACCGAGGCCGCCACCCGGCAGCGGGTGCCCCCCGGCATGGAGCGGTTCTTCCCCCGCTTCCGCCCGCGAGACGAAATCGAGCAGGGCAGCGGGTCCGGTTTCGTGGTGTCGTCGGATGGCTATATCCTCACCAACAACCACGTGGTCGAGGGCGCCGAGCAGGTAACGGTCCGGCTGCTCGACCGCCGAGAGTTCAAGGCCAAGGTCGTGGGAACCGATCCCAACACCGATGTAGCGGTCCTCAAGATCGACGCCAAGGGGCTCCCCCCCGTGGCGCTCGGCAACAGCGAGGATGCCCGGGTCGGGGAATGGGTGCTCGCCATAGGGAACCCGCTGGGCGAGGGGCTCACCTTTACGGTGACGTCGGGCATCGTGAGCGCCAAGGGCCGCGCCTTGCAGGGTCTGCGGGGCCGGGGCAGCGGCAGCATTCAGGACTTCATCCAGACCGATGCCGCCATCAACCCGGGCAACTCCGGTGGGCCGCTGGTGAGTGTGCGGGGCGAGGTCATAGGCATCAACTCCGCCATCGCAAGCGAGACCGGGTTCTACTCCGGCTACGGGTTTGCCATTCCGATCAACCTGGCACGAACGGTGATGAACCAACTGATCGAGACCGGCTCGGTGCACCGGGCGGCACTCGGCGTGGCGATCGACAACGTGACGCTGGAAGACGCGGCCTACGTGGGCCTGCCGGAAATCCGCGGCGTGGTGGTGAAGGACATCCCGAGCGACGATTCGCCGGCCAAGGCCGCCGGCATCATCCCGGGCGACGTCATCGTTTCGGTAGACAGCAAGCCGGTGGAGCGGGTGGGGCAGCTTCAGCAGGTCATCGGGTTCCGGAAGCCCGGCGACGTAGTAAAGGTCGAGGTTGCCCGCAAGGGCGGTGTTCGGAAGACCTACGATGTCAAGCTTCAGGCTCTCACCGAGCAGCCGCAGATTGCGGGTGTGGACGAGAACGACAGCGACCGGGCCAACGCTTCGGGTGGATCGGTCAACCGACTCGGCATCAGCGTCGAGGCGGTCACCCAGGAGATCGCGCAGCAGCTCCAGTTGCCGGCCAACCTGCGCGGTCTGGTCGTCACCGACATTACGCCGGGCGGCCCCGCATGGGAGACGCTGGTAGACGATCCGCAGCGCAACGGCCCCGACATCATCCTCTCGGTCGAGGGCAAGCCGGTGAGAACCGAGTCCGAGCTGCGAAATGCGCTTGAGGCCGAGAAACCCGGCAGCGTAGTGACCCTGGGCATTTACAATGCGCGCGCCCAGAGCCGCCGCATCGAGCGCATCCGGCTCGGGGAGTAGGGAGGGCGCCATTCCTGCTTAAGTTGGTGACATGGCCTTGCGTGGAGTCATCTTCGACATCGACGGGACCCTGGTCGACACCAATCCCGCTCACGTGGAGGCCTGGCGCCGAGCGTTCGAGCACTTCGGTTACAAGGTCCCCCCGGAGCGCATCGAGGTGGAGATCGGCAAGGGGGGCGATCTCCTGGTCCCCTCCATCCTGGGCCCGGAGGCCGAGAAGCGCCACGGCGAGGCGCTGCGCAAACGGCAGAAGGAAGAGTTCCTCGAAATCGCGAAACGGGAACATTTTCGGGTGTTTCCCTGCGTTCCAGAGCTGTTTCGAGCGCTGGGCCGGCGGGGAATCCGCACCGCCCTAGCCACCTCCAGCAATAAGAAGCACCTTCAGGCAACCCTGGCGAGCGCCGGCATCGACCTGCCCAAGCTGGCCGACGTGCTGGTCACCAAGAACGAGGCCGAGGCCAGCAAGCCGGCACCCGACCTGCTCTGGGTGGCGGTGGAAAAACTGGATGTCTCGCCGCTGCAGTGCGCGATGGTCGGCGACACCGTGTACGATGGCCAGGCCTGCCGGGCCGCGGGAATTGTATTTCTGGCCGTGTTGTCCGGAGGAACCAGCGAGGCGACCCTGCTCGAGGCCGGTGCCTGTGGAGTCTGGCGCGACACCGGCCATCTGTATCATGACCTGGATCGAGCGCTCGAGGTTGCCTCTTCCGCAGCCGCGGGCCTTCGGCACTTACCCACCGCACTCGGGAGCGGCGAATGACCACCAGCGAGCAGACCGATTGGATGAATCACCCCGCTCTTCGAGATCTCATCGACCGAGCCAACTTGCTGACCGTCGAAGAACGAATAACGCTGGTCAAGGGCTTGATTCCCGCCATAGCTCGTGCCCTGTCGGAAGACGAATACGAGCAGTTCGTCACCTTCGTTCGGCTGAAGGGTGAGCGCTACCACGAGGCCAGGTCTCACCCAGGGACCGGTCGGGCCGGCCGGCACACGCCAGGCGAGCGAGAGCTGGAAGGCCGTTAAGCGGGCCCGTCCAGAGTGTGCGAATGAGGGATGTAATGAGGCATTCTGACGATGGAACCTGAGGTACGGGTGCGGGTCCGGAGGCGCAGGTCTCAGCCCCCGCTCCCCCCAACTCCCGAGACTCCCCACCTACGCAACTGGGTCATCTACACCGGCATCGGAACCGTGATCGCGGCGCTCGCGATCGAGGGCTTTCTCAGTCACCGTCCCGATGAGCCGCTGCTACCCGGCTTCTCGCAGGCAACCGACGTAAGAACCGCACTGGAGGAGACGACCGACTCGCTACAGGTGGTAGTATCCTGGGACCTCACGCTGTCGGATCCGGAGGGGCGCCCCGACTCGATCCGGGTCAGGGTGGTAGAGGAGAGGCAGGCCGACAGTCTGCTGTCCATGCAGCCGGCCGCCCAGCTCGCTGACACGCTCTACCTGGCCCCGCCCACACCGGGTCAGGCGCTGAGCGGCTTTTCCTGCGTGGCTGCGGAGCACCCCGGCGAGCCCCGGGTGGAGGCCTGTACCCCGTGGCAGTACGTGAGGCCCGCCGTCACCGCCCAGGCGTCCGGCCCCATTCTGACCCAGATCGTCATTCAGCCGCGGGGGCTCCAGGTAGACCCCGATCTGGGCGGTGCCTGCGCGAGATGGCAGGAGACGCATCCCGACGCATCGGTTTGGATAGTGGTGAACGCCAAAGCGGTTCCCGAGTGCACCGGTCCCAATCGGAAGCCAACGGTGGCGCAGTTCTGCGCCTTTGCGGTGCTGCCGGACGGGAGGAAGGCGAAGACGGCGAACTCGATCAATAACCGTTATTGCGACGAGCTCTTCGAGGAATGGATTCGGGAGCGGATTTCCTGAGAAGTTCCGGACCGGTTCCGGTCGGTGATGTCACGCTGCGTACCCCAGGCTCCCACTAATTGACCCCGCTCGAAGATTCCCACCAGGTTGTTCACGAAGCACTTGGCGTTCCCGTAGCGGTCGATCTCGTGTGACTCGGCGTCCTCCAGACGATACCCGCTCCTGATGAAGCTGCGAAGATAGGCGAGATTTTCCGGGTTCGAGGGCGGAAGGAACACTACCAGCCGGGTGCCGATCACCTCCCCGGCCGAGCGGAACCCGTACATTCTGGCGAACGCGTCATTGCACTCCGCCAACACCGAGTAGAGATAGAGATGCTCCACCTGGTCGTCCTCGGGCAGAGTTATATCGAGCGGCTGCTCGTGATGGAAACGCCAGGTGGCTTCGGTAGTCACTTCGAGGTACGGAGGAGCCGACGATTCGGGGGGAAAGCCAGGCTCTGGATCCGCCGGCCGGTCGAGCCGGCTGCCTGGGCCGTCGTCCGAGGGCTTAGCCGGTTCGTCGGGGCTGCCGCGGGGCGCAGCCGGAGCGGGAGCGCGACGAAAGAGGGCGCAAACACCGGCGAGAAGCGCCCCCGCCACCAGGACTCCGGGATCGGCAGAGACCAGCGAGGTCAGGGCCAGAGCCACCAGCCCGGGGCCGAGCCCGCCGAAGAGGGAGCTGACCGCCACCGCCACCAGCAGCGCCGGCCGTGCATCCGGCACCGAAAGCAGCTTGAGTCCCTGCATCAGCAGCACTGCCACCCCTACCGACACGACGGCCAGGCCGTGCCGCAGCACAGCCGTGGGCGGGGACCAGGTCGAGCGGGATCGGGGAGACCGGCTGGAAGCCACTAAGGGAATCTGTCCTGGAGCTGTCAACTTCAAAGTACGGTCGTTTGAACAAGGGCACAACAGAAGAGGACGCGCAGGCACCCGAGACGGTCGCTCGGCACTCGAGCGGTTATATTATGACACGCGAACGTGGCGGAACTGGCAGACGCGCAGGACTTAGGATTTAGTCTCATACCTATCCGCCCACGCCCACCGATAGCCTCCAACGACATAGCTCCAGCAGGATAGGCCAGCTAGGACCAAGCAGAGCCAGGCGAAGTGCACTGGAAGTGCATTGGGGCCTGTTCATGGCCGCCAGGCGACGAAGGGCACCGAACCGCTGCAGACGGTCCGATGCCCTTCACCGATTCGGTGTCAGTTGACGGTCCGCCGTAGTCACCGGCCCCACCCCCCGTGTACCCGTTGGCCATCATAGGACCTGGGGCTTATAACGGGTGGCCAGCCGTGCTGTGCCTCTAATTCCGGCTTGGCCGCCCGACGCCGGCAACGTGGTAAGGTTCCCGGCGACCTCCTGCCGGGCTAACGCCTCGGCGCGGCCCGGCGCTCCTCGGTCTGGCTTATGCGGGCAAGCGCATCTGCTTCCGCAGACTCTTGTCAAACGCAGACGCGGGAACGAAGCGCCGAAGGAGGCTGATCTGGCGCGCTGCCCGGCCTGCGGTGTAGCGGCGGCGCGGGTTGGCCTCGGTGGCAGCCTTCACGACAGCGCTCGCGACCAGCTCCGGCGTGTCGGCAGTCTTCATCCCGTCCCGCAGGACTCCCGCGGCGTTCGTTCGTGCCGACTGGTAGACGTCGAGCTGCTGGTCTGCCTGGTAGACATTGCCCTCGAAAGAAGTCCGGGTGTAGGCGGGCTCGACTAGCACCACTCTGACCCCCGAGCCTCTGATCTCATGGTCCAGCGACTCGGAATAGCCTTCCACGGCGTGCTTACTGGCTGAGTACAGGGCCATAAACGGCGCCGGGATTAGGCCCATGACCGAGCTGATGTTGACGATCCGTCCCGCCCGCTGCCGACGCATGACGGGAAGGACGGCCTTGGTCAGGCGAATCACACCGAACAGATTGACCTCGAAGAGGGACTTCGCCTGCTCCAGCGACGACTCCTCCGCACCCGCGACCAAGCCAACTCCCGCGTTGTTAACCAGCAGGTCAATGCGGCCGGTCTTACCCAGCACTTCACCCACCGCGGCCTTGACCGAGTCGTCACTGGTCACATCGCAGGCCAGATACTCGACACCCGCTAACCTCGATGCCGGGGGCCTCCGATAGGTGCCGAACACCCGATATCCCACAGCGTAGAGCGCCCGAGCGGTTGCCTCTCCAATCCCTCCCGATGCACCCGTCACGATTGCCACGGGCCGACTCTGCCGCTCCTGAGTGCCTGACATACCCTCCTCGCTTTCCGTTGAGGTCACCGCATGCTTCCGTGTATGATGCACATCATATTTCATCGCGAGCGCAACCCACGCACTGATGGCATGAGGTCAGTCGCCTGTAGGGGTGAGGTGATCCAGCGCGGCTTGGCGCAGCGCGTTGGACAGCTTGGGGTCGTCGACGGCGCGGGCCAGCACCAGCGCGCCAACCGCGGTGGCCACGGTGACGAGTGCATGCGCGTGCGCGTCCGGCTTCCCCCAATCGGGCAGCTGGCGGGCAACCAGGTCGATCATCTCTTTGATCCGGCGTGTCGCCGCCCGCCGCACCTTGGCGGACTGACGCGGCATCTCCGACCCGAGGGCGGCAACCGCGCAGCCCGTCTCGGTGCCCTCGACGTGCTCCTTCGAGAGATAGGCGCGGAGCATGGCCTTCAGCGCCTGCTTTGGTGGCGCGGCGGCGGCCACCCGCTCCAGCAGGTCCATCCCGTCGGCGCCGGCCCGGTCGGCCGCCTCGGCCAGCATCGCCTCGCGCGAATCGAAGTGGGCGTAGAATCCGCCGTGCGTCAGGCCGGCCTCCTTCATGATGTCGGCCACGCCGGTGCCGCCGTAACCGCTCCGCCGGATGGCACGTGCGGCGGTCTCCACGATGCGCTCGTGCGTGGCTTCCTTGCGGCTGGACTCGGTGCGGTTCCTAGTGGCAGCGCTCATATGATGATCATCATACAGCATTGTCCCCCAGAGCGCAATGAGGACTACCGAAGGTTGGAGCGAACATTGAGAATGGGTATCGCGCACCGTAGGTTGGGAAGGCGGGGGTTTGCCCCGCTTCGCCGAGGAGGCCGCATGACAAAGGAACGTGGGAGGGCAACTGAGACCTCCACTGCTGCATCGGAGAGAGTCGAACTCAAGGGGCTCTTCGCCATGATGCTGGGGGTCTGGTATCCGAGGAACTACATACTGGCAGCCATCGATCCCACGGAGGGGGCGGCGGCGGTGAAGGCGTTGCTCTCGGCGGGGTTTGGCAGCAACTCGGTGCGCCTCGAAGATGGCGCTCGTGTTGGCCAGATCCGAGCAGCGATCTACGAGCAGCGTACGCCGATGCAGCGCGCCGCCGCCGCGGTCAGCCGCGCTCTGACCGACGAAGGATTGATGAGCCAGGAGTACTTCGAGGAGGCTGAAGCGGGGGCTTCGCTCATCGCCGTGCTCGCGCCTGAGCCACGACTCGTCACCGAGGCTCGGCAGATCCTCGCAGCCCACGGGGCGCGGCACATGAGGTTCTACGACGACAAATGCATCACCGACCTCACATGACTTGTAGCTCTCTGATCATCGTCAACCGTGGAAGTGAAACAGCCTGGAATTGCCTCTAAGCGCTGATAGACGAAGTGCACTGCGAAGTGCATCGGGCCTCGACGGGCGGGAACGCGACTGCTGGTAGGGGTGTTCTAAGTGGTTAGATTCCTAACCGCTAGGACCACTCTGCGAACGTGGCGGAACTGGCAGACGCGCAGGACTTAGGATTTTATGGCCAGTTTAGCCAGACGCGTAAGCTTATGGCCAGACACGCCCAGCGTTAGTTAGGTTAGGGCCAGGAAGGGCCACCGAGGGCCAAGCGAAGTGCATTGAAGGTGCATTCCAAGACTCACGGAAAGACGGATTGATGCCGGCAAGCGCCGTACGCAAACTGGCCCTTGATTACGACGTACAGGACGTGGGCCGCGCCTCCCTGCTCATCCACGCCGATTGCTTCGCCTGGTTCGGTCGAATCCCCACCAACAGCCTCCACGGCATCGTCACCGACCCGCCCTACGGGGTCCACGAGTACGAGGCGGACCACCTCGAAAAGCGGGCCAACGGCAGCGGCGGCCTCTGGCGGATTCCCCCGAGCTTTGATGGGCACGAACGGTCGCCCGTTCCCCGATTCACCGCCCTGAACCCCAAGGAACGCGAAGCCGTCCGCCGGTTCTTCACCGAGTGGGCGAAAGCGGCCTCGCCCGCCCTGCGGCCAGGGGCCCACGTGTTCATCGCAGGCAACGCCTTCCTGTCGGCGCTGGTCTGGTCTGCACTGGTTGAGGGCGGCCTAGAGTTCCGGGGCGAGCTGATCCGGCTTGTCCGGACGCTTCGAGGCGGCGACCGGCCCAAGAACGCCCACGAGGAGTTTCCCGACGTTTGCTCGATGGCCCGGGGCTGTTACGAGCCGTGGGGCATCTTCCGCAAGCCGATCCCGGCGGGCATGAAGGTGTCAGACTGTCTGCGCGAATGGGAGACGGGCGGGCTGCGGCGGCTGCCGGACGGGTCGCCGTTCTGCGACGTGATCCGGTCGGAGCGCACTACGCGCCGTGAGCGAGAGATAGCCGACCACCCGAGCTTGAAACCCCAATCGCTACTGCGGCAGCTGGTCCGCGCGATCCTGCCGCTGGGCAAGGGAATCGTCTGCGACCCCTTCATGGGGTCGGGGTCCACCATCGCGGCATGCGAGGCTCAAGGGATTCGGTCGGTGGGTGTCGAGCGGTACCCCGAGTATTTCGAGCTGGCCAAGCGGGTGGTGCCCCGGCTGGCCGGTATGGCAGTCTCCCAGCCTAGAGCAGACGAGCTGACGCTCGACCTCGCTTAGCCGCCTTCACGACCCTCCTGTCCACGTAGACGGCGTTGGCAATCATCCGCTTGGCGGCGTCCGGGTTCACGCTGGCGGTTATGGTCCGGCGGCTGGTCGGTGACCGCCCTGCGAAGGTCCAATCCGCCTTCCTCAGCTTCCCCGCAGCTACTTGCAGAAACCGGAAGGGCTTCGGCCCGATCTTCTCGCCCACGTCCACGGGCCGGTTGCTGTCGAAGGAAAACACCATCAGGTAGATGTCCTCCGCGTTGTGGCCTTGCCAGCCTCGGAGGTAGCGGCTGCCCTTCACCTCGATGCCCTCGGCACCGTGCTGGCAGAGGTCACCGTCAAACATCCCGCAGGGGATTAGGTCGGGGTGGCCGTTGTGGAACCGGTTGGCGACCAACCCGGTGCAGTATTTGGGGATGCTGGCCTTCATGAACTCGCCCACCATCGAGCTGAAGTTCGCCTGCATCAGCATCGCCTCCATCCGCGGGATGCCGCGCCCGTTCAGCTGCTCGTTGATGAACCCCAAGAACCCGAGAAACTCCTCCATTGCCGCGCGTACGTGCTCGGTCTTGAGGCCGTAGGGGAGGTCAGCCTTCGGGTTGAAGCCCGCCGGGTCGAGCGGCACCGGGGTGCACGCAAAGAGGTCTGGCTTGTTTGTGGGGGACATGATCCGAGAAAGCTACCGCCGGGGCGAAACCCAGACAAATCAGCCACTTGTCCGAAGGATGAGGGGCATCTACACTCCCATCAACTCGGATTCACAAGAGGAACGCAATGGCGTTGAAGCTGACCCGCACAGAGCGGTGGATTTTGGCGAACCAGTGCCGCATCCTGGAAGCGTTGTACCCGAAGGAGGCGAGGGATTTCGCCAGAGACCGGGAGGCGCTGGAGCACGGGTTCGAGGGGGCATATTCCGACATCATCCCCCATATCTACGATGAGAGTGAGGGCCTGAGCGCCGAGGAGTGCAGCGAGGTAGTCCAGATCATGGACATGCACCTCGCGCTGAAACGGTCCTACGAGGCGCTGGCCGACAAGTCGGGCATCAAGGAGTACGGCATCAAGTTTCAGGGCTTCGACGGCAACAACGAAACCGCGCAGATGGCCTATGCACGATTTTATTGCAGCCAAGGCGGCGGGATGGATCGCGGAGACGACTTCAACAGCCACGGTCCGGAACTCGACGTCTACCGACGCATGATGAAAGTCTGGCAAGGAATGGGTAAGTCACACGAGCTGACCCGCGAGCAGATCATTAAGATTCTCGCCGCTCGTGTTCACCCTTCACGCCGTGGAGAGGCGGAGGGCTAGGTCAATGCCGGTGTATCGGCCTTGCAAGTGCGGCTGCGGCACAAGCGTACGCGGTCGGCGCACCTTCGTGAACAAGGAGCATCAGCTTGCCTGGATGATGGCGGGCGGGGCGCGCGAGATGAATGCACTGCTCCCTGACGAGGTACGGGAGCGCGGGGGACACACGGCCGGTGTTCAAGCAGCCGCATCGGGGCGACTGCAAGAGGCGAGCGAGAAAGGTGCCGCTCGGTCGAGGGAAATTGCGCTGGCGTTTCGGAGGAGGCGGACTGATGGCAACGCATGAACAGTGGACCGCGTTCAAGGACGCGCTCCATGGAGAGTTCCAGCGGAACAACCAAGACCCGACGTGGAACTACGAGATTGATGAGGCGGAAATGACGCTGCGGATTCCGCACTTTGGCGGTGATTTGACGGAGAAGTTGCGGTTTGACATCGCCGAGAAGGACCTACGGAACCCGGCAGCGCTCGCCGCCAGCATCTACGCTGCGGCACTCCGACCGGACTGATTCTTCAGAGCACGGCGGGCTCACCCGTGCCGGAGAAGTCGCGGACACCATCGGCGGCGGTTGCCATCACCACCGAGTCCAGCCGGTCAGGGCTGCGGCCGAGGACAGGCCGCCAGTCTTGCTTGCTGATGATCTGGAGTCGGCCCGACGAGTTGGTGAAGCAGCAGCAGGTCCGCATCTCTTGTTCTAGCTCGGGGGAGTACGGCAGCGCGATGTCCCCGTTGATCAGCTTCGTGCGAAAGCGCGAGTACGCCTCGGCCCGCAGGTTCGCGAATGCCTTCTGGTTTTCCTCGCTCGACGGCCGCTTGCTGGCGTTGAAGGGAACGCAGGGATACTCCGCTTCCTTGAGGCGGTCCGCGACGCCCTTGCCACAGCCAATCTCGTCCACCCTGATCTCGGCCCGCATCCCGGAGTAGTCGAGCGGGTCACCCTGCATCATCGCGTCCGTGATGAGCTGGTAGCCTATCGGGTTCATGAGCAAGGCATTCTCGCGCCTCAGGTTCCCGGGATGCCGCTGCTTGGTGACGTGAAACCGGCGGAAGTGCTCGATGACCTTGCCCACCGTCTTCATCGTGTCCGCTTCGTGCCAGAGGATCAGCTCCCGCACGTAGCCGCCCTTGGCGACCGCGAGCGCCGAGGCATCGCCGTCCGAGGACGCGCCCACGTCCACCCCGATGGTGAGGCGCTTGCTGCTCTGGCGTCCCACGTAGTCCGCGTCGTGGTAGCGCCTGAACGCGGCGGCGATTGCCTCCTCCGGGAACATCGCGTCGGCGTGCTGGGCGGGAAACTCGGCCATGACGCGCGACTGAAACTGGCTCGACTCCTCGCCCCACGTCTGGCGCAGGTTGTTGATACCCTTCTGCGTGATCAGGCCGATGATGTGCACGGCCTCAGGGTCGGCCGCAACCTCGATGGCGGTGACCTTGGTCTGACGCCAGGAGGGGTCACCGGTCGTGGAAACCTTGTGAAATGGGCCGCCGGTCATCAGCGGGTTTCCCATCAGGCACAGCCAGTTGTTGTCGCCGACCGTGCAGCCCTGGAGCGCGGCGAGCTGTTCGTCCTCAAGTGCCTGCGCCTCGTCCGCGACGATACAGAGCGTCGCGCCGTGGTGGCCTTGCATCGCGGAGAAGTCACCGGCGTTCGCCAAGACGATCGCGCCTGCGCCAGTGAACACGCAGCCGTGGTTGTACACGTCGGCGGCGAGGCTATCCACCCGGTCAACAAACTGGGCAAGCAGGGTCTTCATCTGCGTGCGGGTCTGCTTCTCGGATGCCGAGAAGTAGATGGCCGTGCCCCGGAGCGCGAGCGCGACGTAGATGAGCAGCACGGCGGTCAGCGCGGTCTTGCCGCACCCGTTGGCGCTGCGGGTCGCGTGCTGCCCGAAACCGTGGAACGCCTCGAGCCACCGCTTCTGCCAGGCCAGCAGGCGCAGCTTGAGGACCTCGACTGCGAACGCTACCGGCCGACCGGCGTAGGCGGAGTAGTCCACCGCGCTGGCGGTTGGGCTGACGTGTCCTTCAAGGTCACCGAGGACCTTGGCGAATTTGCTGATGTTCATGGCTGCTGTTGCCGTTCACGGGCTTTCACGAGCAGGTCAAGCTGGAGGAACTCGCGAAACTCCCTGAGCAGGACCGTGAGCGCCTTACACTCCTCGGCGGTCATCTTGCCGCGTGCAACCTGGTAGGTTGCCCACCCCGCGAGGTGAATGGCGTCCTCGACCGTGCGCGGGATGCGCATCGTGCCGTGGCCACCGGACTTTCGCGGCTTGGGGCGGGTTGCCGGTTGCACGGGTCAGGTCCCCGTTCGGCGGAGAGGAAGCACGGGGGCCTCCGTTCGTTCTTGCCGCTCCAGCCAGGCGCGAGCTTCACCGGCGACAAACGTGAAGTCACCGAGCGCGTTGGTTCGGTGCGGTAGGCCGCGTACCATCAGCCGCTTGACTGTCTGGCGCGACACCCCGAGGGCGAGCGCCAGCTCCTTCATCGTGAGCCGGAGCGCTGCCGGACCGGCCCAGAGCCGATCACGGAGCGCGAGCGCCGGATCGGGGGCGGTACCACCGCGAGTCGCGAGGGTGCGCTCCACGATCTCGGTGATGGTCTGCGTCAGGTCGAGCACCAGCGTTGCGGTGGTGCTCACTTGGTCGGCGTGCCGGGGCGGTACACCGGCGCCTGGCCCGGAGCGGCGTTCGGGTCCACAGGACGCGGCTGATTCTCATCCCGACGCCAGCCGGGAGTCATCGGCGGCGCTGATGGCGAGAACGGCGACGGCGCGGGGCCGCTCGGCGGAAACTTGGGCGTCATACGGTGCTCCTAGTTGAGCGGCTCATCAGCCGCGTGGGGTGTTCATGACTGCCGCGCGGTCGGCGGCAAGTCGCGCTTCAGCGATGAGCTGGGTGCGACGCTCGGGGGTGTAGTTCTCGCGGTCCGAGTCCTGCCACTCGTCGGGCCGAGGGTTGGTCGTGATGACCAGCGGCAGCCGGGCCTGGCGGGCCGCTGCTAGCTGCTGCTTGTAGAGACCGATGTCGCGGATCTGCTCGGACGACATCACGAGCGCGAGCCCCTTCTCGGCGAGCTGCTGGGCGTACTCGCTGACGGTTTTCCCGTCAGTGGGCGGCAGAAATCGGTGGAACTCGCTGAGGGCGCTGTGGTCGGTAAGCACCTGGCCTGGGTAAAAGGCGGCAGCGAACGTTGGGCTGTCGGTCATCGGTCGAACTCCTCGTAGAGAGCGCGCCGGGCGGTGCGGGCCTCGGCACGCAGGCGCTTCAGCGCGAACTCGGTGTAGTGTTTCGCGAACAGTCTCAGCTGACGGCGGCAGTCCTCGGGCGTGGCGCCGTCGAACGCGACCGCGATCAGGGTGCTCGTCGGGTCGAGGCCCGCGAACCCCACGTCAAACGCGAGCGCGCGGATGGCCTCGGCCGAGAGCACTACAGCATCTCCACGATGGCTACGACGTTGGCCGCTGTGTCAGCCGGGCCATTGCCGGGCAGGTGCATCAGCCCCAGCTGTTCGCGGGTGATGCTCACCCCAGCCTGGCTGCACTTGGCGATGATCCACCGCGCCAGCGCCCCTTCATCGAAGGCCTGCGCGACGCCGCGCCGGTCGTCGGGGTTCAGCTGCGCGATGGCTGGCCGGATGCTGCCGGCCACGAGGGCACCGAGCGCGTCGAAGGCGTCGGTGAACATCTCCTCCACCACGGCCCCGTGCTCCCGGGCCTTTACCAGCTCGGCGGCGGCCTTAGCCCGCTGAACCGCGGCGACGGCGGCGGCTTCGGCGAGGGCGAGCTGCTGGCGGCGGACCGCGAAGCCCTTGAGGGTGGACTCACAGTTGGCCAGCTCGGTCTTGAGAGCGGCGACTGCCTTACCGGCGGGCACGTCATCCTTCGGATCAATCGTGACGCGGGCCAGGTTATGGGCCTGCTCGGCGGCGGGTAGGTCGCGGGCGCTGATCTGCTCGGCACGGGCCTGGAGCTGCGGCTCCCGAGTGGCGAGCTGCTGCTGCTCGGCTTGGACGGCTTGAAGGCGGGCTTCCGCCTGGCTGACTTTGTCAGCCGTGGTCTTGCTGGACATCGGTGTCGTGCTCCGGTGACTGTTAGGAAACCGCGAGCGCGGGCAGGTATCGGTGGTCCACGCGGAGTTGTGGGCCGGTGCCTGCCACGCGCCCCGGTGGTGGTGCCGGGGTACGCTGGTTATCTAACTCTTGTGTGCAGGGGAGAACACGGACGAAGCGTGCGCTGTTGGACACGCTGAATCTGACAGGCTCAGCGCTTGCGCTTCGGCTTTCCCTTTCGGGGGTGGGTGCCGCCCTTGCTGCGGTTGATGGCGGGGAGGTTCAGGCCGTACTCCGGCTCGACTCGCTTCTCATTGTCCTCCCAGGTCGCATCTGAATAGCGTAGGGTAAGATCCCCTTGGGCCGCGCTCATCGCGCCACGGTTCAGGATCGTGCCCAGCTCCTTCGCTGTCAGGAGAGAATCCACGCTTACGTCAAGCTGGTCGCTGATCTCCTTAAGGGCCTCTCTACGCGCCTGCTTCTGCCGCAACAGGAGTTCTTCGTACCGCTCAAGGTTGGCTAGTAGCTTCTTACCGTCGAGGGGCTTCAGTCCCAGCGCATCGAGCTCAGGCCTGGGCGGGGCGGGCGGCAGCCGGCTGAGGAGGTCCTTGGCTGAGGTGAATGTCCGCGCAGCTTTGGCGGCCTGTCTCTCGGCTTCCTGGGCGTCGAGCCACGCTCTTAGCTCGGCAGCGGCTCGCTGTTCGTCTCGAATGCGCTTGAGAGTCACGAAGTCGGGAAGGCCGTTCGTGCCGGCCTTCTTATGAAGGTCGAACTCGGAGAGCTTCGTAAGATCCTGCATCGGTCCCCTCCCCTCGGGTTCAGGCCGGTAGGCTCCCAGCCGGTGACTCACTGTCCTGGCGGCACTCCAGCCGCTTCTTTCCGGCAACTAGCGTACCTTCAGGCCTGCCGAACGCGCGTGCCTCTACGGGTCTTCTAGGCGGTCGCCGGTCGCGCGAAGTGCATTCCGCCCGGCGCGAAGTGCATTCCAGGCACGGCCTCGGCAGTAGAGCGTTGGCGCTCCGCTACTTTGGCATCTGGAGCCACAGGACTAGCGATCCAATGGCTCTCGCGGCCTCCGGCCGGCGAACCTTAAAAGGCGCGAAGCACGCTCACCGGGTCAGGCGGCCACAGGCTGGGGCTAGCCTCCCGGCACCGTCGTTGCTAAAACAGACTGCTTGTCTCGTGTACGCTCGGGGCACTCCACCGAGCCCCGTCCTGACTGCGTTTTCCTGCAATTTTCCACCTTGTTGTCTCGTGTAGGAGCGATGTTCTGTACCAAGGAGTTAGAGCCATCTTCTCTATACACGAGACAAAACCAGTCTTATAGGGAGAAACAGGCCTGCTTCCAGTAGTGCTGTACACGAGACAAGCACCCGGAAAATGCCACTCGGGACACGGGCTATGTGATGTCCAATTTCAAGGGCGGCCACTGCCACGTGGTCCCTGCCTTGTACTTCGCGTCGCGGTTCATGAGAACACCGAAGGCCTTCGCGACGCGGCTCAACATCTTCTCGTTGATGCCCTTCTTGCGTGCTTCCTCCTTCAAGAGCGAGCTGTCAACGGGTCGGCCCTCCTTGAGATGAGCCCAGAGCAGCAGCGCGGCCTCGTACTTCGGGTCAGCCCGCGAGTCCTGAGCTGCGGCCGTGAGCACCTCCTGCGCTGTCCGCGTACCAGGCGCCGAGTCCCACGCGACGATGGGGTACGTCGGGTCATCCGGTGAGCTGAGGACGCCGTAGCTGTAGGACCGCTTCTCGGGGAGCCAGTTGCCCTTGGCCGGGGCCATGATCTTGCCTGCCCCGTCCGGGTTCGGGGTGAAGAAGTAGACCACGCGGGCGACGGCGGCGAAGGCTTTTGATTCGCTGATCCGGTTCAGGGCGCTGGCGTTCTCGTTCTTGTTCACGTGGATGATGCAGATGACGAGCACGCCCAGGTCCTCGGCGATCTGGCACAGCGGCGCGAGCGCCTTCCGCACATCCGAGGCCCGCCAGGAGTTCACCTTGTCGCCGAGAAAGGCGGTGATTGGGTCGATGACGACGATCCGCGCCCCGTGTTCCACGATGGCCGCTCGCAGCGCGTCGCCGTCGTCGGGAAACATCGGGAGGTCGTACACGGCACCGTCCTCCTTGCCTTCGACGCGCATCCGAAACCGCCCCGTGTACCGCTGGTTGGCCTGTGCGACGCGAAGGCGCGGCTTGACGATGGCCTCGGCGCTGTCTTCCAGAAAGACCATCAGGCTCATGATTGGCGTCCCGGCGGTCGTGCCCTCGGGGCGCGAACCATCTGGCAGGGCATCACCCCGGCTCGCTCGCGACACGAGGTCAACCGTCACGAGCGACTTAGCCTCATCCGGCTCGCCCGCGAACAGCACGAGGCTCCCCCACGGGAGCGTCTTCGGCCAGAAGAAGGAGAGGCGCTTCTCCTCGATGTCGCTGAATAGCTGAACGTGGCCGGTAACTGTGCGCGACGGCACCTTGCCCCCGATCGGGTACTTGCAGACCTGCCTGATGATGTTGCGGAGGTCCGCGTCGGAGCGTGGCTGGTCGAGCTGCCCGTTCATCGACTGGGCGAGCAGCGCAATCTGCTCATCTGTCATGCCGCGCCCGCGCGCCGAGGCGAGCGCCTTCCATAGGGCGTTGTGCCGGTTGCCCTCCCCGCCGAATGCCTGCGCAGTCTTAACCTGGGGGTTGATCAGCCAGTCAAATGCCTCTCGCGGAAGCTCGGGTACCGGCAGGTCCGCGTGCAGCCATTGGTACGTCTTGCCGTTGGGATGAACCGAGGGAGGCAGGGCCATCCAGCGGTTGGAGGTCGGGACGAACAGCTCGACCTTGCCATCCAGGTCGATACCCTGGTCGCGGGCCTCCACAGCCTGTTGCTTGATGCCCTCTAGGGAACGCACATAGAAGTAGAGATGCCAGCCGTTGCCGGTGATCGCGCGCGGGCCGGGCGGGAGCGCCCCCTCCTTGACCATCTTGAGGAACAGCGCTGAGCCGCCGCCGGGTTGTTTACCCTTGTCGTCGATGTCCACGACAACGAGGTAACCGCCACGCCACGCGGCGACCTTGAACCCGACGTTCGCCTTGGGGTGCTGCTCGACGTTCGCGAGGGCTTCAGCCGGGCTCTTGTTGGGCCAGCCCTTTCCGTTCAAGGGCACCTTCTCTTCACCTACGCAGCGCCAGGCTACCGGGACAAGGTTCTCCGAGGCGAGAGCCCGCGCAACGTCAGTGGCGGACGTGCTCAGCGCGAAGCTGAGAGTCGCCGCAACGGCCGTGGCGCGCGCGGCACTGAACCGCTTACCGAACTCCGACGAACTCGTTGGCTTTTCTGAATCCAACGGGGTATCGTTATTCACGTTTTGCTTCCTTGGTTTGGACTCAGGCCTGGCCGCCCTGCCGGGCCTTTGTCGCGTTTAGGCTACTCGACTCTTAGCCCGCTCGGCCTCTTGATGACACGCGCGGCAGAGTGCTGCTAGCTTGATGCGGCCCGCTCGGTGCCAGCGCTGGAGGCGCTGAACCGGCACGGATTCCGACGGAAACCGGAACTTTTCCTCGCGCAGCCAGTTGTACCCGGCTAAAAGCGAGCCTGTGTCCACGCCGCGAAAGGCATAGCCCCTCAACTCGGCAAATGCCGGGTGAACGTGGTGAACATCCTCGCTGTCTCGCTCGCCGCAGTCTTCGCAGACCGGATGCGCGTGCCGGTAGGCTATCGTGAACTCGGCTTCAGCAGCGCGGAGCGCGTCATTAAGCCGCGAGTCGGGCGATTCCGGTGCAAAGCACTTCTTGATGCTGACACCGTGCCACTGCCAGGTACCGTCGAGCAGGAACTCGCCCTGAAAGTCATAGCTGGTCTTGTTGAATCGCGATGGCACTCGCTTGATGAAGCAGCGCGGTCGGTACTCAGGATGCTCGCGCAGCCAGTAGTGGCGCGCCATGAGGAGGTCTGCCAAGGCATCACTCTCAAAGGGCACGTTCTCCGGTTGCTCGCTAATAAGCCGCTGGGCTTCGGCCTTCGTGACCGTGAAGATGCCCCGGACTGTCAGCCCTGGCGTGGTTGTTCCGACGATCATTTTCTGTCACTCCCTTGCCCTATACCCGTCTCGTACGCCACTTCAGCGGTGCATTTCTCGCAGAGCGGCAAAGGCGGCCCTACGGGTCGCTCCCTACCCAGATACTTGGCCCCGCACAACGAGCATTCGATTTTCATCGTTCTGCTCAGTCTCGCAGCAGGTCGCTAATAGCTCCGGCGACAGTCGTGTCGTCCTTACCACTCAGCGCCGCCTCGACAACCTCCAACTGGTCGGCGACGTACTGCACCGAGTCAGCAACCACCATTGCGGCGAGGAGTTGCGCCTCGACGGGCGAGATGTCGCTCAAACCACTCTGGCGAATCTCGTCAAGTAATCCCTGTAGCTCTCCGGGTCTCAGCATTGCCTGGCTCCCTTGTAGTTGATCTCCACCAGTACCCCTTCACCGCCCTCACGCACCTTGTCTACCGCCATGCCCTCCGAGTTGACTGCGCGAACCTCGCCGAGCCGCACCAGCTCGTTCGCAGCATCAACAGCCCGCGTAGACGTGAGGCACGCGTGATGCCGATGCCAGCGCATGGTCCGCCGTTGCCCCGCTTGCTGGATGGACCGGAGCAACCTCGCGGCGTGCGGCGTCATTTCACCTTCTCCTTGCGCGTGAACTTCCAGACCTCGCCCGTCAGCTTGGAACGGAACCGCACGACGAAGCCCCTTGTCGGCGCGAGCTTCGCCGGAGCAGGCTCACTAACCGGCTCATCGGCGTCATCGTCACGCTTCGTGAGCGCCCCGACCAGCCGCCGGACTGCCGCCGGGTCAAGCCTGGGCATTGCTCTGTTCCGCCTTCTCGGCTGCGGCATCGCTGCGCGGCTTCTGCCGCCGTCCTTCCTCGCGCCACTTCCGCCAGAACTCCCGGCGCTCGCGACTCATTGCCGCACGGCGTGCCGGGGTCCACGACCGCTGGGTGCCCTCGGCGTGCTTCTTCTTGTAGGTCGGCGACTGGTGACACCGCCGCATCGCTTCGCTGATCTTGTCTTTGATCTCTTGCGGTAACTCAGCCATCTGGCCCTCCAAATGAAAAGGCGCTCGACCTCTCACCGAAGTCGCGCGCCTTGCCTGGCCCTGACACTTCATCCAGGTCATTAAACCAACTGTTGTACCAGCTATAATAACTCGTTGTACTGACCCAAGACAGCGAAGCTATTTCCGGTTAACTGATCTTCTTAAGAAGCTCCTCGCGAGCCACGCCGAAAGCTCGGCAGCTCACTTGGTAGAGGCCTTTTCGGTCTTGGTAACTGTAGGCAGCGCGGGCTCCCTCCAGCTCGTGGCCGAGGATCATGTCGATCTGTTCCGTGGACAGCCCCGCGTGAGCCAGCCGGACACGGGCAGCGGCGCGGAGCAGGTGGAACCGTTCACGGGGTTGCAGCGGCTGCTCCAGCACGCCGACGAGAAGCGCCTTAACCTGCTCGGCCAGCCAGTCGGCCGGGGTGGGGTCGCCGACCTGCTCCCGGCTCCGGGTCCGCCGCTCGGTCACGGCCAGCAGCGGCGTGTCCTTGCCCCCGAGCCCGAGGGCGCGGAGCCGGTCGAGCTGGGCCTGAAAGACCGGCGCGTGCTCGGGGAGGAACGGGACGTAGCGGTCGATGTCGGTCTTGTTCAGCCGCTGGCCGTCGTTCGCGGCGCAGTCAGAGCAGGAGCACTGGAAGTCGGTGTCTACATGCACGTCTAGTAGATCATCCGTAATCGTCACGTCGCGGACCCGAAGGTGCGTCAGCTCCCGGAGCCGGAGCCCGCCGTACCCGGCCAGCAAGACCGCCAAGCCGAGGCGCGGGTCCTCATGCTTGAGCGCCGCAGCGACGACCAGATCTAGCTGCGTGCCCGAGAGCTTGGTGCGGGTCCGCTTTAGCCGTTTGCCGTTCCCCTTCATCCGATGAAGCTTGGGCTCGGCAGGGTTCTCCGGAACGACTTTCAAGAGGACGCCGTGCTCAAACAGGGAGTGCACCGTCTGGTACGTCTTGTTGTGCGTCCGCGCCGTCGCGAACCGTGAGCGGCCTCCGTTGAACAGCAGCGCCTTGATGTTATCGCGGGTAACCTCGGCAGCCCGGAGCTTGCCGAGGGTCGGCAGGACGTGCTTGGCGAGTTCCAGCCGGTAGCCCTTGAGCGTCGCGGGCCGGGTCCCCTGCTGCGCCGCCTTGTGCTCTAGGAACAGGTCGGCGAGCTGCTTGACGGTGACGGTGCTCGGCTGGCTTGGGGTGCTTGGCACTGGGTGCTGCTGCTGTGCCTCGGCATCCCAAGCCCCGATTTGCTTGTTGGCTTCGGACTCCGCATCGCGCCAATCCAAGGCGGGGATGTTCAGGCACCGGCCCTTGTACCGAAACGTCCACTTCCACAGCTCGCGCCTCATCGAGTCGTAGTCGTGCGGCACCGGCTCGCCCCGTTCGTTCCGGTCGAGGTAATGGGTGAGCGAGCCCCCTGCGCTGCGCCGCCCGTTCGGGTTCTGCTTGTCCGGCGGCGGGTTCTTGAACTGCTTCATAGTCCCTCCATCCTCCTAGGATAACAGGCGAGCTAACCTTATGAAAATGAGATACTTAGCTACTGTATCCCGGAGAGAGGCGAAGGACATAGGTCGGATGTAACAGCCATCCGTTTCGCCTTCCGGCCCGGCAGGCCTGATCTACCTGGCCTAGCTGACTGAGGCGGTCTGAGATTGTTTGCGGCGATGCTGCGAGCGTCGTCCGCCACTATTCTGCTGATCACCGGCCATCTGAGCGTCCGGGCCTCCAGCAGCCGCTCCGCGAGCCGGTGGATCTGGTGCCGGTGCGTCCGCGCAAGCCGATAGGCATCGTGCCAGGCACGCCGACCTTCACCTGAACGGACCCTTGCCCGGTCGGATGAACCCGCAAACGGCGAACTCCCGAGCAGGGCTACTTCTGCCGCGAACCCGGCGAGGCCCACCAGGGCCGGAATCCGTGGCTCATCCCACGGCATGCAGTAGCGGACGTGCCCGGCGTATTCGGGGTCGGCTCGATGGTGACGAGTTCGATCCCAAGGCCCCACCAGGTGCCCAAGACAGCGTGCCCCGCCTCATGGACGGCAAGGTGCCGGTCCAGCATTGATTCATTCCAGTTGTAAGAGGGATAGACCGCCGGGGCTGAATCACCGGCGGTAGGCAGAAGGAGCTTTAGTCCCCCGTCTGCCTGAGTTGGTGGGCCTGATCCATCGCTACCATCGTTGCTTCGATGAAGGACTCGGAGTCATCAGCCCCGTCCCAGGGGAACAGGTCCTTAACCGGAACATCTACGATTGCGGTGACACGGAAACCGAACTCTTGGCTTGCTGCGGGCCATACTTGGCCGTCGAGGCCGATCTCGACTAGCGGGATCGCGCCCAAGAACGTGCCCTTTGAGTACGTCCGGAGACGGTTGTACCGAGCGACAACAATTCCGTCCGTCTGCGGATGCCGGAACAGCACAAACTTCTTCCTTTTGGATTGCTTGCTCATGGTTTTACCCTCTTGGCTGATGGTTGATGCACCTACAGGGATAGACCGCCGGGTGACGCGCCCGGCGGGAGGAAAGGTTTTAGGCAGCCCTCCGGGTGAGGCCCTGCGCGTAGAAGTAGGCGGTCTCGAAGTCATCGAAGACTGAAAGCAGGCCCCGGGGCACAAACACCGCACCGGGCCGCCAGTTCTCGGCATCGTCGTCGATTTCGTCCCAGTCGTAGTGCATCAGCACTTCGCCGCTCTTCGGGTCCAGCGCGAGAAGCGGCTGGTACTCGGTCATGAAACCGTCGCCGACGTCATTCCCGAGTCGCACGATCACGAATGCAGGTATCGCATGATGGACCATGTTTACGCCAAACTTTCCCGCGTACGCGTTGGTCGGGGCCGGTGGCGCTGCCGGCTTTACTCCACTCTCTGTCTTCTTGCTCATGTTCCTACCCTCTTGGTTGATGGTTGACCTGCTGCCCTGCACCTACAGGGATAGACCGCCGGGATGCATCACCGGCGGGTTTCGACTCAGAAGGCGCGGACCTCCTCCGGGTTGACGGTCCGCCGCTGCGGGTACAGGAAGGTCCAGCTACTCGAAACCACACCTTGCCGGATGAGTCCGTAGATCCGGCTCTGTGAACAGCCCAACTGCTTCGCCGCCTGTTTCACAGGCATGAACGTCCGGTACATCGTTGGCTCCTAAAATGATGAAAAGGGAATGTCGTGAATCGCTCGCGCTGCTTCCACCTCAACGCGCTCGTGCGCTGGACTCGCCGTGTCCGACGGAGAACCGCACGGTCCTTGACACGACAACGCCCCGACCAAACTAGGCTCGGGGCGTTCTGTAGTTCTTAGGCTTGCGGTTACTTCGACGCTTTCTTGGGCTTGGGCTGCTTCGGCTTGGCGTCCTTGACCTGCAACCGCGACTGCTTGCCCCGAGGCTTGAGCCGGATGTGCAGCTCGGTGACATCCTCCAGCTTGAGCCCCGCCTGCTTCAGCTCATCAGCTAGGACCGTGGGGGCAGTTTCGATGCTACCAACCTCGTCGAGCCGAGCGCTGAACGGCTTTCCATCCTTGAACTTTCCGCTGATCGTGACCATGTGTTTCTCCTGACCGTGGAATGGTTTAAGCGAACCTACGGTCTAGGAGTACCCCGCCGATGCAGGTCGGCCAGAGCCTGATGAAGTGCATTGCGAAGTACATTGGGCTCGAATGAGCCGGAAGGCTGCTGCTGGTAGGGGTGTTCTAAGTGGTTAGATTCCTAACTGCTATCACCACTTCGCGAACGTGGCGGAACTGGCAGACGCGCAGGACTTAGGATCCTGTCCCGCAAGGGGTGCGGGTTCGACTCCCGCCGTTCGCACTCGGGGTGACGTCTAGTAGATCCGTTGGCCTTCGGCTCAACTCCCGCTTTCTCACTGGTTGCCGAGGGTCAGCATAACTCTTCCCTGCCTCTCACTAACCCGGTAGGTCCGGATTGGCTGTTCCGCCGGTCCGGCTTGGACAGCGCCTTTCCGACAGTCGAACTGGGAGCCATGCCAGGGACACTGCACCACGCCTCCGATCATCACCCCAGCCGCCAGCGAGCCGCCCCGGTGAGTGCAGCGATCATCGAACGCCACGTACCCCTCTTCTATCCGGGCGAGCACGAGCCTGCGGCCGTTGACCCGGAGGAGCTTCATCTGGTCCACCTTGAGCTCGTCCGCCTGGGCAACATCGACGGGCTGGTCCGAGCCGAGCCGGATGTTCTCTTCCTTCCAGGTACCCGCCTGAGCGTAGCGATGATCGACGCCAATCTGGTTGCGGTTGACCAGCACACCACCCATCCAGCCGCCGGCAGTCAAGAGCGCCACTCCGATACCCTCGAATATCAGGACGACACCGCCAGGCAGCGCTTCGGCCTGGCCCCGTATCGCCCAGGCGGCAAGGAAGAGAATGACCGCCGCGAGGTTGGCGAGCATGTGCTTGGTCGCGCGCCGTTTACCCGAGCTCTTCGGCGGGACGGTATTGAAGTAGTCGACAAAGCCCGGTACTGCCGCAACGAGTGCCATCACAATTCCAATCAGGCTCAGATAAGCCCCAGTGGTCCACCACGTAGGCCGCTCAGCTAACCGTCCAGCCAGATCGAAGAAGAACGCGCCGTAGAGGAACGCGAAGGGAAAGGGTATCAACGCAGGATGGATCGGATGGCCCTTATAACTAGCCTTGCTTCTCATGGTGCCTCCTCGCAGGGGCCTCGAAGACTGCAGTTCCGGCGAAGTGCTTACTCTCCCCTTGCCACCGGCGAAGCCATCGAGCTCGACCTCTCACGGAAGTGGGGGTGTCCTCCGGTAATCCTGCATCTTCACAATGAGACCGTGGTCGGGTGTGTTCTTGGAGTAGCCGGCAACGAGCTGCGCGTTGTACTGGTCCAGAAAGAAATCGAAGGGATCGCTAGTGACCGCATCTACTATCATAAGGTCGGTGCGGTTCATCGTGAGCTTGCCGAATCGCAGTACGCCGCCACGATAGTACATGTAGTTCGGAGCTTTGGGATCCGGCACCGAAAGTGGCCGAACCCTGCGGCCGGGAGGCGGCCGGAACACCTGTACGATCGTGCTGTCCCCGACCTCGACGGCGGCCAGTCGACCCTCCACCCGAGGAGGTGGTAGGAGCTCGGTCGGTGAAAGAAGAAAGTCGTTCCCGCGGATACGCACTCCGCGGGCCTCCTTCAATTTCACGAGCTTCTCGAGCTCGAGGCCGAAGAATTTCATGAGTCCGGCGACTCCGATCCCGGCGGCCTTGATCGAGCTCGGACGCAGGCGGAGCTCGCCGTCGGGCGTCAAGCTGAGGTCCCCGACCATACTGAACGAGATCCCGCGCATCTTGCCCTCCTGCTTGAGCCGTCCATCCTCCAGCGTAATGGTCAGCTTCCGCAGCGGCGAGCCCGGATAAGCAAAGGCGTAGCGGTTGAGCAGGTCGCTGAGCGAAGCCGGCGTGATCCCGATCGTGGCCGAGTCGATGGCCAGCACGAAGGAGTGTTTGTCGTCAAAATACGGAGGGCGGTTTCGCGAGGTTGGCCGAAGCTTACCCCGGAGATAGCCGATGTGCAGTACGATGCTTGAATCAACGTGAAAATCGACGTTCCGCATCTGCGTTTCGACATTTGCAGCGTCGGGGCCTTGGGCCAGGCCCGCAGCGGGCAAACCTACGGAAACGGCGGCTATCCAGAATTTCCTCACCTGCACCAGGAGCATGCCCTTAAGCGCTCGGCTTGCCGAGCTTCTTCTGAATCTCTTCCGCTCGGTCCCGATGCTTCTCTATCACCGGTTTGGCTTGTTCGATCAGAGCCTTCAATTCCTGGTTCTGCGCCGCCCCATGGGCCTTTTCCGCCAGATCGAGTACGGCCTTGTGAATCGCGACCTCCTGCTCGATGTAGGTCCGGTCGAACTGCGGTCCCTTGGGTGCCGCCCTGAGAGCCGCCATCTCACTCGTTGCTGCAGCCTTCATGGGATCGTTCGCCGGCGGCTGCGGCGTCACATTGAGCTTCCGCGCGAGCTGCTGACCCTGAGCGCGCAGGGCATGGTGCTCACCCATCATCAGCTTGGCGAAGGCCTTGACGTCGGGGTTGGTCGCCTTGGTGAGCGCGTACGCTCCCGCGGCGCTGTCGGCCTCATTGGCCTCGTCGAGCAGGGCTACGATGTTGGCGTCAGTGAGGTCACCAGATACCGCAGAGGGCACCTGAGCAGTATCGGTCCGCATTGCCGCCGCGGCGGCGGGATCTCCTGGGGTCGCATAGTCGGTTGTTTCAGGAGTCCTGTCAGCACTTTGCCTGCCTTTGCACGATCCGAGCGTGGCTACCGCAATCGAGGCTACGACTATTACAGCGTAGCGCCATGATTCACTCTGCACAAAAACCTCCTGAAGACGAAACCTCTTCCAAAAAACATTAAGTAGCTTCGCAGCTGATGGCGTGATGGAGGTCACTAGAGAAAGTGGAGATTGACGAGTTTGACGCACAACCTCAAAAGGTTATCCCGAACGTCAGTGGGAAATAATGCACATCATCTGTGCGGCTCTTGGTTCTGTGCCCGCGGATCTCGACAAAGTTTCTGAACCCAAGGAAGAAGAACTTGGCTCCCAGACCGTAGTTCCAACCGTAGCGAACTCTGCTTCTGCAACCTGGGCCGAGCGAGCAGTCGGTACGATACGCCCCAAGCCCCCAGAGGAGATACGCCTGAACGGGCCAGGTAATCTTTGGCAGGCGGTAGGTGATGTTCAACGTGGCGGAGCCGGCTGTCAGGTCTCCTTGTCCGCCGAGCCCGGCCTCTACCTCATCCCTGAAGCCGAACCTGTTGTACGCGACGTCCAGACGGAGCTCCCACGGGTGCATCGGAGAGGCTAGCTCCGCAGTCACCAATGTGTGCCACCCGGTGTTCACATCGTCGCTCACATCGCCCTGGGGTAGCGAGATTCCGCCTGCCACACCAATCGAGATTGGACTCTGGGCCTCCAGCGATGCGACTGAAGAGACGAGACCGAAACAAGCTGCCGCCAAAATCCAGCGCCGCATAGTTCTCCTTCAGCCAATGTCGAAGCACATGACCCAGACAAATCGTCCGAATCCAGGACTGACTAGAGCGACTTCAGGTACTCTTCCAGGTCATGCTTCTGCTTACCCGTGAGCCGCAGATTCAACACTGTCACATAATGCTTGATGACATCCTCGAGCGTCTTTGCGCTTCCGTCGTGGAAGTACGGAGGATGCTGCCAGAGGCCGCGGAGCGGAGTCGTGCGATACCGCTTCTGTGTCGTACGCGCTGCGTAGGCTGAGTCCATCCCGGTCTCGGACGGTGCGTGGAGAGTCCCGTCATTATTGTCGGTCAGGGTCCCGTTCACATGGCAGCGCGCGCAGTTGGCCTCGAACACGACCTTGCCTCGTCGAGCCGCTCCCTTGCTATAGCTACCCCCCGGCGGCTTTGGAGCCGGAATGCTGAACTGATACGCCCGAAGCGCCGCAAGCTTCGGGGTAACCAGATCCGGCTCATGCACGATCTTTACACCGAGCCGGGGGTCGGAGAAGTTGCCTTGGCCATGCATCTGGGTGACCGCGACGTAGTTGTTCCAATAGGAGATCGGCCCCTCGGCCGTGTAGGTCTCGTTCTTGACTTCCGCAAGTCCATATGCGGGCGGCAGAACCAGAGGCGTGCTCTTGCCGTCGAAGTTAAAGCGTGGGTCGTAAGTGCCCTTGGGCCAGGTCTGGAGGATGGCCTTCTGCTCCGGTGTGAAATGGGCCAGCTTCGCCAGAATCTTCCCGACTTCCAAGTCGCGATTCGGCCAGCCGTCCAGCCGATGACCAATTCCGGGTAGCAGCGCGTTATCGACTGTTGAATGGCATAGTGCGCAGGTAATGCCGATCCGCGTGATGCGGCCCTTCTCATCGAACGTCGCCTTCACGCCGACCACGGCATCGCGCTTGAGAAGGTTTCTCGTGCCACTGGTGCCGAAGGGATTACTGAACAGGAATGAGAGCAGGTTCAGCCGGTCCATGTCCACCTTGAGGCCGAGACTCAGGGCCTCGAGGGGCTGGATCTCCTCCTGTACGACCTCGTGGAGCCGGGCCGTGTCGGTCCAGAACGGCTCGTTGCCGAAGGTGTCGTCGCGGAAGATCTTTCGGCCTTGGGTCTCCAGGTCACTGGTGACTCTGGTCTCAGGAAATTGACGGCACGCCATTGCCCCGAGAACCGCGGCGAGCACGATTAACCTACTCACTAGCCGATGCGAATTTCCGCAAGGCGATCCGGAGCGCGAGCGACCGCCGAGTGCAGGCATCATGGACAGCAGGCTGGGACTGTCGGTGCAGAACTGCTCGTCGAAGGCTCCGTCAAACTCGCTGGAGCCTTCCGCGAGTCTCTCCGCCGAGAGATTATCCGTGGCAAAGGGGACTGGAGAAACCGGCAGCAGAAACCTTACTCGTGCTGGGGGCCCGAGCAGATTCACTTCTGATGGCGGGGACATCTCGTAAGTCATTGCTACCTCTGCGCCTTGGCGGAACCAAGATCGCAGGCCGCTCCTGAACGTCGTCATGGGCGGGGCGCGGTATGCCCACGTGAGACACATGATACGCCCGGTGCCGGAGAAATGCAAGAATCATCAGGCGAATCTGTTATATCAGCTCCATCCCGAGTGGAATCGAGGCGAGAATGGGCAGACACCAACCGCGGCGGCTTATGCAAGGCACAGCGGGCCGGATTATGGAATTACTGCGGCGGGGGCCAATGACGGTGGACGAGCTTGCCGCCGCACTCCAACTCACGCGAACCGCGGTCCAAGCTCAGTTGGCAACGCTTCAGCATGACGAACTGGTCGAGCAGCGGGGTCCTCGCCGGGGGGCCAGCAAGCCAGCACGAACTTACGGGGTCACCATGCAGGCCGAGCTACTTTTCTCTAGAGCCTACATCCCGATCCTGACGCAGCTCGTCCATGTACTCGCGCGTCGCATGTCTCCCGCTGAGTTTGATTCCATCATGCGTGAGGTCGGCCGTGGCGCGATGGCGGACCGCGCAGCCCCGCGCGGTGGCACGCTGCGCGATCGTGTGACCCAGGCCAGCCTACTCTTGAACGATCTCGGCGGCTTATCGGAAGTCGAGGAAGAAGATGGACTGTACGTGATCCGGAGCTTCGGCTGCCCACTGGCCGCCGCAACGGCCCTGCATCCCGAGGTTTGCAATGCTCTCGAGAGCCTGTTGAGCGAGTTTGCTGGCACACCGGTTACCAAGTGTTGCGACCGCTACGATCGTGAGCGCTGCTGCTTCGAGGTCCCGCGAGATTCGGAAGCGCCAGCGGAACTCCTTCATTGAGCTGGCGCAGGGGGCCCACACGCGAATCAGGCCGTTCGCGGTTTTAAGCACTTTCTGCAGTAGCTGGCCAGTTTGCCCTCCACATGGCCTACAATTTTGTATGGCTGACACCCAATGTGTGCAAGTTATGCACGATTTACTTGACACCAGTTTGATCATTCCATACATTGTCAACCAGAACTGAACCAGGCAGCACCATCCCCGAAGGGGCCGGCTGTGATTCGACGTCCGCTCAATCCTAACTGCAACTGCGGCACCCACCGGTGTTAGCGGAGATCGGGGCACGACCTTCATCCAGTCGCATATCCCGGCCCGCTCCACCGAGCGGGCCTTTTCGTTACCGAATCCAGGCTTCAGCCAAGGGGGTGCCGTGAAATACTCGGAGGAGATTGCCAGGGGCGTGGTGGTGCTTGCCGCCATGGGTGTGCCGGCCGCCGCCAGCGGCCAGGTGGTGGTCACCAGCGATGCCGCAGCATTCAACGCTTACATGTGGCGCGGAGTAACCCTCACCAACCAATTCGTGCTCCAGCCCGATCTGTACGTCACCATCCCGGCTGGTGGAGGATCGTTCGTGCTGGGTGGCTGGGGCAACATCGACGCGGGGCAGTACGACGATCCGGTAAACGACCTCAGCGAAGGCGGCGGAACGTCGAGCTTCAACGCCACGGAGATCAACCTGTGGGCCGAGTACGGCCACACCCTCGCCCCGAGGCTGATGGGCACGTTCGGGGGGCTGCTGTACCTCTTCCCCAATGAGCTGGGGCTGACCAACGAGGTCAACCGCACGGTCGAGCTTTACGGAAAGCTGCAGGCCGCCCTTCCGCTCAGCCCGAAGCTGGCCGCCTGGTACGACGT
This sequence comes from Gemmatimonadales bacterium, assembly GCA_050733075.1. Classification (GTDB taxonomy): domain Bacteria; phylum Gemmatimonadota; class Gemmatimonadetes; order Gemmatimonadales; family GWC2-71-9; genus CAVVWJ01. The sequence goes on from JBOHSD010000015.1 coordinate 42,586, forward strand.
GGACAAGGTGAAGGGCCTCTACCTGGAGGGGAGCGTGTCCCAGCCCCTCTCGGGAATCCCCGGCTTTCCGGTGACTCTGGGCGCGCTGGCCGGGTTCAGCGCCAGCCAGGGCATTAACCAGGACGATCCGGCCGAGATCGCCAACTTCGCCAGGAATACGCTCACCCACGTGGACCTCTCCGCCAGCGGCGCGCTCAGCGTGGGCCCCGTGACGGTATCGCCGGCGGTTCACTTTCTGGTCTTGAACGACGAGCTCACCCAGCTCACCAAGCCGGCGGTGAGCAGGGACGTGAAGGCGTGGGCCGGGGTGACCCTGACCTGGTCGAAGGCGCTGACCGGGGCCGCACCTGCCTCGGAGTAGGACGACCGATCCGCTGGCGGAGCCCAGGCGCAGCATCCAGTTTCAACCGCCGGCGCTTCTGGCATCAGCTGCGCCGGCGGAGCCGGTTGGCGCGCCGGAACGTGGCATACACCTCCCGGCGCAGGGCGAAACCAGCGAAACCCGCAAGTTGAATACGCTGGTAGACGTGAGCCAGGCGCTGGCGGGGCACGTCAACCTCCACGCCGGCCTTTCCGGAGTGCTCGGGATCCTGTCACGCCGCTGCGGAGTGGTCCGGGGAGCCATCGCGCTCCTGGACGAGTGCACCCGCGAGCTCCAGGTTCGAGCCGGCATCGGCCTGGCCAGGGAAGGACTGGCCGGCGGCCACCGGCTGGGCGGGGGCATGGCCGCAGAGGTGACGGCGACCGGCGAGCCCCTGGTGGTGCCTCGTATCAGTGAGGACGCCCGCTTGCTCCACCGTGGCACCGGCAGGAAGCGCCAGGGTGGCGAGCTCAGCCTGGTCTGCCTGCCGATTCTCCTGCACCGGCGCCCGGTAGGGACTCTCGGTATCGAGCTGCCGTACAAGGCCGACCGGGAGTTCGAAAAACTCCTGAAGTTCCTGAAGGTCGTCGCCTCCATGATCTCGCAGGCAGTCCGCATTCACCGGCTCCTCGAGGCCGAGCGCCAGAAGCTCGTCAGCGAGAACGCCCAACTGCGCCAGGAGCTTCAGCAGCGCTACGACTTCTCCGGTCTGATCGGCGCCAGCGGGCCGATGCGGCAGATGTACGAGGAGATGGCCCGGGTGGCCGGCACCGGAACCACCGTCCTGATCCGGGGAGAATCCGGTACCGGAAAGGAGCTGATCGCCCACGCCATTCACTACCACTCATCCCGCGCGAAGAGGCCGTTCATCAAGGTGAACTGCGCGGCGCTGCCCGAGACTCTGGTCGAGTCCGAGCTCTTCGGCCACGAGCGCGGCGCCTTCACCGGGGCCGAGAGCCGCAAGAAGGGACGCTTCGAGCTGGCCAACGGAGGGACGCTGTTCCTGGACGAGATCGGCGAGCTGAGCCCTGCCACTCAGGTCAAGCTGCTCCGCGTCCTCCAGGAACGGGAGTTCGAGCGGGTAGGTGGTACCGAGCCGGTGCGGGTGGACGTCCGGGTCATCGCGGCCACCAACCGTGACCTGGAGAAGGCTCTGGCTGAAGGGATCTTCCGGGAAGATCTGTATTACCGCCTGAACGTCTTTCCCATATTCATCCCACCGCTTCGGGAGCGGAAGGCCGACGTGCTGTTGCTGGCCGACCACTTCGCCGAGAAGTACGCCCGGGAGCACGGCAAGACGATAAAGCGGATATCTACGACTGCCATCGATCTGCTGACCTGCTATCACTGGCCCGGCAACGTCCGCGAGCTGGAGAACATCATCGAGCGGGCGGTGCTCCTGGCCGACGGCGAGGTGGTCCACGGCCATCACCTGCCTCCCACCCTTCAGACGGCGGAGGCCACCGGTACCGTGGTCAGCGCGTCCCTGGGCAGCGCGGTGGCGGCCTTCGAGCGCAGCCTCATCGAGGATGCGCTGAAGACTACCCGGGGCAACCGCTCCCGGGCGGCTCGGCTGCTGAGCACCACGGAGCGGGTGATCAACTACAAGGTTAAGAAGTATGGGATAGACCCGGCCCGCCTACGTGCCTGAGCCCGGTGCGCCAGGCAGGGCGGTGGCAGGTTTGACCTCGAGCTTTTTGGGTGGGGCCAGCGACGAGTAGATGGCGATGCCGGCCACCAGCAGATTGGCCACTATCACCGGGGTGGCATGGATGATAGCCCCGTAGACCACCCACAAGCCCGCGGCCAGCGCCTGCACCCGGCGCAGTGCCGCCGGGTGCTTGCAGCGGTACGAGCTCAAGAAGATCGCGGTGGCGACCCAACCGATCCAGTCCATTGTCATCGGGTCTCCCTCAGGCTACGGCGGGAACGGAGGCATCGCGAATCGTGAGCGCGTCGGTGCGCATCTTGTTCCACTCCTGGAGCACGAGGCCGTGCAGGCCGAACAATGCGCGAATCCTTGCAGAATCCAGCCCCACGATGTCCTCGAGAATAGGCACTACCACGCTCAGAGCGTCGTCACTCAGCACCGTTCGTCCCGCGATCGGGGTGAGAAACCGGTTCTCCGAGACCGCCAGGGTGGTCCCTTCCAGCCGGTTCACATGGAGCATGACGTGCACATCCGAGCTGCCGTCGCCCACGTAAATGACGTGATCGGGGCTGACACCCAGTTCCGAGCGCAGCTCGTCCAGAACGGCAACCTTGCCGTACCCGGCGGGCACCCGCACGATCGACTGGATCTCTCCCGAGGCCGGATCGTACCGGAATCGGGTGCCGAAGATGTGCTCGGCGGGCACAATGCCCTCCAGCGCCGACTGGATGACTTCCTCCGGAGCCGCCGAGATGACGTAGAAGGGAAAGGAGTACCCCTCTACGGCGTCGAGAAGGCGGGAGAGCAGGTTGATGTTGCGCTTGAGACGAACCCGCTTGCCCACTTCCCTGAGATCGGCTTCTCTGACCCGGCGGTACTCCGGGTCGTGCAGCAGCAGGTACGCCAGCTCGGCGCCCTGCTGCACCAGGTGCATTCGGGACAGCCCGGCACACCGCTCCACGAAGCCGGTGATGCCGAGCATCTCGCTCAGCACGATGCCCGAGTCGTTGAAGCTCAGTGTCTGATCGAAGTCGCTGGCCAGGAGATATCGCTTCATCGGCCGGACCTGATGGGGACGAACGCAACCGATCGCTTCGCGGCCGCGGCATCGGCAAAGGCCGACTCCAAGGGCGTCACCCGGGGCCGGGCGAATTCCGACTCCACCCCCGGACGCTCGGTCAGGGGAGCAGGGCCGCAATGAATGACGTGGGCAGACGTGGCCCAGCGCGCGGTGCGATCGCGGGTAAGGGCGTTGAGCTCGACTGCCAGGAGCGCCGGGGGCACTGCGGAGTCGAGGTGGAATCTGGATGCAGGCGCGGCCTGTGCCTGCAGATCGGACCCGGCGGCAAGGCTCGTCACCGCGAGCACGCCGGATATGGTAAGAGCAGCAAAGCCTGAACGGTGCATGGTAGTTCACTCCTGAACTGTGACCCCTAACTGTGAATCCCGATTCCCGTGTCCGGCTCACCGGCAGGTCACGGGCTAGTAACGGCGCTTCCGCCATCGGAGACGATGACGCCGGAGGGAGCAACCAGCATGCCACACGCCGGTGGCCCGTGAAGCAGCGATAAGTGACCGCTGCGACGCGAGCAGCGCCTTTGGTGCCTACGTGAGTGTGGGAAGCGAGAGAAAATCTTACGAATTGGTAGGGCTCGGGCGCTACTTTTTCAGCAGCGCCAGCTTCACGGCATCCAGCACGATCTGCAGGTCTTCGAGCTTGCTGATCAGGGGGACGCCGCGCTGCTCCAGCGGGTGGTGCACCATGGGATCGCGGGCCGCGCCAGTGAGAAAGACCACCCGATGCTGCAGGTGGGAGGCCCGGGTAACCAGGGCGTCGTAGAAGTCGAGCCCATTCACCTCGGGCATCAGGAAATCGCTGACCACGGCCGCAATGTCCGGGTCGGCGGCAATGGCGGCCAGCGCGCCCCGTGCCGAGTCGGCCTCGAGCACCTTGAGGCCGCCCTGCTCGAACACCTTTCGGAGTGCCCGCCGTACCGCGCTTTCATCGTCAACCAGCAGTACAGTCGGCATGTGTCGAACCGGAAGGAGAGCCTGGAACCCGCTTTGCCTGGCGCAGAATCTTGTCCGTGACCGGCTACTTGTGCAACCGGTGCCCGGGAGCAGACCATCGCCGCGCGCTCAAATTGACCCTGGGGACGACGCCAGGGTAGATTCCCCCATGATGAGCCAGATTACCGTCGAAAAAACCGCAGAGGATTCCGCCTCCAAGTCGCTCCGGGTGACGGTGCCGGTGGACCGGGTGCGGGAGGCGGAGGCGCGGGCGCTCAAGTACTACGCCCAGCGGGCCAAGCTTCCTGGGTTTCGGCCGGGCAAGGCGCCCGACACCGTGGTACGCAAGCGCTTCGGTGACGCCATCCGGCAGACGGTGCTCGAGGAAGTCATCCGCGAGAGCTGGGAAACCGCCAAGACCAGCGAATCGCTCAAGCCCATCACCGACCCCGCCATCCGCAATCTCAAGTTCGAGGAAGGCAGCGCCATCGAGTTCGAGCTGCACGTCGAAGTGCGGCCCGAGCTCAAGCTCGACCGGGTCGGCAACTTCAGGGTCGAGCGCCGGGTGCCGCCGGTGCCCGACAGCGCGGTCAGCGAGCAGCTGGCCCGGATTCAGGAGCAGAAGGCCGCCTGGATTCCGGTGGAGGGAGCCAACCCTTCACCGGGACAGATGGTGCGGGTCGAGGTGGCGTCCATAGAAGACGGGGTGGCCGGTCCCTCCCAGCCGCACGACCTGGTGCTGGGCGAGAACCAGACCATTCCCGAGCTGGAGGAGCGGATCATGTCCCTCCGGCCCGGCGAGAGCACCGAGACCGAGGTACGATTCCCTGACGACCACCCGGACGAGTCCCGCCGGGGCCAGGCTCGCCGGCTTCGGGTCGTGCTGCACGAGGTGAAGCGGCAGGAGCTACCGCCGCTGGACGACGCGCTGGCCCGCGAGCTGGGCGACTTCGACAGCCTGGAAGCCCTGCGATCGGCGGTGCGAAACGATCTCGAGCGGGAGGCGGCCCGCGAGGCCGATGCCGAGGTGCGCCGGAACCTGGTGGCCCAGATCGTGGAGTCCAACCGGGTCGAGGCTCCGCATTCGCTGGTTCACCGGCTGCTGCACGGCTATGCCGAAATGTACCGGGTGCCCGAAGACCAGCTTCCCGCGTTCGAGCAGCAGTTTCACCAGATAGCGGAGACCCAGGTCAAGCGCGACCTGGTGCTCGACGCGCTGGTCGAGGCTCACGGGCTCCGGGCCAGCGAGGCCGAACTGGATGAAAAGATCAACGCGATGGCAGCCGAGCGGGGAGTGCCGGCCGGCCAGCTCTACTCTTCGCTCCAGAAGGCCAACCGGCTCGGCGACCTGGAGCGTGCCCTTACCGAGGAGAAGGTCTTCGGCTTTCTCCTCCAGCAGTCCACCGTCGAAGAGGTGAAGTCGTGACCATGGCGACCCTGTATCCGCCCTATATCATCGAGCGTTCCAGCCGCGGCGAGCGCACCTACGATATCTTCTCCCGCCTCTTGATGGATCGCATCGTCTTTCTCGGCGCTCCGATCAACGACGACGTCTCCAATATCATCATCGCCCAGCTGCTCTTCCTCGAAGCCGACAATCCCGACAAAGACATCTATCTCTACATCAACTCGCCCGGCGGCGTGGTATCGGCGGGCATGGCGATCTACGACACCATGCAGCACCTGCGCGCCCCGGTAAACACCATCTGCATGGGCATGGCGGCCTCGATGGGCTCGTTCCTGCTCGCGGCCGGTGGCAAGGGGAAGCGAAGCGCCCTGCCGCACTCGCGGATCATGATCCACCAGCCGTCCGGAGGGGCTCAGGGCACCGCGGCCGACATCGAGATCCAGGCTCGCGAGATCCTCTACCTGCGCTCCAAGATGAACTCCCTGTATGCTCTCCATACCGGGCAGCCGATCGAGACCATAGAGCGCGATATGGACCGGGATCGCTTCATGAGCGCGGAGGAAGCCAAGGCGTACGGGATCATCGACAGCGTCTTCACGCCGCACAAGGACCTGGTTCCCCATAGTGACGGCAGGGACGGCAAGGAGACTTGACGCTCGTTGCACCCGGGGGCACTTTACCCGGCACCATCCACCTCCATCGCGACGCGGCTCCATGTCCAACGACAAGCACCTCCGCTGCTCCTTCTGCGGGAAATCGAAGGATTCCGTCCGGAAGTTCATCTCCGGCCCCTCGGTCTACATCTGCAACGAGTGCATTACGCTCTGCAATGAGATCCTGGCGGAGGACGAGGAGCGGGAGGTTGCCGACAGCATCACCCAGGTCCCCACTCCTGCCGAGATCAAGGATGTGCTGGACCAGTACGTGATCGGGCAGGAGCGGGCCAAGCGGACCCTCGCGGTGGCGGTCTATAATCATTACAAGCGGATCAACGCCTCCAGCGGCCGCGAGGGAGACGTCGAGCTGGACAAGTCGAATATCCTCCTGCTCGGGCCGACCGGAGTGGGAAAGACCCTCCTGGCCCAGACCCTCGCCCGCATTCTCGATGTTCCGTTCACCATAGCCGATGCCACTACCCTCACCGAGGCCGGATACGTCGGCGAGGACGTGGAAAACATCCTGGTGCGCCTGCTCCAGGCCGGCGAGTTCAACGTGGCGGAATGCGAGCGGGGGATAGTCTACATCGACGAGATCGACAAGATCGCCCGCAAGTCGGAGAACCCCAGCATCACCCGAGACGTGTCGGGCGAGGGCGTGCAGCAGGCGCTGCTCAAGATCCTGGAGGGTACCATCGCCTCGGTTCCGCCCCAGGGCGGGCGGAAGCATCCCCAGCAGGAATACATCCAGATCAACACCAAGGACATCCTGTTCATCTGCGGCGGCGCCTTCGACGGCCTGGAAAAGATCATCGAGGCCCGCACCGGGCGGCAGCAGATCGGCTTCAGCAGCGAGGAGCGGAAGTCGGGTCCTCAGCTCACCAAGGGAAACCCCTACGCCGAGGTCGAGCCGGACGACCTGCTGCGTTTCGGCCTCATTCCCGAGCTGGTGGGGCGCCTTCCCGTAGTGGTCTCGCTCGAGGCGCTCGACGAAGAGGCCCTGGTCCGGATCCTGGTCGAGCCCAAGAACGCTCTCACCAAGCAGTACCGCAAGCTCTTCGAGCTGGAGGACGTCGGCCTCACCTTCGATCCCGAATCGCTGCGCGCGGTGGCCCAGCGGGCCCTCAAGCGCGGCACCGGCGCCCGCGGGCTCCGCGCCATACTCGAGACCATGATGACCGACATCATGTTCGACCTGCCCAACCGGGAAGACGTGCGCGAGATCGTCATCACCAAGGAAGCAATCAGCGAGGGCACGTCCCCGCTCATCGTGACGGAACGGGCCAGGACGAAACGGGAGGCGTGAGGACGGCGGGTAAGCGGGTAAGCGGGAAAGCGGGTAAGGAAGCACGACCCAATCCACTCCTTACACAACCGATCAAGTTCGTCGGATCGTTCCCCGATCCCCAGGTGCGGCTCGAGGCAGCGCTACCCGAGATTGCCTTCATCGGCCGCTCCAATGTCGGCAAGTCGAGCCTGCTGAACGCGCTGGTGGGAAAGCCCGGGCTGGCAAGGGTGAGCGGCTCACCTGGCAAGACCACCCTGCTCAATGTGTACCGGCTGCCCGAGCTCTACCTGGTGGACCTCCCCGGCTATGGGTTTGCCCGGGCGAGCAAGGGGGCCCGGGCGGGCTACCGGAAGCTGGTAACGGGGTACCTGCGCTCTCGGGCCACCCTGGCTGGAGTCGTCTGGCTGCTCGACATCCGTCACCTGCCTTCCAGGGACGATCTGGAGATGCAGGAGCTGCTGGCCGAAAGCGGCCGCCCGGTGCTGGCCGTCCTCACCAAAGCCGACAAGCTGACCCGCTCGGCCACACCATCCCGTGCCCGACAGATTGCCGAGGCACTCGGCTTGCATCAGGACCATATACTGCTCACCAGCAGCCGTTCCCTGACGGGCATTCCGGAGCTCGCCACCAGCATTGCCGCCGCCGCGGGCCAGGAGAATTCATGACCATCCGTAACCTTTTAGGCTTTCTCGTGGTGATCGCTCCGGGCCTGCCGGTCTGGGCCCAGGCGGAGAAGCAGGTCTCTAGCTCTGCGGAGAGCTATGGAACGCTGAGCCAGAATGAGCTGGCCCTCCGGATGCAGAACGACGACATCGAGATCCGCTTCATCCCGCTCGATCTCAGGGTCACCCGCCTCCTGGCAAACGACGCGTTCCAGTCGTTGCGGTCGCTGGTGGAGACCAGGCGCCGTGGCATCGACTCGGTTGCGTCGCGCGCCGGAGTGTCCGAGCCGGGCCTGGCGCTGGTGAGCTTCTTCGGCCGGCGCTCCGATGCACGGTTCGATCCCCAGACTCTGACTCTGCTCATTCGCAATCGAGTCTTCCGGCCGCTGGGTGTCATCCCCATCAACCCCAGGTTCACGTCCCAGCAGCTCGATGTCCGGGAGCAGGCGAGCGCAATCTACTTGTTCGAGGAAGACATACCCGTGGATGACTCATTCAGCCTGGCATACGGATCGCTGGTGTCGGATGACTGGCGGAACAAGCAGACCATGCTCGATCGGGAGCGGGCCCGGGTGGCGTCCAGAATGCGGGGGGAGAGGCGGGACCCTACCCGCTGAGACCTGTCACCTGAGGGAGCTCGACCCGGCGGGCCTCGCTGCGTGCCGCACGGGCCTTCCTTCCGCCGGCCGCGAACTGGTGAGCCAATAACCCCACTCCGTAGAGCAGCCCCAGGCCAATGTGCGAGAAGGCCATGGCCCTGAGCCAGCCCTCCTGGGTGATGGCCTGGATCAGGTAGCCGGTGACGATCATGGGCCCCACCATGGCAAGCGTGAGGATCCCGCTGCGGCGGCCGTCCGGCATCCCCGAGCGGAAGTGACGCCAGACATGCCGCAACGCCACCAGACCAATCGAGAAGACGAGCAGAGGCGCCACCAGGATGTGGATCTTGAGAATCCCGCCCTGCCAGGGGTGATTCGCCACCGCGAACGGGTCGTCGCTCACCAGCAGGTATTTCATCCCCAGGTAGATCATGCCGGTGGCGAAGGTGGCGAACGACGTGCTCCAGACAGCCCAGCGCTCGAACCGGGTCACCGTCTCTCCTCGGTCGCAACCTGAAATGGATGGATGCGCTGGTGGATGGCCAGCACCCGGCGAGCCGCGCTCACGATGGCCTTGGAGGTGAGTGTGGCGCCGGACATGTTCGTGATCGCGCGCTTCAGCGACAGCTCCTGACTCAACCGTTTGCCCTCGAACTGATCCAGCCAGATCCCGCTCGCCTCGTATTCGGGAGGCTCCGCAAATCTGAGCACTTCGATGCTGCGGATCTGATCGCCGCCGCCGCCCGCCCCCGGCTCGATCACGATCATTACCACCTCGTTGAGGGTACGAACTCGATGGCTATCGAAGTAGGCAACACCCACCGGCATGCCGTTCCGCCGAGCCACGTAGTAGGTGACCACCCGCTGGCTCACCCCCGCGTCCGGACCGGCGTCGGCGCGGGCTGCGGCGAGGTCATCCGGGGTGAGAAACGCGGTTCTCCGTTCGACCGTAGCCGGAGGCGGGAACGCACTCTTCAGCGCCTCCTGGAGCGACAGCTGGGCCTGCAGCTCCGCTGGCATGGCCAGGAACGCGGGGCCGGCGACCCACGCGGTCAGACTAAAAAAGGTAGCCCAGATTGACATTGAGCTGATTCACGCCGGTGTCGGCCTGGTTGCTGGTTAGCTGATAATCGGTCTTGAGGGACACGTTGGATACCGGCTTCCACATCGCCCCCAGGGTCACGAAACGCCGGTCGTTCGAGGGGTTGGATAGAAAACCGGCGGGCACCCGATCCTGAGTGTCGACCTGCTCGTAGCGGACGTACGGCACGAGCTGGTGGTCGGTCCGGCCGCCGCGCAGCACGTCGTACCCACCCTGGACGTACCAGCCGACCATCCGCTCTCCCACCGAGGCGGTGCCGGTGAGGGCGTTCAGCTCGTTGATCTCGGAGGCGTCGTCCAGGGTAGCCACCGCGAGAAGCCCGCGCAGGTCGAGCCCCCTGGCCTGGTACTGGGCGTGCCCTTCCCAGATGACGGTGCGGGCCCCGATGGTCCGGCCGGGATCGGAAGGCACCGTCGCACCCTGTCCCGCGTTCCCCACATAGGCGGAGGCACCCAGCGTGAGCCCGAGCTGGCCGGTGTACTCCAGCCGTCCTACACCACCCAGGTCCTGGGCCGCGGCCTCGGAGCCGTTCTGGCGCCCACCCCGAAGACCGGAGGCGGAGAACCCGGAGGCATCGAAGCCGTTGACCAAGTAGGCCCGATAGCTCAGGTCACCGGTGGAGCCGAAGAACCCGATCCCGTTCTCCCGCCAGGTGGATGGAATGATCTGCCGCTCGGTCTCCGGGCGCCGGGTGCCCAGAAACGTGGGTGGCTCGTGGATTTCGTTGAGGAAGCCCATGGGCGGAAGTAGCAGCCCCGCCCGCAGGCCGAAGCGGGGAGAAAGCCGATAGTCGAGGTACAGGAACTCCGCTGATACCGATCCTGCGCCGCCGGTAGAGCCGTGCTCGAACTCGAGCTCGGAGTTGAAGAGAATCTTGTCGCTGAACTTGTAACCGACATACACCACCGCCCGAAGCGCATCGAACCGATCGATTGCGCCCGAGGGTGTGTCGTCTTCGCGGGTGCCGGCGAAGTTCTCATACAGCACCTCGCCATAGCCGCCCACCGAGACACCCTGGCGTACCTTGTACACCTTGGAGGCGGCGGGCCCGAACCCGGAGACGGCGGTGTCGGCTTCGACGACGACATCACGCCCGAGCCGCAGCTCCTCCAGCTCGCGGGTGATGGCCTCGACCTGCTGCCGAATCTGCTCGAGGCCTGTGGTATCCCGCTCCTGCGCCCTCCCCGGAGCAGCCATGAGAACGCCAAGACCCACCATCAGTGTCAGCCGCCCAATAGAGCCCACGACTCAGCCTCCGGGTGAAAAGATGGAATCCGCCAGCAGGAACTCCTCGAGCGCACGGTTCCAGCGCCGCTCCACCGTGCCGTCTCGCTCGATGAGGAACAGCACGCCCACGTCCTCACGATCTAGGGCCCAGCGGAGCCCGGCGTGCGGCCCCAGGACCAGGAGCGCGGTCGAGAGCACATCGGCTGCGATTGGATCTTCCGCCACCACCGTCACGCTGCCCCAGGCAGGTACCGGCTGCCCGGTGCGCGGATCGAGCACGTGGCCGACCCGCCTGCCACCGGCGGTCACGAATCGTTCGGACTGGGAACTGGTCGAGACGGATCGGTCCCTGCAATGAAGCCACAGGACCGGCTCAGCCCGACGGCTCGGGTGAGCCACCGGCACCACCCAATGCCGGCCGGCTCGATCTACACCAAGCACCATCACCTGTCCGCCGAAGTTGAGCATTGCGGAGCTGATACCGCGCCTGAGGAGGGCACGGCGGGCCTCCCGCAGTGCCGCGCCTTTCCCGAACCCGCCGGTATCCATCCAGGCCGATGAGTCGGTACGGGCGACGCTCCGGACGGGCTCGGCGAAGGCGAAATGACGTATCCCGGTGGCCGCGCGGGCAGCGGCCAGGGTACTCGGCGAGGCGATCCGTCCCCTCCCCCGAAGATCCCAGGCATCGATCAGCGGGCCGATGGCGGGGTCGAACGCTCCTCCGGTGCTCCGGGTCCATTCGGCAGCTTCTTGCAGCAGGGCGTAAAGCTCGGGGGACAAGGGCACGGGAAGCCGAGGAGGGGCGTGGTTGAGCCGGGAGATCTCGCTGTCGTCCCGCCAGGTGCTGAGCAGCCGGTCCAGCCGCCGGACGGCTTCGAAGGCATCTTCGGTGGCCCGAATCCCCTCCGCACGGCTGGAGGCCGCCACGGCGACGTGGAGGGTAGTTCCCATGACGTGGGCCCGGCGCTCGACCCATGCGGAGGGCTCGGCGGACAGGAGTGCTAGGAGGAGAGGAGCTACGGAATGGGGAGGCAGATGGCCTCAGCAATGAGAATGAGAATCATTCTTATTTAGCAATCATTAACAAGTTACTCCCCATTAGGACTGGTGTCAACGGTTCACCCCACGCATCATTGGACCGTGACGGCATTTCCCTGCCCGATTGACCCGCCGCCCGAGGCTCACATGGTCCACTTGCCCCTCCGTACAGTGAGACTTCCCAGCGCTACGGAGGAGTTCTTTGACCGCTGGCTGGCCGGCCTGGAGGCGCAACTGGCCCAGCCGGGGGCCGATTGGTATGGAATCACCCGGGAGGTGCTCTTTCAGCTCTATTATCCCGGTGCTGGCGACTACGAGGCGATGCTCCTGGATCCTGCCACCCCCGCTCCCAGCCGGGCGGTCTTGCTCTCGCTCGATCCCCGAAACATCACGCTCGAGCCGGAGTACTATGCCGACGTAGACCAGGCCCGCTTTGCCCGGGTGAAGCCGCTGTTGTGGCTCTGGTACAGCTTCGACCGCTCACCGCTGGGTGGGCAGAACGTGCACCTCGGCATCCGGTTCCGCCGGCTGCTCGCGCCACACATCTTCGCCCGCTGCGGCAAGAACTTCAAATGCTTTCAGTTCGTGGAGTTCTCCTTCGGCTACGATCTCGAGGTGGGCGACGACGTCGTGGTGCACCGGCACGTGCTGCTCGACGACCGCGGAGGCATCACTCTGGGCAACCGGGTCAGTATCGCCGATTACGCCAACATCTACAGCCACACTCACAGCATCGTGGATCAGAAGGACGTGACCAACGCGCGCACCGTGCTCGAGGACGACGTGCGCATCACCTACCACGCCACCGTACTCGCCGGCGTCAGGGTAGGAAGGAATGCGATGGTCGGAGCCATGGCCGTGGCTACCAAAGACGTGCGCCCCTATCACGTCAACGTCGGGATTCCAGCCAAGTCCATCCGGGTGAAGCCGAACGCCCCGGCCGAGGCGTATGTGACGGAGCGGGTCGCCCGCCACCAAAACCGGGAGGCCTGACCACTGTCCCGCCGTCCTGCACGCGCCCCCATCCCTGTCGCGGCTCTCGCCGCGGGGATCCTGCTCGCCTGCCTCCTGGGAGCCGCCGTGCTCGGGAAGGCGCCGGTCCTGCCGGTGTTAGGAGCGAGTTCGGCCGCCGCGCTCATCCTCCTGCTCGCCACCTGGCGAAGAGAGTGGGACCTTCCCCTGCACGCCGTTGCCGTGATCCTGCTTGGCCTGGTGGCCTGGTGGGGAGCGGAGCGGATGTGGTGGCTCGCGGCGCTAGCGGCGGCCGGCATCGCGGGATCTTTCTGGCTCGCCCTGGTCCGGGCCCGGCAGCGCATGCGGGATGCCGAAGCCAAGTCCGACCAGCTCGCAATTCAGATCGACCGCCGCATCAGCCAGCTCTTCTCGCTTCAGGAGCTCAGCTACGTCCTGTCGGAATCCATTCAACTCGACCGGATTATCGATCAGGTTGCCAGGTATGCCGCCCGCTTCCTCCAGGCGGAGGGGGCCATAGTGGTGTTGGCGGAGGGAGATAGCGGATCCTACCGGGTGGTGGCGAGCTCGGGGACGCTGGAGCCGCTGCTGGGAGCGGTCAGCGACGACGCGGAGACCCTGGTCCATCTGTCGATCGGAAGGGATCGTATCGAGGTCGCCGAGGGCGGCGAAATTCCTGACGTGCGCCTCTTCGCCGGCACGGTGGTGCGCTCGGCGGCGGTAGCGCCTCTACGGGCCCAGGGCATCACCATGGGTGCCCTGGCGGTAGCCGACCGCAAGGGTGGGCCGTTCGGCACGGAGGATCTCTGGCTATTCTCCACCGTGGCCACGCATGCGTCGGTGGTTCTGGCCAACAGCCGCCTCTATGAGATGGTTCGCCGGAACGAGGAGGAATGGGAGACCGCCTTCAACGCACTGGCGGAGGGGATCGCAGTGGTGGGGCCAACCGGCGCGGTCCTGCGGGCCAACCGTGCCCTGGCGGCGCTGGCGGGCGTGCCCGAATCCGAGCTGGTGGGGCGGAATTTCTGCCAGATGCTCTTCGGCGCCTCGGACAGCGTTGCGGGCCTCATCGAGACCGCCTACCGGGGCGAGCGCACCGCGCCGCTGGTGGTCCGGCCGGAGCAGGGCCACCGGGTGCTCCGCCTGACGGCGGCGGCGCTGACCGGGGCGGAACGGGGCTCGGTGATCGTTCTCATCGAGGACGTAACCGAGCAGCGAATCCTGGAGGCGCAGATCATTCAGAGCGACAAGATGGCCTCTATCGGGCAGCTCGTCTCCGGCGTCGCCCATGAGCTCAACAACCCGCTGACATCCATCGCCGGACTGGCCGAGCTTCTCCTGGAAAGGCCGCCCCATCCGGGGTTCCCCCGGGAGCACCTGCGGGTTATTCACGACCAGGCGGAGCGGGCCGGACGAATCGTGCGGAACCTGCTGACGTTCGCAAGAAAGGGCGTGCCGGAGCAGACCGCGGTGGACCTGAACGACGTAGTGGTGCGCACCTCGTTGCTCATCGTTTATGAGCTCCAGTTGCATGGAATCGAGCTGGTCTCCGAGTTGAGCCCGGAGGCTCCGGTGGTCCTCGGCGACCGCTACGAGCTCCAGCAGGTGCTGCTGAACCTGGTGACCAACGCGGTGCAGGCGGTGAGCGGGCTCGGGCCCGGCATGCCCCGCCGCATCACCCTTTCGACCGGAAAGCAGGGCCGCGATGCGGTGCTCCAGGTATGCGACACCGGCCCGGGCGTGCCCCGAGACCTGGTGCCCTACCTGTTTACCCCGTTCTTCACCACCAAGGCGCCGGGGGAGGGGACCGGCCTCGGGCTGTCGCTCAGCTACGGGTTGGTCAAGGCGCATGGCGGCGCGCTCGAATACGAGGCCCCGCTCCAGGGAGGAGCCGAGTTCAGGGTGACACTCCCACTGTTCGAGACCGATGCCTTCACGCCGGTCGGGGCAACGGCGGCTATGGAGAACGGACGTCCGGCACCGAGGCGCATCCTGGTGGTGGACGAGGACCCCGCAGTGCACCGGATGCTGAGCGCCTTGTTCACGCCCGAGGGCTACGCGGTCGAAGCGGCTCGAACCGGCGAACAGGGGCTGAGGTTGGCGCGGGAGCGGGTCTACGACCTGATCATTACCGATGCGCGGGTGGCCGCCGGATCTCAGGAGCTGTTCGCGGGCGCGTTGCTCGCCGCCCTACCCGACGCGTGCGGGCGCCTGCTGGTGGCCTGCGCCGGCGACGACGACCTGCCGGCCGCTCTGGCCCAGCAACCGCTGCATCGGGTAGCCAAGCCTTTCAACCTTCGAGACCTCAGGACAGCCGCCAACGAGATCCTTCAATAGCCGGCGGCGGCCGCCGGTTTCCAGGGCAGCACGCTGATGCGTCCCCGGACCTTCGCCGTGGCACCGCTGGCATCGGGTGTCGCCCAATAGTTCCCCCCCGCCGCCAGATCCGGCGCATCGATGAACCAGCCGGAAGCCCGAAGAAAGATGTTTCCGGTGACCTCGGTGGCGTTCCCCGCCCCGTCCAGCACCAGGCCGTCGACCACGCCGTCGAACAGGTTGCCCCGCAGCTGAGCTCGGGTGGTGCGCTCCAGCACGATTCCCCGCTCGAGCTTGGCGAGAACGTTGTCGTCGATGCGGTAGCGCCGGCTGGGGCTACCGGCCTTACCCGGCGCATCTACCAGGATCCCCACTTTGCCACCGATCACCACGTTGGCGAGAATGGCGTTGTCGCTGCCGTGATCGCTCACGATGCCCGCCGATCGCGACCCGATCACGGTGTTGGACCGCAGCGTGCTTCCCCCCAGGTGATCCAGCCGGAACCCGGTGTCCGAGCTGTCGGCGCGGTTCTCGAGAAAGGTGTTGCTCCACCCGTGAGTCGCGGCGAACGCCGACCCCAGAGCGTGAGAAGCGTTGTTTCGGATCACCAGGTTACCGACCGATGGGCGGGCCAGCGACCTCGCACCGGCCAGCAGCAAGCCGACGCTGGAAGCCGTGAGATCGTTGTCGGCTATGGTATTCGAGTCGCTGGCGTCGCGGAGCAGAAGGGCAGCCGCGCCGCAATCGGCGGCAGAAACCTGGGACTCGCACCGGCGGGTATGATCGATGAGGTTGCGAACGATGGTGTTGCCGGCCGAACGCCAGAGGTGGATGCCCCACCCGCTGTTCCCCGCCAGGTCGTTGCCCGCGATGTAGCTGTCGCGCACCTCCAGCAGCGCTACCCCGTTCTGGGCTCCCCGGGCGGTGATCCCGGTGATGCTGGCGCCGGCGGTTCGCTTGAGCATGACCCCGGCGCCGTAGCGCTCGAATGCCTGGGGGCGGAGGATGTCGAGACGATCCGCCGAGTCGGGTCGCGCGGGAGTGGAGCGGGCCTCCAGGCTGCGGCTGCCGGAAAGATCGCTCCTGGTGACGCGGTGCTCCCGGCCGCCTTCGAGGCGCACCCCATAGCGGTACCCCCGGATGACGCCACCCGTCACGGTCACCCGGTCCACTCCGCGGCTGGCAACACCGATGCCGGCGTAGCGGCTCGGGACCGAGTCGCCGCTCTCGAGGAAGACACCGTTGAGATCGATCCGGGTCCCCGAAGCGGCCGCAATGATGACGCCGCGCTCGCTCGGGTCGGGGACTCGGTAGCGGCCGGGGCAGATCCGCACCGCTCCCTGGACCTGGGTTCCGGGTCGGGTGAGCCGAATGCAGCCGGGCGTCTGGTAAGGCGCCCCGGGCATCGTCAGGAGCGAGGTCAACGAAATGACCGCAAGAATCATGGCCGGACCGGATAGCCCCTCTCGCGCAGGTACGCACGAGCCTTGGGCAGGGAAGCGTCGTTGAAATGGAAAATGGTGGCTGCCAGAACTCCGTGCGCGCCGGCGTCCAGGGCATCGGCCAGGTGCGCCAGGCTGCCGGCGCCACCCGAGGCGATCACCGGAACGCTGACCGAGGGGCAGACGGCCTGCAGCAGCGGAAGATCGTAGCCCTGCCCGGTACCATCGCGGTCCATGGAAGTGAGCAGGATCTCACCGGCCCCCAGACTCTCGAGCCGCCGGCACCAATCCACCGCATCGAGCTCCGTCGCCTCGCGCCCGCCGTTGACCATTACCGGCAGCCGGCCCTCGATTCGCTTCACGTCCACCGCCGCCACGATGCATTGGCTGCCGAAGCTCTCCGCCAGGCGGGAGACCAGGGACGGATCCCGGACCGCAGCGGTGTTGACCGTGATCTTGTCGGCGCCCGCCCGGAGCGCGGCCCCCGCATCGCCGACCGATCGAATGCCCCCGCCAACCGTGAAGGGGATGAAGATGCTTTGAGCCACCCGCCCGACCATCTCGAGCGTCGTTCGGCGTTCCTCGGGGCTGGCGGATATGTCGAGGAAGACGAGCTCATCGGCGCCGTCGGCGTCATAGCGGGCGGCCTGTTCCACCGGATCGCCGGCGTCGCGCAGCGCCTCGAAGTGCACTCCCTTCACTACCCGTCCGCCCGCCACGTCCAGGCAGGGAATGATCCGCCGCGCTAGCATACCCGGAGCACATCATCCACCGCACCCGCCTCTCCTCCCTGGAGCAGGGCGACGATGTCCTCCAGAGCGCGGCGTTGCCGGGGCCAGGCGAACCGTGCTCCGGCGTCCACCGGCGGAAGCCACTCGAAGCGGTCGTGCTCCGGCCCGAGACGCACCGGCGCGTGGCCGGCCACAAACGCGGCGAACACCGGCGCCAGGGCAACCTCATCCAGCCGATGCTGATAAAACGCCTCCACCCGGCTCAGGTTGTAAAGCCGGAGCGGGCTGAGCCCGGTCTCCTCCTTCAGCTCGCGAGCGGCGGCAGCGGCAGGCTGCTCGCCGGCCTCGATGCGACCGTGTACCGCCTCCCACGATCCGGAGCACCGGGCCCCGGCCGCGCGGCGCATTACCAGGCACTCCATTCCGGCCTCCCCACTCCGGAGGACGTACAGATCCACCAGAGATACCCGGACCGACGTCATGGCCGCCAGCGGGCGAACGCCGCCAGAAGCTCGAGTCCGGCCTGCTGCGATTTCTCGGGATGGAACTGGACGCCTACCACTGATTCCTGCCCCACGAGAGTGGGAAAGACGCCGCCGTAATCGCCGGTGCCGAGCACGATGTCCTGGGGCAATTCCGTGGGATAGTAGCTGTGAACGTGATAGAAGAATTGGGCCGAGTCTCCGAACGCGCAGCCCAGCATCGAGTGCTCCCGTCCGCGGTCGGTCAGGTCCACCCGGGCCCAGCCCACATGGGGCACCGGAAGGCCGGCCGAGAATCTCCGCACCTTTCCCGGGAGCAGTGACATTCCGCGCACCTCCGGTGCCTCCTCGCTCGTCTCGAAGAACAGCTGAAGCCCCAGGCAGATACCCATCACCGGCCGTCCGGCACCGGCCACCTCCCGTACGGCGTCGCCCAGGCCGGTGGACCCCAGCGTCCGGGATGCCGGTCCGAAGTTCCCCACGCCCGGCACCAGAACCCGATCGGCCCGGCGCACCTGATCCGGATCGCTGGTCAGATGGGCGGCGTGGCCGCCCGCCCCCAGGGCGCGCACCACGCTGGCGAGATTGTTCACGCCGTAATCGACCACGGCAATCACAGGACGCCCTTGGTAGACGGGACTCCCGAAACCCGGGGGTCTACCGCCGTCGCGGCATCGAGAGCCCGGGCAAAGGACTTGAAAGTCGCCTCCACGATGTGGTGCGGATTGTCGCCCCGGACAAGATCGAGGTGCACGGTAACGCCCGCGTTGAGGACCAGCGCGCGGAAGAACTCGGGCGTGAGGAACACATCGTAATCACCCAGCATCTGCCACTTGGGGATCTCGATGTGATACGAAAGATAGGGTCGACCTGACACGTCCAGGACGCACCGCACCAAGGCTTCGTCCAGCGGCACCATGGCGTCTGCGTAGCGGCGGATGCCGGCGCGGTCGCCCAGCGCTTCGGCGATGGCCTGGCCCAAGACGATCCCCGTGTCCTCCACGGTATGATGCCCGTCGACGTGGAGGTCGCCCCGGGCCTCCACCGTCAGGTCGAGCAGGCCGTGGCGTGCCAGCGCCTCGAGCATGTGGTCGAAGAAGCCGATCCCGGTCTTGATTCGAGCTTCGCCCGATCCGTCCAAGTTCAGGCGGACGTGGAGATCGGTCTCGTTGGTGGTGCGGGTGAGCTCGGCTACTCTCGGCATTGTGAGTTCCGAAAAAACATTAGCCCCGGATCAACACAGATAAGAACAACAGATCGCTCCGGCTTACATGCTAGCTTCCGCTTGGAGCCGCAGGCTAACTCTGTTGGTATGCCTATAACAAAAGCTAAGTATCCGATCCTAAAGAAGCGCAGCGGAAGTCGGTTGACTCACGGACCGATCCATCGTTCTCATCCGTGTTCACCCCTGCTTGCTGTTTCGGTCCCAATGGACTCTTGAAGCGCATCGATTACCGCATCCATATCCTCATCGGTGCCGATCGAGATGCGAAGGCACTCGGCCAGGTTCGGACCGTCCGACACATCCCGCACCAGGATCCCGTGATCGTCTCGAAGGCTCCGGAAGAGCTCCTTGGCGGGCAGCTTCTCGGTCCGAATGAGGACGAAGTTGGCCGCCGTCGGATATACGATCAAGCCGGGCACCCGCTCCAGCCGCTTAACGAACCGGTCCCTGGTGGCAACGATCTCCCTGGCGCGGGCGTCGAGCATCGGCGCATGCCGGAGCGACGTGCGTGCCGCAGTCAACGTCATCACGTTCACATTGTACGGCAGCTTGCCCTTGGCAATCTCGCGCGCCATCTCGGGGTGGGCCAGGGCCAGGCCGAACCTGAGTCCGGCCAGTCCCAGCGCCTTCGAGAACGTGCGCAGCACCACCAGCCGGGACGAGCGCTCGAGGAGCGGTATAGCGCTCGGGCCGCCAAACTCCTGATACGCCTCGTCGCAAACGACAAGTGCATCGGTCCGCTCCAGGATGCGTTCGACCGCGCCTTCCGGAAGGGCCGAACCGGTCGGGTTGTTCGGGGAGTTCAGCACGATGAGCTTGGCTTTTTCCCGCACCGCTGCCTCGATGAGGCGATCGACCTCGTAGGTAAAGCCTTCTCCCAACGGCACCGGCACGTAGCATCCACCCAGCACCGCAGTCAGTAGACGGTACAGGGAGAACGTTGGAGAGGGAGCCACGACGCGGTCCCCCGTTCCTACCGTAACCGACAGGGTTGCCTGGATCAGATCGTTGGATCCGTTGCCCACCAGGACCCCGCCCGGTACCCATCCGTAACGCTCGGCCAACAGTGCCAGCAGATCGGGCGGGGCGAACTCGGGATACCGCTGCCAGCTCAGCTCCCCGATCTGTTGGAGCACCTCGCGCTTGAGCTCAGCCGGGAAATCGAAGGGGCACTCATTCTGGTTGAGCTTTCGGCGGGCGGGCGCCCCCGCCGCCAGAGTGTAGGCGGGCTGACCGCGTACCCCGGGCTTGATCAGCGCCAGCCCCTCAGAGCCGTGCGGGGGCACGCCCGCCGGGCTGGTGATTCTATCGAGCGAAGCTGGCGGGTTGGTAGAAAGAGGCGGAGTCTTGGGCCGGCTCAAGTGCGGTGGCGGCCGAGGACCGCCTCGAGCCTCGCCGTCAGCGAGCGGGCCCGGAATGGTTTGGTGACGAAGTCGTTGGCGCCCAGCTCGAACACCCGCACCTCGTTGTCCTCGTCTCCCTTGGCAGTGAGGACCATGATGGGAATCTCTCTGGTGGCGGGGCGCGAACGAAGCTGGGCCAGCACGCTGTAGCCGTCGATGCCCGGAAGGTTCAGGTCGAGGATGATGATGTCGGGAGCATGGCGATCCACCTCATCCAGCGCCTGGATACCGTCGCGCGCCTCCGCCACGCTGTACCCCTCACGCTGCAATAGATCCTTCATGACCCGGCGCAGCTGATCCTCATCCTCGACCAGCAGCACACATGCTCCCTGGCCACGTCCCTCACCGGGTACCGCTTCGGTAGGAGCCGCCTCTTCGAGCAGGTCCATTGAAAACTCGAGTGCGGTAGGTTGGCCGGCTATCGGCGGCGGGGCCGCAGGGGCCGCAGCGGCCGTGCCCTTGCCTCTGCCGGAGCGGCCCGGCGGGGGGGCGGGCGCCGAGTCCGGCGCC
>JBOHSD010000016.1:0-46176 GCA_050733075.1 Gemmatimonadales bacterium
CCACGCAACAGCTAGATGAAAGGCACCGGGAGCGGCGCGTAGTGCAGCTCGGTGGCCATCCGTTGCGCCTCAGGACCGGTCATCCAATCCACGAAGTCCCAGATGGTCATGGCCTTGGCCGGGCTCTGGCCCTCCTTCCGAATCAGGAGCCAGGTGAAAGACGAGATGGGATAGGCCTTTTCGCCGGGAGGGTTGGTGATGGACACCCGGAAGTCAGTGTCAGGCGGCAAATCGATGCCCGCCGCGGCGGCGGTCGAGGTCTGTAGAGTGGCGTCCACATACTTGCCGCTGGCGTTCCTCACGCTCGCGTACGGCAGGTTGTTGGAGATCGCATAGATCAGCTCGACGTAGCCGACCGCACCATCGGTCTGCTTCACCTGCTGGGTGACGCCTTCATTCCCCTTTCCTCCGAGCCCGACCGGCCAGTTGACCGAAGTAGCCCTGCCGACCTGTTTCTGCCACGCGGGTGAGACCTTGCTCAGGTAGTCCACGAAGACATACGTGGTCCCCGACCCGTCCGAGCGGTGGACCACGATGATGTCGCGGTTGGGGAGGCTCACTCCCGGGTTCAGCCGGGCAAGGCGCTGGTCGTTCCACTTGGTGAGTCGCCCCAGGTAGATGTCGGCGATCACCTCGGGGTCGAGCCTCAGCTTCGTGTCTCCCAGGCTGGGAAGATTGTAGGTGAGCACGACCGATCCTATGACGGTGGGAATGTGGACCACATTCCCCTGAACCGCCGCGATCTGCTCGTCGGTCATGGGGCCGTCGCTGGCCCCGAAGTCCACGGTGCCCTCGGTGAACTGCCGAATTCCGCCGCCGGACCCGATCGACTGATAGTTGATACGTACGCCGGTCTGCTTGGCATAGGTATCGAACCACTTGGTATAGATCGGATTGGGGAAGGTAGCTCCAGCCCCGGTCAGGGTGGTGGCGCCGGTCCCGCCGGCTCGGTCGTCGCCTGCTGCCGGTGGGCGATCGGAGCGCCCGCAGCCCAGTGCCAGCAGTGTCAGGCCGCAGCCGAGGTGGCGGAGGATGGTCGGTGACATTTCTTCTCCAAGAGATGAGACAGGGTTCTCTAAAGGTGGTGCTTCCCGAAGCTAGAAGTTGACTGTCAGCGCGCTCCGCATGCCGCTGATGCCGGGACTGATTCCCCCCTGGAAGCTCTGCCGCTCGTAGGCCACCCGGAGCTGGGCCTTGCCGGACAGGTAAAGCCCGAGCACCGCTGTCATCGTAGTAACTCTATCGTCCTCCGCTTCGGTGTCGGGGTCGGCCAGGTCCACCCGGAAAGCGGGCTCTACCGCGTAGAGCCAGGTCGGGCTCTTCATCCGGACGTGGTATGCGGCGACTCCCTGAAGTCCCTGCATGCTGAGCTTCGACGCCGACGCGTCCTTGCCTCTCAGATACTCGCCCAGGGCGAACAACCCTTCGTCACCCGGCTTACCCCACTGGGCGTCCAGATCGAACGCGTTGTTGCTGAAGCTGGAGTCCGGCACCCCTCCCACTGTGACGATTGCGTCGTGGGCGAACCACGAGACCCCTACCTCGAGCTTCGGGGTAATCCCCACGGTGCCCCGGACGCCGAAGCTCTTTTTGTCGTTCACGTCGTTGAGGCTCTCGCCCTGCCCGTTATAGGCGCCGACCTTGAGGGTGACCATTCTAGAGCCGGCGAGCTGGTGCTCGTAACGGATGCTCGCGCCTACATCGTGGGAGAGAAAGCCGGCGCCGCCGAAGAGGTCGTTCGAGCCTCCTGGCAGCAGCCCGGGTCCGCCGCCCCGCTCGATCGAGGGCAGGTTGGTGGAGGAGGTCAGCTCGTAACGGCTGAACGGGCGCTTCTCCTGCCCGGCCCGGAGGTAGAGGGCTCCTTCGCCGGCTTCAGGACTGACGCGCACGTCCACGTACGCGTCCCGCAGCCGGACGCCGCTCCGTCCGGTGGTTCGGCAGGTGATGGTGGGCGTGCCGCCGCCATCGGGCACCGGGGTCGAGGTACAGGTGGTCACCAGCGAGCCGAGACTGCGGCCGCCTTCGAACGAGGGCTGGATGTAGAGGCTCACGTTCTCGGAGATCTGTCCCCGGGCCTCTATCCGCGCCCGCCGAATGAAGATGTTGTTAGTGGGACCCACCGCCGCGGCATGGCCTTCGTTGTCGAAGTAGTAGAACTGGGTTTGCAGCCGGCCACTGAGCTTGACGTTCGGATAGCTGGTTTGTGCGCTTGTCAATGTAGCCCCGAGCGTAAGCAACATCGCACCGCCCAGAGCCCCACCTGCGCGCAGGTTCATATGGCCTCTCGAGGAAGGAACCGATGTCCGCCCCCGAAAGGAGGCCAAGAAGTTAGAACCGGGTCACGGGAAAGCTGTGGTTGTGTAACGCGGAGGTAAAGGGCCACCTCTGGCGACTGCCGAATCCAGTTGCTCCTGCTTCGTGACGTATCCGTTGCAGGTCCGTGGTCGGCTCGAAACCCGCGCCCTGCAGGATCGGAGCGTTCCCGCGCGCCGGCCCGGCTGGGCGATCGCGCACGACACTCCCTTCAATCACTTCGGCTCAATGCGACTCTCTTCCGGACTCAGGCTCTTGCTGATGGTCTGCACCTCGCTCCTGTCGGCCGGCCGTCTGAGCGCCCAGGACACCGGCCGCATCGTGGGTCGCGTGGTGGATGCCGGACAAGGCACACCGATCTCGGGGGCCGAGCTGGAGGTGGTGAGTGCCGCCATCACCGCTGTCGCGGCCCTGGATGGCCGCTACGTCCTCGAGGGAGTCCCGGCAGGGTTGGTGGCGGTCCGGGTGCGGATGCTTGGTTTTGCCCCCAAGGTGGTGACCGGCGTTGCCGTCCAGGCATCCGAAACGACGGAGCAGGACGTCGCGCTTCAGGCTGCCGCGGTGCAGCTGGCCGAGCTCGCGGTGACCGCGGAAGCCGAGCGGGGCTCGGTGAATAGGGCTCTGGAGGAGCAACGCAACGCGACGAGCATCGTGAACGCCATCAGCGCGGAGCAGATCGCCCGGAGCCCCGACGGCGATGCCGGAGCTGCCGTGCAGCGGGTGAGCGGTGTCACGGTGCAAGAGGGGAAGTACGTCTTTGTGCGCGGGTTGGGCGAGCGATACACCACCACGTCGCTCAACGGCGCCAGAATCCCGAGCCCAGAGCCGGAGCGCAAGGTGGTGCCGCTGGACCTGTTCCCGTCGGCGTTGCTGGAGGGGATTACCACCTCGAAGACGTTCACGCCGGATCAGCCGGGTGACTTCAGCGGTGCGCAGGTAAACCTCAAGACCCGGGAGTTTCCGGCGGGGCGGGTCCTCAGCCTCTCGGTTTCGGCGGGCCTCAACGACGCCGCGACGGGCGGGGACCTCGTCAAAGCCCCTACGGTCGGAACCGAATGGGTGGGATTCCCCGGAGACGAGCGCCTGTTGCCGGATCCGATTCGCTCCGCCGGCAGCCTCAGCGGAGTGACCCAGGACCAGGTCAATCAATTCATCGGGATGTTCCGCAACGCCTGGAGCGCGCGGAACGCGGGCGGCTCGGCCAACGGCGGCCTGGGCGTGTCGCTGGGTGGCGAGGACCCGGTATTCGGCCACCCGGTCGGGTATCTGGCCTCGTTCAACTACTCCTATGGCCAGGAGACCCGGGAGGACGAGACCCGCGGTCTCGTGGTGTGCGACGCGCTCGATTGCAGCCGGGTCCGGCGATTCAACACCTACCTGGGGTCGGCAGCGCGGAACTCGGTGCTGTGGGGCGGCCTGCTCAACCTCAGCACCCGGCTGGGATCGAGCAGCAAGGTCAGCTTCAACAACACTTTCAGCCGCACGGCCGACAACGAGGCCGCCTTACTCACCGGGGAGAACGAGGAGTTCCAGCAGTTCGGTCCGCTTCAGATCACCCGGCTCACCTTCACCGGCCGCAGCGTCCGCTCGCATCAGCTCCTGGGCGAGCATCTCCTGGGCGACCGGAACTTCATCGATTGGTCGGTCACGCTGTCGGACGTCCGGCGCGACGAGCCCGATCGGTCCGACCTGGCCTACGGCACCGAGGTGAACGGCACGTCAGTCACTCCCTACTGGTTGGGAACGCCTCGTTCGGCGATCCGGACTTTCAGCGAGGTGGAGGAGACCGGCTGGGATCTCGGAGGTAGTGTCCGCCGGATCTTCGGCTCGCTCTCGAGGCCGGTGACGGTGAGGATCGGGGGCGCCTTTCGCGACGTCAACCGTGACGCCGATACCAGGGCCTATGACATCAACAATCGCACCCTCTCCCATGCCGAGCTCACCGCAGCGCCCGAAACGATATTCGACGGCACCTATGCCCAGCAGGGCCGGCTCTTCATGTTCGCCAATGCGAACGCCGGACGCTACCAGGCGGATGACCGGATCATCGCGGGGTTCGTGCAAACCGAGATCCCGCTGTCCGACCGCCTCTGGCTGATGGGCGGAGCCCGGTTGGAGAACTGGCGGCTGAACGTCGATACCCGGGCGGTGACCGGCGCCGTGGTCCCGGCCCGGCCCAGAGCGACTGATCTCCTGCCGGCGTTGGCTTTGACGTACCACCTCACGGACGACCAGAACCTGCGGCTCTCAGGGACGCAGACGCTGGCGCGGCCCGAATATCGGGAGCTCTCGCCGGTGCCCTACTTCGAGCAGATCGGCCTGCTCACCACCTTCGGCAATCCCGACCTGAGCCGCACCCTGATCCGGAATCTCGACGCGCGCTGGGAGTGGTTCCCCCGGCCGGGCGAGGTGGTGAGCCTGGGCGTCTTTGCCAAGTGGTTCGACCGGCCGATAGAACGGGTGATCATTCCCCAGGCCGGAACTCTCGCCAACAGCTTTGTCAACGCCGACGGGGCGAACAATTACGGCGTGGAGCTGGAGGTGAGGAAGGGGCTCGATCTGCTGGCCCCAGGCCTGAAGCGCTTTACGGCCTTTGCCAACGCCACACTGATGCAGAGCGAGATCGACCTCGGCGATAACGGGGCCGGGCTCACCAACTCGGAGCGGCCCATGGCGGGCCAGTCGGAGTACGTAGTGAACGCCGGCTTGACCTACACCAACGGTTTGAGCGCCACTCTCTTGTACAACGTTGCCGGCCGGCGGATCTACGAGGCCGGGGCCGGCGGGCTTCCCGATTCCTACGAAGAGGCCCGATACCTCCTGGATGCATCACTTCAGTTTCCCATTGCCGGCATGCTCTCCGGCCGGGCCGACGCCAAGAATCTCCTCAATGCACCGTTTCGGCTCAGCCAGGGTGACATCGTCCGCCAGCGCTATCTGCTGGGACGCCAGTTCACCCTGGGGTTCACCTGGCAGCCGTAGCCCTGCGTGACTCAAACACGACCAGTCTCCACCCCCAGCTCGAGGAACCCAATGCTGCCTTCTAGCCGTGTTTCGTTCTTTATGATTGCCCTGGCCGTCTCACTCGCCGCATGCAGTGACAACGACGACAGCCCGGGCCCCGGCCCCGAGCCCGAGCCCGGCGAGGCGGTGATCAGTGAAGACATCACCCAAAACCGCACCTTCTCCGCGGAGACGACGTACACCCTTCAGGGTTACGTCAAGGTCGCGAACGGTGCCGTTCTGACAATCGAGCCTGGGACCACGATCGTCGGCGACGTGGAAACGCCGGGAAGCTCGCTCTGGATTCTGCGCGGGGCGCGGATCGAGGCCAACGGCACCGCCGCGGCGCCCATCGTGTTCACCTCCGAGAAGGCGGTCGGAAGCCGGGCCCCCGGCGACTGGGGCGGGCTCATCATCGTAGGCAACGGGGTCATCAACCGCGATCCTGGCGCCGGCGGCCAGGTCCTCACCGAGGGCGGGGCCGCGGGCGAGGCGGAGAATTACGCGGGTGGCGTAGACAACGCCGATAACAGCGGCACCCTGAGATACGTCCGCATCGAGTTCGCCGGCTTCGACATCTCCGGCGGCGCGGGGCAGGAGCTGAACGGCGTTTCCCTGTACGCCGTGGGGAGCGGGACCCGGCTGGAGTACGTGCAGGTGCTGGCCGGTCTGGACGACTCGTTCGAGTGGTGGGGTGGCGCCGTAGACGGCCGTTATCTGGTGAGCTACGAGTCGGGCGATGACCACTTCGACTGGAGCGAGGGCTACCGGGGCCGCAACCAGTTCTTGGTCGGATTCCAGAATCAGCGCCTCACTCCGGCTGCGGGCAGTGGGCAGCTGTCCAGCGATCCGCGGGGGATCGAGGCCGACGGCTGCGATCCCGCCCCCGGGAGCTTCTGCACCCTGGCGGAGACCGAAGCGAGTGAGCCGTACTCGCTGCCGGTGTTCGCGAATTTTGCATTGGTCGGCCCGGGCTCCTTGGCGGGCTTTCCGAGCGACGGCAACGGCGTGGTCCTGCGCCGGGGCACGGGTGGCATGCTGGACCGCGGCATCGTAGCCCGGTGGCCCGGGCTCGGGTTGAACGGCCGCGATGCCTGGACCGATTCGCTCCGGCTTCGGGATTCGCTCAGCATCACCAACATGGTCCTGGCGGAAAATGCCGCGGGCAACTACGACACCGATCCTGCCCGGTTCTTCCAGGAAGCAAAGTTCCTGACCTCGAACCACCGGACGGCGGCCACCGCTGCCGAGCTGTTCGTGAGCCTGAACCCCGGTTCCGGGGGTCAGGGATTCGACTGGCGCGCGCCGGCCGGTGGGGTGAATGCGACGATCGGCACCGAGGTGACGCCGCCTCTCCTCGCCGCGCGGGTTGCGGGTTACCCCTATGGCGCGTGGGAGACGACCGCCTACGTCGGGCCCGCGGGCCCCGGGGGAAACGCATGGTGGCAGGGCTGGACCAACTACGCCACCAACTGATGAGGCTCCTGGGTTGATGAGATTGGCACGACTGACCTGCTGGGTTGCGGTAGTGGCGGCCTGTGGCGGCGCGGAGGCCAAGCCTCCGGCCGCCGGCGTGGTGGACAGCGTGGTGCCGCGGGACAGCGCCATCGCACGCTTTCAGCGCGTTACCCCACGGGTGGACTCGCTGGCTGGCGGCGCCGAGACCCGTGAGGCACTGGTTCGCCGGTTTGTGACCGCGCTGGAAGGGCGGGACAGCGTCACCCTCCGATCACTGCTCTTGACCCGGTCCGAGTTCGGGTGGCTGTACTACCCGAGCAACCCGGAGGGCCTCCCGCCGTATCGCCTGACCCCGCAGCTCATGTGGTTCATGCTCGAGGGCAACAGCGCCCGGGGCTTCGACCGGCTGCTCCGGAAACGATCCGGGAAGCCGCTTCGATACGCCGGCCATCGTTGTGACATGGAGGCAAGCCGGCACGGTGCTAACGTGGTCTGGGGTCCCTGTGTGGTGATCCGGCGGCTGGAGAGCGGTGCTACGCTGGCCGAGAGGTTGTTCGGCCAGATCGTCGAGCGCGGCGGGAGGTACAAGTTCGTGAGTTACAGCAACAAGCTGGACTGAGCCGGAATCTCAGCCGATCAGAGTGCGGCGGTAAGAACGGCGGCAGTGCAGCAGGCGATCAATTGCCCCACCAGGACGTCGCTGGGATAATGGACTCCGAGCCGGACCCGGGAGAATCCTACGAGCAACGCCAGGAGCAGGAGGGGCACGGACCAGGTAGGAAAGGACATTCCGTACGACAACGCCACCGACATGGAGGCGGTGGCGTGACCGGAGGGGAAGGAGAACCGATCCGGCTCTCGCACTGCGCTGACGCAGGCGAGTGCGTGCGCCGGGCGCCGGCGCCCCACGATCCGCTTCATCAGCTGAACCAGGAGATGGGATACGACAACCATGGCGAGTGCCAGCCTGCCCGCTTCATGGAGTGCGCAGCAGCCCAGCAGCGGAAGAGCGGCTGCCAGGATGGAGGCGCCGGCACTCCCGAGGTGAGTCACCCCGGTCCACGCGGTACGCGATCCCCACGACGCCGTGGGCGCAATGGCGCACCGAAGCATGAGCGCCCTGTCGCCGGCGCTCAAACGAACCAGTAGCGGTGTGGTCACGAGCCAAAGATCAGAGCTCACTGCAACCGCAAGGCGGTCTTCCGGCTACGACTCGGTAACGATCTGGTGCCCCCGCAGGACAAACCGAAACCTCTTCTTCACGGCTTCGTGACCCGGACCGGGCAACTTCCCGTGTGAGATCCACCTTACGGAGCCGCCATGCGTGTTCTGTACTGCACTGATACCTACCCGCCGCAGGTCAACGGAGTCTCGATCGTTACAGCGCTGTCGGTGAGTGGCCTTACCCGGCTGGGATGGGAATGTGCCGTAGTGGCGCCGCAATATCCCCGCGCTGCTCACGCCGCGTGGAGCCAGTTTGCCGGATCCGAAGGGGAGCCGGCGGAGCTGCTCAGCGTTCCCAGCATAGCGCTGCCCCGGTATCCCGAGGTTCGCCTGGCGACGCCCCGTCTGGCCCCGGTTCACGATCTGGTGCGGCGTTTCCGGCCCGATCTGGTCCACTGTGCCACCGAGTTCACCATCGGGAGAATGGGGCAGCTCGCCGCCAGGAAGGCACGGCTGCCCATGGTCTCGTCCTATCATACCGATTTTGCCCGCTATGCCGAGGCGTACGGCGCACCCTGGCTGCGCAAGCTGGTCTCCTCGTACCTGGGCCGCTTCCACCGGCGGAGCCGCCGCGTGTTTACGCCTTCGAGCGTCTCCCGCGCGGATGTCCTTTCCCTCGGCGTGCCGGCGGTGGAGGTCTGGGGTCGAGGCGTAGATGCGGAGCTCTTCCATCCAGGGCGGCGGAGCCAGGCCATGCGGGCGGCGCTCGGGATCGGTAGCCGCTTCACCTTTCTTTACGTCGGCCGGCTGGCCCCCGAAAAGCGTCCGGACCACATCCTGGAAGCTTTCCGCATGGCGAGCGACGCGCTCCCCAAGGGGGTCATTCACCTCATCATGGCGGGAACCGGGCCGCTGGAGGCGGAGCTCCGCGCGGGTGCGCCCTCCGACGTGAGCTTTCTGGGGTTTCTGGAGCGCAAGAGCCGGCTCCCCGACCTGTATGCGAACTGCGATGCTTTCGTGTTCGCTTCGGTGACCGAGACGCTCGGGCTGGTCATCCTGGAGGCCATGGCCAGCGGCCTCCCGGTGATCGCGGCGCCGGCGGGAGGGGTGCGCGATCACCTGCGGGACGGGGAGAACGGCCTGGCTTATCCTGAAGGTGACGTCAACGCGATGGCCCGAGCCATGGTGCGGCTGGCGGGCGAGTGGTGGCTGACTCAGCAGCTTGCCCGCGGGGCCAGGTTAACGGCCGAGGCGCTGACCTGGGACCGGGAGATCGAGCGGTTGGGCCAGAGTTACCGCGAGGTCTGCGAGGAGGCGAGGGGGACAGCGCCACGCGCCGCCGAACCGGGAAACCAACAGGTCACCGTAGTGCCTGCACCGCGCTCGCTCTCCGCATAGACGGTGCCTCCGTGGGCCTCCACCAGGTGCTTGACGATGGCAAGGCCGAGCCCGGTGCCTCCTTCCTCCCGCGAGCGGGAGGGATCGACCCGGTAGAACCGCTCGAAGATCCGGTCGAGATGCTCGTGGCCGATGCCGGGCCCGTTATCGGTGACACTGATGGCCACGCCACCCGCCTCCGGCCGGCTGCGGCAGGCGATTCGCCCTCCCGCCGCGCTGTATCGCAGTGAGTTGTCAATCAGATTGGTGAGCACCTGGTGGAGCGCATCGGCGTCCGCCATTACCATGGCGGCCCCGGCGTCGATGTCCACCCCGAACTCCACCGCCTGGGCGGCACCGCCATCGGTCAGCTCGTTCCACGTTTCCCGCGCAGCGGCGGCCACCTCGACGGCCTCGAGCTCCGGCTGCCAGCGCCCGGACTCGATCCGTGCCAGGTCGAGCAGGTCGTCCACCAGCCGCTGCATGCGCCGGGCATTGTCCAGGATGGTGGCCAGAAAACGGCGGGTGGTATCGGCGTCCGGGGTGTCGGCCAGCAGCGTCTCGGCATAGCCGGAGATGGAGGTCAGCGGGGTCTTGAGCTCGTGGGAGACGTTGGCCACGAAGTCCCGTCGTACCGCCTCGAGGCGGCGCAGCTCGGTCAGGTCGTGGATCACCAGCACCGCTCCGCCCGAGGGCAGCGGCCGGGCGTTCATCAGGACCGCGCGCTCGTCTATGACCAGCTCCCGGTCCTGGACCGCCTGGCCCCGGAGCACTGCGTCCACCACCTCGCGGGCCGCCTTGACCCGAAACAGCTCGGGCAGATCGGGCAGTGAGCCCGCCAACTCGTATCCAAACATTCGTCGCGCCGCCGGGTTGGCGGTGACGATGCGGCCTCGTTCGTCCGCCGCGATCACTCCCTCCACCATCGACTCCACCAGCGCGGCCGTCTCCGCCTGTTCCCGCCGCAGCTCGTCAAACCGATCGCCCAGCTGCTGGTGCATTTCCCGCAGCGCCTTGACCAGCCCATCGATCTCGGGGATGCCGGATCGGGGGAAGCGGGGCGGCGCACCGGCCGCGATGGCGCTGGCCGCACCGCCCAGACTGACCAGCGGCTGCGCAACGGAGCGGCCCGCGGCCAGGGCGAGGACCGTGCCTATGGCGAGCGCCAGGAGCGCCGCGCCGGCCACCGCCCGCTGGGCGCTGCCGACGATAGCGTCCACCTGGTCCAACCCTGCGGCCACGCGCACCACTCCGGGTCCGCCCGGTATGGCGAGATAAAGCATGGTGGGGCCGACGGTCTCGCTCCGGCGCTTGGCGACTCCCCGTCGCCCGGCCAGAGCTTCCCCCACCTCCGGCCGAACGGCCTGATTCTCGATAGTGGGAAGGGCGCCGGGGAAGTCGCTGTCCGCCCTGACCCAACCATCCTTATCGATCAGGGTGATTCGATGCCTCGACTGGGCCGCCAGATCGCGGACCGTCTCCTGCCATGCGCCCGACGCCGCCGGCAGGACCCTCCGGACCACCCGTGCCTCGCTTTCGAGGGTCTGGGCCATCTCACCCTCCAGGCCACGCCGGAGGGAGCGCTCAGCCACTGAAAGAAGAATTGCGACGGTGAGAACCAGGATGAGAACCGACCCGAGGAGCAGCCGCTTAGAGAAGGTCACCGGCTGCGGGCCCCTCGTTCGTTCGATTTGAAGCGGTATCCGAAGCCGCGCACCGTCTCGATCAGCTTCCCCGCGTCTCCCAGCTTGGTCCGGAGCCGTTGGACGTGCATGTCTACCGTGCGGGTTTGGATATCCGGCTGCGCCTCCCAGACGATCTCCAGCAGCTGGGGCCGGGACTGGACCCGGCCTCTCCGCTCTACCAGGGTCAGGAGCAGCTTGTACTCGGTGGCCGTGAGGTTGAGCTCCTCGCCGTGCACGCTCGCGCGGTGGGCCGATCGGTCGATCGAGACCGGGCCGGCCGCGAGGGTGGAGCCCGCGCTCACCGCAGGCGAGGCAAGCCGTCTGAGAAGTCCTCCAACCCGAAGCGACAGCTCCTGGGGAGAGAACGGCTTGGTGAGGTAGTCGTCGGCGCCCAGCGAGAGCCCCCGGATCCGGTCGGTCTCCTCCCGCCTGGCGGTGAGCAGGATGACGCCCACCTCCCGGGTCTCCTCTCTCTTCCGGAGCTCCGCGAGCACGTCGTACCCCGACGCCCCCGGCAGCATGAGATCGAGGATCACGATGTCGGGACGCTCCTCCCGGGCCGCCTTCAGGGCTTCGGTCCCGTTGGCCGCGGTGGAGACCCTGAAGCCGGCCTTGGCCAGGTGGTAGGCCACCAGCGCCGTGATATCAGGCTCGTCGTCTACTACCAGAATGCGGTGGGTCATGACTCCTGAACCCTCACCCGAGTGTGAGACCGGCTCCGGTCCCGAGCCTTGTGCCGCTCGGCCCGCATATGCCCGTTGTCGCTGATGATCGCGTCGAGAATCGCCGAAAGCATGCGACCCTGGGCACCGGATTCCCGCCGGATACGGTAGAGCACGTACTGCGCGATGGGCGTGTCCCGTACCAGCTCGGCCCGGCGCAGGATCTGAAGATGGCGGGAGACGGTGGGCTGGGGCAGCTCGAGCACCGCCTGAAGATCCGAGACGAACAAGGGAGCGGCCGCCAGGCAGTTGAGGATCCTGAGCCGGGTGGGCTCGGCTACCGTAACCAGGAGGTCGGCTGCGGAGGCGATGGACATATGCGCGTAAACGTATATACGGGAAAGCGAATGGAAGCAAGTAGGGCGGACTGGCGGAGGGACGGAAATGGAGGCCAGCGCCGCCATGTGCCGATGGGCGCTGCAATGATGACGGAGGCGAGGCCGTGGCCTCTAACGTCATCCCGAGCGGAGCGAGGGATCGGCTGTTAACCCGGCCGATCCCTCGCTACGCTCGGGATGACGCGTTTGCCCGTTGTTCGCCTCGCCGTCCCTCCGCCTCTTCCCCGTCCGCCCTCCCCGCTTCCCCCCCTCCCCGCTTCCCCGCTTAATTACCCCCCGATGCTCTCCCTGCTCACCGCGCTTGCCCTCCTCACCGGTCCGGCTCAGGACACGGCCCACGTGGTCGTGGTCGCCACCACCGACGTGCACGGCCACGCCACGGACTGGGACTACCTGTACGACCGGCCGTTTGCCGGCGGGCTAACCCGGGTGGCCACCATAGTCGATTCGCTCAAGGCACGCCATCCCGGGCAAGTCGTGGTGGTGGATGCCGGCGACCTGATCCAGGGCAATCCGTTCGCGACCTACTTTGCCCGGGTGGCGCCGCGCGATCCGAACCCCGTCATCGAGGCGATGAACCTGACCGGCTACGACGTCGCCACCCCCGGCAACCATGAGTTCGACTGGGGACTACCGGCGATGGGGCGGGCGATCGCCGGGGCCGCTTTTCCTTATGTAAGCGGCAACATCTACACCGTCGATGCCGACACCCTGCTGTATCCGCCGTACGCGGTGGTCCAGCGCGAGGGCGTGAGGATAGGGATCACCGGCTTCACCACGCCCGGCACCATGGTGTGGAATCGCGAGCAGGTGGCCGGTAAGCTGCGGATAGAGCCCATATCGAAGGTGGCCGGCCGAGTGGTGGAATCGCTCCGCCGTGAGTCCGACATCGCGGTGGCCCTCATCCACAGCGGGATGGACGGATCCTCCTCTTACGATACGGCCGGAGTCGGGACCGAGAACGCCGCCAGGATGCTCGCGACCCTGCCGATCCGTCCCGATCTCGTAGTGGTGGGCCACTCCCATCGTGAGATAGCGGACTCAGTGGTTCGAGGTGTCCACTTCGTCCAGCCCAGGCCCTATGCCGGCAGCGTCTCGGTTACCCATATCGGTCTGGTGCATCGGGGCGGACGCTGGATGCCGGTGCGGATCCGTAGCGAGCTCGTCTCCACCGCGCGCGTGGCCTCCTCCGACCGGCTGATCCAGCGCCTGGCTCCGGCTCACGGGTCGGTACTGGCCTGGGTAGACACTGCCCTGGGGGAGGCCACCGCACCCATGCGCGCGGCGGCCGCCCGGGCAGAGCCCATACCACTCGTCGATTTCATCAACACCGTGCAGCGGAAGCGGGCGGGGGCGGACCTGTCCGCGGCATCGGCCTTCGATCTGAGGGCGGGGTTCGACAGCGGAGCCATCAGGCTGCGCCACCTGCTGGGGCTCTACCCCTACGAAAATACTCTCCGCGCGGTACGGATCAGCGGCGCTCAGCTGAAGCAGTATCTGGAGCACAGCGCGCGATACTTTCGAACCGACCCCGTTGGACGGGTTTCCGTCGACCCCGAAATCCCCGGCTACAACTACGATGTGATTGCGGGGGCCCGCTACGAGATCGATCTCCGGCGGCCGCCGGGAGACCGGATCCGGAGCCTGTCGGTGAAGGGTCGCCCGGTCAGTCCGGGCGACAGCTTCACTCTCGCGGTGAACAGTTACCGCCAGACGGGCGCCGGCGGCTATGCCATGCTCCGCGGTGCTCCGGTGGTATACGACCAGGGAGAGAACATCAGGGATCTCCTGATCGCCGAGGTTCGCAGTCGCAAGACGATCGATCCCCGCGATTACCCATCGTCCGGGTGGCGCATCGTTCCCGAGACAGCCAGGACCGCCGTGCGCGGCCTCTTTCGGATTCCTGCGGTGCCTCTCCCGGAGGGGCCCACCGATACCATCTTATTGCGGGTGCTCGCCACCACCGACCTGCACGGGTCCTTGCTGCCGAAGACCGATGCAAAGGGTCACCGGGCCGGCGGTCTGGCCGCGCTCAAGGGGCTGATTGACAGCCTGGCGGATGAGTGTGGATGTCCCACTCTCCGGCTGGATGCCGGTGATCGGATGCAGGGCACGTTCCTCTCGAACATCACGGCCGGACGATCGATGGTGCAGGTGCTCAACCACCTCGATCTTTCGGCCGCGGCCATCGGCAACCACGAATTCGACTGGTCGGTCGACACGCTCCGCCGGCGGATGGCCGAGTCGCGCTATCCCTGGCTCGCCGCCAACGTCTTCGATTCTGCTTCGGGCCACCGGCCGACGTGGGCTGAGCCGTACCGGATCCTGGATGTCGGCCGCCTCAAGGTGGCGGTGGTGGGGTACATTACAGCCGATTCCAAGGAGGCCGTGAAGCCCGAATGGACGGCAGGTCTGCGGTTCGGTGAGGGCGTCCTCGCGGTGCATGACGTGCTTGCGGAGGTACGGGCGCTCCGCCCGGATCTCACGATCCTGCTCGCCCATGCCGGTGCGGTTTGCGATGGCGCAGTCTGCAGTGGGGAGGTGGTTCGGTTCGCCGACGCGGTGGAGTCCAGGACCATCGATCTCATCGTCGCCGGTCATACCCATGAGCTGGTGAACACCAGGATCGCCGGTGTGCCGATCGTAGAAGCCGGTGTGGGGGGAAGAGCCCTCGCGGTGGCCGACGTGATCAAGACCGGTGCGGGCGGCCGGGAAGTGAGGGCGCGGCTCGTACCGGTGAGCCCCGACTCGGTAACCGAAGATTCATTAGTGGCCTCCCTGGTGGACGAATACCGCCGGCGGGCGGAGTCGATCACCAACCGGGCCGTGGCCTCGCTGAAGGTGCCGCTCTCCCGGACCGGTCCGCAGCACCGGCTGGGGGGCATGATAGCGGAGGCGAGAAGAAGCGTGCTCCGCACCGACGTAGGGTTGGTGGGCAACGGCGGCATACGCGGTGACCTGCCGGCCGGCGCGGTGACCTACGGCCACCTCTACGAGGTTCAGCCGTTCCAGAACAACCTGGTCAGGTTGACCCTCACCGGCACTCAACTCCGGGAAGTCTTCGAGCATGCCATCGGCCAGGACGGACGGCCATCGGCCCATGCCGCCGGAGCGCTGGTTCGCTACGATCCGCGCCGCCCCACGGGCCAACGGGTGCAGAGCGTCCTGGTGCGAGGGCGAGGGCTCCGTGCCGATAAGCGCTACACCGTTGCGGTCGACGACTTCCTTGCCTCCGGCGGTGATGGCTACGACATGCTCGTAGGCCAGCCCGGGGAGGCTGGAATCCTCGACGTGGACGCAGTCATCACCTATCTCCGTCGCCTGCCCCAGCCGGTGGAGGTGAAAGCCCGCCCCGGGTTCGTTGCCACACGACGATGACGGATTCGATCCGAGTCTTTGTGAACGCCAGCGCGGTGGATCTGCCGCCTGATGCCGGGGTAGCCGAGGCGGTTCGCGCCTTCGATCCCGACCTGGAGCGCCAGGTTCTGAGCGGGGCAGCCTACGTCACTGACGGCCGGGGCCTGGAGCTCGATCCAGCCTCCCGGCTCGCGGCCGGCGCCATCCTGCGGGTGGCAGTGCGTGCCCGGCGAGTCGGGAGCAGCGATGCTGACGCGTGAGCTGATCGGCCGCCTTCCCAAGGCGGAGCTGCACGTGCACCTGGACGGATCGTTGCGGCCGGAGACGATGATCGAGCTGGCCGAGGAGGCGAGGGTCCCCTTGCCGGCTTACCAGCCGGAACAGTTGGGCCGGTTCATGCTGGTGGATGACGCCGCCAACCTGGAGGATTATCTCCACCGCTTCGACCTCACCATTCCGCTGCTCCAGACCCCGGCCGCGCTCGAGCGGGTGGCGTACGAGATGGTCGAAGACGCGGCGGGCGACAACGTGCGATACCTGGAGGTTCGCTACTGCCCGCACCTGAGCCGGAAGGGCGGGATGACTCTCGACGCCGTCATGGAAGCGCAGCTCCGGGGCCTGACGCGGGGAGAACGCGATTTCGGGGTCATCGCCCGGGTGATCAACTGCTCGCTCAGGCACTACGATCCCGCCGTCTCGAATGAGATCGCCGAGTGCTCGGTGGTCTTCCGCGAGCGTGGCGTGGTGGGATTCGATCTGGCCGGCGGTGAGGCCGGACGTCCCGCGGGCAATCACGGCACCGCGTTCGATATCGCGGCGCGGGGACTTCTCGGGATCACGGTGCACGCGGGTGAGGCGGCAGGCCCCGAATCGATCGCCGAGGCGGTGCATCGGTGCCACGCCAACCGGATCGGCCACGCCACCCGGCTGCACCAGAGTCCGGCTCTTCAGGATTACATTCGCGACCGCCGGATTCTGGTCGAGACCAACATCACCAGCAACGTGCAGACCCGCGCGGTAACGAGGCCGGCGGACCACCCGGTCCGGAGCTACTTCGATGCCGGCGTAAACGTGACGCTGTGCACCGACGGCTGGCTGATGGCCGGCGTCTCCCTGAGCGACGAGTACTGGCTCGCTCATACCGAGCTCGGCTTCACCCGCGAGCAGATCGACCAGATGATCCTCAATGCCTTCGCCGGCGCCTTCCTGCCCTGGCCGGAGCGACGAGCGCTCCTCAACCTGGCCCGGGACGAGCTCGCCGCCATTTGATGCTCCTGGCTCACACCAAAAGGGGGACGATCCATGCGAACACGCTGGTCGCCGCGGAAGGGGAGCGTCCGTCTGGGTATTCTGGCCGTGCTGCTCCTGGCATTGGCCGTTGGCGGCGCGTGGGCCGTGCCCGGCATGGCCGGCAGAGCTGCCTACCGCTTTACCCAGGACACCCTTCAGCCGCCGGCCCCGGCGGTGGCCGAGCCCCAGCGGAGGCCGGCACCGCAACCGGTCTCGATGGTCTCCCGGCTGGCCGGTCTCCTGGGCATCGTCGTGATTCTGGGGATCGGGGTCGGGTTCTCCCGCAATCGCCGCGCTATCAGGTGGCGGGTGGTGGTTTGGGGGATCGCCCTCCAGACGGTATTCGCCATCTTCGTGCTCCGGGTTCCCCTGGGACAGCAACTCTTTCGTACGCTCGGCAGCTTCGTCACCTCGGTTCTGGCCTTTTCCTACGCCGGATCCGAGTTCGTCTTCGGTGAGCTGGGCAAGCCCAACTCCAGCATCGGGGTGGTGTTCGCCTTTCAGATCCTGCCGGCCATCATCTTCGTCTCCGCTCTATTCGCGGTCATGTATTACCTGGGCATCATGCAGGTGATCGTGCGCGCGTTCGCGGTGGTGATGAGCCGGGTGATGGGGGCGAGCGGAGCCGAGAGCCTCAACGTCGCCGCCTCGATATTCATGGGCCAGACCGAGGCACCTCTCACGGTGCGGCCATTCCTGCCCCGCATGACGCGGTCGGAGCTGATGACGGTCATGACATCGGGTATGGCCCACATCTCCGGAGCGATCATGGCAGCCTACATCGCGTTCGGAATCGAGGCCCGACATCTGCTGACCGCGGTGATCATGACCGCGCCCGGCACCATCATGATGGCCAAGCTGTTCGAGCCCGAGACCGAAAGTCCGGAGACATACGGCAACGTGAAGCTCGAGGTACCCCGGACCGACGTCAACGTGGTCGATGCGGCGGCACGGGGTACCACCGAGGGGCTGTATCTCATGCTGAACGTGATAGCCATGCTGATCTCGTTCATCGCCATCGTCGCGCTGGTCAACGGGGGGTTCGCCGCCCTTCATGCGTACGTGTCCTGGTTTCCCTCCGACCTCCAGACGGTTCTGGGATGGATCTTCCGTCCCATCGCCTGGATCATGGGGGTGCCGTGGCACGACAGCGGCACCGTAGGAAGCCTGCTCGGCACCCGCATGGTGCTGAACGAGTTCATCGCCTTCGCCCAGTTGGGCACGCTGAAGGAAGTGCTCGATCCGCGTTCCTTCACCATAGCGTCGTTTGCGCTGGCCGGGTTCGCCAACTTCAGCTCGGTGGGCATTCAGCTCGGCGGGATCGGCGCGCTGGCGCCCACCAGAAAGGGCGACCTGGCCCGTCTGGGATTCCGGGCCATGCTCGCGGGTACCCTGGCGAACTTCCTGTCCGCCACCATCGCGGGGATTCTGCTGTGAAAGAGACGGAGAGGACGGAGACGGTGGAGAGGCCGGAGACGGAACGGGCCAGGGAAGCGGCTGAGAAGGCAGCCGCCACCATACGGCAGCGCCTGGGGAGGCGTCAACCCAGGATCGCCGTGGTGCTCGGGTCGGGGCTCGGCTTCTTCGCCAGACGAATCCAGAATGCCGTCACGATCCCGTACCGTGAGATTCCGGGGTTTCCCGAGCCGACGGTCGTAGGTCACGGAGGGGAGCTGGTCATCGGCACGTTGGCGGGCAAGGAGATCATCGCTCAGAGCGGAAGGATGCATCTCTACGAGGGCCATGATGCCGGTGTTGCCACCCTTCCGGTGCGGACCTTTGCCGCGCTCGGAGTGGATACCGTGCTCCTCACCAACGCCGCCGGCGGCATCCGGCGGACGTTCGAGTCAGGGATGGTGATGCTGATTGCCGACCACATCAATCTGACGTTCCGCAATCCCCTCACCGGACCGGTCCTGGCGGGAGAAGAGCGGTTTCCCGACATGTCCGATCCCTACGACTCCTCACTCCGGGCACTTGCGCGAGAGGTGGCGCTCGAGAAACGGGTAGCGCTGAGTGAAGGAGTCTACGTTCAGGTGCTCGGCCCGAGCTACGAGACCCCGGCGGAAATCCGCATGCTGGACCGGCTCGGCGCCGATGCGGTGGGCATGTCCACCGCGGTGGAGGTGATCGCCGCGCGAGCCCGCGGGGTCAGGTGTCTCGGCTTCTCGGTGATTACCAACCTTGCGGCGGGCATCTCCCCCCGGAAGCTCGATCACGCCGAGGTCATGGAGACGGCCAATCGCGTCACCGGCGAGCTGAGTGCCTTGCTGGAAGGCGTTATCGAGCGCTTCTAGGCGCCGGGATGTTATGGTTTACCGGCCCGTGGCCGGCGCCGAGGTTCGGCGACGCCGCAATAGCACGATGCACGAAGTCGAGCCCGTCGGCCACCGCGACCTCGAGTGACCGGCCCAGGGCAAGGCCGGCCGTGATAGCGGCCGACAGAGTGCAGCCGGTCCCGTGGGTAGAAGCAGTTGGAATGCGGGGGCGGGTAAACCGGCGGGCTCCGGCCGCAGTAACCAGAACGTCGGTTACCTCGGCCTCGGAGAGAT
This sequence comes from Gemmatimonadales bacterium, assembly GCA_050733075.1. Lineage (GTDB taxonomy): Bacteria > Gemmatimonadota > Gemmatimonadetes > Gemmatimonadales > GWC2-71-9 > CAVVWJ01. The sequence continues at coordinate 19,260 of JBOHSD010000016.1, forward strand.
GGCCGCCCTTGATCAGGGCGGCGCCCGCCCCGAACCGCAGCAGAGTGGCGCCGGCCCGCTCCATGGTCGCCGGGTCGTGGACCACCCGCCCGGTGAGAATCGCGGCCTCATCGAGATTGGGTGTCACCAGAGCAGCCAGCGGCAGCAGGTCCTCGCGTACGACCTCTTCGGCCTCGGTGGTGAGCAGACGAGACCCGGAGGTCGAGACCATGACCGGGTCTACCACCAGCGGACCCCAGCCGTTCTCCCGGATGGCGCGCGCCACCAGTCGTACCAGGCGGGCTTCGGCCAGCATCCCCGTCTTGAGCGCGGCAGGCGGCAGGTCTTCGGCAAGCGCCGTGAGCTGCGCGCTCACCATTGACTCGGGCACCACCTCTACCGCCCGAACCCCGAGAGTATTCTGCGCGGTGAGGGCCACGATCACGGTGGTGCCGAAGACACCGAACTGCTGGAACGTCTTGAGGTCTGCCTGGATACCGGCGCCCCCACCGGAGTCGGAGCCGGCTATCGTGAGCGCGATCTTCATCGGGTGAGCACCGGCATGAGCAGCTCCCTCCAGACGCTGATCCGGGACCTTCACCGCCGACGAGGCCGGGAGCGGCGCGGCCTGGCGGTGGCGGAAGGTGTGCGCCTCGTCGAGGAGGCGCTCGCGGCGGGGGTAGCGATCCGGGGCGCCGCCGCCTCTCCGGCGCTGGAAGCTACCACCCGAGGGAAGGCGCTCAAAGCCGCACTGCTCGATCGCGGCATCCGGGTGGCTGACGTGAGCGATAGCGAGCTGGTCACGCTGGCCGATACCGAGCACCCTCAGGGAATTGTGGCGGTGATCGAGCCCAGGCGCTGGACCCTGGACGACATCCGGCTTCTCCCCGGCTCTGCCGTGCTGGCGCTCGACGGGGTGCAGGATCCCGGCAATGTGGGAACCATGCTGCGCACCGCGCTGGGTCTCGGGGCTACCGGCGTTGTCGCCCTCAAGGGTACGGCGGATCTGACCAACTCCAAGGTGATCAGAGGGGGTATGGGCGCGAGCTTCCGCCTGCCTGCCGTGGCCTCCACCGCTGAGGAGCTGGTAGCCTGGGCCCGGCTCCAGCGGGCGGAGATCTGGGTGGCCGACGCCGCGGGTGAGACGTCCGACCGGCTCCCGCCGCGAACGGTTCAGCGGCCGCCAGTGGTACTGGTGGTCGGAAACGAGGGGTCAGGCATCGGTCCCGCTGTGGCAGCCGCCGCCCACCGGCGAATCGCCATCCGGCAGGCCGCCGGAGTGGAGTCGCTCAACGTGGCGGTGGCGGCAGGTATCCTTCTTCATGAGGTCACCCGTGATTGACCCGGCTCATCCCGGCCCGATCGGCGTGGGCTTCGCCGCGCTGCTGGGGGCCCTGGTCGGCAGCTTTCTCAACGTCTGCATTCTGCGTTGGGGCGCCGAGCCGAAAGAATCGGTGGTGAGCCCGAGGTCGCATTGCCCGAGTTGCGGCAAGGGCCTGGCCTGGTACGACAACATCCCGGTGGTCTCGTGGCTGGTCCTCAGGGCCCGGTGCCGCGGCTGCGGCCAGCCGATCTCGCTGCAATACCCTCTCATCGAGGTGGCCTCAGCCGGTATCTGGGCCTACATGGTGTGGCGGCATGGGCTCGCTGTCGAGGCGCTGCGAGGGGCCGTGTTCGGGACGATCCTGCTGGGGATCGCGATGACCGACGCTCGCCGTTACATCATTCCCGACGAGTTCACCTGGGGTGGGCTGGTCCTCGGCCTGCTCTTCAGCCTGGCGGGCGGGACGGCTGGACTGGGAGCCGCGCTCCTTGGCGCCGCGGTAGGCTTCAGCCTGCTCTGGCTGGTCGGCACGATCGGGACCTGGGTCTTCAAGGAGGACGCGATGGGTGGCGGCGACATCAAGATGATGGCGATGGTCGGCGCCTTCCTGGGCTGGCAAGGAGTGCTGCTCACCATCTTCCTCGGCGCGCTCGCCGGGAGCCTGGTTTTTGTGCCGCTCCTGCTCGCCGGCCGAAAGAAGCTGGTCCCCTTCGGCGTCTTTCTTTCCATAGGAGCCGCGGTGGCCTACGAGCTCGGTCCTTCTCTCATCCGCTGGTACACCGGATACCTTACCGGCGCATGAAACCGATGCTGATCGTCTGGGGGGTCGCCGCGGGAATCGGGCTCGCTGCGTGTCGCGGCGAAGCGCCGGCCGGCTCCAGCACCGAGGCCATGGAGCGGCTGGTAGATAGCCTGCGGCTGCCGGTCGAGCGGGCCACGGGGCTGGGTTACAGGTCGCATCCCCGCTCCGCCATTCGCACCCGGGAGCAGGTTCGGACCTACCTGGTCCGCAAGCTGGACGAGGAGCTGCCTCCCTCGAAGCTGAAGGGGATGGAGACAGCGTACCGCCTGTTCGGGCTGTTGCCGGACACACTTGAGCTCCGGACGCTCCTGCTCGATCTCTACACCGAGCAGGTGGCGGGTTACTACGACCCCGACTCCTCGACTCTCTTCGGGGTTGCCGGTGCGGACCCCACCCAGCTTCGCCTGGTGCTGGCGCACGAGATGGTCCATGCGCTCCAGGGGCAGTACCTGCCGCTGGATTCGATCATGGACGCAACCTCCAACAATGACCGGCTCACCGCCGCCCAGGCGGTCCTCGAGGGGCAGGCGACTCTCTCATCGATCGAGGTCCTGGCTCCCAACCAGAACGTGAGGAGCAATCCCGAGTTCTGGGAGTTGTACCGGGAGCAGATCCGGCAGCAGCAAACCTCGATGCCGGTCTTCGCCGGCGCCCCTCTGGTAGTTCGGGAGGCTCTGATTTTCCCCTATCTGGCCGGCGCCGAGTTCATGCACTGGTGGGAGAGCTCTCCGCTTCGGGACACGCTCCCATATGGGCCACGAATGCCGGTCTCCACCGAACAGATCCTGTTTCCCGAGCGCTACGCGCGGGGCGATGCGCCAATGTCGCTCTCTCTGCCATCGGACACCGATGTCATCTACGAGGACGTACTGGGCGAGAGCGAGATCCGGATACTCATGGCGCGGCTCCGGGGAGCCCGGGAGGTGGGATCAGGCGGTCCGATCGGCTGGGCCGGTGATCGCTACCGGGTGTATGCCTCGCCCCAGGGACCGGCCCTGGTCTGGTACCTGGTGTGGGACGACGCCAGGTCGGCCGAGCGGTTCACCTGGGGGTACGGCGGGAAGCTGCGCGAGACCCTGCGGCCGAGATACCGGACGGCGCTCGAGAGCTTCGAGCTCGAGGGTAGGCCGGCGACCCTTTTCGTGCTCGCGCCTGCCGCCTGGAATCGTTGGGAAGAGATACCGCGGGTGTTCGTGAAGGCCGGAAGGTAGAGGAGGCGGAAGGTAGAGAGGGCGGGGGTTACGGATGATCGAAGCGCGGGTCATCCCGAGCGCAGCGAGGGATCGGCTCCGCGATAACCCTCTCAGAACGCGTTCATCGCCGTGTAGATCAGGAGTCCTACCAGGCCACCCACCAGCGTGCCGTTGATTCGGATGAACTGAAGATCCCGTCCCACTAACAGCTCGATCCGGCGGGAGGTCTCGTCCGGGTCCCACGCGCTCACCGTCTGGGCGATGAGCTGGCCCGCCTCGTGGCGGTGCTGCTCGACCACTCGCAGAACCGCCGCGATGATCCACCCATCCACCTTCTCCAGCAGGGATTCGTCCTCCAGCGCAGCCGCCCCGAGCGCCGACAGTCCCCGCGCGACCGCGCCGACCGGTCCCTCATCGCCGGCCGGGCTCTGGCGTGCCAGCGCCTGCTTGGCCTCATCCCAGAGCGAGGCGGCCAGCCGGCCGCTGGTCTCCGGATCCAGAACCTGCTGCTTGATCGCCTCGGCCCGCGCGATCACCTCGGGAGACTGCTGGAGCTGCACGATCCAGTCGGCCAGCAGCTCATCGAACTGGTGGCGGAGCTGGTGGTCCGGGTCGGCGCCCACCTCGTAAAGCGTTCTCTCGATTCCACCGAGCACTTTCTGGTGGATCCGGTCGTCTACTATCTCCGGCACCCACCAGGGACTCTCTTCCCTGATACGGTCCCGGATCAGGGCCTCGTTCTCCGCCACCAGGCGGGTGAGGCCATGGATGACCCGGTCGAGCAGTTGCTGGTGCCGATCGTCCACCGTGAGCAGCTCGAGACCCCGGGACAACACCGGCGCGATCGGCAGCTGCCGGAGCGGCTCCACCACGCTGCGGTCCAGCAGCGCGTTGACGTCCTCGTCGCGGACCACGGCGATGGTGCTTCGCAAGACCGTGGCGACGTGTTGCGCCGCCTTCCCGGCGTTCTCCGGGCGGCTGAGCCACTCCGCAGCCCGCCGGCTGATTCTCGCCGCCCTCAGCTTGGCGTCCAGGACCTCGGGAGAGAGGAAGTTGTGCTGAACGAAGTTGCCGAGGCTGCGGCCGATCCGGTCTTTGCGGCTCGGAATGATGGCGGTATGCGGAATCGGGATGTTCAACGGGTGCCGAAAGAGGGCCGTGATCGCGAACCAGTCGGCCACGCCGCCCACCAGCGACGCTTCGGCGGTGGCCCGGATGTAGCCGAGCCAGGCGTAGGTGGGCTCGAGCGCGCTGGTCACGATGAAGATCATGGCCATGAGCACGAGCAGCCCCGTGGCCCGCCGCTTCATCCGGACCAGCTGGCGCTGCTTTTCCTCCGCGTCGGTGAGGGGCTGCATGGAAGAAGATTAGTAGGGCAGCGGGGCAGCGGGGCAGTTGACAGTCCACGCCGGCCCGCGACCTTTCATAGGTAGTCGCTCCTGGCAGGCATTATGTGGAAGCGGTCTATCGGTATGAAGGTGACGGCGGGGTTCGCCCTGGCCCTGGCTCTTCTGGCCGTCATCGACGCGGTCTCCTACCGCAGCATCACCACGCTCGCGGCGACGGTCCAGCAGATTACCCGCTCGCACGGGGTGCTCGATGCTTTGTATGGCGTGCTCGCCCAGATCAAGAATGCCGAGACCGGCCAGCGGGGGTACCTCCTGACTGGCGACGAGCGCTACCTGGAGCCATACCGGACCGCCATCCGTGACTTGCGCGAGGAGATCGAACGCCTCCGGGGGGCCACCTATGGTAACGCGGTCCAGCTGGAGCGGGTTGAGCGGCTCGACCTCCTGGTGGACCAGAAGCTCTCCGAGCTGAGCAAGACCATCACGTTGCGGCGGAGTCAGGGCTTCGAGGCTGCGGTCGAGGTGGTGCGCACCGATCAGGGCAAGGCGATCATGGATCGCATCCGCGCACTAGTGAGTACCATAGAGGCGGAGGAGTGGTCCCGGCTGCGCGCCTGGGACGAGGTCCGCCGGGAGCGGGTGCGCTTCACCTTCTACATCATCGGCACGGGCAGTCTGCTCGGCCTCCTGCTGTTCGGCATCGCGACATACGTGATTCGGCTCGATATCATGAAGCGCGAGGAGGCGGAGCGGGCACTCCAGCAAGCCAACGAGAATCTCGATGCACGGATTCGGGAGCGTACCGCCGAGTTGACTCGGGCGAACGAGGGACTCGCCCGGGAAATGGCCGCACGCGAGCGGGCCCAGGTGCGGCTGATGGAGTCGTCCGCGGAGATCGCCCGTAGCCGCGATGACATGCAGGGAATCCTGAACCGGCTCCAACTCGGCACAGCGGTCATCAACGACGCCGGGCGGGTGGAGTTCGTGAACGCCGACGCGCAGCGGCTGCTGGGGCGGAGCAGCGAGGCGATGCTAGGCAGGCCCTGGCAGGAGTCGTTCCCACTCGATCAGGGCGACCAGGCACAGTTTCGAGCCGCCTTGGCTGCCGGTGGCTCCCGCCGGCCCAGGCTTTCGGTCCATTTGGAGAATTCCGGGGGCCACCACTACTGGGTGCACATCGACGTGCAGGACGACCCCCGCGATCCCCGGCACCGAATCGTCTGTCTCTACGATGTGACCGAGCTCTATGCTCTGCGCCGCCAGCTCGGCGAGCAGGCTCACTTTCACGATCTGGTGGGCAAGAGCTCCGCGATGCGCCGCGTGTACCAGATGATTGGCGAGGTCGCAAAGGTGGACGCGACCGTGCTCATCGAAGGGGCCACCGGTACCGGCAAGGAACTGGTAGCCCAGGCGATTCACCGGTCCAGTCCCCGTAAGGACCACTCTTTCATCGCCGTCAATTCGGCGGGGCTGACCGAGGCGCTGCTCGCCAGCCAGCTCTTTGGTCACCGCCGCGGCGCTTTCACCAGCGCGGTCGCGGACCAGCAAGGCTTCTTCGAGGCGGCCAACGGCGGAACTCTGTTCCTCGATGAAATCGGTGACGTCCCGCCCAGCGTCCAGGCCGGCCTGCTCCGAGTGCTCCAGGAGAAGGAGTTCACTCGTCTGGGTGAGTCTCGCCCGCGGAGCGTGGACGTGCGGGTACTCGCCGCGACTCAGCACGACCTGCCCCGCGAGGTCGAGCGTGGCAAGTTCCGGGCGGATCTGCTCTACCGTCTTCGGGTGGCACGCCTGGTGCTGCCGTCGCTCAGAGAACGGCGTGAGGACATTCCGCTCCTGGTTGAGACCTTCGTGGCGCAGGCACGGGCGGCGAGCGGAAAGGAGATCCATCACGTCAGCCACGAAGCGATGCGCCTGCTGCTGGACTACGGCTGGCCGGGCAACGTCCGCGAGCTCAAGAGCGCTATCGAGTTCGCCAGCATCCGAAGCGATGGCCCCGTCATTCACGCCGCCGATCTACCGCCCGAGATCTCGGCGGCCTGGGGACGAACCAACTGGAACGCCGAGGATGAGCGCGATCGGATACTGGCCGCGCTTCGGGGCACCGGCGGCAACCGGAGCGAGGCGGCCCGGCGCCTCGGCATGAGCCGGTCGACGTTCTACCGCCACCTGTCCTGCCTGGACCTTCCGGAATCGAGCGGTGGAACTACGCCTGTGTCAGATGACACAGTCCCCTGAGTCGGTGGGACAGTCGCGAGACATCTTCTCCCACTGTAGAGAGATCAACGGAGCCAGGGCAACCGGGCGCCTACCTTCCTAATTCCGTGGGGTTCACACGTTTGCGGAGACGGCCCAGTTTTGGGTTCGCTCCTTGAGCCCTGCGGTGCGCTTCGTGCCTTCATCGGTGCCGTCATCTTCACAGGACAGGCGCAAGGAGGCCATCCATGAATTATCTGAATTACCCCGGGGGGCCGGCGGTGGCAGTTTCGATCGCGGCGCTTCTCGTTGCCGGCTGCACCGACAGAGAGACTACCCCCACCGCCACCGAGCCCATCGGCCAGGTCGAGATCACGAGCGTCCAACAATGCCAGGTGGTCGACAGGAGCACCGAGGAGGTCATCCCCGGGGTCACGCTGACTTGGACCAGCTCGTTCCTGTGCGCAAACGCGCCGGATGAGGGAACCTACCAGATCGAGGTGACGGTCGAGAACGCGGCCGGCAGCGAAGAGGCCGTCGAGATCGACGACCTCGCCATCAGAGGGACCACTCCGCGACCTCGTGGCCAGGGGCCGGACGCCACCGCGTCGGCATCGGGTCTGCCGCTTACGGTCGCCCCCCGCCAGAGCGGATCGTTCACCGTCAGCGGCACGTATGAGCTGGTCGAGACCGATGAGGGGAAGAAAGCAAACATTCACCTCTCGGCCTTAGGGGAAGGAGTCTCGAGCGGGCTCGAGTTCGAGCTCGGAATCAACGTCCAGCTTCGGGGTGCCGGCGCCATCGAGGGCGACAGGGCTGGACCCGGTGGGCCTTCGGCACAGCCGGGCGCAGGTGGCCGGCCGGCCGACGTACCGCGGGGTGGTCCACCAAGCAACGTGCCCCGCGGTGGGGCTTGACGCTGCCACGTTACCTTTGGCTATCGGATGCTCGCAGGTACACGTAGAGCCCATAGCCTCCGATGGCCGCGCCCGCAATCGCGATCAGACCTTCGTCAACCAGGAGGCCGGTCAGAATGACCGCTCCTCCTACGATCATCAGGATCTCGCCCTGGCGTTGACTCGGCCGTCGAGCCGGCGCCTCCGCGAGAACAGCTTGCCGATAGGAATGCAGCGCCAGAGTTTGAGGAAGTCGCAATCCGGCAGCGGAGCTCAGGACACTTGCAGTGGGGGCAATGGGGGCATGTTGCGCCTGCAAGGCACCCGTCACGAAAGATGCTCCAAGCAAGACGAGTACAGCCGGAAGCAGGGCCTGCATAATTCCTCCTCAGCAACAGGTACTGACTGGATCAGAGCCTCGCCCACAAGCTCCTGGGTGAGGCGCGTATCGTCCGTGCTGAAGCTGGAGGAGCTCGGCCGCGGCGGCATGGCCATCATCTACCGCGCTCACGGCCCCCAGCTGGATCGCGAGGTCGCTGTAAAAGTAATGCCCCGCAACCTTCTCCACGACGCCGGCTTCGTCGAGCGCTTTGAGCGGGAGGGCCGGATCGCCGGATGCTCGACCTGTCCGAAATGTCGTATCTGCTCCGCTTCAGCAAGAATCGTCGAATTCTTGGCTACGAACCCTCGCCCGCCTTGAACAAAGTCCGTTCCGCTGCTACTCTTACGGGCTTATGTTTGACGAGCTTTCCAGCAAACTCAACGCCACGCTCCAGCGGCTCACGGGGCGCGGCGTTCTGACGGAAGAGGCGGTCAGAGAAGGACTGCGGGAGATCCGCCGGATCCTGCTCGACGCCGACGTCAGCTTCGACCTGACCCGCGATTTCCTGGAGCGGGTGCAGGGTAAGGCCGTCGGCCTGGTCGCGCTGAAGGAGGTCCGGCCCGGCCATCAGCTGGTCAAGATCGTCTACGACGAGCTGGTCGTCCTGCTGGGCGAGAAGCAGGCACCCATCGCCCATGCGTCGGTGCCGCCCACCGTCATCCTGCTGGTCGGGCTGCAAGGCTCGGGTAAGACGACCACCGCGGGCAAGCTCGCGCGGCGCCTCAAGCTGGAGCAGAAGGCCCCGTTCATGGTGGCAGCCGACGTCTATCGGCCGGCCGCCATAGACCAGCTGCACACGCTGGGCCGCCAGGTGGAGGTGGGGGTCCACAGCGACAATGCCACCCAGGACGTGGTCAGAATCGTACGCGACGGAGTAGTCGCCGCGGGGAAGGCCCGGGCCCGGACCGTCATCGTGGACACCGCGGGCCGGCTGCAGATAGACGACGAGATGATGGACGAGCTCAAGCGGCTCAAGGCGGCGGTGTCGCCGCATGAGATCCTGCTCGTCGCCGATGGGATGACCGGCCAGGACGCGGTCCGGATCGCCCAGGGGTTCCACGACACGCTTGGCATCACCGGCGTGATCCTGACCAAAATGGACGGCGATGCCCGGGGCGGCGCGGCGCTCTCGATCTACGGGGTCACCCACGCGCCCATCAAGTACATCGGCGTGGGCGAGAAGCTCGAGGCTCTCGAGCCGTTCCATCCCGACCGTCTCGCGGGCCGGATCCTCCAGCAGGGCGACATCCTCTCGCTGGTCGAGAAGGCGCAAATTACGGTTGACGAGAAGGAAGCCGAGCGGCTGGCAAAGAAGGTCCAGTCGAAGAAGGGGCTGGACCTGAGCGATTTCCTGAACGCCATGCGGCAGATGCAGAAGATGGGACCGCTCAAGAACGTGCTCGGCATGTTACCGGGAATGAACCCGGCCATGCTCCAGGCGGCCAAGCTGGACGACAAGAAGCTGAAGCATGTCGAGGCAATCGTGTTGTCCATGACGGGCAAGGAGCGCACCAACCCGGACCTGATCAACGGCCAGCGCCGGCTGCGCATCGCCAAGGGCTCGGGCCGCACGGTACAGGAAGTCAACGCCCTGCTGGCGCAGTTCAAGCAGATGCAGAAGTTCATGAAGATCGCGGGGAAGACCGGAGGCGCCGGTCTGAAGCTGCCCTTCGGACGCGGCGGATTCCCCGGCTAACCGCACACCCAGGGAACACACAATGGCAACTCGTATTCGTCTGCGCCGGGTCGGCCGCAAGAAGCTTCCGCTCTATCGCATCGTGGTGGCGGACCAGGAGGCGCCCCGCGACGGGCGCTTCATCGAGATCATCGGCACCTACAATCCCAAGGGCGACACGGTGGCCGACAAGGTGCAGGTAGACGCGGAGAAGGCACGGCAGTGGATCGCCAAGGGAGCGACGCCGTCGGACACAGTCCAGTCCCTCCTCAAGCAGGCCGGAGTGTTCCAGCCGACCAAGGCTTAATGCCCGGGGGCGCCCGCCAGCTGGTGGTGGGCCGGCTCAGAAAGCCGCACGGCTTAAAGGGCGATTGTACCCTGTTCCCCCTGACGGACGATCCCGCCGTCGTCTTTGCCCCCGGGCAGCAGCTCTGGGTGGTGGACCTGGCGGGAGAAACGGTCGCCGGCCCGCTGACCGTCGAGCGCAGCCGGGAATATCATCGCGCGTGGCTGGTAAAGTTTGCCGGCGTCGAGAGCCGCGACGCTCTGGACCCGTACCGGGGCAGCTTCCTCGGGGTCCCGGCCGATCGGCTCGCCCCCCTGGACCAGGACGAGGTCTATCTCCACGAGCTGGACGGCTTCTCGGTACGTCTGGCCGACGAGACCCCGCTCGGTCTGGTAACCGCGGTGTACGAGCTGCCGGCGGGGTTGATGATCGAGGTGCAGGGCCCCAAGCGCGAGTTTCTCCTTCCCTATAGGAAGGAGTTCGTGCGGGAGGTGGACCGGGAGGGGCGGAGATTGATAGTTACGCCGCCGGAAGGACTCTTGGACTAGCGAGTCATTCCGAGCCCTTCGCTGCGCTCAGGGTAAATTCCGCGAGGATCGGACGGCCCTCTCCATGGGCACCCACTGCAACCGGGCCGATCCCGAGCGGAGCCTGTCCTGAGCATCGCGAAGGGCTCGGGATGACGTGCGGGGGCGCCATGCTGACCATAGACGTCGTCACCCTGTTCCCCGAAGTCATCGCGCCCTACATCGCTACGAGCATTCCGGGGCGGGCCGCGGCGGCGGGCTTGGTGCAGTTCCGGCTGGTGCAGCTGCGCGACTTCACCCACGACCGCCACGCGACGGTGGACGACTACGCCTATGGCGGCGGGGCGGGGATGGTGCTGAAGCCGGAGCCGTTCTTCGAGGCGGTGGAGACGCTCCGGCCCACCGGGCCGATCGTCCTGCTCTCCGCGCGGGGCCGGCGCTTCACTCACGACGACGCGGTCAGGTTCTCGCTGGGCGAGCGGCTCACGCTGCTCTCCGGGCATTACAAGGACGTGGATCAGCGGGTGGCCGAGGGTCTGGCCACCGAGGAGCTGTCGGTCGGCGACTTCGTTCTGTCCGGCGGCGAGCCGGCCGCTCTCTGCGTGCTGGATGCGGTGGTACGGCTGCTGCCGGGCGCGCTAGGCGATCACGAATCCGCCAGCGCCGACTCGCACTACGAGGGGCTGTTGAGCCCGCCGAGCTACACCAGGCCTCCCGAGTATCGGGGTCTCCGGGTGCCCGAGGTGCTGCGCTCGGGCAATCATGCCGAGATCGAGGGATGGCGGCAGGAGCAGGCGGAGCGGCTGACGAGGGAGCGAAGGCCGGACTTGTGGGCCCAGTATGATGAGACCGAGTAGACCGATTGTCACCCTGAGCCACCGATTGTCACCCTTCGCCTGCGCTTCGCTCCAGCTCAGGGTGACAAATAAGAGCCACTGTACTAAGATCGTTGCAGTTTTCAGCACACCAACGCCGGACGGCGCGGAGGATCGGACAATGGAGCGGTTGGCAGAGGTGGCCCGTGAGGGCTTGCGCACGGACATTCCTCCGTTCGATCCGGGAGACACCGTCCGGGTCATGGTCCGAGTCCGTGAGGGCGACAAGGAGCGTCTCCAGGCATTCGAGGGGATGGTCATCGCCAAGCGGGGGGGTGGGATGAGCGAAATGTTCACGGTTCGCAAGGTCTCCGCCGGGGTGGGGGTCGAGCGACTGTTCCCCATGCACAGCCCCACCATAGCGTCGGTGGAGCTGGTGCGCCGCGGACGGGTGCGCCGCGCCAAGCTGTACTACCTGCGGGCGCTGAGCGGCAAGGCCGCCCGGATCCGGGAGAAGCGCGAGAGCTGAGCGGTGCCACGACCCACACTGGTCCGGGAACGGGCGGTCTGGGCTGAGAAGCAGCTCCTCGTCGGGGTGGACGAGGCCGGCCGCGGCCCCCTGGCTGGACCAGTGGTGGCTGCGGCCGTCGTGTTTCCATCGGGCTGCTCCTGTGTGCGGGGCCTCAGAGACAGCAAGGTTCTCCCACCCAGCATTCGCACCCGCCTGGCCGAACGCATCAGGCGCCGGGTGGTGGCGTTCGGAATCGGCGCGGCCTCCGCGCACGAGATCGATCGCTACAACATCCGGGTCGCCACCGCGCTGGCCATGCGGCGCGCCATCGCACGGCTCATCCGCGGCGCCCTCATCCCCCAACCCTACCGCATCCTCATAGACGGACTTCCGCTTCCGGAGATCGGCTACCCTCACGAAGCGCTGGTGGACGGCGATGCGCGCTGCCAATCCATTTCCGCTGCCGGGATCCTGGCCAAGACGGTGCGTGACGCCCTGATGCACCGCCTGGCTGCCCGCCATCCCGGCTATGGCTGGCACACCAACGTCGGCTACGGGACCGAGGAGCATCAGGAAGGACTGCGAGTACAGGGACCCACCCGTCACCACCGGCTGACCTTCGCCCCTCTCGCCCAGATATCGCTGCCACTGTGAGTCGGAAGTCGTTGTCAGCCATCGGGCTCATCTTTGCCGCTGTCTCTCCACTCTACGCCCAACAGTCCAACGCCGAGCGCATCCTCAGCGGACGCGATACCCCGTCACACGATTACGATCTCATCCATCAGCGTATCGTGGTGCGGAACTTCGACTGGGACGCCACCTCGTTCGACGGCAAGGTGGCCATTTCGGTGGTCTCGCTGCGGCAGGGATTGGATTCGGTCGTGCTGGACATGGGACGGCGGCTGGCGGTGCGGTCGGTCACGGGCACCCGCACGGGCGGACGCAGAGGCGGACGCAGTCCGACCCTGCGGTATGCGCGTTCCGGCGATTCGATCGTGGTTCGGCTGTCCCGACCGGCCGGCTTTCGCGATACGGTGCGGTTCACGATCGACTATCACGGCCGCATCACTCATGGACGGGGACTCTACTTCTTCAAGGCCGAACCGGGGCGGCCGCATCGTCCCCAACAGATCTACAGCGGAGGAGGCACGGACGGGAATCCCAACTGGATCCCGACCTATGGTCCGCCCAACGACAAGACCACCTGGGAGCTGATCGCCACGGTGCCCGTGGGGTACACCGTGGTGTCGAACGGCCGGCTGGTGAGCGACCGGGCCGGGCGGGCCGGGAAGGGCGCGATGCGCACGGTTCACTGGCGGCAGGAGCGGCCGGCCTCCACCTACCTCATCTCTTTAGTGGTGGCGCCGCTGACCAGGATCAGCGCCCGATGGCGCGACGTGCCGGTGCACTACTATGTCTACCCGGAGGACGTCCCCCGGGCCCGCCGGATCTTCGGCATCACGCCCGACATAATGGAGGTGTTCGCCAGGCTCACCGGCGTGAAGTATCCCTGGTCGAAATACGCTCAGACCACCGTCACCGACTTCGTCGGAGGCATGGAGAACGTGGGGGCGACGACCCTGGTGGACTGGCTTCCCGATGCACCGGCGTACCGCGACCGGCCCTGGTACCGCTACTCGCTGATCCCGCATGAGCTGGCCCACCAGTGGTTCGGCAATCTCGTCACTACCGAGAACTGGGTCAATTACTGGCTCAACGAGGGACTCGCCGAGTTCATGGCGGGACAGTACTGGGCCACCCGGCTCGGCCGCCATGCGGAGGACGACTACTACCTCGAGGAGTACCGCCGGTTCCTCGCCGCCGACGCCCGCCGGCGGGTGCCGCTGGCTTCGTTCAACTCCAACAACGTGTACTCCAAGGGCGCGCTGGTGATGCAGATGCTGAAGAAGCAACTGGGGCCGGAGCGGTTCTGGGCCTCGATCGAGCGCTATCTCACCCGCCATGCCTACGGCAACGCCACCAGCAACGACCTCCGCCTGGCGGTGCTACACGCAACGGGGCAGAATCTCGACTGGTTCTGGGATCAATGGGTGTATCAGGCGGGATATCCCGAGCTCACCGTTACATCAGCCTACGATTCCGGCTCCCAGACCCTGAGTCTGACGGTCCGTCAGACCCAGGACGAGGCCGCTCGCATCGATAGTGCCGGCATTCGGTTTGCCACTCCGCTGGTGTTCCAGGGCCCGGTCTCCATTCGAGTGGGCACCGCCAAGGGGGATGTCCGCAAGCGGGTCCGGCTGGACCGGCGGGAGCAGGTGATCCGCATCGAAGGGGTGAAGTCGGAGCCGACCATGGCGGTGTTCGACGAGAACAATGCCCTGCTCAAGACGCTGAGCTTCGATCAGCCGACGCCCTGGCTGGCCAACCAGATCTCGCGGGTTCCCGATCTGTGGAACCGAAGCTGGGCCATAGAGCAGCTGGCGCGCCGCACTGAGGATTCACTCGCGGCCGCGGCTCTGGCCCGCACCGCCACGGGCGCGGATTACTACCTGACCCGGGCCCAGGCGGCATCGGCACTCCATCGTTTTCCTGCCGCCGTGGCGCTCCCCGCGCTCGAGGCCGCCATGCGGGACACCTCCGCCGCCGTTCGTGGCGCAGCGGTAGCCGCGCTCGGCATGCTGGGCGGGCCAGGAGCCTGGTCGGCGGCCCTCGCGGCGTGGAAGCGAGACTCGAGTTACGAGGTGCGGGCCAACGCTCTGACCGCGCTGGCGCGGATGGATTCGGTGGGATCGAGGGAGATCGTGCTGGCCGGGCTCACCACATCGTCCTACCGCAGCGTCATTCAGAACGCGGCGATAGCCGCGGCGGCACGGGCGCCGGATTCCACGCTCATTGCCGGGCTGGAGAAGATCCTGGGAGAGCAGCAGCTCCCCTCACGGGTGCTGGCGTCGCTTGCTTCTCAGGGTGACACCAGAGCGCTGACGGCGCTGGTCCGCCATCGCGGCGATCACCGGCCCTGGGTGCGCCGCTGGGTTCTGGACGCGATCGAGCAGCAGCTCGAGAACACGCGCTAGTGTCAGGCGGGCGCGGCGATTCGGCCGAGCCACCCCACCACCGTCCCCATCGGGCCCGCCACGTGCCGGGGATCCGACGTCCGCGGCACTGCCAGCACCCGCTCGATCCCGGACAAGCGAGCTATGGCCGCCGCGTTTGCTCCAGTGGATCGGTCGCTGGTCTCCGGCGAGGTCAGCACGACTCCGGTGCAGGGAATGCCCGCGAGTTCCAGGGCACTTAGGGCCAGCAGGGTGTGGTTGATCGTCCCCGACCGATCCACGCCCACCACCAGAGCGCACGCACCGAGCGTCCGGGCCACGTCGGTCATGTTCCACTCCCAGGTGGCCGGGGTGAGCAGCCCGCCGATCCCCTCGAAGAGCAAATACTCGCAATCCTCGGCGTAGCGCTCGATCTTGAGCACCAGCCCGTCGAAGTCGATCGGCGTGCCGGACGCACCGCCGGCGAGTATGGGGGTCACCGGCTCAGGCAAGCGGAGTATGGCGTGCACCGGCTGCCGCTGGCCGGTAGCCTGGGCGAGGAGCGCTCCGTCCTCCCGGTCGGTCGGCTGCCCCGAGCACCCGGTCTCCAGCGGCTTGATAGCGACTACTCGCTTGCCGGCATCGCGGAGCACCTGGGCCAGGGCGCGCCCAACCCACGTCTTTCCCACGCCAGAGCCGGTGCCGGTAATGAGGATTCTCATGCCGGGAGACTACTGGCCGGTCCGGAGTCCGTCAACTTCCATGCGACGACTGTGTGAGCTTGCCATACCTCGTGCTACCTGGATACCTATCCAGCCAGCAAGGTGCTCGAGCTCGAGCAGGTAGCCAACCCATATCATTCAAGTCCTGAGCTGAGGCCGCGTGAATAGACTGCTGAGTCTCTGGGATGACCTGCGCTCGAGCCTCTGGTTCATCCCTGCCCTCCTCGTTTTCGGCGCGGTGGCACTCGCCATCATATTGATCGAGGCCGAGTCTTACGTAGCAGGCGAGCAGTTGTCCGATGATTGGCCGAGGCTGTTCGGCGCCGGCGCGGAGGGTGCTCGGGGAATGCTGGGTGCGATCGCCAGCTCGATGATCACCGTCGCCGGGGTCGCGTTCTCGATCACCATCGTCTCGTTCGCGTTGGCATCGAGCCAGTATACCTCGAGGATACTGCGCAATTTCATGCGGGATCGGGGTAACCAGACGGTTCTGGGAACCTTGCTGGGCATCTTCGCTTACTGTCTGGTCGTGATGCGGACCATTCGGGGCGGCGACGAAGGCGCTTTCGTGCCCTCGCTCGCGGTACTCGTGGCCGTGCTGCTCGCGCTCGTGGCGGTCGGCGTCCTGGTGTACTTCATCCACCACATCGCCGCTTCGATCCAGGCTTCCAGCATCATCCAGGCGGCTGCGCAGGAGACCACGCATGCGGTCGATCGCCTGTACCCGGCAGATGCCTCCGAGCCGCCGGTGCCGGTTCCAGCCGCGACGGAACCGGCCCGGCAGGACTGGGCCACAGTGCCAGCCCATGCCACCGGCTACGTGCAGAGCATCGATGAGGAGGCCCTCGTCGCCATCGCATGCGAGCTGGAGACCGTCGTCCGGATGGAACGGGGCGTCGGAGAGTTCCTCATCGAAGGTGCCCCGCTGGTCGCGCTTGCCGGCAAGCGCCCCGACCGGGCGTACACCCGCAAGCTCAATGCCGCCTATACCGTCGGCCGTTATCGCACGGTGCGGGAGGACGCGGCCTACGGCATCGGGCAGATCGTGGACGTGGCGTTGAAAGCGCTGTCGCCAGGCATGAACGACCCCACGACGGCCATCATCTGTATCGACCATCTGGCGGCGGTGCTCGTGCGGCTGGCTCCTCGCCGGGTGGAGCGATCCCACCGGTACGAGGCCGGGCAGCTACGCGTCATCATCCGGGCCCCGACCTTCCCCAGCCTGGTGGCTCAGGCATTCGAACAGATCCGCCAGAACGCGGAAGGAAATGCCGCCGTGCTCACTCGGCTACTCGAGATCCTGGCCACGATAGCCGCGCATACCCGGGAGCCCGATCGGATCGGTGCCCTCGGGGTACAGGCCGACGCCATCGTAGAGACAGTGGAGCGCACCATCCTGTCGCGTCACGACCGTCTCAATGTCCAGGCGGCGGCGGAACGGCTCTCGCTCGTAATGAGCCACTCAACCAGTGCCCCGCAAGTCTGATGCTATCCTGTCGGCCCATGAAGACATCGGTCATCCCTCCTGATGACTCAGCGAATAGACGTACGCCGCAACCGCCCGCACCTGCTCGGGCGAGAGGGAAGCACCGCCCATCGGCGGCATTGGTGCCGGATGCTCCTTCGGGTTGAGCACGCCCTGAGTGACGATGTTGACGATAAACTCGTAGCTGCCGTCGCCGTTCAGCCAGCGGTCATCGGTCAGATCTGGAGCGAGCTGGCTACCTGTGGCATTCTGGCCGTGGCAGGTAGAGCAGGCAGCGCCGCCCTCCTGGCCATGAAATATCCTTTCGCCCTGGGCGATCAGCTCCGGCGTGACCTGAGCTTCGGAAGCAACAGGGCTGGTGTCTCGAGGAGCCTCCGGAGGCGCTGCTTCCTGCTGGCCTGACCGGGCGGTCTTCTCGGCTGTGGCGGTCTGGTCCCTGGCGCGATCCTCACCACCACAAGCTGCAGTGATGAAGACGAGGGCAGCCACGCCGAGCCGCGCGGTCGCCAGAGTGGTAGTGCTCCGATAAGTGGTTGTCATGGCGCGCCATCCTTGTCGGCGAGGTGGGATCCCTTTGCGAGCACGCCGCAGGATCATGCCGCCGCACTCATCTCACCGTGAGCCGCCTCACGCGGGCGTGATCTCGCCATAGCAGGCCAGGGTGGCTTCCGCTGTACTCCCGTGACCCTAGTCACGGTCGGACTGGTACTTCGCGGGCAGTATCCGGGATGGCATCTATAAGCGGTCGCCTGTTGCGCGGGCTCGGTGTTCTCTGCCTATCGGTCCTGCTCCTCCTACTTGCCGTAGTGGCAGCGCTCCAGATCCCGGCAGTGGCAACGTGGGCCGGACGCCGGCTGGTCACCCTGGCTCCGCTCCAGCCCGGATACCGGATCGAGATCGGGCGGGTGAGCGGGGACTGGCTGACCGGCCTGAGGCTGCGGGAGATCAGGTTGTTGCAGGGAGCCCGTGCGCTCGCCGAGGTCGAGCAGCTCCGCATGAGCTACGACCCCCGGCACCTGCTGGGGTCGGCGACGAGGATCGAATCGCTGAGCGTCCACGGCGCCCGGATGATCGCGCGGCGCGGGCCGGAAGGGTGGGACATAGCCGGCGCATTCGGCGGCTCGAGCGACACCGCTGCCGGCACGGGCGTAATCGTGGTGGAGCATCTCGAGATCGATAGCGCCCAGCTTACCGCAGCACTCAGTCCGGATACACTTGTTCGGGTGCGGGACCTCACGGTCCGGGCCAACCAGGTGGTACTCGGCCGCCGGGTACTGCTCGAGCTGGACACGCTGCACGCCACCATCATCCCGCCGGCCCAGGCGGAACTGCCGCTGGAGTTGGCGGCGGCCGGTGCCCTGACTTCCGAAACCATTCGGCTCGAGCCGTTCCTGATCCGATCAGCCCGCACCCGTGTGGCCGGAAGAGTGATCCTCCCGCGTGAGCTCGGCGCCGGCGACCGCGCCGGCGAGTTGAAGGTACGGATTCGGGCAGCTCCGCTCGATCTTGCCGACCTCGCCGCGCTGTATCCTCCCGCGACTCCCGAAGGCGACCTGTGGCTCGACGTGAACGCCTCCGGCGAGGGCAGCCTGATCACGACGACTCTTGGTGCGCGGCTCGGCGAGGCCACCGTCCGGCTGGAGGGTAACACGCTTCTCGACCGCGACTCGCCTGCGCTGTATCGGCTCAATGGGGAGCTGAGTGCGCTCGACCCCTCTGATCTCCTGCGAGACGCACCGGTCGGGTCCATCAACGGCAAGGTCGAGGTGGATCTCCAGGGCGATGAGCTGACGAGCCTGGACGGGAGCGCCAACCTGCGGCTGGCCGACTCGCGGATCGGGGGCACACCGGTGCCGTCGCTCGATCTCGATGCCGACGTGCGCCAGGGACGCGCGAATGTGGAGCTTCGGGGTCGTCTGGCCGGCTCCCGCATCACTGCGCGCGGCTGGCTTCGGCCGTTCGACTCGATTCCCTCGTATCGGCTTGCCGGCACCGCCCGGTCTATTCCCGGCGGCGCCGAGCTGGCTCGGGCGCTGGCCGGATCCGCCGGCGACCCGGACCTGAGCGTCCACTTTCGCCTGGCCGGCAGGGGCGTAACCCGGGAGGATGCGGCGCTCTCGGGGAGGGTTCGCCTGGCGGCCGTCCGCAGCCCGGGTGAGCCTTTGTCATTGGGTGGCGCGGCGGTCCAGATGCACGAGGGACGGCTGCGGGCCCGTCCGGAGCTGCTGGTTGGAGGAGGGCGCGTCACCGGGCTCCTGCTCGCATCGCTTCGAGACCCGATTACTTACGAGCTACGCGGCGGAACCATCGAGCGGGTTGACCTCGGCCGCTTGCTCGACGATACACTGGCGGCTCCGGTCTCGGGCCACTTTGCCCTCGCGGGACGAGGGCTTTCCCCCGAAGAAGCCAACGTCACTCTCCGGCTCCGGCTCGACAGCCTGCGCTATCGAGGGCGCCGGCTGGACCACCTCGTGGCTCTCGCGAGGCTTCAGAAGGAGCGGGTCACCGTCCGCCTGAACAGCGAGGTGCAAGGCGGCACCTTCGCCCTGCATGCGGCTGCCCGGCCGTTCGATTCTCCGCAAGCCTTTACGGCCGACAGTGTGGTAGCCGAGCGGCTGGACCTGGGATCGCTCATCGGCCGGCCCGATCTGTCCGGCCCGGTCACTCTGCACGGCGCGGGTAGCGGCAGATGGGGGCCGGGTGTACGTGCCGTCCAGGGGCGGGTGACGATCGAGCGGTCGCGGCTGGGCGAGATCGAGATCGCCGGCGGAGCCCGGTTCACCGCCTCGGCGCCCGGCGGCGTGGCGGACAGCCTGACAGGCCGGCTGGAAATGGAGCTGCTCCGCTCGAGAATAAACGATGCCGAGCTGGGTCCCGGCACGATCGAGCTATCGCTGGCGAACGGAGAGGCAAAAGGAAGCATTCGGGTTCAGGGCGCCGACGGCCAGCTCAGCGCCGATCTCTCAGGCCAGCTTACCGGAGAGGTGCGCCGGTTTGTCACCGACGGAACGCTCCGTCTGGAGCATCTGGCGCGCTGGACCGGCGACTCGGGCCAGGACGGACGAATGGAGGCGAGATTCGCGCTCAAGACGCTGCTGGACAGCACGGGTGTCATCGGAGTGGGCGGGACAGTCACGGCTTTCGGCGGAATCGGCGGCGCTCGAGTGCGCTCGCTGCACGCCGTGCTCGAGCCTGACACCGGCTCGATCGTGGTGGACACGCTCCTGCTGCGCTCCAACGTCGCCATCCTGGACGGCAGCGGCAGCATCGGCCTGCGTGAGAACCGGCCAGGCGATACTCTGCGGATCGTCGGCCGCGCGGGAGACATCAATCCGCTGGCCAGGCTCGCCGGGGTGGACTCGCTCACGCTCGACTCGGCGCGGATCGCGCTCACGTTGTCGGGGCCGCCGGGGAACCGCAGGATTGCGGCAGGAGGCTTCGCGCACCGCCTGCTCTACTTCAGTACGCTGGTAGAACAGCTCGATGCCGAGGTCCTGGCGCTGGTGGATACCGCCGGGCTCGGCGCCATTGCCGGCAAGGTGCGAGTCCAGGGCCTGGCCTCCGGCGCGGTGGGCGTCCGCGAAGCGCAGTTCGCCGGCCGATACGACTCGCTCATCACTCTACAGGGAGACGCGAGTCTGGAGCATGGAGTCCGTCTCCGTATCGCGCTCGAGGGTGCGGCTCGCGGCGACACCACGAAGCTCCGCCTGGGCCGGTTGGGAATGACGGAAGGGGGACGCACCTGGGAGCTGGCCCGGCCTGCTGGACTTGCGCTGCTGCCGGATGGGGTCGAGGTCGACGACTTCGTCCTGCACACCGCCGGCCGCCAGGTCGCGCTCGACGGCTTACTCGCCTTCCGCGACACCAGCAATCTCACCCTGCGACTCGATAGCGTCGAGCTCGGCTCCCTGAACGAAGCGGGGCTGGCCCCGGTGCCCGGCAGACTGGACGGTTTGCTCCACCTCACGGGGCCGGCCCGCGCGCCGGTGCTGGATGGGCAACTCTCGCTCACTCTGCACGATGGCGAGCAGGAGGACCTGGGGCAGATCGAGTCGGCACTGGAATGGACCCGGCGAGGGTTGGAGCTGACTGCGGTGGCCGCGCACCAGCAGCGAGGGAACCTTACGGTGGCCGGTACTCTGCCGTGGGGCTTCACTCTGGCTCCGGAGGATACCAGCGCCGCCTTCTCCGTGGTGCGGCAGCCGGGCGATAGCATCGATCTCAGCGTGCGCGCCGACAGCTTCGAGATCGCGCTCTTGCGTTTCTTCGTTCCGGACCAGACCGCCCGGGGTCTCCGCGGTAAGCTGGCGATGGACGCGCGGGTGCGGGGAACCCCGGAGAAACCGTCGGCCGACGGCGAGATACGGCTGGCAGATCTGGGCTTCGAGATACCGGCAATCAACGTGGACTATGAGCGCGGCCGCCTCGCCGGGGCCCTCGACGGCGCCCTGCTCCGGATCGATACCCTGCTGCTCCACACCGGCGCCGACAGGGAGCTCGCGGCTCACGGCGAGGTGCGACTCCTCCCCCTTACCAACCCGGCACTCGCTCTCGACGTTCGGCTGAGCGACTTCACGATCTCGAACTCCGCGAGGCTGCGGGCCACGGCCTCGGGACGGGCCGGGCTGGGGGGGACGTTCGAGACTCCGGTACTCAGCGGCACACTTCGCGTGGGCCCCGCCGAATTCTTTGCCACCGGCGCGTCTGGAATTGCGGTCGAGGACGTGGAGCTGACCCCGGAAGACCGGCTGGAGCTGGCCCGCCATTTTGGGCCGGGGGCACTGGCCCGTGCCGACGGCCGGGAAGGTTTCCTGGAGCGGTTCCGGATGGATCTGGATCTCCGCCTGGCGGATCAGGTCTGGTTTCGGAGGCGGGAAGCTCCCGAGCTCAACGTGGAGGTGTCGGGACGCATCCGGCTGCGGCAGGAGCCGGGTGGCGAGATGCGGTTCTACGGAGCGGTGGAGCCAGTGCCGGGACGCAGCACCCTAGACCTCTACGGCAGGACCTTCGGGCTGACCGGCGGCGAGATCATCCTGCAAGGGCCGGTAGAGCAAACCCTGATAGACGTCACGGCCGAGTTCCGGGTAGCCACCCAGGCCGGGCCTGAGGACGATGGCGTGGTCATCAACGTCGCCGCACGAGGGCGGCCGGACAGTCTGGCACTGGAGTTCAGCTCCGAGCCCGAGATGCCGCAGGAAGATATGATCTCCTACATCGTCACCGGGCGGCCCTCGTCCGCGAGCCCGCTGGTGACGCAGTCGGGAGGCGGTGGCGAGGGCGGAGAGCTGGTGCTCAGCCAGTTGACGGAAGTGGTCTCCGGCGCGGTGGGACAGGAGCTGGGATTCGACGTGTTCCAGATCCGGCAGGATGGAACCCAAGGGCTTACCCTCGTCGCGGGCCGGTATCTCAGTCCGCGTTTCTATGTGAGTCTCCAGCAGCCGTTGGAGCTGAGTGGCCAGGCCGAACAGGTCCCGGGCGCGAACCTGGGGCCGGGATTCGAGCTGCAGTACCGGATGAGTCCCCGGCTCTGGGTCAACATGAGAGGCGGCAGCCTGCCGTCGGGAGTGCTCCTGAGGGGGAGGCATGCGTATTGAGCGTCTCGTGCTCCTCGCCGTCTTCCTGGGCGGCATCGCGGCCGCGTGGCCCCTTCAGGCCCAGGACCCGCTCACCAGCGTCGGCCCCGAAACCGAGGTGCGCTCGATCGAGTTTCAATTCCTGGGCAGTCAAGCGTTGCAGGAGCAGGAGCTGCGCCGGCAGATCGCGCTCACCGAGCGGGGCAGCCTGGTATGGCTTCGTAATGCGCTCGGTTGGCTTCCGCTGATCTCGTCGGTAGGCAAGCACCTGTTCGATCCCCTGGTCCTCCAACGGGACGTGGTCCGGCTCCGCCGTTACTGCGACCGGAAAGGCTTTCCCCACGCGCAGATCGATTACCAGGTTCGCTACCACGCCGAGCCGGATCTGGTGGATGTCACCTTCCTGATTCGGGAGGGCCCGCCGCTGTTGCTCGCGTCGGTGAGGTTCGTGGGTGCCGACGGCCTCTCGCCCCTGATTGCGCCGGAGCTGGAGCGGAGCTGGAGGCGCTTCGTCGAGCGCCAGGCGGAGCGGCGGGGACGGTTTACCGACGACAGGCGCCGGGCGCTGGCCGACAGCACCATCCGCTGGCTCCGGAACCGGGGATATCCCTTCAGCATGGCGCATACCGGGGTCGAGCTCGATACCGTAGCGAACCGCGCCTCGGTGACGGTTCGGGTCCGGCCCGGCCTGCGTGCCCGCATCCGCGCCATCGAGGTGCGCGGCAACCAGACCGTCCCGGCCGACGATCTCATCCGGCAGCTCCCGATCGAGGTGGGCGATTGGTACCGTGCCGACCGTCTGGATCAGGGCCGCCAGAGGCTCATGCAGCTCGATCTGATCCGCCTGGCTCTCTTCAATGTGCCACGCGAAAGCGCGCGCGATTCGACGGTGACGGTGGAGCTGAGGGTAACCGAGAACCCGCCTCGTCTGATCCGCGGCGAGGTCGGGGTGGCCTCGGGAGGCGGCATCAGCGGCCAGGGCGACTGGATCCACCGGAGCTTTCTGGGCGGCGTACGCACCCTCGCGATCGGCGGCGCGGCGCAGACCGGGCTGGTCTCCCTGGAGAGCCCCCCGCAGGAGCAGTACCGTCTCGCCGTCACCGCCTTCCAGCCCTACATCGGCCACCGCCGGCTCTCGCTCGCGGTGGGGCCATTCGGAGAGTACCGGAACGATCTACGGGACCGTTCCTGGGGACTGGGCTTCGAGAGCGCGCTGGTGTTCGCCGACGGTCCGCTCCGCTCCGTGGCCTTGGGCCACGCGTTCTCGCACCGCCGCATTCTCAGTTACGGCTTTGCCAACGAGCTCGAGCCGATCGAATATCTGCCCCTCCTCGGCCTGGCCGATCCGGCCGAGGTCGGAACACTGGGGGACCGGTTCGACCGCAGCGTGATCAACCTGGAGGCGAGCTGGGGCAGGCTCGATCGGTTCGCCAACCCGCGCAAGGGGTACGTCATCCGGCCGCGGGTAGAGGTCACCACCCCGTTCCTCAACACCAACGAGTATCTCCTGCTGGAGCTCGGGGCGACCGGCTTCCTGCCGCTCAACGACAGAATCGGATTTACCCTCCGGGCGAGCGGGGGGCGGATCTACCCGTACGGGAAGACACTCCAGGGAACCGAGGATGAATCGCCGTTCGTCTCACTCCTCCGGCTGCGCGATGCCACCTTCACGGCCGGTGGCACCCGAGATGTACGCGGCTGGGGTAGCCAGCTTCTGGGACCCAAGCTGCCGAAGGTGGAGCTCGAGTCGGTAGATGGAGTTACCACGCCAGTCGCCGAGCGGTATGCACCGGTTGGTGGCCTGGCCCGGGTGATGGCCAGCGCCGAAGTCCATCTGCCGGTGCCGGGATTGGGCGACAAATGGCAGAGCTTTGTGTTTCTCGATGGTGCTCGGCTGTGGACCCCCGACGCCCGCTTCCGGCTGGACGGTGGCGACCTCGAGCAGGACCGGTTCTTTCTCGGAACCGGCGCCGGGATCGGGTATGAGACGGTGGTGGGAGCGGTCCAGGTGGCCCTGGGTTATAAGCTCAACCCCTCGGCACTCGACGTCAGGGACCCGAACGACGTATTGAATGCGCTGGCGAGCGGCCGCCCCCTGAGCGAGGTGCCGACCGATGCACGGCGCCGCTGGCACATCCACTTCGCCATCGGGGCGACTTTCTGACGAGTATCCTGACCTGGGATGGGAGCTACTGGCCGACCAGATACTCGGCGAACTTCCGTCCGCCCACGGTCAATCCGTCCAATACCGGGTTCTCTCCGGGACCTTGGCCCTGGTGCCGCAGCTCGAAGTGAACCCAGGGATACGGATCGCCTCGCCAGGTCCCCATCCTTCCGAGCACCTCTCCCTGCGCGACTGGAGTCTTGCGGCGGATGGTGACGGTGGCGGGATCGAGGTGTGAGTAGAAGGACGCGAGCCCCGAGCCGTGCTCGACGTATACGAACGGCCCGTTGGGTCCGCAGGTGATCTCGGGCGGCGGCTGGAGGCATACGTCGCTCACCATCCCGTCGGCCGCGGCCACCACCTCCGCCGCTCCCGGCGGCTCCTCGGGCTGGGCGGTGAAGTCAAGGCTGTAGCGCGAGATCCCGGAATGAGAGCAGTCCCGGCTTCCGTTGGCCCTGAGCCCTCCCTCTCCACCGGGACAGAGGCCGGTCGGAGTGCCCATCTCGGTGATCAGGATCCAGCGGCCCGCCGCCACCGGCACCCTGAAATTCATCTGGACCACGACGCGCGCGAACCCCACGCTCTGGTCGCTGTACGCGCCGACCGTGGCCACTCCCGCGGCAAGGGCCGTCACCAATCCGTCGGGTGAGACCTCGACAATGTCCGGGGCGCTGCTGGACCAGCTCACCTCGCGTCCGCTCAGGGGCCGGCCTTCGAGGTCGTGCACCGCAGCGGCGAGCCGGGCGCTCTCACCGACCGATAGGGACAGCTCGGCGGGTGACACTGTGATGGTGGCCCCAGGCAAGACGCTCAGGCCGGCCGGCTCGTCCTGGCAGGCTGAGAGGAGCAGAGCCGTCAGCCATGGCAGGAGTAGGTAAGCAGGACCAGAGGCGGAGCGCACACGGTGCATGATGTATGGTGGGGCGGTGTCCCCTGGGGGGCAAGCCGTAGGAGGCGACCTTGTGCCAGCAGTTCGGCTGGGGGATGTTTCAGCACGTGGGGGGCGTAGCTCAGTTGGTAGAGCAAGGGACTTTTAATCCCTAGGTCGTGGGTTCGAGTCCCACCGCCCTCACTACCTTTAGTCCCCAGCGACACAACATGTTACCGTTGGGCCGCACACTCGCACAACCGTCGCGCGATGTTCTTGGTGCCTCTTGTTGGTGCCTCTTGTGACTACTTGACGACCGCGAGCGGATGTGGAGGGACCGCGTCCGGGAACAGCGCGGCGCGCAGTAGGTCGGGGTTGGCGGCGAGACGGTTGTAGACCTCGGCCATCCCGGGCAGGCGGTGGCCCAAGGCCACGGAGACGGCGACGAGATGCCCACGGCTGCGCTCGGTCAGCCAGGTGTGGGCGGTGGTGCGCAGGTCATGGAAGCGGAGCCGGCCGCTTGGCATCGGCGAGACTTCACCAGCCTCGGCGGCCTCTGCCTCGGCGGCTTCTGCGGCGGCCCGGAACATGGTGAGCACGTCCCGATGGGACCGCTGGGACGCCGCCGGATAGCGGCCGCGCGTCGGACGGAACCACCGAGGGAACAGCCAGCCATCCGGGCCAAAGCGCTCCACGCGCTCGGCGACGTAGGCCCGTAGATCGGGGACCAACTCCGGGGCGACCGGGACGACGCGTGCCCGACCGCTCTTGGTAAGGCGCTCCCCACCATCGAGGCGGCAGTCGCGGCAGTGACACGGAATGCCGCTGGCGACGGTCAGCAGATCGGCATTGGGACTGACGTCCATCATCCGCAGGTGCGTGACCTCACCTTCGCGCAGCCCCGTCCACGCGGTGAGCCGGACCAGCAGCGTGTCCGGGTGCTCTAGCTGGTCCACGATGGCGTCCAGCTGCGGCGGGGTGAGCGCGATGCCCACCCGCTGGTCCCCGCGCAGCTTCCCCCGGCGCTCGCCCTCCTTCATGACCGACACGCGGTGTTCCTTACGCACGGGTAAACTTGCGCGCCAGTCGAGTTCGACAGCATAGCGAAAGAGCATCGTAAGCAGAACGGTGTGTTTCTGTTGGGTGCGACTCATTAGCTGGCGTCCCGACTTGCCCTTG
>JBOHSD010000017.1:0-40826 GCA_050733075.1 Gemmatimonadales bacterium
CCCTCCGCCACTACTGATGCGCTGTTCTCTCCAGATCCTTACCGCCGGCTTTCTCCTAGTCCCCGGGCCGGCGGCGCTCATGGCCCAGGAGCCTGCGCCGCCGACGGTGGACAGTATCATGGTGGAGGGAAACGCGCGGCTCAAGCCGGCCCAGATCATCGGCACCTCCGGCATCATCGCTCATCAGCCCATCAACTACCGCGATATCCAGCGGGCCATCACCTCGCTTTTCCGCACCGGGCAGTTCGACGACGTGATGGTGGAGCAGCGAAACGTCGGCGGGCATGTGGTGCTGGTAATCCGGGTAAAGGAGCGCCCCATCCTGGAGAAGTGGGCGGTACGCGGAGTGCACCGCTTATCGGAGGGCGACGTGAAAGGCCGGGTCAAGCTGAGCGAGGGCCGCCCGCTGGACCGAAGCGCCGTGGAGCAGGCGCGCGCCGCCATCGACTCGGTGTACAAGCACCAGGGCTACTACGCCTCCAACGTCGAGGTGCTCCAGCTTCCGCAGGAGTCGGGGAAGGTCCGGGTGGTGTTCGATGTGGATGAGGGAGAGCGCGTCGCCATCAGCCAGGTGGTGGTGGACAGCAACAAGCACTTCTCGGATAAGGACGTGGTCAAACGGATGTCCACCCGGCCGGAAGGCTTCTGGTGGTTTCAGAAGGGCGAATACGACGAGCGCAACGTCGAGCAGGACATCCGGGAGCGGCTGCCCCGCTGGTACGCCGACCAGGGCTTCGTGGATTTCCAGGTTACCCATGACTCGCTGGTGTCCGATTCGGCGGGAGGCAAGGCGGTGCTCCGGCTGACGGTGGACGAGGGGCCGGTCTACCGGGTCGGCCGGTTCGACCTTCAGGGCAACCGGCGCTTCTCCACCGAAGAGCTGCTGGCCTTCTATCCATTCGGGCCGGTGGGACCCACCGGAGAGCCCCTCGGCAGGCCCCGGCCGTTCAGCCGCTCCGAGTGGGAGGAAGCGACCGAGAAGGTCCAGAACCTGTACGCCAACAACGGGTACATCTACGCCCAGGTCCAACCCGAGGAGGTGCGACGGACGGCGCCGGATGGTTCTCCCGTGGTGGACCTGCGCTGGGTCATACGGGAAGGCTCTCCGGCTACGATCAACAAGGTCGAGATCGTCGGGAACGACGTGACCCACGAGCGGGTGATCCGTGAGGCCATCGTCATGCTGCCAGGTGATCTCTTCAGCCGGGACCGGCTCATCCGCTCGTACCAGAACGTCTCCAACCTGGGATTCTTCCAGCAGCCTCTGCCATCGCCCGATGTCCGGCCGGCCGCCAACGGGGTCGACGTGGATATCGTCTTCCGGGTCGAGGAGCGCCGTACCGGCAACATCAACTTCGGCGCTTCGCTGGGCCAGGGAACCGGGGTCGGCGGCTTTCTGGGGCTGGAGGAGCCCAACCTCTTCGGCCGGGGTAAGCGGGGCAAGCTCCAGTGGCAGTTCGGGGCGAACATCAACGATTTCACCTTGAGCTACACCGATCCGGCAATTCGGGAAAGCCGGATCTCGGGAACCATTTCGCTGTTCGACTCTCGCGCCCGGTTCACCGTGGGCGATCTGGGCCGCCGGAGACAGACCGGGGGAAGTCTCCAGCTCGGGTTCCCCTTTCTGGGGTCGCGCTATACCCGCCTGTTTACCTCCTATTCCTTTCAGCGCATCAAGTACAGCGAAGGGTCGGCCGACATCCAGGCCAGGTTCCGCTGCAGCCGGTGCAGCCGGTCGGCTCTGGGCACGAGCGTGCTCCGTGATACCCGGGTGGGATTGCCGTTCGCCACCGGCGGCTCCATGACCAACGTCAGCGGTGAGTTGAACGGCGGATTCCTGGGTGGCTCCGGCAACTACCGGAAGCTGGATCTCGAGGGGCGTTGGTACGCCCCGCTGGGAACCCTGGGGGGCGGCGGACAGTTGGGCGCCGGGATACAGTTCGTGCTCGGGCTGACCGCCAAGTCCGGCTTTATCTTCGGTGACGCCGGCCCGTTCTTCACCGAGCTTTACTCGCTCGGTGGGGTGCAGTATGGCATTCCGCTGCGTGGCTACGACGAGTTCTCGGTTACACCCAACGGTTTCGATCCATCGGCCGGAGGGAACAACGCCGCCAGCGCGGACGCCTTCGGCAAGGCCTACTCGGCCTTCACCGTCGAGGCGGGCGCCCGGATCAGCCAATCGCTGTATGTGAGCGCGTTCTTCGATGCGGGAAACGTCTACCGCAGTGCCCGGCAGTGGGATCCCACGCGTTTGTTCCGCGGGGCTGGCTTCGGTGCGGCGGTGATCTCGCCGCTGGGCCCGATCGGGGTGGACCTGGGATACGGATTTGACAGGGTAGACGCCAGCGGGCGGCCCAACCCCGGGTGGCAGCTCCATTTCAAGCTGGGCAATTTCTTTTAGCGGTACGCACCTCTAACTGGAGTAGAGCATGAAGCTTGCCCTCGTGGGAGCCGGGGTTGGGTTGATTGCCATGTCAGTGGCCGGCATCGAGTCGCTGGCCGCCCAACAGGGTGGCAGCAAGATTGGCTACGTCAACACCCAGGCAATCCTCAAGCAGACGCCCGGTTACGTCAAGGCGGAGTCGACCTTCACCAAGGAGCTCGAGGGCTATCGAGTGGAGGTGCAGAAGCTTCAGGCCAGCCTCGATTCCGCCGCGTCGGACTTCGACCAGCAGTCGGTCATGCTGAGCCCGACCCAGCGCGCCGCCAAGCGCAAGGAGCTTCAGGCGCAACAGCAGAAGCTGGAGCAGCGCACCCAGGAGCTGCAGCAACGGGCCGCTTCGCGCGAGCGCGAGCTGCTCGACCCGATCCAAAGCAAAGTCAACAGCGTCATCGAAGGGGTGCGCGCGGCCGGCAACTACTCCATGATCTTCGACGTGAGTGCGCCCAACAACGGCATCGTCACCGCGGACAAGTCGATAGACCTGACCCAGCGGGTGATCCAGCAGTTGAAGGCGGGCAGCTAGTCACGTGACGGCCGGCAGCCTTACCGCGCAGGCGGTCGCCGACCTGGTCGGTGGCCGCCTGCTTGGCGATGGGGGGGTCAGCATCAGCGCGGTACGCCCGCTGGACCGCGCCGGACCCGACGCGCTCTCCTTTGCCGTATCCAGCCGCTACGCCGCGGAGCTGGACGGCTCCCGGGCTGGAGCGGTGCTGGTTACCGAGGAGCTGGCCCGCTTGGCCGGAGGTCCCGGCACCCGAATCGTGGTGGCCGATCCCTATGCCGCGCTGGTCAGGGTGCTGCATACCCTCTATCCTCCTCCTGCCGCGGCGGCCGGCGTGGACCCGACCGCCCGTATCGGAGCGGGTGCCGTGCTGGGTCCAGAGGTGTCGATCGGCCCCTATGTGGTGCTGGGGCGTAACGTGAGCCTCGGTGCCCGGTGCCGCCTGGCGGAGGGCGCCTCTCTGGGCGATGGGGTGGTCGTGGGCGACGACGCCATAATCGGCCCCCGGGTAGTCTGTCATGCGGGCAGCCGGCTCGGCAGCCGGGTCGTGCTCAAGGCCGGCGCGGTCATCGGCGGTGACGGCTTCGGCTACCTGTCCGATGGCCGGGGACACACCCGGATTCCGCATATCGGCGGCTGCATACTCGAGGACGAGGTCGAGGTGGGATCCAATACCTGTATCGACCGTGGCAGCATCGACGACACCGTAGTGGGCCGGGGCACCAAGCTGGACAACCTGGTGCAGGTGGGCCACAACGTGCGGATCGGCCAGCGGTGTCTGATCATGGCCGGCGTGGGAATCGCGGGCAGTACCCGGGTGGGCAACGACGTCATTTTGGCGGGACATGTCGGCGTCACGGACCACCTCGTCATCGGAGACCGTGCCCGGATTGCAGCAAAGAGCGCGGTCTTCGGCGATGTGCCGCCCGGGGCGTCGATGAGCGGCCACCCCGCACGCGCCCACCGGCAGTTTCTGCGGGCGCAAGCGGCCATGTACCGCCTCGCGCCCATCGTTGACGAGCTCGAGCGGCTGGTTCCCGAGCAGGTCCGCCATGCCTAGGCGTACCCTGGCCGGAACCGCCTGCGTTAGCGGGACCGGCCTTCACACCGGGTCCTTCGTCTCGGCGGTCTGCCACCCGGCGCCGTCCGGCCAGGGCATCGTCTTCAAGCGGACCGATCTACCCGGAACCCCGACGGTTCCGGCGCGGCTGAGCGAGGTGCAGTCCACCGAGCGACGCACGGTGCTGGGGCAGGGGGAGACGGTGATTCAGACCGTGGAGCACCTGCTCGCCGCGACGGCTGCTCTCCAGATAGATGACCTCACCATCGAGCTCGATGGCCCCGAGCCGCCGATCGGCGACGGGTCCTTTGCCCCCTATCTGAGCGCCATGGATCAGGCTGGTATCGCCGAGCAGCCGGGGGAGCCGGTGGTGTACCGGGTAATGTCGGCGTTCGACGTGTCCGAAGCGGATTCCTCTTATGTGGTCGCCCCATCGAAGTCGCTCCGGCTCACCACCACCATCGAATGGAACCATCCACTGATCGGCCGGCAGACCGGGTCCTACGACATCAATCCGGGCGACTTTGCCCGGGAGCTGGCTCCGGCCCGGACCTTTGGCTTTCTCCGGGAGGCGGAGGCGCTCCGGGCCCGGGGCCTGGCGCTGGGAGCGGCGCTGGAATCCACTCTCGTGCTCTCCGAGGACGGTCTGGTCGGCGGGTCGCTGCGCTGGCCGGATGAGTTCGTGCGCCACAAGGCCGGCGACATCCTGGGCGACCTGGCGCTGACCGGCGGACGGGTTCAGGGCCACATTGTCGCCCACAAGCCGAGCCACCAGGGAAACATTGCGCTGGCCCGCTGGCTCACCCGCACCGGACAGCGCGACGGAGGCGTTGTGATGGACATCGGACGGATCCTGGACGTGATCCCCCATCGGTACCCGTTCCTGCTGGTTGACCGGATAATCGAGGTCGAGGGCACCAGGCGGATCGTGGGGATAAAGAACGTGACCATCAACGAACCGTTCTTCCAGGGCCATTTCCCGGGCCATCCGATCATGCCTGGCGTCCTCATAATCGAGGCGATGGCGCAGGTTGGCGGCATGCTGCTGCTCGGTACCATCGAGGACCCGGAGCAGAAGGTGGTCTATTTCATGTCGCTCGACAACGTGAAGTTCCGCCGCCCGGTTCTTCCCGGCGACCAGCTCCGCTGCGAGCTGGAGATGCTGCAAAACCGGGGTCGCACCTGTCGGATGAAAGGCGTCGCCTTCGTTGACGGGCAGGTCGTCGCGGAGGCCGAGATGATGGCGAGGGTGGTGGATCGGTGATCCACCCGACGGCGCTGATCGATCCTTCGGCAGAGGTCGGGGTCGGCGTCGCGATTGGTCCCTACGCCATCGTGGGGCCCCAGGTGACGATCGGAGACCGCTGCCGCATCGGTCCCCGCGCCACGCTTCAGCGCAATGTTCGGCTGGCCGATGACGTAGTGGTAGGTGACGGCTCGATCCTGGGGGGAGATCCCCAGGACCACAAGTACGGCGGCGAGGAAACCTGGGTCGAGATCGGTGAGGGAACGATCATCCGGGAGTACTCGACGATCAACCGCGGCACGTCTGCCACCTTGAAGACCACGGTGGGCGCCCGATGTTTCATCATGACCTACGTCCATCTGGCCCACGACTGCCACGTGGGAGACGATGTAGTGATCGCCAACGCAACCCAGTGCGCCGGGCACGTTACCATCCACGATCGCGCCATCCTGAGCGGCCTCAACGCGGTCCATCAGTTCGTCACCATCGGCACCTATGCCTTTGTCGGCGGCGGCTCCCGAGTCAACCAGGATATCCCTCCCTACGTCAAGGCAGTCGGTAATCCCATGGAGCTTTACGGCCTCAACTCCATCGGACTCCAGCGAGCGGGGTTCCCGGGTGAGACGGTGACAGCGCTCAAGCGAGCCTACCGGCTCTTCTTCAACTCGGACCTGAACCTGTCGCAGGCATTGGAACGGGCCCGCAGCGACCTTCCGCTGCTTCCCGAAATCGAGCGCTTCGTGGCCTTCGTGGAATCCAGCGAACGGGGGGTGCCGGCATGAGCGCGCCATTGCCGGTCGGAGTCATCGGGGTCGGCGCCCTGGGCCAGCACCATGCCCGCCACCTGGCGGGGCTCGACGAGGTGCGGCTGGTGGGGGTGCACGACGCCGACCGGGCGCGAGCCGTGAAGGTGGCGGCCGAGCAGGGCACAGCGGCGTTCGCCGATATGGACGACCTGATGGCCCGGGTCGAGGCGGTTACCGTGGCCGTGCCGACCCCGGCCCACGCCGAGGTGGGGCTGCGCGCCCTGGAGCTCGGAATACCGGTGCTGATGGAGAAGCCGCTGGCAGCGACCCTGGCGGAGGCCGACGATCTGATCGCGGCTGCCCGCCGCCGGCGGGTGCAGCTCCAGGTAGGGCACATCGAGCGTTACAACCGCGCGCTCCGGGCGGCCGAACCCTACCTCGACGGGCCCCGCTACATCGAGAGCCTGCGACTGGCCTCGTTCCAACCCCGGGGCACCGACGTCGCGGTAGTGCTCGATCTCATGATCCACGACCTCGACCTCGTCCTCCATCTTACCGGCAGCGAGGCCACCGAGGTCCGGGCCTCGGGACTGCCGGTGCTCTCGTCCCATCTCGACATCGCCAACGCACGGGTCGAGTTCGCCAACGGCGCCGTAGCGCTGGCGACGGCGTCCCGGGTTGCCCGGGAGCGGATTCGCCGACTCCGTCTCTTCCAGCCCAACGGCTATTTCTCACTCGACCTGGCCACCGGCGGTGGCGAGTTCATGCGGGTACGGTCCAGCTGGCAGCCGGGCACCGGCCGGGAGCTGGCAGACGTGGTGGAAAGGTTCGTGCTGGCGGCTCCCGAGGCCGATGCGCTGGCGCTGGAGCTTCAGAGCTTCGTGCACGCCGTGCAGGGGCAGCGCGAGGTGGTGGTGAGCGGCGAAGAAGGCCGGGCGGCACTCGCGCTCGCTCTGCGAGTCGCTGACGCGGTGCGCACCTCGCCACTCGCTGTGCCCGCTCACTGATGAGCCCGGAGGGCAAGCCCCGCATCTTCATCTCCGCCGGCGAGCCATCGGGCGATCTCCACGGCGCCGGCGTGGCTCGCGCCATCCTCGAGCGCTACCCAGCGGCCACGGTCGAGGCGCTCGGCGGGCCCCAGATGGCTCGGGCCGGCGCCACCCTGCGGTATCACATGGAAGGCCTCGCAGCGTTCGGGCTGGTCGAGGTGGTCACCAAGATCCGGGCCCATTACCGGCTGCTGCGAGCCCTCCAGACTGACTTCCGGGCCGGACGCTACGACCTGGTCATCCTGGTTGACTACCCCGGCTTTCATCTGCGGGTAGCGGAAGCCGCCCGCCGGACCGGGACCAAGGTGCTGTACTACATCGCCCCACAACTGTGGGCCTGGCGCCCCGGCCGAGCCCGCCGGCTGGCCGCCGCGGTGGATCGGCTGGCCGTAGTACTTCCGTTCGAGCAGATGTTCTTCGGCGGCCTGGGACTCCGCAGCGAGTATGTGGGCCACCCCCTGGTCGATCGCGGTCCCTGGCCCAGCCGGGCGGAGGCCCGGGCGGCTCTCGGCATCTCTCCCGAGAGCCGGGTGCTGGGCCTCTTTCCTGGCAGCCGGACCCAGGAGATCCGCCGGCTCTGGAAGCCGTTCAGGGATGCTGCACTCCAGCTTCTCGGGGAAGGCAGCTGCGACCGGGTCGTGGTAGCCGGCATAACGTCGGGGGCTTACCTCAGCCCGGGGCCGATCGAGGTGCATCGCGGAGATCCGGTACCGCTGTTTGCCGCCGCAGACGCCGCGCTGGCCAAATCGGGCACGACCACGCTGGAGGCAGCGCTGGCCGACACTCCGATGGTGGTGGCGTACAAGGTTCATCCGCTCACCTATGCCATGTTCCAGCGGGTCCGCACCGTCCGGTGGATCAGCCTGGTCAATCTCGTGGCCGGGCGCGAGGTCGTGCCGGAGATGCTTCAGGAACATGCCACGGCACCGGAGCTGGCCACCGCCATGCGGCCACTCCTCGACCCGGACCACCCCTTCACCCGGGCCCAGCGCGATGGCCTGGCTCTGGTACGCGAGCGGCTGGGCCAGGCGGGGGCGACGACCAGGGTCGTGGCGCTGGCGAGCGAGCTGCTCGATCCGTGCGACTGAGGGTAACGCCCCGGGCGGCCCGGCTGATCGCGGGTCCAGCGGTACGGGCTCTGGCAACGTCCTGGCGCATCCACGTCTTTCATGAGGAACGCTGGCGCGTGCTGCGGGAGGCCAAACGGGCTCATGTCTTCCTGCTGTGGCACGAGGCGCTGCTGCCGCTGTTGTGGCACCACCGGAACCAGGGCGTCGCCATCGTGGTGAGCGAGGCGCGGGATGGCCAGTATCTCTCCGACCTCGCCGAGTCGCTGGGTTACCGCACGGTTCGGGGGTCGAGCACCCGCGGCGGCGCGCGCGCGCTGCTGGGCGCGGTCCGGGAGCTCCAGGCGGCAGGAGCCGTCGCCTTCACCCCGGATGGCCCCCGAGGCCCCCGCCGTGAGCTCAAGCCCGGAGCAGTGGCCGCCGCACAGCGGGGTGGCGGTGTGATCGTGCCGGTCCACGCGGAGGCGGATCGAGCCTGGCGATTACATTCCTGGGACCGGTTCATGATCCCCAAACCTCTCGCCCGGGTGCGGATCACCTATGGCCGCACGTTCCCGATCGCTGGCGGCGAGGACGGTTTGGCTGAGGGATTGGCTCGGGCGGCAGCGGGTCTCGAGGAGGTTTCGGGAATGGAAGCATGAGGCGACGGGGCGATACTCACCGAGTTGTGCGGTGGTTGTGGACCAGCAGGCGGCCGGATGCCCGGCTCGCACGCCTGGCCTTGCTGCCCGCCGCCGGAATCTGGCGCGGCGCCATGGCCATGCGGGAAATGGCGTATCGCCATGGCTGGCTGGGGGTGAGTGACTTACCGCTTCCTTCTGTGGCAGTTGGAAACCTCACCGTGGGTGGCTCGGGGAAGACACCGATCGCGGTCTGGACCGCGCGTTACTACGTATCCCAAGGCTTGGTGCCAGGCGTTCTGCTCCGGGGCTACGGAGGCGATGAAGCGCTGGTGCACCAGCAGGCCGTCCCCGAGGCCGTCGTGGTGGCCGATCCGGATCGCGCGGTCGGCGCCGAACGGGCGCTCGCGCGCGGGGCAGAGGTGCTGGTTCTGGACGACGCGTATCAACGCCTTGACGTGCGGCGCGACCTCAACATCGCGGTGGTGAGCGCCGAAACTACGCGGGCAGTACGTTGGCCACTGCCAGCCGGGCCCTGGCGCGAGGGGCTTCGAGCGCTCGACCGGGCTGACGCGGTGATCATAACCCGGAAGCGGGCGACTGCGGAGGCCGCACTTGCGATGGCCGCGAGCCTGGAGGGCAAAATCGCCGGCCCAGTGGCCATCGCTCACCTGGGATTGCGCTATCTGGAGGGAATGGTGAGCGGTACCCGCCGGCCGGCTTCCGACCTGACGGGAAAACGAGTGGTTGCGGCATCGGGTATAGCCGATCCCGACGCGTTCGTGGCCCAGACCAAGGCCACCGGCGCCGCGGTCCAGGTAGCTACCTGGAAGGATCACCACGACTACCGTGACTCGGACGTCGCCTGGCTGGCGCATGCCGCGAGCCGGGCCGATTACCTGGTGATTACTCAGAAGGATGCGGTGAAGCTGCGAGACCGCTGGCCCAACTCCGCGCCCGAGCCCCTCGTCGCCATGCTCGACCTGGAGTGGGAGGAAGGCGGCGAGGAGATCGCCGCGGCGCTGGACGCCGTCGTCATGCCGGTAGATGGACTGTAAAACAAAATTCTCGGAGCGTACCGGAACGTCTATGACCACCGCGAGCCAGCCGGACCAAGCTCTCATCCGTCCCGATAAGGACAAATTTCTCAGCGAGGAGAACCCGTTCGAGGCGATGATGTCCCGCTTCGATTATGCGGCCCAGCGGCTCAGCCTCGATCCCGGCCTGTACAAGGTGCTGCGCAGCCCCGAGAAGCAGATCATCGTGTCGGTTCCGATTTTGCGGGACAACGGCGATACCGACGTCTACGTCGGCTACCGGGTGCTCTATAACACCTCCCGCGGGCCGGCCAAGGGTGGTATCCGGTTCGATCTCAACGTGAGCCTCGACGAGGTGAAGGCGCTCGCGGCGTGGATGACCTGGAAGTGCGCCATAGTCAACATCCCCTTCGGCGGCTCCAAGGGAGGCGTGGTCTGCGATCCGAGCACCCTGTCCAACAGCGAGCTGGAGCGGGTGACCCGGCGCTACACCTCTGCCATCATCGAGACCCTGGGCCCCGATTCGGACGTGCCCGCACCCGACATAAACACCAACGAGCGGATCATGGCGTGGATCATGGACACCTACTCCATGCACAAGCGCCACACCGTGACTGCGGTGGTCACCGGCAAGCCGGTGGAGATGGGTGGCTCACTGGGCCGCAGGGAAGCCACCGGGCGAGGTTGCATGCTGGTAACCCGCCAGGCGCTCACCAAGCTGCGGGTGCCGGTGCAGGGGAGCCGGGTGGCAGTCCAGGGATTCGGTAACGTCGGGTCCGTGTCCGCCAGCCTGATGGAGCAGCAGGGGATGAAGATCATCGCCGTGAGCGACAAGGCAGGCGGGATCTACAACCCCAAGGGGCTGCGCATGCGGGACGTGATTCAGCACGTCCGGCAACACCGCTTTCTGGGCAGCTATCGCGAAGCAGAGCAGATCACCAACGACCAGCTCCTCACCCTGGAGTGCGAGGTGCTGGTGCCCGCGGCACTCGAGAACGTCATCACCAGCCACAACGCGGCCCAGGTCAAAGCCAGGATCATCTGTGAAGGCGCCAACGGGCCGACTACCGCGGGGGCCGACAAGATCCTGGAGGAGAACGGGGTCTTCGTCATCCCCGACATTCTCGCGAATGCCGGGGGGGTGACGGTGAGCTACTTCGAATGGGTGCAGGACCGCGGCGGCTATTTCTGGGACGAGGAGACCGTAAATCAGCGCCTCGAGCGGATCATGGTGCAATCCTTCGACGAGGTTGCCAGCATGGCCGGCCGCCACGGCATCAACATGCGAATCGCCTCGTACATGCAGGCGATCGAGCGGGTAGCGGCCGTGCACCGCCTCAGAGGGATGTACGCGTGAAGGCGGGGCAGTGGGGAAGCAGGGAAGCGGGGAAGTAACTTTCCGTGGAGATTGCCGTTGCAGCCGTAGGGAAGCTGCGGCCGTACTACCGGCAAGCCTGTGACGACTACGCCCGCCGTCTCCGGCGATACACCACCTTTCGCGAGCACGAGGTCCGCGAAGCCAGCCGGTCCCCCACCATAGCCGCCCAGCTGGCGGAGGAAGCGGAACGGCTCGGCGCCCGCATCACTCCGGGTGCCACCCTCGTGGCCCTGACTCGAGATGGCGCAGGATGGAACAGCAGCGAGGTGGCCCGCCAGCTGGAGCGCTGGCTGCTGGCCGCGCGCCCGGTAACACTCGCCATCGGGGGGTCGCAGGGTCTCGATTCATCGTTGCTGAGCAGGGCGGCGTCGCGCTGGAGCCTCGGCCCCCTTACTCTCCCGCATGAGCTTGCCCGGGTCGTGGTTCTGGAGCAGCTCTACCGGGGGTTCACGATTCTCAAGGGGGAGCCGTACCATAAGGGAGCTAGGAGCTAGGAGCTGGGAGCTAGGAGCTCCCGACTCCCCAGCTCCCGACTCCCAGCTCCGAGCTCCTGACTCCCAGCTCCTAGCTCACATGGAATGGTTCGAGGAATGGTTCGGCGAAGAGTACCTCCGGCTCTATCCGCATCGGGACGATCACGAGGCGGAGCGCGCGGTGGCGCTCATTGCCCAGGCTCTTCCTTTTGAGCCTGGATGGCGGGTGCTCGATGTGGCGTGCGGGGCGGGGCGTCACGCCCGCGCCTTCCGAGCCGCAGGGGCACGGTGTACCGGACTCGATCTCTCCGCAGCGCTGCTGCGGTTGGCCCGCCAGGTGACCGATGCGCCGCTCGTCCGCGCCGACATGCGTCACCTCCCGGTCCGACCCGGCTCGATGGACCTGACCGTCAATCTCTTTACCAGCTTCGGCTATTTTGAGCAGGACACCGAACACACCGCCGCCCTGGGCGAGATGATCTCCACCGTCCGGCGGGGAGGGTGGTTCGTGATCGATTTCCTGAATCCGGAGCTGGTCGTGCGCCACCTGGTGCCGGAGGAGACCCTCGAGCTGTCGGGATCGACCGTTCAGGTCTCACGGTCGGTATCGCCGGACGGGCGTTACGTGTGCAAGACGATCCGGTCGCCGGAGGGCAAGCGCTACCGCGAACGGGTTCGCCTGTTCGAGCCCCAGCAGATGTCCGCCATGCTGGAGGCCGCCGGGGTGACGGTGCGGTTTCGCTACGGCGATTACGACGCCGCTCCACCCGGAGCTAGCTCCCCTCGGACCATTCTGGTGGGTCAGGTCGAATGACCCTGCGCATCGTTCCGACGCCGCTCGCGCCCGCGGTAGAGTTACCCTCACCTCGAGAAGGGCTGCTCGACCCGGCGCTGGCCGATGCCATCGTGCCTTCACCCGGACGGGATTCTGCTCTCGGGCGCATCCGGGAGCCAGGTGCGTGCGTAGTGACGACCGGTCAGCAGCCCGGCCTGCTCACGGGTCCGCTCTACACGATATACAAAGCGCTCTCCACCGCCGCCTTGGCGCGGGTGCTGGAGCGGCAGTGGCAGCGGCCGGTGGTGCCGGTGTTCTGGGTGGCCGGTGACGACCACGATTTCGCCGAGGCGAGCCGGGCCAGCTGGATCTCGGCTGATGGCTCCGTTACCGCGGCCACACTGCCGCCCCGGCCACCGGACGCGCCCCTCACCCCGATGTACCGCCAGCCACTCGGGTCGGGGATCGATGGCGTGCTCGAGGCCCTGGCAAGAGACCTCCAGCCGTCCGAGTTCCGAGAGGAGACCCTCGACTGGCTGCGGCGGCACTACCGGCCGGGGGAGACGGTCGCAGGTAGCTTTGCCGGTGCGCTCGCCGAGCTGCTCGCACCGGCCGGCGTCGTCTGCCTCGACAGCACTCACCCGGCAGTCAAACGGGCGGCGGCACGCCACCTCGTGCGTGCCTTGGGCCTGGCCCGGGATCTCCATCGTGATCTCGAGCAGCGGGGCGAGGAGCTCGAGTCAGCCGGTATCGACACCGGAGTCCAGGTGGGAGATGGCGCCACCCTGGTGATGTTGGAGGGTGAGCTTGGACGCGACCGGCTGGTGCTCGAGGACGGCGCCTTCATGACCCGGCGGAGCCGGGAACGGTTCGAGCTGGCCGATCTTCAACGCCTGGCGGCAGCGGAACCCGAACGGCTCTCGCCCAATGTACTGTTGCGTCCGGTTATCGAGAGCGCGCTGCTCCCTACGGTCGCATATGTAGGGGGTCCTGGCGAGCTACGCTACTTGGCGTTGACCCCTCCGGTATACGACCGGATGCGGATATCCCGGCAGCCGGTGCTGCCGCGCTGGTCGGGAATCCTGGTGGAGCCCCGGGTAGATCGGGTGCTCCGGAAGTTCAGCATCGATCTCGAAGACCTCCTCGAGCCCCCCGGAGCGCTGGAAGCGCGGTTGATCCGGTCGCAGCTTCCGGACGAAGCCGTGAGCGCAATTACCGAGCTTCGGGCCGCCATTGAATCGGGGTACGAAGCCCTGGGCCAGGGGGCGACCGAGGTCGATCCCACACTCGCGCGCTCGGTGCAGGGGGCCAAGCATCAGGCGCTGGCCGGCGTCAACGACATCGAGCGAAAGCTGCTCCAGCACCTCAAGCGGCGGCAGGAGATCGAGTTGGCGCAGGTTGCCCGGGCCCGGGCCACGGTGCTGCCGGAAAACAAGCCCCAGGAGCGGCTCCTCACCGTGGCCCCGTTCCTGGCGCGGTATGGGCCCGGCCTCCTGGTGGAGATCACCGATGCCATCGAAGCCTGGTACTCCACGTCACTTGAGGGAGCCCTCAATCCATCGTAGACTCGACTTATGTCGATTATCGCGCTGATCCTCCTCGTGGCGCTTCTCATACCCATCATCGGGATCGTGGTGGACTCGCCTATCGGGCGGGCCCTCGCTCGCCGGCTGGAAGGCCCCCAGGCCACGCCACCGGCGGTCTCGGAGCTGGCCAAGAAGGTCGAGCTGCTGGAGGCTGAGGTGGACGATCTCATGCGCAGCGTCCAGGTGCTCCAGGACGAGAACGCTTTCCTCCAGCGTCTGCTGGAAAATCCGTCATCGGCACGCTCCATCCTTCCGCCATCACAGAATCCCTGACGGCAGAGCCCGATCGGCCGGTACGGCCCGCGACGGCTGTGGCTCTGGGCATCCTGCTGAGCCGAGTTCTCGGGCTGGTCCGAAACCGGGTCTTCGCTCACTACTTAGGGACCTCGGCTGCGGCTGATGCCTTCAACGCGGCCTTCAAGATTCCCAACTTCCTTCAGAACCTGTTCGGCGAAGGAGTGCTCTCCGCCTCCTTCATTCCGGTGTACGTCAGACTGCTGGCCCAGGGCGATCGGGACGAAGCGCGGCGGGTAGCCGGCGCGGTCGGCAGCCTGCTCGCCCTGGCCGTCGCGATCGTGGTGCTGGTGGGCGTGCTGCTCACGCCGGTGCTGGTCACGATTTTCACTCCCGGATTCGAGGCTGACAGGCGCGAGGCCACGATCGTCCTGGCCCGGATTTTCTTCCCCGGGGCTGGCGTCCTGGTCCTCTCGGCCTGGTGCCTCGGGGTTCTCAACAGCCACGGCCGGTTCTTTCTCTCGTACGCCGCGCCGGTGCTCTGGAACCTGGCCATCATAGTGACGCTGCTCACCTTCGGTGACCAGGCTTCGGGCTACCGCCTGGCCCAGATGGCCGCATGGGGATCGGTGGTGGGAAGCGCACTGCAGTTCGGAGTTCAACTGCCGGTCGTGATTCGACTGCTCGGCGGAGTTGCGCCCTCGCTCCGGCGAGGTGCGGAAGCGGTGCGAACCGTGGTGCGAAACTCGATTCCGGTCTTCCTGGGGCGCGGAGTCGTCCAGGTCAGCGCCTACGTCGACACCGTGATCGCGAGTCTCCTGCCGATCGGCGCTGTCGCCGCGCTGGCTT
The DNA here is from genome assembly GCA_050733075.1 of Gemmatimonadales bacterium. GTDB lineage: Bacteria > Gemmatimonadota > Gemmatimonadetes > Gemmatimonadales > GWC2-71-9 > CAVVWJ01. The sequence goes on from JBOHSD010000017.1 coordinate 15,066, forward strand.
ACGCCCAGGTGCTCTACACCCTCCCGGTGAGTCTCTTCGGCATGTCGGTTTCCGCCGCCGAGCTTCCGGCCATGTCCGGTGTGACCGGAGACGAGACCGAGCGAGCCGCGCGGCTGCGTGCCAGACTCGATGGGGGTCTCCGCCAGATCGCCTTCTTCGTGGTACCGTCGGCCGTGGCGTTTCTGGCTCTGGGAGATGTGGTGGTGGCGGCGCTCTATCAGACCGGAGTCTTCGACCGTGCCATGACGGTATATGTGTGGGCCATTCTCGCGGGGGCGGCGGTCGGTCTGCTCGCCTCGACTTGGGGACGGCTCTACTCGTCCACCTATTATGCCCTCCACGACACCCGGACGCCGCTTCGCTTTGCGACGGTACGGGTCGGGCTGAACATCGTGCTGGGCTACCTTTTCGCGATTCCCCTCATGGCGCAGCTCGGGCTCGAGCAGCGTTGGGGTGCCGCCGGCCTGTCGCTCGCGTCCGGGCTGGCGGCATGGACCGAGTACATCCTCCTCCGCCGCACGCTCGACCGCCGGCTTGGCCCGACCGGTGTCCCACTCCCATTCCTGGCCCGTCTTGGGGGAAGCGCCGCCGCCGCCGCGCTGGCTGCCTGGGTGGTCAAGCTCGCGCTGCAGGAACAGCACCCCCTGGTGCTGGCGTTATTTTCCCTGAGTATGTACGGCGTTGCCTACTTCGCTATCACCGCCGAGTTGAGAGTACCCGAGTCGCGCCGAGTGTTGGCCAGATTGCAGCGTTTACTGGTATTGCGTAAGTAAGATTCACCACAGAGGGGAGGGCACAGAGGGTGAAGGTACTGAACCGTTCGACGAGACCCTGTGACCACTCCCGCCCTTCCTGAGGCTCTCCAGCGGAAGCTCGATACGCTTCCGGAGGGACCGGGTGTGTACCTCTGGAGAGGCGCGGAGGGAGAGGTCCTCTACGTTGGAAAGGCCAAGCGCCTGCGCAGCAGAGTCCGCAGCTACTTCGCCACCGACTTTCCCGACAGCCCCAGAAACCGCCTCCTGCAACGGCTCATCGCCGACGTGGACACCATCGTGGTGCCGAGCGAAGCCGGGTCGCTCATTCTCGAGAACAACTTCATAAAGGAGTACCGCCCCCGCTTCAACGTGCGGCTCAAGGACGACAAGAGCTACCCGTCCATCGCCGTAACGCTCAGTGAGCCGTTCCCCCGGGTGCTGGTCACCCGGAAGCGGGATATCCCCGGGGCGCGCTATTTCGGGCCCTATACTGACGTCGGGCAGCTCAGGCGCACTCTGGCGATCATCCGGCGGCTGTACACCGTGCGAAGCTGCCAGGACAGGCTGCCCGAGGAGCGCCGGGACCGGCCATGCCTCGACTACTATATCGGCCGCTGCCGGGCCCCGTGTGTGGGCTGGCAGGACATGCCGGAGTACCAGCGCATGGTCCGCGACGTGGTGGAGTTCCTCGAGGGCAAGACCCAGGATGTGAGGGTCAGGGTTCGGGAGGCCATGCTCGCGGCCAGCCAGAGGGAGGATTTCGAGCGGGCCAGGGAAATGCGGGATGCCCTGCGCTGGCTGGATCGGCTCGAGGAGCCGCTCACGGTCGAGGTGATGGGTACGGGCGATGCCGACGTGATCGGGTACGCTCGGGACGGCGATGATGCGGTAGGAGTTCACATGCGGGTCCGGTCCGGCCGGGTGGTGGGCAGGGATCACCGGTTTCTGGAAGGGGTCGAGGAGGAGGAAGACAGCGCCGTGCTCAGCGCATTTCTGGTACGCTACTATGTGCCGGCCGAGTCGCGCGCCCGGCGCCTGGTCCTGCCTTTCCCGCCCGATGAGTGGGACACCCTGCGGGAGCTTCTGCCCGGCACCGATTGGACGGTTCCCCAGCGGGGCACCGCCCAGCGCTGGATCGAGCTGGCAGACCAGAACGCGAGGCACCTGCTCGAAAGCCTGCGCATCGAGTCATTCGAGACCGAGGAGCGGGCGGAGGATCCGGTATATGCGCTCGGCCGCGACCTGGGCCTCAGCATGGTGCCCCGAAGCTTCGTCTGCGTGGATATCTCACACAACCAAGGGCGGGATACCGTCGGCTCCTTGGTCTGGTTCGAGGCGGGAAGGCCCCGCAAGGCGGAATATCGCAAGTTCAAGATCCGGGGGGTTGGCCAGCAGGACGATTTCGCGGCCATCCAGGAGGTGCTGACCCGCTATCTCACCCGGCGCCGCGATGAGCAGCTTCAGCTACCGGATCTGATCGTGATCGATGGAGGAAAGGGACAACTGAGCGCGGCGATCGAGGCTGCGACGCAACTGGGGCTGGCGGAACTGCCAATAGTGAGCCTGGCCAAAAGGGAGGAAGAGGTCTACCTGCCCGGCCGGCCCGACAGCCTTCGCCTGCCGCGGCGGAGTCCTTCCCTCCGACTGCTTCAGCGGGCTCGGGACGAGGCGCATCGCTTTGGGCTCGCCTACAGCCGGAAACGGCTCACCCAGCGCACCATTACGTCCGAACTGCTCAATATTCCGGGCATCGGGTCCGCCAAGCGGCGGCGTCTGATCGAACGGTTCGGTAGCCTGGCGGGAGTGAAGTCGGCCTCGGTCGCGGAGTTGGCGTCGGTGCCGGGGTTCTCGACTCGGCTGGCCGAGCGGATCCTCGAGCACTTGAAGTAGGCCTGCCGGTCCACCCTACCGCCTTTCGGCCCGTCCTAGCATATTGTAAGTCTATGCCTGATGGACGCTTTGCCATCCTCGATCCGGTGGCCGGCATCAGCGGTGACATGCTGCTCGGTGCCCTCCTGGCCGCCGGCGCGCGGCCGGAATGGCTCCAGGCTCTTCCCGGCCGGCTGGGGTTCCCTGATGTGGCGGTCCAGATAGGCACGGTAGATCGCTGCGGCCTTAGAGCCACCAAGGTTGACGTGTGCCTGCCCGATGGCTCGCGGGAAGAGCCGTCGTCGGAGGTCAATGGACATCCCCATAGCCACAGTCACGACGGCCATACCCACCACCATGGGCCTCATCGCCGAATCGGCGAGTTGATCCATCTCGTAGAACGAGCCCAGCTATCGGATTGGGTGCGGCAGCGGGCGGTGCTCGCGTTTCAACTGCTCGGCGACGCCGAGGGCAGGGTGCACGGCTTGCCCGCCGATGAGGTCCCGCTGCACGAGGTCGGGGCGATAGACGCCCTGATCGACATCGTCGGGGGCGTCGAAGGTTTCGAGCAACTTGGCATTACCCGGATTTACAACCGCCCGGTGGCGTTGGGCAGCGGCTGGGTACGAGCAGCCCATGGCCTGATGCCGGTGCCCGCACCGGCCACATCCATTCTGCTCGAGGGACTGGAGGTGACCGGCGCCGGACCGGTCACGGGCGAAGCCACTACCCCAACCGGGGCGGTACTATTGAGGGTCCTTTCAGCCGGAACGCCGCCGAACCGTTGGCGGGCAGTCGGGGCGGGGGCGTGGGGTGCCGGCGGGCGCAACCCCGAAGCGTATTCCAACGCTTTACGGCTCATCCTGGCCGCGTCGGCCCGCGAGGCAGGTGAGGTGGTTCTGCTGTCCACCGATCTGGACGATCTCAGCCCGGAGTACCTGGACCCTCTGCGTGAGGCCCTGTTCCTGGCCGGCGCTCTCGACGTGCAGCTCTGGACCACGCACATGAAAAAGGGCCGGCCGGGCTTTCGCGTCGAGGTCACGGTGCCTCCTGACGAAGCCGATCGGGCGGCCGAGGCGCTCTTCCGCCACAGCACTACGGCGGGCATCAGGCGTCAAGGCGCAGAGCGGGTCACCCTGGCGCGCCGGGAGCTGGAGGTCACCACAGCGGACGGTCAGGCTGTCCGGGTCAAGGTGATCGAAGGCCCGGACGGTCCCCGGGTAAAGCCGGAATACGAGGATGTTGCCGCCGTGGCTCGCCGCACCGGCAGGCCCGCCCATGAGGTGGCAAGGGACTTGCAACTCCGGGCTCTCCGTCTGGTGAGCTCCGAACGGGTGGGCCCCAATAAGGAGAAGTAGCGAGTGAAAACGAGACTTGCTTTCGCGGTCATCCTTCTGAACTTCGGTGGCACAGCCGCGCTGGCCCAGAGCGACAGGGTCGCCGGCGCCATGCCGTCCAGATACATCCCGCCCACCTGCCAACTCAAGGCAGGGCATTACAAGGTGCAGAGCGGCGCAACTTACCTGAAGACCGGCATCGAGACCCCCGTTCCGGAGAACCAGACCCGGACCCTGGCCAACGGGAAGCGGGTGATACTCGAGGCCATCCACGAGAACAAGCAGGAGAAGAACCCGGCTGCGTGGTACTACCTGGGGCGGATCTATCTCCAGCAGGGCGACATCATAGGCGCTGATAGCTCGTTCACCAAGGCAGAAGCTCTGTCGCCGGCGTGCCAGAAGGACATCAGCGGAGTGCGATACATGGGGTGGGTGCCGCTGGTGAATGCCGGCATCGAGTTCACCAAGGCCCAGAAGAGCGATTCCGCCCTGGCGCTGTTCCGCCAGGCAAACACGATCTACCGTGACAAGCCGCTGGCGTACTTGAACGCCGGTCTGATCTTCGCCAACACCGGGGAGACGGACAGCGCCGTCGTGTACTGGCAGAAGGCTGCCGAGATTGCGGAACGGACCGACGCGGTCGAAGATCGAAACGCGGCGACCCGAAATCTGGGTGCCATGCTGCAGCGGGCCGGCCGGCATGAAGAGGCCGTACCGGTGTTCGAGAAGTATCTCGGCTGGGTATCGGGCGATGCCGAAGTGAAGCGGGCGCTTGCCGCTTCCTACCGCGCAACCGGCAAGAACGAGAAGGCCGCCGCGCTGGAGAAGGAGGTCGGCGCGGCACCCGCGGGCCCGCCCTCAGCGGGGGGTGCGGCCAGCCCCATGAACACCGCCATCGGCCTGTATAACGAGAAGAAGTACGCCGAGGCGGCCAAGGTGTTCGAGCAGGTCATCGCATCGGAGCCCTATAATCGCGATGCCCTGTACGGGCTGGCCAACGCCTACATCGGCCTTAAGAGCCCCAAACTGGCTACCACGGCCGCCCAGCTGGTTGCGATCGAGCCGCTGAACGACGAGATAGTCCGCATGCTCGCGAATGGCCAGCGGCTGGCAAAGAAGGAGGCGCAATCGAACAAGACCGCGTTGCAGCTCATCGCCATGCCCGTCACGGTCAAGGTGACTGAGTTCGTCCCGACGGCAGCTGGCGCCACCATTAGCGCGACCGCGACCGGACGGAAGGCGGAGACGGCAGAAGGGAAGCCCGTAGCCCCGAAGCCGCTCGATCTGGTGTTCGAGTTCCTCGATATCAAGGGAAACGTTGTCGCCAATCAGGAGGTCCAGGTCCCTGCGGTCAAGCCGGGTGAGTCGCACCCGATCGAAGTCAAGGCCGAGGGTGAAGGGATAGCGGCCTGGAGGTACCAGCAGAAGTAAAGGGGGTTCCGATGGCGGGAGTTAGCGCCGAGCAGGCGGCCGGCAGCGGCCTGACAACAACCAAGGCACCGTTCATCGAGCAGGCCCAGGAAGAGGGTCGGCTGTACATCCATCAGCCGTACGAGCTCTACTCGGAGGCCAATCACGAGGCCTGGCGGAGGCTCTTCGCCCGGATGGAGGATCGTTGGCGGCGGTACGCCAATTCCCGGTTCCTCCAGGGAATCGACAGCCTGTGCCTCAATCCCGAGCGGGTGCCCCGACTCGACGATGTGAACCGATTTCTCAGCCCCCTCACCGGGTTCAAGGCCAAGCCGGTGAGCGGCTATATCCCGTCGTTTCTCTTCTTCAATTCCCTGCGAGATCGCGAGTTTCCCACCACCATCACCATCCGTGACGGCGCCACGCTCGACTACCTGCCAGAGCCGGACATCTTTCACGACATAGCCGGCCACGTCCCAATGCACACCGACCGCGCCTTTGCCGACACGCTGGTGCGGTTCGGAGATTGCGCCCACACGGCGGCAGATATCGTAGCGGGAATTCGGGACGAAAGAGAGAAGATCCGCCGGGTCACCAGCATCTTCAAGGCGATGGCGCGGTTCTTCTGGTTTACCATCGAGTTCGGGCTGATGCGCGGGGACGACGGCCTCCGGGTTTATGGCAGCGGCCTGCTCAGCTCCTATGGCGAGATAGCCCACTCGATCGATTCGCCAGAGGTGCAGCGCTACCCCTTGCAGCTGGAGTGGGTCATCAACCAGTACTTCGAGATCGATCACTACCAGCCTCTGCTCTTTATAGTGGATTCTTTCGATCATCTCTTCGATCTGGTGGGGGAGCTCGAACGCTGGATGCGCCAGGGGCGGCTCGATAACGTGTCACCGGGAGAGCCCGCCATCAGCGAGCCTGACCTGAGGAGCTTCCTGGAGGCCTCGTCGGCTAAGTAGGCGGTAGGTGAAGAGGCGGTAGATAAAGCGGCAGTAGGTAAAGCGGCGGTAGGTGGAGGTCCCTACCGCCTCACTATCTACCGCCTCTTCACCTACCGCCTCTTCCGCCTTACATTCCCACCGTTCAAGCGGGCGTAATTCAGTGGTAGAATGCCAGCTTCCCAAGCTGGACGTCGCCGGTTCGAGTCCGGTCGCCCGCTCTTGTAAACCCTGGCAGCCGGTCTGGCCAAGGCAGTCCCTGCCGCACGATTCTCCGCTTTAGTTCACGATCCGGACCAGCCACCTCTACCAATTGACTCGAGCCGAGCCACTCGCGGCAAGGAGTGCACTCCGAAGCTGTCGGGAGTTAGAATTATCCCGCCTCAGTCACCATCCTCCGGCTCCCGAAGTCATGAGAGCGGCCTGAATGAAGACCATAGCAGTGGTGGACATACATGAAAGTCAGTAAGCCGATCTTCATCGTGGGCACCGGGCGTTGCGGCTCGACGGCGTTTCACAGCCTGCTGGCCACCCATCCGGAGACAATGTGGCTGTCGGGCTTCGCCGAGGAATTTCCCGATAGGCCGGCCTGGAATCGCTGGGCCGTGACGGCGGTGGGCAATCCGCTGGTTCGCAGGATATTGGGGAAGAGGATCAAGCCGGGCGAGAACTATGGCTTTTGGTACCGGCACGCCTATGGCTTTGCCGAGCCGGGCCGGGATATGGTCGCAGCGGACGTAACCCCGCGAGTCCGGAACCAGGTTCGGTCCGTGCTCGAGGCAATGCTGACGCCGAAGCACAGCCGCATGCTGGTCAAGCTTACCGGGTGGTCACGCATCGGATTCCTGAACGAGATCTTTCCCGACGCGAAGTTCATCCATATCGTCCGCGATGGCCGGGCGGTTGCCAGCTCGCTGCTCCATATCAGCTCCTGGCAATGGCGCGGCTGGTACGGGCCTTACAGTTGGCGCTACGGCCCGCTGTCACCGGAAGATCAGGCGGTGTGGGAAGCCAGCAATCGCTCATTCGCGGTGCTGGCAGGGCTGCAGTGGAGAATTCATATCCGGTCACTGGAAGCGGGACGCCAGGCGATCGAACCCGGGAGGTTCCTGGAGGTGAGGTACGAAACCTTCTGCGAGCAGCCGGTGGAAACCTGCCGGCGAGTGGCGGAGTTTGCCGACTTGACGGCCTCCCCGGCCTTCGAGCGGCACGTCAAGGCCGCCTCCATCAGAGATATGAGCAGCCGCTGGCGCGACGATCTGAACGCCGACCAGCAGGCCCTGCTGACCCGACTCCTGCGGGAGGATCTCTTGCGGTACGGTTATGACGTATCTCTCTAGGCCGCTGGGACTCCCCGGCGTCGACACCTTGCCGGTCAATTCAATTTGGCAGGGTGGCCACGCCTGGTTAGGCTTCCCGTGGCGCGGCTGCAACGCTCCGGCCGGTGCGGTCGCGTGGCTGCTGGTAAGTCACAGCCAGAGTGTCACTTGAGACTGTTAGCTACGGCGCCGCCACGGCCCAGTACGTGCGTGAAACGCGGGTTTTGAACGACCGCCTTCGACTCCTTTTTGCCAGCGTCCGGTGAGCCGGCGCCCAGGGTGACGATGATTCGCTACCGGCAGATCCGCGTTTGGTCGCTCGCACTCCTTCTTGCCCTAGCATCGCTTCGCTGCAACGGCGGGAACATCGAGCCCACTACCGCCACCAATATCGAGATGGTGGACGGGAACCAGCAAACCTGGGCCGCGGGCCAGCCGCTCCCGAACCCTCTCGTGGTGGTGGCCACCGACGCATCGGGCAACGCGGTGCCGGGCGTCGAGGTACACTGGGCTGTTCAGGGGGGCGGATCCGTCTCCGCAGAGACGGTCGAGACCGGATCGAGCGGGCGGGCTTCGGTCCAACGGGTGCTGGGCCCCGAGCCGGGGCAGCAGACTACCACCGCGACCGTAGCCGGGCTTCAAGGCTCGCCGGTGACCTTCGTGGCTACGGCCACCGAGGGGGGGCCTCCGCCGGGAACCATCGCGATCACCACCAACCCGCCCACCTCGGCGCTCGACCGCGAAGTATTCCATCCCAGCGTCCAGCCGGCGCTCCTAGTGAAGGATGGGAGCGGGAGTCCTGCGGCCGGGGCGGAGGTCACCGCGAGCATAGCAAGCGGCGGCGGGGTGCTGCAGGGTGGGACCACCGCCACCACCGACGCCAATGGAGTGGCCAGGTTCGGCGACCTGGGTATCGAGGGCACCGGCGAGCATACCCTGGAGTTCGCTGCCGGTACCGCCACGGTGACGTCATCGCCGGTAAACGTTTCGGCGCTGCCGCCTGAAGCCAGCAAGGGGGAGTGGGGGCCGCTCGTTCAGTGGGATATAGTCCCGCTGCACATGAGCCTGATGCCGAACGGGAACATAGTGGCCTGGGGCAAGACGGACGTTGCCGACACGATGGGAATGCCGCGCATCTGGAATCCTGCCCTGGGACCACCGAGCGGCGCCCGAATGATCGATACCGACAGCATGCTCTTCTGTGCCGGTCATACCTTGATGCCGGATGGCCGGCTGATGGCGTCCGGCGGCCACCTGATGGACGACCGGGGCACCGCCACTACCTACTTCTTCACTCCGGACGGCTCGGTGCAGAAGGGGCCCAATATGGCCCATGCCCGGTGGTATCCTACCGTGACCGTCCTGGAGAATGGCCGGGTGCTCACCATGGGTGGCCGTGATGAGGCCAACAAGGTGGTCACCACGCCGGAGATCTGGGAGAACGGAGATTGGGTCCCGCTCACCGGCGCTGGGACGCTGAACATCCCGTACTATCCCCGCAACTTTGTTGACCCGAAGAATGGGCTGATCTTCTACGCCGGCGAGCGGGTGCAGTCGCGCTGGTTCGATGTGGATGGCAGCAGCGCCGGTGGGCGCGGAGCCTGGATACCGGGTCCGAGCCATGTCTGGCGGAACAATCGGGACTACGGGTCGGCTGTCATGTATGAGGCCGGGAAAATTCTCTATGTCGGGGGGGGAGGAAACGCCAACTGGCGACAGGCGCCAGATGATCCCAAGGTCAATACTCCGACAGCTACTGCCGAGACGATTGATCTGAACGCGACGGTTCCCACGTGGCAGTATACCGGGGCGATGGCGTTTCCGCGGCGCCACTTGAACGCGACGATACTGCCGGACGGCCAGGTGCTCGTCACCGGCGGAACCAGGGGTGGCGGGAAACTCGTCGACTTCAGCGAGGCGAACGCGGTGCACGAAGCCGAGATCTGGAATCCCACTACGGGCCAGTGGACGACGCTCGACCGCAACAGCATCGTCCGGGTGTACCATTCGGTCTCGCTGCTCCTGCCGGACGGGACCGTGCTCCACGGTTCGAGCGGCGACGCGATGGATGGCAGCGCGGTGGTGCCGCCCCAGAGGAACCACGAGATCTTTTCGCCACCCTACCTGTTCAAGGGTGCGCGCCCCGCCATCGCGTCAGCGCCAGGCAGCGTGGGCTACGGCCAGACGTTCTCGGTCGCCACACCCAACGCGGCGCAGATCACCGAAGTGCGCTGGATTCGGCTCGGTTCGGTCACCCACGCATTCGATGCCAGCGCCCGAGCGAACACGCTGAGCTTCGAGATCAGCGGGGGGAACGTCGAGGTGACTGCCCCATCGGGGCCCAGGTTGGCTCCTCCGGGCCACTATCTGCTTTTTATCCTCAACCGCAACGGGGTGCCCTCAGAGGGTAAGGTGGTGAGGGTACAGTAAATTACCGGCTGGATCCCTGGCTGCGCTCGGGATAACGAGCGTCTGGGCAGGTCAGAAATCAGTCGCTGGACCGGCCCAGCGATCTGATGCCGGCGAACACTGCGAGGCCGAGCCCGGCGGCCAGCAGCGCCTTGCCGGGCGAGAGCGCCGCCCGGGTGTACGCACTGGACTGCATCACATGTCCCGGGTACCCACCGCGTTCCATGCCTTCCTCCGCCGGGTGGGTATAGAGATTGCCCGCGCGCTCGACAGCGGGAGTGTCCGACCGCTGGGCGTCGAACATGGCCCGCTCCATATAAAAATCGGTCAGCCGAGGCATCGCGGTGCCCAGCGCGGAGAGCAGGCGGCCGCCTCCGCCGATCGTGATGTCTCGAATGGGGTGCTCGGCCGCGCGGAGGATCGCATTAGCCACGACTTCCGGGGCGTAGACCGGTGCCGGCGGCCTGGGCTCGACCGACATGTAGTTCTTGGCGTTTGCGTAGTAGGGCGTGTCTATGGCGGACGGCTTGATCAGAGTAACCGAGATGGGCGCTCCTTCCTCCTCCAGCTCCATTCTCAGTGCATCGGTGAATCCCTTTACGGCATGCTTTGAGGCCGAATAGGCCCCCTGGAGCGGCATAGCCCGATCCGAAAGGACGCTGCCGATGTTGATCAGCGCCCCCCCGGCGCCACGCAGCCGCGGCAGTGCGGCCCGCGCACCATAGACCGTGCCCCAGAAGTTGACCTCGAATACCCGTCTCATGTCCTCGACGGCGACCTCGCCGAGGCGACCATAGAACGACACCCCAGCGTTGTTGACCCAGGTGTCGAGAGCCCCGAACTCGTCGACGGCCGTGGCCGCCAGCCGCTCGACATCTTCCTGATTGGCCACGTCGGCCACCACTGCCCGGGCAGTGCCGTTGCCCTCTTCGATGGCGGTGACGGTGTCCCGCAGCTCCGCCTCGTTGCGGGCGCATAGCACCACCCGTGCCCCCCGCTCGGCTGCACGCTTCGCGGTTACCAGGCCGATGCCGCTGGTTCCGCCGGTAATCACCATGACCTGGTCTTCCAGGCGCTTCAGCTTGAGTTTCATGTCGGCTCTCCTACAGCTCATTCATCGGTTGTCAGCAAGTATGCGACGGTGGGGCCCGGAGCACAACAGAAATGCTAGCCGCAGATAGACGCTGATGAACGCAGATACGGACGCGCATGACGGCTTTAGTCGGCAAAGCTGGCCTGCCCATGCTGTTGTTTCTTATCGGCGTTGATCTGCGTTAATCTGCGGGTGTCTGTCTGCTTCCTCAGACTTGAATGTGCCGGCACGGAGGGAGATCTTTGCCGGATGATTCGAGTGACCGCGGTACATCCCGATTCCATCGCAGCGGACCTCGGGCTCCGAGAGGGAACAGAGCTTCTCTCGGTGAATGGCCGGGAGCTGGAGGATTTTCTCGACTGGGAGTTCCTCACTTCCGAGGAGGAGCTCCTGCTCCACGTGCGCCAGCCCGATGGTGAGGAGATCGAGTTCGAGATCGAGCGTCCGCTGGACGAGCCCCTGGGGGTGGCGCTCGAGCCTGCCCGCATCCGGAGGTGCGCCAACCGGTGCGACTTCTGCTTCGTGGACGGGCTGCCCGACGGGCTGCGGGACGTCCTCTACATCAGAGATGACGATTACCGGCTCTCGTTTCGCTACGGCAACTTTGCCACCCTGACCAATCTCAAGCCGCATGACGAGCAGCGGATCATCGAGTATCGGCTGTCGCCGCTGTACGTGTCGGTACACGCCACCGACCCCACCATACGGCGCTATCTGCTGCGGAACCCGACGGCACCGGAGATCCTCCCTCAGCTTCGCCGTTTCGCCGAGCAGGGGATCGAGTTTCACACTCAGATCGTGATGTCGCCCGGTATCAACGATGGACCGGTCTTGCGCCAGACCCTTAAGGAGCTCTACGAGTTCGGGCCTGCGATTCTGGGATGTTCGGTGGTGCCGGTGGGACTCACCGAATATTCCAAGCACCACCTCGTGCGTGAGCCGACCCAAGACGAGTGCAGGAGCGCCATCGCTCTGATAGAGGAGCGGGCCTCCATTGCGAGGGCGGGGCGGGGGATCAACTGGGCCTTCGGCGCCGACGAGCTTTACCTCCGGGCCGGCGTCGAGCTGCCCGGGCCCGAGATCTACGACGGCTTCGACCAGGTGGAGAACGGGGTGGGGTCGGTCCGCTGGCTGCAACAGCGAATCGAGAGTCTCTCGGCCCGGCTCTCGGGCTGGGAGGGCCGGCGCATTGCAGTGGTCACCGGCACCGCCATGGCTCAGCTCATGCCGATGGTGCTCGAGCCGCTCGCCCGGATCACCGGCGCCGGGTTCGAGCTGATCCCCGTGGTCAACAGCTTGTTCGGGCCGAGCGTCACGACGGCCGGGCTCTTGCCGGGCGCGGCCATGCAGCGGGCCCTCGGCGGCCGCGAGGACCTTGACCTGGCTCTGCTTCCGGGCGAGTCGATCAACGACGACGGTCTTTTCATAGACAGCATGAGTCTCGATCTTCTGGCGCAATCGGTTCCGGTAGATGTCCGCCTTTCGAAAGACTTTACCGACGCTCTTCAAGTCTCCAGCGCGGGATGAGCAAGCCCACCGTCGCCATCGTCGGCCGGCCGAACGTGGGAAAATCCACCCTCTTCAACCGGATCCTTGGTGGCCGTCCAGCGATCGTCTCGGAGCGCCCAGGCACCACGAGAGACCGCCATTTCGGGGACGCGGAGTGGCGGGGGCGGAGATTCTGGGTCGTGGATACGGGTGGCCTGCTGCCGGAGTCGAGCGACTCGATGGATCGCGCCATCCGGCAACAGGTGGAGTTCGCCCTGGACGAATCGGACGTCATCCTGTTCGTGGTGGATGGCCGCGAGGGCCTGAACCCGGTGGACCGCGCCATCGCCGAGCTGCTTCGAAGAGCCGGCAGACCCGTTCTGCTGGTGGTGAACAAGCTGGACAACCTGGAGCACAGCACCGAGCAGTACGGCTTCTACCCCCTCGGGTTCGGCGATCCGGTGGGCGTGAGCGCCGCGGTAGGGAAGGGGAGTGGCGATCTCCTGGACGCGATCGTGGAGCGTCTGCCACCCTACGATCCGGCAGAGGCCGAGGAAACCATCAACGTCGCCGTGGTGGGGCGGCCCAACGTGGGGAAGTCCTCGGTGGTCAACCGCCTGCTGGGGGAAGAGCGCCTGGTGGTTGCCCCCCAGGCCGGCACCACGCGCGACGCCATCGACTCGGTCTTGCGTTTTCAGGGAAGAACGCTCAACTTCATTGACACCGCAGGTTTACGGCGTCGAGCTAAAGTAGAAGATGATCTGGAGTTCTACTCGTCCCTGAGAACCGAGCGGGCGATCGAGCGAGCCCACGTCGCAGTCCTGGTAGTGGACGCCACGGTGGGGCTGCACAACCAGGATCTCCGAATCGCCACCCGGGCCTGGGACCAGGGAGCGGGCCTGATCGTCCTGGTTAACAAATGGGACCTGGTGGCAGAGAAGGACGCCAACACCGCCCGCCAGGGCCAGGAAGCGCTGATCGCAAAGGCGCCATTCCTCCGTTACGTGCCTTTCCTTTACGTGTCGGCGCTCACCGGGCAACGAGTCCGGAAGGTTCTCGATCTGATCGTCGAGGTGGCGGAAGGGCGGGGGATGAGGGTTCCAACGGCGGAGGTGAACAAGGTGCTCACCGCCCTGGTAGAGCGAAACGCGCCGCCCCAGCAACCCGGTGAGGAGGTGAAGCTTCTGTATGCCTCACAGATCGGGACGGCGCCGCCCACTCTCGCCATCGTCAGCAACCGGCCGGAGGAGGTACCGGAGTCCTACCAGCGGTACCTGGCGCACGGGTTTCGGGAGGCCTGGCCGTTCACCGGCTCTCCGCTTCGGCTGAAGTTTACCAGACGAGGCTCGCGGCGCTGATGGCTCCAGCCGCCCTGTGGCTTCTCGCCTCCTACCTTTTGGGAGCCGTCCCGACGAGCCATCTGCTCAGCCGGCTGGTCGCGGGGATCGATCTCCGGCAGCACGGCAGCGGAAACCTGGGTGCCACGAACCTCTACCGCGTGCTCGGGTGGAAGTATGCTATCCCGGCCGGGGTGGCGGACATCGCTAAGGGAGCGGTTCCGGTGCTGGTATTCGCCCCCCAGGTCTCGGACTCGCAGCTGTTCGCGCTGGCGTGCGGGGTGGCCGCGATCGTGGGGCACGTCTTTTCGGTATTCGTCGGGTTCAAGGGAGGAAAGGGCGTTGCCACGGCCGCCGGAGTCATGCTCGGCCTGACGCCGCTCGCCCTGGCGGTATCGGCCGTGGTGTGGACCTCGATCGTCCTGCTCACCGGGTATGTGTCGCTCGCGAGCATTGCGGCTGCCGCGGTGCTTCCCGTGGCCGTGTACCTGCTGGAGGGTTCGGTCTCGCCGGAGCTTCTCTGGATCGACGTAGCGGTCGCGGCCGGCGTCATCGTCCTCCACCGGCATAACATTCAGCGACTGCTGAAAGGAACCGAGAACCGCTTCGGTCGCAGGGCCACCAGCGCGCCGCGGCCATGACGCTGATCGCCGTGCTCGGCGCCGGCAGCTGGGGCACCACCCTCGCCAACCTGCTCGCCAATAAGGGAGACACGGTGCGGCTCTGGGCCTATGAGAACGAGGTGGTCGAGGCGATCAATCGAACTCACGAGAACCCAATCTTTCTCCCTGGCATAGCTCTGGTGCCCGGGCTCCGGGCGTACCACGACGCTCGTGAGACGGTCGCCGGAGCACCGGTCATCGTCTCGGTGGCACCCAGCCATGCGGTCAGATCGGTAATCAGCGGGATCACGGGAGAGGTGAAGCGGGACACCCTGGTCGTGAGTGCCACCAAGGGGATCGAGACCGACACCCTGTCGCTCATGTCCGCCGTGTTCCAGGAATGTCTGCCCCAGGCCCGCTTCGCGGCGCTGTCCGGACCTAGCTTTGCCCTGGAGGTGTGTCAGGGCCAGCCGACGCTGGTGGTGGCGGCGGCGCGCGATCCGGCCACCGCGCGAGACGCTCAACGGATCTTCGCCACTCCGCGCTTCCGGGTATACTCGCACGACGACGTGACGGGAGTGGAGCTCGGCGGGGCGCTCAAGAACGTAATCGCCATCGCGGCCGGCATACTTGAAGGCCTGGGGATGGGTCACAATCCGCGGGCAGCGCTGATCACCCGGGGACTGGCCGAGATCACCCGGCTGGGAATGGCGCTCGGCGCCAGCCCCATGACCTTCGCCGGTCTGGCCGGCATGGGGGACCTCATCCTGACCACGACCGGAGATCTCAGCCGGAACCGCAGTCTGGGTGTGGCCCTGGGGCGGGGCCAGACCCTGGAGCAGTACCAAGCGGCTCACCGGAGCGTTGCCGAAGGGGCCAACACCTCCAAGGCGGGCGCTGCGCTGGGGCAGCGTTTGGGGGTGGAGCTTCCCATCACCGAGAAAGTTTGTGAAGTTCTGTTCAGTGGCAAGGCGGCTCGCGAGGGCATCGCCGAGCTGATGGCACGCGAACTCAAGTCGGAGCAGTGGAGATGACCACCACCCGACCGGTACAGGAATTCTATTCGATCGGCGAGGTGTGCGCGCTCACCGACCTCAAGCCGCACGTCCTCCGCTACTGGGAAAGCCAGTTCCGCTTCCTGAACCCGGCCAAGAACCGGTCGGGGAACCGGGTGTACAAGGGGCGCGAGGTCGAGCTGATCATGCTGGTGAAGCACCTGCTCTACACCGAGAAGTTCACCATCGATGGGGCCCGCCAGCGGATCGATCACTATCGCCGCACCGGCGAGCTCAGGGTATCGGCACGACGAGCATTCGAGGCCGAGATGGCCAACGAAATCCGCACCACGGTGGAGGAAGTGCTGGGAATACTGGACGGGAAGGCGCCGCCACCAAAGAAAAGCGTAAACGATGAACGGTGAACGGTGAACCGGAATCCCCCGGCCCGTTCACCGTTCACGGTTCGCCGTTCACGCTCTTATCTTCTCCGGCCATGAACATCCTGGTGAGCAACGACGACGGCGTTCTGGCCCCCGGGGTCGCGCTGCTGGCAGACGTGTGCCGGCAAGTGGGCAACGTCACGGTGGTGGCTCCCGACCGCGAGCAAAGCGGCACCTCGCACTCGCTCACCCTGCATCGTCCGCTCCGGCCGACCCGCCGGCCTGACGGCGGCTGGCAGATCGACGGTACGCCGACCGACTGCGTGATGCTGGCGCTTCAGGCGCTGATGCCGGAGAGGCCCGACTTCGTCTTCTCCGGCGTCAACCATGGCCCCAACATGGGCGAGGACGTGCTCTATTCGGGCACGGTGGCGGCGGCAATGGAGGCGGTGACGCTGGGAGTTCCGGGCATCGGGATCTCGTTCGCCGGGCATCAGCCGGAGACGATGGCGACGTACCACAGCCTGCTGCTGGAGCTGGTCCGGCGGATCACCCGGGTGCGCGACTTCCCGGAACAGATGCTGCTCAACATAAACCTGCCGCGGATCCCGGCGTCGGAGGTCAAGGGCATTCAGGTCACCAAGCTCGGCAGCCGCTACTTCTCGGAATCGCTCACCCGGATGAAGGACCCATGGGGCCGGGAGATCTACTGGATCGGCGGGGGTACCATCACCTGGACCGGCGGGGAAAACTCGGACCACCTTGCCGTGGCCGAAGGCTACGTCTCGGTTACTCCGCTGCACATGGATCTCACCAACTACTCTCTGATAGAGACGGTGCGAGGATGGTCGCTGGAGGGGTAGGTGAGGGCGACAGCTACGGGGGCTACCGGGTCCGGTTGGTGGAGACTCTCCAACGCAAGGGTATCCGAAGCCTGGCGGTGCTGCGGGCGGTCCGGATGGTACCGCGCCATCTGTTCGTGCCCGAAAGCGTGCGCCACCGGGCCTACGACGACGTGGCTCTGCCCATAGGCAGCGGCCAGACGATCTCCCAGCCCTACGTCCAGGCCCGGTATCTCGAGCTGATCGGCCTCACCGGCCAGGAGAAGGTCCTGGAGATCGGGACCGGGTCGGGTTACCAGACTGCATTGCTGGCGCTGCTGGCCAGCATGGTCTTCAGCGTGGAGCGAGTGCCCGGCCTGGCGCAGAGCGCGAGAGCGGCGCTCGAGGCGGCCGGGGTCCGTAACGTGACGATTCTGGTGGGCGACGGCACCCTCGGCTGGCGCCCGTTCGCGCCGTACGACGCCATTCTCGTTTCCGCGGCATCGCCCAACGTTCCGGGCCCCCTGGTGGAGCAGCTCGCGCCCGGCGGACGGATGGTCATCCCGCTCGGCGACCGTTCGTCCCAGACGCTCACCCTGGTAGAGCGCCAGGGCGACTCGGTGCGGGCCAGCACCATCGCCGACGTGCGTTTCGTCCCCCTGGTAGGCGAGTTCGGCTTCCGCCAGGATTAATCATTCCGGAGACATGCATGGAGTTGCTGCGCAGCGCCATCGATTTTTTTCTGCACCTCGACCAGCACCTGAGCCAGATCATCTCGCAGTACGGGATCTGGACTCACCTGATCCTCTTTCTCATCGTGTTCTGCGAGACAGGGTTGGTCATTACTCCCTTCCTGCCGGGCGATTCGCTCCTGTTCGCGGCGGGCACGTTTGCGGCGCTGGGAGCGCTGGACCTGTGGCTGGTGGTAACCCTGCTGATCATCGCGGCCATCGTGGGCGACACCGTCAACTACTGGGTCGGCGCCTATATAGGGCCGCGGGCGTTCCGGGGGGACGTTCGATTCCTGCGCAAGGAATACCTCGATCGGACCCATGCATTCTATGAGAAGCACGGGGGCAAGACCATCATCCTGGCGCGCTTCATCCCTATCATTCGCACCTTCGCACCATTCGTGGCCGGAGTGGGAGCCATGAGTTACCCCAGGTTCATCACCTATAACGTGGCCGGTGCCTTCCTGTGGGTGGGGCTGTTCGTGCTGGGAGGTTACTTCTTCGGCAACATCCCCGTGGTGCGAGATAACTTCACCATCGTGATTCTGGCTATCATCGCCATTTCGGTCATGCCCATTGCAGTCGAGGCACTGCGGGCGCACCGGAGCCGTCCTGCGTGATCGCAAGGTTCGTGGTCTCGGGTCTGGTGCAGGGTGTCGGGTTTCGCTGGTTCGTCGCCCGTCACGCCCGGGCGCTGGGCTTCACCGGGTACGCCCGGAATCTTCCGGAGGGGAGCGTGGAGGTGGTAGTCAGTGGACCGGAGGAGACGCTTCCACAGCTCGAGCGGTTGCTTGGCGCAGGGCCCGCCGGTGCGGAGGTGGAGCGGGTGGAGCGATTTTCCGGGCCGGAAACGGTGCCGGTGGGGAAGGGGTTCGATGTTATATAGGCGGGCTATCGCATATGGGCTATTGGCTGTTCGGCTATGATTCGAGAGGCTCATGTGACTTCGATCTCCGATCGAGTGCGCCAGGCTCTGCGTGCTATTCCGGACTACCCCAAGCCCGGTATCCTCTTCCAGGACATCACGCCGGTTCTGCTGGACGGCTCTCTGCTGCGCGACGTGGTGTCGGACATGGGCCGACCGTTCCGCGACCGGGGCGTTACCCACGTGCTCGGAATCGAGGCCCGGGGCTTCATCCTCGGTGGGGCGATAGCCACGGGGCTGGGGGCGGGCTTCGTGCCGGCGCGCAAGCCGGGGAAGCTGCCCTGGGAACGGGCCACCGAGATTTACGATCTGGAGTATGGCAGCGATTCGCTCGAGGCACACAGGGACGCCGTGGGTGCCGGCAACAGGGTGCTGATCGTGGATGACGTCCTGGCCACCGGAGGCACGGCACGGGCGGCGGGCCAGTTGGTTCGCGGTCTCGGGGGAGAGCTGGTGGGATGGAGCTTCCTGCTGGAGATCGGTGCGCTGAACGGGCGAGAGCGGCTGGAGGGAGCGCTGTGCCACATCGTGGCCCGCTGTTGAATGGGCTGGTGGCTATGGGCTATTAGCTATTAGCTATTAGCTATTAGCTATTAGCTTGCTGGCTAGCCAACAGCCAACAGCCAACAGCCAACAGCCAACAGCCAATAGCCAATAGCCAATAGCCAATAGCCAATAGCCAATAGCCAACAGCCAACAGCCTTCCAGACATCGACCGACCATGTCACTTCTCACCCTCGAACGCGTCACCAAGCGCTTCAACGGCATTCCGGCGGTTGACGACGTTTCGTTCACCATCGATCGCGGACAGGTAGTCGGCTTCCTGGGCCCGAACGGCGCCGGCAAGTCTACCACCATGCGGATGATCACCCAGTTCTTCGAGCCCGATGCCGGCCACATCCGAATGGACGGTGTAGCCCTGGCCCAGGCCGGGCGCGACGCGAAGCGCCGAATCGGCTTTCTCCCGGAGAACAATCCGCTGTACCTGGAGATGCTCGTCTCCGAGTTCCTCGATTTCGTCGCGCGGCTCAGGGAGCTGTTCGGGGTGGACCGGGCCCGGGCGCTGGACGAGGCGGTAGCCGCGACCGGAATCGAATCCGTGTTCTACCGGCCCATCGGGGAGCTGTCCAAGGGGTTCCGCCAGCGGGTCGGCCTGGCTGCGGCGATTCTGCACCACCCGGACCTGCTGGTGCTGGATGAGCCCACCGAGGGCCTCGATCCGAACCAGCGGGTGGAGATCCGCCGGCTGATCAGCCAGCTGGGGCAGGAGCGCACCGTGGTGCTCTCGACGCATGTGCTCCCAGAGGTCCAGTTCACCTGCTCCCGTTTGCTCATCATCAATCGCGGCAAGATCGTTGCCGACGGGGCGGTGGACACGCTGGTGAGCCAGGCGACCGCGGGTGTCCGGATCAGCGTCGAGGCGGCCGGCCAGGGAGTGGAAGAGCGGCTGTCGGAGCTACCGGGGGTGCGCGGCGTCGAGCGGCGGGATGCCACGGATGGGCGGGTGAAGCTCAGTGTAACCGCGTTGGGCGAGGACGTCCGGCCCCGGATCTTCGATCTGGCAAAATCGCGGGGATGGGTGCTCTACGAGCTCCACCAGGAGGCCGGTAGTCTGGAGGATCTTTTCCGGCAGCTCACTGCAGGGGAATCCTCATGAGGCGGGTCTGGACCGTGGCAAGGCGGGAGCTGAAGGCGCTCTTCGATCACCCCACCGCCTACGTGCTGCTGGTGGTGTTCCTGGGCGTGAATGCCTTTCTGTTCTTTCGCCAGTCCTATGTGGCGGGCTCGGCCAGCTTGCGGCCGATGCTCGATCTGCTTCCCTGGCTGCTGCTCTTCTTCGTGCCCGCGGTCACCATGCGAACGCTCGCCGAAGATACCCGGAACGGGGTGCTTGAAGTGGTGCTGGCACAGCCGCTGACCGAGCTCGAGCTGCTGGCAGGGAAGTACCTGGGGAGCGTGCTGTTCCTCTGGACTGCTCTGGCGCTCACTCTCGCGATCCCACTCGCGCTGACCTTCGGCGCCGACCTCCAGTGGGGGCCCATCGTCGCGCAGTACGTCGGCGCGGCGCTCCTGGCCGCGGGCCTGGCCGCCGTGGGCGTCTGGGCCTCCAGCATCGCCTCGAGCCAGATGACGGCGTTCATCATCGCCGTCGTGGTGATGTTCGTACTGGTGCTGGTCGGACTGAACCCCCTGATCGTGGGTCTGCCGCCCACGCTGGGCGCCATCGCCGCACGGCTCGGCGTCCTGTCGCACTTCGACAGCATCGGCCGCGGGGTGATCGACCTGCGCGATGCGATCTACTTTGTCTCGCTTGCCGGTATCTTCCTCGCGCTAGCCTACGGGGCGCTGGTCCGCCGCAAGCTGGCGCCCGGCGGGGCCGCGGCCCGCCGGCTCCGCCTGGGCGTGGCTCTGATCGTGGCGACCCTCGTCGCTGCGAACCTGCTGGGGAGCTACATCCGCGGCCGGCTCGATCTCACTCCGGGCAACGCCTACACCCTATCCGAGGCCACCGAGCAGATCGTCGCGGGACTCGACGACATTGTCACCATCAGGCTGTTTGCCTCGAAAGAGCTGCCGACGGAGGCCGCCCTGCTCAAGCGCGACGTTGACGACCTGCTCCAGGACCTCAGGGCAGCGGGCGGCGGCAAGGTCAGGGTGGTTCAGCGCGACCCGACCGAAGATGAAGCCGCCCAACGGGACGCCCAGGCGCTGGGTATCCAGCCGGTGCAGTTCAACGTGATCGGCCAGGCTGAGCTGCAGGTCAAGCAGGGTTATCTCGGCATCGCCCTCCAGCATGCCGACGCCAGCCAGGCGATCCCGTTCGTGTCGCGAACCGACGACCTCGAATACCGCCTCGCTTCGGCCATCAGGACGCTCACCCGGACCAGAAAGCCGGTCGTCGGCCTGGTGAACGAGGCAGGGGAGGCCGGCACCAGCTTCGAGGCCTTCCGGCAGGAGCTCGAGAAAGCATACGAGTTGCGTCACATCTCTCTCAGCGATTCCGGCCAGACAGCCTCCGACGTTTCGCTGCTGGTGCTGGCCGGCAACCCCGACTCGCTTCCCCAGGCGGAGCTCCAGCGGCTGCACAGCTTCTTCGATCGGGGCGGGAGCGCCCTGGTGCTGGCGGGCGGCATGGAGCTATCGCCTCAGATGCCGGTTGCCATGCCGAAGCCGGTTGCCTGGAATGCGGCGCTGGAACGGTTCGGCGTTTCCATCCGGAGCGATATGGTGTACGACCTACTGGCCCACGAGATCGTGCCGGTGCCGAGCCAGCTGGGGCGGGTGCTGCGGCAGTATCCCTTCTTCGTAAGGTCATCGAGCACCGGGCGCTCGGTCGTCAATCAGGAGCTGAGCGATGTGATGTTCACGTGGGCCAGCAGCATCGACACCACGGGAGCGGCAACCCGAACGATCACGCCGCTGTTCACTACCAGCCGGGCGGGCGGCAGCTCTACCGGCCAGACTACCATCGATCCCAATCGTGACTTCGCTCAGACCGATCTTTCGGTCCGGCTCCTCGCGGTGCAGGCAGCCGCCAGGAAGGGCGCGGCCGACAGCGCCAGCGCCGGCCGGGTGATCGCGATTGCTGATGCCGACTTTGCGGGCGACCGGAACGCGCGCGGCGCGCCCGAGAACCTGGCCCTGGCTCTCAACGCGGTGGACTGGCTGGCACAGGACGAGGCTCTCATCAGCATCCGGGCGAAAGACCGCCAGCCGCCATCACTGGTCTTCACCAGCGCGGCCGCACGCCAGGTGGTCAAATACGGCAATATGATCGGGCTGCCGCTGCTCGTGGCGTTGGCCGGCTTGATAAGGCTGGCGCGGCGGCGGCGGAAGACCCGCGAACCTTACCGGGCTCTGGCCCCCGCCAAGGCCGCATGAGCTCCCAGCAACTGCTTCGCTTGGCGGCGGTGCTCGCCGCGGTCCTGGTGCTGTGGGGGGTGGTGGCGCTCGCGAGCCGTGGCTCGGAAGGGAGCACGGAGAGAGGGAGCATCCTTGTCCGCATCGACACGGCGACCATCGACACCATCGCCCTGACCGAGCCGGGCGACACCACGACCTTGACCCGCGATGGCACTGCCGCCTGGCGGGTGAACGGCCATCGGGCTGAGGCGCAGGCGGTGTCCGAGCTGCTCGAGGCGCTGGTGGATACCGGCGCCTCCGTCGAGCTGATCGCCCGCAATCCGTCTTCTCATTCGCGGCTTCGGGTCACGGAGGACAGTGGACGACGGATCCGGGTAGTCGATGGGGGACGCATCGCTCTCGATCTGATTGCCGGAAAACAGACCTCCGATTGGGCCGGGGTTTATCTGCGGCGCGCCAACCAGCCGGAGGTCTACGTCGTCCGAGGAGACTTGCCGAGTGCACTCACCCGTTCCGGCGACGAATGGCGCGACCGAACCATCGCCACCGTGAGCCCCGACAGCATCGGCACCATAGAGATCCGGCGCGGCTCCAGGTCGTACAAGCTGCTGCGAAAGGGCAGCAGTTGGGTATTCACCTCCGGAGCGTCGGCCGATTCCGTGGCGGTGGCCAACCTCATTTCCAGTTACAAAAACCTCGAAGTAGACGGGTTCGCTAACGCAGCCCAGGAAGACTCCCTGAGCTTCGCACGGCCCCGGCGCACGGCTCGGCTGCTCGACCGGCGCGGCACTCCACTCCTCAGCCTGGCGTTCGACTCCATCGCCAGTGGCATCTGGGTGCGGCTGGCGGACGCGCGGATAGGCCGGCCGGCGAACGGACAAGCGTACCGGCTGGAAACCTGGACAGCCGACCGGCTCACGCCGGCAGAAAGCACGCTGCGCAAGCAGTGAGGGCTGTCTGCCGCCTTTCGGAAGCCGGTCCACCGGATTAGCATACCCCCCTCGCCAGGCTGGGTCGGAGGGAAGCGCTCGAGCCCTGAGCTGCCTTGAGTAATGGGTGAGACGCACGCCATAACCCGTTATATTGCAACTTATTGCCCCCGTAGCTCAGATGGATAGAGCAGCAGTTTCCTAAACTGTTGGCCGCGTGTTCGAGTCACGCCGGGGGCATACGGCGGCTGCGGATAGCCGCGGAGCATCATCAAACTTTATTGGATACACATGGCAACGACCGTGCAAGCGACCACCAGAGAACCAAGTCCCGCAGCAGCGCCAGCGCCTTTGCGGCCCTGGTATCGGGACCGTACCCGACAGCTCCTGGCTGCAATCATCGTGGCGATAGTGGTGGCCCTGGTTGGCTGGTTCGTGGTGGCCAGTGGGGAGCGCAAGGAGCAATTCGCAGCCCGGAGCCTCAACCAGGCCCGGGCCGCGGCGGAGGCCGGGAACCTGCCGCTGGCCTCGAGTGAGCTCCAGAGGCTCATCACCACCTACAGGGGTACAGATGCCGCCAGCGAGGCGGTCATCGCGCTCAACCAGATCAGGTTGATCAATGGCCAGAATGAGCTGGCTGCGGTGGGGCTCAGGCAGTTTCTCGCCGGCGAGCCGCCGGAGCAGTTCGTGGCCCCGGCCTACGGCCTGCTGGCCGCCGCGCTGGAAAACGCCAGGCGCTGGGATGAGGCCGGCGAGGCCTATACCCAGGCTTCCAATGTGGCAGAGGTCGATTACCTGAAGAGCGAGTATCTGGTTGACGCCGGCCGCGCGTATGCCGAAGGTGGCAAGCTGGAGGAGGCCGAGCGGGCGTACCGCACAGTGTTAGAGAAGTATGCGGACTCGCCGAGCTTTACCGAGGCGCAGGTGCGTCTGGCGGAGCTGACCGACGGGAGGATGTAGGCGGGCAGAGGGGCAGAGGGGCGGAGGGGCTGACGGGCGGAAATCGGAAACGGGGCGCTGGGAAAGAGGCCCCAGTTTTATTGGGGTGAAAGCATAGGACGTATAAGATATGTTATGTTAAGTCTGCTTGGGGAAAACTGTGGACAAGTGTGGAGTATGACCGGGATTAGTTGTGGAAGTGATTGTATACCAATAAGGTAGGATGGATCACCGCTGCAGCCGATCGCCCGATCCCCCCGTCCCCCCAGCGTCGCCTTTTATCGGCCCTCCCAGACTCCCCGAAACAGCAGCTTTCCCTGGCCTCCCAGCCACACATCGGTTGCCCTGGTGCCTTCCAGGCGCGCACGTACGGTCAGCTCCGGTCCCCCCCTGCTTCGGAAGGAGACTGGAAGGGCCGCCTCGCCGCGGGCGGAAAGGGCGAGCGCTGCCACAACCGTACCCGTTCCGCAGGCCAGGGTCTCTCCCTCGATCCCGCGCTCGAAGGTGCGGATGAGCCACGGAGCTCCCGACACCGGCGGCGGGCTGATGAAGTTCACGTTGGCGCCGGCCGGCCCGACCCGAGGGTCCGACCGGAGCGCCCTGCCCCGGCCCGGCACGTCCACCATCTCGATGTCGTCTACCCGCACTATCAGGTGGGGCACGCCGACCGCGCCCTGGGCCAGCCAGCGCTCTCCCGGGCCAGGCCTCAGCTCGGGCGGTTCGTGGGGGACGCTGGAGTCGGGAAGATTGATCTCAGCATCGTCGCCCTGCTCCCCGGACCGCACCCGGACGACGCCGGCGTCGGTCAGCAGGCTGAATTCGCCAGGCGCGGCCATCTCCAGGTCCACCGAGATTCGGCCGCTACAGAGGGCGGCGTTGCCGCACATGGCGCCGTGAGATCCATCCGAGTTCCAGTAGGACATCCGAACTCCTTCCGGCCTGGCTGGGGTCAGGATAACCAGCCCATCGGCGCCGACTCCGTTACGGCGGTCGCAGATGGCCCGCACCCGGGCCGGGGGCCACCGGTCCGGCGAGGTCGAGCGGCCGTCGAGCACGACGAAGTCGTTGCCCGAGCCGGTCATTTTGTAGAAGAGGGTGCCTCTCACAGGCGCCCCATCAGCGACTGGAGCCGAAGCCACCAGACCATCCAGATGGCCTCCCGTACGATGCGCTTGTTCATCTTGCTTTGACCCTCGACCCGGTCAGTGAAGACGATGGGGATCTCCATCAAGCGGAACCCCTTCTTCCAGGCCCGGAAGCTCATCTCGATCTGAAACGAGTAGCCGTTGGAGCGCACCTGCTCGAAATCGATCGCCTCCAGCACCTCGCGCCGGAAACATTTGAAGCCGCCGGTGGAATCGGCCAGTGGCAGCCCCGTGACCCAGCGGGCGTAGCGGTTTGCCCCGATGGATAGAAGCAGCCTCGAGATCGGCCAGTTGATCACGTTGACGCCGGTGTGATACCGCGAGCCGATCACCAGGTCGGCCTCGTTCGCCGCGCGCACCAGGTCGCCCAGAAACCGGGGATCGTGCGAGAAGTCGGCGTCCATCTCGAAGATGAGGTCATACCCCCGGTCCAGGGCCCACCGAAATCCCGCCAGATATGCCCTGT
>JBOHSD010000018.1:0-38779 GCA_050733075.1 Gemmatimonadales bacterium
GTGGCCCGGGGCGAGCTGAACAAGAAGATCACGGTGGACGTGAAGGGCGAGATCCTGGAGCTCAAGGACACCATCAATACGATGGTGGACCAGCTCAACTCCTTCGCGTCCGAGGTGAGCCGGGTGGCGCGTGAGGTGGGCACCGAGGGCAAGCTGGGCGGCCAGGCATATGTGAAGGGGGTCGCCGGCACCTGGAAGGACCTGACCGATAACGTCAACTACATGGCCGGCAACCTGACGGCGCAGGTCCGCAACATCGCCGATGTAACCACTGCCGTGGCCCGGGGCGAGCTGAACAAGAAGATCACCGTGGACGTGCAGGGCGAGATTCTCGAGCTCAAGAACACCGTCAACACCATGGTGGACCAGCTGAACTCGTTTGCCTCCGAGGTCACCCGTGTGGCCCGGGAAGTGGGAACCGAGGGAACTCTCGGAGGGCAGGCGCAGGTGACCGGGGTCGCGGGGGTCTGGAAGGATCTGACCGACAACGTGAACTCCATGGCCGCCAACCTCACCGCCCAGGTGCGAGGCATCGCCAAGGTGGTGACCGCGGTGGCCAACGGTGACCTGAAGCAGCAGCTCCGGGTCGAGGTGAAGGGAGAGATCGCGACGCTGGCCGACACGATCAACTGGATGACCGAGACCCTGGCCACGTTTGCCGATCAGGTGACCAACGTGGCCCGTGAGGTCGGCATTGACGGCAAGCTGGGTGGGCAGGCCCGAGTGCCTGGTGCCGCGGGCATCTGGCGCGACCTGACCGGCAACGTGAACCAGCTGGCCGCCAACCTGACCACCCAGGTGCGCGCCATCGCCGAGGTGGCCACCGCGGTGACGAAGGGCGACCTCACCCGGTCGATCGCGGTAGAGGCGCAGGGCGAGGTAGCCGAGCTCAAGGACAACATCAACGAGATGATCCGGAACCTGCGCGACACGACCCGGAAGAACATGGAGCAGGATTGGCTCAAGACCAACCTGGCCAAGTTCAGCCGGATGCTCCAGGGTCAGCGCGACCTGGCGGCGGTGTCGCAGCTGATCCTCTCGGATCTCGCTCCGCTGGTGACGGCGCACCACGGAGTCTTCTACGTGGTCGACCCGTCCGGCGAGGAGGCAAAGCTGAAGCTCCTGGCCAGCTACGCTTACAAAGATCGCAAGCACGTCTCCAGCGAATACCGGATGGGTGAAGGCCTGGTGGGCCAGTGTGCCCTCGAGGCCCGGATGCTGATGATCAGCCAGGTGCCGCCCGATTATATCCAGATCAGCTCCGGTCTGGGCGGAGCGCCGCCCCGGAACATCGTGGTGCTGCCGGTTCTCTTCGATGGCAAGGTCAAGGCCGTGCTCGAGCTGGCGACCTTCGATCAGTTCGACGAGATCCGTCTGACCTTCCTCGAGCAGTTGGCCGAGAGCATCGGTATCGTGCTCAACACGATCGCGGCCAACATGCGGACCGAGGAGCTGCTCAAGCAGTCGCAGGCGCTGACCGAAGGGCTCCAATCGCAGCAGGAGGCGCTCACCGAGACCAACAAGCGGCTGGAGCAGCAGACCCGGTCGCTGCAGAAGTCCGAGGACCTGCTCCGGAACCAGCAGGACGAGCTTCAGAAGACCAACCTGGAGCTGGAGGAGAAAGCCCAGCTTCTGGCCAGCCAGAAGGCGGAAGTAGAGCACAAGAACAAGGAAGTCGAGCAGGCCAAGGTGTCGCTGGAGGAGAAGGCCGAGCAGTTGGCCCTGATATCCAAGTACAAGTCCGAGTTCCTCGCCAACATGTCGCACGAGCTCCGGACCCCGCTCAACAGCCTGCTGATTCTTTCCCAGATTCTGAGCGAGAATGCGGATGGCAACCTGAGCTCCAAGCAGGTCGGCTTCGCCCAGACGATTCACAGCTCCGGCTCCGACCTGCTCGACCTCATCAACGACATTCTGGATCTGTCCAAGATCGAGTCCGGCACCATGGCGGTCGACATCACGACGGTGCCGTTCCATGACGTGCGGAAGTTCGTCGAGAGCACCTTCCGGCAGGTCGCGGACCTGAAGGGACTACAGTTCGAGGTCAGCCTGGAGCCGTCGCTGCCTCCCGCCATTCAGACCGATATCAAGCGCCTCCAGCAGGTGCTCAGAAACCTGCTGTCGAACGCGTTCAAGTTCACCGAGCGGGGCAGCGTCTCGTTTCAGGTGAGCGCGGTGACGGAAGGATGGAACCCGCAGCGGGAGCTGCTCAACGCCGCCAACACGGTGATCGCCTTCTCGGTCACCGACACCGGCATCGGGGTGCCCCGGGAGAAGCATGGCGTCATCTTCGAGGCCTTCCAGCAAGGCGATGGGACCACCAGCCGGAAGTATGGCGGCACCGGCCTGGGGCTCTCGATCAGCCGCCAGATCACCCGGTTACTCGGAGGGGAGATCGCGGTCGAAAGCACGCCGGGAGTCGGGAGCAGCTTCACCCTGTACCTGCCGCTCATCTATCCGCTCCAGACGCTCGAGACTGCCTCGAGTGAAGGGGACGGCGATGGCGCCGGCGGAACGGCTGTAGCCGAGCCTCCGAAGATGATGCAGACGGCGAGCTCGCGGGTGGCGCTGACCCCGGTAGTGGAGCGGGCGGTCAGCGACGACCGCGCCGGTATCCAGGAGGGAGATCGGGTTCTTCTCATTGCGGAGGACGATCCCAATTTCGCCGAGATCCTGCTCGACCTGGCTCGGGAGCGGGGGTTCAAGGGGCTGGTGGCCCAGACCGCGGATCAGGCGCTGGCTCTGGCGCGGGAGTACCAGCCTACGGCAGTCACCCTGGACCTGCGGCTGCCCGATGCGGACGGGTGGACCATTCTGGACCGGTTGAAGCATGACCCGGCGACCCGGCACGTTCCGGTGCACATCATCTCGGTAGAAGAGAACTGGCAGCGGGGACTCCGGCTGGGAGCGATCGACTTCCTCACCAAACCGGCGTCGAGGGAGTCGCTCTCCGAGGCGCTCACCACCCTGCACGAGTTCGTCGACCGTCCGGTCAAGCGCCTGCTAGTGGTGGAGGACGACCAGGCTCAACAGCAGAGTATCGCCGAGCTGATCGGCGATGGCGACGTGGAGACCACGGCCGTGACCACCGGGGCCGAGGCACTCGAGGCCCTTCAGCGCCAACCGTTCGATTGCATGATCCTCGATCTCGGCCTTCCCGACATGACCGGCTTCCAGCTGATCACCAGGGTCAAGGGCGAGATCGGCCTTCGCAAGCTGCCCACGATCGTCTACACCGGAAAGCAGCTCAGCAAGAGAGAGGAGACCGAGCTCCGCCGGATGGCTGAATCCGTGGTGATCAAGGACGCGCAGTCGCCAGAGCGCCTGCTCGACGAGACGGCGTTGTTCCTCCACCGGGTTACCGCCCGCCTTCCCGAGCCCCAGCGGCGCATGCTGGAACAGCTCCACCGCACCGATCCGGTTCTCACCGGACGCACGGCGCTGGTGGTGGACGATGATGTACGCAATATCTTCGCGCTCGCAACCTTTCTCGAGCGAAGCGAGATCAACGTGATCTACGCGGAGAGCGGATTGGAAGCGATCGACCGGCTCCGGGAGATGCCTGAAGTGGACGTCATTCTCATGGATGTCATGATGCCGGAGATGGACGGCTACGAGACTATGCAGGCCATCCGGGAGATACCGCGCTTCCGCAATCTCCCGATCATCGCGGTCACCGCCAAGGCCATGAAGGGCGACCGGGAGAAGTGCATCGAGGCCGGAGCGTCGGACTACATCGCCAAGCCGGTGGACATGGATCAGCTGCTCTCGCTGCTCAGGGTATGGCTGTACCGATAGTGGGGAAGCAGGGAAGCGGGGACGCGGGTAAGTCGTCCGTGGACCAGAACCCTCTTCGGCAAGCGGAAACCGCATCCCCGCTTACCGGCTTACCAGCTGACTCGCAGCAGGATGTCGACAAAGTCAACATCCTGCTGGTGGATGATCAGCCGGCGAATCTGACCGCCCTGGAGGCGATGCTCCAGGGTCTGGGGCAGAACCTGATCAAGGCCGAGTCCGGGCGGGAGGCGCTCAGATGGCTCCTGACCCACGATTTTGCCGTGATCCTGCTGGATGTGAAGATGCCGGAGATGGACGGCTTCGAGACCGCGACCCTCATCCGCCAGCGCGACAAATCACGTCACACGCCGATTCTCTTCCTGACCGCGGCAGACAGTACCCAGACCCAGGCGGTGCGCGGCTACGCCGTGGGTGCGGTGGACTATCTGGTCAAGCCGATAGTTCCGGAGTTCGTCCGCTCCAAGGTGGCCGTGTTCGTGGAGCTGGCCAAGAAAACCGAGCTCCTCCGGCGGCAGACCCAGCTGTTGGCGGAAAGCGAGCAGGCGGCACTCGAGCTGGCCGAGACCCGGGCCGAGCTGGTACGGGAGCTGGAGCATAAGAACCGCGAGCTGGAGAGCTTCAGCTACGCCGTTTCACACGACCTGAGAGCCCCGCTCCGGCGCATCGACAGCTTCAGCCGGGCGGTTCTCGAGAGCCAGGGCGAGCGGCTCGACGACGCCGGGCGCCGATACCTCGAGCGGGTGCGGGAAGCCAGCCAGCATATGTCCCGCCTGATCGACGACGTGCTGTATCTCTCTCGCGTCACCCGCGCCGACCTGCGGGAGCACGAGGTCGATCTCAGCGCGCTGGCAACCTTGATTCTATCCCGGCTCCAGGAGAGCGAGCCGGCCCGGAAGGTGGACCTCAAGGTACGGCCTGCCGTGATCGTCAGGGGAGACGGCCAGCTGCTCAGAATCGCGCTGGAGAATCTTCTGGAAAACGCCTGGAAGTTCACCAGCAGGCAGCCGGAGGCACGGATCGAGTTCGGGGTAACCCAGGCGGCCGGTGAGCCGACCTATTTCGTTCGGGACAACGGGGCAGGATTCGATATGACCTACGTAGACCGGCTGTTCGGCCCCTTCCAGCGGCTACACCCCCAGGCCGAGTTTCCCGGTTCCGGCATCGGGCTGGCCACAGTGCAGCGCATCATTCATCGTCACGGCGGCCGGGTGTGGGCGGAGGGTCTGCCCGGCCAGGGCGCAACCTTTCAGTTCACCCTGGGTCGAGCTCGGTCCTGATCCAGCCCGAGCCCTAGCCGTCGCCTGACCGGCCCGGCGGGTCCGCAGCAGCCTGGCTGGCCCGGCGCGCTTTCACGATGCCGCAGATAGCCTTGGGATGCGGCTCCGCCATCGGGCACTCCCGCGCGGGCTTGTGGACCACCAGATCAGACCGATCCGGTTCTATTGAGCAGACCTCTTGGAGGAATCTGGTACCGGACGCGCGAGGGCCTCACTGACCTTGGTGAGCAGCTCGTCTCGGGTAAACGGCTTGGCGAGGAACGGCGCGTCCAGCTCGGCGAGCCCGTACTGCATCAGGACTTCCGCCGGATGGGCCGACATATAGAGGGTTCGCTGCGTTGGCCAACGCTCATGAATTCTCCGGGTAACCTGGACCCCATCAGCCAGCGGCATGACCACGTCCACGATGACGAGCTGGATCCCCGACTTGGCGGTATCCAGCACCTCGATTCCTTCCTCGCCGCTCTCGGCCTCAAAGACCCGAAACCCCCACTCGCTCAGGAGCCGGTGAGCCATTCGCCGCACCGTTGGCTGATCGTCTATGACGAGAATGCTGGGGGCTTTGCGGACGTCAGGTAGAGTCACGGTAACCCGATTGTTGGGTCTCGGAGTTGCCACGGATAGCATGGGCATGCCTGCCGGGGCCGTTCAACCCGCGAGGCACTTCTTACTATAGCCAGGGGTGCGGCGGTAGCATAGTGATCCAAGTCACAGGAACTATCCAGCCTCGGCCCGGCGCTGTCTCCGGTCTTCCAGCCGGGACCGGCGCTGGTCGTCCTGGGTGCCGGCCGAGGGCAAACCGCGGAACTGGAAATGCCTTCCGTCGAGAATCCTGGGGCGCGAGTTGGGGGCGGAACTGCGCGGCCGGGTCCGCAACGCGAGAACCAGATCGGCCATTACGGCCGCCGGTTGCCACTCCCCGGGAGCTATGCCTGGGTACAGGTGGGCATATGCGGATTTGAGTAACGCCTGCCGCACATTGGCCCGGCCGCGACCCTGGACCCCTTCGCGCTGCTGCTCACTCATGCCGTCTCTCTTCTTTGGCCGGACCGTTGTCTGGCGAGGCTTCCGTGGGGTTTGGCGAATGGCTGGGCTCGACACCGGCATCGCTCAGGCGGGTGGAGCCCTCAGGAAGACCCTCTGGCCGGGCCGAGGTGCCGCGATACTCGAAGTGCTCCTCGTGCAGCAGCCGCTGCCCGGTGATGACCCCGGATTTCGAGCGGTCCTTGTGGATCAGCTTGGTGATCTGGTGGAGCAGCTTTTCGACCGGCAGCCAGACGCCCGGCGTGAGCCCCGGGTAAAGACCCGCATACTCAGCCTTGAGCTTTGCCTCCCGGCCGCGCACTCCTCTCATGCCAGCCAATCTACACCCGGTCACCAGCGGCTGGCAGAAGGGTGAGGCTTCCTGAGAGCCGCTACGGTCTCAAGACCACCTTGACACAGTCGTTCTCTTTGTTCAGGAACATGTCATACCCGTCCGGGGCCGCGTCGAGCTGCAGCCGGTGAGTGATGACGAAGCTGGGATCCAGCTCACCCCGCTGGATTCGCTCGAGCAGAGGGCGCATGTAACGGTGGACGTGACACTGGCCGCTCTTGATGGTCAGCGAGCGGTTCATCAGCGAGCCGATCGGAAATTTGTCGATGAATCCACCATAGGCTCCAATGACCGACACGGTGCCGCCGTTCCGGCAGGCCAAAATCGCCTCCCGCAGGGCGATGGGACGGTCGGTTTCCAGCATCATCGCCTGCTTGGCTCGGTCATAGGCGTAGATGAGTGGGTGGCCATGCGCCTCCATGCCGACCGCATCGATGCAGGCATCGGGCCCCCGACCGCCGGTCAGCTCCTTGAGTGTCTCGAGTACGCTGACCTCCTCGTAGTTGATCGTATCGGTGGCGCCGGCCCGTTCCTTTGCCATCCTGAGCCGGTAGGGGAACCGGTCTATCGCAATCACCCGCTCGGCGCCCAGCAGTAATGCGCTCGCCATGGCAAACTGGCCTACCGGGCCTGCACCCCACACCGCGATGACGGCCCCGGCCTGGATGTCGCACATCTCGGCCCCCATGTACCCGGTGGGGAGGATGTCCGACAGGAAGAGCACCTGCTCGTCGGTCAGATCTTCCGGCACCTTGAGCGGCCCCACATCGGCAAACGGCACCCGGGCGTACTCCGCCTGGCCGCCGGCGTATCCGCCCATCAGGTGCGAATAGCCGTAGATGCCGGCCGGCGAGTGTCCCAACAGCTTCTCCGCCATCCAGGCGTTCGGATTGGAGTTCTCGCAAACTGAAAACCTGCCCTGCTGGCATGACCAGCAGGTGCCGCACGATATTGGAAATGGAACCACGACCCGGTCCCCGATCCTGAGGTTCCTTACCCCAGGCCCGGTCTCGACTACCTCGCCCATGAATTCGTGCCCCAGAATGTCGCCTTTTTCCATGGCAGGGACGAAGCCGTTGTAGAGGTGCAGATCGGACCCGCAGATCGCGGTAGAGGTTATCCGCACGATGGCGTCCTGAGAATTCAGGATCTTGGGGTCGGGTACCTGCTCCACCCGAACCTTTTTCTTGCCTTCCCAGCAGGTTGCTCTCATCGCTCTGTTCTCCTGTGCCTGGCATTAAAATCTCGGTGATGGCGGCCGCGCGGGATGCGGGCCGGAGTGGATGCTCGCGTCGGAATGCACCACCTCTCCGGTCTCCAGCACCTGCTTGAAACGGCGCAGGTCGGTCTTGACCTGTTGACCCGGCTCCTCGCCAAAGAGCTTGGCGATGAGCGCACCGACAGCCCCGCCCGGGGGATTGTACCGCAGCTCGACATGGACCTCGGTTCCCCGCCCGCCTGGTGCGGGGACGAACCGTACTCGCCCGGAGTTGGGCACATCCGCACTCTCGATGGCCCGCCATGCAATCAGCTCGTTAGGCCGGTCTTCGGTGATCTCGGCCTCCCATTCGACCGTAGTGCCGGCAGGGGCCTTGGCCCTCCAGCGGGACCGCCGCTCATCGAGGACCTGCACCGATTCCAGATGAGCCATGAACCGGGCCAGGTTCGCGAAGTTGCGCCAGAACGCATAAACCTCTTCCACCGGGCGGTTGACCGTTACCGACTCCTTAACGTGAATGCCGCGGTGCTGCTTCCTCGCCCGGGTTTTACTTCCATCTCCATTCGTGCGGCTGATCTGCTGGCTGGTATACAGGTCCAGGAGGGTCACTCCGAGGACCGCTGCAGTTGCTGCTGCCACCCGGGTCCGGTCGGCATCGTCTGACCTGAGGGCCTTGCCCAGTAAGGCGAGATCCATCACATCGCCGCCGACGCGGGACCAGAGCCATCCTGCGGGCCGGCCGGCAAGAATGCCGACCCCGCTGGTGATCTCACGCAAGCCAATGGCAAACATGGTCTTGCGATTGTCTTCGTCGTCCGGCACGCCGATCAGGCGGGTGACGGCCCGAGGCGCGCCGATCTGCGCCAGGCCGAGCCCGATGCTGAGCCAGCCCAGGCCCCGGGCAAGCTTCTGCTCGCTGCCATCCTGCGCCTCCCGCTGCCGGGCTCCGCCCCGCCGGCGTTCCCAGCCTCTGGGCGAGGTGAAATCATCAAAGCCGCGATCACCGGCTCGTCTTTTCAGTTGGGTTGCCATGCTCTCACCTCTCTTCCTGTCTGCCGTTCAATCTCCAGCTCGATCGAGGCGACATAAATGCGCGGGTTTCCACCAGCTTTCTGTGTCGTGAGGCACGGACCGGGACCGGATGAGGTGAGCCACCACAGCTCCATCTACTTGTCTCTGGCGCGTGGCCTGCGGCGTTCTCCCCGGCGCCGGTTCAGAGGAGCAACGTCGATGTACAACTGAGCCATCCTGGCCCGCAGTGCATCCTTCTCGGCCTGCAGCTCTGCCGAGTGGCGCTGCAGGCGCTCGCTTTCCCGCACCAGCGCTCCGAGCTCTTTCTCCGGATCGTACCGGCCACCTTGCTGATTTGTCACGTCGCCTCCTCGAAGAACCCGCGATACATCTGTTCCGGGGTCCCTGGCGCGGCCCCTGCGGTGACACCTTAGCTGACCATTATTGTGAAACCGGCTGCCGGCGTCAGCACTTCCCGGTTTCCCGGCCAGCCGCGGACCCGAGGACCGGCGATATTTTCCCGCCCCGTAGGCGGGGCACACCCGCAGGCAGGACGAGGGAAGGCTGTTTGTCGAAGCGGCGCTCCGGCCGAGCGAGGAGCGTTTTCGGCTCGCCACCGAGCTGCTGGCGGGCTTTCTCTATGACTGGGATCTGCTCACGGGGCGAGTAGAGCGACTCCCGCGGGTCATGAAGGCCGCCGAAACAGCCCTCGAAGGCGGCTCTCCAGGCTATCTGCTAGAGTATCGCATGAAGCATCAGAAGGGGCACTACATCGTCAGCGTTGAGGGCGGCCCGTGAAGCCCCCGCCTGTGTGGATCTGCAAGCGGGGGCAGGTGCATCTTTTCCGGGTCGGCGCCGGCTTCGCTGGCCTCCAGGCGGGCGCCGTTCAGTGTCCCACGCCGAAGAGAAACAGTATCAGGATGATACCCAGAGGCACGCCGAGCAGCCATAGCAGGATGAGGATCATTACTGTCTCCCTTCTCTCAGCTCACTTGGGCTGGCGGAAGTTCCGCGGTCGTCTGGAAGCCGGTGGCGTTTGCGATAGTGGGTGAACGTCATCGGCTCTCCGGAGGCCATCCAGCCGCCAATGACGCCGCCAACCAGACCGAGCAGCAGGGCGGCTGCGGTTGCGAGAGCGTTGTTGCGAGTAGCCGTGGCCAGGTCCGGGTCGGATGCTGCGGCCGGCCATGAGGGCAGGCCGGCAAGCCCGCCGTACCAGCCGCCAAAAAGGGCCGAGGCTCCGACTGCGGCAAGCGCGAGCAGCAGAGGCAGCGTCAGCAGCCAAACGATCGCCCCATGCAGGATGGCCGGCTCAGAGCGGCGAATGCCCGCAATTCGCGCTGCGGTCCAGCCCCCGGCCACAAATGCAAAGAAGGCACCCCCAATGCTGAAGATGACGCTTCGCAGCCGGAGCTTCTCCCAGTCTACATAGCGAGAGACTTCGTGGGTTCCTAGTGCGAATCCCAGCAACCCGATGATCAACCCCACAGCCAGGGCAGTGAGCGCGCCGACCCAGACCGCGCTCCACGAGACCGGCCACTGGGTCCATTCAGATTGGCGAGTATCCATTGGGATCCCTCCGTAACGCGGCGCGCGGAGGCGCGACGGCAACGACGCGGGACATGCAGCCGGCTGCCGGGAGAGGCCAGCAGCGTAGGCTGCCGGAGCGCCTACACCATAAGCCCGGCCAGACCCGGACGATGTGACGCCAGTCCCCTCGCGCGACGTCCTCGGGGTCCCGGTTGCGAGCGGTTCGGCGATCATTACGATTAAGGCCAACCAACCCTCACCCCAGAGGACATCTGTGACCCCATTCCCCCCTTCCGCAACCACCCTCCTGGTCGTGAACGACGAGAGGACGGCACTCATGGGCTCGCGCAAAAGGGACCCCATCTGAGCCGATTCCCGGGAACGAAAGATCTCGAGTGCTGAACCTAGCGCCTGGAATGGCGCTGGGCGGCTTCCTTCTCCACCGCATCGTAGAGAGCCCACGCCTGAGCTGCTACGTCCCCGTACATCGTATCCGTATCGAGAGTGGCTTGGCGCAGCGGTCCTGCTGCGTAGATCGTGGCCGCCATCAGCGCCACGGTTTCGGTCTTATCCACCGTCGATCCTCCTGGTTCTGGGCTCTGCAAGATAAAACGGTCTCGCCGCGCGCAGCTCGACCGAAGACGAGCAAGCGGGACTGCAAAAGACTGAGGGGCACCGAATGAACGAGCGGTTTCACCGGCTCCTGTTCCTCGGCATCTCGCGGTTACGGGGCCGGCCACTGGGCGCGTGCCTCCGCCAGCTCCACCAGTGGGAACGCTT
Organism: Gemmatimonadales bacterium; assembly: GCA_050733075.1. GTDB lineage: Bacteria > Gemmatimonadota > Gemmatimonadetes > Gemmatimonadales > GWC2-71-9 > CAVVWJ01. Next base: position 10,991 of record JBOHSD010000018.1, read on the forward strand.
GGACGCACGAGCCTTCCACGACCTCAGGGTTGGGCAGTTGGCGCGGACTCTCGAACACGCCAAGCGGAGTGTCCCGTTCTACCGCTCGGCTGAGTGGCAGCACGCCGATCCTCGTAGTCTCCGGTCCTGGCCCGTGCTGGACCGCGGAGGCATTCAGGCGCACGGTAGGGACCTTCTGGCGCTCCCGGTACCCAGGCACTACTACCGCTCCACTTCTGGGTCCACCGGGCAACCGTTGACCGTTGGGGTAGATGGCAAGGCGGCTGCGTGGGCATGGGCAACCGAATATCGGGGGCTGAGCTGGCACGGCATCGGCCTCGGTGCTCGCAACGTCAAGCTGGGCCACATACCCGAGTCGCGATTCGCGGATTGGGTACGCAACCGGGATTTCCGGTGGACCGGCGATATGTCTTCCGCCAAGCTCGATGAGGTGGTGGACCTCATACGGAGAGTTCGGCCTGCCTATGTGTGGGGCTATGTCTCCGCCCTGGTGGAGCTGGCCCGTCATGCCAGAGGGTCCGGCAAGCTGGTGCCCTATGCCAAGGTGTTCGGTGAGAAGTTATTCCCGTCTCAGCGGGACGAGATCGAGGAGGGGTTGGGGGCACGGGTGATTGAGACTTACGGCTGCAACGAGACCGGCACGGCTGCCTATGAGTGCCCGTCCGGCTCGCTCCACGTCTTCGCGGAGCATGTGGAGGTGGAGGTGGTCAACAACGGGGAGCCGGTTGAACCGGGGGAGACCGGGGACATTCTGCTGACCTGTCTGACCAACCGGGTCATGCCGCTTATTCGCTACCGGGTCGGGGACCGGGGACGGGTGTCACCTGTTCCCTGCGCTTGCGGGCGCCCCCATCCAGTGATCGCTGGCATAGACGGGCGTATCGGTGATGTGCTGTACGCCGCGGACGGGCGGCGGGTGCACGGGGCGTTACTGGGTGACGTGCTCAAGGTGGCGGTGCTAAAGGGCGCTGTGCGGCAGGCCTTTTTCGACCAGCGGGATCGGAGAGCGTGGACCATACAGGTTCAGCCGGGAGTAGGGTTCGATGAGGGAACCCCTCGGTTTCTGGCCGATAACGTCCGCAGGATCTTCGGGCAGGAGTGCCGCGTGACGGTCGAGGTGGTGCCTGAGATCCGGCGTGAGAAGTCGGGCAAGCTTCGGTTTTACCGTGCCGCTCCCGCGGGGAGTGGTGACTTCATTACTCAGTAGCTTTCCCCCGAACGCCAGTGACGTCTGCACACCGGCATTGAATTTCCTACGCTCGCGGAGGCAAGCGAAGTACCGCCGCCTGGCTTGATGCTGGTGGTCGGAGAAGTTCCGGAATGGGCGCTCACTGGTTCTGTGACCACCATGGTGACCGCGACCATCCCCGGGCTAAAGTTCGCGAAGGACGTGTTGTGCTCGACCACGTTCTTCGGGGAGTCGGCCAACTGGATGCCATCATGGTGAGGACTGCCCGTCGTCACATTCCTCCGGATCGTGTTGCGGCGGCTTTCGCATGTGGACAACATCTACCGGAAGGTAGAGTAACTGATTCTAAGGGAGACGGCTCGTTTGACCGCGCGAGCGAGTGTCGGAGGTCATCTCCCAGCCCTTTGCCTTCATCCAGCGGCGGACCTTCTCGTCGATGTCCGCGGATGGCTTCCAGCTCATCGGCCGCGTGACTTCCTCACCGCCTGGAATGGCGTTCGGCGGCTTCCCTCTCAACCGCATCATAGATAGACCAGGCCTCTTGGGCGATCCGCTCGTGCCAGCTTGGTCAGTTGGCCCGGTCGCTCGCGCGGAATGGATGCTGGCAGCCATCAGCGCGACGGTTTCAATCTTATCGCGTGAGCCATCGGGAGTGCCTCCTCCCAGTGGGTACGCTCTGGCCTACCACGAGGTTTCGATCAGTCTGCGCTCTCGTCCTCAGCAGCATCGTCGGCAGCGCCGGGCTCGTCGGCTTCTCCGATGCCACCGTCCATCTCCTTCAGCTCCGCCGCCGCTCCGGGGCTGGCGAGGTATCCCACCGCGAACTTGGCCAGCGTCGCCGGCGCTACCTTCCTCGAATCGCTCTGCTTCTTGAACTCCCAGATGGCGGGGGCGAACTCCTCGTCATCATACCCCTGCCTCTTCCAGCGCACGCCCTTGGGCAGGAGGGTGGCGGCCATGGGCACCGGCCCGTTGAGGGTGACCTTCTTGGCCACCAGGGTCAATCCCGTGCTTGCATCGGTCGAGCGGAGTACCACACCCGGCGCCTGGGGCATCACGCACAGCGTGGTCTCTTCCCGCTGGTACACGTCGCACTTGTGCCCTGCGATGGTCTCGGAGCCCTTCTTCTCACCGGTGAGGGTGATGTACTCGTCGGATACGTCGGACATCGACGATTGGCCGACCAGCTTCAGATTTTCCCTGAAGCGCGATTTGCCGGCGGCGTCCAGTGTGGCATACTCCCGGGCGAGGTGGCGCCGGAGAATGACGGAAACCTCGCCATCGCCCCTGCCGGGACCCATCTGGAGATAGGTGTACTGGGAATCCCCGCTGGCGACCACCACCGTTTTCATCGTGTCCTTCTTGCCGGCCAGCTCGAACGGCGCCACCATGCGCAACATCCAGCGATCCGGGGCCACGCCCAGCTCAGCGACCGTGGGGGCAGCGGCCATGGGGTTGTCCGGCTGTGGCTTGCCGGTCACCTCGTAGACGATGTAGGCGGACTTGACCGAGCCGCCGGTAAGGGCGAAGGGGTTATCCTGGCCAGCGGCGGCGGCCGGCGTGAGCAGAGCGAGCAGGGCTGTTCTATAGAGGCTGGGCATGAGGGAGCTCCTTGAAGCGGACCACAAGATCATGCGGTTCGAGCCCATCTTGCGCCAGTCCGTTGGAAGCCACGCTGGACTGGCGGGAGCGGCCATTGAGCTATATCTCTAGCCAATGAGGCGTACACCTCTCCTTCTCTCGTTTGCGCTCCTCCTGTGCTCCGCTTGCGGGCGGGGCGAAGATCGGGCGGACACGGCAGCTCGATCGACTGAGGACTCACCCGGCGCGGCCGCAGGCGGCACCGCCACGACGATCCACCTGGTGATCAGCGGCGGCCAGCACGCCGGCACCTATGACGCCACGTCCAGCAAGTTCACCTGCACTCATGGTTTCGCCGGTCCCGGCGCGTGGGGGAATCAGTACAGTGTCACCGGGAAGAAGCCCAACGAGTTCAGCTCGCTTCAGCTTATCGTGGCTGACACCAAGGACGCCGCCGACGGTACGGACCAGTTTCTTCTGACCGTGGGCTTCGGCGAGCTGTTCCAGCCCGGTTACACCGAGCACTCGATCAAGACCCAGCCCGGGGCGTCGAAGCAGGAAGGAAGCGGCACCGTTACGGTGGATGACCGGGAGAAGACGGGGAAGGTGACCTTCAAGGGCAAGACCGCCGAGGGTGTGACGCTGGAGGGGACCATCGATTGCCATCAGGTCATGCGCGGAGGGGGCTGATGGTGACGAAGCTCGTCGTTTCCATCCTCCTGATGACCAGCCTCATCAACGCCTGCGGAGGAAGGGATGATGAGGTGGGAGAGGTGGTAAGCGAGAAGCAAGTTGCCGAGGCCAGCCGGATACTGCAGCAGGGCCCACCGACCTCTCCGATCGACATCGTTGTCCATGCTGATGAAGACACGAAGGCAACCGAGATCATAGGTCCCGCCGGCGGCACCGTGCGCGTCACCGGGCCGGGTGGAACCAGGTTCACGTTGGAGCTGCCGAAGAACGCCGTCCCGGAGAGCACCGGGATAACGATGACACCGGTGGACAGTGTGAGCGATCTGCCGTTCAACGGGGGCCTGGTGGGTGCAGTTCAGTTGAGCCCGGATGGACTCGTATTGGCTGCCCCCGCAACACTGACAATCGAATCGGCGAAGCGGTCTTCCGAGAAGGACCAGGTCGCCTTCGGGGCGGCGGGCGATGGGCAGGGAGTGTACCTGGTGCCCCTCATGCCTGCCGCCGACCAGATTCGGCTCTCGGTCGCCCACTTCTCGATTCATGGCTCCGCCACGGCTGTGCCAGGCGCCGTCCTATTTGAGAATGGGTCCATCAAATGGAATGAAGGCTACTGGCCGACACCCAAGAATCCGCTTGACCTCCTCCAACAGGAAATCGCCAAGGCGCTGAAGGAGCACGTGATCCTGGAAGCGCTCGGTTGGGACCCGGACAGCCCCGAATTTCAGGAGGCCACCAGGAGAGCAGCGGAGAGAGTACGAGCTGCAACATTTCTCTACCTCCAGGACCTTGCTCGGAGGCTACGGGCGCTGGAGGCAGACTGCTCGGATCTGGACGCCGCGGGCAAAGTTCTGGCGGAATACAAATCCTTCACAAGGCCTTCCGCGCTGTTCACCGAGGGTGGCCCAGAGACTTCCTCCATTGACCCATTAGTCCAGCGGGTCGTTGAGAGCTGCGCCCGCCAGGCCCTGGAACGCTGCCGGGCAGGAATCATCAAGGGTGGACTGGACATGAAGGATATCTCACGCCAGTTCAGTGCAATAGGGTTTGCCCCACCCTACTCCGACGCGGAGTGGAAGGATCTCGAGAAGTGTCCGCCCATTAAGCTCGTGATCGAAGACAACAACGAGGTGGAGTTCCAGGATTCAAGGGGCAAGGCAATGCTCGGCGTACCTAAAGTGACCGAAAAGTCCCGCCACGTGTACCGCGGTTTCCTCTATATGAATAAAGACAGCCTCTGGCGTGGGGGGGTGGATGTCGACATCGAGGGCACGTACAGCACCATTGACGAGAAGGCTACACTGAAACGCATGCAGGAGGTCCTGCCCCCTGGCAATATCCCCAAGAGCATGTCTTTCGAGCAAATGCTGACAGTCGTGCTCGGAACCATGAAGTTCTTCGCATCCGAGATCCCGTCCTGCAAGGGGAGTTACACCGGGAGCCAGTTCTTCACCATTGAAGGGTCGTTCACCACTGGCGATCAGGGCCAGGAGCAGGTGGAGTTGGCCATTCTCCCGATCCAGGGCAAAGGTCCTGACTTCTATCGCACCACCCCTGAGTGCCCCTGGCTGGAGGAAAAGGAGATAGATGGCACGAAGGTGATCCCCACCCGTCTGGTAGAGGGTCAGGAGACCGCGATCGTGATCGACCCGCCCCGGCAGGGAATGCCAATCAAGAAGTACGTGATCCCGGTCCAGGCTGAAGGCATCCGGGCTGAGACGATCATTACGGTTGGTGGGAAGTGAATCGCCGCGCGGCTTGACAAAGCCCAAAACGGCTTAGAACGTTGAACCTCGCGCCTCATCCGGCGCGGAACCGAAGCCCCTTCCAGCATGTCCGTTGTCACTACTCTATCGGCTCGAGCGGTGTACCCAGCTCGCGCCGGCAGTCGCCCATCCGCGGAGATCTATACGATGCCATATACCAAGAGGAGCTAGTTAAATGGCGATGGACCTAAGGGGACGCTTCACGTTGGAAAGAGTCATCACCCCCGCTGTCCCTTCCGGTCTGACACCCACTCGAGCAGCTCCGCCGCCAAACGTCTTGGCATCACTGACACCCTGGCTCTCGAGATGGCCACCCCTTCGCCCGAACGTCCTCTTGGTAGCCGTTTGTCAGGCAGCAACGCCGGAGCGTCTGCCCCACGTAGGCAACAAGAGCTACTCAACGCCGACCGTACGTGCCAGAGCTATACATTTCGCAAAGTTTGGCTCTAACTGCCGTGGAGTTGCCGAGGAATGTCTTCATGGCGAGTAACATGCGGAGATGCTCGGGAGGTTTTAGCCGGGTCGACCGAATCGCGCGTTCTCCCTGTAATAAAGGGAGAATGGTGTTTGAACTAGCGAAACGCTGCCTCGATTGCACGACGTAGCGCCTCGTTGTGAAGCTCTAAAGTGAGGGTCATTTTCAGAGCGCGAGCTGCACCTCCGCGAGGGGCTTTGAGCGCTTCGTCAATAGCTGCGAGCAGTTGCGGGCCAAAGCCGGCGACCTCACGGAGCGGCTGATCCAGCGTGCGTGCGAGCTCTTCTCGTACTGAGATGCATTCCTGTGGAACTGCCGTGGTCCACACTGCCATAGACCAAGCCCGACCATAAGCCGCTTGAAGGCCGATATTCCAAGCTACATCAAGGATCGCGTCGGGATCACCAGGCTTGCCTGGTGGCCCTATGGCCCTCTGAAGATCGGTGTTCACGAGGCGGTCGAGTGTTGGCAGTGAGCCATGCTGGTCGACGTCCGGAAACTGATCGACCGGATTGCCGTGAGGGCGGGATGGAAGGCCGGCGAGCTGGCAACGCGGGTCTTCCGACACACCTTCACCGCCGCCCGGCTCCAGACGCTCGACCATGGGGCGCCGGTGAGCCTTTACACGGTCAGTCGGGAGTTAGGGCACGGCTCGGAGGAGATGGTGCGGCGCGTCTATGCTCACCTGGGCACCGTGCGCCACCGGTCGGAGGTGGTGGAGTACCGCATCGAGCAGCACGAAAAGGCGCTGAAGGATCGGCTCGGGGCCCTCGGCTTTGTTACCCGGAACGTTACCCGCGATGAGCTAGCTGATGGAAACGAAGAACCCGCCAGCACTGAAGTGCAAGCGGGTGAGGAAGTTCCGGAGTGGGCCCGGCGCGACTCGAACGCGCGACCTCTTGCTCCGGAGGCAAGCGCTCTATCCAACTGAGCTACGGACCCGCAACAACTTACGCCTGCAGACCTTCAATAGTGCGGGAAAACAGTGCCGGACCCTGTTTTCCGGAACCGAATTCTAACCCCTGGCTTCCCATACGGTAACCCCGCGTGCGGTCCTCCCGCGGGCATAGCTGACCGCCGATCTCAACGAACCACTGCTCCGGGCGGAACTCGGGTGCTTCGACTCGGTGCCGAACCTTGCCAAGCCGGGCATACACCCGCCGCACCATGTCCTCCGACTCGTGACCGAGCTCCCGTGAAACGGTATACAGGCTGACCGGCTGCCCCCGGTCAAGGGTTTGGAGCCGGGCTGCACAATAGGTCTGGCGGAAGATCCTCGTCCGAATGCGCGTACCCACCCACATCGGGCGTCCGCTGGCCGTTCTCCGCTGCTTCCCTGTACCTGGATCGAGGGCCGGGGTAAGCAATCTGGCTCGTACCGCGATGCGATCCAGCAGGTCCCGGAGATCGGTAAGCGGCCGGTCCCCGCCGAGATGAGGCGAGGGGAACAGCAGATCGCCGGGCAGATCATGCCGGTAGCTCTCCAGGTATTGCTCGAGAACCTCGCGGAGCTGGGGCCAGAGGGGCACGGTTCGCTCTGCCCCCTCGGTCTTTAACCGGCCACCTTTATGCCATGGATGCGGACGGAATATCACCGTCTCGGTGTCGAATCTGACATCCGATACGGCGAGTCCCGCCACCTCCTTCTGGCGGCCACCGGTGAGTAGGAACGTGGCAACCAGTGGGAGTGCCAGATGCATCTCTGGCTCATGCGGCTTCGCTGGATAGGTGGCGGCGGCCCACACTAGCCGCGACGCATCAGGCACTTCGAGAAAGGCAGTCTTCGACCGGCCGACCTTCGGGCGCTCGTGGCGCTCGAGCAGCCCCACGGGATTCACGCCTCTCTGTACCCAGCCCTTGCGTTGTGCCTTGCGGTAGAGGGCTGACAGTGCGTACAGGTGGTGGCGGATGCTCTGCTCCGAATAGCTCTTGCCCTGAGGAGTGCGTTGGCGGCGCAACCACTCCATGAATTCCATGACATCTTCGACGGTCACTGCCCCTAGCTTCGTCTCAGCCCCAAAAAAGGTGACCGCCTTTCCGAGAAAGCCGGCATACGCCGACACCCAGCCAGCAGTGACGGGCTCATCCTCTTTGGCGCTGAGGTAGTTGGCTACGGCGAGATGAAGAGGTGGGCGAGCCGCTACCTTCGCGACCGCCATTCCAGCGTCGCACGCGTCCCGAAGTTCCTGCAGCCTCCTGGCGAACAGTTCGTGTGCTCGTACTTCGTCGGTTGTCGCTTTGATCTCGCCGGGCCAGACCAGTGGCTCCCGCTTTCCGCCCCATTTCGCATACTCACGGAAGTCGCCGTAAGCGCGGTGGCCGGTGCCCTGGTTTCTCCAATACATTTTCGCCTTGGCACGTTTCGGCATCGGATCATCCCTTCGTGACCCTATTGATGACTAAACACTCGTGAGGCAGCCTCGCATCCGGCGATAGTCTGGACGGCAGGTGGCGAGATTCCATGGCAGGCTCCCCCGACTGAAACTTGGGGAAGGCGGGTCGATTGTTGGTAGGCAAAAACCCGCGAGAAGCATGAGCCGCCGGCGCGAGGCTTCGGCAGCACACCCGTCCTACGCTGATCGTTCCGCGCGTTGCCGCTCACGTTGTTGAAAGGCAGTGAGAGCGATCCGAGGAACGCGCCATTCGCGACAACCACGCAGCCGGTAGGCACCCGGGATTACGCCTGCTGCACACCAGCTCCGGATAGTACCTGCCGAGCGACCCAGTAGCGCTGCGATCTGCCCACAGTCCAGGTCGACCTCCACTGCGGCCGGCATAGCTTCCCGAGTGGGGATCCCTGAGAGCAGTTCCTGCAGCCACGACTTCGGCACCGGCACGGAGGCACCGTCCGGGTATGCGCTCACAAGCGCAGCCAGAGTCTCCCAAGTCGTCACAGCTCACCCAGGGCCTGAGAGGCCCGATTTAGCACATGACAGCCATGGGGGGCCTCAACAGCGAATGCCTGCCCCGAACTCTTGCCTACGGCCCCAACCGTAGCGAGAGATGTCCTAGTCTCGAGCGGCTGCGCGGCAATTGGATTGACCGCGAAGGGCGCAGACAAATTGATGGTGTGCGACGGCATCATTCGAGAGCCGTAGGCTGGACGGCATTCGATCAGACCCCGACCAGCGATCGGCAGGGGAATCAAGGGCTATTCAGAGGTACTTCTCAGACCGGGAAAGCGTTCTCACGACACGAACATGGTGTCCCGGCTAGGGGAAATTCTCCTGGGGGTCAACACGTCGGTATGGCACGAACATCTCTCTCAATTCGCGAGTACATCCTGAGGCCTGGATGTAATGCGATGATGTCAGAGGCAATGGCCCCCGAGGGCCCCCCAAGCGCGCTGGATCACCCGGTGCCCAATACTCGCCAGCCCCAAAAGATCCGCTACACCTCAGCAGAGTGGCGAAGAATCATGGAGCTGGCGCGAGCCTCGGGGAGGCCTCCCGCCCGCTACGTCCGCGAGACTTCGCTAGGTACGGTGCCCAAGACCGTGCGCAGGGAGAACGATGACCTGATCCATGAGCTCGGCCGGATTGGCACCACACTCAGCCAGCTCGCAGCTACGGCGAGGGCTGCGGGTATTGCTGCTCAACAGACGCCGGTCGAGGCAGCACTCTCCGAACTCTTGACTGCAGTGCGGCGACTGAGATGACGGGAGTATCCGGGACATTGCGGACATGATCGCGGTTTCCAGCAGTGGGAAGAGCTTTCGAGCGCTTGCGGCGTATTTGGCGAACGGACGCAGTGGTAAGGAGCAAGAGCGCGTCGCATGGACGGCGAGTCGGAACCTACCGACCGAGGACCCTGAACTCGCGGCCACGTTCATGTGCGCCACGGCCGCACGTAGCGACCGCGTCGAGAAGCCGGTCTACCATGTTGCCCTGAGTTTCGACCCCAACGACCCGGTCGATCGGGCGGCCATGGAGCGCGTCGCCGATCGGGTACTCGATCGGCTCGGACTCGGAGAGCACCAGGCCATTATCGTGGCCCACCGAGACCGTGCCCACGCGCATCTTCACCTTCTAGTCAACCGGGTCCACCCGGAGACTGGAAAGGCGTGGGAGCGATGGAAGGATCGGCCGCTCATTCAGGAGGTCCTCCGAGAGGAGGAGCGCAGCTTGGGACTCCGGCAAGTTTCGGGCACTCTCGCACTTCGCCGGGGGGAGGAAGTCCAACGATCGCTCTTCGAGGAGACGCCGCGTCCGCGCCCGGATCGGGAGCCTCGTTCGATCAGCGGCCGGGGTCGTGATGGGGATGGATTGCGGACCTCAGCGGCAAGGAGCCGAGTCGCCGATCTCGCGCAGGCCATTCAGGCATACGAGGCCAGGTTAGAACTCGAGCGGCGGCGGTATGATGCTGAAATCGGGGCGAGCGCGTCGCGAGCGCGGTCTGCCGATCTGCACGCAGCTGAAGCCCTCACGCGGGCAGCTGAGGCGTCATTTACGCAGTCGCTTAGAGCTGTCTATCGTGAACCACTGGCCGCGAGGAAGGTTTTCGAAGGGCTGGTCGCAAACAAAGGCCAAACTGAAGCAATCCGGACAATGCGAGAAGAGCCTGAACGGCTCGGTCAACTTCTCACCTCTCGGCGCCCTCGGGTCTTGGGCTTGGGGAATGGAAACGACGACACCGCGGCTCGCACGGCAGCACGATCCGCCGCAAGGAGAGCGGGTGAGGCGCTCGAGGCCCGGCGAGCGGCGCAGGCCGTCACGCCAGAACCAACGGCCGTCAGGAGGGAAGAGCAGCGCGTTACTGCCAACCAGCGAGCACTCCGGGAGCAGGTGAGGCGCGCTCCGCGAAAAGACGCGTTGGAGCGCAGGATCAGTGGACTCTTGGAACGGCTCCTCCCGTGGGAGCTTTCACGGCTCAAACTGCTTGTCACGGCGCCTCAACTAGCCATCGCGCAGCGAGTCCGAGGAGCAACCCAGGAGGTAGCCTTGGGACGTGAGGATTAAGTTCTACAGACGTCTGAACGCTTTCCGCATTTGGTGTCTGACCGTAGTTGCCATTGCTTGAGCTTCTTAGCGCCCTCATGTCCCTCCAGGGTCCCTCTTGTCGGCACCGGCTATAAGGATCAGAGGTGCGATCCTCTGGCTTACTGCACGCGTCCAGTGGACGGCTCAGCGTTGCCAACTCTTGGAAGACCTTCCTTTTGGAGGTCTTTCACGAGCTCGTCAATGCGCCGGCGCAACCCCTCGAGCTCACGCAAAGCCGCTTGTGCGGCCTGACTAAACCGGACACTGTGGTGCTCATACCCGCGATGCCTGGCCTCAGCCCTCAGCTCCTCGTCACTGATCTGAGTCAGGTTCAGGCACCCTTCTTCAGGGAGACCGAGCTGGTGCAACCGCGCCACCGCCTCCCGGGACTCAGGCCGGACCGCATCAGCCAGCGCCAGGGCAGCCAGTACCCGCCGGCCTTCGACGAGGTCGAGGTTCCGATAGTCGATCTGGGCCGACGCGGTTCCGAGAAACGACGTGCAGAGCCCGGCCGCCGCAGCGACCGTGCGTAGACTGAACATGATCGATCGTCCTAGTCGTGAAGCTCTCGGCAAGCCATGCGGCTGCCGGGCAAAACTCGTCTAGGAGATCGGTTGCGGAGGTGGGGTTGGAGGCTGGTGAGTCGGCGAGTACGGGTGAACCCGCATTCTGCGCACTCCAAGGCGGTCGGCGACGAGTTCAGGAACTGTTGCTGATGCTTCCGATACTGCGGCATTCGAAGAGGCTGTGCACGGCGCGACTTCGCGCACACTCGGTGGCTGGGCAGTGTGGGCATTCGTGTTGGGTGCCATTATCCCAGGATGCCGAGTCAATCGACGCCCGCACCTGATGGGTCCCGGAATGCGCGCCCTGATGTACCGCAGAAGGATCGTGCTGAGCCCAGGGTGGGCGCTGCATGGCCGCCGGCCCCACGCTCGGCACGCTCAGAACACCGAGCACCAGCATCGACATTCGAGTGAGTCGGCCCACGGGAGCGGCGAGCACAATATGCGTCCTGCTACTCATACGGAGAGCATGGCCGGCCCCCTGTCGGCATGCAACCAGGGATTCTGGAAGTCTCCGTAGTTTCACCCTTCGGCCCCTGACCCCGGCCAACCGCAGGGCGTTAATAGTTACGGCCAGCGGTCCCCCATGCCGCCAACGAAAACCGCCAGGCCCAGGCTGACAAAGCCCCCGATGGCCGCGCCTGCAAGGATGAGCTTGAGACCCAGCGCCAGGGCAGATCTTGAACCGAATCATTCTTCTGATCCACCCAAGTCACGCTATGCTACCGAGTAGTCATCCTACGGATCAGGTCACGTATCATCTCCATCGCGTGGCTGTTCAATTCAAACCTGGCGGAGCCCGCTTGTAAGATGACTTCCCGTTCTTGTCCCAGATCGATGAATTCACGCGCTGGGATGCGGAAAGACAGCAGCTCCCGACGGCCGCGATCCAGCAGGCCTTTCCCAACCCGTACATAATAGCTTGCTGGAACTTTGAGTCGCACCGAGTTGTCTACCTCGACCCGCAGTTCTCGCGCACGGGAGAACGCCCACTTGCTTCCCTCTCGAGCAAAACTGTCGAGCGCCAGCTCGACGGTGTCAGGCTGATTGACAAGGCGAGCCCCCGGAAACACAAACGAGGCGGTAAGCCACACCTTTGCGCCGGAGCCGAACCATCCAACGCCCGTGAGCAGCATCGCGCTGATGCGGGTGCTGTCGGTAACCCGGTCGTATATTGGAACGACATAATACAGGTATTGGTGTTGCCGATGGTCGCGAAAATCCTGGGCCTCGCTCCTGGAATTCCCGGTCGCCACTGCGAGCACCGCCACGGGAATCGCCAGACGATCAATGAGACGAGTAGTACTCAGGCGCGCTGCCAGCATGGAACTACCAAAGGCAATCGGCTTCGTTGAGTGCACCCTCGATAGTGCGTTAGCGCCGGCCCGAAAAAAGGCAACGGCAGGCAGGGGACAAACCCCTGGGCCTGAATCCGTACGCTCCAGGGAAGGGGTCCGAGGGCCTCAGCGTCAATAGTGCCTGGGCGGCACAACCAGCGCCAGACATCGATCGAAGTGGAGGGCCGGAATTCACATCCGGGCGATCTAACGACCTACCGATTCAAGGAAGAGCTACTCCCCACCGAAACTCTTATAGTTATGCAAACCAGAGAGACTGGCACTTTGGCTGGATGATCAGTTCCTGTGCAACAAAGGTCCACTCGGTCGTGGATCGCACGTTAGTTGCCCGTATGGGCCGTAGACATTCGACTGTTAGAGGATTAGCATGAGGTGGTACGCGGGAACTATATCCCCCGCCCAAACCCCAAAGCAGTGCTGGAGTCGCGTGGCACGATCCATGTTGGGCAGAAATGCGGCACGAGTCGGCTGGGTGCGACGCCTCATAGCGATCGCCGGTTGTATGTCGCTGCTCTCTGCCTCCTTGGAAGTGTTGATCCCTGACGTCCATGATGGTCACGCGGGCTCCGAAATGTCGGCCCCTGCGAGCATCGGCTCTGGCCTGCTCGCTGTCGCCCCGCACACCCCCAGGGGGGAGCAGCCCGCAGGGCCGTTGCACTCCCATCATGTAGATCACTGCAGTCATAGCCACGCAGACGGTGTGCCCTCGCTAGCGCCTGCATGGACCGTTACGGCCGAGTCCCTAGTGTTACCAGAATCTCCTGTGTCAATTACCTCCAGCCTACCGGCAGCACCGCACCACCCACCTCCCATAGTCTGACCTCTCTGAACGCGCCGAAGCGGCTCTAGACCGCCCGGCGCCGCTCCGACACGGCGGTCCCCAAGACACGCCATGATCGGTCGTTCGCATCTATCCAGCGCACTGGTGGTCACGCGATCGGAGTCGATCCTATCGACCGATTCGAGGCCGCTTCTCTTGGAGAGGCTGTGTCAGTCATCAGTGGGAAACTTCGATCACGTGCTCGGCGCCAAGGCGGACGCTTCGCAATTGCGTGCCTGAGCGGGGCCGTCCTATCCGGTGCTGCAGCTCAAGACGTGGCCGCACAGGTGTCCGGGGATACACTGCATCTGACACTCGCGGACGCACGAGAGCTCTCGTTCCGGAGCAATCCGGATCTGACCGCGGTGAGACTCGATGTTGATGTCGCCCGCGGGGACTTCCGTCAGGCGAGCGTTCTCTTCCGATCAAACCCAACGGTGGAGTATTACGGCGAAGGGCGGAGCGGGAACGGACCGGAGGGGCTCATTGCTCAGGAAGTCGAGGTATTCGGCCAGCGTGGTGCCCGACGAGGAGCCGCGCGCGCTGGCATCCAGCGCGCCTCCGCGGGCGTGTCAAACGTCGCTCGTCTCACGATTGGAGAGACCGACCGTCTTTTTTACCAGTTGATCGCGGCAGGGCGGCGTACCGACCTGGCTGCTGAGGTCTTTGGTCTCAATCAGCGGCTCACCGACGTGGTGCAGCGTCAACTCGATGCCGGAAAGGTCAGCCGACTGGAGTTCAACCTGGCCACGGTAGAGTTGGGACGCTCGCGGGCAAGAGCGCTTGCCGCAGGCCGGGAGCGGGATCAGGTGGCGCTCGATCTCGCGCGGTTTCTTGGCATTGCTCCCGGTACGCAGGTTGTACCGGTTCCGGACAGCACGGTCCCCTTGCCCAGCTCCGTCGCGGACTCCGGTGCGGGACCGGTTGCACCACCGAGGCGGGACACCCTGCGCCTCGATCTGGACTCGTTGACAGCTCTCGCCCTGGCCCGCCGCCCTGACCTGGCAGAACGGGAAGCGGCCACACGTCAGGCGGCCGCGGCGGCCTCCGTGGCGTCCCGGGAAGGACTTCCCAACCTGAGTCTCCGCCTGTTGAGCGAGGAGCGTGCGGACGGCTCCGGACAAGCGCTCCGCCCCGGCGTCGGAGTCAGCGTACCCCTGTTTAACCGGAATCGGGGCACGGTCCAGGCTCAGCGCGCCCTCGCCCGGCAGTCCGAGCTTCAACGGGCCGGACTCGAGCGCCGGGTCCGGGCCGAAGTCGCTCGGGCGGTCCGCGGATACGAGAACGCGACGGCCGAAGTCGCGGTGCTCGAGTCCGCGGTGCTTCCGGCCGCGCGAGAGAATCGCCGGCTCCTGGAGACAGCGTACCGGGAAGGCAAGGTTGGTCTCCCGGTTCTGCTCCTCATCCGGAACCAGGTGATTGATGCGGAGCTCGAGTATTGGGCTGCTTGGCTGGCCGCCCGCGAGGCGATCGCCGACCTGGCGGAGACCACTGCTGACAACGTCCACACCATCACCTCTGCGGGAAAGGGGGAGCAGTGACATCCCCAAACAATCCTATCATCTCCGGCTCTCAGCAGGCGAAAGAAGCTACCATGCGTGACACCGATTCGACGTCCGGGCATTTAGGCCGCACCTGGCAGGACCTGAAGCGGCGGCGCTGGCCGCTTTGGCTCGCGGCACTGGTAGCCGTAGCCGTCGCGTGGGCGGTCTTCCGCCGGAATCCCCCGCTCGCCGACCAGCCAGGCGCCACCTCGGAGGACAGATCGTCCACCGCTGAATCGGCTGGCGACTCTGTGGTTGCCCTCGACACGACTTCCGAACGCCTCGCCGGAATCGAGCTGATCACGGTGGGCTCTACCAGGGTGGGGGTCTTGTCGGCCAATGGGACGATCACCTATGACGGCAACCACGTCTCTGTGGTTGCCTCGAGGGCGGAAGGCAGGGTCGTTTCGATTCGGACCGATCTGGGCCAGCGCGTCCGTCAGGGGGACGTCCTGGTGATCGTCGAGAGTCCGGAGGTGGGCGAGACCCGGGGAACCTATGGGCGGGCACAAGCGGGCATCGAAGTTGCTCGGCGTAATTACGAGAGAGAGAAACGCTTGTACGACCAATCCATCTCGTCGCAGAAAGAGCTGCTCGAAGCGGAAGGTGAATACCGTAGTGCCGAGGCAGAGCTGAACGCCGCACTCGCTAAGCTCAAGGCGCTTGGGGCCAGTCCAGTGGGTGAGGGTGGCACCTTCGGTCTGGCATCTCCCGTCAGCGGCACGGTCGTCGAGCGTCACGCCACACCCGGTCAGATCGCCGGACCTTCGACCGATCTCCTCACCGTCGCTGACCTCCGTCACGTCTGGATCACCGTCGACGTGTACGAGGCTGATTTCACTCGAGTCAAGAACGGAGTACCGGCAAGAGTGATCCCCACGGCACTACGCGACACTTTCCCCGGTAAGGTCACCTTCGCGGGAGGGGTGGTGGACAGCCTCACCCGCACGGTCAAGGTCCGGGTAGAGGTGGAGAACGAGACCCGGCTGCTCCGCCCCGGAATGTTTGCCCAGGTCTACATCGAGACCGCGATACCGGCGGGGAGCGACTCCTCCCTCGTTATTCCGGAGATTGCGGTGCAGGAGGTGGATGGTCGCCAGGTGGTGTTTGTCCCAACCGGCGGGCCAGGCCGGTACGTGGCGCGGGAGGTGGTGCTGGGACCCCGGGCCGGTTCCAACCTGCTAACAGTGGTGAAGGGGCTACGTCCGGGGGACCGCGTCGTGGCGCAAGGCGCGTTTCAGCTGAAGGCGGAGCTGATCAAGGCCACCTTCGCCGAAGAAGACTAGGCATCTGAAGAAGACTAGGCATCTAATGATCGATCGTATTCTGGAATTCTCGCTCAGAAACCGCCTGCTGGTCCTCTTGTTCGCGCTCGGTGTGTTCGGCGGGGGCGGGCTGGCGCTGGCCAAGCTGCCCATCGATGCGTTCCCCGACGTCTCGCCGACCCTGGTGCAGATTATCACAGAATCGCCGGGGTTGGCTCCTGAGGAGGTCGAGAAGCTCATCACCTACCCGGTCGAGGTCGCCATGAACGGCCTGCCCGGAGTAAGCCACACCAAATCGGTCTCGTTGTTCGGCATCTCCCAGGTGTCGGTGTACTTCTACGACAACGTAGACATCTACTTCGCCCGTCAGCTTACCCTGGAGCGCCTGGGTGTGGCGCGAGAGCAGATCCCGCCTAATCTGGGAGAGCCGGTGCTGGGTGCCATCACCACGGGCCTCGGGCAGGTGTATCAGTACACCGTCCGAGGGCGGGCGGACCAGATGGAGTTGCGAACGTTGCAGGACTGGATCGTCAAGTACAACCTGCGCACCGTGCCGGGGGTAACGGACGTGCTCTCCTTCGGCGGCGATGTCAAGCAGTACCAGGTGCGAGTGGACCCGCGTGCGCTCCAGCAGTACGGCGTGACCCTCGCGGATGTGAAGGAAGCAGTAGGCGCGAACAACAGGAATGTCGGAGGTGGCTATATCGTCCGGGGCCCCGAGGAGTACCTGATCCGCGGCATCGGCCTGGCTGAAAACCTTCCTGATCTTGGTAACATCATTGTCACGGAGCGGAACAACACCCCGATCTTTGTTCGAAACGTGGCCGAGGTCGCGATAGGTCCTGAGGTGCGGCGCGGGGCTGTGACAATGAATGGGCGGGGCGAAGTGGTGACCGGGATCGTCCTCAAGCGAATTTATGAGAACACCTCGGAGGTCATCAAGGCG
Source organism: Gemmatimonadales bacterium (assembly GCA_050733075.1). Classification (GTDB taxonomy): domain Bacteria; phylum Gemmatimonadota; class Gemmatimonadetes; order Gemmatimonadales; family GWC2-71-9; genus CAVVWJ01. Next base: position 28,170 of record JBOHSD010000018.1, read on the forward strand.
GTCAAGGCGAAGATCGAGCAGGTCAACCGGGCACTTCCCCCAGAGACGAAGGCGGAGGCATTCTACGACCAGGCCGACCTGGTCACCCGCGCCGTAGACACGGTCAAGGACGCGCTGCTCGAGGGCGCCATCCTCATCGTCATCATTCTCTTCCTGTTTCTTGGCAATGCCCGCAGTGCGCTCATCGTAACGGCGATGCTGCCGCTGTCGCTGCTGGTCGCTTTCATGCTGATGTACTATTTCGGCTTCAGCGCCAATCTCATGAGCCTTGGTGGGCTGGCGATCGGGATCGGGATCATGGTGGATGGTGGTGTGGTGATGGTAGAGAACATCTACCGGCACCTGTCGGAGCATGGCCACGAAGTAAGGGAGCACACTGGCGAGCATGCCGTCGGCGGACGATGGTCGGCCGAATCAAAGCTGCACCTGGTGCTGCGTGCGGCCCGTGAGGTGGGCCGGCCGATCGTGTTCGCGATCACCATCATCATCATCGTCTTCCTGCCACTGTTCACGCTCCAGGGCGTCGAAGGCAAGATGTTTCGGCCCATGGCGTTTGCGGTGTCGTTCGCGATGTTCGGCTCGCTGATCTTCTCGCTTACCGTGATCCCTGTCCTGTGCGCCTACTTCTTGAAGGGAGGAACCGAAGAGGACACCTGGATCATGCGAGTCGTCAAGCGGCCCTATATCCCGCTGCTGCGCTGGTCCCTGGACAACCGAAAGAAGATTCTTGCCGGGGCGCTCGGCGCGCTGGCGCTGAGCCTGGCGATCGTCCCCTTCCTGGGAACCGAGTTCGTTCCCCAGCTGGAGGAGGGCTCCGTCATGTATCGGGCGACGCTCGCGCCTTCTGCCGGCCTGGACGAAGGGATTCGCACTGCAACCGAGCTGGAGCGCATCGCCAAGAGGGTTCCCGAGGTGGTTGACGTGGTCTCGAAGATCGGCCGGGCCGAGGCCGGGGGCGACCCGGAACCGGTAAACAACATCGAGGCGTTGGTCACCCTCAAGCCTGACAACGAGTGGACAACGGTCGGCTCCAAGCCCGAGCTGGTGGAGCTGCTGGCGGAGAGGCTGGGTAAGTATCCGGGAGTCGCGCTGAACTTCTCCCAGCCGATCGCGCTCCGGGTGGATGAGCTTCTCAGCGGCGTCAAGGCCCAACTTGCGATCGCACTCTTTGGGGATGATATCGACCAGCTCGTCAGGAGCGCGGATGAGATCAACAGGGTGGTCTCGTCCGTTCCCGGGGCGGCCGATGTGCAAGTGGAGCAGGTGACAGGTCAGCCGCAGCTTCAGATCAAGGTCGATCGCAGCGCCATTGCCCGGTATGGAATCAACGTAGAAGACGTCCAGGAGCTGATCGAGACCGCCATTGGGGGTGAGGAAGCCGGGCAGGTCTTCGAAGGGATCCGCCGCTTCGACATCGTTGTGCGGCTACAGGAGCCCTACCGGCAGAACATCGGTGCCATCGGGAGCTTGCTCGTGCCGGTCCCGGACGGCGCCGCGAGAGTGCCCCTCTCCCAGCTGGCTGATATCCGCGTGGTCACCGGCCCTAAGCAGATCAGTCACGACAACGGGCAGCGCCGGATCGTTATCCAACTCAACGTCCGGGGCCGAGACATGGGCGGCTTCGTGACGGAGGCGCAGCAACGCATCGCGGCAAACGTCAAGCTCCCGCCGGGGTACTTCGTCACCTGGGGGGGCCAGTTCGAGAATCAGCAACGCGCGATGAAGCGCCTGGCCATCATCGTGCCCATCACCATCGGACTCATCTTCCTCCTCCTTTTTTCCAGCTTTGGCTCACTGCGCCAGGCTTCGCTCATCATCCTCAATGTGCCATTCGCGATGATCGGGGGAATTCTGGGGTTAGCCATCTCACGGCAGTACTTGTCGGTCCCGGCATCAGTGGGGTTCATCGCGCTCTTCGGGGTGGCCGTGCTCAATGGGGTGGTCCTGGTCAGCTACATCAACGGCCTGCGTCGCGAGGGGCTGAGCTTGACGGACTCGGTCCTCAGGGGGACGGAGTTGCGCCTGCGGCCTGTACTCATGACCGCGACGGTCGCCATTCTCGGCCTGCTGCCGCTCCTTTTCTCCAGCGGCGCCGGTTCTGAGGTGCAGCGGCCGCTCGCAGCGGTCGTCGTGGGAGGGCTGCTGACGTCCACCGCGCTCACTCTGCTCGTGCTTCCCACCCTCTACGGCTGGTTCGAGGGCTACACCACGGAGTACTGACCTGCGGGCGTGTACCATCTTCACTCATCTGGACGAGGCAAGACATGGCGGAAGAACTTTGGATGGTCATGGCCGTGATCCAGCCGTTCAAGCTGGACAGTGTCACCCGCGCACTCGAGAACGTGGTTGGGTTTGCAGGGATGACGGTATCCGACTGTCGGGGCTTCGGCCGGGAAAAGCTGGACTCAACGGGTGAGAGAGAGGACGAAGCCCAACGCTATCAGTCGGATGCCGGCCTGATCGACTTCACCTCTAAGGTAAGGCTCGACATCGCGGTGGCCGGGCAGGAGAATGCAGACGCGGTGGCTGAGGCGCTGCTCCAGTCGGCGCACACCGGACGGAGAGGGGACGGGAAGATCTTTCTCTGGCCCCTTACCCGGGTCGTGCGCGTGAGAACGGCGGAGCAAAACGCCGAAGCCTTGTGAGGCTTGAGGGTATCGGTACGATGAAATGGATAATTCGAGTTGGAGACAGGACTCTAGCAAGGAGGAGCTATGACTAGGCCAAGACCAACTTCAATTCGACTGGCTCTGGCCGCCACGATCGCTGCCTGTGGAGGCGGTGAGGTGCGGCGGGCTGCCGACACGACCCAGGCGCCCGCAACCCCTTCCGCGGCTGCCCCGGCAACACCGCGGGCGGGTAGCCCCGGACCGGTCGCTCTCGGAGACAGCATCTTCCATGGACAAGCTGCCGGGGGGACTTGCTTCACCTGCCATGGCCAGGACGGGAAAGGCACGCAGTTAGCGCCCGACCTGACGGACCAGCAGTGGCTCAACGGGGATGGCAGTCTCCAGTTCATGATCAACACGGTGACTAACGGCGTTCCCAAGCCGAAGCAGTATCCGGCACCGATGCTGCCCATGGGAGGCGTGACACTCACTCCGGAGCAGGTGCGTGCGGTCGCGACCTACGAATACTCCCTGAGCCACCCGCGCTGATGCCACACGATCACACCCATGGAGGCAAGTCGTACGGACGAGCCTTTGCCATAGGCGTGGGCTTGAATCTCACTTTCGTGGCGGTTGAGACCATCTACGGAATCAAGGCTCATTCCCTCGCTCTAATCGCTGATGCCGGGCACAACCTCAGTGACGTGCTCGGACTTGTCCTCGCATGGGGCGCCACTGTTTTGGCCCGCCGCCTGCCGACCGCTCGGCGCACGTATGGCATGCGGCGATCCTCGATCCTGGGAGCCCTTGTGAACGCCGTGTTGCTGCTCGTTGCTATCGGCGCGATCGCTTGGGAGGATGTCCGGCGCTTCTCCCAGCCGGCTCCGGTGAGTGCCAGAGTAGTGATCTGGGTCGCGGTCGTAGGCATTGGTATCAACACCGGCACTGCCTTGCTCTTTATGGCTGGTCGCAAAGGCGATCTGAACATCAAGGGGGCCTTTCTCCACATGGCAGCTGACGCGGGTGTGTCCGCCGGCGTTGTCCTGGGCGGTATAGCCATCGCCGCCAGCGGCTGGCTGTGGCTCGATCCCGCGATCAGCCTCTTCATCGTGATCGTGATTCTCATCGGCACCTGGGGATTGCTGCGTGACTCGGTCAACCTTGCCATGGATGCTGTGCCCGAAGGCGTGGACCCGGTAACCGTACGGCAGTACCTGAACGAGTTGCCCGGTATCAGAGAGGTGCATGACCTGCATATTTGGGGCTTAAGCACGACCGAAGTGGCTTTGACCGCTCATCTTGTAAAGCCAGACCTCAAAAGTGAGGACGCTCTGCTCGCCGACACCTGCCAGGCGCTTCACGAACGGTTCGGGATCGAGAACGCCACCCTGCAGTTGAGCGTGAGCGGTGCTCGGGCTGTGGCCTTACGCCCCCAGAACCGGTCTAGTCCTGCTAAGGGCACCAAGGAGAACTGCTCATGCGGACACTGATGGCCGCCTTCCTTCTGATCATTCCAGCCTGTCGGGATAGGGACCAGCACGCCGACGCGCCGGTTCATCCGGGTGAACCGACCGTTCGCCAGCGTGCTGGAGCCGTTGATACATTGCCCCGCGAGGTTCGGTTCCTTAACCGGATGCTCGAACACCAGCAGAGACTCCGGAGCCTGCTGGATCAGGCTCGCGTTCACGACTTATCTGACCGTACGCGGAGGATCGTCGAGCGAGCTGATGGGCAACGCTTGGAGCACGAGGCTGACCTGACGGCAGCATTGGAGAAATATCGTGGCGGGGGATCTCCGCCAACAAAGCCGGCTGGAGCGGAACCGCTAGCTCTGCCCGGCCAGCTTCACGAGGCGGAGTATGAGAAGGCACTACTGAGGACGCTGGTGGCAAACTACCGCGGGGAGGTCAAAGACATCGAGAGCTTTCTCCCCGGTTTGAGCGCGGACATGACAGGGCTCGCAAAGCAGATTCGGAGCCAGCGGCTTCATGAGATCGACAAGTTGACTCGCGAATGAATGTAAGCTCCGGCGTTCGACACACCGAAGTCAGGCCGTCGCCCTGGGGGAGTCTCTTCGCGCGGCGTACCTATCTCTCCGGCTTGCTATGGGGAGCCGGCCTTCTCGTCAGCCGGCTGAGTGCCGCCCCGGACCAGGCTGGCTGGCTCGCCATTCGCCTCGATCCCGCGGGGCTACTCTACATGGCGTCGGCATTGGTCGGAGGCGCCAACTTCTTCGCGGCCGGCTTCCGGGCCGCCCGATTACTCCGGCTGGACATGAACTTTCTCATGTCGGCCGCTCTTCTCGCCGCGCTCCTAATCGGTGAAGCCTTTGAGGCGGCAACGCTCGCGTTCCTCTTCTCCCTGGCCGAGCTCCTGGAGCGGTACGCGGTGGACCGTGGAAGACGCTCCATCACCCGCCTTCTGGAGCTGGCCCCCGAGAGCGCCGACCGGCTGAGGTCCGACGGCACGGTCGAGACGGTGCCGGTTAGCCAACTCCAGGTCCGCGACCGGATCCGCATTCGGCCGGGCGACCAGATCCCCACGGACGGGCAGGTAGTCGCCGGCGCATCAGCAGTGAACGAGGCTACCATCACCGGCGAATCCCTCCCGCGGGTCAAACAGCCAGGCGACCCCGTTTACGCCGCCACGATCAACCTCGAGGGCGCTCTCGACATCCTCGTTACCGCAGACGCAGCGCACAGCACACTAGCACGAATCGTGGAGTTGATCCGGCAAGCTGAGAGCCGTCGCGCGCCGGTCGAAGAGTTTGTAAAGAAATTCGCCCGTGTCTATACCCCGATGGTCACGGCTCTGGCGGTGGGCGTAATGCTGGTGCCTCCCCTCGTTGCGGGCGCCTCGTTCATGGAATGGTTCGTTCGCGGCATTACCCTGCTGGTCATCGCCTGCCCCTGCGCGCTCGTGATTGCCACGCCTGTCACGATCGTGAGTGCGTTGACGAGTGCGGCCCGAAACGGAGTGCTCATCAAGGGCGGGGAGTATGTTGAGGCACTTGGTGCAGTGCGCGCGCTGGCGATCGACAAGACTGGGACCCTGACGACCGGAAGGTTGGTAGTCACCGACTTTCGAGCCGATCCTGACCAGCGGGAGTTCTTGCATAACATCGTCGCTCTCGAAGCCAGATCGGAGCACCCAATCGCCGAGGCCATTGTCCGGTATGGTGAGATACAAGGAATCGCCCCGGCTAGGGAGGTCACGCTATTCACCGCAATACCCGGAAGGGGGCTGCGCGGAAAGACCGAACGCTCCGATCTGGTGATCGGCACCGAGGAACTGGTCGGGCCCGAGGTGGCGGCCCGGTGGGGCATGGCGGAGCCGGATACCATCAGAATCTACGCGTTGACGAGCGACGGTCGCAGTGGCGTCATCACGCTGCGAGATGAGATCCGTCCCTCGGCGCCGCACGTGATTGAGCGGCTCCACCGTCTGGGAATTCGCCCCATTGTGATGCTGACGGGAGACTCCGCCGCCGCGGCCCAGTTGGTAGCGCGACAGACCGGTGTTGACGCTGTGAGATGGCGGCTGTTGCCTGAGCAGAAGGTGGAGGCTGTCCGGGAGCTCCGTGCCCAACACGGCGCGGTAGCAATGCTGGGGGATGGGGTCAATGATGCCCCCGCCCTGGCCGAGGCGACGGTCGGTTTGGCGATGGGGGCTGCCGGCTCGCCCGCCACGATCGAAACCGCAGACGTGGCGCTCATGGGCGACGACCTGAGCAAGCTACCGTACGCCGTGCACCTAGCTCGCCGAACCCGGCGGACGATCAGGTTCAACATCGCACTCGCCCTGACCGCCAAGCTGCTGCTCGCGGTAGGCGCCGTCATGGGTGTAGTGAGCCTTGCGGTAGCTGTGCTCGTTGGAGACATGGGCGGATCGCTGGCCGTGACGCTCAACGCGCTGAGACTGGCGAGAACCCGTGACTGAGCCTTTCCTTGCATTTTGGCACCGTTTGATCGATGTGATGACATCGGCAGCCGCGTTGATCGGCCTCAGTGTCGTGCTCTGGAGAAGCCGTTCGGCCGGAAAGTCGCTAACGACAGGCGCGGCGCGTCGCAGCGGCCGTGATCGCTTTAAGGGAGATTAAGATGATAAGCCGCCGTGCTTTCGTCGCCCGCCTCGCGGGTGCGGTTGCAGTCGGGGCCGCCGGGGGCGTAGTGTTGGGTCGGTTATTGCGATCGCGCGTAAGCACGACAGCCATCACTGTCTACAAGAGTCGCACGTGCGAGTGCTGCTCCAAATGGGTTGATCATCTGCGAGCGAACAACTTCGCGCCCTCCGTTTACGATGAAGAGGCCATGGACGCTAGGAAGGATGATCTCGGCATCCCCCAGGACGTTCGATCGTGTCACAGCGCGCAGATTGAGGGGTATCTCATCGAGGGGCACGTACCGGCAGCGGATATCAGGCGCCTCCTGGCCGAGCGGCCTAAGGTCGCGGGCCTCGCGGTCCCTGGCATGCCGCCCAAGACGCCCGGCATGGCGGAGCCGGGAGACAAAATTGGGGGCTTCGAGGTAGTCGCCTTCCAGAATGGCGGCGAGACGCAAACGTTCGCCCAATACTAAGCCTGCGGCGCCGCATGTCCTGAAGGCGCTTATCCTGCGGTATTCCGTTGTGACGTCGGAGTAAGCACGAATGTCGCTGCTCAGTTGGGGGGACCGTGAGAGCTCGACTTTGGTTCCTTGTGGCGCTGGCAGCCTGCGGGAGCCAGACTCCTGAGAAGATCAGGGGCACAGCGCGCAGTGGTGGGCCCACCGCGCCATCCGGGAGGGCGCACGCAAAATCGAGCACGTCGTAAATGGAATTTCTCCGATACCTGATCGAGCATGAATGGGGTTTTGGCAGCCTGCTGCGCAGCGCTGTTGGTCACGAACTTACCAATGCTGCCAAGGCTGCGGTGAACCATGCAGAGAACCACTGGTACGAGAACGAGGCAGCACTGGTGTCGGCACGGCAGGTATACGGGGGTGGTAGAGGCAGCCGACGCCACCGCCAAGGGGGCCGGGGGACCGTCTCGAGCAGTTGCACGGGGCAGAGTACGAGGCTGCGCACATCGGTAAGTTGGTCGGGCACTACAGAGAGGAGGTGGGTGCAATCGATATAGTTCTCCCGCGCCTCCAGGCAAAACATGTACGAACTCTGGCCGAAGGCATTAGGGAGCAGCGCCTCCATGATATTCGAGAGCTGGCGCCCATGATGGCCGAGTGATCTATGCTAACGTCGAGCCTTGCGCCTGACCGCGTGTTTCGACCGTCACGCGCATGTTTGCACCAACAGTCGCTATGGCCACACCCCAACCCACCACAGTCACCTTATAGCCCCAATCCTGGTAGCTGTTGTCGGGGCACCTGTGTATCACAGGTTTACCAAGAGGGTCTGGGGGCAGCTGCGGCAAGCGCCCCTATCACTCACTCACTCACTCTCTCAACCCTGGATCATTCTCAACGCATTCCCTTCATCATTCCCACGTGCGCAGCTATCAGCCGCTGCACCCGCCCGGCGTGCGCCTCCATCCTGGACGACAGCGCTTGGCCCTTGAGGCTCGGCAGCTCCGCCAGGTCCTGCCTGACTGAATCTGCGAGGGCGGCCCATGCCGGCGTCTCCGCCATCTTCATCTGCCGCATCTCGCCGCCCATCTGGTCCATCATCTGCGACATCATGCGCTCGTGCGTCGGCATCATCGCGGACATCTGATCCCGACTCATCCGCGTCATGGAATCCGTATGAGCCTGCATCATGGGCATCATGCCAGACTTCCCCATTCCCGACATCCCACGCATCGCGCCGCTGTCCATGGTCATCCCGCCGTATGAGTCGGCTGCCGGCTCTTCCTTTGGTTTGTTACATGCAGCCGATGCCAAAAGAGCCACGAACATCAATTGAAGGGCTTTCATCGGAATTCTCGCTTCGGATAAGGTAAGAGTCATCCTGTTGCCAAAACACGGTTCCCTGAGGGGTGCCCCGGCTCTCTGTCGTCCTGCTCGAGTCCACGGCGACGCCACAGGTAGTAGAGCGCTGGAATCACCACGAGCGTGAGGATCGTGGAAGTGACCATCCCACCCACCATCGGCGCCGCGATTCGCTGCATCACCTCGGCGCCGGTGCCATGGCTCCAGAGAGCGGGCAAGAGACCGAGCATGATCGCCGCCACGGTCATGAGCTTGGGGCGGAGACGATTTACCGCACCATACTCGATCGCCCCGACCAGCTCCTCACGGGAGGGTTTCCTCCCATCGCGGGTGATGTCCTGCCAGGCGTGGTCGAGGTAGAGCAGCATGACCACCCCAGTCTCGGCCGCGACGCCGGCAAGGGCGATGAAGCCCACCGCCACGGCGATCGAGAGATTGTAATCCAGCAGCCACATCGCCCAGACGCCTCCGATCAGCGCGAATGGGAGCGAGAGCATGACGATGCCGGTCTCCACCATGCTGCCGAAGGTGAGATAGAGGAGCAGCGCAATAACCGCCAGGGTGAGCGGCACGACGACTGCGAGCCGGGCTTTGACCCGCTCGAGCGCCTCATACTGGCCGCTCCATTCCAGGCGGTAGCCTGGTGGGATCTTCACCTCCCGGGCGACGAGCTGCTTAGCATCGGCCACGTAGCCGCCAACATCGCGGCCACGGACATCGATCGAGACGAGATCATTGAGATAGCCATTCTCGCTTCGGATCATGGGTGCACCGGCAGCGAAGTTGATGTCGGCCACCTGGGCCAGCGGCACCTGCACGCCATCCTGGCTGCTCACGAGGAGCCGTCCAATTGCCTCCGGGCTGTCCCGGAACTCGCGCGCGTAGCGCACCTGCACCGGGAACCGTTCGCGCCCCTCAACCGTCGTGGTCACCAGATCGCCACCAAGGGCCATGCCGAGCACCTCCTGAACGTCTCCAGTCGTGAGCCCATAGCGGGCCAGCGCATCCGCCTTGGGCCTGATGTCCAGGTACCGGCCACCGAACGAGCGCTCGGCATAGATGCTTCCCGTTCCCCGCATTCCGGATAGGGCACCCTCGATATCATGGCCGATGCGCTGAATGACCTCGAGGTCGGGCCCGTAAATCTTGATGCCGAGCGTTGTCCGTATGCCGGTGGAGAGCATGTCGGTGCGGTTCTTGATCGGCATGGTCCAGCTGTTCACCGCTCCGGTGATCCGGAGCGCCCGGTCCATCTCTGCGATGAGGGCGTCCTGGGTCATGCCAGGCCGCCATTCGTCAAGCGGTTTCAGGTTGATCGTGGTCTCCACCATGGAGATAGGCGCCCAGTCGGTTGCAGTGTTCGCCCGACCGGCCTTTCCCCACACCGACTCTACCTCGGGGAAGGTCATCAGGATGCTGTCCTGCACTTTCAGTAGCCGCCGCTGCTGGGTGAGCGAGACGCTCGGCAGCGTGTTCGGCATGTACATGAGGCTGCCCTCCCGGAGCGGGGGCATGAACTCGCTGCCGAGGGCCGCGAAGGGAATGAGCGTCAATGCCAGCGCCGCGACCGCCCCGACAATGACCAGCACCCTGGCCTGGAGGGACCAGCGGAGCACCGGCCGGTAGACCCGCGCAGCCCAACGATTCAGCGGGTTGGCAGCCTCGGGACGAATCCGCCCCTTGATCAGGAAGCCCATCAGTACCGGGACTACCGTGACCGACAGGAGCGCCGCCGCCGCCATGGCGAAGGTCTTCGTCAGCGCCAGAGGGCGGAACAGGCGTCCCTCCTGGTCCTCGAGGGTGAAGACCGGGAGAAACGACAGCGTGATGATCAGCAGCGACATGAAGAGGGCCGGGCCGACCTCGATCGCCGCTTTGGAAACCAGTCTCCAGTGCTCCGCCTGTCCGCCCGTCCGCCCGTCCGCCCGTTCAAGATGCTTGTGCAGGTTCTCGACCATCACGATGGCCGCGTCGATCATCGCACCGATCGCGATGGCGATGCCGCCGAGCGACATGATGTTGGCGTTCACGCCCTGGAGATACATGACGATGAACGCCGCCAGCACGCCCAGCGGCAGCG
>JBOHSD010000019.1:0-37051 GCA_050733075.1 Gemmatimonadales bacterium
TCGCCGGCATGCGCAAGCTCCTCACCATCCTCAACGCGATGCTCGCGCACCAGACCCCCTGGCGCCCCGAACTCGCTTGACAACCCAAGACAGTTGCTGAGCGAAGCGAAGGAGCCGAAGTTCACTTTCCTGCCCGCGGCACCCAGCTAGACCACCAGAGCGGTGGCAGCGCCCGCTGCCTGGGCCAGCGCTCGGTCAGATCGTCGCCATCATACAGCCGACCGTTCTTCATCACCATCCGAATCGCCTCGGTGTGCTTGATGTCGTCGAGGGGATTCTTATCCAAAACGATCAGGTCCGCGAGCTTGCCCGGCTCCAGCGAGCCGAGATCCCCGTCAAGGCCGATGGCCTCGGCGCCGAAGATGGTGCCGACCCGCAATACCTCGAGCGGTGACATCCCTCCCGAGGCCAGGGCCCACAGCTCCCAGTGGCTTCCCAGTCCATCCATCTGGCTGTGGCCGCCCAGCCCCACCCGTCCGCCGGCCTTGACGATCGCCGCCGCTCCGGCGGCGATCCGCGGAAAGACGTACTGGTTTTCCCGGAACCACGGCCCCCGCTCGGCCCGGATGTCGATCTCCTCGTGCGGCATGAACCGCTTCACCTTGGGATTCTCGTGAATGTCGTACCGCTGGTAGAAGTAGTTCTCCGCCAAGGGACCGCCGTAATTCACCAGTAACGTCGGGGTGTAGGTGATCCCCGAGCGCGCCGCCAGCTCTACCGCGTCCCGCGCCAAGGGCATGATCGGGTAGCTGTGCTCGTGGCCGGGATACCCGTCGATCATCGCGGTGAGATTCATCTTGAAGTCCAGCCCGCCCTCGATGGTGGGCATCAACCCCAGCTCCTTCGCCGCCATGATGACCCACTGCCGCTGCTTGCGGTTGCCGGTGAGGTACTGCTTGATCGTGTTGGTGTGGTAGAACTCGCTGTACCGACGCAGCGCCTCGCGGGCCTCATCCAGGTCCTGGAAGTTCTCGTCCCAGAACACGCCGGGACCGGTGGAGTAAATCCTCGGTCCCAGGAGCTCGCCCGTCTCTACCTGGTCGGCGTACGTCAGAATGTCCGTGGTGGAAGTCTGCGGATCGCGCGTAGTGGTCACTCCGTATGCCAGATTGATCAGGTACTTCCATACCTGGGTCTCGTGGACGCCCCAGGTGGGCCACATATGCGAGTGAATGTCGACCAGGCCTGGAATGATGGTCTTGCCGGCGACCTCGATGACGGTGGCGTCCGATCCAGGCGGACCGGTACGGGTTGGGCCGACGTAAACGATACGATTGTCTCTTACCACCACATCGCCTTCAGGGATGACCTGGTTTCCCTTCATGGTGATGATGCGGGCTCCCCGGAGCACGACCGTCCCCCGGGGGACGTCGCGGAGAACCCGGATGGTGATGTCCAGCCGCTGTCCCTCGTAGGCGGGCAGCCTGGCGATCGAATCCGCCCGGGCCTTGGCAGCCGAATCCGGCTGGGCACCCGCGGCCACCGCCTTCTCCAGCGAGTCGGCGCGAGCGGAGTCGGCCGAGGTCTTGAGCCGATCCAGCGAGTCTCCGACCACGGGGTCGTACCGGAAGTAGCTTCGGCCGATCGACCACTCGATGAACCTGCCGTCTCTCGACCAGCTCGCGAAGTCGCCGCCCACCCGGGTGAGTCGCTTTATGGGGAACGCGGCTTCCTTAGGCAGGGCGACGTTCACCTCGGGCACCTGGCCGCCGACCCGGGGAAGGCTGACGAGGTAGATGCGGTTGCCGACCTGGGCCACCGCTCGGCGGCCGTCCGGGCTCACCCTCGCCTCCTCCGCCGGCTCCGGATCCGCCTCCTCCACCGGCGGCTTATAGCCCGTGACCTTCAGGTGCACCCGCCGGTCGGTGCCGTCCCAGCGCATCGATACCAGACCGTCGTTCGGGTCGTAGATGTAAACCCGAGACGTGTCCTGGGTGAAATGCGGACGCCCGCCAGGGGCTATGAACGCGATTCGCGTGAGCTTGCCGCCGGTGGCCGGGAGCCAGGCCAGCTCGTAGCCGGCCGGGTCCCTCTCTCGCAACCGCAGATCCACCGGCTCCCTGACCACCACGATGCGCTTGCCGTCCGGAGCCCAGGCCGTTTGGTCGAAGAACCCCAGCGATGGGTTGAGCCGCTCGGGCTTCCCCTTGCCATCGGCTCTGACCCGGCTGACCGAGCCGCCGCTATCTCCCCAGGAGACGTAAGCGATCCACTTTCCGTCGGGGGACCAAGCCGGCACCTGTTCGTGCACGCTGTCCCTGGTGAGCCTCCTCGGCGCCCCGCTCGGCCAGTCCATGACGTACAGCCGGTCCAGCGCGCTGAACGCGAGTCGCTTCCCATCGGGCGACGAGGCCGGGTTTCGAATCTGGTGCACCACTATCAGGCCAGTGTCGACCGGATAAGAGAACCGGACCAGGGGACCAGCCTCCTGGTCGACCCTGGCCCGAAATGGAATCTGGGTCGCGGCTCCACCTGGTACCTCCACCCGCCAGATCTTTCCCGCGTACGACGTAATGAGCGCCTTGCCATCCGGGGTAAAGGCGGACCCGGGCATGAGGTCACGAGTGAAACGGGACTCCTGATCGTCTCGCTGCACCGGATACCTGAGCCAGCGCTCGCCGCCGGTAACTAAGTCCCGGAGCCGGAGGCCGGTTTCGCCGTCGTGCCGGGTGGCATACACCAGCCACTTGCCATCTGGCGACAAAACCGGCCGCATCGAGCTGCCGTAGATGTCGCTCTGCACTACGACTTTGCCGGTTTCCCTGTCGTACGTCGCCAGCTGCCATTGCGGAAAGGTGAGGTTGTACCCGAAGCCACCTTTGTGCCGGGCGAACCAGATGTACCGGGGATCCGATCCGAAGGCGGCGCCCATGGCATCGATCCCTGGTCGCCGCCCGGTGCCCACCGCGTTCGCCCCGCTATCCGGTTTGGTCAGGCTGATGCCGGTGCCGCCGTCGCGGTGATAGAGCCAGAGCTGATACGTGGCCTTGAGGGGGTCTTCCTGGCGGGACACGATCACGTAGTCGCCGTCCGGCGTCCACGTCGGTGAGGCAAACAGGCCGGTGGCACCCCTCGTCACCTGCTTCAGCAGGGTACCGTCGGCGGCGCAGGTCCACACATTCTCCGAGCCATCGCGGTCGCTAAGGAAAACGATTCGCTTCCCATCCGGGGAATAGCGAGGCTGCGAGTCGAACGGCAGGCCGGAGGTGATCCGTTTGGCCTCCCCTCCGCTGATCGGCAGCGTGTACAGGTCGCCCAGCAACTCGAACACGAGCGTGCGGCCATCGGGAGAAATATCGAGCGAGAGCCAGGTCCCCTCGTCGGTCTCGAAGCTCAGCCTTCGTTCCGGCACCAGGGGCAGGCTGTCACTCTTGTACTTCGTGGTCGTGTCGACCACTACTATCGTCGTGTCCTGAGCCGCCGCCGGTTTGAGGGCTGCGCTTGCCGTAGCCAGACACACAAGAAGTGCTACGATGGCCAAGATACGCATAGGAGTTTCTCCTGCCGCATCAGGCGAGGTTGCCTGGTCAGAGGGCCAGCTCGTGGGGTTATGATGTCTGGAGAGTGAGGTAGCGCGGGTAACCTACTGCCGGATCCGCCGGCGCGCATCAGGGAAGTAAGGCCGAGCGCCTCTGCGGGGTAGGTGAGGTAAAGCGATTCCTCGCTTCGCTCGGAATGACGCGGGTTAAAGCGGAGGTTGACAGTGCCGGTACCCGGTTGAATGTTGTCCGCCCTTCCGCAAACTTGGCATCGACCACCACCCCTAGGAGGTATCATGCCAGCGCAAGCGACCGCGGTATCACCGCAAGCCCTCATCGATGCCGCCAAGGCCCCGGTTCTGGCCTTCAACGACAAGAATTGGGATAGACTAAGGGCCACCGTCACCCCGGACTTCGTCTACGATGAAGTCGCCACCGGGCGGAAGCCGCAGGGTGCCGATGCGGTCATCCCTGTCTTTCAGGGCTGGGCCCAGGCGTTCCCCGACGCGAAGGCCACCTTCAATAACGCTCTGGTGAGCGGGAGCAGCGTGGTATTGGAAGTGACCTGGAAAGGCACCCACAGAGGGCAGTTGCAGATGCCGACGGGCCCTGTGGCCGCCACCGGCAAGCCCATAGAGATCCGGGCCTGCTTCATCGTCGAGATAGCTGGTGAAAAGGCAAGGCTGCAGCGCCACTACTTCGACATGGCGTCGTTATTCGAGCAACTGGGCGTCAAGATCTGAAACCTGCGCCAGGGCGGTCGGCTAGTATGGTCGTGTGAGATCGCGACCGCACACCTTCGGTGTCGATGACGCTCCGTTCGACAAGCGCCAAGCCGGGCCGGTGCCCGTCATCGGCGTGGCGATGGAAGGGCACGATGTAATCGAATCGGTGGCCCTGGGCGAGTTCCCGGTGGACGGCGACGGCGCCACGGAATATCTCGCCTCCTGGATCGGCGGTCTCCGCGCCCGGCCCATGCTCCAGGCCGTGATCCTCGGTGGCGTCACCATCGCCGGCCTCGGCATCGTTGATGTGACCGCCCTCGCCGAGCGGCTCGGCCTGGCGGTGCTGGTGGTGACCCGCCACGACCCGGCCCGCTCCGAGCTGGCGGATGCACTCGAGGCGGCCGGACTGCCCGACCGGCTCAGCTTGCTCGAGCGAATCCCTCGGGCCTACAGGGTCGCCGAAGAGCCTGCCCCGAGCCATCGAGCGAGGGGGCTCTTTCTCGCCCATGCCGGATCCACGCGGGTCGAGGCGGAACGGCTAGTGGCGGCGACCCTGGGAAAGGCCCGGCTGCCGGAGCCGCTCCGCGTGGCCCACCTGATCGGGCAGGCGATCGTGCTGCGGGAGTCGCGCGGGAGGGTGTAAGCGGGCGGGGCGGACGGACAGGCGGACAGGCGGGCAGGCGGGCAGGCGGGCAGACGGCCTTACGTTTGGGCTCCATGCCAATCGGCACGTTAAGCGATTCCTCGCTGCGCTCGGAATGACGCGCTACCGGGCTCGGCATGACCCACCGTAAAGGGTCCGCCCGTCCGCCTGTCCGCCCGCCCGCCTGCCCGCCTGTCCGTCCGTCCACCCGTTGACGATGCGGAGGGGCCACGCGAGCTTGGGGAGTTGGTGGACAGCCATGAAGGCGGTTAGAGGAATAGATAAGGAAACAGATCATGACCCACATCCATGACGCACCCCGCCCGACTGCGGTCCCGCGAGGCACCGCTTCTTTCAGCAGTGTGGGATATGCCGCCCACAGCGCCACCACGCCACTGGAGCCCTTCTGGTTCGAGCGACGTGCACCAGGGGTGCGTGACGTGCAGATCGAGATCCTGTACTGTGGCGTCTGCCATTCGGACCTCCATCAGGTTCGCAACGAATGGCAGGGCACCGTATTTCCGATAGTCCCGGGACATGAGATCGTGGGCCGGGTGGTCCGGGTTGGCGAGCAGGTCTCCCGATTCAAGCCAGGCGACCTGGCGGCCGTGGGTTGCATGGTCGATTCCTGCCGTACCTGCACCGATTGTCGCGAGTACCTGGAGCAGTACTGTCAGAACGACCTCACCCTCACCTACAACAGTCCCGACAAGCACAGCGGCGGGATGACCTACGGCGGGTACTCCGACCAGATCGTGGTTGACCAGGACTTCGTCTTACGGGTGCCCGACAAGCTCGAGCTCGCCGCGGCGGCGCCGCTCCTTTGCGCCGGCATCACGACCTACTCACCGCTGCGCCACTGGGGCGTCGGACCCGGTACCAAGGTCGGTATCGTCGGGCTCGGCGGCCTGGGGCACATGGGGGTCAAGTTTGCACACGCCTTCGGCGCCCAGGTGGTGCTGTTCACCACCTCGCCGGGCAAGACGGCAGACGCCAGGCGCCTGGGCGCCGATGAGGTGGTCATCTCGAAGAACACCGGCGAGATGAAGCGGCACCTGAACAGCTTCGATTTCATTCTCGACACCGTGGCCGCGCCGCACGACCTGGATGCGTATCTGTCGCTGCTCAGGCGTGACGGCACGCTCTGCCTGGTTGGGGTGCCGGACCGTCCACATCCGCCGCCGAGCGCCTTCGCGCTCATCTCCAGGCGCCGCCAACTCGCCGGCTCGGTGATCGGCGGGATTCGGGAGACGCAGGAGATGCTCGACTACTGCGCCGAGCACGGCATCGTCTCCGAGATCGAGATCATCCCAATACAGCAGATCAACGAAGCGTACGAACGCATGCTCCGGAGCGACGTGAAGTACCGCTTCGTGATCGATCTCGCATCGCTCACGCAGGAGAGGCAGGCGACCTGAACTCTATGTAATCCTCACGGCCCGGCTCACATGGGGGCGGGCGGACGGGTGGACAGGCGGGCGGGCGGGTCCGCGCGGGCGGGTCGGTGAAGAATTCCTCATCCCGAGCAAAAGCGAGGGACCTACTCCAATCGTTCCGACCGATGCTGAGATCGGGAGTGGGTCGGCTCAGGATGAGGAATCCTTCCAAATCGCGGTCCCCGATTCGCCCGCCGCCCGCCTGCCCGCCCGTCCGCCTGCCCGCCCGCCCCCCCGCCCGCGTGACGCGGCCCACCACGCAGCACCTATCCTGCCCACCGACAGCGGCGACCCTACCCACCTAACATGGAAGCGCCGATCAGAAGCGTACGCCCGGCATCGCCGGGCAAACGAAGGGAGGGCCGTATGGAACCGCGCGTTTTTGCTCACTCACAGACCTATCGCCTCCGGGAAAGAATGAGAGAGGCTGAGATCCGGCACGGACAGGAGATCCGGGCAGACCTGCCGGGTATTCGGGTGACCGCCGCAGTCGAGGGCTGGCGCACCGCACCCGACTCGACCACCGGTGCAATCTTCTTCTGTACTATGGGGCCGATCCGGATCCGCGAGGTGCTGAATCAGGGAGACGGGGATCCCCTGCCGAGCGAAGTCGTTCTGGAGAATCTGGCCGTCCCCGGGCCGGGCACGTACGACCTCATCAACGCGCTGGTTCACTCCAACGGCTCACTGCTGGTGCGGGTAGACTCCGAGACTCAAATCGTCCCGAGAGCGCAGGGCTACACTCAGGGGTGGGTTTAGGTAGGCGGACGGGCGGACGGGCGTCCGCCCGTCCGCCTGTCCGCCTGTCTGCCTGTCCGCCTGTCCGCCTGTCCGCCTGTCCGCCTGTCCGCCTGTCCGCCTGTCCGCCTGTCCGCCCGTCCGCCCGTCCCAGGGTGACAGCGAAACCCTTCTCGGAGGAGACGCTCAGATGCGGAGCAATCTCATGGCCGGCATCGTCGCCGGTCTCATCGCCGGGGTGGTCTTCGGCATCATGATGACGCTGATGCATGCCCCCACGCCCGATGGTGGCAGCATGCCGATGATGGGCATGGTGGCCCAGGTGGTCGGCTCGACCAGCCTAGTGGTCGGCTGGCTGTATCACCTCTTCAACAGCGCCGTGATCGGCGCTCTGTTCGGCTGGAGCCTGGGCAGCAAGGTCAGAGGCTACGGCAGCGGAGTCGGCTGGGGCGCCGGCTACGGGGTGTTCTGGTGGATTTTCGGCGGGTTGATCCTGATGCCGATGTTCCTCGGGATGCCTGCCTTTGCCCCGCTACAGATGCCGATGATGCGGCCGGTGGCCTTCGCCAGCCTCATGGGTCACGTGATCTTCGGCCTCATCCTGGGTACGGCATTCGTCCCGCTGCGCGGAGCCGCGAGTCACGCCTCGCTCGACACTGCCCGGCACGCCTGAAGCCATGGATTGCGAGGGCGCCTGCGCCCATCAGTCATTACGAGGGGCGCAGCCCCGAAGCAATCCCGATCACAGCCATCATCTGGTGCATGCAGTAGCGGGCATACTCGATCAGCCTGGATCCCGGCAGCGTAGCCGCGAGAGCGTGAGTGAGCCCGGCATCGTGCCAGCTCGCCACCCGATACCCCTCGCGCGAGACGAGCCGGACCTCTCGTGGGACGCCAGCGCCGCCCGGGAGCACGTAGTAGGTGAGCGTGTTGCCACCAACGACGTATTCCACGATCGCACCCGCCTGCCGATTGTCCACCAGCAGCCGCGCACCGGTGAGCCGGGCCTCCGGAAACAGCGGGACCTGAACCGCGAACGGCAGCCGCTCGGCCAGCCACTGTGCCACCTGGAGCGAGTCCGAAGAGGCGAGACCAGGCCCCTTCTGGATGCGGAGCCGGTCCTCCACGATCGAGCCGAGCGGGTTATTGCCTTCGGGCGCTCCGCCCCGAACGGCCAGATAGCCCAGCAAGCTCAGCGCCACCACGAGCAGCGCAGCGAAGCCGGCGATGGCCATTTGCCGCAGCCGAGCGGTGCGAGCCGGCGGGCCGGAGATCGTGCGAGCCCGCGCAATTACCTTGAACAATCGATCCCGCACCTCGGCCGGCGCCGTCGGCCGCGGGGCATCCCGCCCGATCCGCCCGGCCATGCGATGCATGTCATCGAGGAAGCGCCGACACCCCTGGCACCCGGCCGCGTGCTCCCGTGCCCCCACCACCTCGGCCGTGGCCTCTCGCGGACCGGCTTCGGGCCAGAGCAAACGACGCGTGCGCCCACAATCCATGGTCACTGATTCCTCCAGATCCTGGCCTCTCGCGCCGGCCTCTCCAGCATGGCGCGCAGCTGCCGCCGAGCACGAAACAGGCGGGAGGCGATGGTCCCCTCCGGCACGTCCTGTATGCCGGCCGCCTCGCGCTGGGTGAACCCCTCGACATCCACTAACCAGATTGCGAGCCTCAGGTCGCCCGGCAGCTCGTCCAGCGCCCTCGTCAGCCGCTCGCCCAACTGCCACCGCTCTACCTCCTCCGCCGGCGACGGCATCGGCATCCATTCCGCCAGCGCTGCCTCGAACGCGCTCTCGTCCAGGTCGCTGCTGGTCGCCTCCGCCCTCCGTCCAGCGGCTCGCACCCGGTTGAGATGGGTGCGGGTCAGGATGGTGAACAGCCATGCCCGCGCCGCCGACGAGTTCCGCAATTGGTCGAAGCAGGTAAAGGCGCGGAGGGCCGAGTCCTGGAGCAGGTCCTCCGCATCGGCCTCGTTACCGCGGCAGAGCCGGAGCGCTGTACTGAATAACGCGTCCAGGTGCTCTGCGAGGACCTCCTCGAAGGCACGGGCGGGCGGGTCGGAACGCTTCAGGTGGTGCTCCTCACTAGAACGCCTTCTTCTGAGACACCTGAAATGGGGGAATCCATCAGTCATTGCGAGCGGGCTGCGCCTGCTCGCCTCATCCGCCTTACGGTCGTCCGGCGCCGCTTGACGTGGCTGGCAATCGGGTGACCTTAATGTTGAGTTGTCGAGTTCTGCCTCCGCAAGGAGATCCACCCCATGCACGCCAAGACCCTCGCCCACCAGCTGGGAATCTCCAGCTACGTCCTGGAGCGCAACCTCAGCGAGCTTTCGGATCAGGAAAGCCTCACCGCACCCGAGAAGGGCGGGAACTGCCTGAACTGGGTGCTCGGCCATCTGGTCCGGTCCCGCCTCATGGCCCTCCAAGGGCTGGGGCAGGAAGCGCCGTTTCCCCTGGAAGACTTCAACGCCTACGACGATAGGGGAGGCGTGCCCTTCGGCCGGGAGACCGCGCTGCCTCTCGCCGAGCTGAAGCGCCGGTTCAAGGCAACCCAGGAGCCGCTGGTGAGAGGTCTGGCCGGAATGTCGCCCGAGACTATGGCCAAGCCCGCGCCGTTCAGCCCGACCGGCGATCCGAACGAGACCATGGGAAGCCTGCTCGTCGCCTTTACGTTTCACGAGGCGTACCACGTGGGACAGACCGGCCTGTTGCGGCGGGTGGTGGGAAAGAAGGGAATGATAACGCCTGCGCCCGCGGCGGCGGCCACGTAAGCCAGCCTCTATTTCTCGAGCCAAGGATCGAGGCTTTTGTCACCCTGAGCGCAGCGAAGGGACCAGAACGTCGAGGTCGCAGAAGAGTCCCTTGCGCCTTCTGAGATCGAGACGGAGAATGAGGGTAAGCTCTCCCTCGAGAATCAGACCAGGAGGTTCCAATGGCGACACTACGACCCGATCCGACCTTCTATCCCTCCGCCCGCCAAGCCGCGGAGTCGCCGGCCGAGGAGCTCGCGTATCTCGCGATGCTGAGCCCGAGCGGGACTCGTCCCGACGCCATCGGCGTGGTAGACGTGAACCCCAGCTCCAGGTCCTTCGGCCACCTGGTAGGGCAGTTCGACATGCCCAACACCGGCGACGAGCTGCACCACTTCGGCTGGAACGCGTGCAGCGCCAGCCTCTGCCCTTGGGCCGCGCACCCGCACGTCGAGCGGCGTTACCTGGTGGTGCCGGGGATCCATTCATCGCGGATTCATATTCTGGACACCAAATCCAATCCTCGCCGCCCCGAGCTGGCCAAGGTGATCGAGCCGGAGACCCTGGCGAAGAAGACCGGCTACGCCTCGCCCCACACGGTCCACTGCGGGCCCGACGGCATCTACCTGAGCGCCCTGGGCGCCCCCGACGGAAACGGGCCCGGCGGGCTCTTCGTGCTCGATCACGAGAGCTTCGAGCCCAGGAGTGCCTGGGAGCGGGACCACGGCCCGCAACGGCTGGCCTACGACTTTGCCTGGCACCTGGGTCACGACACCACCATCACCAGCGAATGGGGCACGCCCAGCATGGTGCGTAACGGGGTGAATCCCGAGCTGCTGCTGGCCGGCAAATACGGCAACTCGCTCCACGTGTGGGACCTGAGAAAGGGAACCCACCAGCAAAAGCTGCCGCTGGGCGACGAGTACCAGATGACGCTGGAGCTGCGCCCCGCGCGTGATCCGCGGAAGGCGTACGGGTTCGTGGGCGTAGTGATCTCGCTGAAGGATCTGTCGTCCTCGATCTGGGTGTGGTACAAGGACGGGAAGGACGGAAAAGGCGGGAAAGGCGGGAAGGGCTCTTCCGCCTCTTCCGCTACTTCCGCCTCTTCCGCTCCTTGGAAGGTCAAGAAGGTCATCGAGATCCCCGCCGAGCCGGCCGATCCGGCCGACCTCCCGCCGCTGCTGCAGGGGTTCAAGGCGGTGCCGCCGCTGGTTACCGACATCAACCTGTCGCTGGACGACCGGCAGCTCTACGTATCGTGCTGGGGCACCGGCGAGCTCCGGCAGTACGACGTCTCCGATCCCTTCAGCCCCATACTCACGGCCACTACCCAGATCGGCGGGATCGTGCGCCGGACGGGGCACCCGACCCAGCCGAACAAGAGGCTCAACGGCGGGCCGCAGATGGTGGAGCTGAGCCGGGACGGACGCCGGGTCTACCTGACCAACGCGCTCTACTCCCCCTGGGACGGCCAGTTCTATCACGAGGGTCTGGACAGCTGGATGGTGAAGCTCGATACCCGGCCCGAGGGCGGAATGGCGCTCGATTCCAGGTTCTTCCTGGAGATGGAGCAGGGGGTCCGCTGCCATCAGGTCCGGCTTCAGGGCGGCGACGCGTCGTCGGACTCTTTCTGCTTCTCGTCATGATCGACGCGGCCCCCGCGTCGTGGCCAGCGCTCCTGGCACTGGGTGCCGGCCACGGCATCAACCCCGCCATGGGATGGCTGTTTGCCGTCGCGCTGGGATTGCAGCGTGAGCGGCGGGGGGCGGTGTGGGCTGCACTAGGGCCGCTGGCGGTCGGTCACGCGCTGGCGATCGCGGCGGCCATCGCCGCCGCCGGCGTGATCGGGCTGATCGTACCGCTCGAGGCGCTGAAGTGGGCCACCGCAGGGCTGCTCGTCGGGCTCGGCGGGTTCCGGCTGGTGCGCTCGAGGCACATCACATATGGCGGGATGCAGGTGGGCGCGCGCGAGCTGGCCACGTGGTCGTTCCTCATGGCCACGGCCCACGGGGCGGGGCTGATGGTGCTGCCGCTGGTGCTGGGCGGCCTGCCCGGAGCCGAGCCCGCGCACCACGTCGCCGCGGCCTCGGTGCTCGGCGTCGCCGGGATCGACTGGAGCGGCGCCGTAGCGGCGCTGATTCACACGGCTGGGTACCTGCTGGTGACGGGACTGATCGCCGTGATCGTGTACGAACGGGTCGGGCTACGGTTCCTGCGGAGGTCGTGGGTGAACCTGGATCTGATTTGGGCGGTGGCGCTGGTGATCACTGGGGTGGCGACGGTTGTGGTTTAGCGCGGGGACGCCGAAGAGTCCGCAGCGTCGAACGGTTTCGGCCCCTTCGCTGCGCTCAGGGAGACACCGCCTTACCGCCCAGAACCGAGCCGGCTCTGCACTTGGTAGATCGAGTTGAACCCGGTCTCGAACCCGCTCCTCGCGGCCCGCAGGTAGAGCCGCCAGACCCGCACCCGCTCCGCTCCCGCCAGCCGCTCCGCCTCCGCCCGATGCTCTTCCAGCCGGTCGGCCCAGTGACGGAGGGTCTCCGCATAATCCGCCCCGAACTCCTCCACGTGCTCGGTGACGAAGCCGGCCCGCTCCAGCGCGAGGAGGATGCGTGAAACATGAAGGGGATCGGCGTCGGGGAACACGTAGCGGTCCGTAAATGGCCCCGCCCTGGCTGTCGAGTGGCGCAGGTGGGCGATGCCGTGATTGAGCAGCCGGCCGCCGGGCCGCAACAGGCTCGCCAGGCGGGCAGCGTACCGGTCGATCCGCTGGGCCCCGACGTGCTCGACCATGCCGATGCTGGCGATGGCATCGAAGCGCTCGCCCTCCAGGTCTCGATAGTCCATCACCCGGATGGTCACCCGATGGTCCAAACCGGCCTCGGTCACCCGGGCCCGGGCCAGCCTGGCCTGCGGCTCGGAGAGGGTGATACCTACAACGTTCACGCCGTGGCGCCGGGCGGCATGGATGGCGAAGCTGCCCCAACCGCATCCGATATCCAGCACGCGCTGGCCATTTTCCAGCCGGAGCTTGCGGCAGGTCAGCTCCAGCTTGGCCTCCTGGGCCGACTCCAGCGAGGTGCCGTCCCGGGAGAAGAAGGCACAGCTGTAAGTCATCGACCGGTCCAGGAACAGCGCAAAGAACTCGTTGGAGGCGTCGTAGTGATGGCGGACCGCGCGGGCATCCCGGGCGCGCGAGTGCAATAAGCCTCGGGGGCGGAGCTCGGCGGCAGGCCGGGGTGGTGGAAGGGTGGGGCCGGCCGTCCGGGCCGCGGCGAGCATCAGGCCGATGCGGCTCCGGGCGGTGAGTGGTGGCGGAGACCACTCGTGGAGCAGCCGGTTCACCGCATCGAGATCGTCCACCTCCAGCTCGCCGGAGACGTAAGCCCGGCTGAGGCCGAGCTGGCCCGGCGCAACGAGGGCATACCAGACCGCACGAGGCGAGCGGACCGTGAAGACCGGGCCGCCGTCACGCGTCGCCGGCACCGAGGTTCCATCCCAGAACTCGACACCGAAGGGACGCTCAGGAAACAGTCTCTCGATAGCGCGGCGCAGCGGCTCCGTGGTCGCGAATGGCACCTTCGTCTCCTCGTTGAGGAGGTGAAGCCCATCTGCAAAAATGGCCGCCCTGCCAACCTATCGCGAGGTCTGGATGACAAGCGGAACCGTCAATCGTCCTCATTGCTCGCCGGCCGGCGCCACCGCCTCCCACCACACCCGCCGGATCTCGCTCGCTCCCCGGGCGTTCGGCTCGATCAGGTTCCGCGACCAGTACCATCGTGCCGGTTCCGGCACCGACACGCCGTGGCCCAGAAAGTGGCGGTGCGCATCGGCCAGAGCCGTGCCCGGCATAGCTCGAGTCGTTTCCCGGACATGGTCGTTGAACCGGTCGAGGTACTCGAGCGGGAGCCGGCCGTAGGCCTCGAGCCCCGGCAGCCTGCCGGTGCCGTCGGTGGGGTCGTACACCGTGGTGAGCACCAGAGTCGCGCGGGGCAGCTCCTCCCGCACGCTGTTGACCAGCTCGGTGTAGCGCTGGATGACCTGGGTCACCGCCTTGTCGAGCTGCCGGCCCGCCCCGAGAACGTCGAGCAGGTCGTTACCACCGGCCGTGAGGGTGATCAGAAAGCCGGGATCGTCTGAGTCCCGCCCCAGCCGGGCCAGCTCCTCCGTGGTGACGTCGTCGATCATGGCGCCGTCTTCGGCCAGGTTCAGGAACTCCACTCCGGCCGGCCGGCGGGACAGGTCTCGCCCGGCGAATTCGGGCCAGCGACGATCGTCGTTCTTGTAGAGGAGGGCGGCCGCCCCGAGCGGGTCCAGGCGCACCGGCGGAAGATCCAGGCCGCGGACGTCGCAGGTCGGATAGTGATCGGTGCTCATGGAGTCGCCGAGCGCGACGTAGACCGTGAATGGCATGTGGTAAAACTAAGAAGCGTGGCGGGCCCCGCTACTGCGTAGAAGCCTTACCATTTGATCAGGTTTTTTCAGAACTTTTGCTGCACAACTCTTTTACTACAGTTGGGAAAGGAGCAGCTCACGGCAAGGAGCGATCCGGCTTTTCCATCGGTGTTCGTCTGTGGCCAAGGTGTTTCCAGCTTGTCACTTGTCCCCGAAGACTTTCTCCACCGCTTCCACCGTGGCGCCCTGGGATTGAAAATATGCATCCCAGAAGGCTATGTGTCTGCGGTCCTGCTCCGGCACCTCGGGGCGGGCCAGGTAGTAGACCAGCACGGATACGCCCGCCAGGTCGGCCCGGACTCGGGAGAAGTAGGGCGTGGATTCGAAGGACTCGAAGGAGGGTACCCCCTGGTACATGCTGAGCCCGCCCGGAACGTGCTGCAGCAGGTCGGAGACGATCACCAGCCGCTTGGGCAGGCCGTCGTACTCCGGGTTTCCGAAGGTCCTGAGTGCGGTGGCCTGAATGGCCTCGAAGATGGGCGATGTCGAGAGCTCGGGGGCCGAGATCTGCCGGTCGATGTCTGCGGTGAGCTTGGTGGCAAAGCCGTCCCATCGCTTTCGCGCCAGCTCGGGGTTCTGATAGATCCGGTTCAGATCTTCCCCGGTGCCGGGGTTGCAGAAGTGGCTGACCGGCTCGGTCACCCGCCGCCGGAGGCGGTCCACGGTGTACACCTCGATCAGCCCGAAGCGGGGGATGCTGTCGCGCAGTCGCGCCAGGTGGTTCTGAATCTGAAGCCGCTGGGGCTCGGAGAACTTGTCCGACACGTCCATCAGGATTACGACGATCTCGCTGAGCGGCCGCTCGGTCGGACAGAGCGTGGCCGCGTCGGTGGGGACCGCCGCCGACTGGCTCTTGAGCGAGAGCGCC
Organism: Gemmatimonadales bacterium; assembly: GCA_050733075.1. GTDB lineage: Bacteria > Gemmatimonadota > Gemmatimonadetes > Gemmatimonadales > GWC2-71-9 > CAVVWJ01. The sequence continues at coordinate 15,100 of JBOHSD010000019.1, forward strand.
ACGCCGATAGTGATGAGGCTGACGGCTACCAGGGCGGCGCCGGCGATACGAGCCTTGATCCCGAAGCGGGTGGGCCGCGCGGCGGGAGCCCCTGAGACCTGGTAGTCACGCAGATGCACGTTCCATGCTCCCCAGCCCAGCCAGCTGCCCCACCGTCTGGTATTCCGGCATCGTGTGCTCGAACCTCTCGTTCACCGCCTTGATATAGTGATCGATCCGGGCAATCACCTCTGCCCGGGAGTCCTGCTCGTGGCCGGCCAGGGGCGACAACATCGGAGGATCCACGAATACCGGCCGGCGTGGGGGGACCCTGAAGTAGGCGGGTAGTTCCGCCCTTCGGACCCGGCGGTTGGCCTCCCGGTAGCGCTGGATCAGCCGCTCGTGCACCACGGCGAGGTGCTCCAGATAGGCCCGGTAGTTGAGATGGAGCCGGGAACGCCCCTCGATCGCCTGCTGCATGTCGAACTGCGCGGCGCGGATCAGCTCGATGGCCGAGCTCAGGCTCTCTACCGTCTGGTCTCGCAGCTGCATCATGGCCGCGAGCGACTTCGCGTTCTCCTCGGTGTACTGCTCCACCGCGCGCTGCCGCTCCCGTCCCACTGCGCCGTATCCCGGGTAGAGGTCGCGGGTGGCGGCCACGTCGATCACCGCCAGCAGCGCCAGAGCAACGCCCAGGAGCACCAGGATGCCGGACTTGGCATCGTCGAAGAGCAGTGGGGTGGTGGTCAGCCGGTTCAGCAGATCGATCATCTGCACGTTGCCCGCGTTGGCGATGAAGAGGTCACGGAAGTGGCCGATAGCCAGATTGAGGCCGGCCAGCCAGAGCACAAAGATCAGTGTCGCCAGTGCGCCCAGCACCTTGCCCGCTCCCCGGTTGTGGAACAGGAACGGCATGCCATAGAGCGCATACAGCGCGGCCACGCCCACGTTCAAGACCGACAGTACCAGCGCCTGCACCACCCCGCCGATGAGGCCAGCCTCGCTCCCCTCGGCGAAGAACATCCCATTGAGGATCGACTCGAGCAGGACGAACACCACCAGCAGCATGAACCCGAGGGTGCGCTCGCCCCTGGAGGAGTTCTTGGGCAGCCGGTTGAGGTGGTGCCGCTGCCTGAAGTCCTGGAACTCGTCTTCCCGGCTCCCCACCGCCTGGAGCAGGGTGTGCAGCTGATTCTGATCGTTCAGGATCTCGGCCTTGAAATCGGCCAGTGCGTTGGAGGCGGCGGCCTCGATCTGGACCTGCAGGTCGGCGGTAATGACCGCTCTCCGGATCCGCGCCTCGTAGAGATCCCGCTGAGACAGGTAGTCCTCGCTCGCCTTCCGGGCACAGTGCTCGATCCGGCCCAGGACATCCAGCTCCACCACGTCGGGACCGTCGGCGTCGGGACCGGGCTGACCAGCGCGTGCCGCCTTCTCCGCCCGGTCGTCCAGCCGCAGGTCCCGGGCGATGTGATCTACGTCCAGCGGCGGGAAAGTTTGACTCGGAGGCAGCGCCCCGTCGGGTGAGCCCAGAGTGGCGGCGACTAGTTCCCGGACAGACTTCGGCATCGGGAGACCCGGTTACCTGGAAGCTGGAAAAGGCGGCGTCGCTGGTGACATGTCGTGCCGGAGCGGGTACGGGCCTGAATTCGAAGCAACAATGAACATGAAGCTCGCCGACGAGAATGTTCGGTGCTGCGGCTCACAACAGGCGGGCGGACGGGCGTCCTGGTTTCACGAGCCGACGTCCATCGTTCGAGCAGTGCGAGAAACCGGTGAGCCATATCATCACCGCCTCACTGTCCGCCTGTCCGCCTGTCCGCCCGCTGCCCCGCTACCCGCCTGTCCCGCTGCCCCGCTGCCCGCCCGCCTTGACCTCACCTGCGCTATGTCTTACGATATATCGCACGCTAGCTCGCACGCAATAACGGAGGAGACCGCATGTGTAACTCACGCGATGACTGGGGATTCGGTCCCGGGTTTCCTCTGGGAGACCTGGGACGGATGTGGGCCGGGGCCTTCGGCACCAGAGGTCGAGGACCGCGGCGCCGGTCCCCGATGTTCGAGTCGGGCGAGGTGAAGTTCGTCATCCTGCGCCTGCTCAAGGAAAAGCCCCGGCACGGCTACGAGGTCATTAAGGCGCTGGAGGAGAAGCTCGGCGGGCACTACACCCCGTCGGCCGGCACCGTCTATCCCACCCTTCAGCTGTTGGAGGACGAGGGCTACGTGCGGGCGGTGGACACCGAGGGCAAGAAGGTCTATCACGTGACCCCGGAGGGAGAGCGCTATCTGGAGGAGCACCGCGATCTGCTGGACGAGATCCTCGACCGGGTCCGTGAGACGGTGCGGGATTTCACCAGCGGAGGCATCGCCGAGGTGCAGGGCGCCTTCGCCCATCTCGCGGCCATCACGTTCAAGCGGGCATGGCGGCGCGGACCCGAGGATCCGGCCTTGAAACGGGTCGCCGAGATCCTGCGTAAAGCCGCGGACGAGATCGAGGGGGCGTGGGCAGGGGGGCAGGGGGGCAGCGGGGCAGCGGGGCAGTGACAAGGGATGGTGGCAACGACGGGAGGAAAGGGCCACGATGCGGAAGTACGGCCCGCACAACGGCTGGTACGATTCCGGCGAGTTCTACGGCCACAGGGAACGGAAGATCGAAGGAAAGCGGGGCGGAGCGGCGGGAGCTGGTGGACGAGGTCTCACACTGATGCTCTCGGTTCCCTGAGAATTGGCGGGTGGGGTGGAGCTGTTCCAGATCAGCCCGACCGCTGACAGCACGACGACGGCAGCCGCGATGGTGCGGAGCGAGAACGGCTCGTCTCCCACCGCCCACGCCAGGGCGAGCGCCACCACGGGATTCACGAACGCGTAGGTTCCCACCGCGGCCGGGGTGGTCACTCGCAGGAGCCAGGTGTAGGCCCCGAAGCCCAGCACCGTTCCCGCCACGACCAGGAAGGCGAGCGAAATTGCGGCCCGGGTCGTCACCTGCTGCGGGCTCCAGCCCGCAAGCTCCCCCGTGGTGATGCTGAGCGCGAGGACCAGCGCACCGCCGGTTGCCAGTTGCATGGTGGTGGATTGCGCCGCAGACTCGGGGCGGGGGCCATGACGCGCCACGATCGAGCCGACGGCCCAGCTCAGCCCGCTGCCCACCAGAGCCACCCGGTCCAGCAGGGTTCCGGACCAGGCGCCGTTCCCCCGGCCCAGCAGGGCGACTCCCAACGTTCCCAGCATGAGGCCCGCGATCACTGCCCGCGACGGGGCCTTCCGCTCGCGCAGCGAGGTCAGCAGGACCAGCCAGAGCGGGATGGCCGTCATGAAGAGGGCGGCCTGGCCGGAGGAGACCCGCTGCTCCGCCCACGCCAGCACCCCGTGGCATCCCACGAACAGGAAGGCCCCCGCAACGAACGAGGTGAGCCATTGCGCCCGGGAGGCCCGCTCCATTCCTCCCCGCGAGATCAGCCACGCGTAGAGCAGCGCCGATCCACCCACGCAGCGAATGGCGATGGTGAAGAGCGGCGGCACGTCGGCAACCGCATACCGGATGGCGAGGAAGGTGCCGCCCCAGAACAGGTAGATCGCGGCAAAGGCCGCGACCACGCCGAGGGTCGGACCGGAGCGCTCAGGCCCGGTGGTCAGAGACCACCTCGTAATGGGACACGTGCTCGTCCCTCTCGAGCAGGAAACGCTCGTCCTCGGGATAGAAGACTGCCTTCTCGTCGTCGGCTCCGGCAAAGCCCCGGATTGCCTCCCGCGACTCCCACAGCGAAACCAGCAGGAACTCGGCCCGGCCGTCCGCGATTCGGCGCAGCCCGAGAACGCCCTGGTTGCCGGGAGCCTTCCGGTACCCGGCGAGGCCGGTTCGCTCGAGGTATTCGAGGTACTGGTCCGCGTCTTCGGCTCTGGTGGCGCCCCGCCAGGTTCGGGCGATCATGCTCGCTCCTCTGCACCGGTATAAGGCAGTTTACTGGTGACATGGTATGGCATAGATTCTAACCTGTCAAGAGCCGAATACCGGTGCTATGTTTCGGGCGGACGGGCGGACAGTGTCACCCTGAGCGAAGCGAAGGGGCCGAAGCTCCTGTGGCCTCTCGATGGACGACTATGACAACCAACCTGTCACAACCGCTCTCGCTGGCGCCGGACCTCCCCTTCAAGTACGTCGGAGGTGATCCGGCGCTCGATCTGGTGAACACCGTGGACTGGACCGACCGCGGGCCGGAGAACGAACGGCTGGGAGACTACGGCCGGCTGACCCGCTGGGCGGTGGGGGCGGGAATTCTCACCGGGGCGGCGGCGGCGACCCTGCGGTCCCGAGCCGAGTCCCGGCCCAGGGAGGCCGAGGCGGCGTACCGGCTCGCGTGGCGGGCTCGGGGAGTGCTCCAGCGGCTCTTCGGCGCCATCGCGCGAGGCGAGTCCCACGGCGATGCCCTGAACGACTTCAACGGCCTGCTGGGCCAGGCGCTCGAGGGGATGCGAATCGCGCCCTCGAGCAGGAAGCGGCATCGAGGACGCGGGCTGGAGCTCGGGTGGCCCGATATGGGAGAGAGTCTCGACCGGTTGGTGTGGCCGGTGCTCTGGTCGGCCGCATCGCTGATCGTTTCCGACGAGGCCCCCCGAATCCGGATCTGCGGTGGGGCGGACTGCGGCTGGGTGTACGTGGACCGGAGCCGGAACCGGCTCCGGCGCTGGTGCCAGATGGCCACCTGCGGCACCCGGGAGAAGTCTCGCCGGCGTTACCGGCGGGTGAGAGGTGAGAGGTAAGAAGTGAGAAGTGAGAGGTAAGAGGGAAAATAAGGATCATCATCCGCTCACCGTCACCTCTCAGTCTCCCCGCTCACCGCTTACCGCTCACCTCCCACTTCTCACTTCTTACCTCTCACTTCTCACCTCTCACCTCTCACTTCTCACCTCTCACTTCTCACCTCTCACTTCTCACCTCTCACTTCTCACCTCTCACCTCTCACCTCTCACTTCTCACCTCTCACCGCTTCTTATCTCGGCCACAGCCACCCGAACGTCCCCGCCGTCACCAGGCCGTACACCAGCCCGTCGAACACTTCCTTCCACGCCACCTTCCAGGGCTTGCCCATCCAGATGGCGCCGGGCACGTTGCCCGCAGCATAGGCAAGGAACCCCACCGCCCCTACGATGCGGAAGACGTGGAGGTACTCCGCGCCTGGCGGAATGGCAGAGCCCGCCACGTAGGCGATGAAAATCGAGACCACCAGAATGAAGAAGAACCACTGGGTGAGATACCTGCCCATCGATGGAACGCCGGGGCGCATAACGTTCATCACGGCGACCGGCCCGTCGATGTACTTCTGCTTCATCTCCGGCTTTTCCATGTCCTTCATATCGGCGCAATAGGGAATGACGTACTGCGCGGGCGCGGGATTGCCGGCCCGGATGGCGGAGCGAACCGCATCCTCGTTTGGGGCCCTGGTGTAATCCTTGTTGTGGTACTTGAGCACCATGTGGATGATGGCGCTGACCAGGAAGACCAGTACGGTAGAGACCAGGATGGGAAGCCACAGCGAACCCAGGCTGACCATGGTGCCTCCGTATGAGGGGAGAGTAGTGGGAGAAGCCCCGCTAACCTACGTCTGAAATGGCGGATTGGCGATGGCTGCTCAGTCTTCCTCCCTGCGCCTCAGGATGACGCCGGCGAAGCCGCCTGACTCACCTCCGCCCGCCCGATGGTGTTCGCATCGGTGCCGAACCAGATCTGGCCGCTGCGCTGGTCGAAAACCATGTGGCGCACGGTGCCGGCACCGCTCGGGATGGGCGTGATCCCGATGAACTTTTCGGTCTTGGGATCGAACCCCACCAGCCGGTTGGGCTGGGGGCCGGTCTCCACCATCCAGAGCCGGTCCCGGTCATCTACCGTCATGGCATAGGGAAGCGAGCTAGCACCCCCGGGCAGCGGCCACTCCTGGAACTTGCTCGTCGCGGGGTCCAGGCGCCCGAGGTAGCCGCGGCTGTAATCCACGTACCAGACCCGGTCGTCCGACGTGATTGCCAGCCGGCGCCCGCGGGACCGGGCGTTGGGAAGCGAGTACTCCCGGATCTCGAGGCTGGCCGGGTCGATCATGGCGATCTTGTCGCTGCCGAACTCGTTGAACCAAGGCCGGCCTTTCGAGTCTACCTCGATCCCATAGGGACGGGCGTCCGACGTCGGTACCTCGATCGCGTCGACCTTGCCGGTTCGGGTGCGGAGCCGCCCGACGTAGTTGGCGCCCTGGGCGGTGAACCAGATGTCGCCCTTCTGGTCGAACACCAGCGTGTGCGGGTCCCTGACCGCGTCCGGCATAGGGTAGCGGGTGATCTTTCCAGTCGCTGGGTCGAGCTTCCCGATGTGGCCGTTGCCGTTCCCCGCGTACCACACCATGTCGTTCCGGCCCACGATCAGGTTGTGGGGCAGGGCGCCGTCCTCGATCTCATACCGGCGGAACTTTCCGGTCGAGGGATCGAGGTAGGCCAGGTAGTTGCCCTTCTGGCCGACGAACCACACCCGGTTCCGGCTGTCCACGTATGGATCGCGCGGGCGCGAGTCGGCGTAGGGGACCGGCCACTCCTTCACTGGAACCTGCGCGACGACCGGGAATGGAGAGGCGAGAGCGAGAACCGAAGCGGTAATGGAGAGTGTGGCTGCTGCGAAGAAGTGCATCTGAAACTCCTAATCCGACGTTTCCGAGGTCTTGGGACAAACGCTGGTCAGCCCATAGAGCAGGATGTTGGTGACCGTCTTGCCCACCTGTTCCACCGAGAGCTGTACCGGATCTATGGTGCGGAAGACTCGGCTGCCCAAGGCCACGCCCATGATCATCAGCGGAATTACCCTCGCTGCCCGCTCGATCTCCTCGTCCGAAATGTCGTCGCATCGATGACCCCGCTCGAGCAGCTGGCGCAGGCTCTTGCGGCTGCGGGCCACCACCTCGTCGAACACCAGGCGGCCTCCTTCAGGAACCTTGGGCAGCTCGGTCGTCGCCAGGATGGCGACGTCGATCTGTCCCGGCTGGTGGAGGCGCTGCCAGATCCGGTCGAGCAGATCCCGAAGGACTTCCTCCTGCGTGCCACCGGGCAGGGGAACGTCCTCGTCCGCAGCCACCGCGCAGCCGATCCGGTCCTGGATTAGCTCGAGCAGGAGCTGCTCCTTCGATTCGAAGTAGTGGTAGAGACAGCCCTTGGTGACGCCCAGCCGGTCGGCCACATCGTTCAGCGTTGCTTGGGTATAGCCCAGCTCCGAAAAGACCGCGAGTGCCGCGTTCAGGATCTCGCCCCTCCGCTCTTCCGGCGGGAGCCGCTGCCTGCGGCCGTCCGGTCCGGCTTCGTTCTGATCCAGCTGCGTATCCATGGGGCTCCTTCCGGCTATGGGCACCGACCGACTGGTCGGAATATAACGATCCAGTAACTACTTAGCCTGGCACTCTTGACATACCTACTGGTAGGTATATTATAGCCTACCTACCGGCCGGTCAATAAGGGCCGAGCTGGATTGTCAAACGGCACCCCGGGCCGACCGGCCCGGGGACCCAGCACTTGGAGGGAAAGGTCCCATGTTTGCCAACTCGACGGTTGCTGCGGCTCTCCTTCTCTCGCTTCTGGTTCCGGCCACGGCGCAGGCGCAAGCCAACGAGGCATTCGAACGGCCCAATCTCGTTCTCTTCGCCAATGGCGGCGGTAACTCTTCACTCACCGACCTCGACGACGCTGGCTCCGCCTCGCTGGAGACCGGCTGGAGCGCTGGCGGTGGCGTTGGGGTGCAGCTCAATCCCTATCTCGCGGTCCGCGGCACCTTCGACTTTGCCCAGTCCGACGGTGAAGGGGCAACCGCCCTCAGCGGACAGTCGCTCAACCGCTACTTCTACGGCGGCGATGTGCAGTTGCGGTATCCGACGGCCAGCGGCTTTGCCCCCTACCTGCTGCTCGGCGCCGGCGCAGTCACCATTGACAGCCCTGATGTAGGCACCTTCGACAGCTTCACCAAGTTCGCCGGCAAGGGCGGGTTGGGCGTGGAGTACGCGCTGCCCCAGAGCTCTGTCGGCCTATTCGCCCAGGCCAGCTCCTACGTCTATGACTTCGACCGCAATGGGTTCGACAAGACCCAGGTCGACCTGCTGTGGACCGCCGGCCTGAGCTATCGCCTCTCTTACTGAGTCAAGGACAACGTCCCATGCGCCGCGTCATAGCCGTCATCGCCGCATCAAGTGCTCTCCTGGTTGGCGTTCTCACCCTGGGCCGCTCGAGCAAGCCGGCGGCTCCTCCGCCGCCGCCAGCGGTTACCGTCGCCACCGTTCCCGAGCGTGACATCACCGAATGGGATGAGTTCACCGGCCGGCTCGAGGCGGTGGACGCGGTGGAGATTCGCCCTCGCGTGTCCGGCTACATCCGGCGAGTCGCCTTTGATGAGGGCAATGGAGTCCGTAAGGGTCAGATCCTGTTCGAGATCGATCCTCGCCCCTACCAGGCCGAGCTGGCTCGGGCAGAAGCCGAGCTGGAGCGGGCCCGGTCGGGGGCGGCACTGGCGGCAAAAGAGGTGGAACGGGCCGGTCACCTGGTAGCTATGCAGGCCATCTCTCGGGAGGAGTTCGACAGCAGGACCAGCGCCGAGGCGCAGGGGGGCGCCTCGGTCCGCGCCGCCGAGGCCGCCGTCGCGACCGCCCGGCTGAACCTGGGATGGACCCGGGTCAGATCGCCGATCACGGGTCGGGTTGGCCGGGCGGAAGTGACCCCCGGCAATCTGGTGCACGCAGGACCGCCGGACGCGACTCTGCTCACCACCGTCGTCTCGGTCGACCCGATCTATGCCTACTTCGAGGGCGACGAGCAGACCTACCTCAAATACGCCGCCCTGGCACGCAACGGCTCGCGGCCCAACTCCCGCTACAGCCGGAGCCCCGTGTACCTCGGTCTGGCCAACGAGGAGGGGTTCCCCCACAAGGGGTTCGTGGACTTCGTGGACAATCAGCTCAATCCCCAGGCGGGGACCATCCGCTTCCGCGCGGTGTTCTCCAACAAGGACCACCTCTTCACCCCGGGACTCTTCGCCCGAATCCGCCTGGTGGGGAGCGGGACCTATCCGGCCAAGCTGGTGCTCGACCGCGCCGTGGGCACCGATCAGGACAAGAAGTTCGTCCTGGTCCTGAAGCCGGACAGCACGGTGGACTACCGCTCGGTGCAGTTGGGGCGCCTGGTGGACGGATTCCGGGTGATCAGCTCGGGACTCGAGCCGGGTGAGCAGATCGTCATCAACGGCCTCCAGCGCGTCCGGCCCGGCATGAAGGTGGCACCCACCACGGCGCCGATGACGCTCGAATCAACCATCGACACCGCGGCGCGCTGATCATGAGCTTCTCCCGGTTCTTCATCGATCGGCCGATCTTCGCGGCCGTGCTGTCCATCGTGGTGTTCCTGGCCGGCGGCATAGCGATGTTCGCGCTCCCCGTGAGCGAGTACCCCGAGGTGGTTCCCCCCTCCATCGTGGTGAATGCGGTCTATCCCGGCGCCAACCCCCGGGTACTCTCCGAGGCGGTGGCCACCCCGCTGGAAGAGCAGATCAACGGGGTGGAGAACATGCTGTACATGTCCTCCCAGGCTACCTCGGACGGCGTGCTCACCACGACCGTGACCTTCCGCATCGGTACCGACGTGGATCTGGCCCAGGTGCAGGTGCAGAACCGGGTGGCCCAGGCGCTGCCTCGTCTACCCGAGGAAGTACGCCAGTCCGGGGTCACCACGGTCAAGAGCTCGCCCGATCTGACCATGGTGGTCCATCTGGTCTCGCCCGATAGCCGCTACGACATCGTCTACCTCAGGAACTACGCCCTGCTTCAGGTCAAGGACGTCCTGGGACGGATTCCGGGTGTGGGCCAGGTTCAGGTGTTCGGCGGCGGCGACTACGCCATGCGGATCTGGCTCGATCCTCAGAAGGTTGCGGCCCGGGGGCTTTCGGCCGGTGACGTGATCCGCGCCATCCGCGAACAGAACGTGCAGGTCGCCGCCGGCGTGGTCGGGGCTCCGCCGATGCCCGAGCGGGTGGACTACCAGCTCAGCGTGAATGCCCGCGGCCGCCTGGCAGACGAGGGAGAGTTCGGGGAGATCATCATCAAGACGGGCAGCGACGGCGAGCTGACCCGGCTGCGGGACGTGGCCCGGATCGAGCTGGCCGCCGGGAGCTACTCGCTGCGTTCGATGCTGAACAACAAGGACGCCGTCGGCATCGGAATCTTCCAGGCGCCCGGCTCCAACGCGCTGGCGTTATCCACCGCGGTTCGCGAGACCATGGCGGAGCTGAAGCAGAGGTTTCCCGAGGGCGTGGATTTCAGCATCGTCTACGATCCCACGATCAACGTGCGCGACGGCATCCGCGAGGTGGTGATCACCCTCATGGAGGCCATCCTCCTGGTGGTGTTCGTAGTCGTGCTCTTCCTCCAGACCTGGCGGGCGTCGGTCATCCCCCTGGTGGCGGTGCCGGTCTCGATCGTGGGTACCTTCGCCATCCTGCTCGCGTTCGGGTTCTCCATCAACACCCTCTCGCTCTTCGGCCTGGTGCTCGCCATCGGTATCGTGGTGGACGATGCCATCGTGGTGGTGGAGAACGTCGAGCGGAACATCGAGGCCGGCCTATCGCCGCGGGAAGCGTCCTATAAGGCTATGGAGGAGGTCAGCCGCCCCATCATAGCCATCGCGCTGGTGCTCTGCGCCGTCTTCGTGCCGGTGGCGTTCGTAAGCGGTCTCACCGGCCAGTTCTATCGCCAGTTCGCCCTGACCATCGCTTTCTCGACCGTGATCTCGGCGTTCAACTCGCTCACCCTCTCGCCCGCGCTCAGCGCCATCCTGCTGAAGCCACACGGCGCTCCTCCGGATCTGGTCACCCGCGTGCTCGACCGCGGTCTTGGATGGCTCTTCCGGCCATTCAATCGTCTCTTTGTCCGGGGGTCGGAAGGGTACGGACGGGCGGTAGGCCGGGTGCTCCACCGAAGAGGAGCAGCGCTCGCGGTCTACGCCGGCCTGATAGCGCTCACCGTGGTGATGTTCAAGCGAGTACCATCGGGCTTCGTTCCCACCCAGGACAAGCAGTACCTGGTAGCGTTCGCCCAGCTTCCCGACGGGGCCACGCTCGACCGGACCGAGGCGGTCATCAGGGAGATGTCCGACGTCGGTATGAAGCACCCTGGTGTTGCCAGCGCGGTGCAGTTCCCCGGCCTGTCCATCAACGGCTTCGTGAACCTGCCCAACGCGGGAATCGTCTTCTTCACCTTGAAGCCCTTCGACGAGCGCAAGTCCGAGGAGGAGTACGGGCTGACCATCGCCGGAGCCCTGAACGGCAAGTTCGCCGGGATCCAGGATGCCTTCGTCGCGGTCTTTCCCCCTCCGCCGGTCCAGGGGCTGGGGACGGTGGGCGGCTTCAAGATGGAGCTGGAGGACCGCGCCGGTCTGGGCGAGACGGAGCTGTACAACGCCACCCAGGCCCTGCTCGGACGGGCGTACCAGACCCCGCAGCTGGCCGGCATCTTCTCCGGCTTCCAGATCAACGTCCCCCAGCTCGAGGTGGATGTGGACCGGGAGAAGGTGAAGCAGCAGGGGATCTCGCTGACCGATCTCTTCCAGACCATGCAGACCTATCTCGGGTCGGTCTACGTCAACGACTTCAACAAGTTTGGCCGGACTTATCAGGTCATCGTGCAGGCCGATGCCCCTTTCCGAGCGACGGCCGAGAATATCGCGCAGCTCAAGGTGCCCAACGCGGGTGGGGAGATGGTTCCGCTGGGTTCGGTGGTCCAGGTGAAGCAGTCGTATGGTCCGGCTCAAGGGCTCCGCTACAACGCGTACCCGGCTGCCGACATCAACGGCGGTCCCGCTCCGGGTGTGAGCTCGGGCGAGGCGAGAGTCGCCATGGAGCGCCTGGCACAGGAGACGCTGCCCAACGGCATCGGTTACGAATGGACCGAGCTGACGTACCAGGAAATTCTGGCCGGCAACACCGCGGTGTTCGTCTTCCCGCTCTGCATAATCCTGGTGTTCCTGGTACTCGCGGCACAGTTCGAGAGCTGGTCGCTGCCGCTCGCCGTGGTGCTGATCGTGCCGATGTGCCTGCTCTTCGCGATCGCGGGCGTATGGCTCACCAAAGGTGACAGCAACGTCTTCACCGACATCGGCTTCCTGGTGCTCATCGGACTGGCCTGCAAGAACGCCATTCTGATCGTCGAGTTTGCCCGCGAGCTCCAGCACCGCGGCAGGTCGCGAGTGGAGGCCGCGCTCGAGGCCTGCCGGCTTCGGCTCCGTCCCATCCTCATGACCTCCTTCGCTTTCATCATGGGGGTGGTCCCGCTGGTGCTCTCCAGCGGCGCCGGAGCCGAGATGCGGCATGCGATGGGTGTGGCGGTCTTCTCGGGTATGCTCGGCGTCACCTTCTTTGGCCTGGTGCTGACCCCGGTGTTCTACGTGGTGCTTCAGGGAGTGGTCGAGCGGCGGACCCGTGCGGCGCGGCAGTTTGCGATCGAACCAGCCCACGACGAGGAGTCGAAACATGCGTAAGGCAGGGATCTTTCTGTCACTGGCCATGGCAGTGGCCGGCTGCGCCACGGCGCCGGGATACCGCGCACCGGAGGTGCAGGTCCCCACGGCTTTCCGGGAGACGCGGGATACCATCATCGAGACCCTCGTCCCCGGGCCGGCAGTTCCCGACACTCTGTCGTGGCCGGATCTGGGCGACTCCACGCTCACCCGCCTGCTGAAAGACGCGCTTGGGGCCAACCTCGATGTCCGGGCGGCAGAGGCCCGGGTGCGGGGCGCCCGCGCGGCCCGCACCGAGGCGGTACTCGACTTTGCCCCGACGGTGACCTTTGCCGGTGGCTATACCCGGCAACGACTCTCGGGCGCGACCTTCCCCATTGGCGCCGGAACATTTCCCGACCAGGACATCTGGGACGGCGGCTTCGATGCCTTCTGGGAGCTGGACCTGTTCGGCCGGGTGCGTCGCAACGTCCAGGCTCGGGGCGCGTTTCTGGCCGTGACCCAGGAGGATCAGCGCGACATCCAGGTGTCACTGGCCGCCGAGCTGGCCCGCGCCTACTTCGAGCTGCGCGGTGCCCAGGAGCAACTCTCGGTGGCGCAGAGGAACGGCGAAAACCAACGCCGCACGCTCCAGGTGACCCGCCAACGGCTCGATGCGGGGCGGGGGACTGCGTTCGACACCGAGCGGGCGCAGGCACAGCTCAGCCTCACACTCGCCTCTATCCCGGTCCTGGAGTCGCGAGTGCGGCAGGCCCAATATCAGATCGGCGTGCTGGTGGGACGCCCGCCGGCCGCCCTGGCCGCCGAGCTGGAGCCGGTCGCCGCGCTGCCAACGCTCCCCCCGCCAATATGGGTGGCAAGTCCGGATTCAGTGGTCCGCCAAAGGCCCGACGTAGCGGCGGCGGAGCGCCAGCTCGCGGTCGAGCGGGCTCTGGTGGGGGCGGCAAAGGCGGACTACCTGCCCCGCATAACGGTGGGAGGCAGCGCCGGTTACTCCGCAACCACGTTCGGCTCGCTGGGCGATCGCGGCACCTTTCGCTACGCGGTCGGCCCCATCATCTCCTGGCCGGCACTCAACCTCGGCCGGGTAAAGGCGCGGGTGGACTTCTCCCGGGCCCGCGAAGCGGAAGCACGAGCGCAGTATGACCAGACGGTGCTGCGTGCGCTCCAGGACGTCGAGACCGCGCTGGTGCGCTACCGGACCTCGCGCGCCCGGGTGGCGCGGATTCAGGACGCGGCCGCCGCCAGCGAGCGCGCCGCGGAGCTGGCGCGAGTGCGCTTCTCCGGCGGGGTATCCGATTTCCTCCAGGTGCTCGACGCGGAGCGCACTCAGCTCGACGCGCAGGATCAACTGGCCCAGGGACGGACCGAGGCAGCCACGGCTTATGCGGCCCTGTACAAGGCACTGGGTGGCACGCTGCCCTGAGGGGCGGGGAGCTCTTCTACGTCCTCTCCGTCCTCTCCGTCTTCTCCGACCTCTCCGTCCTCTCCGTCCTCTCCGTCTTCTCCGTCCTCCTATGGATCTCCCGCACCGCTTCTAATGTGTCGGCCTCGGCCGCCGTCTTGTCGGTTCGATAGCGCTTGATGCGGGCGAACCGCAGTGCCACCCCACCCGGATACTGCGAGCTTGCCTGCACCTCGTTGAACGCCACCTCGACCACCAGCTCGGGTCTCACGTGCACGATGTGACCGTCTCGCGCCACCTCCAGCTCCAGCAGCTTCCGGGTCTGCCAATCCAGTATCTGGTCGGTCATCCCCTTGAAGGTCTTGCCCAGCATCACGAATCCTCCGGCGGGGTTACGGGCGCCGAGGTGGAGATTGCTGAGCCAGCCATGCCGGCGGCCGTGGCCCCACTCCGCCGCCAGCACGACGAGATCGAGGGTGTTTGCCGGCTTGATCTTGAGCCAGCGGCGGCCCCGGTGCCCGGCCTGGTAGGGCGCATCCAGCGCCTTGGCCATGATGCCCTCGTGCCCGGATTCCAGCGCATGCTGGAGGAACCGCTGGGCATCAGCAGCGGAAGACGTCAGGGTTCTCGGGACTATCATGGATTCGGGGACTACGTCAACCAGGGCGGTCAAACGGCTGCGGGCGGGCTCATCGACCAGTGAGCCGCCGTCGAGGTACAGGATATCGAAGATGTAGGGAGTGAGCGGCACGTCCTCCCGGGCACGCTGGACATCCAGGCGCTTGCCGAACCGACTCATAGTGGTCTGAAAGGCATGCGGCCTGCCGTCCGGCCGTAGCGCCAGTACCTCGCCGTCGAGGATGAGGTCGCGAGCCGGGAGCGCCCGCACCAGCTCGACGATATCGGGCACCGCCGCGGTGACGTCATTGAGCCGCCGGGAGAAGACGCCCACCTGGTGGCCGCTCTTATGGATCTGGATCCGGGCCCCATCGAGCTTGTACTCCAGCGCCGCCTCGCCCAGCTCCCCGATTGCCGCCTCGGCGTCATCGGCCGAGCCCGCCAGCATGGGATGCACCGGGCGGAAGAGCTGGGTGGCGAACTCGCCCAGTTGGGACCCCTCACCCCCCAGCGCGCTCTTGGCCACGCTCGGCAGGTCTCCCACCATCATCCGGGCCCGGCGCACCCGCTCGGCCGGCACACCGGCCGCCTTTGCCACCGCCTCCAGCATCAGCCCTTCGACCGCACCCTGGCGCAGCTCGCCCAGCACCAGCCGGGAGAGAAAGTCTTGCTCTTCCTCCGTGGCTCGGGCGAGAAGCTCACGCAGGAGGCGCTGACGCTCCTGGCTCGAGCCTTTCCCGGCCGAGACCCGCCAGATCCGGCCGAAGGCCGCGTCGACTTCCGCCAGCTCGAGCGAGTGCTCGCCTGCCGGGGGAGGCATAGCCGCTTGCAGTGCCGCGTAGCCGACGCCGAGTCTGGTCTGACGAATGGATCCCGAGAGGAAAGCGGCCGCTATCTCGATCTCCTCCGGCGGCACGGCGGCGAGCAGCGAGGCCAGCAGTCCGATCTTCTCCAGCCGGCCGCTCGCCTTGCTCACCTGGCGAGATGTGTCCACCAACCGTGCCAGCTTCAAAGCTCGACTCCCAGGGGGTGCTGCTGCTCACCTCCCTGCGCTGACTATTTCGGCTGGGCCGCCTGGATGGATTCCTCGAGGTTCTCGACCGACTGGGTCACTCCGCTCCTGACCTCCTCCCAGTTGGTGGCCGTGGCGGCGTCGACCCTCTGAAGGTCCCGGTTCACCGCCTGGCGCGAGGCGCGGATCCTGGCCAGGGCGCGGTCGCTCACGGCGCCACCCTGCGACTTGGCCTGGCTGGCCAGGGCCTCGATCTCCTGATCGATCTCGGCGAGCTCGTTGCGAATCGACTGGGCAAACTCCTGGCGCTGGTCGAAGGTAAAGTCACGCATTCCCGGGTCCGCTTCCAGCGGTGGCTCGGGGGTCGTAACTGTTGGCATGGTGTCGGTTACGCCACCGACCTCGCGGTTATTCCGGTCTCCACAGCCGAGGGCCGCCGCAAGCAGCAGCGCCACGACGCTAAAGGCGAGTTGTCGCATGGGGAATCTCCTGGTTTGTCGGTCAGGAACCAACGATCGGCCTGTCTTAATTAACAGCGTGAACGGTGAACAGTAAACAGTGAACGGCCTAGTCCCTTCCTTTTCACCGTTTACCGACACTGTTCACCCCCCTTTTCTAGTAAGTAGGCCCCTCCAGCATGAGCGCCAGGATTCCGAGCAGCGCCCCCGAAGCGGTTATTCCAATCAAACCTGGATACGATCCGAACCGGGCGACGAGGAACGGTTTGGTGATCGTACTCGGCGGGGTGCCGAGATAGGTGTTGGTGCCGAAGCGAGAGGATTCGAGCATGCCGCCCACGCTCAGTACATCCTCGAAGTTGAGCAGAACGTGTCCGATGAACGCGGGTGCCCGGGCGAAATTGCGGTCGTCGTAAACTATGATTCCGGGCGCGACCTCGAGGCTGATGTCCCGCCATAACCAGCGGCGGTAGCGGGCTTTCAGCCCGAGGCTGAACCTGGATGTCAAGAGAACCGTGCCTCCCAGCGCGGACCGCGCGTCGGTATTCCGCATCAGACCCAACTCCCACATGACCATGTGCGGCTCTACGTGGTTGGCGCCGAAGGATTCTGGCCGATCTCTGGCCATGGATCGGGCGTAGCCAAACTCCGTGACGGCAAACATCTCGCAGAATTGGGCCTGACGTCCCTCGAAGCAAAGCCTCTTCGGTTGAATCTCTGGCGCCGACTCATCAGGAGATTGGGCGAGCAGCGGCGCGCCGAGTAGCGTGACGTGAGCCAGCACCGTAAGCGCGAGGTGGTTTGGCACGAAGCGAGGTCGCGTGACAGCGGTGCAGGGACCTTCGCATGCCCCGTTTACCGTTCACCGTTCACCGTTGAGTGTTGTTTAGAACAGAACGTATCGGCCGCCGGCGGTCGTGGCGATCACGAGATTCATTGCGATGAAGAGGAGATCGTAGTGCCAGCCGTCGGTGTTCCTACCCCAGAAGCCGGTGTGCCACACGAAGATCTTCCGGTGGATGGCACCGAGCATGACCAGGATGAGGCCGATAGCCGCCAGCTGGGTCAGTACGCCGAGCGCCACTCCGATGCCGCCGGCCAGCTCGGCCAGGCCGAGGAAGCGGGTGAGTCCCGGACTCAGCCCGATGCTCTCGCCCCGTGCGACCGGGTCCCTGGCGTGCTTCCACCAGCTGGCCACGAAAACCAGGCCGACAAGGAGCCGCATGAAGAGCAGGGCGTGGTCGCTGAACTGGAGCAGCCAGGGGAGGGACATGCCGAGAAACTAAACCGTGAACGGTGACCGGCGCCTGCGACTGGCCCTGTTGAGCGTTGCCTGCGATGCGGGCTGCCCGGCCTGGCCCAGATACCTTCGCAGCGCCGGCGTGCTCGGTTTCCTCACCAGCGCCTGGATCTGCTCGGCTGAGGGCTCCAGATCCTGGGCCACGAGCGACCGCACCTTGCCCGCCTCGCGCGCCAGCACCGGTACCCCGTCGTGGTAGAGGATGCGGTTTGAGGCCAGGGCAGGAACCCGGTCGCCCGGCGTGATGATCCCGGTGAGATTGAGCGGGTCGGCGGCACTTATCCCAATGAGACTCCCGGCCCGCTCAGTCCGGCGGATGGCGCGCAGCTGGCCTACAGCCTCGGAAAGGGCGAATTGCTCGCCCGACATGCCCGCCACGAACCGTCCGCCCCGGATCTCGCCGCGGGCTTCGAGCCGGCGATACACCATCAGGAGGTCGCGCCAGGCCGGTGCAGCGGATTCGCGGGCGAGGAGTCGCTTGAACATCACCCCGTAGCGGCGGAGCAATGCCCGCGCGGTCACCTCGGTCGCGCTCTGGCCACCCATCGCCCCCCTGCGCGCGAGCAGCGACCAGCGGCCTGCGCTTTCAATCCCGTACGGTGCGGTCCGATAGCGCCGGCGAGACGTGCCGAGCGGCTTCCGCTTGCTCGATGGCGTGATCAGCGCCCGAAGCCCGGCAAAGCTGTCGGAAGTCACCAGGCCCAGGCCGGCCAGCTGAGCCAATGCCTGTTCGACTTGGGTCGGCAAAAGCCCCGAAATCGTGACCAGCTCGTGAAAGAACGACGCGCCACGCTGTTCCAGCACCTCACGTACCTGGTTGCCGTAGGTAGACAGTTGAAAGTCCACGACATCCCTGCCTGCGAGCCAGTTACTGGCATTTTCGCGCAGGAAGAGTCCGATTGGTGTCGAGCGTATCGGACCGCCGGTCCGACCGTCAGCCCCTCCGCCCATTCTTGCGCCCGCTCTCCCGTCCGTCCGTCCCCAGGCCACCCGGCCCGTCAGGCACAGCGTGTCCAGCAGCACCGGGTCATATTCCACCAGGCGCGACGACAGCACCTCGCTTTCCCATGCCGCGGCGGGAAGCTCTAAACCTTCCAGCTGCCCAATCACGGCCGCGAGGCCTTCCAGGCCGGCAGCCCGGTGCTCCTGGTCCACCCGCTGCCAGGCGAACAGGAACCGCATGAAGTCGGCCGCCGTAACCGGTTCTATCTCAGCCCGGAGCCGATTAAGTGTGTAGCGGTGAATCCGGGCGAGCAGCCGGCGGTCGCACCACTCGAGCGGAGCGGGGCCGCCGTTCCCACCTGGAGTGAACCTCCCGCGCAGCACTACGCCTTCACCCTCGAGTGCCGCTAGCGCCACATCAGCATCGGACTGGGAGACGTTCAGCGAACCAGCAAGTTGGGCGGCCGTGACCGGGCCCGTGATGCCGAGCCTGCCGCGCAGGAGCTCGCGGATCGCGTCCGGCCGGCGTGCTTCCCCGCTGCCAGCGACCACCTCGACCTCTGCCAGGCGCTCCAGAGCCACCCACAGGGCCTGTCCATCGGGGAATTGAACCCGGGCGGCGCGACCTGCATTCAGCAGCTCGCGCCAGTAGCCGCCCCACGTCTCACCTTCACGGCCCGAGAGCCCTTCGACCTCGGTCAGGAACCCCGAGGTGAGCAGCGCGTCGTGAAGCTCGTCCGCATCGCGCACTTCGGGCCAGGCCTCGTCCCGAACCCGCTCGATGGCCGCGGGGTCCAGGGCACCGAGGTCGTCGGCCAAGGAGGGCTCGAACGCCCGCCGGGTCTGCACCGCGAGGGTCCGGCGTTCCTCCGCCGGAGCGTCGTCGAGGAAGGAGTAGGGCCGGGCGTTCAGGATCTCATGGGAGAGGGGCGACGGCTCGGGTAAATCGCGGGCGACGTAACCGATCTCTCCCTCGTGGATCCTCCGAAGCAGAGTCGTGAGCCGGTCGAGGTCCATGATCTCGTGTACGCAATCGTCGATCGTCTGGCGAACCAGCGGGTGGTCGGGAATCTCCCGGTCGCCCGGGATGTTCTCCAGGCATGCGGCGGCATCGGGGAACGCCGCTGCCAGGAGGTCCTCCGCCATCATTCGCTGGATCTGGGGAGGTGTCTTGCTGCCGCCGCGGCTGCGGGGAATGGCCAGCGCGATCGACGCGTTCCAGCGCCAGTGCGTGCCGAACATCGGCGCGTCGAGCAGCGCCTGCACCAGGATGTCTTCCGCGGTGTCGGGATGGAGGAATCGGAAGACGCTGTCCAGCGGAAACGAGTGCTGCGGCCCCAGGGAGAGCAGCAGGGCATCCTCGGTGGCCGCAGCCTGAAGCTCGAAATTGAACTGGCGGCAGAACCGCTTGCGAAGCGCCAGCCCCCAGGCCCGGTTCATCCGGCTCCCGAAAGGAGAGTGAATGACGAGCTGCATTCCGCCCGCCTCGTCGAAGAAACGCTCCGCTACCAGGGTTTCCTGGGTGGGGAGAGTGCCGAGGAGGCGGTGGGACTCGGCCAAGTACTCGACCAGCTGGTGGGCCGCTGCTGCGTGAGTCGAGCTCGTATCTGGCTCCTCATCCCGAGCGAGTGAAGCGAGAGAGCGTTCGGGATGAGGAGCGGCGTTCCCGTTCAGGACTGCGACTACCCACTTGACCGCGGCCGCCCGGTCGTCCAACCGCTTCTCCAGATCTCCCCTGAGCTCCGCCACCGCGGCCGACAGCTCGTTGCTCCGGGCTGGCGCCTCGCCTAGCCAGAACGGGATGCTCGGCGGCTGGCCACGGGCGTCCTCGACCCGCACCACGCCCTGTCCCACCCGCAGGATGCGCCAGGAGAGATTGCCGAGCTGGAAGATGTCTCCCTGAAGGCTCTCGATGGCAAAGTCCTCGTTGACCGAGCCGATGAACGTGCCCTCGGGCTCGAGGACGACCCGAAAATCGGCGTTGTCGGGGATGGCGCCGCCGGAGGTGATGGCGAGCATGCGCGCTCCCCGCCGGCCGCGCAGCCTGCCGTTGACGGTGTCGTGGTGGATCAGCGCACCTCGTCGGCCTCGCCGGGTGGAGAAGCCGTTGGTGAGCATCTGCACTACTTGGTCGAACTCAGTCCGCTCGAGTTGGCGGTAGGGGTAGGCCCGGCGAATCAGGGCGAAAAGCTCGTCGGCGTTCCAGTCCTCCGCCGCGGCCTCCGCCACGATCTGTTGGGCGAGCACGTCCAGCGGCTGGTCCCTCATGGTAAGCCGGTCCAGCGATCCGTTCCGGACCGACCGGAGCAGCGCGGTGGACTCGACCAGCTCGTCCCGGGTGAGCGGAAACAGCCGACCCTTGGGCGTGCCGTGCACCGTGTGTCCCGAGCGGCCCACTCGCTGAAGGAAGGTGGAGATCCGCCGCGGCGTGCCGAGCTGGACCACCAGGTCCACGTGTCCGATGTCGATGCCCAGCTCGAGCGATGCCGTCGCCACCAGCGCCTCGAGCTTCCCGGTCTTGAGCCGCTCCTCCGCATCCAGCCGGGTCTCCTTCGAGAGACTGCCGTGATGCGCCGTCACCGCGGCCTCGCCCAACCGCTCGGCGAGATGGCGCGAGACCCTTTCCGCCAGCCTCCTGGTATTGACGAACACCAGCGTGGTGCGGTGGGCCCGGATCAGGTCGGCGAGCCGGTCGTAGACCTCGCCCCACACCTCGCCCGACATCACGGCCTCGAGCGGCGAGCCAGGGAGCTCGAGCGCGAGATCGAGCGATCTCCTATGGCCCTGGTTGATGACTGCAGGTGAAGGGTGAACGGTCACTGGTGAACAGGTTGGGCTGGGTAGGGCCCGTTCACCGTTTACCGTTGACTGTGCACCCTTTCCAACGAGCCACCGACCCACCGCCTCGATCGGCGCCATCGTGGCCGAGAGGCCGATGCGCTGGACCGGGCGTTCGGCCACGTGCGCCAGTCTCTCCAGGCTGAGCGCCAGGTGCGCCCCCCGGCGCGACTCGAGCACCGCGTGGATCTCGTCCACGATCACGGTGCGCACGGTGCGGAGCATTTCCCGGCTTCGCCTCGCGGTGAGCAGGAGGTAGAGCGACTCGGGGGTGGTGACGAGGATGTGGGGCGGCTTCCTGAGCATCGCCGCTCGTTCGGCAGCGGGGGTATCGCCCGAGCGTATGGCGGCGGTGATCCTGGGCGGATCGAAGCCCATCTCTTCCGCCAGTCGGCGAATCTCTCGCCGCGGCTCGGCCAGATTGAGGTGGATATCGGCACTCAGTGCTTTGAGCGGCGAGACATAGACCACCCGGGTCTGGTCCGGAATCGGGCCCTCGAGGCCCTCGCGGAACAGCCGGTCCAGCTCCTCCAGGAAGGCTGCCAGAGTCTTGCCCGACCCGGTGGGCGCTGCTATGAGGGTGTGCCGGCCGGAGCGGATGGCTTCCCAGCCCAGGCGCTGCGGGGCAGTGGGCTCACCGAAGCGTTGCTGGAACCAGCGGGATACCACGGGGTGAAACGAGGAGAGCGGCATCGGCTGAAAATAATCGATTGGGGATTTCAGAGGTGTCCGCCGCAGTGTCATCCTGAGCCGGAGCTGTCATCCTTGTCTCTTGGAGGCAGGGATGACATTTCGACGTAAATTGGATTCGGCGGCAGCTCGTTCATCCTGTGGGCCGAAGCCCGTCGCTCAGCCGGGGCGCCGCCGAGTCCTCGCTGTGAGCC
>JBOHSD010000020.1:0-32678 GCA_050733075.1 Gemmatimonadales bacterium
TCTGCCACGCCGGCAGGGTTGCCTTCGACCACCACGGAATGGCCGTCGTACTGTCCGTTCGGTGAGGCCACCCCCGGAATGGACGCACCGGCCCCGCAGCGGTCCACTCCGCTGAGGCGGGGCGAGGCGCCGTTGATCCGCACTCCATTGTCGTTGAGACTGGTGAAGGCGCCGTTGAGGTCGAACGGTGCCGGCACCCACTGGGCGTAGGTCGCCACCGTGCGCTCGGCCGCCGGGGCCGAGGCGCTGTAGCGTTTAGCGGTGGTGTTCACCCCGCGGGAGCTGATGACGTAGACCGCCGGCAAGAGGGTGATGGTAGACTCGCGCAGCATCCGCAGGGTCACCTGGGCGGTGCCGCCCGGCAGGTCGGTGTAGCTCGCCTGATCGGTCCAGCCCGGCTTGCCGTTGAGGTTGGCCAGGTAGCGACTCAGCCCCGACTGGGCCACCGCGAAGGCGCTCATCTGGGCCTGGGCATCGCTAGTGAGGCGCCGCTCCGAAGAGATCCGGGCGTAGGTAATAGCCACGGAGACCCCGAGGAGAGCCATGACGATGATGGTCAGCGGTAGGGCAGCTCCACGGCTGTTCGACCGAATGAACATGGATGCCTCTCTGGTCCGAGTCATAGGACTATGGTGTGCTCAGCGGGGGAGACGCTTCCCCCGAAATTGCCCGCTCAAAGACAACCGAGTCCGGAGCCACCGCGGCGTTCGCCGGGGTAACTACCACGCTCACCCGGCGGATCTTGGCCGAGACATTCGCGATCGTGCTACAGATCCCGTGGGGGAACGGGTTTGCGGTCACCGTCGCGCACGTAGTGCCGGCAGCGAGCTGGGTAAAAGGAATGGCGCCCAGCCTCCCCACCTCGGCCGATAACGCAGCCGTCCGGTAGGAGCCTGCCGACGCCGCCTCCGCCGTACGCGACGACCGCACCAGCAGGGTCCCCAAGGCCAATGTGGCCACCGCGAGGATGCCCATGGAGACCAGCACCTCGATCAGGGTGAAGCCCCTGTCTCGCAGAGTATGTGCTCGAGTGTTCGTCATGGGATCCTCGGTTGCGCCCACGGGGGGCTCAGTAGCTCGACCAGGTGTCGGTCCATCCATTCCGTACCCGTTGCAGCGACCCGATGTGGCCCAGGGCGCGGGTCAGGGCGCAGGAATCGTACTGATAGCTCTTGGTACCATTCATTTCGGATACACTTACCGTTTGCCCCAGCTTTACATTGAGTCCGGCGATGACGGCCCCCCGGGTGCTGTTGCTGCCGTTCGACCTGATCGATCCACCGGCAATTATGACTCCCTCCCAGGTCTTGCTGCCGCTCAGGATCACGTTTCCGGTTACGATCAGGATGCCTTTACCGCTCCCAGGCAGGTCGAAGTCTGCGCCCGGATTGTTGTTCACCCTGACGACGGGCCAGTCGAGGAACTCCCCGGCCGTTGGCCATGACGGATACGTGAACTCAGGCGGGAGAACAGTGCCGTCCACGATGCCGGCCCAGTCGATGTCCACCTCGTCCTTAGCCGATCCCGTAGGGCCCGCGGTACCGAGCGGGATGGGAGTGTTGTCCGGATTCCCGTCGATGGGGCCGGTTGCGCCGGTGTACGTGTTGATCGGTACCGCTACACCTCCGATGGTCGGCATCATTCCACAGGCGTCGACCCCGCTCATCGTCCCGGAGCCGCCCGCCTTGTCCATACCACCCAGGCTGGTGATGGCGGCGTCCAGGTCGAAAGCCGCCGGTGTCCAAAGTGCGTAGGTGGCAACGGTGCGCTCGGCAGGCGGGGCGGCCCCGTCGTACCGCCTAGCTGTAGTGTTGGTGCCGCGAGAAGTGATGACGTAGACCGCCGGAAGAAGCGTCGTGGTGGACTCCCGCAGCATCCGCAGCGATACCTGGGCGGTGCCTCCCGGCAAGCCGTTGACGGTTACGTCCTCGGACGCGCCCGGCTTGCCGTTGATGCCGGCCAGATAGGTGCTCAGGCCCGACTGAGCCACGTTGAAGGCATCCATCTGGGCCTGACCGTCCCCGGTGATGCGCCGCTCCGAGGAGAGCCGGGAGTAGCTGATCGCCACCGCCACCCCCATCAGCGCGATGACCAGGATCGTCAGGGGGAGCGTTGCTCCGCGCTTATTCAGGAGGACGGACATGGGCGCCTCTCCCAATCTGAGGTCAGTCAGGCCGGTTCTCGAAGAAAACTGACGTGGTCACGAAAGCCGCCTTCGGTCCGGTGCTGCCGCCCGGCGTACGCTCGCTCAGGCCGTCCAGCTTGAGCTCCAGCCCCCGCACGTCGCTCAAGGATGCGGGCACCGCGGCTTGGGCCACCGCGTTGTTCAGAACGTAGAAGTTGACCCTGGCCGTGGCATCGAAGGGCGTGGCGAGCTCCTCGGTGTCTCCGGAGCTGACCATCGTGCGCCAGAGTCCGAGGCGGCCGGGAACTGCGGCCGACGCCTTGAACTCGTAACGCACCCGACGGAACAGGAAGAAGATCTCGCCCCGGTTAGGGGCAGGCGTTATGGCTGCATCCAGATCCGTGATATTCACGACTGCGCCGGCAGGAGAGCCGTTCAGCGAGGGCAGCGTATGGATGCTGTCAACCAGGCCGTTGAGGCAGAGAGTCGTGGTGCCCGTCAGGCTCAGAGTGGTGTTGGGGCGATAGGTGTAGGCGCCGGTGGAGGTCCGCCGGAAGGCGAAGCCGGAGTATCCCGACTCGGCGAACATTGCCGAATCAACCGGCAGGAGGCTGAGGGTGTACACGTTGCCTCCGGTGATGCCGCACAGGATGCCAAAGGCGTAGGGCACATTCACGGTGAAATCCTGGCCCCCTGCCGCGGCGGCCGTGAGGCCGCCTACCGCCTCCACGGCGCGGAGATCGGAGAACAGTCGGTTGATCCCGCTCCGGGCAACGCTGCGCGCGTTCCGGTGGGCTTCCTGCTGGTCCATGAACCGGGCCTGACCCAGCACCATTTTCACGAGCGCCCCGCCGATGATCACTGTTACGATCATGGACAGAAGGAGCTCGACCAGGGTAAAGCCGCGCCGCAGGTTTGATGGTGTCGTCATGGAGTATTCAACGGGTTACCGTTGCCCGATATCGTGCGGTTGAAGGACGTGGTGGCCGGCCGCAGCAAGGAGTTTCCCGAGGGGGTGACCACGATCGTGATCCGGCGGACCTTGGGGGAGATATCGTTGATGGTGGAGCAGACGTCGTGCGGGAACGGCGGCACGGTCACCGTGGCGCAGGAAGTCCCTATTACCAGTGATTCGAAGGGAGCAGTACTCAACCTTCCAGCCTCGGCGGACAGCGCCGCGGTCTGGTAGGATGCATCCGCCGTGGCCCCCGCCACCCGTGCTGCCCGGAACATCAGCGTTCCCATGGCCAGACTGGCGATCGACAGAATCGTCATCGAGACCAGCACCTCGACCAGGGAGAACCCATCGTCGGGCCGCCGCATCTGCGCCCGAGTTGTCATGGGATGATCCTCACCTGGCCGGCCGTGGACACGCTCACCGCTCGCGTGCTGACTCCGGACGTGATCCGCACCGTGAGTGGCGGCGTAGCTACCGAGGCCACGCCGGACGGGAAGATGTCTATGGGCGTTTCCGAAAAGGCCAGCGTGAAAGAGCCGAGATCTTCGTCTCCAACCAGCGTGCGGGAGAGGCGTACCGTGCCTCCGTTGCGGTCGGCCACTGTGTAAGTCGCCGCGGCACAGTCGCAGGACAGCCGCATGGGCTTCCGCTGACGGGCGGCCAAGGCAAAGGCGTTCTCCAGGTCGGCTGCCACTATGGCGATGGAACGGTTGACCCGGGTGGCCTGCATCACCCGACCGATTTTCGGCACCATCATCGCTGTGAGAATGCCGATGATGGTGAACGTCAGGGCAAGCTCCACCATGGTGAAGCCGAGCCGCGAGTGGCGACCCCGCGACTGTCGAAGAACGGAGGGGTAGGTCATGCCCTTCCTTAGAGCACGAAGGGTGCCGCCTATTGTGAGTTGCGAAAGTCTTTATAGAGGTGAGACTTAGGCTTGCGACACCAGGTCTTTTTACCTGCGATTCAACGCGAATTGCAAGTGAATTCAAACGCCATGGCGCGCCGCGGTCTGCACTCGGCCGCTGCCGATCTCTGCACCGCCACTCCCTGACCTCGTAGCGGGTTCCTAGGCTGGGCTTATTATTGGACTTCCATGCGCTCCCGTGAACGGATCCTCACCAACCTCGAGGCCATCTACCGCGAGTCCTACGACCGCGCCAAGCAAGCCGCGGACCAGGGCCGCATGATCGACCTCGACAGCGCATTCATGCGCGACCAGCTGATGTTGGAGATACTCCTCGATATCAGGGATCTCTTCTCAGTGGCGCCCACGGCGTCTGGCGGAAGCGCCCTGGAGAAGCTGGAAGCGCTTCGCCGGCTCACCAAGCGTTGAAAGGCATAGTCATGCCCTGGATCCATCTGATCCTGCTACTGCCCGTTCTTTGCGTCACGGGCTGCGGCGCCCCGCCCGATTCGGCAAGCAGGCGCGCGGCGGACCTCGTGGTATACGGACGGGTGTGGACAGCCGATTCGGCTCGACCGTGGGCCCAAGCGGTAGCGATCGTGGGCGACACCGTGGCCGAGGTCGCTGACAGCGCTCGGGTGGCGCGATTGGTCGGACCCGGCACCCGGGTTGTCAGCAACGGGAGGGCCATGATCACGCCGGGTTTCATGGATGGCCACGCCCACTTCCTGACCGGCGGCTTTCAGCTCGCCAGCGTTGACCTGCGCGATGCGTCGTCTCCCCAGGAGTTCATAGTACGTCTCAGGAGTTATGCGGCCAACTTGCGCCCGGGCGAGTGGATCCTGGGCGGCGACTGGGATCACGAGCGCTGGCCCGGCACCCCGTTGCCTGAGCGTAGCTGGATCGACTCGGTGACGCCGGACAATCCGGTCTTCGTCAACCGGCTCGACGGTCACATGGCGCTGGCCAACAGCGTTGCACTCCGGCTGGCGCGCCTCACCCGTGCGACCAGAGATATCCCCGGCGGCACCATCGTTCGAGGTGCCGGGGGAGAGCCCACCGGGGTCTTGAAGGACGAGGCCCAGAATCCCGTGCTGGCCGTCATTCCGGTGCCTTCCCCGAGCCAGAGCGACGCGGCGCTCGAGCGGGCCACGGCATGGGCGGCAAGCAAGGGGGTGACCACTGTCGCCGACGTATCGGTGCCCTGGTACGAGGTCGCGGCGCTGCGGCGGGCCCATGCTGCCGGGAAGCTCATGACGAGAGTGGCGGTCTTCGTCCCGCTCGGCGACTGGCGCCGGATGGCCGACACGGTGCATGCGCGGGGAGTAGGAGACGAGTGGCTTAGAGTTGCCGGCGTGAAAGGATTCGTCGACGGCTCCCTGGGCTCGACGACGGCTCTCTTTTATCAGGCGTACGACGATGCCCCGGAGACCTCGGGGCTGATGGTTACCCCCGAGGACTCCCTCCGTGCCTGGATCGGAGGCGCCGATTCCGCCGGACTCCAGGTCGTGGTCCACGCGATCGGTGAGCGTGCCAACGGGCTGTTGCTCGAGATCTTCGACAGCGTGGGCAGGGTGCATGGTCCCCGAGACCGCCGGTTCCGGGTCGAGCACGCGCAGCATCTGCGGCGGGGAGACATCGCCCGTCTGGCGCGCAGCGGAGTCATCGCCTCGATGCAGCCCTATCACGCGATTGACGATGGCCGCTGGGCCGAGAAGCGGATCGGTGCCGAGCGGATCAAGACCACGTATGCTTTTCGCTCGCTGCTCGACCAGGGCGCTCGTCTGGCTTTCGGATCGGACTGGACGGTAGCTCCCCTGGATCCGCTTCTCGGCATCTACGCTGCCGTCACTCGGCGCACTCTTGATGGCAAGAACCCCGGCGGCTGGGTACCAGAGGAGAAGATCACGGTGGAGGAGGCGCTCCGGGCTTACACCGCTGGAAACGCTTACGGAATCTTTGCCGAAGAGAGGCGTGGCCGGCTGGCACCTGGTTACCTGGCGGACCTGGTGGTGCTGGATCGAGATCTGACAGCGATCCCTCCCGAAGAGATCGAGCGAACCAATGTCCGGGCAACCATAGTCGGCGGGAAGGTGGTGTTCGAGCAGCCTTGAGCCCGCCTGCCACCTCACCCGCCCGTTCGCTATCTTTCGCCATCGTCCGCCGCAGGCGTCCGTCGACCCCCCGACCCCGAGTTCCATGGCCACACGCGCTTCGGGCCGCCCCAGGAGCTCCGCCAAGCTGGAGAAGGCGGATCTGCTCGACCTGTACCGGCTGATGCTGCTCGCCCGGCGGATCGACGACAAGGAGATCCAGCTCAAACGGCAGAATAAGATCTTCTTTCAGATCTCCGGTGCCGGCCACGAGGCGGTTCTCGCCGCCGCCTCCAAGGTCTTCCGTCCCTCCTACGACTGGTTTTACACCTACTACCGCGATCGAGCGCTGTGTCTCGGTCTGGGTATGACGGCCACCGAGCAGCTGCTCTCCGCTGTGGGCGCTGCGGACGATCCCAACTCCGGCGGCCGCCAGATGCCGTCCCACTGGGGCCACAAGGACCTCAACATCGTCAGCGCCTCGAGCCCCACCGGAACCCAGTTTCTTCAGGCTGTCGGGTGTGCCGAGGCCTGGCTGCGTTACTCGCGAATAGACGGAATCCCGGATAAAGAGCGGCTGTTCCAGGGCGACGAGGTGGTTCTCTGTACCGCCGGCGAAGGGACTACCAGCGAGGGGGAGTTCTGGGAAGCCATCAGCACCGCAACCAATCTGAAGCTGCCGGTGGTCTTTCTGGTGGAGGATAACGGCTACGCTATCTCGGTACCGGTCGAGGTCAACACTCCCGGTGGCTCGATCTCCAAGCTCCTCACCGGGTTTCCCGGGCTTTCCATCCAGGAGGTGGACGGCTGTGACGTGCTCGCCTCCTTCGACGTGTTGGTGAAGGCCGTCGACTACGCCCGGGCGCGCAAGGGGCCGGCCCTGGTGCACGCGCGCGTCATCCGCCCCTACAGCCATTCTCTGTCCGACGACGAGATCCATTATCGGACGCCGGCTGAGCGCCAGTCCGATGCCGAGCGCGATCCGCTGGTCCGGTTCCCCCGGCATTTGCTGGAGCAGGGAGTAGCGAGCCAATCCGAGCTCGACCTGATCGTGCGGGAAGTGGAGGAGGAGATCCAGGTCGCGGCGGAGGTCGCACTGGCCTCTCCCCAGCCGTCACCCGACACCATCTACCAGTACGTGTATTCCCCGGACGTAGACCCCACATCGGAGCAGTTCGACACCGAGGACGATCCCCGGTTCACCGGCGATCCCACCACCATGGTGGACCTGCTCAACACCTGTTTACGGGACGAGATGGCGAGGGACCCTCGAATCGTGGTCTTCGGTGAGGATGTGGCCGACTGCAGCCGGGAAAGGAGTCTGTCCGATGTGAAGGGTAAGGGCGGCGTCTTCAAGGTGACCTGGGGACTTCAACGCGCGTTCGGCAGCGACCGGGTATACAACTCACCTCTGGCCGAGGCCAATATCGTCGGCCGTGCCATCGGGCTCGCGACGCGAGGGCTCAAGCCGGTGGTGGAAATTCAGTTCTTCGATTACATCTGGCCGGCCTACATGCAGCTGCGCAACGAGCTGGCGCTGATGCGGTGGCGCTCCAACAACGCCTTCTCCGCTCCAGTCGTGGTACGGGTGACGTACGGCGGTTACCTCAAGGGCGGCTCGGTCTACCACTCGCAGACCGGGGCTGCGGTCTTCACGGGGGTTCCCGGTCTGCGGGTCGTGTGTCCTTCGACCTCGCTCGACGCCAACGGGCTGCTCCGCACGGCCATCCGCTGCGAGGACCCGGTGCTCTTCCTCGAGCACAAGCACCTTTATCGCCAGACCTATAACAAGGCGCCGAACCCAGGGCCCAACTTCATGATCCCCTTCGCCAAGGCCAAGGTGGTCCGCCAGGGGACCGACCTGACGGTCGTGACCTATGGCGCGGTGGTGCAGCGAACCCTGCTCGCCGCGAAGGCGATGGAGGACCAGCACGGTGTGAGCGTAGAGGTGATCGACCTTCGCTCACTCGCGCCGGTGGACTGGGACACGATCTATGGCTCGGTTCGGAAGACCAACCGGGTTATCGTGGCCTACGAAGATTCGCTGTCGTGGGGCTATGGTGCGGAGATATCGGCTCGCATAGCGGATGAGACCTTTGCCCATCTCGATGCGCCGGTCAAGCGCGTAGCTGCCACCGACACCTTCGTGGCCTACGCTCCCGATCTGGAGGATGTGATTCTGCCGCAGGTGGAGAGCCTGAAGCAAGCCATGATCGAGGTGGCTGCGTTCTAGCTGACTGTCACTTCATCACTTCCCGGATCTCCCCCGCCGCCGCGATGGCGTTGTCCACGTCCCTCGATAATGCCTTGGCCTGTTGGGTGGCCTGGGTAAGGTCCCCGAGTACCGCGTCGATCCCGGCCGACCGGAGGCGAAGCAGGTCGAAGCGCACGTTCTGCATGGCCAGAACGCATGACTCGAGATGGCTGGCCACCTGGCTGCGGCGTCCCTCGAGATCGGTGATCGTCCGCCGTTGCCGTTGGAGCAGGCTCAACCGGCGGGCCCGCTCCGGGTCATCAGGCTCGCGCGCAATGCTGGCAAGGCGCTGGTCTATCTGGGCCAGTCCCTCGCTGTCGAGGTTGCTGTCCATGGCATGGAGAGTACGGGCAAGGTCGGTGGCCCGGGCGTAGAGCGCGTCGGCAGTCTGCTGAACCTCCGGGAGCATCCTTCGCTCCGAGCCCGGCAGCTTGGAGACCAGCTTGAGGATGGCCAGGCGGTCTCCGTGCACCTGGAGCACCGCCCCCAAGTGGGAGCCATAGTCCTCCGCGCTCGGAAGCTGGCCCGGGCGGATTCCACGATCGCCCCTGGACATCGTAGTCTCGAGCGCATCCGGTGCGGGTGGACGGCTCAGGACGTCGCGCCAGCTGTAGCCGCTCTGCCAGAGCGTCGCGTAGCTTCGGAGGAGCCCGATGCCCATGCCGAACATGGGAAAGAGGAACCACGGGTGCTCGAGGCCGGTCGCGACATTGATCCCCATACACCCCGCCGTGACGGCAGCCCAACTGGCGAACTGTCCCCGAACCCTCTGGATGATCTTCGGCTCGCCAGTGTCGGGAACCAGCTGATCGTTCCGGTTGCGGCGCTTGTGACGGTCGCGGGACAGTGGGGCAGCGGGGCGGCTGGGGAGCGGGGCAGGGTGCCGGGCGAGCTGGCCGGACGGCTTCGAATCGGCGGGAGGTCGCTCGAGGTAGCCTCTCAGCCCCTCTGCCCTGCTGGCCTGCTGCCCTGCCGCGCCGCTGGCCCGCCGCCCCGCTGCCCCGCCGCCCCGCTGCCCCGCCACTGTTCGGCTTTCGAGTGCACGACGGAGCGCGTCCGCCGTGGGCCAACGGCTCTCCGGATCCTTCTCCAGACATCGGGCCACCGCCACCGCCAGATCTTCGGGAGTTTCCGGCCTCTGGGTGCGTAGATCGGGAGCAGGCTCCGTGATCTGCTTCATCAGGATCCCTGCCACCGTTGGCGCGCTGAACGGCAGCGCCCCGGTCAGCATCTGATAGGTCACCACGCCCAGGCTGTAGAGGTCGGAGCGGCCATCGATCTCCCGCTCGCCCGCCGCCTGCTCCGGGCTCATGAATGCTGGGGTGCCGATGGCGACGCCGATGCCGGTCAAGGTGGCCTGCTGGGTGGCGGACAGCGCTTTGGCGATGCCGAAGTCGGTGACCATCACCCGTCCTCGGGTGCCCTCGAGAAGGATGTTGTCGGGCTTGATGTCCCGGTGGATGACCGAGAATGCATGGGCGGCGCTGAGCGCGTCAGCCGTCTCCATCATGATCCGCCGGGCCTCCTCCACCGGAAGGCGCACCCTACGCCGGATCCGGGCGGCTACCGATTCTCCGTCCACATAGCCCATGACGAAGTAGACCAGGCCGTGAGCTTCGCCGACGCTGTGGATGGGTACGATGTGGGGATGGGACAGCCGGGCCGCCGTCTGGGCCTCACGGGTGAATCGCTCGCGGATGTCCCGCTGGAAGGCGAGCTCGGGAGGAAGTACCTTGATGGCCACCCGCCGCTGGAGTCGCTCGTCCCGGGCCCGGTAGACCACACCCATTCCGCCGCGGCCGATCTCCCCCTCGATCGTGTACGCGTCTCCCAAGGCTTCGGCGAGACGGGCGGCGAGCGGTTTCCCGCTCGATTCGGTCATGCGCTCCACTGCCCCTGACTCATTGAAACGAGCATGCCTGGCATGGCCTCCAATCTGTACTGGCATAGCTGGAGGCAGCAAGGAGTCGGGAGCCGGGAGTCAGGAGTCGGGAGCTGGGAGTCGGGAGCCCCGAAACTATTGTTCCCAGCTCCTGACACCTAGCTCCTGACACCTAGCTCCTGACTCCCAGCTCCCGACTCCCAGCTCCTGACTCCTAGCTCCTGACTCCCAGCTCCCGACTCCCTCCGGGCCATTTTGGCAGTGGGTGGCCCGCACCTATCCGACAAAACTGTGCGCCCCCGGGCCCGCGGGGCCCAAGGGAACTTCGAGAGCCCCCGATCTGTTCCGTTTCAGCGACTCAACCGAGTATCCACCTTCAACTAAGCGCGCCCGGCCTGGCATGGTCGGTGCAAATAGGACCCCGATCAGTCGTGGGTCTGTCATTTCGCCCCTATGCGGGGCTCTGTTAGGAGTAGCTTAATGGCCGAAAGATTGACCTTGCCCGTGCTTCCCCTCCGGGAAGTCGTACTCTTCCCAGGCGTCACCGCGCCCATCGGTGCCGGCAGGCCAGCCACCCTGCGCGCCATCGAGGCCGCGTTGGCCGGGCCGGAGCGTCTGGTCTTTGCGGTCTCGCAACGGCAGAACGTCGAGTCTGTCAGCTCGGACGTACTCTATACCATCGGGACCATCGCCCGCATCGGACAGCTTCAGCGCGGGCTTTCCGGCATGCAGCTCCTGCTTCACGGTGAGCGCCGCGGCATCGCCATCCACTACACCGACCGGGAAGGTTATCTCCAGGCCATTGTTAGAGAGGCTGAGGAGATGCTTCCACTCAATGCTGAAGACCCTGCCTTCGTGGCCCTTCACCGTGAGGCCCGAGCCCGTGCGGCGGAGCTGGGCCAGAAGTCCGGCCTGCCCGACGACGTCGTCCAGCAGGTGCTCGCGGGAGTCAACGAGCCGGGCAAGTTCGCCGACCTGGTAGCCGGCTACATCGACATCACTCCGCCCCAGCGGCAGATGCTGCTGGAGACGCTGAGCGTCGAGGAGCGGCTGCGGCGGGTGCTGGTGCACGTGCAGCGGCAGATCGGCGTGGTCGACGCACAGGAGGACATCAAGTCGCAGGTCCAGGAGGAGCTGGGCGAGCGTCAGCGGGAGATGTTCCTCCGCGAGCAGATGAAGACGATCCAGCGCGAGCTGGGCGAAGGCGACGATCGGGATGACCTCCAGGAGCTCAAGGACACGTTGGCCGCGCTCGACTTGCCGCCGGAGGCGCGCAAGGAGGTGGACCGCGAGTTCGCCCGGCTCACCCGGATCGGACGCGAATCGATGGAGTCGCAGGTGATCCGCACCTTTCTGGAGAATATCGCCGAGCTTCCCTGGAACGAGCGAAGCAAGGAGCACCTGGAGCTTGCCGAGGCGCAGGTCATCCTCGACGAGGATCATTATGCCCTGGGCGACGTGAAGGACCGGGTTCTCGAGTTTCTGGCGGTGCGGCAGCTGCGGGTACAGCGGGAAGAGAGCGGGGCCGGCGGCGATGGCGCCGACGGTCCCGGCCGGCCGGCGGACGGCGATATCGGAGAGCAGCCGGATGAAGCCGCATCCGGCGAGTCCACCGATGTCCCGCAGGCCACTGCAACCATCCCGGCGCCCAACGCGCCGGTGCGCGGCAACGAAGACGATCGCACCGCCAAGGGTCCGATCCTCCTCTTCGTGGGCCCGCCGGGGGTGGGCAAGACCTCGGTTGCCAAGTCGATCGCCCGGGCGATGGGGCGAAAGTACGTCCGCATCTCGCTGGGCGGCGCGCGGGACGAGGCCGATATCCGCGGCCACCGGCGTACCTATGTCGGCGCCATGCCCGGTCGAATCATTCATGGCATGAAGCAGGCAGGCACCAAGAACCCGGTCTTCCTGCTCGATGAGGTGGACAAGCTTGGCATCTCCTTCCAGGGAGATCCGGCCAGCGCGCTGCTCGAGGTGCTGGACCCGGCGCAGAACGACACCTTTGTGGACCATTACCTAGGCGTTCCGTTCGACCTGAGCGAGGTGCTGTTCATTGCCACGGCCAACTTCATCCAGAACATCCCGGGACCGCTGCTGGACCGGATGGAGGTGGTCGAGTTTGCGGGATATACCGAGCGGGAGAAGCAGGAGATCGCCCGGAAGTATCTCATCCCGCGGCAGTTCATGGAGAACGGGGTGACCCTGGAGCAGCTCACGATCGCGGACGATGCACTGTCCGAGATCATCACCAGCTACACCCGCGAGTCCGGGGTGCGGCAGCTCGAGCGGGAGATCGGCAGGGTGGCCCGGAAAGTGGCCCGGAAGATCGCGGCTGGAGAGGTCGAGCAGATGACCGTAGACCGGGAGGCGGTTGACGATCTGCTGGGGAGGCCCAAGGTCCATCCGGAGAAGATGGCCCGGGCAGACGAGGTCGGAGTGGCCACCGGTATGTACTACACGCCCACCGGCGGCGACATCATGTTCGTCGAGGCATCCACCATGCGCGGTAAGGGCGAGCTGGTCCTCACCGGCCAGCTCGGCGATGTCATGAAGGAGTCGGCTCGGGCGGCATGGACCTATGCCCGGTCACATGCCGCGGCG
Organism: Gemmatimonadales bacterium; assembly: GCA_050733075.1. GTDB lineage: Bacteria > Gemmatimonadota > Gemmatimonadetes > Gemmatimonadales > GWC2-71-9 > CAVVWJ01. The sequence continues at coordinate 12,821 of JBOHSD010000020.1, forward strand.
CTGCAGATCCCCGACGACATGTTCGACCGCGACATCCACATCCACGTCCCGGCGGGCGCCATTCCCAAGGACGGCCCTTCGGCCGGCGTCACCATGGCGTCCGCAGTGGTCTCGGCGCTGTCGGGCCGGGCCGTGCGCCACGACATCGCCATGACCGGCGAGATCACCCTGCGGGGACGGGTGCTCCCGATTGGCGGCGTGAAGGAGAAGGTACTGGGCGCGGTGCGAGCCGGGATCACGATGATCATCCTGCCCAAGGAGAACGAGCCCGATCTGGAGGATCTCCCGAAGGAGGTCCGGGACAAGATCGAAGTGTTCGTGGTGCAGGAGCTCGGTGAGGTGCTCGCGCTCACGTTGCGGGGTGCCACCTTCCGCGAAGGACGGCTCCTGTTCGGCGACGAGAAGAACCCCCGTGACGTGCTGCCGCTGTCCGGAGGGTTCCGGCATTAAAGCGGGTAAGCGGGTAAGAAAAAAGGATGTCATCCTGAGCGCTGAAGGACCAATTGGGCTCGCTTAGGAGGGCATCTTTTTTTATGCTCCCGCCTACCCGCCTACCCGCCTACCCGCCTACCCGCCTACCCGCTTACCCGCTTACCCGCTTCTTGAGCTCCCCTTCAGCCTCCCCCACCGCCTTTGCAATTCGGTCTACAATCGCCTCCAGCTGGTCGGCCTCACCCGGCGCGGGAAAACGGGTGAGCCACCGCTGGGCTTCCCTCGCCATCGAGCTGATATCGAGGAAGCCGTACGATCCTCCAGACCCGGCAAGCCGGTGCAGCCGAACCTTGAGCGAATCGGCGGCGTCCGGATGACCGGCTCTGAATCCGCCGATGTCGGTGCGCAGTTCCTCCACCCGCGCCGGCATGGAGGCGAGATACTCCAGCTGCAGGGTCAGGAACGCCCGGTCTATCGGGTCGGTCATGGGGGCGCAAGGAGGCGTTCGAGAGCGAGCCGGGCGGCTGCGACAAAAGCCGGGGCCGTGCTCCAGTGCCCGCGGACCTCGTTGCCGTTCCGGGAGGCCACCACGGCGCTGCGGTCGTCAACTACCGCGATGATCGGCATGCCGGGCCAACGATGGCCTTCTGCGGCAAGCTGTACCGTGGCAAAGGCGAGCTCTACGGGAGCGTTGGAATAAAGTGAGACGGGGAGCCCGGCTGCCATGGGGCGGCGAAGGGCCGGTGCCAGGAGAGGAAACGCATCGGCTGGAGCGAGCAAGACCACGGAGCGGCTGGCGCGGGCCACGTCATGAGTGATGAGCTGGAGTACCGAGCGGGCCGACTCGATCTCCACGACGGTCTCGGAGTCGGGAACCGAGATCGCCTCGAGCTCGGTGCTGAGCCGATCGACCGCCCGACCATGATCGTTCGAGATACGGGCTATAAGGCCGGTCGGCGGCTCCGGCCGATACCGGCGGGGGCGCCCCTCCTCGACTCGGGCGGCTCCCTTTGCCACCAGGCCCTCCAGGGCGCTATAGGCGTTAGCCCGGGCAAGCCCGGCCGCACGAGCCAGGGAGTACCCGGTGCCAGGCCCAGCCGTGAGCAACACCTCGTACATCAGACCCTCGGTGGGGGTAAAGCCGAAGCGCGTGAGGTCGATCCGTGGCATTTATAGTAGTATGGCATACTACCTCGCGCCTGGCAAGCTCGATCAGGTAAAGTCGAGCTTCCAGCCGAGTGCCTTGGCTATGAGCGCAAGTCGGAAAGTGATATCCACTTCCCGGCCTGCCGTAGTTTTTGTGTCCAGATGGAGGGGGTAATAGTGGTAGGTGATCTTGTTACCTGCCTTGGGCAGGGAACGAAGATTCTTGGGGTGCCAGATCCCCATCTCGTCGGTGTCCTTCAGCAGGCGGGCGAGAACCTTGGTTGCCACCGGAGCCCACTCCAACGCGCCCATCCGGGCTAGAAGCTCTATGTAGTGTAGCGCCAGCGGGATATCCCGAGGCATCCCCTTGCTGTCGGCCTCTATTGGGTTGCCGAGGATGAGGTGCTGTGGCTTGACCGTCTTCTTGCCAACCTGGATGGCGAATGCCTTCTTGGGCGCGGGCTGGGCCAGATAACGCCCCAGTCTCTCGGTAAACCCAGCCCGCTCGCGTTGGAGATTGGGCATTGACGCCAGCATCGCGACAGAATACCAGCTTGGCGGGTAAGCCTCCGGGTGTAAGACGATGCCCTTGCCGGACTTGAGAAAGGGTTTCTCGGCCAGCGGGCTGCGCAGAAACTGGGAGATTGCGTTGGCCACCTTGTGTCCGGCTCCCCGCAGCCGAGGGTCTTCCGCGTACCCGGCTTCGGCCAGGGCGGCCGAGGCGGCCTCCCGCATGATACCTCTGGCCCAGGCCTCGGCTTCAGGGTCGGCCTTGACGGCCTTCTGGAACTCGAAGAGCAGCGATGGGTCCTCGTCGCGCGACAGGAGCCGGAAGAGCACGCGGTCGGCCAGCTTGAAAGGCCGTCCGGACCTGGGCCACTCCAGCTGGAGAAGCCGGCGGTACTGCGGGATGGTCCCCACGTCCTTGATTCCCTGGGCCGCCGATGCCGCCAGGCCAAGCAGGTTGCCACCCCATATCCCATTGTCCTTCTGTTTCTTGACCACGGCCAGGGCGGGCTTGGATTCGCTGATGGCCAGGTGGGCCGCTTCTATGATCTCCGGGGACGCGTAACCTTCGGGCGCCAGCTCACGGTAAGTACGGTACCGGATTGAGGCCCCGGCATTCTCTAACAGCCAGGTGAGAGGGATCCGGTGCTCCGAAGGCAGTTCCAGAATCGCTCCGGGACGGGGGTGAGGCGTAGGCGGCGGCAAGATAGCGGATGGCAGGAAGGTCGGGAAGGGCGTTCGCCCGCCCCTCTGTGCGTCCGCCCCTCCGCCTCTCCCCCGCTTCCCGAAACTCGGACGTCTCGTTCCATACCGGTTGGTTCGGAGCGTTGCCCACTATGACCGCGGTGCGAACGATGACTCGAACCTGCTGTACGGCACCGTCATAGGTGAACCAGGGGAGCACCTCGTCACTGGGCTGGTGATACCGCTCCTCGGTATATTCGTTCTTCTTCTGCCGCCCATAGTCGGGGGGCCGCCCCTCGTAGTTCTGTCCATGCTGAATCGACGTCCCAGGAACCCCGGCGCGCGCGAAGGGGAAGTGATCCGATCGGAAATAGCCTCCCCGCATAAGAGCGTCGCGATTGACGCTGACCCGTAGCCCTTCGGCGGCGGCGGCCTGCTGGAACACCGCCCCGAGGGACGACTGGTCCAGTCCAAGCGCCGACACGTCGCGGGTGCGGCCGTAGAGGTTCATCACGTCGAGGTTCAGAATCGCGGCGATACGATTCAGCGGGATGGTGGGCTTGGCCACCAGCGCCTGGGAGCCGTGAAGGCCCGCCTCCTCTGCCGTGAACGCCACGAACACGACCGACCGCCCAGTACTGGCCCCGCTGTGGCTGAAAGCCTCGGCCGCAGTCAGCACGGCGGCGGTACCGGAGGCATTGTCCTCTGCTCCATTGTAGATCGAGTCTCCGTCCACCGCTGCGCCGATGCCGAAATGGTCATAATGGCCGGTGATCAGCACCGCCTCCCGCGACAAGGGTCCGTTTCCGGGCAAGCGGCCCAAGACGTTGCTCGTCTCGGAGCGGACCACATCGCTCCGAACCGTGGCCTCCAACCGGATGCCGATCGGCACCGCGCGAAAGCCGCGGCTCGCCGCCTGAGCCGTTAGCTGGTCGAGATCATGGCCGGCCGCTCTGAAGAGCCGGGCTGCGGCTTTCTCGTGGAGCCAGCCGGCCACGGCCAGTGAGGTCGGCGGCTCTTCCACGCGGACCTGTGCCCCGGTCCAACTGGACTGTACCGTGGTCCACGGGTAGGTGGCGCTCTCGGGAGTGTGCACCAGAATGATGCCGGCGGCGCCCTGCCTTGCGGCCTCCTCGATCTTGTAGGTCCAGCGGCCATAGTACGTGAGAATGGGGCCGCGAAAGATGGTGGAGTCTCGCAAGCCGGGGTCGTTTACCAGTGCCACCACGATCTTGTTCTTGACATCCACCCCGGCGTAATCGTTCCACTGGTGCTCCGGCGCGACAATCCCATAGCCGACATAGATCAGATCGCTCTGTACTCTCACCTCGGAATCGTCGCGCATGGACCAGAGCACGTAGTCGGTTCGGTAAGTCAGCTCGGCGGGCTTGGTGCCAAGCACTTTCACGGTGGGGTTCGGCGCCAACGCTATGATGGGCACCCGGTGATAGTATGTGCCGCTGTCGCCGGCGGGCTCGAGGCCCAGCCGTTGGAACTGGGCCGCGATGTAGAGCGCGGCAAGCTCACCGCCCCGAGTCCCCGGTTTCCGGCCCTCGAGGGCATCGTCAGCCAGGAACTCGGTATGAGCCTGGAGCACGTCCCGGCTCACCGCCCCGGCAACTCGAGCAGCAGTGCTGGCGCTTGCGGTATCTTGCTGTGCGGCTGCCGCGGCCGGACTGGCGGCAACAATCAGCAGAACCAGCCGGAAGTGCATCTGAATCCTCAGCAGTCGGGATCGAGTGGTTAAAGACGTGCCGACGGGCACAGCTGCGCCAGGACGCACTCACCGCACTTGGGCCGCCGCGCGATGCAGACCTGCCGGCCATGAAAGATGAGGAGGTGCGAGAGAAGGCTCCAATCGTCGCGGGGGAACTGTCCCATGAGCTCCTCCTCGATCCTGGCCGGGTCCGCCCTGCGGCTCAGGCCGAGCAGGCCGCTGAGCCGCGCGACGTGGGTATCCACGGTCACCCCCTCGTTGATGCCGTATGCGTTGCCGAGCACGACGTTTGCGGTCTTGCGCCCCACGCCGGGCAGCCTTCGAAGCTCCTCCATCGTGCGGGGCACCTCTCCCCGATGATCGGCCACGATGGCCTGGGCCATGCCAATGAGGCTCTTGGTCTTGTTTCGAAAGAACCCGGTGGATTTAATGATCTCCTCGAGCTCGGCGGGATCGGCTCGCGCCAGCTCGAACGGGGTGGGGTAACGCGCGAAGAGCGCTGGCGTCACCAGGTTCACTCTCGCGTCGGTGCACTGCGCTGAGAGGATCGTGGCGCAGAGCAGCTCGTACGCGTTCCGGTGGCTCAGGGCACACCGGGCGTCGGGGTACGCCGTCTTCAGCAGGGAGAGGATTTCGGCGGCGGTACGAGCTCCCTTGGCCTTGGTGGTCTTCTTAGTGCTCGACTTCTTCGGCGGGTTGTGAGGATTGTCCCCTTCCATCCTACCGCCGTTCCGCCGAACCGCCGTACCGCCGCCCTTCATCTCCCCCTCCGGGCATAAGCCACGAAGTCATCCGCCGAGCGCGCATTGAGAATGTCGTCCGGACCGAGCCACCCCTTGCGTGCCATTCCCACCCCGAACTCGACGTGACCGATCCCTGCCACGCTGTGGGCGTCGGCCCCGATGGAGATGGCCACCCCCCGATCCCGCACCCGCCGCAGCACCCGCCAGTCGAGGTCGAGCCGGTGGGGATCGGCATTTATCTCCAGGGCCACGCCGGTAGCCGCGGCCTTGTCGATCACCGCATCCAGGTCGATCGGGTAGGGGTCGCGCGAGAGCAGGAGCCGGCCGGTTGGATGCCCGATGATGGTGAGATACGGATTGTCCATCGCCGCCAGCATTCGCCGGGTCATTTCCCGCCGGTCCATGTTGAACCGGCTGTGCACTGAAGCGATCACGAAGTCGAGTCGCTCCAGCACCTGCTCATCGTAGTCGACCCGGCCGTCTTGCAGGATATCGGCTTCGACGCCCTTGAGCACCCGGAAACTCTCCAGCCGGGCGTTGACCTCATCGATCTCGTCGGCCTGGCGGGCAAGGTCGTCCGCTCGAAGCCCGCCGGCGTACGCAGCCGCCTGGCTGTGATCGGTGACGCCGAGATACTCGTAGCCTGCCGCCTTGCAGGCCAGGGCCAGCTCCTCGACTGTGTTGGAGCCGTCCGAATAACTGGTGTGGCAGTGGAGAAATCCCCTGACCTCGCTCCGATCTAGTAACCGTGGCAGTTCCCGGCGGCCGGCGGCGGCGATCTCGCCGCTGCCTTCGCGCAGCTCGGGAGGTACCAGGCTCAACCCCAGAGCGTGGTAAAAGGTGCTCTCGTCGGGGGTGGGAACGAACTCACTTCCACGCCAGAGCGCCGCGCCGCTCAGGGCAAAGCCCGTGGCGGCGGCGTGGGCCGCCAGCTCCTTGAGGTGCCCTTCACTGCCGGTGGCCTGAACCAGAACCGCTCCTGCATTCACCGGTGTGGTCGCCACGATCTGCGCGCTCGTACCTCCCGCGAATCGGAGCGTGAGCCGGCGTTCATCCTGACCGGCATACTCCTGTACTCCGGGGAGCTGGCCCAGCCGCTTGAATAGCTCTGCCGGCGGCGCCTCGGCCACAAGTACCACGATGAGATCCTTCACCACCTCGGCGCGGCGGCGGACGTCGCCGGCTACGATCGCGGTGGTAACCCCCGGGAGCCGCTCCAGCGCAGCCCTGAGGCCCTCCGCCTCATCGGCAGCATGATGCGACAAGCGGAATGCGGTGGCCTTCCGGAGGAAGGCGATGGCCTTGAGGATGTTCTCCGATGTTCGGGGGCCGAACCGTGGCAGCTTGGACAGCCGGCCATCGTGGGCGGCGGCCTCGAGATCCGGAAGAGAGTCGATCCCAAGCACTTCGTGGATCTGGCGGATCTTGGCTACACCGAGCCCCGAAATCTCGAGCATCTCGACCAGACCCGGGGGAATCTGTTCGCGCAGCTCCTCCAGCATGCTGGCCCTGCCGGTGCGGACCAGCTCGCTGACGATTTGCAGTGTTGCGGGGCCGACTCCCTTGGCGGAGGCGAGCGATCCATCCTCCAGCGACTCTCGGAGGTCGTTGGGGAAGCTGGTAATGGCTCGCGCAGCGGTGCGAAACGCACGGATCCGAAAGGGGTTCTCGCTCTTGAGCTCGAGAAAGGCGGCGATCTGCTCCAGCACCTGCGCCACCGCCTTCTTGTCCATGTAATCCTTTACGCTCTCCATGGCCCAGCTCCTGCCCAGGATTCGGCTCCCACTGCTCTGGTACGCCATCCCAGGTCCACCAACTCCTCCTCGCCGGCGATAGAATAGAGGCCCGCCGCCGCTCCACCGGGCAACGCCGGCGAAAAGAGCGGGCTGCCGTCCCGGCGTTCGAGTGCCGCCGGCCTGGCGCCCATAGCCTCGACCACGCTGAAGCCCTGACGTTCGGGATGGATCCCGAATACGCCGAGTACCCTGAGAGTCGCCCCGTCGGGAGCAAGATGAACGAAGCAGCCGTCCAGCGGCTCATGGGGCTGCCCTGCTATTACCGGTGCCCACATTTTGCGCGCCGGCACCTGGGCATAATATGAGGGTGGAGAGTCGGCGGGTCCCTCTGCGGGAGGCGTCGCCAGCAAGCTGGCTAGCCGCCCTTCAGACAGCTCGACGGTCGTCTCTCCGGCATCCCAGAACAGGTAGGCATGATGAAGGAGGGCCACGAGCTGGTCGATGCCCTCGCCCAGGCCCTCGTCGGGACGCAGCTCCCTGAGCAGTGTCACCGCTTCCGGCTGGAGGAGAAAGCGATCGCGATCCCGGGCGTCCTGGCCCGATTGGTGCAGGGCCGAGCGAATCTTGGGGAAGGTCTCCTGCGCTACCTGCTTGAAGACGAGATCGAAAGGGGTGAGCCGGCTGGGGCACATGGGGGAAATGTAGCTGGGAGTCGGGAGCTGGGAGCTGGGAACCAGCTCCCCGTTCCTAGCTCCCAGCTCCCAGCTCCCCCGGCAGAAATCCATCCAGCAATCTCACAAACTCCTCGAACGCTTCCACGTACGGTACATGCCCGCAGCCGGGCAGGGAGTGGAATTGCGCCTCGAGCAGCCGGGCGACGGTTGCCGCCGCATCCAACGGGATGGGGTCGTCTTCGCCGTGGAGCACGATGGCCGGAATCGACAGGCGCGCGATGGCGGGACGGAGATCGTACTCACCCAGGCTGGTCCACACCTCCTGCTGGGTGCGTCCGGTTATCCGAAACGGCGTGAGATTGCGGGCTCGGGTCGGGTTGGAAAAGTAGGGGACGACCGAGAGCTCGAAGAGACGCCGAGCGTAGGCCGAAGAATCCGTCTCGCGGAGCCCACTTTGGCGGAGTGCCGCACGCTCCTGCTGGAGCTCGGGCTCCAGGTTGCGTTCGGCGAAGCGCCGCTCGAACTCGGCCCTGGCCTCATGCCAGGCCGGGGCTGGTGAGACCAGCGCCAGACGGCCGACCCGGCCCGGAAACTCGGTGGCGTATAACAGCGCAAGCAGACCGCCCCAGGAGTAGCCTGCTAGGGTGAGGCGGTCGAGGCCCCAGATTCGGCGGAGCTCCTCGAGGTCAGCAACCTGCTCCCGCCAGCCAACCGGGGTCTCGCGGGACACCTGGGATCGTCCGCCTCCGCGCTGATCGTAATAGATCAGCTCACGGTTGTGAGCCAGCGCGTCGAAGCCGGGGAGGAGATAGTCGTGATGAGCTCCGGGGCCGCCGTGCAGCACGACGGTCGGAGGGCCGCTGCCGATCCGGCGTTCAAAGAGGGTGACGCCGTGAACGGTACGAGCAGTCGTCTTAGTCACGCCCCTCTCCACCCATCGGGGCGGAAGAGCGCGGAAGAGCAGCGAACGTGCAGCTTTTGCAATGCGAGGGGGGCGGCCAGCGGAACTGGGCTGAGCCCCGGAGGCTGAGCGCAAGGGGTGCGGCGGGGGAAGTCGGCGCTTGAAGCCGGAGGGGCTCGGTCCAGGGCCGCTGGCCGAGGGGGGAAGCCGATCCTTCCTCCCCGCCGCGCAGCCGCCACGGACATGGGCTCTCCGGCAAGCTCCTCGACAGCCGCTCCGCCCTACCCCTGGGAGCCTGCCATCGAACCCACGCCCGTGTCGTCTGCTCCACCCCCCAGCTTTTGCAATGCGAGGGGGGCGGCCAGCGGAACTGGGCTGAGCTCCGAAGGCCGAGTGTAAGGGGCGCTGGCGGAGGGAGCTCTGACACTCGAACCCGGAGGGGCTCCGCCCTGAGCCGCAGGGCATTGGGAGCGGCCTATAGAAGAATGCCGAGGGCATCAGCTACTTGCTTTACGGCCGCTTCCTCCTCCCGCGTGAACGGATCGGGCACGTCGCTGTCGATGTCGATCTGCCCCAGGATTGTGGCGCCGCGCCGGATGAGCACCACCAGCTCCGAGCGGGTCCACGCGTTGCACGCTATGTAGTTGCCGACGGCGCTCACGTCGGGCACATTCTGGTCCTCTCCGCGGGCCACGGCCGTGCCGCAGACTCCATCGCCCACCGCAATGCGGGTGTGTTCGGTCTCCCGGCCGGCATGCGCCTCGAGCAGCAGCTCGTTTCCGTGTAGCATGTACAGGTATACCGAGGTGTACGGCGGCCCCGCGGCCTGGATCTTTTCGGCTGCGGTGCGGAGCAGCTCCTGCCGGGTCACCTCGCGCGCAAATGCTCCCCTCAATGCGGCCACGATGCGACCGCTGTCCAGCACCGACACGTCAGCCTCCGCGAGTTCCGAGAGTGGCGCGGAGCGTGGTTACCCCGACTCCGCGCCTGACGACGATGTCTACCGTCTCCCCTGGTTCGTGGGTGCGCAGTGCATCCGTCATGGCCTGTAGATCCGGAGTGGCGATGGTCCCGATGCGAGTGATGATGTCGTCGCCCCGGAGTCCCGCCTTTTCCGCCGGGCTCCCGGCGCGGACCCCCACTATTCGCACGCCTCCGGGGGAGCCGGTCATATCGGGAATGGTGCCGAGGTAAGCCCCGTACCCAGGTATCCCGGCTGTCTGGGCCGATGCATGGGCTGGCATAGGCGCGGGCATCTGGAGGAACGTGAGAGGCCTGGACCTGTTAGCCAGCGCCGTGACCAAACCGAGCGTGAAGTCGGCCACCCGCTTAAGCCCGTCATAGTTCACCTTCTGCCAGTCGTCGGTGGTGCGGTGGTAATCCTCGTGCAGATCGGTGAAGAGGTGGAGGACCGGCGTCTTGGCGGCGTAGAAAGACGAGTGGTCGCTGGGCCCGTAGCCGTCTCCCAGGGCCTTGAGATCGAACCCCGCGTACCAGTTGAGGGAGTCCAGCAGCGCGGGAAACTCCTTGGCGCTGCGCGCGCCGTAGACGATCAAACGTCCGTTTCGGAGCCGCCCGACCATGTCCAGGTTCACCATGGCCAGGGTGCCCGCGAGCGGATAGATCGGCTCCCTCACGTAGTGCGCCGAGCCCACCAGGCCCAGCTCCTCTCCGCTGAACGCGATGAAGACCACCGTCCGCGCGGGTGGCGCTGCCGCCAGGCGTGCTGCCACCTGGATCAGGGCAGCCGCGCCCGATGCGTTATCGTCTGCCCCGTTATGCACCTTTCCGGGGCTATCCGGGTCGAGGCTGCCGAACCCGCCCAAGCCCAGATGATCGTAGTGGGCGCCGAGAATGACCGCCTGGTTGCGGAGCACCGGGTCACGACCCGGTAGGATGCCGATCACGTTCTTCCCCACCAGGTCACCCGTGTGAGCCTGGCGCGCAGCCGGGGCCTCCCGGTCCAGCGTGAACGATTGGAACCATCCTCCGGCAGCCGGCTGAAGCCCTACCTGAGAAAACCTGCGGGCCAGGTAGGCGGCAGCCGAATCGGCCCCGGCGGAACCGGTCATCCGTCCCTGAAGCCGGTCGTCGCTCAGGAACCGGATATCATCGAGGAGGCGGGGAGGCTCGACGGCTTGTTGAGCCGCCAATGGTCCTGCAAGCGCTGCACTAGGCAGGCAGATACCGAACAGAAGAGAACGCAACATAGGAGCGCAGAAATATAGACGGGACCGGCTATCCCGGCACGAAGGTGGTATCAGGTCCAAGCCTTCTGGCAAAGGCCGCCAGCAGCCGGGCGGTTCGGCCGAGATCCTCGACCGCCACCATCTCATTGGGGCTGTGCATGTAACGGCAGGGTACCGATACCAGCGCGGTCGCCACTCCCCGGTGCGCGTTGAAGATTGCCTCTGCGTCGGTATGGGTGTCGCGCGAGGCCGCTTCGATGGTGTAGGGTATGCTCTCGGCGCCGGCCGTTTCCACCAGCAGCTCGAACACCAGCTCGCTCACCGACGCTCCTCGCGCGAGAGCCGGCCCTCCACCCAGGCGGTAGTCTCCGTGCTTCCGCTTCTCGATCCCGGGATAGTCGGTTGCGTGGGTCACGTCGACGACGATGGCTACGTCCGGCTCGAGCCGGTGGGCAGATGAACGGGCGCCGCCACCCGCGGCCGCGATCTCCTCACGGGTGGTAGCGACCGCGGTGACCGAGGCACGGGGCCGCTCGCGGGAGAGGAGTCGGAGGGCTTCCAGCACCACGAAGGCGCCGATCCGGTTATCGATGCAGCGGCTCACCAGACGTTCGTTGGGGAACTCGAGCACACCGGCCGCAAGCACGCCCGGGTCGCCGATCCGGATGCAGGCCTCGCTCTCGCCCCGGTTCGCCGAGCCGATGTCTATCCACAGGTCTTCGACCTTGGAGACCTTGTCCCGCTCGTCGCGTTCCATGAGGTGGATCGCTCTCTTTCCCACGACGCCTCTCACGGGTCGGTCTCGGCCCAGCAGGACTACTCGTTGCCCCACGAAGACCTGGTGGTCCCAGCCGCCAATGGTGTCGAAGCTGAGATATCCGTCATCATCGATGTGGGTCACCATGATCCCGATCTCATCGATGTGCCCGGCCAGCATGAGCCGGGGCACGCCTCCGGGATTCAACGTCGCAAACGAGTTGCCCCCCACGTCGGCGTGGACCGAGTCGGCGAGCTTCTCCGCCTCGGCTCGCCACAGCCGGGCGGGCGCCGCCTCGAACGACGAAGGCCCGGGTGTATCGAGCAGCGATTTCAGGAAACCGAGTGATTCCGGCATCATGGGGCGGACCGATCCAGGTTCAGTTGATCTGCTCCGGTAGATTAAACGATGCCCAAACTATCGCCATCGCTCCACCTCCGCGCCCTCCCTGCCGGCAAGGGCCGACTGGATTCGGGCCGCGCCGTCCACTACCCGTGGCCCCGGGCGGGAGGTGTAGGCGTTTCCGTCGATGATCCAGGTGGGCACCCGGTGCAGAAGTCGCACAGCATCGAGATCGCGGAGTGAATCCAGCTCGGCGCGGGCCCGCCGAATGCCGAAGCCGCAAAGCATCACGATGATATGATCGGGGCGGAGCGGGCTCAGCTCTCCCCAGTCCCACCGGGTGGAGCGGGCGCCGGCCTCAGCGCCTGCATCTCTTCCTCCTGCCGCCTCCACCAGCTCGGGCACCCAATGGCCGGCGAGGTAAAGCGGGTTCAGCCATTCGATGCAGAGCACTCGGGGCTCGCCGGGAAGACGCGTGGCCGCCCTGAGCCTGGCCAACCGGCTCTGTAGCCCGAGCACCAGCTCGTCCGCCTCGCCCTCCAGGCCGAGGGCACGTGCCACCTGCCGGATATCGGACCAGATTCCCCCGAGATCCAGCGCAGCCAGCGAGAGTATTTGGGGTACATGGTGGAGCGCCGCGGCCAGACGGTGAACTTGGCCGGCGTCGACCGCGCAGACCTCACAGAGGCCTTGCGTGATGATGAGATCGGGAGCCAGCCGGTGCAGCACTCCGGCGTCTATAGCTATCACCGGCCGGCCGCTATCGCGCAACCGGCGCACCTCCGCATCGATCGCGACGCCTGAGGCCCGGGTGTCGAGCGGCGTAGCTGTGACCCGGGGGAGCGCCCGGATGAATTCCGGGTAGTCGCACTCGTGCGAGACGCCGACCAGGTGCTCCGAGCCGCCCAACGCCGTCACGATCTCTGTTGCCGCCGGCAGCAGCGTGACGACCTTCATTTACCCCTCGGCGAAGTGGCTGGGTCGGTAGTTCACGAACAGGAGCAGCCCGGTGAACGGCGCGATCAGGGTCCGGAAGTCGTGGGTGAGAAGGTAGGCCGCGGTACCCAGCAGCGCGGGGGCCTCGACCAGGGCCCAGATCCAGATCACCCGGCCCAGATTGGCTCGCCACCAGTCGTCCTGTGAGGTGCCGGGCCCCGGCGGAGTGAGCCGCCCTGCGGTATACATGGCAGCGCCAAAAAGAGCCGCACTTACCAGAAACAGGCCCAGGTACAGGACCCGACGATCAGGCACTGCGGAGACGGGCATCGAGGCCCGGCTCCCGACATACCAGGCAACGGCCCAGAACAACATCACCCCCAGCACGAGGGAAGCGTGAACGATCCGGGCCGTGATGGCAGGCGAGACGGGAGCGGACGGAGGCATCAGCGCCGGGCTACCCGGTAGAGCAGCGTTGCCAGGATAGCAAACATCGCGAGTGCGGCCAGGTTACTGGTGGCGAAGCCGCCCACGGTCTCATGAAGTCCCACGACATGCGCGAGATAGTCGGCGGCCGGCACCTGCGCCGCCTCGGCTCGGAGTACCAGGGCGGCTGCGATGCCCGCTATGACGACGCCGGCGATAGCGCCGCCTGCAATGAGCCCGCTGGAGAACAACACGCCGGGTCCGGACTCCACCGCGGCTGTTGACCGCGAACCGCTCCTGAGCCGGCGCTCAACCAGCCAGCGCACCGCTCCGCCCACGAAGATCGGGGCCGAGGTAGAGATCGGAAGGTAGACTCCTACCGCGATCGGGAGGGACTGCAATCCCATCAGCTCGATCGCGACGGTGAGAAACACTCCAATGAGCACCAGCCCCCAGGGCAGCCTCTGGGTCAGGATGCCGTCGGTAACCAGAGCCATGATGGTGGCCTTGGGCGAGTCGAGCTTGGTGACCGGCCTGCCATCGATCTCGCGGACCCGGCCACCGATTCCAGGATCCACGAGGTAGGCCACTTCGCGACTCGCCGGATCGATCAGGTACTTGCCCGGCTGAATGCCCTGAGTCGGCAGGTTCACCCGCACGACGTCCCATTCCCTGCCCTCGTGCCGTATCCGCTCGCCCAGACTGGTGACCGACCGATCCGCCGCGCCTGGCGCCGCCGCCTGGAGCGTTACCCCCGGGTGCGGCTCGGGCACGATATTGGTATACGTGGTGTTGAGCAGAGAGATGGTCCAGCCGATCGCTACGGCGGAGGTCATGGCCCCGACCATGATGGCGACCTGCTGCCGCTTGGGCGTGGCCCCGACCAGGAACCCGGTCTTGAGGTCCTGGCTGGTAGTGCCTGCCAGGGCGGCCGATACGGCTATAACAGCCGCGATCGAGATGGCCGCCACCCGGTAGTCCACTCCAGTCCAGCCGATCAGCAGGAAGATCGACGCCGTTCCGATCAGCGCGGCGATGGTCATGCCGGAGATCGGGTTGGCGCTGACGCCGATGACGCCGGTAATCCGGGATGACACGACCACGAAGAAAAAGCCGAAGATGATGATCAGTACGGCGCCGAGCAGGTTGACGCCCACCTGGGGCATGATTGTGAGTACCAGCGCCAGGGCGAGCGAGCCCGCGATGGTGAACCAGATCGGCAGGTCGATGTCGGTTCTGAGCCGGGTGACCACGTCTCCCACGCTGCCCTTGAGATCCTCAAACCCCGACCGGAACGCGCCGACGATGGTCGGCAGCGCCCGGATGAGGGCGATGATGCCCGCCGACGCCACCGCACCCGCACCGATGTAGAAGACAAACTCGGCCCGCACCTCACCCGGGCTCATGTCACGGATGAGCTTGGTCTCGGCAAAGATGGGCTGGGTGAGACCGGAACCGAAAAGCGTGATGGCCGGAATGAGAACCAGGTAGGCGAGCGATCCCCCGGCGAACAGGTACCCGGCGATCTTGGGACCGATGATGTAGCCCACGCCGAGCAGCTCGGGGGAGACCTCGGCCGAAATGGAGGCATTCTTGTAGAACTGGAAGACCCGACCGGGATATTCGTTCCAGAGCTTGAGACCTGCCATCAGGAACTTGTAGGCGAAAGCGATTCCGAACGCCTGGAACAAAAGCCGCGCCTGCAGGCCGCCCTTGTCACCCGCAACCAGCACCTCGGCGCAGGCCGTGCCCTCCGGGTAGGTGAGGACCCCGTGCTCCTTCACGATCAGGGCCCGCCGGAGCGGAATCATCATCAGAATGCCCAGCAGCCCACCGATGACCGCGATAACGGCCACCTTGCTGACGTTCAGGTCGTAGCCCATCAGCAGAATGGCCGGAAGGGTGAAGACGATCCCGGCCGCGATCGACTCACCGGCCGAGCCGGTGGTCTGAACGATGTTGTTCTCCAGGATCGTCGCTTTACCCAGGGTCCGGAAGAACGCCACCGCCAGGACCGCGATGGGGATCGAGGCGGAGACCGTGAGTCCGATCTTGAGCGCGAGGTAGACGCTCGAGGCAGCGAACACGATGCCCAGTATCGCGCCGAGTACGACGGCACGGATGGTCAGCTCGGCGGGCGACTGGGTAGGCGGAACGTAGGGCTTGAACTCGGGGGTCACCGGTGGAGTGACAGGCCGGGTCTGGGTCGCCATGCAGTGCCTTGGAGTCGATGAGGGAAACGCCGCGGGGAACGGTTGAAAGTAGGAAGCGACGGGAAGGACGTCCAGCGGAGCCCCTCTTGCGAGTTCCCGCTTGGGGAAGTACCCTCTCTCCTCAGGCACCGCATCCGATTCCAGGCCGGCGGGCTGCCATCCCACTCTAAGCACCACGATCCATACAACTTAGGTTTTGCGGAGCCGGGGCCCTCCGGGCTCTCTTCACTTGCGCCTTAAGTCCGGCTGGTACCCCTGCGACAGTACCCTCGAATTCAGATCCCCTATCCGCTTCTCACCTCCAGCAAGGGAAGCCGCTCGATGCATCGCCGCCTAGCACTTAGTCTGGCCGCAGTCCTCGTCATCGGGGCCTGTACCGACCAGCAACCCACCGGTACTTCGGATGAAGCCGCGCTCGCTGTCTCCGGCGCCAAGCCCATCAACGTCGTTCTGAAAGGGAAGCCCACCAAGGCGCAACTGGCCGAACTAGCCAAGTACGGCACGATACTGAAGGAGATCCCACAGCTAAATGCAGTCATCATGACTGGCCCGCAATCGAGCCTCTCTGCCATACGGTCGCGTCCTTATGTCAAGGGCGCGAATTTCGACATCGAAAAGAACATTCCGCCGTTTGCGACGGTTCAGGTGTCTGATTTCACCGACGGCTTGAACACCTGGGACCTTGATGCGGTGAACGTGACGAGCACACCCTTTAGCTCTACACGGGTGATAGCCGAGGACGGTAGTGGGGTTTACGTGGCCATTCTCGACACCGGTCTGCTCCAGACCTGGCGCTCGTACTTTCCTGAGGAGCGCATCGCGGTGCAATACGCCAGGTCCTTGGGCGGCGGCGGGAACGACCGCGGCAACGTGTCGGAGCAGCCGAACAAGTGGGAGCAAGACACCCACTCACACGGAACTCACGTGACCAGCACCGTGATCGGGTACAGTTTCTTTGGCACGGCGATCAACGGCGTGGCACCAAAAGCAACGA
The DNA here is from genome assembly GCA_050733075.1 of Gemmatimonadales bacterium. Taxonomy (GTDB): domain Bacteria; phylum Gemmatimonadota; class Gemmatimonadetes; order Gemmatimonadales; family GWC2-71-9; genus CAVVWJ01. Next base: position 29,218 of record JBOHSD010000020.1, read on the forward strand.
TCATCCCCGTTAAGGTCCTCAATCAAAACGGGAGTGGCTGGTCCTCTGTCATCGCCGCGGGAATCGTTTACATCGCCGATCTCAAGGCCGGTCCGCTGGCGGGACATTCGGTCGTCATCAATATGAGTCTCGGTGGGCCCGTACTCGAGGCGGTAGAGCAAGCGGCCCTGGACTACGCAATCAGCCGGGGCGTGATCATAGTCGCGTCAGCCGGGAACAATGCGGAGGGCGGGATGGGCTTTCCCGGTGCCTACCCACCTGTCATCTCCGTGGGGGCCTCAGGGTGGGTGCGTGAGTGGCTAACCTGTGGAGGGAGCGCTTTCTCCACCAATTGGTGGGTCCAGTGCGACGTCGCCGAACCGACCAGCGCTGCCGACTTCTACATTACGGATTTCTCCAGCAGAGCTCTGGCCGGCCAGGATCTCGATGTCGCCGCTCCAGGCTCTTGGGTCGTTGGTCCTTTCCAGCTCAACCAGGGTCAGCTCAGCTACTTCTTCCTGGGCGGCACCTCGATGGCCAGTCCTCACGTCGCCGGCATCGTCGCGCTCATGGCCCAGAAAACACCGGGGCTGACGGCCGCCCAGGCCGAGGCCACCCTCGAGAGCACCGCGATACCCTTGCCGCCAGGCAGCCGGGACATCTTCGATCCGAACGTGGGACCGGTGACGGTGAGCTGGGGATCTGATGCCACCGGTGCCGGGCTCGCAACGGCCGATGCGGCCCTGGGATTGAATACCGCCAAACGCCCACGAGGCAAGAAATAAGGCTCCGCCAGCTCTACCTCTCGGAGCTTGACCACTCGAGGCTGCCATGCTCAAGACGACGTTTATTCTGCTGGGGCTCTGGCTTCTAGGCATCGTGTCGGCCAACACCTTCGGCGGGTTTATTCACGTGCTGCTCGCCATGGCCGTCGCCGTGGCGTTGCTGCGTGCCCTCCAGGGAAGGAGTCAGGTGGACTGAAGCTCGACGCTACTCACTCTACGTCGAGTCTGTCGCGCTGCCCTCCTGCGTGCTCGCCTCACGCCACCATTCCGGCGGTGTCGTCTCGTCACCGCCCAGCTGGGGCGGCTCGGCCGTCGAAGTATCCGCCGGAATCATCACGCCATCGGCGCCGAGCTCGCGAAAGAGCCTCCATTGCGCTTGCCGGGCCGCTCCTGGCCGGGAGCCATTGTACATAAGCGAGACCAGCAGCGTACCCTCGGGCCTGCCCAGATAGCCTACCAGGGTCGACACGTTCTTGAGGGTTCCGGTTTTGGCCCGCACTACTCCGGGCTCGGGGAATCCGGTCGCAAGCCTTCGGAGGGTGCCGGAGCCGTTCGCCGGCAGCAGTTGAGGGAAGTTCTGCCCACCGGCAGTTGCTGGAAACCTTGCCAGATAGGAAACGAAAGCGGACGGGCTGACCCGATCCTCATAAGAGAGCCCGCTTCCATCAACCAGGTGGACATCGTGCTTCGGGCCGATCACCTCCCGCACGTGGTCCATCAGATGTGCGGGACCGTGTTCCCGGCCGCCCGCCCACTGAAGCAGCAGCTCGGCGCCCAGATTGAGACTACGCCGGTTGATCTCGCTCGCCAGCGAGTCGAGAGTGGGAGAGGCCACCTCCGCCAGCACCATGGGCGGCCCGGCAATCGCTGCCGGCAGCTTGGCAGACCGGTTCCACACGATCCCCGCCCGTTCGAGGGCGTGTCCCCACACTGCTTCCAGGACCGCCCTCGGATTGGATGTCACCGCCGTGAGCCTGCGGGCCGAAGCTCGTATCCCGATCGTGCCCGAGACCACCCAGCCGCCTCCACTACGGGGCCTTAGGCTGAGCCGCGATCGGCGCCCCGCCGTCGTGGCCGCGGTGACGGTTACCAGCGAAGAGATTCCTTTGGGAGCGGTCTCGATCAGACGGGCGCGGTGTCCGACCTTCCTTCCTGGTCGCACCGTCAGCCATAAAATGTTCTCGTGCAGGGTTAGCGGACCCACCAGGGGGGCGAACAACCTGCCGGTGTGTCTGGGAGACCAGGCTGCGGGGTAGACCGCGTCGGCGGGACCGCTGGCGCTCTGGACCCGGAACGGGCCCGACAGCCGTTTGACGCCCGCGCCGGCCAGTTGGGAGGCCAGATCGTAGAGGGTGGGTCCCGGCCCTTGACCCCGCTCGAGCGAGGGATCGCCGTTCAGCTCCAGAGCCCAGCTGCCCAGCCACGCACCCCTGAGCGTGTCTAAAACACCCGTGCCAACGACCCGGGTAGTGCGCCGGGCGGTCCCTCCGAGCATGCTCCGGGCGTACCCGGTGGTAAAGAGTTTCACCGCCGATGCCGGCACGAGCGATTGCTCCGGATTGAAGCTCCAGAGCATTTGGCCCGACTCATCGGCGATTGCTATGCCCCAGCGGCCGGGAGCGCTCCGGGACGCGGTCTCGTACCACTGAGACATTCGGGCCGTGAGCCACTCAGAATTTCCCTGAGCGTGGAGCACCGACGGCGGCGCAAAGAGCAGTGTTACCAGGCCGAGCGCGATGCTGGAGCGACCTGAACTGGTCAAGAGTCGCACTGAGCTTCCCGGTCTGAGTCGTGAGCGTACGCTGGATGTGGAAGGATCGTGTGGAGCGGAGCAGCAAATACCGCGCCTGGCCCGGCTCGCGGAAGGGGCGAAATCGGACGTTCCCGGGACCTAGGGTGCTGCAAGTCCGCCCCACCAGGAAGCTCCTGCCGGTGACCCAAGTCACAGAATGAGGACAGCCCTCCGGATATCATTTGCGAGGCGTGGAGCTCAGATTGCGATCAGGCTGGGAGGTACGGACGGCATTTGCGGTTTGCGTGCCGTCCGAATCGTTATCTAGCGAGAGAATCCGAACTGGGCCCAGCGCACGCCAGGCGATTGTGGCAGCCGGTATGCGGGACCCAGTTGGCTAACGAGGACGATCCGAGGAGGTCGAATGCGAGTTTATTCTTCCACGCGGCTTGCGGCCATAGCGGTAATGGTGGGCGCATTGGCGTGTGCACGCAACACCGAACGCGATACCGACGTGGACGAGACCGCCGCCGCACCACAAGACACGGTGAGCGACACGCTGGGCGGGGAGGTTCAAAACCCGCCGGGATATCGGGGCATGGAGCGGGATACGGCCCTGGCTCCCCCAGCGGAGCAGACTCCGACCGATACCTTCCTTCAGCAGCAAGGGCAGGGAACTCCCCAGGATACCGCGGGCTATACCGGCGCCGAGCGGGTAGACACCACGGGCCAGGCAGCTGATCAAGGTGCCTGGGAGGACACGACCGCCGCGGGCCAGGATACCTCGGGCGCGTGGGGTGCCGACACCGCGGGCGCGGCCGGCGCCGATACGTTAGGAGCATGGGGCGCCGACACTGCGGGCATGGAGACCGACACCACGGGATATAACCCGACGCAGGAGCAGTCAGAGGACACGACCTCGCGCTATTAGTCAGGCTGTGGCCCAGGGTCCCGGTTCGGGGGGG
>JBOHSD010000021.1:0-32506 GCA_050733075.1 Gemmatimonadales bacterium
GTAGCGCCGGAGCATCGCGAGCTCATCTTCGAAAAGTTCAGCCAGGCTCAACTCGGCCGAGCCGCCGCCGGCCGATCCACCGGTCTCGGCCTCACCTTCTGCAAGCTGGCGGTCGAAGCGCACGGTGGAAGGATCGGGGTGGGCAACGCCGAGCAGGGGGGCGCCAGCTTCTGGGTGGAGCTCCCCGGCCGAATCGGGTAGTAACCACAAGAACGTGCGCGCGACCGGGATGAGCTTCTGCCCTCACCAATCCAGCTGTCCCGATCCGCTCCGCCCGGCCTGCCTGCCCTCGTGGCTGGTGAGCTGCTCCCGCTCGACCGCCTCCAGCAGCCGTCGCGCTTCGGCTTCGCTGAGCTCCTCCGCCGATTCGCCCTCGCCGGCACCGTATCCGCCGCCTGCCATGGCCCCAACCGCCGCCTCGGCGTTTCCCTCGTAGCCGGGAACGTTCATGTTGCCCCGTCCATAATCCGCCGAGCGTCCCCGGCCGGAGGAGCCCCCCGAGTCTCGATCGTCACCCCGGCGCTTCAGCACCAGCTCCAGATTCCATTTGGCGGCGGAATCGGACGGCTCCAGCCGGAGCGCCTCCTCGTAGGCGGCAATCGCCTGGCGCAGCGGTTCGTTTTTCTCCGCCGCCTCCTCGGACAACCGCACATACGCGTTACCCAGATTGTAGTAGCTCTGCTGCTTGAGATGGGGAACCACGGCGGCCTCACGGAAACTCCTGGCCGCTTCATCGTAACGCCGCATGCGGTACAGCGCATTGCCCAGAGCCAGATGCAGCTCCGGATCGCCACCCTCGGCCAAGGCCCGCTGAAATGCCTCGTACGAGGCCCGGTATTGTCCAGCATCATACAGCCGCTCGGCCCGGTGAACCTCGCGCAGCACCGGACTGCACCCTAGAAAGACGCCGAGCAGCATTCCCGGCCCGAGCCGCTTCACGCCCGCCTCCTCACTGCGGCCATCGCCAGCAGCGGGTCTAAGGCGAGGAGGGCAATTGCCAGTCCCAGCGGCCACTGGAACCGGTCGGCCGGTTCCGGCGAGCTCCGTGAAGCCATGGTCCTCTTCTCCAGGCCGGTGAGCCCGGCGATCAGGGTCGGGGCGGCTTCCGGGGTCCACCGGACGTACCGGCCCCCGGTTTCCTGCGCGGCCCGGCGCAGATCGCCCTCCTCCAATCTGGAGAGCACCACCCGGCCGACGTGGTCCCGGTGCCACAGCTCCGGCCCCCGGCTGCTGTCGGCTGGAATCGGTGCCCCCTCCGCCGTGCCCACCCCGATGGCAAAGACGGGGATACTCGACTTCCTCAACCGGCCGAGTTCACCGGCCAGATCGGCCTCGCCGCTCCCGCCGTCCGACACGAGCAGCACCGACTGGAAGCCCCGCTCGCCCTCGTGCTCGAAGGCGGTCGCGGCGGTAGCGAGCGCGCGGCCCAGATCGGTAGAGGGATCTGCGAGGTCATCGGTGCTGGCCGCATCGAGGAAGCGGCGAAAGGCCGCGTGATCCGCAGTGAGCGGAAGCTGGAGAAACGCGCCGCCGCCGAAAACGACGAGCCCCACCCGGTCGCCCGGCGAGGCTGCCACAGCTTGGATAATCGCGCGCTTGGCGACGTCCAGCCGGCTCGATGGGGGCTCGACATCGGCGGCGTTCATCGAGCGCGACAAATCGAGAGCCACGAGCAGGTCCCGTCCGGTGTGCACCAGCGAGGCCGGACGCTCACCGAGCTGCGGGCGCGCCAGGGCGACAATGCCCAGGCACAGTGCGCTCAGCCTGGTCAAATGCCTGGCGAGTCGGAGCCGCCCGAGGGGGATAGCCGAGGCGCGCGCAAGGAGGCCCGGCTGTCCGAAGTTCTCCAGCGCCGATCTTCTGCGGCGCTCCAGCCGAAGGAGGGTCCACGCCGCGAGCGGCAGAGCCAAGAGCAGCAGTGGCAGCAGAGCGGGGTGTTCGAAGCTCATGGAGTCACGGTTGAGTGCGCAGCCAGCTCATGCCAAGGCCGAGCTCGAGCACCAGCAGAAGGAGCCCGGGGAGCAGGGCAAAGGAAAAGAGCTCCCGGTAGTCACGGATCTCATCGATCTGAATCTCCTGACGCTCGAGCGGATCGATCTCACTCATGATACGCCGGAGCGCTTCCGGATCGGTGGCGCGATAAAACCGGCCGCCGGTGCGGGAAGAGATCCGGGTGAGCACCGCCTCATCCCAACGGGTTAGCCGAGCCGGCGTGCGGCCCCAGCGCCATATCAGGTTGCGGTCAGCCGGGGTGGTGTCAGCCGTGCTGAGCCCGATGGAGTGGATACGGATCCCCAGCGACCGCGCCGCCTCCGCGGCGGCAAAGGGACTGGGCTGTCCGGTGTTGTTGGCGCCGTCGGTTATGAGGACGATGACGCTGGCCTTGGCCGGCAGGTCCTTGAGCTGGTTCAGGCTCATCGCGATGGCGGTGCCGATGGCGGTGCCGTCGGGCAGCATCCCGATGTCCACCCTTCCTATAGTCTGCCCGAGCAGGTCGGTGTCAGGGGTGAGCGGAGCCTGGAGGAAGGTACGCCCGGCGAACGTCACCAGGCCTATGAGGTCGCCCTCCCGCTGCTCCACGAAATCGGAGAGCACCCGCCGCGCCACCTCCAGCCGGTTGCCGGGCTGAAAGTCACCGGCCTTCATGCTGCTCGAGATATCCAGCGCGACCATGATGTTGCGCGATCGCATCCGGACTTCCCGGACGTCATGCGGCAGCTGGGGGCGGGCCAGGGCCAGCACCAGCAGAGTGAGTCCGGAGAACCTGAGCCCATTGAGCAACGGCCGCCAGCGGACTCGCCGGCCAGGCGGGCTGGTCTCGAGGAATTGAAGCGCCGGAAAGCCGATGTGCTCCGCAGGAACCCTGCGCCGATGCGCCCAGCTCAGAGCGGCGTAGCCGACCGGCAGTATCAACAGCAGGAGAAGGAGCGGGTCAGCGAATCGCATCGACGTTGTCCTCCACCGGCGCCGCCTCGTGCCAGGCCTGAAGCATGCCCTGGGCCCGGTGGAGAAAATCCGCCGCCGTAGCGTTGGAGGGCCTCACCGCGGCGAATTTGACCAGGTCCGCCTCCGACAGAAGCTGGTGACACCGGCTCCGGAGCCCGTCAGCGGTGAGATGCGGTGGAAGCGACCAGAGCAGCTCGGAAGTGGTGCGCTCGCGGGCGGGCACTTCCTCGGCTTCCTCCAGGTATGCCCGGAGCACGTTGGCAGTGGTTTCGTAGTGGCGGGCCACCTGGCCCTGGGCCGGCCAGTGCTCGCGCTCCACCCCGACCAGCCGCTCCACCGCGGTGTCATAGGGACTCCGGGGCACCGGTGCAAAGGGCTCCGCCTCGAGCACCGCCGGTGCGGCTCGACGCCTCCGGCTCCAGAACCGGTAGAAAACCACGCCGGCCGCCAGAATCAGGGCCACCACCAGCGGAGGCAGTCGCGAGCCGGGGCTCCGCTCCAGCTCCTTGATGTCCTTCAGCGCGGGGTTGCCTGGGGGCAACAGGGCCCTGATTTCCACGAAGGCGGGATCGCTCGGCAGGGTAGCACGGGGAACGCCCTCCACCACGCGCATGAAGTTCAGGCCGAACCGGGGGACTGGACGCCTCCCGGGACGATAGAAGGCGATTCGCGCCTGGCCATGAAGCACCCGGTCCGCTGCGCGGCTCAGCTTCTCAACTGAAAGCACTCGAACACCGGGGGAGAGGCCGTCAACCAACCGGGGTACGCTGTCCAGCAGCATGTCCCGCTCGTGCAGGCGAACCCGGAACCGCAGCGTGACCGTGTCACCCACGGCTGCGTTGGAGGTCTCGGGAACGATCGTGAAGGATTGACCGGAGAGCTGGGCTGATGCGGATTGCACGATCGCAAACGTCAGCAGCAGGACGACAACACTCACCGCCACAGCATCCGCTCCCGGCCGCGGAAGAAGGCTAGTAGCGGCTCGGCGTAGGGCCGGTCGGTGTGCAGCCTTACCAGGTCCACTCCCCGCTCGCGAAGCCGCCCCTCGAGACCCAGATCGAACTCGGCCATGTGCCGGCGAAAGCGGTCGCGAACCGCGGCGCTGCCGGTATCCACGTAGCGCCACGCGGCGGTCTCGGGATCCCGCAGGGTCATGAGTCCCGCGGCGGGTAGCTCGCGCTCACGAGGGTCCGACAGCTGCACCGCGATGACATCGTGCCGGCGGCCCAGCCGGCCCAGCGCGGACTCGTAGCCAGTGGTGAGAAAGTCCGAGACGATGAACAGCACCGACCGGCGGCGCAGGACCGACTCGAGATACTCGAGGGCAGCCGAAAGATCGGTGCCGGTGCCCGCCGGCTCGAGGGATAGCAGCTCGCTGATGATCCTGAGGACGTGGCGGCGACCTTTTCGGGCCGGAATCATCCGCTCGGCCCGATCGGTGAAGAAGAGGGCGCCGACGCGGTCGTTGTTGCGGGCGGCGGCGAGCGCCAGAACGGCGCAGACCTCGGTGGCGAGATCGCTCTTGGTCCGAAGCCGGCTGCCGAAGTGCTTGGAGGCGCTGAAATCCACCGCGAAGGCGACGGTGAGCTCGCGTTCTTCCAGATATCGCTTGACGTAGGCGGAGCCCAGGCGGGCGGTGACGTTCCAATCGATGGCTCGCACATCATCGCCGGGCTGGTACTCCCGGACCTCGGCGAACTCCACACCTCTTCCGCGAAAGGCGCTGGAGTACTCGCCGGCGACTATGTCGCGGACCAGATGCCGGGTGGTGATCTCGATCCGCCGCACCTCCCGCATGAGCTCCTCGGGGCTCATGGGACGGCTACGGTCTCGAAAATCCTCCCCAGCAGGGCATCGGGCCCCACACCTTCGGCGTCGGCCCGGTAGGTCAGGAGCAGCCGGTGACGCAGCACATCGAGGCCCAGGGTTTTTACGTCTTCCGGTATGACGTAGGACCTGCCCCGGATGAAGGCGTGCGCCTTGGCGGCACGGATCAGGTAGATAGCGGCCCGGGGCGAGGCGCCATACTCGACCAGCGGCGCGAGGTCAGCTAACCCAGCGGCCGCGGGTTGGCGGGTAGCCGCGATCAGATCGAGCACGTACTCCTTGATCCGGCCGTCCACATACACCTCCTGCACCAGCCGGCGCGCGCCGATGACCCTGTCCGGGTCAAGCACCTGCTCCACCGAAGGCTCCGGACCAGCCGTCATCCGGTCCAGCACCTCGCGCTCCTCGCGACGCTCGGGGTAGGTCACTATCAGCTTGAACATGAAGCGATCCACCTGCGCCTCGGGCAGGGGGTAGGTTCCCTCGTGCTCGATCGGGTTCTGGGTGGCGAGCACCAGAAACAGCTCGGGGAGAGGGAAGGTCTGTCCCCCGATGGTGACCTGCTTCTCCTGCATGGCCTCGAGCAACGCGCTCTGCACCTTGGCCGGCGCCCGGTTGATTTCGTCGGCCAGCAGGATGTTGGTGAAGATCGGACCCTTCTGCACCGTGAAGTCGCCGCTCCGCTGGTTGTAGATCATGGTGCCGATCAGGTCGGAGGGCAGCAGGTCCGGCGTGAACTGAATGCGATGAAAGCCACCCGCGATGGTGGCCGCGAGAGTACGGACGGCCAAGGTCTTGGCCAGCCCCGGCACACCCTCCAGCAGGACGTGACCGTCGGCCAGAAGTCCCACCAGCAGGCGCTCCAGCATTGCCCGCTGGCCCACTACCACCTTCCCCAGCTCTTCTGCCGCCAACCCGAAGATCCGGCTCTCCTCCACGATGCGCGGATCCGGGGCGGGCTCGAGCGCGCGAACGTCCACGGCACTCATCCCGGGACCTCGGCCGTTACCTGGTCTCCGGCTGCCGGTCCGGCGTACTCCCGCGGCTCGGTTGCCCGCCGCCGGGCCAGCCTCTTCTGCAAGGCATCGAGATAAGTGTAGACCACGGGTGTGATGTAGAGGGTAATGATCTGGGAGAAGAGCAGGCCCCCAACCACGGCCACGCCCAGTGGGCGCCGCGACTCGGCTCCGGCGCCGTGTCCCAGGGCGATGGGCAGGGTGCCCATCAGCGCCGCCATGGTGGTCATCATGATGGGCCGGAACCGCACGCTCGCGGCCTCCAGGATCGCCCGGCGCGCCGTGGTCCGCTCCCGCCGTTCCGCCTCGATGGCAAAGTCGATCATCATGATGGCGTTCTTCTTGACGATGCCGACCAGCATGATAATGCCCACGAAGGCATAGATGCTGAGGTCGAGCTGGAGCACCATGAGCGCGAGCAGCGCGCCGAATCCGGCAAAGGGCAGTCCCGACAAAATGGTGAGCGGGTGCACGAAGCTCTCGTACAGGATGCCCAGCACCAGATAGATCACCAGGATAGCCAGGATGAGCAGCACCAGGAGGCCCTGCTGAGCTGCCTGGAACGCCTGCGCCGTTCCCGCGAAGCTGCCGCTGATGTTGGAGGGCAGAACCTCGCGCGCGGCGGCTTCCACCCGGTCCACCGCCGTGCCGATCGAGGTTCCCGGCTCCAGGTTGAAGGAGAGGGTCACCGACGGCAGCTGGCCCGAGTGATTAACGGTGAGGGGGCCGGTGGACGGCGCCACCCTGGCCAGGCTGCCCAGAGGCACCGACACCCCCTCACGGCCGCTGATGTGAAGCAGGCTCATGGCCGAGAGGTCGCGCTGGTACTGGGGCAGCAGCTCCATGACGACCCAGTACTGGTCGCTCGGGGTGTAGATGGTGCTGACCTGCCGGGCGCCGTAGGCATTGTACAGGGCGCTCTCGATCTGATTCACGTCGATCCCGAGCGCCGCGGCCCGGTCGCGGTCGATGGCGACCTGGACCTGGGGATTCTTGATCTGGAGGTCGCTGGTGACGTCGGTCAGCCCCGGTACATCCTGTAGCCTCCGCTCCAGGGTTGCGGCACCCTGATACAAGGCATCCATATCCGAGCTCTGCAGGGTGAACTGGTAGTCGCTCTTGGAGGAACGCCCGCCGATGTTGATCACCGGCGGGTTGCTGATGAAGACCCGCATGCCCGGCACGGCGGCGAGCTTTTGGCTGAGCGACCGGGCCACCTCGTCGGCGCTCATCTCCCGCTCGTCCCGGTCCTTGAGGTTCATGATGATGCGTCCCTGATTCACGGTGCTGATCCGCCCGCCACCGCCCACCGCCGACATGAACCCCTCGATGTTGGGATCCTCCTGCACGATCGCGGCGGCGGCCTGCTGGTGCTTGACCATGGCATCGTAACTGGTTCCCTCCGCGGTCTCGGTAGTGGCCCAGAGGCGGTTCTGGTCCTCGCTCGGAATGAATCCCTTGGGCACGATGCCGGCGAGCACCACCGTACCGACCAGAATCAGCGCGCTGAACGCCATCGCCAGACCCCGCCGGTCCATAACCCAATGCAGGCTTCTGCCGTACCATCTGTGCGACTTCTCCCAGGCCCTTTCGATTCTGGTGTACATGCGCCCGTGTCGCTCTTTCTCCGGATGCGGCTTGAGCCAGCGGCTGCAGAGCATGGGCGTGAGCGTGAGCGACACGAAGCCGGAGACCAGGATGGCCACCCCGATGGTGACGGCGAACGCCTGGAAGAGCCGGCCGATGAGCCCACCGAGAAAGAGCACCGGGATGAACACCGCCACCAGCGACAGAGTCATGGAGATGACGGTGAAGGTGATCTGGCGGCTCCCGTTTATGGCCGCCTGCAACACCGACTCTCCCTTCTCTAGGTGCCGGACGATGTTCTCCAGCACCACAATGGCGTCGTCCACCACGAAGCCCACCGCCAGCGTGAGCGCCATCAGCGAGAGATTGTCGAGACTGTAGCCCAGCAGGTGCATTACCGCGAAGGTTCCCACCAGCGAGAGGGGCAGGGACAGCGCTGGAATGGCCGTCGCGCGCAGGTTTCTGAGGAACAGGAAGATCACCATCACCACAAGACAGAGCGCCAGGAAGAGGGTGAACTTCACGTCGTTCACCGACGCCTTCACGGTCCGGGAGCGGTCATTCAGGATGGCGATATCGATTGACGGTGGGATCTGCGTCCGGAGCCGCTCAACCTCCGCCTTCACCCGCTCAGCTACGGCTACCGTATTGGTGCCCGGTTGCCGCTGGATGGCGAGCACTACAGCTCGATCGCCGTTGTACCAACTGGCACGTTTGGAGTCCTGCACGCTGTCGATCACCCGGCCAAGATCCCTGAGGCGGACCGGCGCACCGTCCCGATGAGCCACCACCAACGCCCCGAAATCGGCGGCGTTGGTGAGCTGCCCCTGGCTCTCCACCGAGTAGGCCTTGTCGGTACCCCACAGGATCCCGGTGGGAAGGTTCACGTTGCCGTTCTCAACCGCGCGCCCCACCTCGTCGATTCCGATGTTACGGGACGCCAGCTGCTGGGGATCGAGCTGGATCCTGACGGCGTACTTCATGGATCCATACACCTGTACCTGGGCGACCCCATCGACCGTGGAGAGCCGCTGAGCCAGGAATGTCTCGGCGTATTCGTTGAGTTGAGGAAGCGGCAGGGTGGTAGACCGCAGTGCGTAGTAGAGGATCGACGAGGCCGAGGGATCCACCTTTCGGTAGCGCGGGGGCAGCACGTCCTGGGGGAGCTGGCGCTGGGCCTGGGAAATGGCGGCCTGCACGTCCTGCGCGGCGGCGTCGATGTTCCGGCTGAGCACGAACTGGAGCGTGATCGAAGTGGCGCCCTGGGTGCTGGTCGAGGTCATGGTCTCGACCCCGGGGATGGTGGAGAACTCTTTTTCCAGCGGGGTGGCCACTGACGAGGCCATGGTCTCGGGACTGGCTCCCGGCAGGTTGGCGCTCACCGAGATCGTGGGATAGTCCACTGCCGGCAAATCGCTCACCGGGAGCTGCCGGTACGCCACCAGGCCGAAGATAAGGATGCCCATCATGACCAGCGTGGTCATGACCGGACGGCGGATGAAAAGCTCGGTATTCATAGCGCCCCCAGCCTGCGCGCGGTGTCCGCGGCGGCTTTGATCTGGACCTTGGAGCCCTGGCGCAGCCGTAGCTGGCCGTCGACCACGACCCGGTCTCCCGGTTGGACGTCGCCGCTCACGACGGCGTAATTCCCGGCGGTTCGGCTCACCGTTACAGGCCTGGTGGTGGCCGAGCTATCGGCCTGGACCACAAACACGAAGCTCCCCTGCTGCCCGGATACCACGGCGGCAGCCGGGATCACCAGCGCGCCCTCCTCGACATACAGCTGGAGCCGCACGTTGACGTACCCGCCGGGCCAGAGCGCGCCGTCGTCGTTGGGAAAGCGGCCCTTGAGCAGGATGGTGCCGGTTGTCGTATCGACGGCATTGTCCACAAAGCTCAAGGTGCCCTCGCTCGGCTCTCCTCCACCGGAAGGCTCCGCTCGCACTACGAGCTTCTTGCCCAGGTGAGCCTGGATGAGCGGCAGGTTGTTGGCGGGCACCGCGAAGCGCACCAGTATGGGCCGGAGGCGGTTGATCTTGACCAGTGGCTCGGAGGCATTGGCCCGCACGAGGTTACCCTCGCGAATGAGGAGGCTTCCGGTGCGCCCCGAGATCGGCGCCCGGATGGTGGCGTACTGCAGGTTGAGCCGGGCTTGATCCACGGCTGCCCGGCTGCCCGCCAGCGTCGCCCGGGCCGCGGCCGCGTTGGTACGCGCCAGGTCGTATTGTTGCGAGGTCACGTACTCCTTCTCCACCAGCGACTCGTAGCGCTGGGCCTCCTGCACGGCGTTGGCAGCCTGAGCGCTATCGCGCGTCAGGTTGGCGACGGTCTGAGCGAGGGTCGCCCGGTAAGGGCGTGAATCCAGCTCGAAGAGCACCTGGCCCTGCTTTACCTCGTCGCCTTCTCTGAAGGCGACCCGCTTAAGAATTCCGCTCACCTGTGCCTGCACCACCACGGTCTGCACCGGCTCGACCGTACCCGTGGCCGGCAACTCGAACGGTACCGGCCGCCGCTCCGCCGTAGCAACCGTGACCGGAACCGGTGGTGGGGGAGCGATCTGCTCCTCGGAGCAGGCCCCGAGCAGGAGGAGACCAGGCAACAGCCAGGACCGGATAGAACCGCGAGCCATCACCGGGATCCTCATCATGGAGGCGTCTGGCCGGCGGAGTCGGGCTCGAGCCGGAGCGAGCTTCCCCCGCGGACATCGAGCACGCCGGCGTCGCGGGCGAGCTGCGCCAGCGAGGTGTTCCACTCCAGCCGGGCCAGGATCTGCTGGGCGCGGGCGTCGGCCAGCGCGCTCTGGGCCGACAGCAGATCGAGCACCGATCCGACGCCGGCCCGGTAGCGTGCCAGCGCCACCTCATTGGATTGCTCTGCGCTGGCGATGAGATCATTGGTGGTACGCACCCGGCGGGCCGCGGTCTGGAGAGCGTAGTATGAGCTGAACACCTCGAAGACAACCTGCTGACCCAGGGCATCGGCCCGGGCGCCGGCCGCCTCCGACAGGGCCACCGCCAGCCGCTGATCGTAGATCCGGGAGAACCCGGCAGAGAGCGGAATCCGCACGCCGAGCGATACGCTGTAGTTATTGCCGCCCCGGGGAAGAGACGAGGTGTAGGTCCGACCGCCTGTCCCATTGAGCGTCAGCGACGGGAGCCGGTTGGCCCGGGCCACCGAAATCTGCGACCGGAAAGCCAGGAATTCGGCCTGCGCGGCCGCGAGGTCCGGCCTTGCCTCGACGGCGCGGGTAATGAGCACGTCCACACTGTCGGCCAGCAGGGCTACCGGCCTCTGCCCCGCAGTCGTGTCGATGTCATACGGGATGTTGGCGGGGAAGCCGAGCGCCAGAGCCAGGGCGCCCCGGGACGTTTGCAGGTTTCCAGAGGTGGTTTCCACTGCGAGCTCCGCCTGGGAGGCGGCGGTGCGGGCCTGGAGCACGTCTGCAATCGTGGCCACGCCGACTCGATGGCGTTCCTCGGCCGCGGCCAGGTTGGTCTTAGCCTCCCGGGCCGTGGTGCGCTGGGCCTCGAGCAGGGCCCGAGTGGCTATGTACTCGAAGTGGGCTCGCTGGATCTGGAGCACTACTGCCTGGATCGTTGCATTGTGGGCAAAGTTTGCGGCGATCAGGTCATTCCGGGCGGCCCCTACATTGCCGGAGCGCCCTCCAAAGTCCAGGAGCAGGTAGGAGATGTTCAGACCGGGGCTCAGGACCGATTGAGAGACCGCGCTTCTGCCCTGGGAAGCGACGGTCTTGAGCCGGGTTCCGGTGACTTCTCCATCAATGGTTGGAAGATACGAACCGCGTTCGGATCCGTACGCCGCTGCCGCGGCCCTGGCATTGGCCCAGGAGAGGCGGGTAGCAGGGTTGTTTCGAAGGCCGATGTCAACCACCTCGGCAAGGGTGAGCTGGCTGATCCGCTGCTCCAGATCGGGTGGCACCGGCGGCCGGACGGCCGGGTCAGCGATCCGCTCCTGAGCCGGAGGCGGGGTCCAGACGGCATTGGGCGAAGGGGCCACGCCGGCAACCCCACCTATGGATGGCGTTCCCGCACACGCGCCACAGCCGATCAGCGCCCAGGCTGCATACCGCAGGCCCGGGTGCCTCACCGGCGAGATCCCACCAGAGTCGAGCGGTTTCGGGTGGCGCGCCAGCGAGCCAGCGCCTCTCCAATGACCTGGGACATGAAGGCCGATGCCGCCTCGTACTCCTCCAGACGGTCCAGGACCTCTTGGCTCTGGAGCGGCAGACTGGTCCGCGCCGCACCTATGGCCTGATGGAACTGCTCCCAGCGCGCCAGACGCTGAGCCATGGTATGGCTGAAGAGGTCGCGCGGGACCCGGTAGTAGTCCCGCCGGTCGGCCGGCCGGCAGATCCGCTCGAGAATGCCACGCTGCTCCAGCAGCCGGGCGTTGGTGCTGGCGCTCCCCTTGCTCACCCGCAGCTCGGCGGAGAGATCATCGAGCGAGCGGGCGTCCTCGCTCACGAGCAGCAAGCCGAAGATCCGGCCTGCGATGCGCGGGAGGCCGTCCGCCTCCAGCGTCAGGCCCATACGTTCGATGAAATTGGCGGTTTGCAGGTCCACGGCGCGTCTCATTCCGGGGTCAGACGAGGCATCGGGGCTAAAGTTAATACGTTTAGTATCGACTGAATGGTGGGGTCTGAATGCGAGCGGAGCGCGCGCCCCGCACGGGGCGCGCGCTCCTTCCAAATCTGAAATCTCTTACTCGCCCAGCCGGATTCGCTCGATCCGGTGACTCTTGGCCTGGGTGTTGTAGATCCGCAGGGTGACGATGTCACCGGCCTTGTAGCCCTCGAGAGCCCGCTTCAGGTCGGCCACGCTCTTGACCGGCTTGCCTTCGAGCGAGAGGACGATGTCGGGACCGCCGCTCCCCGGTTCCGCAACCTCTCCGTGTGCCGGACCGCCGGGGGTCACTTCGGTTACCAGGAGGCCCCGTTGCTCCGGCTCAAGACCGAACCGCTCTACCTCGCTGCGATCTACGGGTTGGACCGTGAGGCCCAGCAGGTTGATCTCCGCCGTAGCCTCGCCATCTGAGTCGGAGCCGTCGCTCGCTCTGCCGGCCTCACCGCTCGTAGCATCCCGGGCCGCCGCGACTTCCTGGAGCCGCACCTCGAAGGTCTTCCGTTCCCCGCCCTTCCGGGCAACTTCGACCTTCACTTTCTCGCCCGGCTTACGGAAGGCGACCTGTTGCTGGAGCTGGCCCACATATTCGACCGGCTTCCCATCCACGGCGATGATGATATCGCCGGCCTGAATGCCGGCCTTCCGGGCCGGAGAGTTCTCGCTGAAGTCCTGAACCAGGACCCCGCGGATGTCCGGCAGGCCCACGTACTCTGCGTCCTTGGCGTTGGCGTTCTGGACGCTCACTCCGATCGCGGCACGGTGGACCCGGCCATCGGCGATGAGCTGATCCATGACATTGCGGGCCAGGTCGATGGGGATCGCGAACCCATAGCCCGAGTAGAAGCCGGTCTGACTCGCGATTGCCGAGTTCACCCCGATTACTTCACCGCGCACGCTCACGAGCGGACCACCCGAGTTGCCGGGATTAATGGCAGCATCGGTCTGGATGAAGTCCTGGATGCTGCGCTCGCTCTGGCCGGGAAGCCCGAGGGTGCGGCCCTTGGCGCTGATGATGCCTGAGGTCACGGTGAAGGTGAGATTGTCGCCCAGCGGGTTACCTACCGCCAGAACCCATTCGCCCACCCTCGCGGTGCTGCTCTTGCCCAGGGGTGCCGGGACCAGGTTCTTGGCATCGATCTTCAGAACCGCCAGGTCGGTATTGGGATCGGTGCCGACGATCTTGGCCTTGAATTCGCGCCGGTCTAGCAGGCGAACCGTAACCTGATCGGAGCCGTCTACCACGTGGTTGTTGGTGAGGATGTACCCGTCCTTGGAGACGATGAAGCCCGACCCGGACCCCTCCTGGAACCGGGGCTCCTGCTGCATCGGCGGGAAGCCGCGGAAAAACCGCTCGAACTCGGGTGGTAGCTGCATCGGCGGCATGCGCCGGCCCCCACTCCGGTTGGTGGTCTCCGTCCGTCCTGACTTGATGTAGACGACGCTGGGCTTGACGTGCTCGGCGATCGATGCAAAAGCCTCGCTCAGCTCCAGGAGCGAGCCCGCGCCGGCCGGCAGGTTCCTGGCCGGTACCGTGACCGCCTGCTGCTGGGCCGTCGATTGATAGGGTAGATGTAAGAGGCCTGCCGTCAGCAAGCCGAGGACAAATGCGAACCCGACGCCACCGGTCCTGAGGCGACGAAGCCATCCTTCGGACATAGCCACTCCTGCTTGAGCGTGTTGGTCGGGGCCGAGTGCCCCGATGGATTATTCAGATGCTCATGCGGCCGGCTTGGTCGCGGCCACCTCCGTGAGGGGTGCAGGACCGCCAGGGAGCTGCAGCGGTGCTGAGGGTTGCCTCCCGTCCTGACCCCCAACATCATCCCCAACGGTCCCCTAATCACCCAAACCCTCGAAGCTGGAGAAGCTGATGGATTGCAGGGCACCTATTCGCCGGAGCTCACTCGCGGGCCTCATCGCGATCGCCGCCGCGTCAGCTTGTAGCGGGGGGCGGACCGCGCCGCCGGTCACCGCGCCGGCGCCCGGGACCTCCGGCTCGCGGGCTCGCATGGACGTCCCTGCGGTCGAGGGCTTCGAACGCGCGGTGGCCCAGGGCACCCGGACTCAAACCGGGTCTCCCGGACCACGTTACTGGCAGCAGTGGACCGACTATAGGCTTCAGGCCGAGCTGAACCCGATCTCGAAACGGCTCATGGGGGAAGGCAACCTCACCTACCACAACCGGTCACCGGACACGCTGAGCGAGGTGTACGTCCACCTGCTTCACAACCTGTTTGCTCCCGGCGCCCGCCACAACACGGATGTGCCCTGGTCGGTCGAAGGCGTCGAGCTGAACCGGGTCGCGGCCCAGGGACAGGAGCTCGCGCCTGGTGATCGGGAAACACCGGGCTACGAGGTGAACGGAACCGTCATGCGAATCCGGCTGCCGCGGCAACTGGCACCGGGTGACTCCGTCACTCTGGGCTTCCAGTGGAAGCTCCGAATCCCACCCGACGGCGCTCCCCGCGGCGGTCAGGATGGCGAAGCGTTCTACATCAGCTATTGGTACCCGCAGATGGCGGTGTACGACGATCTCGGCGGCTGGCAGATCGACCAATACTTCGGGAACGGCGAGTTCTACATGGGGTACGGCAACTATGACGTTACCCTGACGGTGCCGGCCGGATGGCTGGTGACCGCCACAGGTGAGCTGCTGAACCCGGCCGAGGTTCTCTCGAGCCAGACTCGTGCCCGGCTGGATTCCGCCAGTCAGGCCACAGAGGTGGTTCCAGTGGTAACCGACTCCGATCGACGTGCCGGCATCTCTACTACCACTGGCACCGGTGGCAAGCTCACCTGGCGGTTCCGGGCGGACACGGTCCGCGACGTCTCCTGGGCCACGTCGGCCAAGTACCTCTGGGATGCCACCAACGCGGAGGTGGGCGACGCCGACGGAGACGGCCGGCCCGATACCGCGGCGGTGCACTCCTTCTATAGGCCGGAACAGCGGGTCAGCCACTGGAATCAGAGTGCTCGCTACAGCCGGCACTCGGTCGAGTTCTTCTCCCGGTATCTATCGCCCTACCTGTACCCCCACATGACCGCGGTGGACGGGCCCAGGTCCTGTGGCGGTATGGAGTTTCCGATGATGACTTGCATCGGAGGACAGTGGGACAGCCTCGGCCTCTACGAAGTCACAGCTCACGAGATCGGCCACATGTGGTTTCCCATGATGATCGGCTCGGATGAGAAACGTTACGCCTGGATGGATGAGGGGCTCACCCAGTTCAATCAGTCGCAGGCGATGGCCGACATCTTCGAGGGCTATGATGATGAGACGCAGAATCGGAGGTCGTACCTCGACTTCGCGGAGGGCGGCAACGAGATCGAGCTAATGCGACACGGAGACCGGTATCCCACCTACATGTCCTATGGGGTAGCCAGCTACTACAAGCCTGCCACGGTGCTGGCCGCGTTGCGTGGGGTGCTGGGGGAAGAGACCTTCAACCAGGCCTTCCAGGAATACGCCCGCCGCTGGCTTCATAAGCATCCATCGCCGCCGGATCTCTTCAACACGTTCGAGAACGTCTCGGGGAAGGACCTCGACTGGTTCTGGCGGACCTGGTTTTTCGAGACCTGGAAGCTGGACCAGGCGATCGACACCGTCACCACGGCGGGCGATTCCCTCGAGGTGGTAATTGAAAATCGCGAGCGAGCCATCATGCCCGTCAAGCTGGCAATCAGCCGGACGGACGGACAGGTGGACTCGCTCACCGTCCCCGCCGAGATCTGGCTGGATGGCCAGCGGCGCCGGAGCGTCCGCATCGCCCGGGAACCTGCGGTGAAGGCCATCGAGATCGACCCTGAGAGAGTGTTTCCGGATCTGGATCGGAGCAACCAGATCTGGCCGCGGTAGGATAGCGGGCGCGACCGGTTTTGGGGCTGCTAGATTGGGTACATGCCCCGGCTCCTCATCGTAGCCAACCGGCTTCCCGTCACAGTCAAGCTCACCGAAGCCGGCGTCGAGGTTCAGCGGAGCTCGGGTGGCCTTGCCACCGGGCTCCTCCGGCCGCACGAGCAGTCGGGCGGGCTGTGGATCGGTTGGTCCGGCGCGCCCGAGGAGCTCACCGCCAGCCAGCAAGCCGAGCTGAGCCAGCAGCTGTCCGCCATGCGACTGGTCTCGGTCCCGCTCACGTCTGAGCAGGTCACTCGCTACTACGAGGGATTCTCCAACGGGGTCCTGTGGCCTCTCTTCCATTATCTGCTGGACCAGGTGCCCCTGCACGTGCGGGACTGGGAGCCCTACGCCGAAGTCAACGAGCGGTTTGCCGAGGTGGTGGCCGAGCACTATCAGCCCGGAGACCTCATCTGGGTGCACGACTACCAGCTTCTTCTCCTGCCGGGCCTGTTGAGGAAACGATTGCCGGAGGCCCGCATCGGCTTCTTCCTTCATATCCCGTTTCCCTCTGAGGAGCTGTTCCGCACCCTGCCCGAGCGGGACCAGTTGTTACGGGGGCTTCTCGGAGCCGACCTCGTAGGATTCCACACCCCGGCCTACCTGCGGCACTTCGCCGCCTCTCTCACCCAGATTCTCGGCCTCAACGTGGACATCGACCGGGTGCAGCTGGCGGATCGTGAGGTTCGGCTGGGTGTGTTCCCCATGGGAATCGATGCGGCGGCGTTCCGGGAGCTGGCGGAAGACCCCTCGGTCGCTGCCGAGGCCAAGGCGCTGCGCGAGGATGGGAATGTCAGGCTCATCGTGGGCGTCGATCGCCTGGACTACACCAAGGGGATTCCCCGGCGGCTGCTCTCGTTCGAGCGGATGCTCCAGAATCATCCCGACCTGCTGGAGCGGGTCCGGCTGGTGCAGGTCGCGGTACCCTCCCGGACCGGGGTCGAGGCGTACCAGGAGTTCCGCTCGCTGGTTGACGGCCTGGTCGGCCGGATCAACGGCGACTTCGGCACTCCCCGCTGGGTCCCGGTGCATTACATCTTCCGCGCTTTATCGGAGCAGGAGCTGGTGGCACTCTATCGCGCGGCCGACGTCATGCTGGTGACGCCGCTGCGGGACGGAATGAACCTGGTGGCCAAGGAGTTCGTGGCCTCCAGGACCGATGGTGACGGGGTCCTGGTACTCAGCGAGTTCGCCGGCGCCTCCTGGGAGCTGCCAGAGGCGATACAGGTCAACCCCTACGACGTCGATGGGACGGCCGAGAGCTGCTACCGGGCACTGACGATGGGGATCGAGGAGCGGCGGAGCCGGCTCAACCCTTTGCGCGCGAGGGTGGAGGCGTACGACGTCCACCGCTGGGTGGCCAGCTTTCTGGAGCAACTCGAGGCCGTCACGCAGCCCCAGCCGATGTCACAAAAATCGCCGGGTGGGCCCGCCGCTGCCCGGCAGGCTCTGCTGGCACAGCTCGGTGAATCGGAAGACCTGCTGGCACTCCTGGATTATGACGGCACGCTGGTGCCGTTTACGCCGACGCCGGAGCTGGCCAGACCCGACCCGGCTCTCCTCACCCTGCTAATCGGCTTGGCTGCTCGCCCCAGGACCGAAGTGCACGTGGTTAGCGGCCGCGCCCGGGAGGCGCTGGAGCAGTGGCTGGGCGGCCTTCCCGTTAACCTGCACGCGGAGCACGGGTTCTGGTCGCGGAGCCGGGAAAGCGGCGAGTGGACCGCCACCGGCGAGATCGGCGGTGGGTGGCGGGAGCCGGCTCTGGCGATACTGCGAGACATCACGGCACGTACCCCGGGCTCCCTTATCGAGGTGAAGGCGGTGGCATTGGCGTGGCATTACCGAATGGCGGATCGGGATGCCGGGGCCCGGCGGGCAAACGAGCTGCGCCTGCACCTGACCCAGCTTTTGAGCAACCAACCGGTAGAGATTCTGGCCGGTCACAAGGTGGTCGAGATCCGACCTTACGGTATTCACAAGGGACGCATTGCTCCGCCACTACCACCCGAAAAGCTCGCCACCACTACCGTGCTCGCCATCGGCGACGATCGCACCGACGAAGACCTCTTTGCCGCTCTCCCCCCCGAAGCGATCACCATCCGGGTGGGGCCGGGCGCAACCCGGGCCCGATTCCGACTGGACGGCGTCCACTCGGTGAGGTCGCTGCTCCAGTCAGTAGTCGAGACCGGGGCCCCGCGATAAGGCAGCCCCGCGGGCTCTCGGCGCTCTTTGTGACGGAGCTCTGGGAGCGCTTCGCGTACTACGGCGTGCGCTCTCTTCTGGTCCTCTATCTCATCGATACAGCCGGGCCGGGTTGGACTCAGGGAGCGGCGAGCCGACTTTACGGATGGTTCATCGGCTTGGCCTATCTGACTCCCCTCGCCGGTGGCTGGCTGGCAGACCGCTATCTCGGCACCAACCGGTCACTGGTGGTGGGCGGGGCGGCTCTGTCCCTGGGCTACTTCACGCTAGCGCTGGGTGACGGTCCGGCTCTCTACACCGGGCTCGCCCTCATCGTGCTGGGGACCGGTTTCTTCAAACCCAACGTCTACACGATGGTGGGGCAGCTCTACCGGGCTGAGGATCCGCGGCGAGACGCGGGGTTCACCGTCTTTTACCTGGCCATCAACTTGGGGGCGCTGCTCGGACCTCTGGCTTGCGCCTGGTTGGCTGCGCACCCCCGGTACGGCTGGCCGTACGGCTTCGGCGCGGCAGGTGCCGCCATGCTCGCTGGCCTGGGGTTCTACCTCTGGGCCCGCCCCGGCCGACTCCGGGGTGTTGGACTTCCTCCGGGATCTGATGCCACGGCGCTGCCCAAGCTCGCCGATCAGCCGCTGACTGATGAAGAGCGGAACCGAATCATTGCCCTCGCGATTACGAGCGTGTTCGTGGTGTTTTTCTGGGTTGCGTTCGAGCAGGCCGGCTCCTCCCTGAACGTGTTTGCGGCCCAGCGAACCGATCGAGCGATCGACGGCGTGCTGGCACGGGTGGCGCCGGGGCGGGAAGTCCCCGCCGCCTGGTTTCAGGCGCTGAACCCCCTCTTCATTCTGTTGCTGGCACCTCTGGCGGCAGGGATGTGGGGGCGGCTGGGCTCCCGGGCCCCGAGCACACCCGCCAAGATGGCGCTCGGGCTGATTCTGCTGGGGCTGGCTTATGTGGTGATGGTGGTCGGCGCGGCCCAGAGCGACGCCGGCCTGCGAGTCAGCCCCTGGTTTCTGGTGGCTTTCTACTTTGTCTATAGCTGTGGCGAGATCTGCTTCCTGCCGGTCGGGATCTCGTTCGTGAGCCAAGCCGCGCCAGGCAGGCTGGCCGCGACGCTGATGGGGGCCTGGTTCACGGCCAACTTTGTCGCCAGCGTAATGGGTGGCTAC
The DNA here is from genome assembly GCA_050733075.1 of Gemmatimonadales bacterium. GTDB lineage: Bacteria > Gemmatimonadota > Gemmatimonadetes > Gemmatimonadales > GWC2-71-9 > CAVVWJ01. The sequence continues at coordinate 19,283 of JBOHSD010000021.1, forward strand.
CTGGCAGGCATGGTACAGCGGGTCGAGCGTGGCGAGCTATTCAGGCTTCTCGGCGGCCAAGCCGATTACTTTCTGATCTTCGTGGTCTCCAGCCTGCTGGCCGGCGGGGTGCTCGCGTCACTGGTGCCGATCCTGAGGCGGCTGCTGGGAGATCAACGCCTGGTCAGAGCGTGGTCGGCTAATCGGCCGGCACGCCCCCAGGGCTGATACGTCTCAGCGCCCGGCGGGCCGCAGCCGCGATCTCCTCGTTGATCTCCTCCTCGACCATCTGCCGCAGCCGGGGAACGGCGGCCTTTGCGGCCGGACCGATCTCCATCAGGGCGATGGTTACCGGAAACCGGACGGCGGCTATGGGATCGTCGAGCGCCGCGATCAAGGCAGGCACCGCCGCGGCCGCGGCCGGCCCCAGGCCGGCTATCTCGTAAGCGGCGGCATTTCTAGTTTGGGGCGACATACCCTTCAAATCGGCGATCCACTCACTCAAAGGTCGTCCACCGGAAACGGGTTCTTTGGACGTGTCGGGGGCTGCCTGAGCCGGCGCGCTGGCGGTCAAGGCCAGAAGCAGCACTCCCAGGCATCCCAGGGCTCGTTTCAGCATGTGCTTCTCCGCATTCGTTTGGCGAGTCCGGCCGGTCGGCGGATCTCAGCCGGAATATATCTCTTTCAGATGTAATTCCTTGACATTCCGACTTCAGGGCTCGTAGTTTGGGGTGCCATGACAGCGTCAGCCATGATGTTGCAAGCCCGATCAGCCGCGGCCCTGCGGTGCTGCTGTAGCATCGAACCACCTCATGGGGAGGGTGCGGCAGCCGTCCTGCGCTGACTTGGAGCATTCAGGATTTTTTGCCGGCCGCACCTCGCAGGAGGTCAGCGGCCGGCGGTCGTTTTGGGACCATTCACGAACATGCATCAGCCTGGAAGGAGACAACCATGGGCACAGCTCAATCAATCCCGGCAGTGACACCCATCGAGAAGCGCGGGTACGCCCACCCCGAGGTACTCGTCTCTACGGAGTGGGTGGCCCAACACCTCGACGATCCGAAGGTACGTCTGGTGGAATCGAATGAAGATCTACTGCTCTACGAGACCGGACACATCCCGGGCGCGGTCAAGATCGACTGGACCAACGACCTGAACGATCCTCTGATCCGTGACTACATCGATCGGGACCGGCTCCAGCGGCTGCTTCGCTCCAAGGGCATCAACCGGGACACCACGATCGTCTTCTACGGCGACAAGAACAACTGGTGGGCCACCTACGCCCTCTGGGTGTTGCAGCTGTTCGGGCTCTCCAACATGAAGGTGATGGACGGCGGCCGATTGCGCTGGATAGACGAGGGCCGGCCTCTGACCACCGAGGTGCCCAAGTACCCGGAAGGGAACATCGCCGTCGGGCAGCGGGACGATCGGCGCATCCGGGCCTTCCGCGAGGAAGTGCTGAACCACCTCGAGCGGAAAGGACAACTGGTGGACGTCCGAAGCCCCGAGGAGTACCGCGGAGAGAAGACCCACATGCCCGAGTATCCCCAGGAGGGCTGCCTCCGCGGGGGCCACATTCCGGGCGCCAAGAGTATCCCGTGGGCCAAGGCGATCGATCCGGAGACCCACACGTTCAGGACTGCGGCCGAGCTGAAGGGGCTATACGAGCAGGAGAACCGCTTGCGCCGCAATGCGGAAACCATCGCCTACTGCCGCATCGGAGAGCGGTCTTCGCACACCTGGTTCGCATTGACCTATCTGCTCGGTTTCGAGAACGTGCGGAACTACGACGGGTCGTGGACCGAGTGGGGGAACGCCGTACGGCTTCCGGTAGAGAAGCCGTAGCGGGAAGGCTATTGGCTATTGGCTATTGGCTACGTGTTACGAACCACTCCGATGGAGGAATAGCCCATAGCCAATAGCCCACTGCCCTTTACCTCGCCGCTCGAATCCGATCCGGCAGATTAGTGACGATCCCGGCGACGCCACACTCCCACAGCCGCCGGGCGAGGGACGGCTGGTTCACCGTCCAGACGTGGACCGGGCATCCGAGCCTCCTGGCCGCCGCCACGAAACCGCGGGTCGGCACCGGCAGCCCTCGGTGACGCACCGGCACTGACAGGAGGCGGTAGGGAAGACTGGGCGGTACCCGCCGGAACAGTACCGCCCGGTACAGCGCCGCGATCTCGGCGCCCGACGCTGCCACCAGGAACGGCGGCTCGCGGAAGACCTGGAGCGCGGCATGGTGCTCCGATGCTATCACGCAGCGTTCCACGGCGGCCTCCTCGATCAGCACTTGACGCACCGGCTCCTGCGCCGCGACCTCCTTCACCTCCACCAGTATCGGCATTTCCGGGAACCCTCGCAGAACCTCGGCGAGGGTGGGGATACGCAGGCTCGCGGCCCGGAATGGGAAGGTTTGGCCGCCGTCCGGGGTAAACCTGTCGCCGGCATCTATATCACGCAGATCGGCCAGCCGAAGAGCGCCGATGGGGCCCCGACGATCGGTAGTGCGGTCAAGTGTCGGATCGTGGATCACGACCGGCACGCCATCGGCGGTAAGTCGTATGTCGAGCTCGATCGCATCCGCTCCCTGGCGCACCGCCAGCTCGAAGGCAGGCAAGGTGTTCTCGGGGGCCGATCCGGACGCGCCCCGGTGAGCGATGACGGAACGGCTGGAAAGATCGAGGAGCGGGTTCATGTTGTATTTTACCGCCATGTCCATCGCCGACATCCGCCGCGAGTACGCCCGCGCCCGTCTCGACGAAGCCCATGTGAGCCCGGATCCGGTGGTTCAGTTCCACCGCTGGTTCACTCAGGCCCGTGAGGCCGAGATTCCGGAGCCGAATGCCATGGCGCTCGCCACCGCAACGCCCGCAGGGGCCCCCTCGGTTCGTATGGTGCTGCTCAAGGGCTACGATGAGCGAGGCTTCGTGTTCTTTACCGACTTCCGGAGCCGGAAGGGAGTCGAGCTGGAGACAAATCCCCGGGCTGCCTTGGTCTTCTACTGGGGTGAGCTGGAACGGCAGGTGCGTATCGCCGGAGCCGTAGAGCAAACGCCGGCCAGGGAATCCGAGGCGTACTTCCAGACCCGACCGCTCGGAAGCCGGCTTGGTGCCTGGGTCTCGCACCAGAGCAGGGTGATCCCGTCCCGAGCGCTGCTGGAGAGCGGCCTGCGGGAGGTCGAGGAGCGCTTTCCCTCAGGCGAGGTTCCGCTGCCTCCGCACTGGGGCGGGTACCGCCTCCAGCCCGAGGAAGTCGAGTTCTGGCAGGGCCGGGAGAACCGGCTGCACGACCGGATCCGCTACCTGAGAGAGGAAGCAGGGTGGAAGGTGGAGCGATTGTCACCCTGACCGCCTGCCCGCCGGCCTAGAAGTTAGCCGTGGTCCCAGCCAGAACCCGGCGGCCGATCACCGATCCCCCATAGAGCTGGAACCGCTGTGAGGCACTGAGAACTGGATCGCTCTCCACCTGCCCAGAGGGCATCCGCTCCGCTGTCCCGCTGACATCCAGCGCCGCCACTTCACCGATCACCGTCACCACCGGCGCCTCCAGTCCATCCCGGTCGACCGCCTCCGCGATGGTGGCGAGGGTTGCCCGGGTGACCCGCTGCTCGGGCAGGGTGGCCGACTGAATGCAGGCGGCCGGAGTGCCGGGGTCGCGTCCGGCCGCGATCAGTTGGGCCGCGAGCCGGGCCAGGCTGGCTCTCCCCATGAGGACGACAAGGGTGCTGCCGGGAAGAACGGGCAGATCGGTGAAGGCGGGATGGCTTTTCGGCACCGCCGCGCTATGGCCGGTGACGACCGCGAAGGATCCGGCGATCCCCCGGGCCGTGACCGGAATGCCGGCTGCGGCGGGCGCGGCAATCGCACTCGTGATGCCCGGCACTACCCGCACCGGCACACCGGCCTGGCGGCAGGCCGCCGCTTCTTCGCTGCCCCGGCCGAAAACGAAGGGATCGCCTCCCTTGAGCCGCACGACCGTTTTCCCAGCCAGCGCATGCTCGACCAGAAGCGCATTGATTTCCTGCTGCGAGTACGGGGCGTGTCCCGGCCCCTTGCCGGCGTCGATCATTAACGCGTCGGTCCGAGCGGCGCCCAGCAGGCCGGGTCCGATCAGACGGTCGTGCACCACCACCTCGGCGCTTCCCAGCAGGTCGAGCCCCCGGACGGTGATCAAGCCCGGGTCTCCCGGCCCTCCGCCCACGAGGTGCACGGTTCCAACCGCGCGGCAGGCCGGACGCCCGCCCCGAAACCGGAAGCGGGGACCGGGAGGCGGCGGATGGCGGCGGGCCAGGTCTATGACGATATCCACCAGGCCGGGGTAGGAACCGATCGGCTGGCCCAGGATCAGCTTGTGGGCTCCGGCCCGCTCGGATCCCAGGAGGCGGGGAATGTCCTCGGACACATGGCTGCCGCCGCCAATGAGAAATGGCACGACCACAATGTGCGGGAGGCTCGCGGCCCCGAGCACGGTTTCTATTGCCGGGGTGTCATCGAGAAAGGCGGCGAGAACTTCGGCCGCAACCCGGCGGCGCCGAAGCGTGCCGGCGAGCTGCAAGGTGGTGTCGCGGCTGCTCGAGTGGCGGCGGGTGCCGTGTCCCACGAGTACGACGGAGACCGAGCCCCGGGCGATCCCGTTCTCGCGCAATAAGGCAGCCAACTGCCGCGCCACCAGCGGTGCTATTCCACTATGGGTGCCGACCGGCGGTGTCTGCCTCAGCCTCAGCTCGGCGAATCGCCGGTTCCTCGAGAGCGCCTCCGGCAGCACTGTCTCGGTGTAGTAGCCAGCGCTGGTGAGGAAGGGCACAACCGTTACCTCTTCGGACTCGAGCTCATCGAGCACCGTCGCGAAGGTGGGCTCGCCCTGGTGAAAGGCTACTGCCACCTCGTCATAGATGCGGCGCCCGCGCACCGCCTCTGCCAGGCGACGCCCCAGCGCGTTCGCCGCAGGGTTGCGACGGGAGCCGTGGGCGGCGAGAACCAGGGCGCGTCCGCTCATCGGGGAACCTGGAGCTGCACCAGCTCGAAGGTGGGCTGCTCCCGGCCGGTCAGCGCCATGCGCGGGCTGGAACGCCCCAGGGCTCGCTGATAGAAGTCTCCCAGCCCCTCAGAATCGAGCCGTTCGGCGGCCCACCGCGCGAGCAGCGGCCGTACCGAAGAGAGCAGGTCGTCTATCGCCACGTCGGCCCGGTAGAGATCCACCAGCCGGTCGCCCGCCAGGCTCCCGCCCACGTAGATGTTATAGAGCCCCAGCGAGCGGCCGACGAACGCCAGATCGGCGGTGTAGGGCCGCGCGCAACCGTTGGGGCAGCCGGTCATCCGGATAGTGAGCGGTGCCTCCCTCAGGCCAAGGCTCTCCAGCTCGGCCTCGAACCGATCCAGCAGTCCGGGAATGGCGCGCTCCGACTCCGCCACCGCCAGGCCACAGGTCGGCAGGGCAGGGCAGGCCAGGGAGAACCGCCGGGCGGCAGACAGCTCGAGCGGTGGGGTGACGCCGTGCTGGCGGAGCACATCCTCGATTGCGGCCACGCTGCTTCCGTCGAGGTCGGTGAGCAGCAGGTTCTGCTGTCCGGTGAGCCGAACCCCGGGCCGGTAGCGGCGGATGATCTCGTGCAGCGCGCTCTTCAGCCGGTGTCCCGGGCCGTCGGCGATCCGCCCACTCTGGATGAAAACGCCGTAAAAGAAGCGCCCGTCGGGCTGCCGGTGACGGCCCAGGTGGTCGTGGAACGGAATCGAAGGGAGCGGGAGCGGTGCTCCCAGGCGGAACGATGCCCGGCTCTGGAACTCTTCCCTGAACCGGTCGAGCCCCCACTCGGCCACCAGATATTTGAGCCGGGCGTGGCGCCGGTCGGAGCGGTTGCCATAGTCCCGGAAAATTGCGGCTACCGTGCGCACCGCCTCCACGGCGTTTTCCGAAGGAACCGAGCCGAGTGGCTGGGCCAGGCGCGCGGCGGTGTCTGCCTTGTGATGGGTCATGCCGAGGCCACCCCCGACGAGGAGATTGAAGCCCGCAATCCTGCCCCCGGCGACAACCGCGAGGAGCCCCACGTCCTGGGAGTAGATGTCCACGCAGTTGTCGATCGAGAGGCCTACTGCAGTCTTGAACTTCCGCGGCAGATAGCGCTCTCCGTAGAACGGCTCCTCCTCCTCGGTGGAGAGCTGCTTCTCACCGTCGAGCCAGATCTCGTAATAGGCCCGAGATGCGGGGCGCAGCTCCCTGGCCAGAGCCTCCGCCACCTGCCGAACGGCCGCGTGATCCGCATCGGCCAGCGGGGCCGAGCAGCCCATCACGTTGCGCTGCACGTCGCCACAGGCGGAAATGGTGGTGAGCAGCTCCCGGCTCACGCCGGCGATGGTGCCCTTGAGGTCACCCTTCAGCACTCCGTGAAACTGAAACCCCTGTCGGGTGGTGACTCGCAGCGTTCCGTTCGCGTGGCGGTCGGCAATCTGCTCCAGGCCGAGATACTGCTGGGCGGTGATGGCGCCGGCCGGAATCGCCACCCGCACCATGAACGAGTAGGCCTTCTCCGCGCCTGCGGCCTCACGGCCCCGGCGCTCGTCCCGCGAGTCCTGTTGATAGGTCCCGTGGAACTTGAGCAGTTGCATGTCGTCGGCACCGAAGTGGGTGGCACCGGACTCGAGCGTCTCTGCGATGGTTCCGCGCAGATGCCGGCCGTTGCGCTTGGCGACTTCGACTTTCGACTCTGGTTTACCTGTCATCGCGAATTCCCTTGATGGATCACCCGCGTCATCCCGAGCGCAGCGAGGGATCGGCCGGCCGTTCATGCAACCCGCACTCCGTCTTTTCCGTCCCTGCCCACCTCCCGGCCCTCGAGTACTCATCGGGTCCAGCTCCCTTTACCGGAAGGGTGCAGTGAGTGCACCCGACCGTGGGATATCCCCGCTCGTGCAGCTCGTTGTAGGGGACGTTGTGCTGCTGCACGTATTCCCATATACGGGGTCGGTCCCAGCCGATCAGGGGGCAGATCTTGAGCACCTGGTACTGCCAGTCCCAGCCGATCAGCGGAGTGTCTGCCCGCGAGCCGCCCTGGCTCCGGGTGATCGCGGTGATCCACACATCGGTACCGGCGAGCGCCAGGTGCAGCGGATCCACCCGGCGCAGTTGGCAGCAGAGGTCGGGATCCCGGCGCCAGAGCTCGGGCCCGTAGCGCGCTTCCTGGTCCTCTGGTGCGAGGGAGGTGCCTCGGTTTACGAAGGTGACCAGGGGGTACCGCTGCACCATCCGGTCCCGGAGCGCATAGGTCTCAGGGAAGAAAAACTTGGTGTCGAGATAGACGACCGTCGGTGTGGCCCCCTGATTGGCGTACATGTCGATCAGGGCACACCCTTCCATACCGAAGGATGTGGTTATGATCGTTCTGCGGTTGCGAAACCGCTCCACCGTCCAGGCGATGAACTGGGCGGTGGGGGTGCTCTCGTCGATGCGGTCCAGCGTCGCCCCCAATGACACGATCTTCCCTCCGGATGCACAAAAACAAAAAGGCCCGCGGAGTCCTTCCGCGGGCCTGGCTCGATCTCTACGCCTGGTGTGCGTCTCCGCTAGAAGGTTTCTCTCGGGATGGGGCTGCCCATACAGGCGCAGGCGCGCATGCAGGCGCACGCGACGATGCTATCGCGGGCGGTGCCGGGCCGAGGCGTGGCGAAGGCGGAAAGCGAGCGTGAGCCGATCATATGCATATTTATGCCGGGTGACGGTTGTTTTGTCAAGCGCACGCAGAAATCGTGGCGGTCGCGCCCTTGCGGCTGCCTGACGGGGTGCTGTAGGTAAGATGATGAGCCGCGCTCTAATCGCTCTCCTGCTACCGGCCGGTCTCCTGGCCCAGGACATTCCACCTGCCGAGTACGCTGCCCGGCGTGACTCCCTGGCGGCCCACCTGGACAGCGGAGTGGTGATCGCGTTCGGCGCGCCCGACCCGGTGGGCGTGGGGCGCTGGCGCCAGTTGCCGGCGTTTCGCTACCTGACCGGGTTCCTCGAGCCCAATGCCGCATTCACACTGGTCAAGCGGGGCGGCAGCACCAAGGGCACGCTGTTCACGGCCAGCCGGGATCCCCGGCGAGCCCTCTACGACGGCTTCCCACCCGACTCCACCACGGTAGCCAGAGAGACCGGTCTGGCGGTTCGCTCTCTGCCGGCACTCCGCCCCATAATGGACTCGCTGGTTGCTCTGGGCCTCCCGGTGTACGATCTCCGCGATTTTGCCACCGCCGACGCCGCCACCCAGGACACGCTCACCCGCGGGGGCAGCTTCATTTCCGATCTGGTGGCCCGCAGCCCGGGCCTGGTGGTTCGCGGCGCGCACCCTATCGTGGACAGTCTGCGGCGGCGAAAGAGCCCGGCCGAGCTCGCCATCCTCCGCCGCGCCATTGCCGTGACCGTGGCGGCGCACAAGGAGGCGCTGCGCGGGACCAGGCCCGGAATGTGGGAGTACCAGCTGGAGGCGTTGATCGAGGGCACGTTCCGGCGCGCCGGCTGCGACGGGCCCGCGTTTCCCTCGATCGTCGGCTCCGGACCGAACTCGACCCAGTATCACTATCAACGAAACGACCGCCGGATGCAGGCCGGCGACCTGGTCGTCATGGACGTGGGCGCCTCGTGCGCTGGCTACGCGGCCGACGTGACCCGCACCCTTCCGGTGAGCGGCAGATTTACCAGAGAGCAGCGGGCCATCTACCAGTTGGTGCGCGACGCCCAGGCGGCCTCCGAGCGGGTAGCCCGGCCGGGCGCCTCCTGGGAGGCGTGGCGCGATTCTGCCCGAATGGTCGAGGCACGAGGACTCGCCCGGCTGGGCTTGATCGAGTCGGCGGACGCCACCTTCGATCCGCCCTGGGCCGATCGCTGTCAATTCAGCCCGGTGAGCTGCACGCAGGCGTTTCTCTACATGGCGCATGGGCTGGGTCACGGGATCGGGGTCGAGGTGCACGATCCTCCGCGTCCCTGGGTGGGCACCGGCACGTTCCAGGAGGGCGACGCCTTCACCATCGAGCCGGGCATCTACATCAGCACGAGATTGCTGGACATGCTGCCCGACACGCCCAAGAACCGGGCCATGATCGCGAAAGTACGTCCCGTGGTCGAGCGTTACCAGAACGTCGGAGTCCGCATCGAAGACGATTACGTCATCCATTCGACCGGGGTGGAGTGGCTCTCCCAGGCTCCGCGAGAGATCGCGGAGATCGAGGCCGCCCGAGGTTTGACCCGGGCCCCCACCGCCCATTAACCTTCCCAAGCCGCCAGGGGCATCGTGGTGGGGGAGGCTATTGGCTGTTAGCCATTGGCTATGGGCTGCTCCGTTGACGGAATAGCCAATAGCCCATAGCCAATAGCCAGCACTCCTACTCCCATACCCGATTGAGAAGACCCTTGGAACCTGATCCGGCTGATACCGGCGAAGGGAGCGCGGCGCCCGCGATCCTCTTTTCGCGCCAGCGCTCGCTCCCGTACACCGACCAACGGAGCGACCCGCGATGGCCACCCGCACCAAGACCCCCCGTTCAACCAGGCGAGCGAAGCCCGGGACTTTTCCGTCCTCCGGCTCGTTCCCGGATTCCTTTCCCAACTCGACCAAGGTCTACGTCGAGGGGTCTCGCGGCGTGCGGGTCCCTATGCGCGAGATCGCTCTTTCGGGGGGTGAGCCGCCGCTTCGGGTGTACGACACCAGCGGGCCGCAGGGGTTCGATGTGCGGGAGGGGCTGCCGTTGCTCCGGGCCGACTGGGTCTCCGAAAGGCCTGTCACCCTGAGGGACACCGAACGCAGTGAGGTGGACCGAGGGGGCCAGAACTCCGGCGATCGTCAAACCCCCGAATTCCGGCCCCTTCGCTCCGCTCAGGGTGACAGCCTGCTGTCCGCCGGTCCGCCAGTCCGCCCGCCACTCCGCGGCCGTGGCCCGATCACTCAACTGCACTACGCGCGGCGGGGTGTGGTAACCAATGAGATGGAGTTCATCGCGATCCGCGAAGGAAGGCCGGCGGAGCTGGTCCGGACCGAGGTGGCCCGGGGACGGGCGATCATCCCGGCCAACATCAACCACCCCGAACTGGAGCCGATGATCATCGGCCGGAACTTCCACGTGAAGATCAACGCCAACATCGGCAACTCGGCGGTGACTTCCTCGATCGATGAGGAGGTCGAGAAGCTGCGCTGGGCCACCCTGTGGGGCGCCGACACCGTGATGGATCTCTCGACCGGCAAGCACATCCACGAGACCCGCGAGTGGATCGTCAGGAACTCGGCCGTGCCCATCGGGACGGTGCCGATCTACCAGGCTCTGGAGAAAGTCGGCGGGGTAGCGGAGGACCTTAGCTGGGAGATCTACCGCGATACCCTGATCGAGCAGGCCGAACAGGGCGTGGACTATTTCACGGTGCATGCCGGCGTGCTGCTGAGGTATATCCCCCTCACCGCCAAGCGGGTCACTGGCATCGTCTCGCGCGGTGGGTCCATCATGGCCAAGTGGTGCCTGGCGCATCACCGGGAGAGCTTTCTCTATACCCGCTTCCGCGAGATCTGCGAGATCATGGCCGCGTACGACGTGTCGTTCTCGCTGGGAGATGGTCTCCGGCCCGGCAGTATCGCCGACGCCAACGATGAGGCCCAGTTTGCCGAGCTGAAGACCCAGGGCGAGCTCACCCGTATCGCCTGGGAGTATGACGTGCAGGTGATGAACGAAGGCCCGGGACACATCCCCATGCACCTCATCAAGGAGAACATGGAGAAACAGCTCGAGTGGTGCGACGAGGCGCCGTTCTACACCCTGGGTCCGCTCACCACCGATATCGCGCCGGGCTACGACCACATCACCAGCGCTATCGGGGCGGCGATGATCGGCTGGTATGGCACGGCGATGCTCTGTTACGTCACGCCCAAGGAGCATCTCGGCCTTCCCGACAAGGACGACGTCAAGGCGGGGGTGATCGCCTACAAGATTGCCGCCCACGCAGCCGACCTGGCCAAGGGACACCCTCGGGCCCGGGCCTGGGACGATGCGCTGAGCAAGGCGAGGTTCGAGTTTCGCTGGGAGGATCAGTTCAACCTGGCGCTGGATCCGGTAACCGCGAGGGCCTTTCACGACGAGACGCTGCCGGCCGAGGGCGCCAAGGTGGCCCACTTCTGCTCCATGTGCGGGCCCAAGTTCTGCTCCATGAAGATCACCCAGGACGTGCGCGACTACGCTGCGGAGATGGAGCGGAAGGCGGCAGAGTTCCGGGAGAGCGGCGGGGAGATTTATCTCCTCAGGGATAGTTGAGCTGGATGTCGTTGTCATTCTGAGCGAAGCGAAGATCCCAGCGCTTATGCCGACTCTTTGCTGATTCTTCGCTCCGCCTTGAATGAGACCGCCCGCAACCCGGGATGACCGAGGGACTTCAGTGCCGCTATGTCAGGGAGTTCGGAGATGGAGGAAGGTCCTGGACGCTCCAGTTCCTGAGCGAGGATCTATTCCTGCGGGGCAGGCTCGTGAGTCTCGTGGCCGCCGGGCCAGGGCTCCCCGCGCACCTGGCTGATGGCCCATACGTACGCGGCCACCTGGCGGCTCTCCTCATCGGTCAGATTGGACTGCGCCCCCCTCGGCGGCATGGCGATCGGTGTGCGGGTCAGTGGCTCGGCGATGCCTACCCGGATTAGCGAATCGATCGGTCCCCACTCGGAGGGCACGAAGTTGAGCCCGGCGGTGATGCCCGAGCCGGAAGCGGGCATGCCTCCGCCGTCGGGTCCATGGCAGGTGTCACACGCCCCCTTCCCGCGGTAGACCTGGTCGCCCTGGCGGATCATGTCCAGCGTCAATCCCTTCGGGAGCTGAGGCAGGCTGGCACGCTGCCAGTCCTCATTGAGATCCGCGGCGTCAGGGCGAGGGCCGGAGCGCTCCAGGCGTTCCTGCGCCACCGAGGCGGTAGAGATCAGGCCCAGCGCGAGCGCCGCCAGCCACAATTCCCTCATCCTCCACCTCGCCCGGCATCGTCCCCGGCGGGGCCACTGCTACCGGCCGACGCGCTCTCACTCCCGGGAGGAAGTGCGAACACCAGCAGCTCATCGCTCCTCGGGGCATTGATCTGGAAGTTGCCGCCGGCCGGTACCGCCACGAATTGGCGGCCATCTATGGCGTAGCTGATCGGCGGCCCGTTCACTCCACCATTGGCCTGATAGCGCCAGAGCTGCTTGCCCGACTTGGCGTCGAAGGCCAGGAACTGCCGGTCCTTCGTGCCGGTGAAGACCAGCCCTCCAGCCGTTGCCACGGCGCCGCCGATCATCGGGTCCTTGACCTTCTGCTGCCAGGCGATCTTACCGGTCCTGAGATCGACGGCGGAGAAGAGCCCATACTGCGGCTCGCCGGTGCCGACGAACGCTCCGCCCAGCCATATCGCGGGAGGCTTGAACGGCTCGTTGCGAACCTTATAGAGCATCGGCTGGTGCATGCCGAGCACGTAGAGATAGCCGGTCTGGGGGCTGAAGGCGGCCGGGGACCATTCCGACCCGCCGTTCGCTCCGGGCAACATTCGGGTGCCTTTCGGCGTCGGCAGCGCGAACATGTTCTCCTGCGGCACGAAGGCCTGGCTCCGCCGGAGGGGTCTTCCGTTCTCCCGGTACATCACGTCCACCCAGCCGGTCTTCCCCGCCTGCGCCACGGCCGGCACCGGCTTGCCGGCGGAATCGACGGTCTCGAGGAGCACTGCCGGGCTCGCGGTATCGAGGTCCCAGACGTCATGTGGGATCTGGTGGAAGTGCCAACGCAGCTCCCCGGTCCGGAAGTCGAGCGCTACGATGGAGCTGGTGTACAGGTTGTCGCCCGGACGTACACTACCGTCGAGGTCGGGAGAGGGATTACCGGTGGTGAATACGACCAGTCCCCGCTCCAGGTCTATCGCGGGCGCTTGCCAGACCCCTCCGCCACCGCGCTGCCAGCTATCGGCGTGCTTGGCGCTGTCGGCCTTCTCCCGGGCGATGTTCCGGTTGAGGTTCACCCCAAACGGGTCGGTCTCCCGCCACTCGCCCCACCAGCCCCCCTCTTCCGGGCTGGGGATGGTGTGCCAGCGCCAGACCGGATCTCCGGTGCGCGCGTCGCGTGCCTCGATGAATCCACGGATCCCGTATTCGCCTCCGCTTACCCCTACCAGGACCTTGCCGTCCACCGCTATTACCGGTCCGTTCAGGGAGTAGCCCTGCATTGGATCGGCGACCTTGTGCTCCCATACTGTCCGACCGTAGACACCGTCGAGCGCCACCAGCTT
>JBOHSD010000022.1:0-31781 GCA_050733075.1 Gemmatimonadales bacterium
CTCTTCGAGCGCTCGGCGACGTTTCGCTTCCGGACACCGCGCGCACCATAGCGCGAGCCGCCGTCCTGGGTGCCCGGGGCAACTCCGGAATGATGCTGGCGCACTTTCTGCTGGGCTTCACCGAGGCGCTGGGCGGACTCACGAGCGCCACTGTGCCCGATATTGCACGCGCCATGCGGGAGGGCGCCGGCCGGCTGTACCAGTCGGTGGACGACCCGAAGGAAGGCACCATTCTGAGCGTGGCTCGCGACGCCGCAGTCGCCGCCGAGCTGACTGCCGCCGAGTCGCCCGAGGTCGGGGACTTCATGCGGCGGTTGCTCGAGGAAGGCGAAGCGGCCCTGGCCCGCACTCCCGAGCTCTTATCAGTGCTCAAGGAGGCGGGGGTGGTGGATGCAGGCGGAAAGGGTTTTGTCCGGATGCTCGAGGGAGTGGTACGCTATATCCAGGGAGATCCGACTCTGGGAGACCCGGTCCTGGCGCGAGAGGCTCTCGACGAGCCTTTCTCCCGGGCCCTCCCGCCGGCGGCGGGCGTCGGCGTTGCCGCGGAGCAGGACTTTCAGTACTGCACCGAGGTCCTGATCCGCGGCGACCAGCTTCCTCCCGCTAACGAGGTCCGTACCGCCATGCACGCGTTTGGCGGCTCGACCGTGGTGGCGCTGATGGGAGACATTCTCAAGATCCATGTGCACACCGACACCCCGGAGGCCGTCTTTAGTTATGCGGCGCGGTGGGGGCGGGTCGATGCCAGCAAGGCCGAGGACATGCGGATCCAGCATCGGCGGCTGGCCCACGCCGATCGGCGGGCGGTGGCGATCGTCACCGACAGCTCGGCCGACCTGCCCGACGACACTCTCGACCGGCATCACATCGCGCTGGTGCCGCTGCAGGTGATGTTTGGAGAGTCCGCCTTCCGGGATCGGGTGGAGCTCAAGCCGGAGGAGTTCTACCGAAGGTTGCGCCAGACGACCGAGCTGCCAACCACCTCTCAGCCGGCTCCGGCGGCATTCATCCAGGCCTTCCAGGACGCCCGCGCGGAAGCCGACGAAATCGTCGCGGTGTTGCTCGGGTCCAACCTCTCGGGCACGTTCGCTTCCGCTCAGGCGGCCGTTCGCTCCGGCGACATACCGGGCGTTTACCTGGTCGATAGTCAAACGGCATCGTTGGGAGTCGGCTTGCTGGCACTGCGCGCGGCCGAGCTGGCGCAAGCGGGATGGCCGGCTGCCCGGATAGCTGCGGAGCTGGTCCGTCTCCGGCACAAGTCGGGTATGCTTCTGACGGTGGATCGATACGATAACCTGCTCCGGTCGGGCCGGATCTCGAGGGGAAAGGCGTGGCTGGCGGGAGTGCTGGACGTGAAGCCGATCCTTTCCTTCGACCAGGAAGGACGGGTCGTTCCGGTCGAGCGGGTGCGGGGACGCGAAAGTGTGGAGGGCCGGGTGCTGGCGCTGCTGGAGGAGCGCTTGACGCCCCGGCCCGGCCAGATCCGCTTCGGCATAGCCCATGCGGATGCTCCCCAAGCCGCGCGGCGGCTCCGGGCGGCGTTGAGCGAGAAGTATTCGCCCCGGGATTGCTTCGTTACCCTGGCCACCGGAGTGCTGGGCGCTCATGTCGGACCAGGCGCCTGGGGTATCTTTTATCAGGTCGAGGACGGGCCCGACCCGCCCGACCAGGGAGGACTCCCGAACGGATGATTCGAGATGCACGGGCAGACCGTCAGGCGGTGTCACAGCCTCCCGAGGCACTGCGCCTGGCCTTGGACGCCATACAGGACCTGAAAGGCAGCCACCTCGTCGTACTGGATCTTCGCGGGCTTAACGACGCAACGGATTACTTCGTCATCGCCTCCGGCACTTCCGATGCCCACGTGCGGGGCCTCGCGGAGTCGGTCATGGAAAAGCTGCACCGACGAGGGCACCATACCCACCATGTGGAAGGGCTGAACGGCGGCCGGTGGGTCTTGCTCGATTTCGTGGACTTCGTGATTCACCTCTTTCACCCGGAGACCCGCTCGTTCTACCAGCTGGAGCGGCTCTGGTATGATGCACCCGAGCTGCTGATCGGCTCCTCCTAGATCGAGGTCGTTATGCTCCGACGTGCCGCCCCGGCACTGGTTTTTCTGTTGCTCGCGCCCGGACTGCTGTCCGCCCAGTATTTCGGCCGGAACAAGGTCCAGTACAGCTCGTTCGACTTCAAGGTCATCCAGACCGAGCACTTCGACGTCTACTACTATGACGAGGAGCGAGTGGCGGCGATGGACGCCGCGCGCATGGCGGAGCGCGGCTACGCCCGGCTTTCCAAGGTCCTGAACCACGAGTTTCGGGAGCGGAAGCCGATCATCCTCTACGCTTCCCACTCCGATTTCCAGCAGACCAACGCGCTGGGCCAGGCGCCTGGCGAGGGCACCCAGGGAGTCACCGACTTCCAGCGGAATCGCAACGTGCTGCCGTTTACCGGCTCCTACGCGGAATTCGAGCACGTTCTCCAACACGAGATGGTGCACCAGTTCCAGTACGACACCTGGGCCCGGGGCCGGGCCGGAAGCGGCCTGTCCACCCTGATCGCCATCAACCCGCCGCTATGGTTTGCGGAAGGCATGGCGGAGTACCTCTCCCTCGGCCCGATCAACGCCGAGACCGCAATGTGGCTGAGGGACGCGTCGCTGGAGGGCAAGCTCCCGACCATCGAGCAGATGACTATCGATCCCTACCAGTATTTCCCCTACCGGTACGGCCACGCGCTGTGGTCCTACATCGGGGAGCGGTGGGGTGACGAGGCCGTCGGTGCAATTCTCAAGGGCACGCTCGCGGGCGGGATCGAGGGGGCATTCCGCCGCACCATCGGGCTCACGCTGGAGCAGCTCTCCAACCAGTGGCGGGACGCGGTTCAGAAGAAGTACCTCCCCGAGATCGGTGCCCGGCCCCGGGCGAGCGCGGTGGCCGACGAGCTCCTGACCGAGAAGCGCTCGGAGGGCACCCTGCACCTGGCGCCGGCCCTCTCACCCGACGGGTCGCAGGTCGCGTACTTCAGCGAGAAGGACTTCTATTTCGTCGACCTCTACCTGGCCGATGGAACCACGGGCAAGGTCAAGCGCCGGATTCTGAAGTCGGGAATCAGCAGCAACTACGAGACCTACCGCTTCCTCAACTCGCAGGCCAACTGGTCGCCGGACGGGAAGTACCTCGCCTTCGCGGCCAAGCGGGGTGCGCGGGACGTCATCGTGATCGTGGACGTGGCCCGCAACAAGGAGGTCGAGCGGATCGAGGTGCGGCTGAGCGGCATAACCACACCATCCTGGAGCCCGGATGGCCAGCAGCTCGTCTTCACCGGTTACGACGGCGGTCTGAGCGACCTGTTCGTCGTCTCCCGCGACGGCAGCGGCCTTCGCCGGCTCACCGAGGATAAATACGCCGATCTGCATCCGGTCTGGTCGCCCGACGGACGAACCATCGCCTTTGCCACCGACCGGGGCGGCGAGACGAACTTCAAGACCCTGGCCATCGGCAACATGCGAATCGCGCTATACGATGTCGACACCGGAACCATCGAGGCGATCGACAATATGGACCGGGGCAAGAACGTGAGTCCCCAGTGGGCGCCGGACGGCGGGTCTATCGCGTTCGTCTCCGACCGCAATGGGGTCAGCAACATCTTCCTCTACGATCTGGGGGAGAAGGCCCTCTACCAGCTCACCGACTTCTATACCGGGAGCCAGGGCATCACGCCGCTGTCACCCGCGCTTTCCTGGGCTCAGCAGGCCGACCGGATGGCGTTCGTATACTTCGAGAAGGGGAAGTACGACGTCTACACCCTGTCCAACCCCCGGGCACTGAAGCGCCAGCCTTATCGGAACGCGGCCCCCGACAGCAGCTGGGTGCTTGCCAACACCGCCGCTCCGCCGCCTGACACCGCTCAGTCGCTCCAGGTGCCGGAGGAGGTTCGGGCCCAGGTCGGGGAAGGCGGCTCGATATACCGCACTCCCCAGGGGTTTCGATCCTCGAGCGAGGTGGGTCGAACCGGCGACACGGCGTTCGTGGCTCCGCCGGTGTCCATTGCGGCGCTGCTCGATTCGGCCAGCTACAGCCTGCCGGATACCAGCGAGTTCACCCTCAAGGACTATCGGGTACGGTTCTCTCCCGACTATGTCGCTCGTCCCTCGATCGGCTACGCGCGCGACAACTTCGGGCGGGGGTTCTTCGGCGGCACCGCCGTCTCGCTGAGCGATATCCTGGGCAACCACCAGCTCGTCTTTGCCGGCTTCGTCAACGGCCGGATCAGCGAGGCGCAGGTGCTGGCCGCGTACGCCAACCTCAGCCGGCGTATCAACTGGGTGGCCGGCATCTCCCAGGACCCTTACTACTTCCTGGAGCCGAGCGAGGTCCGGGTGGGCGAACCGTCGCCCGCCGAAAACACCTTCGTCACCAACGTCCGCCGCCTGGTCGTCCGCTCGGCGTTCGGACAGGCCTACTACCCCATCAGCCGGTTCCGCCGGATCGAGGGCAGTCTCCGGGCTGCCAACGTGGACGACGCCCTGCTGAGCATCCTGGAGCCCTACAATCCGTTGTTTGGCAATGCCACCCGGGACGCCACCCTGGAGACCCACAACCGGGCAGGAGTGAACTACATACAGCCCTCCACCGCGCTGGTCTTCGATAACTCTCTGTTCGGGTATACCGGCCCCTTCTACGGCCGGCGGTATCGGCTCGAGTTCGCCCAGACGCTGGGCGACTGGAAGTTCTCCCAGGTGGTGGCGGATTACCGGCGCTATGATCCGATCGTCGGTCCGCTGGTGTTCGCCTCCCGGATCCTGTACTTCGGCCGGATCGGACGGGACGCCGACCGGTTCCGGATCTTCGGCGGGAGCATGGAGCTGATTCGGGGCAACACATCAGGCTCCTACCGCAGAAACGAATGCCTCAACGCCAACGATGCCGGCACCCAGACCGGCTGCGCCGAGCTGGACCGCCTGGTAGGCACCCAGATCGGGGTTGCCAGCGCGGAGCTGCGGTTCCCCATACTTACCCCGCAATTCGGGTTTCTTCCCGACGGCTTCCCTCCGATCGAAGGCGCCATCTTTTACGACATCGGGCTCACCTGGGACGAGAAGAGCACGATCAGATGGAATAGGCAGAGCGGCGACCATCCGGTGCGGGTACGTACCCCTTCCCAGACGGTCGGCTTCTCCATCCGCACCAATCTGTTCGGCTTTGCGGTGGTTCGGGTGGACTACTCCATCCCACAGGAGCGCCGGGGGGTGAATGGGCTGTGGACGTTCAGCCTGGGGCCGGCGTTTTAGGGTGGCGGAGAAGACGGAGAAGACGGAGAAGAGAAGACGGAGAGGACGGAAAGGACGGAAAGGACGGAGAGGGACGTAGGGGACCGGAGAAGATGCAGAACTGGCAGAGCCTGAGACCCGCAAAAAAACGGTCCTGAACCCGACGCTTAGGTTGGACTGACCCGGACGACTGATGTAATCTCAGCCCATGCTGGCGCACGAGAGGCTCCGGGCTTGGGAACTGTGCCACCAACTCGCATTGGCCATATATCGGGTAACCGACCGATGGCCGGTGCGGGAGCGCTATGGCCTGACATCACAAATCAGCGGGCAGTCGTCTCAACAGCTTCGAACATGGCCGAAGGGGCCGCCAAGCGCGGAAGTCGGGAGTTCCGCAGGTATCTCGACATCTCGCTGGGATCTTTGGCGGAGACAGCTTATCTACTGAGACTTGCGAAAGATTTGGACATATTGACTGCCGACGAGTGGCAAGCCCTGGATGGAATGCGGAGACGGGCTGGAGGTCTGACTTGGCGCCTGGCCCGGTCTCTTAGGTCTGCGGCCTCCTAGCCGTTCCTCTCCGTCTTCTCCGTCCTCTCCGTCCTCTCCGTCCTCTCCGTCCTCTCCGTCCTCTCCCCCCTGCCCCCCTGCCCCGCTGCCCCACTATCTTCCGCACGTGAACCCCAGAGCCACTCTAGTCTTTATTCCGGCCCTGCTTCTGCTGGCCTGTGGAGGCGGTCCGGGCCTGGCAAGCAGTAACGCCTCGGCCGCGTCCCGGGGCGTTACCAGGGTAACCGTCCTGCGGATTCCCCGGGACGGGGGAAGCGCCCGGCTCTACCACGTTCCCTCCCTCGATTCTGCTGCCTGGACTCCGGCCGACCGGCTGCCTGCGGTAGATCGGCCGCTGGGAGCCGCCCCCCAGCAGGGCCTCGTATTCATGATAGACCGCAAGAACAATGTCGTAGCGCTCGATCTCGATACTCGCAGGGTACGCACCTACCTGGAGAACATCCGCCACGCAGCGGTAGGGCCCGATGGCGCTCTGTTCGCGGTCGACACCGCGAATTCGGTGATCGAGCTGGTACGCCGGACTCCCCGGCGGTTTCGGGCAAAGCTGCAAGGAAAGCCGGCGCAGCTTTACGGCACCATGGACGACGCGCTCATCGCAAGACTGGATGGCAAGGAGCCGAACCTCCAGTTTCTGGGCCCCGACCAGGCGCCGACGTCCACTCCGCTGCCCCAGGGACAGATGGCCGCGAGCTTCCTGGGCGACCTCGTTGCCGTAGCGGCCGACACCGCGGTGGTGCTCTACGCCACCGGCCGGAAGGCCGAGCCCTGGTCCATCCCCGTATCTGGGGGGGCCCGGGCGGTGCTGTTCTCGCCTTCGGGCCACCGGGTCTACGTGGCTCGCGCCACGGCGCCTCTCCTGGTCCTCGACCGGTTCGAGGGCGCCGAGCTCCGCGAGATCGAGCTTCCCGGTCCAGCCAGGGAGCTCCGCGGAGATCTGTACGGCAGCTGGATCCTGCTGCGTCCGGAGCAGGGAGACTCCGTGTGGGTGGTAGACGTCGGCACCGGTCGCTATCTGGGTGCTGCCGCGGCCCCCTGGAGTGCGGACCTTCCCGCGGTGGCATCGCCGCACACCCTGCTGGTCCGGCGAGGGGACGACGTCGTGGGGGTGGATCTTTCCGCGTCCGGGTTTACCGAGCTGGGCCGGGTGGAAGGCGGAGCGGCCGACTTCTGGCTGCCGATCGCGTGGCATCCAGCGCAGGAATCCGAGCTCCCCTTCGGTGACTCGGTGGCCGTAGCCGCGGCCGCCACCGGTCCGGCGCGAGCCACGGTCTATCTCCAGGTGAGCAGCTCGCAGAACCCGGCCTGGGCCAACGAGCTGTCCGATAAGCTGAGCGCCGCAGGTCTCCCAGCCTCGGTGCTGCCCCCCCAGCGCTCCGAGGAGGCATTCCGTGTCGTCCTGGGTCCGTACGCCACGCGGGAGCAGGCGATGGAGACCAGCCGTAAGCTCGGAATGCCTTCATTCATCGTCACCGCCCAGGACCAATCGGCTCAGTAGCCCCATCCTCGGATAAGCAGGGGGACCCGCGGCCATGAAGCTCACCAAGCTGGAGCTCTCCGGCTTCAAGTCGTTCGCCGACACCGTGACGCTCACTTTCGAGCAGGGAGTCACGGCCATCGTGGGGCCGAATGGATGCGGGAAATCAAACGTCTCGGACTCGGTCCGCTGGGTCCTGGGTGAGCAGTCCGCCCGGCTCCTCCGCGGCGGCAAGATGGAGGACGTGATATTCCAGGGCTCCGCAGCTCGGCGGCCGGTGAACGTCACCGAGGTCTCGCTTTTCCTGGACAACTCCGATGGAGACCTCCCGATCGCGTACCGCGAGGTGGTGGTCACCCGGCGGCTCTCCCGTTCCGGCCAGAGCGACTATCTGCTGAACGGCTCACCGGTGCGGCTGCGGGACATTCAGGATCTGCTGCGAGGTACCGGCCTGGGCAGCGACGCCGGCGTCGTCATCGAGGCCAAGATGATCGATCTGCTCCTCTCGGACCGGGCAGAAGAGCGGCGCTCGTTGTTCGAGGAGGCCGCCGGGATCGGTTTGTACCGCGACCGCAAGCACAGCACTGAGCGCAGGCTGGAGGAGACGGCGGTGGATCTCCAGCGGGTGGAGGACTTGATCGCCGAGGTCCAGTCCCAGATCCGCAGCCTGGCTCGCCAACGCGGCAAGGCCGAGCGCCATGCCCGGCTCACCGAGGAAAAGTTCGCGGTCCAGATCACCCTGGCTCGGCGGCAGCTGGACCGGCTGGCGGAGCAAGCCGCCGGGATGGAGTCGCGCTTCGCACAGCTGGCCGATCTGTTGCCCGAGACTCGCCAACGCCTCGCCGAGGGCGATGCCCGGCGTGATCGGGCTGCCCTGGGCCGCGCTGCCGCCGAGGCTCAACGGACGGAGATGACCCGGCGTCTGGCGGCCCTGCGGGTCGAAGTCGGAAAGCTCGATGGCGATCTGGCCCTCGCGGCAGAGCGACTCGCCAATGCCGCCGCACGGCGGCTGCGGGCTGCGGAAGAGCGAGCCCAGATGGAACAGCGGGCCGCCTCGGCCTCCATCGAGCAGGCCGCCGCCACGGAAGATCGTGCCACGGCCGCGGCCGAGCACGAGCGCATCGGTGAAGAGCTGGCCGGGCGGGCCGGGCTCGAGGAGGCCGTCAGGGCCAGGCTGGGCGAGCAGCGGACCCTGGTACGCCGGCTGGAACAGGAGCTTCAGGAGCTCGCCCAGACTCTCAAGTCGCTGGAGGGGGAGCGCACCGCGCTCGAAGGCGAGCTCGCCTCGTTGCGCGAGCGCGCATCACAGGCCGCGGCTCACCGTGCGGGGCTCCAGCTCGAGCTGGCCGGCGCGGAACGGCGCCGTGATGGTGCGGTCGAGCGCGCCGCTTTCCTTACCCAGGAGAGCAGACGCG
This sequence comes from Gemmatimonadales bacterium, assembly GCA_050733075.1. GTDB lineage: Bacteria > Gemmatimonadota > Gemmatimonadetes > Gemmatimonadales > GWC2-71-9 > CAVVWJ01. The sequence continues at coordinate 8,732 of JBOHSD010000022.1, forward strand.
CCGTCGCCGCCGCGGAACACGCTCGGCACCTCGTCGCCGAAACCCGGGAGCGGGAGGCGCTGAACCGATCCGACCGGAGGCAGGCCGAAGAGGCTCTGGCCCAGATGACCGCACGGCGTCAGGCCCTGGAGGAGCTGGAGCGAGACCGGGTAGGGTTGGCGCCGGCTGCGGCCGCGCTTCTGGCCGCCCGGGACCGGTTCCAAGGCGGGGTACTCGGACCACTGAGCGATTTCGTGAGCACCGGCCGCAAGGACGCGGAGCTCGCCGAGCGCCTCCTGGGCGAATGGATGCATGCGGTGCTGGTCCGCGATGGGGAGACGGTTCGCGCGGTCCAGGCATGGCATGAGGAACACCAGCCAGGTGCGCTGGTCCTCCTGCCCCTCGATCCCGGCCCGCTCACACCGCTCGACACCCAACCGTTCGATGACCGGCTGCGTACCCAGGCCCCCGCGTCCGGATGGGTGCGTGCCGCCCTTGCCGGATCGGAGGTCCTCGACGACGCCGGCCGCGTCCTGCGCCGCGCGAGCGGCGCAATCTTTCTCTCGGGGGCAGGCGCTCCGTCAGGGCCGCTGCGCCGCAGGGCTGAGCTCGCGTCGCTGGTTCAGGACACGGCTCAGACGGAAGCCGCTCTGGCCGCCGCGGACGAATCGCTCCGGGCCACGGTCGAGCGGCTGGCGGACCACGAGCGATTGCTGGCCGACACGACCGCGGCGGCAGAGCGGGCCAGGGATGGCGAGCGCCAGGCCCAGGCAGCGCGCGACGACCTGGTGCGCCTTACGGCCAACCTGGCGCGGGAGGCGGCCGATTCCGACGTCCAGGTCCGGCAGGTGACCGACCGGCTGGCCCGCTCGGAGCAGCGTCTGGCCGAAGTCGATGCGGCGCTGGTCGACGGCGATCTGACGCGAGGTCGGGTCGAGGAGGAGTTGGGAGCCTCGCGCAGCCGGTTGGCCGAGCTGGAGGCGGATCAGGAGAGCGCGCGGGAGCAGCGGGCCCAATGGCAGGTGCAAGAAGCGCACATCGCCGGAAGCCTGCGCGCGGCCGCCGACCGGCTCGAGCGGGCCGGGCGCACCCGGTCCGAGGCCGAGGACGCCATGGGTTCGCTGGCGGGCGAGCTGGCCCAGCTCGACGCCGACACGGCAGGAGTGGCAGCACAGCAAGCCGAATGGCTGGAAGCGCGAGCCGAACGCCGGATCGCACTTCGGGAGCTCGAGACGGCAGGTGCGGCCGCCGAGGCCTCACTCGCCGAGGCCGAGTCAGCCCTGGCGGAGTCCGAACGGGACCTGGATGCCACCCGGGCCGAGCTGGAAGCGGCTGGAGAGGAGAGCCACCGGTTGCAGGTGCGGCTGACCGAAGCGGCCGGCATGCGCCGGAGCATCCTCGAGCGGGTCGAGGCCGAGTGGCACCGGCCTTTCGACCAGCTGATGGAAACCGCCGCGTTGCTCGACCTGGATCTGGAGACTCTCGAGTCCGAGGCGGGCCGAATTCTGGCCGCCCTCGACTCGATCGGCCCGGTCAATCCGCTGGCCGTCGAAGAGCATGCCGAGGAAAGCAAGCGGCTCGAGTTCCTGACGGCCCAGCGCGACGACCTGATCAGCGCCCGCCAATCGTTGATTCAGGCCATCCGGGAGATAGACGGCACCGCCCGGACCATGTTTCTCGAGACCTTCGTCGCGATCCAGGCCAACTTCTCGAAGGTGTTCCACGCCCTGTTCGGCGGCGGCGAGTGCGAGCTCAGGCTGGCCACCCCGGATGACCCGCTGGAGAGCGAGATAGACATCCATGCGGCTCCCCGGGGGAAACGAACCCAGCGCATTCACCTGCTCTCCTCCGGCGAGCGCACCCTGGTCGCCGTCTCACTCCTCTTCAGCATCTATCTCACCAAACCGAGTCCCTTCTGCCTCATGGACGAGGTTGATGCCCCGCTCGACGATGCCAACGTCGGCCGCTTCACCCGGCTGCTCGACCAGTTCAAGAGCGACACCCAGTTCCTGGTCATCACCCACAACCCCCGGACCATGCAGGCGGCTGACGCCGTCTACGGCGTGACTATGCAGGAGCCGGGAGTGTCCACCATCGTGGGAGTCAGGCTGGGCGAGAAGGAGCGCGTCTGAGAGTCGGGAGTCTGGAGTCGGGGAGTCAGGAGTCAGGTGGGAGACACGTCCATACCGTATTGCTGACATGGCACGTTGCCTGCATCCTTCATCTACCGGTGTGATTCCCGATCCTCCACCTTAGCCTCCTGACTCCCGACTCCTGACTCCCGACTCCCGACTCCCATGCTGATCGTCATGCGCCACGGCGCACCCGAAGAGGACATCCGCCGCGTTGTCAGCACCATCGAGGAGATGGGTTATCAGGCGCGTCCCATGCCTGGCAAGCAGCGGACCACAGTGGGGCTCGTGGGCAACGACGGGCGGGTGGATGGGTCGCGTCTGGCCGCGCTCCCCGGCGTCCAGGAGATCATCCACGTCACCAAGCCCTACAAGCAGGTGTCCCGCGAGTGGAAGCCGGACTCGACCGTGGTGCGTCTGCCGGCAGGCCTCAACGTGGGGGGTGACGAAGTGGTGGTCATGGCCGGTCCCTGCTCGGTGGAGAGCGAGAGTCAGATACTCGATGCGGCCAGGGCGGTGCGGGAAGCGGGTGCCACCGTGCTTCGAGCCGGCGCCTTCAAGCCACGGAGCTCGCCCTACTCCTTCCAGGGCCTCGGGCGTGCCGGCCTCGAGCTGCTGGCTCGTGCCCGGGAGGAGACCGGACTGCTCATCGTCACCGAGGCGATGGATGGGGAAGAGATGGACGCTGTGGCCCACACCGCCGACATCATCCAGATCGGCGCCCGGAATATGCAGAACTACCCGCTGCTGAAGCGGGCGGGCCGGTCGGGCAAGCCGATTCTGCTGAAACGGGGTCTCTCGGCCACGATCCAGGAGTTGCTGCTCTCGGCGGAATACATACTGGTGGCGGGCAATCCGAATGTCATCCTGTGCGAGCGCGGAGTGCGCGGTTTCGATCCGGCCACCCGGAACCTCTTCGACCTGAGCGCCGTTGCCGTGGTGCACGGGCTCTCTCACCTGCCCATCGTCGCGGACCCCAGCCACGGCACCGGCCACCGGGATATGGTAATCCCGATGGCCCGCGCTGCCGTGGCGGCGGGAGCCGATGGGCTGCTGGTGGAAGTGCACCCCAACCCGGAACGGGCGCTGTCTGACGGGGCGCAGAGCCTTTACCCCGAGCAGTTCGAGAGGTTAATGAAGGAAGTCCGTCTCATCGCGGAGGCGATCGGGCGGCGGGTGGCGGAACCGGCGGGTATCCGCACGTGATCAACCGCTTCGTGTTCGCCCTGGCACTCGTGATTCCCGGGCCGGCCCAGGCGCAAGACGCCAAGGAGCTGATCGGGCGCGCCGCCCGGGTCTACCGCTCGCTTTCAAGCCTGCGGGCTGATTTTCTCCAGGTGATCGACAACCCCATGATAGATAGCGCCGAGAGCAAGGGAACCCTGGTTCAGTCGGGCAACGCCAGGCTCTCGATGCGCTTCAGCGACCCACCCGGCGAAGCGATCGTGATCGACGGCAAACACGTCTGGATCTATACGCCGAGCACCGTACCGGGTCAGGTCATTCGCATGAGGGTGCCGAGTGGTGGGCCGGTATACGGATACAATCTGCTGGCATGGCTGCTCGATCGTCCTGCGGAAAGGTACCGAGCGTCCTACCTCGGCAATGAGCGGATCGCCGGACGCATCACCCACCGGATAGAGCTGGTGCCGGCGGTGCCCGACATGCCGTTCACCCGGGCTGTGGTCTGGCTCGACAGTGAGGATGCGCTGCCGCGGCGACTCGAGATCCACGAGCGGTCCGGAGCTACCCGCACCCTCGAGCTCACCCGGCTTCGGGTCAATGAGAAGGTACCAAAGGAGACCTTCGCCTTCAGGGTGCCCGCCGGCGTTCGCGTGGTGGATCAATAGCTCGGCTCCGCCCCGGGGGAGCCCCGGGACGCGATCGTTACGAGCTCAGCGCCTCCTCGACTCGCATCACTGCACTCTCCCCCAGGCCCGCCTCCCTGGCAAGCGCGACTGCAGCCTTGGCTACTGTCCGATACAGCGTACGCTCCTCGGGCCCGAGAGCGTCGAGGTGTGCTCGTATGGTCTGCTCATCGCCCCGCCTCACCGCCCCGGTAAGTGAGGCGGCCGGGCCCAGCGCGTTCAGGTTGGCCACGGCGCCACCCAGCAGCGGCAGGTAGATCCGGGCGGCAATATCCGATGGCACCCCGGCGCCTCGGGCAAGCCGCTCGGCGACGCCGACCAGCGCCACGGTGTAGTTGGCTACCAGCGCGGCTCCGGCGTGGTAGGCCGGCTTGGCAGACGCCGGTATCCGGACCGGAATCAGACGCAGGGTGTTGGCCAGGCGTTCCGCTGCGGTCAGGGCGCGATCGTCTCCCTCGATCCCGACATATGCTCCCTTGAGACGCTCGGCGGCCGTAGATGGCTCGGCCACCGACTGGAGCGGATGGAATGAGCCGAGGCCGGCTCCGCTCGGTTCCAGAGGCAGCAGTGCGTTGCGGTCGAGCAGGCCCGACAGATGGAGAACGACCTGGTCTCGCGCGATGGCGCCCTCGGCCTGGAGCTCGCGGGCAATGGAGCCGATCGCGTCATCCGGCGTGGCAATCAGAACCAGCTCGGCGCCGGTGGTTGCCTCGCTGCGGCTCCCCAGGTGCAGCGTGAGGGGTGGGACCACGTCGCGAGGTGTCCGACCGACCAGCGCTATCTTGTAACCCCGCCGTTTGAGGGCCAGGCCGAGACCCTGCCCCATCCGGCCGGCCCCAATTATGGTCACCCGTGGCTGCGACACCGATCACCCCTTCCGACAATCTGATCTGGAACAGACGAGCCCGGCCAGCCAACGACAGGCCGACCGGGCTCGGAAAGTTATCTGGGCGTTGCCTGAAACCTAGTTCTGGACCGTCGCCGCCGACCCCGTGGTTTCAGCCAGGCTGAGCAACTGCTTGGGCGTCTGCGCCTTTCGCAGCAGACCGAGGGCGGTCTGCATCTGAACGTCGCGTGCCGCGCGCCGGCGGAACTCGGCCGGCCGGCCGAACACGTAGCGCGCAACCTCGTAACCCAGTTGCTCGTCGATCAGGTTCGCGGCCCCATTGAACACTTCGGGGCTGATCGAGACATCCTTCTCGCGTAGCCGCCGGTAAACCTCCTGCCGCATCTGCGGGGTCACCTTGAACGCCTCGGACTTCACCCCGTGAGTCTTCTTGGCCTCGAGTGCCATGGATGTGAGGGCATCCCGGTACTGAGGCAGGCCGTTGCCGAGCGCCTTGGCGAACTCCCGCTCGGCGGCCGTCAACGTATCCGGGCGGACGACCAGGTCCGGGACGATTCCGCCTCCGCCCCGTACTACCCGGCCGGCGTCGGTGCGGTAGATCGGCCGCTCCTTGAGGGCTGAGTCGGAGGATTCCTTGTCCGGCTCGCCCAGAATAGTGTCGGCCACCACCGCCATGGCGGCCTGAGTGGCCTGGTCTTCCTCATCCTTAGCGATCCGCTGGATGGTCCGGCCGCTCGGGGTGAACCAGCGCGCCGTGGTCAGCTTGAGCGCCACTCCCTCCCCCAGAGGGAAGAGGGTCTGCACCAGCCCCTTGCCGAAAGTAGGAGCGCCGACCACCACCGCACGGTCATGGTCCTGAAGGGCCCCGGCAATGATCTCGGCCGCGCTGGCGGTGCCATCGTCAACCAGGACCACGATCGGCAGGTCGGGCCACGCCTGCTTGGCCTCGTCCAGAAACTCCTTGGTGGATCCCCGAGCCCGGCCCCTGGTGGAAACGATCTGCTGGCGGCTATCCAGGAATAGATCGGCGACCTTGACACCCTGATCGAGGAGGCCGCCCGGATTACTGCGGAGATTGAGGATGAGCGACTTCATCCCCTTGCCCCTCATGGCGACGACCTCCTGACGGAGCTCCTCGGCGGAGGTCTCGCTTACCGGGTTCAGGGAGATGTAGCCGACGCCGCCATCGAAGAGTGTGCCGGGCGCTACGGAACGCATGTGGATCTGCGCCCGGGTGAGCCGGTACTTGATCGGCTCCGGGATGCCGGCCCGGCGAATGGTGATGACGATCTTCGAGCCGGCTTCGCCCCGGAGCGCCTTCACCGCTTCGTCGTTCTTCCAGCCTTCAGTAGACTTGCCGTCCACCTCGATGATCTGGTCGCCGGTCTCGATGCCGGCCCGCTCCGCCGGAGTTTCCGGCAGCGGCGCCACGACTGTAATCCAGCCGTCCCTGACATCGATCTGGATGCCCAGGCCGGCGTAATTGCCCGAGGTCTGTTCGGTCAGCGCCTTGTAGTCGTCGCCGGTCAGCAGGACCGAGTACGGGTCCATCAGCTGCTCCAGCATGCCTCGGGTCGCCTTCTGGTACAGAACCGTCTCGCCGATCGAATCCACGAAGTAACTGTTCACGTGGCCGAGCACGTCATCGAACAGCCGCGCCTGCTGGTAGACGTTGCCATCGCTGGCCACGCCCCGCTGGAGCAGCCATCCGCCGCTGAAGAACGAGATCACCGCCACCAGCCCGATCAGACCCCAACGCTGCTTCATATTCGCCTCCACTCCCGCAGAATAGCTGCCACAGTCAATCACAAATGAAGGGCTAACCGCGTGTCCGCCCCGCTCGCGGAGGAAGACGATCCCGGCCCTAGATGATAGCTCGCCATGTGTTTACACTGTCGCCGGCCGGAACCGCTCCGGCGCGGCTGCGCGCACTTCCGCCCAGGCGACCTGCAAGAGCTGGTCCGGCGGAAGACGCCCATCTAAATGTCGCACCCCACTGCCCTGAACCGCCAGGTAGTACTGAACCACCCGGAGGTGAAAGTCCGCGCTCTCCCGATCCAGGCGGTCCTGCCGCTTGCCGGCGGCGAGCTGGCGCGCCTGACCCAGCTCGGGGAGGAGGTCCAGAATCAGCGTTAGATCCGGTTGGATTCCATGAGTGGCCGCCTCGTTGGCCGCGCGCACCATGGTGGCATCGAGCCCCCGTCCCGCCATCTGGTACGCCTCGGTCGAGAGAGCGAACCGATCGGAGAGCACTACCTTTCCCGCGGCAAGCGCGGGCTGGATGACCGACTGCACCAGGTCGGCCCGCGCCGCCAGATAGAAGAACAGCTCCGCCAGTGGTCCGATGGGATGCTCCGGGTCGAGCAGCGCCTGCCGGGCGATTTCGGCGGCCCGGGTACCGCCGGGCTCCCGCACCACCACCGGCTCGATACCGGTAGCCCGCATGCGCTCGGCCAGGGGGTTCAGGAGGGTGGACTTACCCGACCCCTCGGGTCCCTCCAGCACCACGAAGAAGCCGCGGCGACTCATCCGAGCGTGATGATGCTGCTGGCCGCTCCCTTCTCCATGCCCTCGCTGATCTGCTGATTGACCCGGTTCATCAGCTTCTCGAAGTTCGAGCGCGCCACCACGTAGGCCTGGCCGGTCGGACTCATCTCCAGATCGCGCACCGCCCCCTCGTAGGCTTCGGCGGTGGCCTGATCCGGCATCTGCCCAGTGGAGACCACCTGGTCGACCTGCCGCGCGAGCGTCTGAATTTGATCGAGCTTAGCCACGGTCTCCTTGTCCTCTCGCAGGGAGGCCTCGGCCCGCTTGAGCGCCTGGTATTCCGGCGATTGGCCGATGAGGCGGCCCAGTTCCTGCGCCTTGTCCCAAATCACGATGCATTGCTCCTGCGCGCGAGCAGGTACCGCTCGCGGCCGAATAGGTCTACCTGAACAGCCACATCGCCCCAGCCCAGCTCGCACGCGCGCCGGGCAGCCATCGCAGCTCTCGAGCTGTCCACCTCGAGCGCCAGCCAGCCCCCTTCCCGCAGCACCTCTCGTCCTTCGACGAGCAGCCGGAACGTGGCCTCCATGCCGTCTTCTCCACTCAGGAGAGCCAGCGCCGGCTCCCAGTTCAGCACCGAGTGGTCGAGAGACGAGTATTCCGCCGCTGAAAGATATGGTGGATTCGATACCAGCGCGTCGAGGGTGCCGGGCCGGAACGAGGCGCAGAGATCAGCCTGCACCAGAGTGACCGGTCCTCCCACCAGCTCGCGGTTTGCCCGGGCGAGCTTCAGCGCGTCACTGGAGCAGTCCACGGCCACGATGTGGTCGAAGCCCCCCTCGTGAGCGAGACTCAGGGCGATGCAGCCGGTACCGGTGCCCACGTCCGCCACGGTTCCGCTGCGCACTAGTTGGAGGATCAGATCGACCAGCCCTTCGGTCTCGGGCCGGGGGATCAGGGCCCGGCGGTCGCTCCGCAGCCAAAGCCGGCGAAATCCACTCCACCCGGTCACATGAGCCACCGGCTCACCGCCGCAGCGCCGCAGGATGGCGCTCTGGAAATGCGCGGCCGAGCCCGTCGCCACCGGCAGATCGCGGCGAAGATGGACCTCAGCCGCACCTCCCTGATGGATATCGGCCCAGATCCTGACCGCCTCGCGGCGAGGCTCCGCGACGCCGCAGCGCCGGAGGCTCGCCGCGCCTTCGTCGATCAAGCAGCCGAGAGCCGCCGGCGGCTCAGGCATCGATCAGCTCCTGGCGGCTCGCCATCCGCAGAGCATCCACCATCTGGTCCAGATCTCCGTTCAGCACCTCGGACAGATTGTGGACTGACAGGCTGATTCGGTGATCGGTGATCCGGCTCTGAGGGAAATTGTAGGTGCGGATCTTGGCCGAACGGTCGCCGGTACCAACCATGGCGCGGCGATCCCGGGCCCGGGCCGCCTCCTGTTCCGCCAGCATTCGGTCCAGCAGGCGGGCACGCAGTACCTCCATGGCCTTGATCTTATTCTGAAGCTGCGACTTCTGGTCTTGCTGGCTGACCACCAGACCAGTCGGCAGATGGGTGATTCGAACCGCGCTGTCGGTGGTGTTTACGCTCTGCCCACCGGGACCCGACGAGCGAAACACGTCGACCTTCAAATCATGGGGCTCGATCTTGAAGTCCACCTCCTCGGCCTCCGGAAGCACAGCGACGGTAGCGGCGGAGGTATGGATCCGGCCCTGGGTCTCGGTGGCGGGAACCCGTTGAACCCGGTGGACGCCCGACTCCCGCCGAAGCAGGCCGTACGCCTCCGGCCCACGCACGGCGACGATCGCCTCCTTGATCCCGCCCAACGGTCCCTCGCTGAGCGAGATCGGCTCCCATGAAAGGCCGTGTCGCTCACAATAGCGCTGATACATGCGGTACAGGTCGGCCGCGAAGAGCGCGGCTTCGTCTCCGCCGGTGCCGGCGCGGATTTCCATGATGGCGTCGCGGTCGTCGTGGGGGTCTCGGGGGAGGAGAAGCTCGTGAAGCTCCGCCGTCAGCGCAGCGATCTCGGCCGGCAGCCGGGCCAGATCGGATTTGGCCAACGCCACCAGCTCAGGATCCGGCTCTTCGGCCAGACCCCGAGCCTGTTCGAGCTCGTCCTGGAGCCGCGCGACCCGATCGGCCAGCCGGACTACCGGGGCCAGCCGGTTGTGCTCGCGGCCGAGGGATCTCAGCCTTTCCGGATCCTTCCCCACACCGGGGTCGGCCAGCGCGCGGGCGACCTCCTCCGCCTGCTGCAAGGCCTGGCGGAGTCGGGCCTCCATAGCCTACGCCTTGGGCGTTGGTGTCGCCGACTCGGTCTGGTACTTCCGGCGGAACCGATCCACCCGACCGGCGGTGTCCACCAGACGTTGCTTGCCGGTGAAGAAGGGATGGCACTGCGAGCACACCTCCACGTGGATCGACGTGGCGGTCGAGCGGGTTTCGAACTGGTTGCCGCAGGCACATTGAACCATGAGCTTGCGGTAGGGCGGGTGCAGATCGGCCTTCATCGGGGCTCCATTGTTAGCGCTAAGCCCTTCAATTTAGACGGCTTGCCGGGGTAGAGGCAAGCCGCGGCCTCACCCCGGAGCCGCTGCCCTGCCGATTTCCCGACACCCGCGCCGGGACTTCCTGTTAGACTGGGACTCCACCGATACCTGGTCGTAGGTAGATCCCACTGACAGGTTTTGCCACCATGCCACATTCCCTGCCTCTGCTCATTGCGATTGACAGTATTCCCGGCCGCAAGTATGCTACCCCCAAACACTTCCACTACCGTGAGGCGCGAGTGGCACTGTCCCCCATGGAGGTCCTCCGGAAGGTTCCCCTCTTCTCCGGGCTGGGAGAGGCCGACCTCGCCGCCTTCGCCGAGCTCACCCGTGAACGCAGCTACCCCAAGGGTAGCGTGATCGTCTTTGAGGATGATCCGGGCGACGCGCTGTTCCTGGTTGCCGCGGGACAGGTCAAGGTCGTGCTGATCGCCGAGGACGGGCGGGAAGTGATCCTCTCGGTCCTGGGAGAAGGCAGCTTCTTCGGAGAGATGGCGGTAATCGACGAGGAGCCGCGGTCGGCTCACGTCATCGCCATGGAGGACTCGAGCCTCCTGGTGCTTCGGCGGGAAGATTTTCACGCCCGGCTCCGAAACTCGCCCGAGGTGGCCATCTCGCTGCTCAAGGAGATTTCCCGCCGGCTCCGGAGGGCAGACGAAAAGATCGGCAGCCTCGTCTTGCTCGACGTCAATGGGCGGGTGGCCCACCTGCTGCTTCGAATGGCCGAAGACGAGGGTGGCGACCGCATCACTCGAAAGCTCACCCATCACACCATCGCGCAAATGATCGGCTCCAGCCGGGAGACGGTTTCCCGAACCATGCGTAATCTGGTCGAGCGCGGCATCATCCAGGTCACCCGCAAAGACATCACCCTCAAGGATCGCCGCTCGCTAATGCTGGCCGCACGGAGATCGTGATCACCGTCACAGACCCTCCGTGATTGCGACCGCTGCCCGGGCGCGTTGCGCCGGAAGAGGTTGCGACATGGCCGTTCCACTCGCTGGAAGCATCGCGTGACATACACAGTGGCCTTCTGGGGTACCCGGGGCTCGATACCTACTCCGGGGGCCGACACCGCGCGCTACGGTGGAAACACGGCCTGTATCAGCATCTCTGGCCCCGGAGGGCGGCTCGTCATCCTCGACGCGGGAAGCGGATTGCGCCCGTTCGGCCACCAGTTAATGAAGCAGCGAAACGGCCCCCTTACGGCCGACATTCTCCTCTCTCACACCCACTGGGACCACATCCAGGGCTTGCCGTTCTTCAAGCCACTCAGCTCGCAGCAAACCTCGGTCTACATCTACGGAGCGGCCCAGCAAGGCGTGCCGCTCAAGGATATTCTCGGACGGCAGATGGACCCGATGGTCTTTCCGGTTCCGCTGCACGCTCTCGCGGCGGCCATCACGGTGGTCGAGATCAGCGAGGGCGACTTCAATATCGAAGACTTCCGGGTCTGCACTTTCCGGCTGAGGCACCCGGGAACGACCTTGGGATATCGCCTGGTCCCCGCCGGGGGCGGGAAAGAGCTGGCGTACATAACCGACAACGAGCTCGGCCCCGGCGGATCGTACGAGGTGGCCCCGGACTGGCGCAGCCGCCTGGTGGAGTTCGTGGAGGGAGCCGACACGCTGGTTCACGACGCCATGTACCTGGATCAGATCATTCAGGCGCGCGCGGGCTGGGGACATTCCACCCCCCGCCAGGCGGTGGATCTTGCGGGAGAGGCTCGCTGCGCCCGCCTGGTGTTGTTCCACCATGAGCCGGAGCACGACGACGACGCCATGGACCGCCTGCTGGCCGACACCCGCGCATACGCCGCCCGGGTTGCACCCCGCCTCCAGGTCGAGGCCGCTGCCGAAGGGATGCGGTTCTCTCTGTGAGAGGAGTGAGCATGAGAGGGAATGAGGCATGAGTCGGCCCGCAACGTTGAGCGTCCTGGCGGCATTCACGGTGGCCGGGCAGGCCCTGGCTCAGTCCGGGGCGGTGGTAATCGCGATACTGCCGTTCGAAGACCGGGGCTCATACGGCCAGGACAAGGAGGTCTTTCGGGCGCTCGAGCTGGGAATTCCGGCAGCCCTCGGCAGCGAGCTGGGCCGGGACTCCAGGCTGCGTCTGGTAGAGCGCGGAAGAGTGACCCAGGCCCTGCGGTCCCAAAACCTCGCGCCCGATGCGCGGGTGGATGCCGCGACGGCCGCAAAGGTGGCCAGCCAGGTCGGCGCCCGATACGCCATCACCGGCAACTTCGCTGATTTTTACGGCAAGTTCAGGATCGACGCCCGCATCGTGGATGCCGAGAGCGGACAGATCCTGAAAGTGGTGTCGAACGACGATCCCGCTCTCCAGGATCGAGCCGAGCTTTCCCGCATTCTCCAGGCGCTGGGTGGCAAGATCGTGGCGGCAGTCGGGCTTCGGCCTTCTGCCGGCACAAGCGCAGGCGGGCAGGCACGGCTGCCTCCCACCGAGGCGCTTACCCAGTACAGTCTGGGGCTACTCTATGAGAGCGAGGGCGAGAGGTCTAAAGCAGGCGAGCACTTCCAGCAAGCCATGACTGCATTCCCCAATTACTCCGAAGCGCGCGAGGCAATGCAGCGGCTGCGCGCGCCCTGACTGCGAGCCAGACACCAGAGACCCCCCGCCACACCGAGGTGCGCCGGAAGGGCGAGCGCGATGATGTCACCATTTACCTGGTGGAACGCAGGGAGCAGCTTCAACAGCAATCCGATCCCCGAGAACACCGCTATGGTAGTAGCCAGAATCAACGCCGCCGGCCCCGCCCTCGACCGGTGGACGGCTCCGGGAAGCAGCCAGAGCAGAGCCAGCCCGAGCAGATTCATCTGAAGAACGTTTTCGTTCCGGTAGGCGGCTGTATGGTCGGTCAGCCCCCAGAGCCCCGCAACGACCAGCCCCGCGGTTCCTGCTAACAGGACCCAGGCACCCGCCAACGTCGCGAAACCAGCCCGCGCGAGCCGGCTGGCCCGGGCGGCATATCCCAGGCTCAGCGACCCAGCTCCGATGGCAATACCCGCACCCAGATAAATCGGGAGCCAGAATGGCGGCCGGCTCGGTGGGGCGGGCTCGGTTGACTTGAAGAGGGTGCGCTCTGATCTGACGAGCGGCTTCTCTCCGGTCGGCGTGTCAACGGTAATGCCTCTCACCTGCTCGCGGAGGGCCAGCGGGAGGAACATCTCCTCCCAGGCCGAGATCTCCCGGTCCACCGGCTGGCCCAGCGCGAGCAGGAGGCCGGTATAGATCAGGGGATCGTTCGCGGTGAGCCGCTGGGTGTGAAATCGGTAAGTCGTGCCGGTTGGCAAATCGCCGGTGCTCTCCCGGATGCGGCCATCCAGGGCCCGGTCGAGCACGTCGCGGATCCGGGTGGAGCAGTTGTCCCGGTAGTAGTCGTAGTGATAAAACCGGTTCTCCGGGCGCTCGTTCCACTCCAGAAACCTCTGGAGCTCGCGTCTTGCCTCCGGCCGTATCTCGAGCTCCTGCACCCAGACCGACCGGTTGGCCCGGCGGTAAAGCTCGACGTAGGACTGGGCCGGAAATCCCTCCATCCAGTACCACATCCGCCCTTGAAGGAAGCGGACCAGGAAGTTCTCCTGTCTGAGATCGAACAGGCCGTAGTTGTAAGCCTGGTCGGTGCCCCGCACCGGATCGTGGATCCAGATGGCGTTGTGGCCGAACCGCTCCCAAACGCGCTTGCCGGGGCCCATGGTCATGAGGTAGACGGTGAGGCTTTCAGGCGGGGAGGCGGGGACGCGGGGAGGCGGGGCAGCTTGTTGGGCGGCGAGCGGACTGCCGGAACAAGAGAGAGCGAGGAGCGCCAGAACCCGGAGAGGGCGCTTCCACCGCCCCGCTGCCCCGCTGCCCCGCTGCCCCGCTAATCCGCCCCGCTTCCCCGCTTCCCCGCTTCCCACGCTCACAGCACCACGTCCCGCCCATCGAGAGCCGACCGGTAGATCGCGTCTACCACCTTGTGTAGAGCCAGATGCTCCTCCAGCGACGGCACCCGGGCCTGGCCGGCGATCGCCGCCTGGAAGTGCGCCCACTCGGCGCGATACGATGCGGTGAAGGCGTTTTCCCGGCTCACGGACCCGGTGGGCGACACGTCCACCGCCACCCCGTGCAGCTCCTTCCACACATTGAGCGGGTTGATGCCGGCCGATCCCTTGCTGCAGCGCAGTCCCACGCCGAACCGCTCACCTTCCCCGAGATAGCGCCACGTTACATCCACGAAGATCGACATACCGTTCTCGCAGATCACGAACGCGCTTCCCGACTGCTCGACCGAACGTTCCTTGCCGGACTGATCGAGGCTGGCGCTTACCCGGACCGGTGGCGAGCTGCCGCCCAACCACAGGCCCAGATCGAGAACCGACAGCCCCAGGTCGAGCATCGCCCCACCACCCGACTGGTCTTTCCGCTGCCGCCAACCCAGCTGAGCCCGGCTGGGCCGGAACACGTGCCAGCTCCCCCGGATGCTCTCTATGGCACCGAGCTCTCCGCCCTGCACGAAGCTGCGGACGATCTGAACATCGGGGCGATAGCGGTGATTCATGCCCACCATCAATATCCGGTCCCGCTTCTCGGCCGCCCGGAGTATGCGTTGCGCGCTCGGGGCCGATATGGCGAGCGGCTTTTCGACCAGCACGTGCAGGTCGGCCGACAGGGCCGCTAAGATGTGCGATTCGTGCAGGTGATTGGGCGAGCAGACCACCACGGCGTCAAGCGCCTCGTAACCGAGCAGCTCCTCGATATCGTCGAATGCGTTCTTGACCCCGAACCGGTCGGCGAGCGCCCGCGCCTTGGGAAGATCGGTGTCGCAGATGGCGCAGAGGTCCACACTGCGCATCTTCTTCAGTACCGGAAGGTGCGCCACCTGCGCGATCGCCCCCCCGCCCACGATGCCCACCTTGAGGCGCTCGACTGGCGCGCCGCTGCCGCCCTCGGTCATGCTCCCCCCTCTTCAGTAACGGCGCTCCAGGCTGGTGCCTGGATAGTACGCCGCGAGAATCTGCTCGTGGCTCTGCCCGGCGCGAGCGCGGCCGACGGCGCCCCATTGGCACAGACCAACTCCGTGCCCCGCTCCCATCCCCTCCGCCACCAGCCGGGTGACGCTCGCTCCGTTACCGGTTGCGAGGAGGCTGAACGCGTTGCTGCGCAACAGCTCACCGGTAGCCGGACGGAGGACGCCCCGAATCGCGCTTCCCTCCACGGTGACATCCGATCCGCCCAGCCCCACGGTCAGCTGATCGACTCGGCCCGATGGGGTGCGCCGGGTGACCCTGACCTCGGTCACCCGGCGGATCGGCGCGCTGGTTCCGCTGGTAGCGCCCGGCAAATTGTGCTGGAGCGCGGCCAGCAGGGTTTCCTCGGTCCACTCCTCGTGCCAGCGGAAACGGGGGGAGATGCTACAGTAGGCCGAGCCGTTTCCCGCCCGATCGGAAACCGAGCGGAGGTAGGGACGCGCCGCGCCCCGAAACACCTCGTGCCCATCCGCGGTTCGGCCACCGCAGGTGGAATAGTAGAACGCCTCGATCGGCGCGCCGCCGTAGGTAATCACCCGCCCGCGGGTGGCCGCAACCGCGGCCCGACCTTGGTCCGTTTCTGCCGCCACCCCCCCGTAGACCTGATCGGCTACCGTGGCGTACAGGTCGAAACCCTGCGACCCCCAGCGCCGGAGGTTCCGAAGCGCGTAGGTGCGGGACACGATCGCCTGGGCCCTGAGCGCGGCCTGCTCGATGGAGCTGCGCCGTCCCATCTCCGCCGAGACTACCCCGAGCAGGTACGCTTCCACGCCGAGCCGGTTCACCACCGTGAGGCCGGTTCGGTCCCGCAAGATCTCACCTACCCCACGGTAGGACCTGCCGTTCACCCGCACCACTGCACGGGGATCGATCGGCGCGAGCGTCACCAGATCGAGCTCGGGAGAGACCCACCCACTGGGGCTTACCAGGACGAAGCCGCCCCCGGCTACCGTCACCTGCCAGATTTGCCCCTGGGAGATGGTTACGATGCGGGACCCGTCGGGCTGGTTCACGGCAACCGGACCGGTTCCGCCAATGCTGGCCGATCCGGCGCCGACCGCCAGTCCGATCCGCACCTCGGCTTCTCTGGAGGATGGCTCCGGCAAGCCGGCAGGCGGGCCGGGCGGAGACGGGCGGGTACAGCTCGCGACGGCCCAGAGGAGAAGGGCTGCGGGAGTGCGGCGCCAGAAGCTGGGCCGGCTAGCCCCGGTAGTTGCCAAACTTGAGCTCGACCCCGAAGTCCTGCTCCTTCAGTAAGGCGATCACGTTCTGCAACTCATCGCGCGAGGGAGCGGTTATCCGCACCTCATCACCCTGAATGGCGGCCTGAACCTTCTTGAACCCGCCGTCCTTCACCGCCTTGGCGATTCGCTTGGAGACGTCCTGGGGAATGCCCTGCGTCAGGCCGATGGTGCGGCGCACGCTCTGCCCGGCGCCCTGCTCGAGGTCGCCCACCTTCAGGTTCTTAACCGGCACTCCCCGCTTGATCATCTTGGTCTTCAGCACGTCCACCAGGGCGTCCATGCGAAACTCATCGTCTGCGCTCGTGCGGATCTCTGCCTTGGCGCGATCGAAATCTACGGCACAGTGGGTGCCCTTGAAGTCGTACCGCTGAGCGATCTCCTTGAGCGTCTGGTTTACGGCGTTATCGACCTCCTGGAGGTCGGCGCCGGTAGACACGTCGAACGAAGCGTTGCTGGCCATGGCATCGAGGCCGCTGAAGAAGAGTGGGGTGCTTGCGCGAACCGAAGAATTACCCGGGAGGCAGGGGCCCAGCAAGCGCCGTTCCGGTAATCGGTTTCGCTCGGCTTGACAGCCTCCAGGGCCAGGTGTAGAGTAGACGCCAGGCGGTCGATTTAAGGCCACTTGCTCCCGCCTGGCCTCAGGGCCGAACCAAAGAGCTAAAGCGCCGGACATTGCCCTCCGCGCTTCAGGCCGGGGGGTTTTTCGCTCCCCGAATAGACCACAGACGAGGTCCCGGTGTGCTTTCAGCCTGAGATGTGTTGCCGAATTTGCAGGTGTCGCCCCGCGGTGGGGTGGCCCAGCCGGTCGGCGTGCACGCGGCAGGAGGTGGAGAGCTAGTCCTCTCCAGCCACCGACGACCGAGGCCCGGACCACCGAATCAGTGATCCGGGCTTTTCTATTTTCCTACTTCGAGGAGCGCGTCATGACCTACCATCCGGACACCCTGGCGATCCACGCCGGCCAGGAGCCAGACCCGACCACCAACGCCAGGGCGGTGCCGATCTACGCAACCACCAGCTACGTGTTCAACGACACCCGGCACGCGGCGGATCTCTTCGGCCTTCGGGTCTTCGGCAACATCTACACCCGGATCATGAATCCCACGAGCGACGTCCTGGAGAAGAGGATTGCCGAGCTGGAGGGCGGCGTGGCGGCACTCGCGGTGGCCAGCGGACAGGCAGCCACCACGCTCACGGTTCTCAACCTGGCCGGCGCCGGCGATAACATCGTCTCTTCCCAGACGCTCTACGGCGGTACCTACAACCTGTTCGAGTACACCCTGCCGAAATGGGGGATCACCACGAAATTTGTGGACATCCACAACCTGGACGCGGTGCGTGGGGCCATCGACGCCGGCACTCGCCTGCTGTTCGTCGAGACCATCGGAAACCCCCGCCTCGACGTTCCCAACTTCGAGGCACTCGCCGACATCGCCCACTCGGCGGGGGTTCCCCTGGTGGTGGACAACACCTTCGGTGCCGCGGGCACACTGAGCCGCCCGATCGATTTCGGGGCCGACATCATCGTCCATTCGGCCACCAAGTGGATCGGCGGCCACGGCACCGCCATCGGAGGCGTCGTAGTGGATGCCGGCCGCTTCGATTGGACCAGCCCCAGCTCCCGCGCCCGCTTCCCCGAGTTCACCGCCCCGGACCCGTCGTACCACGGCCTGGTATACACCGAGGCGTTCGGCCCCGCCGCCTTTATCATCAAGCTCCGGGTCCAGCTGCTCCGCGATCTCGGCCCCGCGCTATCCCCCTTCAACTCCTTCCTGTTCCTCCAGGGGCTGGAGACCTTGCCGCTCCGGATCCAGCGCCATTCGGATAACGCTCTGGCGGTGGCCCGCTGGCTCGCGAAGGACCAGAGGGTCGAGTGGGTGTCCTATCCCGGCCTCGAGACCCACCCCGAGCACCGCAACGCGGTGAAGTATCTCAAGGGGGGATATGGCGGCGTGCTCACGTTCGGGGTGAAAGGCGGCCATGCGGTGGCTCGCGGCTTGATCGACCGGGTAAAGCTCTTCTCCCTTCTGGCCAACGTGGGCGACGCCAAGTCCCTCATCATCCATCCGGCTTCGACCACCCACGAGCAGCTCACGGCCGAGCAGCAGCGGGCCACCGGCGTCACTCCGGAGCTGGTGCGGCTGTCGGTGGGAATCGAAGACGTCCGCGACCTCATTGCCGACCTGGATCAGGCTCTGGGCGACCGGGCCCGGCCATCGAGCACTTCGGCAGCCGAAAAAACCGGGGCCGCAGTATAGAACCATACAGGTAGAACAATCACCCGCAATCTGGAGGTCATATGTCAGTGATCGATGAGCTGCTTAAGTCGAATGCCGAGTACGCCAGGACATTTCATCGCGGCGACCTTCCGATGCCACCGGCCCGCCGGCTTGCCGTGGTAACCTGCATGGACGCCCGCATCGTTCCCTCCCGGCAGCTCGGTCTCGAGGAGGGGGACGCCCACGTGATCCGTAACGCCGGCGGGAGGGCGCGTGACGCGCTTCGCTCGCTGGTGATCTCCCAGCGCTTGCTCGGCACTAACGAGATCGCCGTGATCCATCACACCGATTGCGGCATGCTCAGCTTCACCAATCAGGATCTTCACGCCAAGGTGAAGCGGGACCTCGGTGCGGACTCCAGCGCGATCGACTTCCTGCCGTTCTCCGACCTGGAGGAGAGCGTGCGGGAGGACGTCGCCTTCCTGCTGTCGTCCCCGCTGATATCCGGCGACGTTCTCGTTCGCGGCTTCGTGTACGACGTCCGAACCGGGCGGCTGAGCGAGGTTCACTATGAGGCGGCGGTCGAGCCCGGATGACCGTCACCCTGACCGCCCAGCAGCCCGCCCGGGAGCTTGCCCTATCGGAGCTCACCACCGACCAGGGACCGGTGGTAACGGGGCTCCGCCTCCGGTACCGGGTCCTGGGAGACGTGGAAGCGGCCGCCGACAACGGCTGGATTCTCGTGTTCCATGCGCTCACCGGAAGCGCCGACGTCGAAGCCTGGTGGGGCCCGCTCATCGGTCCGGGCAAGGCTCTCGACACCAACCGCCACGCGATACTCGCCGCCAACCTGCTCGGCAGCTGCTATGGATCGAGCGGGCCCACCGAATGGCGAACGGTGCGGGGCGGGCGCTTCCCCGAGCTCACCTCGGCCGATCTGGCGCGGGCGCACCTTCCCTTGCTCGAGCATCTGGGGGTGCGGCGCCTGGCACTGGCCACCGGCGGATCGCTCGGGGGCATGGTGACCTTGCAGTGGGGCCGGGTAACCAGCGTGCCCACCGACCGGCTGGTGGTCTTCGCCGCTCCGGCGGCGGCTTCGCCCCAGGCCATCGGGTGGAATGCCGTCCAGCGTATGGCCATCGAGGCCGATCCGGCGTGGCTCGGCGGAAGCTACCAGCCGGAGGAAGGGCCGGTGGCCGGGCTGGCCGCGGCGCGGGCGCTCGCGATGATCACCTATCGCTCGGGGGCGGAGTTCCAGGCCCGGTTCGGGCGGTTGTCGTCGCGGACCGAGGGCGCCTTCGACGTCGAGCACTATCTGCGGAGACAGGGCGACAAGCTGGTCGCCCGCTTCGATGCGGCGAGCTACGTGGCGCTGATGCGCACCATGGACCTCCACGATATCGGAGACATCGGCGCGGCCGGGCGGGAAACCTGTTCCCGGGTGCGCCAGGTCACCGGAGTGGGCATCGACTCCGACATTCTCTACTCTGCCGCCGAGGTACGCCACTGGGTTGCGGGGTACCAGGCCGCGGGGGTGCGTGCCGAGTACAGGGAGATCGCCTCACTGTACGGCCACGATGCCTTTTTGATCGAGTGGGATCAGGTGGAGCGAATATTGAGGGGAGACTGATTCAGCAGGGCGTCACTTAAGCGAGGAAGCTCTCCAGCGCTCGGGCCCGGCTGACATGCCGCAGCCGGCTCAGTGCCTTCTCCTTGATCTGCCTCACCCGCTCGCGAGTGATACCGAGCAGGCTTCCGATCTCTTCCAGCGTCATGGGCTCGGGTCCGTCCAGCCCGAAATACAGCCGCAGGATCTTGGCCTCGCGCTCCTTGAGAGTGGAGAGCACTTCTTCGATCGATTCGGTGAGGGCGTGCTCGAACGTCTCGGAGTCGGGGCCCGGGTTCTGGGTGTCCGGAAGGTAGTCGAGGAGCTTGTTGTCTTCGCCGGGGGTGAGGGGCGCATCGAGTGAGAGGTGGTTCTGCGAGATGGACATGGTCTTCTGGACCTCTTCCATCGAGATGTCCATTCCTTCGGCTATCTCGGAAGGCGTGGGCTCGCGACCCAGCTCCTGGAGCAACGCCGAAGAGCGCTTCCCGATGCGGTGCAGCGTGCCGGCCCGGTTGAGCGGCACCCGCACGATCCGGCTCTGCTCGGCCAGGGCCTGGAGGATGGCCTGGCGGATCCACCACACGGCATAGGAGATGAACTTTATGCCTTTGGTCTCGTCGAACTTGTGCGCCGCCCTGATCAGGCCGAGGTTCCCCTCGTTGATGAGGTCGGCGAGCGAGACCCCCTGATTCTGGTATTTCTTGGCCACCGACACCACGAAGCGCAGGTTGCTGCGGACCAGCTTGTCGAGCGCTTCCTCTTCGCCGACGCGGATCCGCCGCGCCAGGCTCACCTCTTCCTCCTGGGGTATCAGGGGGTACTTGCTGATCTCGCGTAAGTACTGGTCCAGCGAGCCTTCATCGAACGAGGGACCCCGCTTACCGGAACCGACCTGCATTGGACGCATGCGACTCGACCTCGTACTGAACATGGGGGAGTCCCTCGAATTAAAAGACTACCCGAGAGAGCTTGAGGAACCTTACTCTGCGGCAAAGGACTGCGCAATGGAGTCGGGAGCTGGGAGTCGGGAGTCGGGAGTCAGGAGTCGGGAGTCGGGAAACGGCCGGTGGGTGGTTGATCGGTTCGAGCATGGCACTCGTGACGCGTATCACACCTACAGCCCCAGCTCCCAGCTCCTGACTTCTTCTCCCGACTCCCGACTCCCGACTCCTGACTCCCGACTCACACATCATACGTATCGATCTGCGCCCGCTGGAGCTTGCCCGAGTAGTCCACGTAGCACACCTTGGTCTCGGAATAGAACTCGTAGACCTCCCAGCCTCCCTCCCGATGACCGTTACCGGTAGCCTTGACGCCGCCGAAGGGCAGGTGCGCCTCGGCTCCGATGGTGGGGGCGTTGACATAGGTGATCCCATTGTCCATCTCCTGCATGGCGCGGAAGGCGAGCCCCACGTCGCCGGTATAGATAGAGCTCGAGAGGCCGTAGCGCACGTCGTTGTTGACTTGCACCGCCTCCTCGAACGAGCCCACCCGAACGACGCTGAGCACCGGCCCGAAGATCTCTTCCTGCTCCAGTCTCGTTTTGGGCTTGACCCCCGCGAAGACCGTCGGCTGGTAGAACCATCCCCGGTCCAGCTTTCCACCGGTGGCACGCTTCCCACCGGTGACCAGATCGGCACCCTGCTTCCGGCCGATCTCGACGTACTGCTCGACCTTTTCCCGCGCCGCCTCATGTATGAGCGGGCCGACGTCGGTCTGGGCCTGGCGTCCGTCGCCCAACTTGAGCGATTCGGCCGCGTCGGCCAGGCGGCGCAGGAAGCTATCGTGCACCTTCTCATGCAGAATCAGCCGGCTGGTGGCGGTGCACCGCTGCCCGGTGGTTCCGAATGCGCCCCACAGGATACCCTCCAGTGCCAGATCCTGGTCGGCGTCGTCCATCACGATCATTGCGTTCTTGCCGCCCATCTCCAGGGAGAGCCGCTTATGCATCCGGCCGCAGGTCTCCCCGATGATCGCCCCGGTTTCGGTGGAGCCGGTGAAGGAGATGACCGGAATATCGGGATGCTCTACCAGCGCCTTTCCCACCGTCTCGCCGCGGCCGTGCACCAACTGGACGACCTCCGGCGGGAGTCCGGCCTCGAGCAGGATCTCGACCAGCAGGTGCACCGTATGAGGAACATCCTCCGACGGTTTGATGATGACCGAGTTTCCGCAGACCAACGCGGGGAACATCTTCCAGGTGGGGATCGCGAGCGGAAAGTTGAAGGGTGTGATCAGCCCCACCACACCGATCGGCCGGCGATAGCTCATGGCCCACTTCGAGCGGAGCTCCGACGGGACCACCTGGCCGAAGAGCCTGCGGCCCTCGGTGGCGGCGTAGTACGCGGTGTCGATTCCTTCCTGCACGTCGCCTCGGGTCTCGGCCAGCACCTTGCCCATCTCCCGGGTCATGGCATCGGCGATGGCCTCCTTCCGTTCCACCAGCAGATCGCCCACCCGGCGCAGCACCTCGCCCCTCACGGGCGCGGGCGTCCGCGACCAGAGCGCAAAGCCCCGCGTGGCCGACCGGACCGCCGGGTCCACGTCGCGCTGGTCCGAGTCCGGGAAGCGGCCGATCAGATCGGTGGGATCCGCCGGGTTGCGGTTCTCGATGTAGGCATCGGTCTTGGGAGCGATCCATTCGCCAGCGATGAAGTTCTCGAAAGTCTTGGCCATCAGTTACCCGTTGGGCCGGGGGCTGGAGCGGCAGGAGCGGCAGCAGGCGGTTCCTCGGGGCAGGTCCAGGAGAGCTGCTGGCGGGCATAGCCGGTGCGCGGCAGAACTTCCCGTGCCAGCATCACGCCGGTCCAGACGATTACGGCGAGGGAGAGCACGTGCGCCAGGCCGCGCCGGTACGACCAGCTCGCCAGCGCGCCCAGGACGCCCATCAAGAGCGCCAGGCCGCCGGCAAAGAGATAGAAGATGAGCTGGAGCCCGCAAAGCTTCTCATAGGGCCAGAATGCGAGCCCCAGGGCCAGCACCAGCGCCAGCCCGGTCCAGAACCAGGTCAGCGCCACGAACCGCCGCCGGGGGGGCGCCGCCGGGGCGCCGGGCGCCGCCGGTGTGGGAGGCGGCAC
>JBOHSD010000023.1:0-30107 GCA_050733075.1 Gemmatimonadales bacterium
GGCGCCCCCGAACTTCTTTATGCCCCCTGGCTCCGGCTCGCAATTGTGAGCCCACTCACGAGAGCCTCCCGTCGGCACTCACCGCACCATGCCTGTACCCAGGATAACGTGCGACTCTTCAGGATGGCTGCCAGTTTTGGCCCAGGACCGACGAACCAAGTGGAGGACAGATAGATGGCTTTAGCGATAACCAACCGCGCACTGCTCCGAGGCATGTTGGCCGGGGCCCTGGTTCTGGCGGGCACTACCGCCTGCTCACGCTCCGATCGAACGGAGACGGGGAGCGACAATACCGGCGCCGTGGTGCCCGACACGATGAGCGGCACGGTAACTCAGCCTGGCACCAGCGACACCGTCGTGGGCATCCAGAGCGACACCGCCCGGGCTACGGCCGATCCCACAGCGCCGGGAATGGAGACGGCGGCAACTCCCCGGCAGGATGGCGAGGACACTATCGGTACGGCCAGCGATGAGGAGGCGGCCGGATATCGCGGCATGGAACCTGACTCTTCGATTCGTCCGACCGACACGGGAGATACGGTGACGGTCTCGAGGGATACAGCCTCCATCGGAATCTCCGGCGATACCGCCTCGACGGACGCGTATGCCGATACGCCGAACACCACCTCCGTCGAGATGGAGGGCGCCGCCGCTGCCGCAGATGACAGCGTCGGTGCAGACTGGGCCGCCGACACTGCGGCCGGGCACGCGGAGATGGCACGGGATACCAGCACCACTCAGGAGCAGACGGGCGCGCCGGCCCCAGCCGAGGCCCAGCGGGTCGCAGTGGACACCACCACCGGGATGGACGCGGACGTGACCGCCGAGGGGGAGCTGGCGGTGGAGCAGTCGGACACGGCTGTCGTCGTGGGCGACACCGCGCACATTGCCCGGACCGGAGAAAGGCTGGAGCCGGTAGCAGCCGAGGCGGAAGGGAACGACACCCTGACCGTGGTTTCGCAAGATGAGCCGGTCAGGCCGCCCGAAGACTCGACTGAGATCTATGGGAACGTTACCGGTGAAGCCGATCCGGACAGCGATGAAGAGATCGAAGCCGGGGCTGAGGAAGTCGGAGCCGCCGCAATCAGCGGAAACATTACCGGAGCGGAAGCCGTCGGCTTGATGACCCGGCAGGGCGCCCACTGCATCGTGGTCGATCCCGAGGCGGACGAGGAGATCCGCTGGGACATGTCGAGCACTCCCGTCACGCTCAACCCTTGCGGTCTCGGAAGCATGACCTTGTCGAAGGTGTGGACGGAGAGGTAAGGGGGTAAGGGGGTAAGGGGGTAAGGGGGTAAGGGGGTAAGCGGGTAAGCGGGTATGCTGGTAAGCGGGGAGGCGGATAAGTAGCCGCGGTAATAAAGAACCCTCCTGAGTAATGGCCTGTTGGGAGGGTTCTTGCTTACCCGCTTCCCCGCCTCCCCGCTTCCCCGCCTACTTCAATAGTCCCTTCGCAATCGTCTGCAGCTGCATGTTGCTGGTTCCCTCGTAAATGGTCCCGATCTTGGCATCGCGGTAGTACTTCTCGGCTGGATACTCCTTGGAGTAGCCGTATCCGCCAAACAGCTCCAGGCAGGCGGAGGTGATCCGATCCGCTACCTGGGAGCTGAAGAGCTTGGCCATCGCGGCCTGTTGGGCAAATGGCTGCCGTCCGTCCTTGAGTCGCGCGGCATTGTATACCATGAGCCGCGCAGCCTCGAGATCGGTTGCCATCTGGGCCAGCTGGAACTGGACGGCCTGGAACTCGGCGATGGCCTTGCCGAACTGCCGGCGCTCCTTCACGTGCGCGGTCGCGGCCTGAAGCGCGCCGCTCGCCACCCCGATCATCTGCGCCCCGATTCCGATCCGCCCCTCGTTCAGCGTCTCGATGGAGATCTTATAGCCCTGGCCCACTGGGCCGAGAACATTCTCGGGCGGAACCATACACTCTTCCAGGATCAGCTCCGTAGTACTCGAGGCGCGTATGCCGAGCTTGTTCTCCTTCTTGCCGACGGCGAAGCCAGGGAAACCTCGCTCCACCAGAAACCCGGTGATCCCCTTGTACCCCATGGTGGGGTCCACATTGGCAAAGACGATGAAGAGCCCGGCCTCCGCCCCGTTGGTGATCCAGAACTTTCGCCCGGTTAAAGCCCAGCCCTCAGCCTTGCGGTCGGCCCGGGTGGCGAGGGCAAAGGCATCGCTCCCGCTTCCGGGCTCGGAGAGCGCGAAGGCTCCCAGCAAATCGGTGGTGAGTCGAGGGAGGTAGCGGGACTTCTGCTCGGGGTTGGCCCATCGGAGGACGGCGTTGTTCACCAGGGTGTTATGTACGTCCACGTAGATGGCCGCGGAGGCGTCCACCCGGGCGAGCTCCTCGATGGCGAGGACCGCCATGAAGATGCTTCCCCCACTGCCGCCATACTCCTCCGGTATCTCGATCCCCATGAGGCCGAGCTCGAAGAATTTGGGAATGAGGTCCAGCTTGAACTGGGCCGCTTCGTCCATCTGATGGACGAACGGCCTGACCTCGGTCTCGGCAAATTCGCGAACCGCATCCCGGAACATGGCTTCTTCTTCAGATAGAACCGTCAGCGCGGAGGCGGCTGTCGAGAGGATGGACATTAAGGTGGCCTATGGTAAGGAGTGACGCGTGCCACGGAGAAGATACCGGCGGTCGCATGAGCCTTCAACAGGCGCAGCGAGTGGTTACCTTCCGTCCACCTTATGTCGGAGACTCAACGCAGCTCAGTTACCACAGTGCTCCAGCGCCTGCGGGAAGACCGGCCCCTTGCCGCGGTGGAGTTGCGTCCGCCACGCACCGGCCTCTCGGGGGCGGAAACCATGGAAGTCTGGATCGACATGTACCACTCGATCCAGCGGCTGGCCCGCCGGGACACTCTCATCTTCCTGACGGACAACGCCGTGGGCCTCTCAGAAGAGGAGAACCTCGGGCATCTGACGGCCAATCTGGCTGGAGACGTAGATCCCTCGCGGATCGTCCCTTTTCTCACGTCCAAACACTCACTCGAATACTGCCTAATGCACGCGTCCAGGACCGCCTCCCGCGGCTTCGAGGCTCTGACGGTGCTTGGTGGCGACCACACGGCGGGGCCGCCACGATGCGTGCCCCATGCCCGCGAGCTGCGCCGGCTCATCCGGAGTCGAGTGCCCAGGCTCGACCTCGGCGGCTGGGCCAACCCGCATCGCTCGGCGGGCGAGCAGGTGGACTTCCTTCTCGACAACCGGTTCGAGGCTGAGTTCTATCTCACCCAGGTGGTGTCCCACTACAGCATCGGCGCGGTGGAGCGATTTCTGGCAGAGGCTCGGCGGAGAGGTGTCTCACAGCCGGGGGTGTTCGGTGTCTTTCTGTACCGGAGCGCGAACCCGGCTACTCTGAAGCGGCTCGCGGACTTCTTCCCCGTGCCCGCAGCCGAGCTCACCCGGGAGTTCGATGCCGGCATGACGCCTGAGGAGATCTGCGCCAGGACGGTTCGCGCGCTCCGCGAAGTGGGCGCGGACAAGGTCTACCTGAGCAATCTCGGCTTCCAACAGGTCGAGACCCGATATCGACGGATCGTCGAGCAGATCTAACCAAATGGCCTCGTTTACCGTGCACCGTTCACCGCTCTAAGTGCTTCCAGCGCGGAATCCACGCGGCCGCCCGGCGCACTCACCTGCACTCCTTGCACCAGGTCTCTAACCGACTCGATCATCTCGGCCGCTATTGCCACTCCCTCGGCCCGAGCCGCGGCGGCCCCATGCTCCTGGGCTCGGCGCATACGTTCAACCACTGGATTAGGCACCTGGACCCCGGGAACCTCGTTGGCCAGAAACTCTGCGTTGCGCAGCGAGACCAGCGGCCAGATGCCGGCGATGATCGGAATCCGGGCCTTGGCACGTTCCAGGAACCGCCGCAACTGCGCCGTATCGAACACCGGCTGAGTCACCGCGAAGTCCGCGCCGGCATCGACCTTCCAGGCAAATCTCTCCAGCTCGCGGTGCGGATCGGCTCCCTGGTTTAGCGCCACCCCGACAACGTACCGGGTCGGCTCGCCGATGGAGTTGCCACCCGGGTCGAGGCCCTGATTTAGACGGTGGAGCAGGTTGGTAAGCCCGATGCTGTCGATATCGAACACCGCGGTGGAGTCGGGATAGGGTCCCATGGCCGGGGGGTCGCCGGTTACGAGCAGGATGTTGCGCAGCCCGCCCGCAGCCGCGCCGAGCAGGTCGCTCAGCATGCCGAGCATGTTGCGGTCGCGGCAGGTGTAGTGAAACACGGCCTCCAGACCTACCTCGCGCTGGACGATCAGGGCTGCGGACAGAACGCTCATCCGGCCCTGCGCGCGCGCGCTGTCGAGCACGTTGACGGCATCCACACCGGCCTGCTGGAGCATACGGCACTGCTCGATCATCCCAGCGGGGTTCCAGCCCTTAGGCGGCAGGATCTCCACCGTGATCGCCAGCTCGCCGGACGCCAGCTTGCGTCCCAGCCGAGAGCGCTCCACCAGTGGAACCGGCTCCTTACCGGGCGGTTTCCCCGGCGGGTTCCCCGGCAGAGTCGCCGGCGTGAGTCGCGGCTGGAGGCTGGCCACCTGCGCACGGATTTTTCTGATATGATCGGGCGTGGTGCCACAGCATCCCCCCACGAACCTCGCACCGGCCTGGATAATTCGCCGGGCATACGAAGCCATGTACTCGGGGCTGGCGAGATAGATCCGGCGGTCGTCTACCGCGCGGGGCAACCCTGCATTCGGTTGAGCCGACAGTGGCCGATCGGTGCGCTCCACCATGCGCTCGATCGCGTCGAGCATGGCTGCTGGTCCCAGCGAACAGTTGAGGCCAACCACGTCGGCGCCCAGCTCGGTGAGCTTCGACGCGATGGTCTCGACGCCGGTGCCATAGGTTGTGTTGCCCTCCTGCCCCACGGTCATTTGCGCGATCACCGGCAGGTCGGATAAGCCCTTGACGGCGCAAAGAGCGGCCTCCAGCTCGTTCAGGTCGCTGAAGGTCTCGAGGATGAAGCCATCCACCTCGCCTTCTAGCAGCCCGCGCGCCTGCCGGCTGAAGAAGGCGATCGCCTCTGCCCGCGCGGTGGGTCCCCACGGCTCCAGTCGGATGCCCAGCGGCCCCATGGCTCCGACCACCAGCGCCCGCCCGTTGGCTGCCCTCCGTGCGACTGCCACAGCGGAGCGGTTGATCGTCTCGGTCTCATCGTCGAGCCCGTGGCTCGACAGCTTGACCGGATTGGCCCCGAACGTATTGGTCTCCAGGATCTCCGCTCCGGCCTGGACGTAGGCCTCGTGGACCTCCTGCACCAGCGCCGGCTGGCTGAGGTTCAGCTCGTCGTAGCACACATTCACGAACACGCCGCGGCTATACAGCATGGTGCCCATGGCCCCGTCGAGGACGTGGACCCGGGTGTCGCCGATCAGATCGCGCAGGGTATTCACAGCTCGGGGCCGGTCACGACGACCTCTCGTAGCTCAGGTTGGTGGCCAGCCAGCGCTCCACCGTCGCGACATCCATACCCTTGCGCCGGGCATAGTTCTCGACCTGGTCGCGATCGATCTTGCCCACGCCGAAGTACTGCGACTCCGGACGCCAGAAGTAGTAGCCGCTCACCGAGGCGGCCGGGAGCATCGCGAAGCTCTCGGTAAGCGTGATGCCGGCCCTTTCGGTGGCCCCGAGCAGGTCGAAGAGAGCCCGCTTCTCGGTATGGTCGGGGCAGGCGGGATAACCCGGTGCCGGCCGTATTCCCTGAAAGCACTCCTTGATCAGCCCCTGGTTGTCGAGCGACTCGTCCGGGGCGTATCCCCAGAACTCCTTCCGCACCCGCTGGTGCAGCAGCTCCGCGAATGCTTCCGCCAGCCGGTCAGCAAGGGCCTTGGTCAGGATGGCGCTGTAGTCATCGTGGTCGGCCTCGAACCCGCTCACCAGGGCATCGATCCCCACTCCAGCCGTAACGGCGAAGGCGCCGACGTAGTCGGCGACGCCGGTGCTTCGGGGCGCGACGAAGTCGGCTAGCGCGAGATTGGGCCGTCCGGGTGGCTTGAGCATCTGCTGGCGGAGTGTGTGGATGACCGCCGCCTTCTCGGTACGGTCCTGATCCCGGTACAGCTCGATGTCGTCCCCGTCGCTATTCGCCGGAAAGAACCCCAATACGCCTCGGGCTCGCAGCAGCTTCTGGCCCACAATTCGGTCGAGCAGCTCACCGGCGTCGCGGAATAGATTGCTCGCCGCCGGCCCCAGGGTAGGGTCGGTCAGGATAGCCGGGTAGTGGCCGGCCAGCTCCCAGGTCTGAAAGAAGGGTGTCCAGTCGATCAGCGGGACCAACTCCTCCAGCGGATAGTCATCCAGGGCCCGGACCCCGGTGAAGGACGGCTCCGGCGGCGTCACGGCTCCCCAGTCCACCGCGAGTCGGTGCTTCCGGGCGTCCGCGAGCGACTGGTGGCGGGTCTCCGCCTTTCGCCCGCTGCGCTGGGTGCGTACGTCCTGGTACTCCGCTTTGATGCCCGCGACGTACCCCGGTCGCAGGGTCTCGCTGCGCAGATTCCCGGCCACGCCAACTGCGCGTGAAGCATCGATCACGTGCACCGTGGGGCCCTTGTAGTTGGGCTCTATCTTGACGGCGGTGTGTGCCCGGGACGTGGTGGCTCCCCCGATGAGCAGCGGAATGGTGAATCCCTCCCGCTCCATCTCTCCGGCCACGTAGCTCATCTCCTCGAGTGACGGGGTGATGAGCCCGCTGAGCCCGACGATGTCAACCTGCTCCCGGCGGGCGGTCTCCAGGATCCTGGCACACGGCACCATGACGCCGAGGTCGATGACCTCGTAATTGTTACATTGGAGCACTACACCCACGATGTTCTTGCCGATGTCGTGCACGTCGCCCTTCACGGTCGCCAGGAGTACCCGACCGTTTGATCTGCCTCCCGCCCCATCGTTGTTGGACGGCTGTCCTTCGGCTTCGCTCAGAGCAAGCTTCTCGGCTTCGATGTAAGGGATGAGGTGGGCCACGGCGCGCTTCATCACCCGGGCGCTCTTCACCACCTGCGGCAGGAACATCTTTCCCGCTCCGAACAAGTCGCCCACGATGTTCATACCATTCATGAGGGGACCCTCGATGACCTGGATCGGACGCTCGGCCTGATGGCGGGCCTCCTCGGTGTCCTCGACGATGAAGTCGGCGATCCCCTCCACCAGGGCGTGTGCCAGCCGCTCGGCCACCGGCGCGGCACGCCAGGCCAGGTCCGTGCCCTGGTCCACGGCCCGACCTTTTACCGAGTCGGCCATCTGGAGCAGCCGTTCGGTAGCGTCGGGGCGGCGGTTAAGCACCACGTCCTCGACCCGCTCCAGCACATCGGGCGGTATGTCGGCGTAGATCGGGAGCTGGCCGGCATTGACGATCCCCATGTCCATGCCCGCTTCGATAGCATGGTAGAGGAAGACCGCGTGGATCGCCTCGCGAACCGGATCGTTGCCGCGGAAGGAGAAGGAGACGTTGCTAACCCCGCCGCTTACCAGGACGTGGGGCAGAGTCGCCTTGATCTGCCGGACGGCCTCGATGTAGTCCACGGCATAGTTGTTGTGCTCCTCGATTCCGGTGGCGATGGCGAAGATGTTGGGATCGAAGATGACGTCCTCGGGCGGAAAGCCGACCCGCTCGGTGAGAATCCGATAGGCCCGGCGGCAGATCTCTACCTTCCGTTCCGCCGTGTCAGCCTGACCCTGCTCGTCGAAGGCCATCACGATCACCGCCGCACCGTAGCGCCGCACCAGCGTGGCCTGGTGGATGAACGTCTCCTCCCCCTCCTTGAGGCTGATGGAGTTGACCACGCTCTTTCCCTGCACGCACTTGAGGCCCGCCTCGATGACGGACCACTTGGATGAGTCGATGACTACGGGCACCCGGCTGATGTCAGGCTCCGCGGCGATGAGCTGGAGAAAAGTGGTCATCGCCTCCTGCGAGTCGAGCATTCCCTCGTCCATGTTGACGTCGATCATCTGGGCCCCGCTCTCGACCTGCTGGCGGGCGATCTCCAGTCCTGCGTCGTAGTCGCCGGCCAGGATGAGGCGGGCGAACTTCCGCGAGCCGGTGACGTTGGTCCGCTCGCCCACGTTGACGAAGATGCTCTCAGGTCCGATCGTCAGCGGCTCCAGGCCACTCAGGCGGCAGCGGGGCGGCGGGGCGGCGGGGCGGCGGGGTGGTAGACCGGCCACCGCTTCGGCAATGGCCTTTATGTGGGCCGGAGTGGTCCCGCAGCAGCCACCGACGAGGTTGACCAATCCCCGTTCGGCGAATTCGCGGAGGACGCCTGCCATGTATTCCGGGCTCTCGTCGTACTGGCCGAACTCATTGGGCAGGCCGGCGTTGGGGTGGGTGCTCACGAAGACGGGAGCTACCCGGGAAAGCTCCTGTACGTACTGTCCGAGCGCCTTGGCGCCAAGCGCGCAGTTGAGGCCCACGCTGAGCGGGCGGCCGTGCGCCACGGAGTTCCAGAAGGCCTCGGTGGTCTGGCCGGATAGGGTCCGGCCGCTGGCGTCGGTGATGGTGCCCGAGATCATCACCGGCACCCGGAACCCCGCTGCCGCAAAGTGGGTGTCGATTGCGAACAGGGCGGCCTTGGCGTTGAGGGTATCGAAGATGGTTTCGACCAGCAGCAGGTCGGCTCCGCCGTCGAGCAGCCCGCGTATCGCCTGGCCGTAGGCGGTGACCAGCTCGTCGAAGCTCACGTTGCGGAAGCCGGGATCGTTCACGTCGGGCGAGAGCGAGGCGGTGCGGTTGGTGGGCCCCAGGACCCCAGCGACGTACCGTGGCAGGTCCGGAGCTCGTCGCTCGAACTCGTCCGCCACCTGGCGAGCGAGCGAGGCGGAGGCATGATTCAGCTCGTAGACCAGCTCCTCCATGCCGTAGTCTGCCATCGCTATGGCGGTGGAGTTGAACGAGTTGGTCTCCAGGATGTCGGCGCCGGCGTCCAGGTAGGCCGCGTGAATGGCCCGAATGATGGACGGCTGGGTCAGCGAGAGGAGGTCGTTGTTCCCCTTGAGATCTCGGGGCCAGCCGGCAAAGCGCTCGCCGCGATAATCCGGCTCGCCGAGCTGGTAACTCTGGATCATCGTTCCCATGGCCCCGTCGAGCACCAGAATCCGCCGGGCGAGCAGCGGCTCGAGCTCCGCGAGTCGATCTTCCCGGGTGCAGACGTGCGCGGGGGAGGGGTGAGCGGCTATGGTGGCCAAAAGATCTCCAAAAGCGAAAGCCCCGGGGCCAAAACGCCTCAGGGCAAGCGTTTTAGCGGGTTGTTTAACGTGGCCGCAATCAGCGCAAATCGCCACGGGAGCAGTTGTTACGTGTCGGCAAGCTAATTGGCCATCATTGGCTGGGCAAGAGTCGGGAGTCAGGAGTCAGGAGTCGGGAGTCAGGAGTCGGGAGTCGGGAGTCAGGAGTCGGGAGTCAGGAGTCGAGAGTCCTGGATACCCCTCACAGGATGCCTGAGCCGATTTTGAATGGAGATTGCCAGGAGATCAGCAAGATGCTGACGGACTCATTCGCTCGTTGCGAGTCGAAAGCCCATAGCCTGATGCTCATCACGATCACGACTCCCGACTTCCGACTCCTGACTCCCGACTCCCGACTCTCTTACAGCATTCCCAACACGAATCCCCGCACTACATACAACACCAGCCATGCCACCATGGGGCTGAAATCGATCATGCCGACCGGAGGGAGAATCCGGCGGATCGGGTCGATGAGCCAGTCAGTGAGCACATATGCCGGCCGCATCCATTTGCGGTAGGGACCGATCCCGAACCACGACCCGATCACCCGGATCAGGATGGCCGCCATGAGTATGGTGAAGGTGGCGCTCACCAGCACCCGCAACCAGATCCGAGGGCCTCCGTGCGCGAGCATCACAATGCCGGACGCCGTTCCAATCAGCCAGGACGTCAGGCTGAGCAGCAGCAGGCCCCCGCCGATGACGAGCCCCAGCAGCCAGAGTGGCGCACTATGGGGGCTGCCCCCAGACCGGACGATGCGGCGCTCCAACGGCAGGAGCACCGGATCGCTGATCCGGCGAACGAAGCGGGGCCAGGGCCCAAATGGGTCGATGCGGCGGGTTCGAACGGCCCAGTGGGTCAGGGCTATGACCGATGCGCAGGCCAGGGCCAGCACCACGATGCTGCGGACCACGAGATCGAGGACGGCAAAGAACATGGGCGTGGTGGCGCGGGTACGCTAGCGCTCCGGCGGGTCGCTCACCTCTATCGGGCGTTGGGCACCGGAAGTCGTGGTGCACATGAGAGTGAAGCGCCCGCCGCTGATGGATGCCTGTTCGAGGATCTGGCTGTCGCCCCGGCAGGACAGGATCCGGCGGCCATCGGGCCGGCGGAAAGCGACCGTCACCACCGGTTCCCGTTGGATGTTCACCACCCGCCGGACGGTGGCCGGAGTGAGACTCTCGACACCCATCTGGGTTAGCGTGGTGGCGGGTCTGCCGCGATGGGACGATCGGTAAGCGATGGCGCGATCCACCAGCTCGAACACCTCGCGGCCGAGAGCTTGCGCGTCTCGCTGGTCGGGGGGCAGCGCATCTTCCCGATCGGCAACACGGGGATTCGAGTCCTCTGCTGGGCCACACTGGGCGGCGGCGCACGCCAGCACCAGGGTGAGGAGCCACGGCAGCCGGCGGGTCATTCCATCGCGAATTCGCGGTTGAACACAACCTCGAAGCTGAAGGTCTTGGTCTTGCTTCGAGTCTCCATGTGGTCGGCGATCCGCTTCAACCGTGCCGGGATGCCCAGGATCTTCTCCTGCGCCTTGCGCCCCAGCTCGTTCAACCCTTCCAGGCTCTCGATTTTCCAGTAACGGATTTGCTCCTGGACGATTCGCAGATAATCCCTGGGTCCGTAGATCCCGGCCCGGCGGATGACATCGGCCAGCTCCTTGAATCCAGGCATGGTGACGCCGGGCATGTCGATGGCCGGAAGGATGAACGAGGCGGAGTGCAGCGCCTGATCGG
This sequence comes from Gemmatimonadales bacterium, assembly GCA_050733075.1. Classification (GTDB taxonomy): domain Bacteria; phylum Gemmatimonadota; class Gemmatimonadetes; order Gemmatimonadales; family GWC2-71-9; genus CAVVWJ01. The sequence goes on from JBOHSD010000023.1 coordinate 10,995, forward strand.
GATCCCGCTTCAAGATCTCTTCGAAGATGGTGCGATAGAAGGTGTAGTGCCGCGCTTCTTCCTTGGCCACCTGGCTCAGAATGGAGCCCAGCCTGGGCTCGTACTCGGCGATGATCTTGCCGGTTTCGCTGTGAGAGAACTGGGTGGCCCGCTCCTGCACCGTGGTGTAGGCGAAGACCCGATAAGGATCCCGGTCCCATTCGGGATGAAAGCCGGCCCGGAGATACTCGAACTGCATCTCCTCGAGCTTGCGCTGCTGAAGGAGACGGGTGTCCCGGGCATAGTCGTGAAGCACCTGACCGTGCCGGTCCTCCTCGGCGGTCCAGAGATTGTTCCACTTTCTCCAGAAGCTCTCGTCGCCCAAGTAGACCGCGAGGAGCCGGTGGAAGTGCGGCAAGCCCTCCTCGGTAAGGAGGTTCAAGGCCAGCGCGGCCCGGGCCGGATCGGGGATACCCGCTGCCTGGGCCCGGAGCCGGGACATATGAGTATCCGGGCACTCGTCTTTACCAGGACCTATAAGCTCGGAGGGGAACCACAGCTCGCGTTTGCGCTCGTGGATCTCCATGAGCTCACGGACCTTCTCCTCGAGATCCTGGAGCACCTCGATCTTGGAGTACAATTCGCGGGTCGGTTCGGTGGCGATGCCCATGGGTACCTTCACGACTGGAAGCCTACGAACGTGGGACAGGACCAGCCACGAAAGATAGTGTCGCTGGTCCTGGCAGTGCCACTAGTGCCGGCCGGAGGTCAGGGCGCGGGGGCCCCCAGCGGCTTCTCCATCAGAGACCAGGTACGTCGCCCCAAGTAGCCGTTACGGACGAAGATGCGGCGCCAGCCCAGAGCCGACAGTAGCCCTTCGGAGCGGGTGTCGTCGGTCCAGAACTCGGCCAAATGGGCCCCCGACTCCGTGGCCCGCTGCTCGAAGGCCGAGAGGAGGCGGTGCGCGTGGCCCCGGTGCCGCTCCTGCGGCAGGACTACCACGTCCACCAGGTGGGCCACTCCGCCGCGAAGCCAGTAGCGCAGCCCTCCGATCCAGTCACCGATCTCGTTGCTGAGAATGAGGTAGCGTTCGTCGAGCGCGCTGGACCAGCCGGACGGGTCCTCTTCCTGCTCGAGGATCTCCGAGAACCATGCCGCGAAGTCCTCGTCCTGCTCCATGTCCCGGATCGTTAGCTCGCTCATCTGCCACCACCTTCCACGATGGGAGACTCCCATCCTTTCGCCAGCAACACTAATGCCACGCCGGAGGTTCCTGTCTGTGAACGTCGTCACCGCTTACAGGCGCCCCGCCGCACAGGATTGTCCGGGCGAGCTACATTTGCCTTGGATTTCTGCGAGGCTAGGTTGGGGCGATGTGGCGAACGCCCAGAGCAGTGAGGAACTATGGCAAATACCACCGTTTCACCTCGTCCGGTAGTGGTGCAGTGTCCCTTCTGCGGTGCCGCAAACCGGGTGGACTTGAGCCGACTGGCCGCTGGGCCAAAGTGCGCCAAGTGCGGCAAGCCACTCCGGCTGGACCGGCCCCAGAAGGTCACCGACAAGGACTTCGAGCGGACGATCTCCAGCTCGAGTGTACCGGTCGTGGTGGACTTCTACGCCGACTGGTGCGGGCCCTGCAAGGTCATGGCCCCAACCCTCGACGAGTTCGCCCAGAAGCGGGCCGGGGAGGCACTGGTGGTGAAGCTCGACACCGAGGCCAACCCGCTTACGGCGTCACGCTTCGGTATTCGGGGAATACCCACTCTAATCGCCTTTCACCGTGGCAAGGAGCTGGGCAGGCACGTCGGCTTAGCCGATATGAAGGTGCTGGAGGGACTCGTCGGGGAGCGAGACTCCACCTGAACCGCACCATTCATCCTCCAATGTTCACTGTTAACCGTTCACCGTTCACTCTTCACCATTCACTCTTGCTTCAGAGGGTCCGGCACTGGCGGCTGGCGGGAGGAATCCGGCCGCAGGCGATCGACTCGTCCATGCCGTTGGCGATGGGACCACAGGCGGCCGTCTGCGCCTCACGGGTGGCGTCGGCCTCGGATGCGGCCGAGGCGGTCGCGGTGTTCCTAGCATTCCCGAAGTCGACGGTGACGGTGCACTCGACCTGCTGAGAGCCGAGGGTGGACCAGAGCAGGAAGCCTGCAAAGGCCAGCACCACGAGCAGGGTCAGCAGTCTTCCTCGTCTGGTCAACGCCTTCGCCTCCATCGGGGTTCGCTGGGCGGAACCGGGTGCCGGGTACTGCTGTTCAGGAGGAAGCGGCCGCATGAGAGTGGCCGCATGCCCCTGAGGAATCACACATAATGGAATGTGAAGCAGCCCTGGTGCTGTTGTGGGAATATCTTGATGAGGAGCTTGGTCCGGAAGAGGCCGAGGCGATGGCTAGCCACCTGAGCGGCTGCCCTCGATGCCGCCCGGCCTGCTGCTGCGATCGTGGCTTCCTGGCGCTGCTCGCCAGGCAGCGCTCCCACTGTGCGGCTCCCCCAGCTCTCGTGGCCGCTATCTGCGCCGAGCTCCGGCTGGGGCCCAACGGGGAATGATTCTCACCGCTCACCGCTTAGCGCTCACGCTCTCTTCTATCCACCGGAGATAATCGGGGTGGCCGCCCAAAATGGGAACCGCGATGATCTCGGCGACCTCGTAGGGGTGCAGCTCGCGGATCCGGGCCTGCAGCGCCGGAAGGCGGCGCGAGGTGGTCTTGAGATGGCAATACCATTCGGCGGCCCGCTCGATCTCACCCTGCCAACGATAGATGCTGGAGACCGGCCCCAGCACCTGGGCGCAGGCGGCTAGATGTTCCTCGACCAGCCGGGCCGCAGCCGACTGAGCGGTCGCTTCGTCTGGCCAGGTGGTGGTGACCTGCAAGTAGTCGGTCACATCGGCTCGCTCGGTGAGCGCGGCTATATTGCGGGGGCAACTAGCGGGTGGCTCCGGCATTTGCGGGCAGCCCTACCGTCTCGGCGCCGGCCTTGCCGTCGTCGATCGGGGTTACCATCGTGAGCCAGCCGCTCCTGAAGCGGATGGCGAGTCGAAGCCCCTGAGGGTCTGCCCCGATATCCACTACATCCGGAAGGCTGCGGCCATAGTTGATGGCCGCCTCTGTCCGTTTCTCCCGATCCTCGCCGGCAGAGCCCCGGCCCGCCTGCCCAAACTCACGCGCTACAGCCATTGCCTGAGCCTGCTCCCGTCCGTAACGCGCGAATTGGTCTGGAGGTACCAGGCCGCCCTGATCGGTCAGGCGGGACTCCAGATCGTAAGCCCGGCAGGAGACCAGGGCCACAACGAACAGGATCATGCCAATAAAGCGCTTCATCGGACATTCTCGAGCTGAAGTCAGGACTGGAAACTGCAACCCTTTGCCCCAAGGTAAACCGTGTCATGGAGGAGCAGGAGGGTATCACCCAGGGCTGCGGAGCGTGCGCTCGGCTGCCTGGCTCTGCGGAGCACTCGCGGTGTTCCTCACTACTCCGGCGCGCTCTGCGGCCGCCCAGGCAGGACCGCTCGTCGTCTTCAACGCGGGAAGTCTGGCAAAACCGTTCAGCGACCTCTTGCGCGGGTTCAAGGCGAGCCACCCGGAGGTTATACCGGCGCAGGAGAACTCCGGCAGCCTGGAGGCGGCGCGTAAGCTCACCGAGCTTGGCAAGATCCCCGATGTCATAGCGGTGGCGGACTATGCAGTGATCTCACAGCTCCTGGTCCCGCGGTACGCCGGCTGGTACGCCACCTTCGCCCGCAACTCGATGGTGCTGATCTACACCAGCCACTCCACGGGGGCCGGAGAGATCAACGGCGACAATTGGTGGAAGGTGCTTCTGCGTCCCGGTATCCGCGCGGGCCGGGCGGACCCGGTCTTGGATCCGAACGGGTATCGCACCCTCATGGTGTTTCAATTGGCTCAGCAGTTCTATCGGCAGCCGGGGCTGGCGGCCCGGCTTGAAGGTGCATTTCCCCCGCGGTACATCCGGCCCAAGGAAGCCGATCTGACGGCGTTGGTCCAGGCCGGCGAGCTGGATTACTCCTGGTCTTATGCTTCGATTGCGAAGACGGCCGGGCTGCCCTACGTCCAGCTCCCGCCGGAGGTGGATCTCAGCGACCCGAAGCTGGACAGCTGGTACTCTCAGGCCAGCGTGCGGCTGCCGAGAACCCGTCGGGCCGGAGGGGACTCGCTGGAGTTTCGCGGCGAGCCGATCGTGTACGCGCTGACGATCCCAAAGGGCGCCCCGCATCCGCGAACGGCGCAGGCATTCGTACGATTCGTGTTCTCTCTCAAAGGCCAGGCGATACTCAAGGACAACGGATTCACCCTCCTGGAGGAACCGTTACTCGGGGGACCGGAACCGCCTCCTGGGCTCTTCTGATTATGTTTCGCCGGACCTCCGGCCTCCGGTGAAGTGATGAGCGGTACCTGGAACATCCCCATCCCCCAAAATGAGCCGGTGCTGAGTTACGCGCCCGGCAGTCCCGAGCGAGCGGCCCTCAAGGCGGCGCTAGCCGCCGTCGGCACCCAACAGGCCGACATCCCGGCTGTGGTGGGTGGCCGCGAGCTGCGCATCGGAGCGACTCAAGACGTCGTCTCCCCCCACTGCCACCGCCGGGTGCTGGCCAAGGTGCATCAGTCCGACCGGGCCACCATCGATGCCGCTATCAAGTCCGCCATCGAGGCCCAGCGAGAGTGGGCGCATTGGCGATTCGAGGACCGGGCGGCCGTGTTCCTCAAGGCGGCGGAGCTGCTGGCCACACGCTACCGGCAGCTGCTCAATGCTGCCACCATGCTGGGCCAGAGCAAGACCGCCTTCCAGGCCGAGATAGACAGCGCCTGCGAGCTGATCGACTTTCTCCGCTTCAACGTGCACTTTGCCGAACGGATCTATCGGGAGCAGCCGGACTCGTCGCCCGGCATCTGGAATCGGATGGATCACCGTCCCCTGGAGGGGTTCGTCTACGCTATCACTCCCTTCAACTTCACGGCTATCGGCGGCAATCTTCCAACCGCACCGGCGCTCATGGGCAATGCGGTAGTCTGGAAGCCGGCCGCCAGCGCCACCCTGAGCAATTGGCATTTCTTCAAGGTGCTCGAACAGGCCGGATTACCGCCGGGGGTCATCAACTTCCTGCCCGGCAATGCAGTCGAGATCAGCGAGGCTCTGCTGGCCGACGGGCGGCTTGCCGGCATCCATTTCACCGGGTCTACCGCGGTGTTTCAGAGCCTCTGGAGATCGGTGGCCGCTAACCTGGAGCGTTACGCCAGCTATCCTCGCGTCGTGGGCGAGACTGGTGGCAAGGACTTCATCCTGGCGCACCCGAGCGCTGACGTGGATGCCCTTGCCGTGGCGATGGTACGGGGCGCTTACGAGTATCAGGGGCAGAAGTGCAGCGCCGCCTCCCGGGCCTACATCCCCGACACCATCTGGCCCCAGGTGCGGGACCGGGTAGTGGGGATGATCGAGGACATCCGGATGGGCGACGTGGCCGATTTCCGGAACTTCATGGGTGCGGTCATCGACCGGCGTGCATTTACCCAGCTCAGAGATCACCTGGAAGCAGCCAGGCGCGACCAGGGGGTGACGATACTGGCCGGAGGCGGCACCGATGACTCGGTCGGCTACTTCGTCCAGCCGACCCTACTTCAGGTCCAGGACCCGGCTTACCGGTTGATGTGCGAAGAGATCTTCGGGCCGGTGCTCACGACTTACGTGTACCCCGCGGCGCGCTGGCGCGACACGCTCACCCTGGTGGACCAGACCAGCCCGTACGCCCTCACCGGTGCGGTCTTCTCGCAGGACCGGCGCTCGCTGGTAGAAGCCGACCGGGCACTGCGTAACGCGGCCGGCAACTACTACATCAACGACAAGCCTACCGGAGCGGTTGTGGGCCAGCAGCCGTTCGGCGGGGCGCGCGCCAGCGGTACTAACGACAAGGCGGGGTCGGTGCTGAACCTGCTTCGATGGGTATCGCCCCGCAGCATCAAGGAGACCCTGAGCCCGCCGAAGGAATACCGTTATCCGTTCATGGAGGCGGAGTAGTGAGCTGGTTGTCAAGCTGATTCATGCCTGCGTTGGGTAGCGCGGTGTTGCTCGGCCTGGCTCTGCTATCGGCTCTCGGCCGGGTCCAGGACGCCGTGGTCCGGTACGAAGCCAAGCAGCTCCAATGCGCCGGTTTCCTCGAAACTGCGGAATCGCGGATTCAGACCGAGACCGCTGGTCGGGTGAGGCACCAGACCTCCACCAGGCTCGGAGTCTGGCAGTTTCGAGCCGTGCCGTCGGGGCAGGGAGTCGTCCTCGAAGGCTGGCTCGATTCGCTCACTATATCTCGGAGGTCACCCGAGATCACGATCAGCCCCGATACGGACGGGCTGCTGGGTGGCCGCTACCGGGGAACGCTGAGCGCCACCGGCAGCTATACCGAAAGGGCTCGACCCTTCATCCCCGACGAAGTAGCCGAAGTGGCGGGGATGGGGGCCGCACTCGACGATCTCTTCCCTCCTCTGCCGCCCCGGGCGCTCGCCCCAGGCAAGGCCTGGACCGATTCCAGGGGGCTCACCATCCGGCGGCTGCGGGACAGTGCCGCGTCGGGGCTCCCCCTGTACCGCTACGAGCTGGAGCGCCGAGCAGAGAGCCGGGTTGCCGCTCTGCCCGGCGACACTCTTTCCGTTCCGCTGCGGCAGCTCAGCGAGGAGCAAGGCACCTTCGTGTGGCATCCCCTACTCGGACTGGTGCGTCGTGAACGGAGGATCGTGGTGCAGACCGCAGTTCCGGCGAGCCGGTCGGTGCGCCAGCCGGTCCGCTCGAAGGTGGAGCAGCGGGTGACCCTGACTCGAGACCTCAGGGATATCAGGCGGCCGGGGTGCGCCGCCCGATGAAGCGCTGCTCCGGATCGAACAGCAGGGCGGTCAGCGCGAACAGCACTACAGCCGCCAGGGTCAGGACTAGCACGTCGGTGCTCACGGTGAACTCGGCCGGCTGAGCAAACGCATGGCGCATGAGGTCCACCTGGTAGGTCACCGGGTTGATCCGCGCCAGCAGCCGGAGCGGACCCGGCATGCCGCCGGTAGGGTACAGGGCCCCGCTCACGAACAGCAGCGGGAACAGCACCACATTGATCACTCCGGCGAAGTTTTCCACCGACCTGAGCCGGGCCGCTACCAGCAGGCCGAGCACGCTGCTCACCAGGGCTCCCAGAGTCAGAGCACCGAGCGCCGCGGCCATGCTTCCGGCCGTCACCGGGACGAACAGCGGCGCGAATGCGAGTACGATCGCTCCCTGGATCAGGCCGACGATGGCCGCGGCGAGCGCTCTTCCAGTAAGCACCGCCGGAGCCCCTGCCGGGCTCGCCAGCATCAGTCGCAACACGCCGAATTCCCGATCGTACACCGTTGAGATGGCCATGAGCATGCCCCCGAAGAGGGCGGCCATCACCACAATGCCGGGGTAGACGAAGGCCTGGTACGAGAGATTGCCCTCGACCCGCGCGATCGTGTTGAATCCAGCCCCCACCAGCAGGAGCCACATGAAAGGCCGAGCCACTCCTCCGATCAGCCGGCTGGTCTGCCGCGTGGTCCTGGTCAGATCTCTGGCTACGATGCTGTACACCGCGCTGAGTGCTTTCATCTCATCCAACCGCCGATGAACGCAGATAAACGCAGATGAAGCAAGTTGGCCACGGACGTACACGGATAAAGCGAGAAAAGTGGCTGTTGCTTGATATTGAGTCTGCTTTCCGCGTATCTGCGTTCATCTGCGTTCATCTGCGGCAACCTTCAGTGTTCTTGCGAAGTACACGTCTTCCAGCGATGCCGGCCGGAGCGCGAAGCGCTCGATGCCGGACGCCGAGCCCGCCAGCTCGATTACTGCCTCCCGAGAGCCCCGGAGACCCACCCGGAAGCCCCGGTCGGTCTGCACGCTGCTCACCGCGGCGCCCAGCCCGCGAAGCGCCTTGACCAGCCGCTCGGATCCAGGGCCTTCCACCTCGGCCACTTCTTTCCCGACGGTATCACGGAGCGCCGCCGGCGTATCGCTCGCCACTACTCGTCCCGCCGAGAGCAGGACGACCAGATCGGATGATTCGGCCTCGGCCAGATAGTGAGTCGAGAACAGGATCGTGGCTCCCCGGTTTCGGCGCAGGCTTTCGAGCATGGACCAGGCCCGTTCGCGGTGCTCGGGATCCAGCCCGACAGTAGGCTCGTCGAGGATCAGAAGATCGGGCTGGTGCAGAGATGCCCGAGTGATGTCGAGCAGGCGGCGCCAGCCTCCTGATAACTGTCGGGCCGGCTTCGAGGCCTGAGGCCCAAGCCCGGCCTGCTCCATCGCTGCCGCTACGGCCTGGCGGGCGTTCCGCCCCCCCATACCGGTCAGCCGGGCGGCGAACAGGAGGTTCTCGGCAACGGTAAGGAAACCATCGACGCTGGTCTCCTGGAACACCAGGCCCAGCCGCCGCCTGACGGCGGTGCGGTCACGAGTGACATCGTGTCCGAAGACCCGGGCAGTGCCTCTGGAGGGGGCCAGCAGGGTGGCGAGGAGGAGCATCGTTGTGGTCTTGCCCGCGCCGTTCGGCCCCAGCAAGCCGACCAGCGCTCCCGGAGGCACGCTGAGATCGAGCGCATCGAGCGCCCGTGTCTCGCCATAGTCGCGTCCCAGCCGCTCGGTCTGGATGGCCGGCGCTGATCCGCTCACACCCGCTGGGGCTCGCCTGCGATGTGGCGGTAACGGTACTCGGGGCTAGCGTTGGCGGCGTCGGTTAGCGCCTGGTCCACGATCCGGCGTAGCGGGGTCAAGGTGCAGACCGGATCGGGGTTGGCCGCGTCGCCGGTGAGCGCAAAGGCCTGGCACCGGCAACCGCCGAAATCCACCGCCTTTCGCGGGCAGCTCCGGCAAGGCTCCTTCATCCACGAATCGCCCCGGAATGCCTGAAAGGCCGAGGACTCCCGCCAGATCCAGTCCAGCGAATGGCTCCGCACGTTATCGAACTCGAGCGTGGTGATCTGGGTGGCGCCGTGGCATGGCAACACCGTCCCGTTGGGGGTCACGACCAGGTAGAGCTTACCCCATCCGCCGTAGCATGCCTTGGGGTATGGCTCGTAGTAGTCCGGCAAAACGTAGGTGATCTGCATGCGCCCTCGGTAGCGCTGAATGGCCCGCTCGGCTACCGCTCGCGACCTTTCGACCTGCTCCTGGGTTGGCATGAGGGCCGCACGGTTCTGCAACCCCCAACCATAATACTGGGTGTTGGCGAGCTCGATCCGGTCGGCGCCGAGCTCGGCGGCCAGGTCTATGATCTCACCGATCCGGTCGAGATTGTCGCGGTGGAGCACAACGTTGATGGTGAAGGCGAACCCCAGCTCGCGCACGATGGCTGCGGCAGATTGCTTGTGCTTGACCGACCGCACGCCCGCAATCCGTTCCGCCACTTCGGGATCGGAGTCCTGGATAGAGATCTGGATGTGCTCGAGCCCGGCTTCCTTGAGCAGCTCCGCGCGCCCCCGGGTCAGGCCCAGACCGGAAGTGACGAGAGTCGAATAGAGACCCTCGCTGCGGGCATGCGCGGCAAGATCCTCGAGATCCTTACGGAGCAATGGCTCACCGCCCGAGAGGCCGAGTTGCAGCACTCCGAGTGCCCGGGCCTGGCTGAAGACCCGTTTCCAGTCGCCCGTCACCAGCTCGCTCTCGGCCCGGATCAGCTCCAGCGGGTTGGAGCAGTAGGGGCAGTGCAGCGGGCAGCGGTGGGTCAGCTCCGCCAACAGCGTGGTGGGAACGTCACCCGGCACGTACCAGCTCCCGCTCCGCCATGCCCGCCAGGTACTCGGCCACGTCGGCGCTCACGTCGGTCTGATAGCGCTCGCTCAGAACGGTCACGATCTCACGCAAGGTATGACGCCCATCGCATAGCTCGAGGATCGCCGCGCCGGTGTCGTTCAGCAGCACGGCGCCCTCGGGGTAGAGCAATACGGGGCGTTGCCGCACCCGATCGAACTCCAGCCGGGCCATGCGCCAGAGCTTCGGCACCGAGTCGGGAGTCAGGGGTCGGGAGTCAGGAGTCACGGTCATGACTCGCCGTACGCGTGGTGAATGGTATCGATCATGACCCAGAGCATTTCCAGCTTGAAGGCGAGGGCCTCGAACGCGCGCCGCTGAGTCTCGACGGTGGTGCAATGCTGCTGCACCAGGCGGACCCCTTGCCGGCTGTCGCGTGGGGCCTGGACCAGGCGGCTCTGGAAGTATTCCAGCGCCTCCGGCCTGACCCACGGATAGTGCTTGGGAAACGCGGCGATCCGCTTGCGCATCAGATCCGGCGCAAAGAGCTCGGTGAGCGACGAAGCCACGGCATCGATCCAGGGCCTGGTCTTGCAGAAGCCGACGTAGGCCTCCGTCGCCAGCCGAACACCCGGCAGCACGTGACGCTCGTCGTCCATCTCTTCGCGGGGCACGCCGAGCGCCTCACCCAGGCGGATCCACAACTCGATGCCGCCGGCGGTGCCCTTCGGCTCAGCCGGACCGGCGCCGTCGTGATCTATTATGCGCTGCAACCACTCACGCCTGACCGCTGGATCGGGGCAGTTGGAGACGATCGCGGCGTCCTTCCGGGGAATGGCCCGCTGATACGCCAACCGGTTCGCCACCCAGCCCTGAAGCTGCCGGGGGGTGAGCCGCCCGTCATGCATGAGCTGGTGGAATGGATGGTTGGCGTAGTAGGAGCCGCTGAACGATCGAAGCCCGAGCTCCAACGAGTCCGGATCCAGCGGCCGGTCCAACACGGGAATCGGTGGCGGCGGCGGGGCCGCCAACTCTGAGGCGCTCAGCGTCGTGGTCATAGCGTGAAGCTCATGCCATCCGAGCCCACCGCGACGCCGGCCCGCTCGATCGCTGCGCGCTCGGGCGAGTCTTCCAGGAGGATCGGATTGGTGTTGTTGATGTGGGTGTACACCTTGCGTGGCCGGGTGAGCTGAGCCAGCGCCGTGAGAGTGCCACCAGCCCCGGCTATGGGCTGATGATCCATCTCCCGGGCCCGCAGGTCTCCTATGCCTAGCGAGATCAGCTCGTCGTCGGTCCAGAAGGTGCCATCGAAGAGGAGCAGGTCGCAGTGAGCCAATCGCTCGACCAGCCCCTGGTCGAGATGGCCGCAACCCGGGACAAAGGCACAGGTGCCTCCGGTTCCCTCGTCTTGCAGCATCAGGCCGACAGTATGTCCCGGGCCATCGTTGCCGGCAAACCGCGGTGGGCCGGCGGGCACACTGAACGGCTCGACGCTGATCCCGCTGGGACTGCCATCGCGGTACCGCAGGGGAACCCGCTGATCCAGAACCAGTTCGGTGATCTCGATCTGGGCAAACGCCTGGGTGACCGGGAGTATTCTGGAGTCCTGCTCCAGGATGGTCCGGACCGAGCGGGTTGCGTAGAGCTGGAGCTGTCGAGCCTCGCGCAGCAGCACGATCCCGAGAGTGTGATCCAGCTCCCCATCGGTGACCACGATGCCCTCCACCGCAGCGTGGCGGACCCCCGGAGGGATCGGGCCCGGCAGGCAGCCGAGCTGGTCGCGCACGTCCGGAGATGCGTTGAGGAGGAACCAGCGTTCGCCGTCCAGGCTCACAGCTGCGGAAGACTGGCTCCGACGGACGGCGCGGAGGGGGTCCAGCCGGGCTGCCCGGCAACCGGGGCACCAGCAGTTCCACTGGGGGAACCCCCCGCCGGCCGCGGTACCAAGGAGAACGACATGCACGGTAGATAGCCGAAGGGCCCGCTTTCGCGAGCCCTTGAGGTCAGCTCTTCCTAGAGCGTCGCGACGTAGGCTGTGACTTCCATGGTGACGGCCACGACTTCAGCTTCGGGCTTGGTCCAGGACATGATGTACGCTCCGCAGTGATGGTAGTAAAAACGATGAACCTCGATGGGTGTTTTCACCCAGTCGAGCCGTCGCGAGGCTCGACCACACCCGCGATGAGGCAGGGGACGTGCCACTTTCGGGCCTCGGCCCCGGATGTGGTTTGAACTGGTTACTGGATATGAACTTGACGGCTCTGGGGCGAGGCGCATTTCCACATCTGAAGCAGTGGGGGATCCGAACCAGTGGGTTTTTTCACCCACCTCCGATTCCGAACTTCTTCAGCCGGTAGCGCAGCGTGTCGCGGCTGATGCCCAGGCGTTGAGCCGCGCGGGTTTGATTGCCTCCAGCCTCGCGCATGGCGCGCTCGATCATGGCCCGCTCCACCTGGGTCAGGTCGTTGCCCTCCGGTGCCTGACTCGAGGGGAGCGCACCTCCCGGCGCCGGTCCCTGCGGCGAAGGCTCAGCCGGCCCAGCGCCGTCGGCAGCGACCCGGGTGGGTGTGGCGACTGAGAGGTGGTCCACATTCAGGGTCGTGTCCCGGCTCCACAGTACCGCCCGCTCGATCACGTGACTCAGCTCCCGAACGTTGCCCGGCCACGGGTATGAGAGCAGTACCTCCCTAGCCCGCGAGTCGATGCGGCGCACGTCCTTGCCATATTTGGCGCTGAACCGCCGGAGGAAGTGGTCCGCCAGAACCAGCGCGTCGTCACCCCGCTCCCGCAGCGGCGGCAGGTGCAGCAGGATGACCGCCAGCCGAAAGTAGAGGTCGCTGCGGAAGCGGTTCCGCTGCACCTCGTTCTCGAGATCACGGTTGGTGGCCGCCAGGATTCGCACATCAACCTTCCGGTCCCGGACTCCGCCGACCCGCCGTACGGTACGCTCCTCGATGGCTCTCAGGAGCTTTCCCTGGAGCGACAGCTCCAAATCGCCCACTTCATCCAGAAAGAGGAACCCACCCTCCGCGGCCTCGAACAGTCCGATCTTGGATTCCTTGGCATCGGTAAAGGCGCCGCGCTCGTAGCCGAAAAGCTCGGCCTCCATGAGGTTGGCCGGAAGAGCGGTGCAGTTCACGTCGATAAACGGCTTCGCGGCGCGCGGGCCGGAGCTGTGAAGGCTGCGGGCCACGAGCCCCTTACCGGTTCCCGTCTCGCCGGTGATGAGCACCGGTGGCGTCTCGTTCAGATCGGCGATCTGTCGAACCTGGTCCAGCACAGCCCGCATGGGCGGCGAGCTGCCCAGAATGCCTGCGAAGGGCACTTCACTGGCTGCGCGGCGCCGGTAGTAGGAGAGCTCCTGTTTCAGAATGGCGTTTTCCCGGGCCCGGTCGGCAAGCAGCTTCAGCTCCTCCAGATCCACCGGCTTCTTCATGTAATCGAAGGCGCCCAGCTTGACCGCTTCCACGGCCCCTTCGATCGTGCCATGTGCCGTCATGATGATGACCGGTATGGCAGGATCGAACTCCCGGATTCGCCGGAGCAGGTCGATTCCGCTCATTCCGGGCAGACGAACGTCGGCGAACACGACGTCCGGGCGGAGGCTCTCCACCAGCCGCAGGGCCTCTTCCGCGTCGCCCGCGACCTCGGCCTCGTAGCCGGACTCGGCCAGAAAGGCCTTGACCGCGCGTGCCAGGGTGCGCTCGTCATCGACGATCAGGACGGTCGAACCGCTCATGCTTCCATCCCCGGCTCTTCCGGTGCCCCGACAGGAAGATGCACCCGAACGGTCGTGGCTCCCGGCCGGCTCACGATCTCCAGCCGTCCCCCGTTCTGTTCCACGTAGCGCTTGGCGATGGCCAGACCCAGCCCGGTGCCATCTGCCCGGGTGGTGAAGAATGGCTCGCACACCGAAGGCAAGACGTTGTCCGGGATCCCGGGACCAGTGTCGGCGATCTCGATCGCTACCTCGGCGCCCGCGGCACCTCCATTCGAGCTGGCGGCAATCCGGAGCTGTCCCCCGTCCGGCATGGCATCGAACGCGTTGGAGACGATCTCGACCAGGGCCTGCTCCAGCTGCATTGGATCCACCCGCACCTCGGGCAGATCGGGTGGAATCTCGAGCAACAGCTTCACCCGGCCTTCTCTGAGCGGCTCGGAGAACGCCGGCAGGAGACCCTCGACCAGACGAGGGACACTTTCCTTAAGAGGGTGGAACGGCGCCGGCCGGGAGAAGCTCAGCAGGTGGCTGATCCGCCGGTCGAGCCGGTCCACTTCCTGGATTATCGCATCGAGGTACTCGACCGATGCGGGCGACGCAGGGTGGTGCCTCACCACCTGGGCCGCGGCGCGCAGGCTCGCCAGCGGATTCCGCAGCCCGTGGGCCACGGCGGCCGCCATCTCTCCGATCGAGGCCAGCTTCTCGGATTGAACCAGTTGTGCCCTCGATTGCCGGAGCTTGTCAGTCATGCCGGAAAAGGCTCGCGCGAGCTCTCCAATCTCGTCCCTGGAATCTGTGGTGATGGGATGATCCAGCTGGCCAGCCCCAACCACGGCCATGGCACCAGTCAGCTCCTTGATGGGGCGAGCCAACCCGCGGGAGATCAGCCACGAGCCGAGCAGGCCGGCAGCCAAGGCCAGGATCATGATCAAGAGCAGTATCCGCTTCTGATTGGCGAGAATCGCCTCCAGGCGGGTATAGGCTCCCCGAACGCTGGACTCGCGCGCGCGGCGGTAGATCTCGCGGTTCAACTGGGTGAGTGCGGGCTGCAGCCTGCCCCTGAGCTCCTGTTGTGCCATGGTGAAGGCGGCCTGGCGCTGGCCCGAGTCGTAGAGACCGAAGATGCTGGCGGCGACGGTTTGGATCTGCTGCTGGAGACTCTGGACGCTCTCGGCCAGCTCCATCTCGTCGGGCCGAAGCTCCGCGGCCCAGCGCTGCTGCCAGTAGTCTACCACCTGCCCCGCGAGCCGGAACTGTTCCCTTGCAGTGGGGTCCATCCCGCTGAGATGGCGCCAGACGATCTCGCCCTGATCGAACATGGCCGTCTCCAGCTCCGCGTAGGTACGGGTTCGGGCCATGCTCTCACCCAAAGCCTGCAAGGCCCGACGCTCCAGGAGGTTGCTCCTGATGGCCTCAGCCCCGACCAGCAGGGTGGGGAGCACCATGAGCGAAAAGCCAAGCAGCAGTTTGCGCTGGAAGGTCACGCGAGAAAACTAACGGATACTGCGGCACTCGGTGAGGCGCTCATTTTCCAGTGACGTTCGGTAAGAGGCCGCAGATGAACGCAGATGAACGCGGATTCAAGCACAAAGCTTTAACAAGGAGAATAATCGGTGTGTTTTTCGACGTTTATAACGAGCTTGGGCCAGGATTTCTCGAATCAGTGTATCGCGAGGCGATGTGTATCGCTTTAGAACAGGAGGGGCTAGACGTACTGCGGGAGTTTCCGCTCGTTGCCCGGTTCCGCGGACGTGCTGTCGGAAGATTCCAGGCCGATCTGGTTGTGAACGGCAGGATCATTCTGGAGCTTAAGGCCGCGCGGGTGCTCGCTCCAGTACATGAAGCGCAAACGCTGAACTACCTACGAGCTGGCGTCCTGGAGGTGGGACTCTTGCTCAATTTTGGGCCTAAACCGCAGGTCAAGCGGCTTGCCTACTCCAATGATCGTAAGAGCTGTTATACCGCCCGATATTTGATTCGTTAGCCTATATACAAAATACGGACTGAAGCTATCTGCGTTTATCTGCGTTCATCTGCGGCTGATGAATGGGCGGTGAACGGCGAGGTTCTACGAAAGTCCTTTTCTCTTGCTCCACCTGGTAGATTTTCGTACCTTGTCGGTAACCTGCCGCGGGAGGTCCAGCCGATGTCGGAAGCATTTCTCAGCTCCGACGAATTCGACGAACAAGCCCATCACCTCTACAACGAAGGCCGGTACGATGAAGCCCTGACTGTTCTGAAGGAAGGTATCACGCTGTATCCCCTCGCCGTCGAACTGCACATTGGAAGTGCCTACGCTTACCTGGCCCGGGAGGAGTACGCCTGGGCCCGCCGGAGCTTCGAACAGGCCCTGGCACTGGACCCCGACCATGAAGACGGTCTGGCCGGTCTGGGCGAGACCCTGCTCAAGCTGGGCGACCGCGAGGGCGCCATGCGGAGCGTCGAGCGCATCCTCCAACTCGGCTTCCAGGACGACCACGAGCTCATGCTCCAGATCGGCAGGGCGCTGTTCCGCGAAGGGCTGGTGGCTCCGGCTCACCGATTCTTCGACCTCGCCGTTGCGGCCCAGCCCGAGTCGCCCGATGCGGCCGCCTGCCTGGGGTACGCCTCCCACCGCCTGGGCAACGATGCCGGCTCTCTCTACTGGTTACGCCGGGCGCTGGAGATCGACGCCAGCTACAGCGAAGCCCGCATCTATCTCGCCAACCTGCTGTACGACCGCGGCGAGACCGAAGCCGCCCTGCACCACCTGGAGCGCACCCAGCCCGGCGATCACTACGACGAGCTGGGAATCTGGAGGCATATCGAGCTCAAGAAGTCCATTTACCGGCTTCCCGACGAAGACCCGGAGCTGGCGCCCTGGCTGATCCGGCTGGGAGAGGTCATTGGAGAGCCGGATTCTATAGACATGCTGCTGGCGGAGGTAGAAGCCCAGCAAGCCGACGGGGGGGTACGGGACCCCTATCAGCTGGAGCTGTTCGGGACTCTGCTCAGCGAGCTGCACGCCATGCAGAAGAAGCCGGGGCAGAGCGAATCTCATCTCATCATGACGCTCGGTGGACAGACGATCCGGGGCACCTGGGACGAGATCCTCCTGCAGATGAAGGCCGCCGACCGCGAATGGTCACGGGGCTCATTGAGCGACTTCATGGCCAGTCTGGCCCGGCGAGGGCAGGCGGAAACCGGCGTGGTCATCCCTACTACAGATGCCGAGGCGTTCATAAGGGGCAGTGCTGAAGCGGGGGTGCTCCGCATTGTACAGTAAAGCGTAAGCGGTAAGCGGTAAGCGGTGAGCGGGGAGCTCCGTTAAATTTCGGGCTCCCCGTTTTGCTCGTCCGATAACTCTGGATTCAATCGCGAATGACGGCATCAACCTCCCGCTCACCGCTTACCGCTTACCGCTTACCGGCCTGGACGTCCAATGTCCATCGTGAGGTGTTGCCGAACGGCCTCACCCTCCTGGTTCAGCCGGACCATTCGGCGCCGGTGGTCTCAGTAGTCACTCATGTCAAGGCTGGTTTCTTCGACGAGCCTGACCGCTGGACCGGAATCTCCCACGTGCTGGAGCATATGTTTTTCAAGGGTACGGCCCGGCGGGGTGTGGGAGCTATTGCGCGGGAGACCAAGGCAGCGGGCGGTTACCTCAATGCCGCCACCGGGTACGATCACACCAGCTACTTCACCGTGCTTCCTGCCTCAGGTCTCGAGGCCGCCCTGGACATCCAATCGGATGCGCTGCGCAGCTCGGTTCTCGACTCCGGAGAGCTGGCCCGCGAGCTCCAGGTGATCATTCAGGAGGCCAAGCGTAAGCGAGACACCCCCTCGGCCGTGGCATACGAGGCGCTTCATGAGCTCATGTTCGATCGCCACCGGATACGGCGCTGGCGAATTGGAACGGAAGAGCAGCTCGCCCGGCTCACCCGGGAGGATCTCTGGTCCTACTACACCTCTCGCTATGTCCCTGAGCGTACCATCATCGCGATCACCGGGTCGCTCGACGTGGACCTCGCGTTGGAGCTGGCCAGGGTGGCCTACGGCGGCTGGCCGGCCAGGCATGGGGCCGTGGACCCATCACCCGAGGAGCCGCCGCGCCGCGAGATCCGGGCCCGTACCCTGCGGGGCGACGTAACGCACGCTGAGCTGGTGCTGGGCTGGCGGGCCGTGCCGCCCCTGCACGAGGATGCGCCGGCGCTCGACCTGGCAGCGGCGGTGTTGGGGCTGGGGCGGGGAAGCTGGCTGTACCGCGGTTTGCGGGACGAAGGGATCGTGACCTCGGTATCGGCCCACAACTATGCCCCTACCGAGCTCGGGGTCTTCACCATCGACGCCGATCTCGCTCCGCCGAACATTCAGCTGGCCACCGAGCGGATCGCCGAGTCCGTGTCCCGGCTGACCCTGCTCGGGCCGGGGCCGGATGAGCTCGAGCGAGCCCGCGCGCTGCTTCAGGCACGCTGGGCGCGCCGGATGGAGCCCATGGAGGGGAAGGGAGCCGCACTGGCGGCGGCTGAGGCGCTGGACGAGGTCTCGTTTCTGGACCGCGAATACGCGGCGCTGAGTCTGCTCGAGCCCGAGCAGGTCCGCGCGGCGGCAGCGAAGTACCTCCAGCCGGACAACGTTTCGGCCATAGCCTACCTGCCCGACGGCGAAGGACCCGATCTCACGCCGGGGGGGCTCGAGCGCGCCTTTGCCGTTACCGCGCTTCGCAGAACGTCCCCTCGGCAGGCGGCCCGTCGGGAGGTCAGAGCTGCCGCAGCGGACACTGGACGGTGGAACGCCGATGTGCTCCATGCCGCGTTACCAGGAAGCGACCTGCTGGTGAGGCGCAAGCCCGGCGTACCGCTGGTGACCGTGGGCATATACGTACCCCGGCTGGAATTCGATCCTCCGGCGCAAGCCGGTCTCGGTGCCCTGACGGTTCGCAGCTCGGTGCGAGGAGCCGGCGAGCTCGATGCAGCCAGCCTGGCCTTCGCCTTCGAGCATCTCGGAGGTGCCTTGAATGCTACAGCGGCTTCGGACTGGCTCGGCTTCGGTGCCACGGTGCTCTCGGAGCATCTGGGCGAGGCCGCTGGTCTCCTCGATCTGGTGTTTACCAGGCCGCTCCTGGGAGAGGGCGAAGTGACGACGGAGCGAGGGCTGATGATCGTAGAGGCGGAGCAGGTAGCGGACGACATGTTCCGCTACCCGTTTCAGCTAGCCTTTGCCGAGGCCTTCGGCGACGCCGGTTATGGGCTCCCGGTGGCAGGTCTGCCCGAGACCCTGCGCGATATCTCCGCCGGTGACGTGCGGGCCTGGCATGAGCGCGCCCTGCTTGGCGCGCGCCCCGTAGTGCTAGCCGTGGGCGATGTGGATCCCGAGACGGCCATCGCCGCGCTGTCGGGTGTGTTCGGAGGCCGCGCGGCGGTGCCCGACCGAAGGTCGACCGGGCCGGTACCGTGGACCGGCGCGGGGAAGGACTCGTCTACCAGGGTGGTGCAACGGGAAAAGGCGCAGGCGGCCTTGGCGATGGTCTTTCCCGGCCCCCGCCGCCGCGATCCGGACCGTGCGGCGGCGGAGGTGTGGGCCGCGGTTGCCAGCGGGCTTGGCGGGCGGCTGTTCGAGTCCCTCCGCGACCGGCGCTCTCTGGCATACACGGTGCTCGCCTCGAGCTGGCAAAA
>JBOHSD010000024.1:0-28514 GCA_050733075.1 Gemmatimonadales bacterium
CTCCTGCTCGTGGTGTGGCCAGCAGGTTCACCCGATGGCGGGAACCATCTTCCACAAGTCGCCCACCCCGCTCCGGCTCTGGTTCTTTGCAATCTTTCTGATGACGGCCAGCAAGAACGGGGTCGCGGCCAAGGAACTGCAACGCCAACTCGGGGTGACCTATAAGACGGCGTGGCGAATGGCCCACGAGATTCGCCGCCTGATGACCGACCGACCGGGTAAGCTCTCGGGCGTGGTTGAGGGCGACGAGACCTACATCGGTGGTCGGCGGGCCGGGAAGCGTGGACGCGGGGCGGCGGGAAAGACCGTAGTCGTTGGCTTGGTTCAGCGAAGAGGGCCGGTCAAAGCCCGGGTGGTGCCCCGCGTCACAACCCGGGAAGTTTTTACCCACCTCTACCGCAACGTGGAGAAGGGCTCGACGGTCTACACCGATGAACTGGCGGTCTATAACTACGCGCAGGGCTTCGGGTACGAGCACCAGTCGGTGAACCACGGCACACAGGAATACGTGCGCGGCGTGGTCCACACCAACACTATCGAGGGTTTTTGGTCCCAGTTGAAGCGTTCGCTCGACGGGACCCACCACGCGGTTTCTGCCCATCACCTCCAGAACTACGTGAACGAGTTTGCTTACCGCTACAATCGGCGGAAGGCTCAGGAGCCGATGTTTCTCCTGCTGCTGGAGGAAGTGGGCGCGCAGCTCGGGAGAGTAGCTTGAAAAACCGTCCCTTGTTCGTATGCATGGTCCGCTCCGGCTTGGATCGCCCAAACGTACAACGGTGTGCCGAAACGGCTTAAATGTCACCATGGGATACTCACCTAGGCGTAAGTGGGAACCTCATCCGACCAGATCCAGGTCGGCGAGCATGGTGATGGCCTCGGGTAATCCGCCCCAGTGATAGCGCACGCCGGTCTCCAGGCAGCGATCCCTGAAAGCCTGCTGCTCAGGTCGGAGCCGCCCACCTGGTCGCTTGACCTCCCACCACCAGGCCATCCTGCGACGAGGGCAGAAGACCCACAGATCCGGCAGTCCTGCGGACTGCAGGGTCCGGCGTGGCTGGGAGAGTGAACACACCTGGCATCCAGCTGCGAGGAAGAGCCTTCTGACCGCCTCCTGGCACCGCTTTTCTGTAGGTACTGGCAAGCTCACGGCCCGTGCTTCCCCATGCCCATGTGCTCCCGCCAGACCTTGTCGAGAGCTCGCTCGCCGGCTCTCCGGAGCGCCGGATCCCGCTGGATCTCGAGTGGTGGATGGGACGCGCCGTGCTCGGCCAGAAGCCAGAGCGCCTTCACCTCGAGCGCCGTCAGTGAGGCCTGGTACTTCACGAGCCGATGCGCGCCATTGCCACTCCTCGTCGGTGTCCGGGTGGAGGATCTGGGCCGATCCGGTATAGGGCGTCCTCGCTGACCGCCAGCTGGTTGAGGTCCTGGTCCTTGTCCGAGAGCCATTTGCAGCTGATGGGGTCCGTGGGCTTGACGGACTTGAGTTCGCCGCGGTCTCGCCGCAGAGCGAGCCCTTCGACTACACGGGCCAAGTAGTCCCATGATCGCCGGCCATCTCCGTGCAGTTTCTTGAGCACCGAGGCATTGACGGCCATCTGATCTCGGGGTGGTCGATGGCCGAAGTAGAGCTTCTCGACTACGAGGCTCAGAACGGCCGCCATGCTGTGTTGCACGCCGTTATCCACATTGTCAACACGGGCGGCGCCAGCCGCATGCGTAGCATGCGAGGCTTTTAAGGGGGTAGGGGTAGGGGTAGGGGTAGTGCTTCGAGAGGCTTCCGAGGGGCTATCGGAAGGGCTTTCGGAAGCCTCAAACCACTTTGGGTAATGGGCCCGGTACCAGTCCACGATCGGGAGGCTGGGCAGGGCCTTAATCGCCCGCTGTATGTGTGCGCGGTGCTTCTCGTTCTGATGGTTAAGGGTGGGCTCGAACTCCAGTCCTCGGATCAGCCAGAGGACGTTCCGTTCCCGATCGACCCAGCCCTGAGCCTTCAGCTCCTCGAGCGCCGCCCTCACGTTGGGTTCCGCCAAAGCCGTGGCGTCCACGAACTGGCCCACCATGCCGGGCAGCACCGCGATGCCGGCTGCAGGCAGGACAAGCTTGATGGCGTGGAGAACGTGACGGGCGTCCGAGCCGAGGGCCTGGAAAGATGGCCCGTTCAGAATCCGGGTGAACATCGGCCGATACTCGCCTCGATCAGTCGGCATCGGCTACCGCTCCTTCGAGCGGTTGCGCTCGCAGTAGGCGCGCTTCCTCTCGGCGATCCGGGCCCGGTTGCGCTCGCGGTAGGCGCGCTTCCCCTCGGCGATCTTCTGCTCCGAGCGGCGGCGCCGCCGTGGTAGCGCGGTCCGGTGGCAGTACGTGCACCACCAACCCGTGACTCGGCGGACGGTCTGGCGCCCGCAGGGGCAGGCGGGGGCCGTCATACCGATGCCTCAGCGGATGCCGCCGTTTTGGCGGGCAGGCCCGGGCCAGTCACTGCCCACTCCCAGCCTGGTCAGGCCGGTTTCCGGGGGAAGGTTTGGGGAAGGTTTCGGAGTGGTGGTTTGGGACTTTTCGGGACCGTTTCGTCGGCCGGGCGTCAGCTAAGTCGTTGTCTTTGCCAGTTTCGTGTTCTGAGGGACCTCGGGTGGACGTAGCGGTCGTCGGTTCGAATCCGACCAGTGGCTCTCGATTCGCGCAACTCAGCGGTCCTCCTCGTCCTCCTCGAATTTCGCCATCACCCGCAGCACCACCAGCAGCAACAACGTCGCCCCTCCTGCCAGAACGTAGTGCCCCAATCCCGCGGCTATTCCGATGGCGGCGGTAGCCCATATAGAGGCCGCCGTGGTCAGACCCCGGACCGACCTTCCGGTTCGGGACACGAAGATGACGCCGCCGCCCAGAAACCCGATTCCGATGGCGACCGCCTGAATGACCCGAATCGGGTCGGCGCGGAGCCCGGCGCCGGTGCCAGGGTACTCCCGCACCGCGAGATCGGCCAGAACGGTGAACAGCGCGGAGGCGATTCCCACCAGCATGTGGGTCCGGAGCCCCGCCGGCTTGCGGGCGGACTCGCGCTCCCATCCGAGCACCGCGGCAAAGGCTCCGGCGGCCAGAAGACGGACCAGCAGCGGCAGCTCGCCGCGGAAATCGAGCTCCATCCCAGGAATATCTTACTCGCCCCCGGTCGTCAGCAATGTCCTGAGCGGGTGCTCGCGGTAGATCGGCTGCAGCGCCAGGTAGCGAACCATCGTCCGGGTGCCCGGCACCAGCAGCTCGTAGTGGTCGAGCAGGCCGATCGAGCTCCTCGGGGTTTCGGTTCTCGACGCCGTGGTCTGGAGGAAGTTGACGGCAAAGGCGATCGCCTCGGCCTGATGCTCGGACCCATCGGCATACCCATAACGCTTGGGGTCGCGGATCGGCGGCACTCCCCACCAGAGCATCTCCACCTGTCCCGGCGAGCGGGCCTGCCAGCGGTGTCCCAACTCATGAGCCAGCGTGTGCCGCAGCTGGCTCTCCGCGACCATGCTTCCGGGATCGAGCGCCAGCGAGTCGCGCGACGCGATGTACTCGCCCAGACGCCCTGCCATGCGCCCCCGCCGGCCGATCAATCCGATGGGTGCCCGCGGTGAGCCGAAGAGAGTGTAGAGCGAGTCGGCGTAGGCGCTCCCGGCGATGTCCCGGGCCGTGGCCGAGAGGGCGGCCGAGTCCCTCGCATCCACCAGCGGCCGTTCCGTCTTCCATTCGGTTGCGCCCAGGCTGTCGAGCCAGACCGGATGCGCCGCCACCTCGAGCAAGGGACCGGGGATGTCGGTCTCGAACACGCCGGCGTCCACCCGGAAAACGTAGACCGTCCGGCCGTCGCTCTCGTCCATGTAGGCGAGGGATACGGCGGACGCGCGCCACCGGCGCCCGGCGGTCTGACGGATGGGACCGACCAGAGGGAACGTCCTGGTCGAGCCGGCGGCCGAACGAAATACCAGGCCGGTATCGGTGACGGTAATTCGCCCCTCTACCGGAGGAAGCCCGCGGGACGAGAGATAGCCGGGGACGACGGCCCCGACCGACAGGGCGGAGTGGCTGCCCGCTCCCGCGTCGGCGGGCCGCTCGAGCAGAGTGTCGCTCAAGCCGGGTGCCGGAGCATAGGCCGGGCCGGCCACGATCGGCCGCGCGATGCCCAGCGCCGCGGCGGCAACAGCCGCCAGCCCGAGCAGGCCGGCTCCCATCGAACGGTTCAACGCCTGGCGACGCTCCCCGGGTCGGGCGGAAGCGCCTCGACCTGGCCGGCGGGATTGCGCCAGGTGGTCTCGACCAGAATTCCGGTGAGGGCCACGATGAGGAGCAGCATGGTGACGAGAATCGCCATCGCGGTCCGGGCCAGGTCGGACGACCCGGTGGCCGTCATCGGCCCCGCGGGCGCGGTATTTTCGGCAGACGCGGTCATCTGTTTCCAGAAAACTGAGGTTGAGGTTTCGGGTCAGCTGGGAATGCGCAGCCGCTTGCCGGCTTTGAGCGTGTACTCGACCGGAAGCGCATTGGCGCGGCGCAGTTCCCTCAGGGTGACATGGTAGCGCCGCGCGATGCCGATCAGGGTCTCGCCGTAGCGCACCCGATGAGTGGCGTAGCGCGCGCGGCCGGTCCTCACCGCCGTGCCGGTGGCACGAATGGCCAGCGCCGACGGGATGGCGACCGCGGGGATGACGATGCGGCTCCCCGTCCTCATGCGGCGCGGATCGACCTTCGGGTTGGCTGCCAGGATCTCTTTAACCGGCAGGTGAAATCGGGCCGCGATGCGGGCGAGCCGGTCGCCTGGCTTCACCAGGTGGGTGAGAAACCGGACCCGGTCCGATGGCGGCAAGGCGGCATAGCTCTCCGCGACTTTCTCGCCGGTGCCGGGCGGCAGCCGGATGACCGCCTCCGAGCGTGGAGGTGTCGCCAGCCTGAGATACTGCGGGTTCAGCTCCCGGATCTCGGCCAGGCTCACTCCCGCCAGCCGGGCGATGACATCGAGCCCGGTGGTGGCGGTGACGACCAGAGAGTCGTAGGTGAACGGCACCGGCACCGGTGGCGTGATGCCGAAGCGCTCGGGCTGCTTCGCGATGACGGCCGCTGCGATCAGCTTGGGGACGTAATCCTGGGTCTCGGTGGCAAGGAGATCGGTGCCGGCCAGCCGGAAGAAGGCGGCATCGCTGGTGATCTCGGTGCTCTCGATCAGCGCTTCGAGATCGGCGGCGGCGGATTCGGCCTCCAGCTCGGTCTCCTCCTCCAGGCTGGCGGATTCGGCATCGAGCAGGGTGTCGGCCGGCGCTTCCCACTGAAGCTTGCTCAGACTGCGCGAGACCTTGCCGGCGCCCGCGTTGTAGGCCGCAGCGGCCAGGTACAGCGAGCCGAACCGTTCCTGGAGATGACGCAAGTGGCGGGCGGCGGCATCGGTGGCCTTCATCGGGTCGCGGCGCTCGTCCACCCAGGTGTCGATGCGCAGGCCGTAACCCTGGCCGGTTCTCCGCATGAACTGCCACATCCCCACCGCGTGCGCGCGACTGACCGCATCGTTGGAGTAGCCGCTCTCGATCAGCGCCAGATAAACGAGATCGCCCGGCAGACTCTCGACCTCGAACCGGCGGCGGATCATCGTCTCGTAACGCGCTCCGCGTTCCAGGAAGACCTTCATTCCGCCCCGGGAGACCCCCTGGAAGTAGTCCAGGTAGTACTGCACACGCGGGTGAGAGGCGAAGGTCCTTACGTCGATGTCCCAGCGGACCTCGTCGCCGTCGAACGGCGGCACGGTCCGCGAGTCCGGCTCGACATCGGCCAGGTCGTTGAGCGCCGCGTCGGCCTCGAGGTCACCGGAGGTGGAGACCTCTACCGTTGGCAGGAGCGTGTCCGGATAAGCGGAGAATGCGGGGAGGACCGGGGCCGGCGGGATCGAGGGCGCACAACCGGCGAGGGCCAGGATATTGGTCCAGAGGATAAAACGGCGCTTCATGCCTGCCAGGGATTGAGTGCGGAAAACAAGTGCCCGGCGGCCGTTTCGCACAAAACGGGCCGTACGATGCAGAACGCGACGCGTGCTTGGCCCACAAGTACTTACCGGCGGCGCCTCTCACGTGTGTTGAGGTGGCGCCACCTGCAAAAGCCGAGCACGGCGGCAATTCGCAGTGTTAGCGGGCGGCCCGGGTGGTGATTAGTTTCCGCCCGCTCGTCCTGCCTTCCCGGCTGAGGTGAGCCAAACCGGCTTCTCACCAACTGGAGTCGTCGTGCCCCCCGCAAATTGCTGCCCGCCACCCGAAACTCCTACCAGTCTCCTGGCAGCGAGCCCTGCTGTTACGGCGCCGCAGCCGGAGGCGCATTCAGCTGAACCCGGGACCGGAAAGGTGAGCGGCCGGCTCGCCCTGTTGGTCTGGCTCTGCCTTTGTGGTATTTGGGGATCCACCTGGTTGGCCATCAAGCTGGGCTTGCGCGACCTCCCGCCGCTCACCTTTGCGGGCACTCGCTTTGCAATCGCCGCGCTTCTGCTGTTCGCCATCGTGCTCGTGCGCGGGCTCCGCCTGCCGCGGAGCGGACGCGAATGGCGGCTGCTGGGGTATACCGGCCTACTGACGATTACGGTCAACTATGCGCTGGTGTTCTGGGGTGAGCAGTACATCTCGTCCGGCCTCGCCGCCGTGCTGAGCGCCACCGTGCCGCTATTCGGGCTGCCCCTCGCCCACTGGTACCTGAAGAGCGAGCCGCTCACCGGCTGGAAGGTTGCGGGGGTAGTGCTCGGTGTCGTCGGGGTGGCCACGGTGTGCTCGGGGCAGTTGGGTGCCGGCGGACGGCTCGCGTTTTGGGCCAGCGCAGGCATCATCGTCGCGGCGCTCGCCACGGCGCATGCCGGAGTGCTCATCAAGGCCAGCGGAACCCACATCGAGCCGCCGGTTCTGGCGGGCATCCAGATGGCAGGCGGCTGCATTCCACTTCTGGCGGGAGGTATGGTCTTCGAGGGGAGCCCGGCCGGGTTTCAGTGGACGCCTCTCGCGCTGGGGGCGCTCGCCTATCTGACGATTCCCGGATCGGTGATCGCCTTCCTGATGTATTACTGGCTCATCCGCCACACCGCGGTGACCTGGGTGATGCTGATCCCTCTGGTGACACCCCTGGTGGCGGTGCTGATCGGAGTAGCCCTGGCCGGAGAGACGATCGGATGGCACACCACGGCAGGTGGAGCTGCCATCATGCTGGGAGTAGCGCTGGCACTTCTAGGGGTAGGAGAAGGGAGAGGTGAGGGTGCCCACCTCTCCCGTTAAGCTGCTCCGTATTTCCGGTTCATTCGTCGCGCTGCTTCTTGTAGAGCCAGTACTCGGGGCCGGCCAGACTCTCCGGCCAGTCGTCCTGATGGAGATCTCCCCGCCAAGCGTCGGCGTCGGGCTGTTCCCACTCAGCACCGGGCGTGTCCCATGGGAGATCTCCGCCCGATTCCCATGGCCGTCCCTCGTACTCGCCCATAAGAGCTCCTTCGTTGCGGCTCGGCGCCGCACCCTGCGGCGCCTACCCCGAAATGCCGTGCCGGGGCCCCCGGATTCGGCCCCTTGGCCTCAGGCTCGCAAGTCGTGGGCCCAACCCACGCAGCGGCGCTCCAGAGGGTACAAGATCGGGGCTTGCAGAGGCTTACGAGGTGGGCCTGGTCACGGGGCCTGAGCCTCGGCGGCCACGGCCGCTCCCGATAAACGGGCCCTTCCTTCTCCCGCCCGCAGGGGCTACAATTCCGCCTCGCTGAACGTCCGGGACGTGGCGCAGTCCGGTAGCGCACTGCAATGGGGTTGCAGGGGTCGCGGGTTCAAATCCCGCCGTCCCGACTCGGCGAGCCATCCACCAAACCATTCCTCGAGGCTCTCCTGCGCCGACTTCTCCTGGTGCTGATCCTTGCCGGCCCGCTCTCCTGTGGAGACGGGGCCGAGCGTAAGAGCGAAGCTGAAGCGCCGGCCTTCAGTGCCGCACTCGGCGTGGATCCTGCCGCATTGACCAGAACGCCATCCGGCCTTCGCTACCAGGACATCTCCCAGGGGCAGGGCGCCGAGGCGGTGGCGGGCCGCACAGTGTCGGTTCACTACACGGGATGGCTCGCCAACGGAGAGAAGTTCGACAGCAGCCGGGACCGCAAGCAGCCGTTCAGCTTTGCCCTGGGAGCCGGACAGGTCATTGCCGGCTGGGACGAAGGCGTAGCGGGCATGAAAGTCGGTGGCCAGCGGAAGCTGGTCATTCCCTCCAATCTGGGCTACGGAACTGCCGGCGCACCGCCCGACATTCCACCCGGTGCCACCCTGATTTTCGACGTCGAGCTGCTGGACGTGCGCTGATTTTCGAGGTAGTGTGAGGTAGGTCACTGCCCTCGGTGTGCTTTCGATCACAAATTGTCATGGAGTGTCCGTTAACCCATCCGCTCATCGGCTGCTTTGCTGGACTGGGCTCAGCGAGCCGGGGTCGGGTGCGCTGGTATGAGCGCGCTATCACTCGAAAGGGGGAGCTCATGTTCACAGGTGCAGGCAGAACCCGGGTAGTCGCGGTCGTCAGCGCTCTGGGAGTGGCGGTCGGGCTGAGCGGCTGCGCGGCCAAGGTCACCCGGGAAGATTTCAACGCCGAGGTCGCCAGCCTCCGTGAGGATGTCGAGGCCAGAGATCGCCAGCTCGGGGCGCGAATCGACTCGACCAACCAGCTCGTCGCCGACCACACCCGCCGGCTGGATGCCCTGGATCAGGAGCTCCAGGCATTCCGCAGCGAGTACAATGTGAGCATGGAGCGGGTCGAGGGGATGCTCAAGTTCAACGTGCCGGTGCACTTCGAGTTCGACAGGAGCGAGCTGCGCGAGTCGGATCGCCCCCTGCTCGACCGCTTCGCCACGGTGGTGAAGGAGTACTATCCCGGCGCGCTGGTCACGGTCGAGGGGTTCACCGATCCAGCCGGGAGCGTTGCCTACAATCGGCGCCTGGGCCAGCAGCGGGCGGACGCGGTCAAGGAGTATCTCGCGTCGGCGGGCGGCTTCGAGACAGCCAAGCTCAAGTCGGTGAGCTACGGCGAGTCGCGTAACCGGCAGGTGGTGCCCGGCGCCAAGGGACCCGGTGAGGAGGGCGTGGAGAACCGGCGGGTAGCGCTGGTGATCGACCACGCGGCGATCGTCACGGATCAGTTGGCTATGCCCTGACCTGCGCCGGGTGGATGGGAGCAGAAGGCGTCCGGGTTGCCGGGCGCCTTTTTTATTGCGGGTGCCGGGGCCCGAGACGCCTAGTCATCGTCGTCATCGTCGTCACGGTCCCGCCTCTGAGAATCTCCGGGCCCCCCCGGGCGGATCAGCCGGATGGTGCCCTGAAAGGACTCGAGGGTCACTTGAGCGCTGCCCGAGCCCAGGACGAAGCTGAAGCCTTTACCCTTCCGGCTTCCGATCAGAGGAACCGGAAACTCGGATTCGAACTCTCCATTGAAGGTGGAGACCGCCACGCTCGCGCTCGATCCCTCGGCGACGGTTAGCGTGATGTCGCCGTTGTGGGTGGACAGCGAATAGCGTCCTCCCGTTCGGATGGGACCGGCGTAGGTGATATCGCCGTTCACCGTGCTGGCGTCCACCATCGCCCCGTCCACTCCTTCCAGAGTGATCTCCCCGTTCACCGTCTCCGCCATGATCTCGCCGCTCGACGCGGTCACCCGGACGTCTTCATTGACGGAGTTGACCCTGATCCGCCCTCGGGCGCCGTGCAGCTCTACCGAGCCTTGCACCGAACCGAGCGTGATGAGCCCATCGCCACCGTTGACCTTGACATCGCCCTTCACGGTTTCGACCGTGATCGGAGCCCGGATCCCTTCCACGCTGACATCGGTGCGTACGCCCGACAGCCGAATGGTCATCCAGGCCGGAGCGGTAATGCGAAGCTCGGCGTCATCGGGTGGCCCGTAGCGCCCTTCGGTTCGCACGCCCACCACGGGGCCGGAGACGGAGACCAGGACCCGGTGGCGTCCCGATGTGGTCGCCTCGACCCGAACCGCGCTCCGGTTCCAGGCCTTGACCGAGATCTCCCCACCGAAGGCATTGACCTGGAGCCGCTGGCCCCGTTCGACCGCCACAGTGGTGTCGAGCTGCTGGGCGGCAGTCAGGGCGAGAGCACCGGCAAGCGCGAGTAGCACAGGTGGTGTCCTTTCAGCTCACGGGGACGAGGGTGGCGGCTTGGCGCAGAAGGTCGAGCTTGCGCCGCATGGTCTCGGCCAGGTGGGTGTTGAGGTAGAGGTTCGCCGGATCCGCTTCGAGGGCCCGCTGGGCCTGGGCAATCGCCCGATCGATCACGGCCAGGTTCTGCTCGATCACCCGAACCGTGGCGGTGTCGAGCTGCTCTCGGCCTTGCGCCAGGACTCCTTCCAGGTCGGCGATCGCGGCAGTGTAGCTCCGGGCAACGCTGTGGCTCGCGTTGATCGCTGGGGCCGGGCTGCCGGAAAAGGTGGTAGCCACCGGCGCTGGTGCCGGTGAAGTGGCTGGTGACCTGAGCAGCCAGACCGTACCGCCCGAGAGTAGCATCAGAGCTATTCCGGCGGCTGCGAGCTGGGGCAGCGAGAAGGTCCACCTCCCTGCCGCTCGCCATGAGGTGAGATCAACCATCTCGGGTCGTGCCGGTGCCCTGGCCCCGATCCGGGCGGCGATTCCAGGCCAGAGGTCACGGCCGGGCGCGCGCGGCTCGACCCGGCCCGCACGAGCCACGACCCGGGCGAGATCGGCCAGTACCGTCGAGCACTCGACACAAGTCTCCAGGTGGGCCTCGAGAGCCATCCGCTCGGTATCTGGAAGCTCTCCGTCGAGATATTCCGACAGCCGGTCCATCCATCGGTCGCTCATTGTTCGCCCCCTCTCTTACTCGAGGTGCCGGCGCAGCGCCATCCGCGCCCGGTGAAGCTGGGACTTCGAAGTGCCGGCTGCCACCCCGAGCATGTCGGCGATCTCCTCGTGCCGGTACCCCTCGACATCGTGCAGCAGGAACACCTCGCGGGCCCCGTCAGGAAGGCGCTGCATGGCCGACTCGAAGTCGATCGTCATCTCCGGCCCCGTCCGGCGGGCCGGGAGCGCTTCCAGGGCGGCGTCGCCCTCGAGATAACGCCGGCGCCGGGTGCCGAGCACCTCGCGCCGGGCCAGGATGACGTTGACCGCCAGCCGGTGAAGCCAGGTGCCGAAGGCGGCCTCGCCCCGGAAGGTTCCCAGCTTCTGCCAGGCTCGCACGAACACGTCCTGTGCCACCTCGTCGGCGTCATCGTCGTTGAGCATGCGGCGAACCAGGCCGTATACCCGAGGCACATGGGCTCGGTAGAGCCGCTCGAATGCGCTGGCATCGCCGCTGGCGGCCAGCGTCGCATCCACCGCATCGGGATCGGTCCTGCCGCTCTGCTGGTGCTCCAGGGTCGCCGCTCCGAGGCCGGGTTCGGTCATTGCGGGGAGTTGGATCGTTCGATGGCCCAAAAGGTTGCAGGCCTCCGCCGAAGATCAAAGGACTGGCTGTCTACCTCTGAAACAGCTAGCCTTGAAGTCCCCTAAGAAGTGAGCCGCAGATCAACGCAGATCAACGCAGATAGCTCGCACCCCTCTTGATTCATCTGCGTTAATCTGCGTTCATCTGCGGTAAGTCTTTGTTGGTCCCGCAACAGCAAGAGGTCGCACCCGCGCCATGGCCACCGTGACTCAGCTACATACTATCCGAGCGCCGACGGGGATGGCCCTGTCCTGCAAGGGCTGGCAACAGGAGGCGGCGCTCCGGATGCTGATGAACAACCTCGATCCCGCCGTCGCGGAGCGGCCGGAGGAGCTGATCGTCTACGGTGGCGGAGGGAAGGCGGCCCGGAACTGGGAGTGTTACGAGCGCATCGTCGCAACTCTGCGCCGGCTCGAGAATGACGAGACCCTCCTGGTCCAGAGCGGCAAGCCGGTGGGTGTCTTCCGCACCCACGTTGACGCTCCCCGGGTACTCATCGCCAACGCCCACCTGGTGCCCCGGTGGGCCACGTGGGACGAGTTTCGCCGGCTGGATGCGCTGGGCCTCACGATGTACGGGCAGATGACGGCGGGCTCCTGGATCTACATCGGGACCCAGGGAATCCTTCAGGGCACCTACGAGACCTTTGCCGAATGCGCCCGCCAACACTTCGGTGGCACCCTGGAGGGGCGGCTGGTGGTGAGCGGCGGACTGGGTGGAATGGGTGGCGCCCAGCCACTCGCCGCCACCATGAACGGGGCGGCGTTTCTCGGCATCGAGGTAGACGAGCAGCGGGTGCGGCGGCGGGTGGAAACCCGCTACTGCGACCGGCTGGAGACCGATCTGGACCGTGCGCTCGCCTCGCTGGATGACGCTCGGGCCCGGCGGCAGCCTCTCTCGGTAGGATTCATAGGGAACGTGGCCGAGGTGCTGCCCGAGCTGGTGCGCCGCGGTGTGGTTCCCGATGTGCTCACCGATCAGACGTCGGCCCACGATCTCCGGCTGGGCTATATCCCCGCCGGCATGACAGTCGAGGATGCCGCGCGCTCGCGAGGTGCCGATCCGGCGGGCTACGAGGCTCGCGTTCTCGACTCTATGACCGTACACGTGCGGGCTATGCTCGACCTCAAGGCCAAGGGCTCGCTCGTCTTCGACTACGGCAACAATCTGAGGGGCCAGGTCGCCGACCGCCGGGGGATGCGTGAGGCCTTCGACATACCGGGGTTCGTGCCCGCCTTCATCCGTCCGCTCTTCTGCCGGGGTGCGGGTCCGTTCCGTTGGGTGGCGCTCTCCGGTGATCCCGCGGACATCGCCGAGACCGACCGGGCCGTGCTGGAGACCTTCCCCGGGAACGAGGCCCTGGCTCGGTGGATTCGCCAGGCCAGGGCTCGGGTGGCCTTCCAGGGACTGCCCGCGCGCATCTGCTGGCTGGAGTATGGGGAGCGAGCGGAGATGGGAGCGCGCTTCAACTGGTTGGTCGAGAAGGGCAAGGTCAAGGCACCGATCGTGATCGGGCGGGACCATCTGGATACCGGATCGGTCGCGTCGCCCAACCGCGAGACCGAGGACATGAAGGACGGCTCTGACGCCATCGCCGACTGGCCGCTGCTGAATGCGATGCTCAATACCGCCTGCGGGGCGAGCTGGGTCTCACTCCATCACGGGGGCGGTGTGGGCATCGGATACTCGATTCATGCCGGCATGGTGATCGTGGCGGACGGAACCGGGGCGGCGGCGGCGCGCCTGGAGCGCGTCCTTACCGCCGACCCGGGTACCGGCGTCATGCGCCACGCCGATGCGGGCTATGAGCTCGCGATACAGACTGCCAAGGAGCGGGGCGTGGACCTGCCAATGATTGATTGATGAGCTTCGTGGTGAAGTAGTTGCGGAGCCATACGGGATGAAGATGCTGACCAAGGTCGGCCAGCTCGCCACCTGCCGCGCCGAGGGAGGGCAGGGCGACATCCACGTCATACCGCACGCCGCAATGGCATGGGACGACGGCGTGATCACCTGGGTCGGTCCGGAGCACGAGCTGCCGGCTGAGTATCGTGGAGCGGAACGGCTCGACGCCGGCGGCGGCCTGGTGATACCCGGATTGGTGGACTGCCACACTCACCTGGCCTTTGCTGGCTGGCGAGCCGACGAGCTCGAGCAGCGCGTTCGGGGCCGGAGCTACCTGGAGATCGCCCGAAGCGGCGGGGGCATCATGTCCACCGTCCGGGAGACCCGGGCAGCGGGGGAGCAGGATCTCATCGAGCGAGCCGGCTGCTTCCTCCAGCAGATGCTCGCGCTCGGCGTTACCACCGTGGAGTGCAAGAGCGGTTACGGCCTGGAGCGCGAAGCCGAGCTGAAGCTGCTCCGGGTGTATCGCCGGCTCGCGAACCAGCAGCCGGTTCGGCTCGTGCCCACCTTTCTCGGCGCGCACGTGGTGCCGCCCGAGTTCAGCCGAAACCGGACCGGCTACGTCGATCTCCTGATTCATGACCTGATTCCCGCCGTAGCGAGCGAAGGGCTGGCCCGGTGCTGCGATGTCTTCGTGGAGGAGTCTGCCTTCAGCCTGGACGAGGCGCGTCGAATCCTCCGGGCCGGCCGGGAGGCTGGGCTCGCCTCGAAGCTGCATGCCGACCAGCTGACCGGCAGTGGCGGAGCCGAGCTGGCCGCCGAGCTTGGCGCCCTCTCTGCCGACCATCTCGAGCACATGTCGGACCGGGGCATCGCGGCCATGAGCACCGCCGGCGTGGTGGCGGTCAGTCTCCCGCTCGCCTCTCTCTATCTCGGCCAGCCACCCCTGCCGGCGCGTCGCCTGATCGATGCCGGGGTGGCAGTGGCGGTCGCTACCGATTTCAACCCTGGCTCGGCGCCGAGCTACCATCTGCCACTCGCCCTCACCCTCGGCTGCACCCTCCAGCAGATGACGCCGGCGGAGACCCTCAAGGGCGCTACCCTTTACGCCGCGCGTGCGGTCGGGCTCGAGGCAGAGATCGGCTCGCTCGAGCCGGGCAAGGCGGCCGACTTTGCCGTCATCGATGCCCGCGACGTCAACCACTGGCTGTATCACTTCCGTCCTAATGCCTGCATCATGACGGCCATAAGGGGAGTCGAGCGGTGGGTGGCGAGATGATACCCGCCGACCCCACTGGAGTCGTGCTGCCCGATCCGGCTCCGGGAGACCGGCGCCTCGGTCATCTGCTCGGAGCCAGGCTCGACCGGACCGATGCGCCGGACGTGGTCCTGCTGGGGTTTCCCTCGGATGAGGGTGTGCGGCGGAACGGTGGGCGGGTCGGTGCCGCCGGAGGCCCGGCAGCGATCCGAGCGGCGCTCTATGCCATGACGCCGGACCCTCGCTCCGGCCGGCTCGAGGAACTGCTGGGCCGGGCTCGCGACCTGGGCGATCTGGAGATCTCGGGCGACGTCGAATCCGACCAGCGGCGGCTGGGCGACGCGTTGGCCCCTCACCTGGGCCGGGAGGCGTTCGTCATTGTGCTGGGCGGTGGGCACGAGGCGTCCTACGGTCATTTCCTGGGGTACGCCAGTGCCGGACGGAGAGTGGAGATCCTCAACTGGGACGCGCACGCCGACGTGCGGGAGCTGAAGCAGGGCCAGGCTCATTCCGGCTCCCCGTTCAGGCAAGCGGTCGAAGACCCGTCGGGCGCCTGCCGGCGCTATTCGGTTGCCGGGCTGCAGCCTCATGCCGTGGCCCGGGCCCACCTGGACTATGTCCACCAGCACGGCCGGGTCCTGTGGCGTGACGAGGTTACCCCCGACAGCATTGACCGGTTCTACGCTGGGCTGGAGGCGCCAGCCCTGGTCTCCTTCGACCTGGACGCGGTGGCCGAGGCGGAGGCCCCGGGAGTGAGCGCCCCCAACGCCGGGGGGCTGGCCGGCGACCTCTGGCTCCGGGCGGCCTACGGCGCGGGGCGGTCGGCCGCCGTGGCCTCCGCCGACATCGTGGAGCTGAATCCAGCGGTGGATCGGGGTTCCCAGACGGCCCGGTTGGCCGCCCTCACGGTCTGGTGGCTTCTCCGGGGCCGCGCCGAGAGGGGTACCTGAGGCTCCTTGCGCACCGGAAGGCGTGGATGCAACGTATTCCCTTCCTGTAGGAACACCCCTAAGAGATGTCGGAGGGCGCCATGGCATTGCGCGTGTTCGGCATGTTCCTATCCCTCTTCATCCTGAGCGTGCAGTTGGTTACCGCCCAGGTACGCCAGGTCACCGGGCGGGTCACCAACGCCCAGACGGGTCAGGGGCTCCCCGAGGCCACAGTGGCGGTGAGCGGGACCCGGATCGTGGCCCAGACTGGCGGCGATGGCAACTATGTGCTCAACGCGCCCGATGGCGACCTCGACCTCGTGGTCAGAGCTATCGGGTTCAAGCGCCAGGATGTGGCGCTGCCTGCGTCGCTGAACTCAGCCAACGCCGCACTCGAGCCCGATGTCTTCAGGCTGGAGGAAGTCGTCATTACCGGCCAGGCCACAGGCGTACAACGGCAGAACCTTCCGAACGCCGTAGCCACCGTAGGCGCGAGCGAGCTGACCCGGGCACCTACCCAGACGCTCGAAGGGGCGCTCCAGGGCAAGATCCCCGGGGCCCTGATCCAGGCGAACTCGGGCGCACCGGGTGGCGGCTACCAGCTCAACCTTCGCGGTGTGTCCACCATCAACGGGAGCGTCGACCCGCTGTACGTGGTGGACGGGATAGTGATCAGCAACGCCGCCATTCCGAATGGGGCCAACGCCGTAACCGCGGCTCAGGCGGGCGGGAACCCGCGGAACCAGGACAACGCGGTCAACCGCATCGCCGATCTCAATCCGGAGGATATCGAGCAGATCGAGGTACTGAAGGGGGGCTCGGCGGCGGCGATCTATGGCTCCAAGGCCACCAACGGCGTCGTGATCATCACCACGAAGAAGGGCCGGCAGGGCAGGCCCCAGTTCAACATCAGTCAACGATTTGGGTTCTCATCGCGGGCCAACGAGCTGGGTAGCCGGAACTTCGCCACTCTCGACGAGGCCTTAACCGTTTTCACCGACACAGCCACGGTCACTGCGCTTTACCAGCCCGGCAGGACCTTCAACTTCGAGGAGGAGCTCTACGGCCAGAGGGGCCTCTCCTATGAAACCAGCGCCAGCGTGAGCGGCGGGACCGAGAACACCCAGTACTACATCTCCGGCCTGGTGAAGAAGGATGACGGCATAGCCACAAACACCGGTTACCATAAGCAGGCTCTCCGGTCCAACATCACCCAGGAGCTGGGTGGCGGGGTCCAGATCCAGGTGAACGTGAGCGGGACCCACAGCGTCGCCGACCGGGGGATCTCCAACAACGACAACTCGGGCACCAGTCCCTTCCTGGTGTTTCCCTTCACCCCCAGCTTCGTGGACCTCACCCCGGGTGGGGCGAGCGGCGAGGACCTGGAGCCCAGCGACTTCCCGACCAATCCATTCGAGCGCAGCAACCCACTCCAGACCTTCCAGTTTCTGGATAACAACGAGGATGTCTGGCGATTGCTGGGCACATCCACGCTTCGCTGGGCCGCGGTCCAGTCGGCCCAGCACATTCTCCAGTTCATCGGGGTGGGCGGAGTGGACTATTTCCAGCAGGACAACAACTTCGTTTCGCCACCCGAGCTTCAGTTCGAGCCCAACGATGGCCAGCCCGGTACGGTGGTGTTGAGCAAGTCCTCCAACCGCAATCTGAACCTGGCGCTCAATGCGACTCACACCTACAACCCGGGGGCGGGAGCCCAGTGGACCACGTCGGCCGGCATTCAATATGAGGAGCGCCGGCTCTTCGCCACCCAGGTACTCGGCCGCAACCTGCTGACCGGGCAGCAGAGCCCCCAGCAGGCAGCCAGCCAGACTGTGCTGTCGACCATTCAGCCGGTGCGAGACCTGGGCATCTTTGCTCAGGAAGAGGTCCTGCTGGCCGATCAAAAGCTTTTGCTCACCGCGGGTATCCGGGCCGACCGGAGCAGCTCTAACGGCGATCCGGACAAATACTTCTTCTATCCGAAGCTGGCCGCGTCCTACCGGTTCGTGCGCCCATTTGGTGGAATCGACGAGCTCAAGCTACGCGGAGCGTACGGCCAGACCGGCAACCGTGCGCCCTTCGGCGCGCTGTTCTCACCGGACACGACTGCCACCATCGGTGGCAACAGCGGCACGTTCATCGGTACCCGCGCCGGCGATCCCAATATCAAGCCCGAGCGCCAGGAGGAGTTCGAAGGCGGCTTCGACGCCACCTTGGCTAATGGGCGCGCCGAGCTGACTCTTACGGCGTACCAGCGCAACATCAAGGACCTGCTGCTGGAGCAGACGCTGGCTCCCTCGAGTGGCCAGGAGAACCGGATCTTCAGCTCCGGAAGCACGTTGCGGAACCGCGGCGTGGAGGCTTCGCTCACCCTCTCGCCGGTGCGTACCGCGAGCGTGAACTGGATCTTCCGTACCACGTTCTTCGCCAATCGCAGCAAGATCACCCGGCTGACGGTGCCCAGCTTCCAGACCGGCGGGTTCGCGTTGTCTCTGGGGACCTACCAGCTCGAGCAAGACAGCTCGGCCACGCAGATCTTCGGCAGCGAAGGCAAGGTGGGAGACGCCAACCCCGACTTCCAGATGTCGTTCTCCAACGACATCGACTTCAACCGTTTCACGTTTGGCTTCCTCTTCGACTGGAAGAAGGGCGGAGACATCATCAATCTGACCGAGTTCCTGTATGACGCGGGCCAGAACAGCGTGGACTATACCGAGCCCGGTGGCGGGGCCGACCGCATCGCCGCCTTCGGAACGGGACTCACCCAGCCCTACGTTCAGGACGGCAGCTATCTCAAGCTGCGGGAAGTGAACCTGTCCTACAACCTGCCGGATCGCGCGACCGCCGCCATCTTCGGCCGCAGCATCCGCACCGCGCGTATCTCCCTGACCGGGCGTAACCTCCTGCGGATCACGCCGTACCGCGGGCTCGATCCAGAAGTGAGCAACTTCGGCAACCAGGCGATCGTCCGGAACATCGACGTGGCTCCGTTCCCGCCGAGTCGCAGTTTCTTCCTCTCGATCGACTTGGGGTTCTGACCATGACGCCCACCATGAAGCTGACCCGTCTGGCGCTCGCCCTGACGCTGGTCTGGGGAGCCGCCTGCGACTTCGAGATCGCGAATCCGAACAGCCCGGACATCATCGGCGAGAACCCCACCCGGTCACAGGTCGCCGCGTCGGCCACCGGCCTCTTGATCGCCACTCGAGAGGATGTGGCCGACTGGGCCCTCGACGCGGGTATTCTCGGCCGGGAGGCGTACCGCTTCGACGGATCCGATCCCCGGTTCACCGGAGAGATGATGCAGGGACCGCTCGACCCGGGAAGCCGCGCCTTCGGTGGGGACCACTGGGCCGAGCCGTACGCCGCCATCCGAAGCGCCAACAACCTGCTGGCCGTCATCGGCACGGCCGAAGCGCTCACCGCCGAAGAGCAGAGCGCAGTGCTGGGCTACGCCCATACGCTTCAAGCCTACAACTTCATCATTATCCTCAACGCTCATACCCAGGACCAGATCCCCATAGACGTGGGGATCGATGTGACGGCGCCGCCGGCACCCCTGGTGACCAACGCCGAGGCGTGGACTCATGTCCTCCAGTTGCTCGACGGGGCGGTCACCGAGCTGCAGGGTGGGGGTGCCGCCTTCCCCTTCACGTTTCCCTCCGGCTTCAGTGGGTTCGACACTCCCGCGACATTCGTTCAATTCAATCGCGCGCTGCGGGCCCGGGTGGCGGTGTACCGGGGAGACTACCTGGGGGCGCTCACCTATCTGGGAGAATCGTTCCTGGATGAGGCCGCGCCGCTGGAGACGGGGGTCTACATGGACTTCAGCGCGGGAGCCGGCGATTCCCCCAACCCGCTGGTGGCACAGACCCGGGAGAACTTCGGGCACCCCTCGCTGGAGACTGAGGCCCAGCTCCAAACCGACGGATCGCTGGACCGGCGATTCCTGACCAAGCTGACCACGCGTGCGGAGGAATCCCGGGGCACCCCCCAAGTCCTCACCTCGCACCTGGGTTGGATCCGCTATCCCAGCCCGAACTCGCCGATCCCTCTGATCAAGAATGAGGAGCTCATCCTGCTGCGGGCCGAGGCTAACCTCGGGCTCACCAATACCGTGCCAGCGCTGTCCGACATCAACCTGATACGGCAGTCATCGGGCGGTCTGCCAGCGTACGCTGGGGTGGTCGATCAGCCATCGCTGCTGGCCGAGCTGCTCTACAACAAGCGGTACTCATTGCTATACGAGGGCGGTCACAGCTGGATCGACTACCGGCGCTATAACATGACCGCCAGTCTCCAGGGCTTTGACCGGCCAGGGCCGCCGCCCGATGTGATTTTCGCGACGCTGCCCATCCCCACGTCGGAGTTGCTGCCACGCGAGTGATCGTATTCCGGATCTCGGGACCGAACACAGCCGGACCTTTCGCCGGGTCCGGCTGTGCCGCCTCGGCGGCTGGCATACACAGCCTCCGGGCTCCATAGTGGGCCGAGGCCCGGCCGAGCTGAGTGGGTTCCGTCACTTCATCGCAAGGAGATGAGAATGACAGGTGCAATCGCCCGAGTAAACGGCCTATGCATGGCTGGGGTTCTGCTGGTCCTTCTTCCGGTCCTCGCCGCCTGTGCCGGTGATGCAGGCAAGTACGCCGGCACCTGGAAGCGCGATCTATACGGAGAGGGCGAGGTTCACATGAAGCTGGCTTCCAACGGCGGGGTGGAGCTGATGCTGCCATCGCCCCGTTGGCCCGATTCCCTGGACATGAAGGGCCGCGCCCAGGTGAAAGGCGATACCCTGATCTTCAAGGCCGACACCGCGGCCAGCGCCTGCCAGACCGAGGATGCGCGGTACGTGGTCAGCCGGACCGAGGATCAGCTGCACATCGCGGGACTGGGCGGAGACAGCTGCGGCGGCCGGCGTGCGGCGCTGGTGGGGACGTGGCAGAAAAGCGGGTAAGCGGGGAGGCGGGGAAGCGGGGAAGGATGTCACCCTGAGCGTAGCGAAGGGGCGGAGGATGACCGTCTTCACCTTTCACTCCATTCGGGGCGATACCTCTACACTTCTTACTTCCCCGCTTCCCCGCCTCCCCGCTTCCCCGCTGTCGACGGCCATTGCTGGGTGACGCAATGAAATGCCCCCAACCCCCATACGAGGTCGGTGCAGTCGATCGGAACGACCTCGCGGCCGGGAAAGAGGGACTGTAGCGTGGCGCGGGCCTGCTCGTCCCGCTCCGGATCGTAGGCCGGCAGCAGGACGAGGCCGTTGGCAAGGTAGAAGTTGGCGTAGCTCGCCGGAAGCCGCTGGCCGTCGTGCCACAAAGGGCGCGGCATGGGAAGAGTGACCACTCGCAGCGGCTGGCCGTCCTGATCGGTCATGCGGTTGACGCGCTCCAGGTTGCTCTGGAGCGGCTCGTAATTTGGGTCGGCCGGGTCGTCCTCCACTACCGTCACCACGGTAATGGGGTCCACGAAACGGGTCAGGTCGTCCACATGACCGTCGGTATCGTCCCCTACGATTCCTTGGCCCAGCCACAGAATGTGGCTGACGCCAAGATAGGCGCGCAGGTACTCCTCGATCGCCGGCCGGTCGAGCTGCGGATTTCGGTTGGGGTTGAGCAGGCAGGCCTCGGTGGTGATCAGGGTGCCTCGCCCGTTCACCTCGATGGCTCCGCCTTCCATGACTATGCCGGGCTCGAACACCGGGATGCCGAGCTCGCGGGCGATGCGGGTCGGGATCACGTCATCCAGGTCGTACGGCGGGTACTTGCCGCCCCAGGCGTTGAACTTCCAATCCACGATCGCCTCTACCTGGCGGCCGCCCTCCTGCCGCTGGAGGAAGATGGGGCCGTGATCCCGGCACCAGGCGTCGTTGGTGGGATGGTAGTGAAAGAAGACGTTGCCGCTGCCGGCTCCGCCGTCGGCCAGCAGCCGCCGGACGTCGTGCTCCATGTCGGGTCCGGCCACGTTGATGTGCACCTCCTCGCGATCGGCCAGGTGGCGCACCAGGCTGGCAAAGATCGCGGGAACCGGGCCGAATTTGCCGGGCCAGGAGGCTGCTTTATGAGGCCAGCTCAGCCAGGTGCCCCGGTGGAGCTCCCACTCGGCCGGCATGCGGTAGCCGAGCTGTGCCGGCGTCGGGTTGGTAGTCACGGATTCTCGGAGAGATTGTCATCCTGAGCGAAGCGAAGGAGCCATGGCCTTATTTCGGCCCCTTCGCTGCGCTCAGGGTG
The DNA here is from genome assembly GCA_050733075.1 of Gemmatimonadales bacterium. Lineage (GTDB taxonomy): Bacteria > Gemmatimonadota > Gemmatimonadetes > Gemmatimonadales > GWC2-71-9 > CAVVWJ01. The sequence continues at coordinate 21,722 of JBOHSD010000024.1, forward strand.
ACAGAGGTTTGCTGGTTCAGTCGTCGAGGTATCGCTTGGTGAGATCGCCGTAGGCGTCGATGCGCCGGTCTCGGAGAAAAGGCCAGTGGGTGCGGCTCGCGTCTACCTTGCCGAGGTCAAGAGTAGCGGTGAGGACCTCTTCGTCCGTGCCACCCTTGACGACGATGCGGCCACCGGGATCGGACACGAAGCTGCCACCCCAGAACTCCAGGCCGCCGACGGGTGAGCCTTCGTGGCCCACCCGGTTGACCGCGCAGACGTACACGCCGTTGGCGATCGAGTGGCTGCGCTGGATCGTCTCCCATGCGGCCTGCTGCTGGGCCCCGTGCTCCTCCTTCTCTCCCGGCAGCCATCCGATGGCGGTGGGGTAGAAGAGGATCTGAGCGCCGCTCATGGCGGTGAGGCGGGCCGCCTCGGGATACCACTGGTCCCAGCAGACCAGCACGCCTATGCGGCCGAACCGGGTATCCCAGGAGTGGAACCCCAGGTCTCCGGGCGTGAAGTAAAACTTCTCGTAGTACTGGGGGTCGTCGGGGATGTGCATCTTCCGGTACTTGCCGATCATCCGGCCGTCCGCATCGATCACGGCGGCCGTGTTGTGGTAGAGCCCTTCGGCTCGCTTCTCGAAGAGCGATGCCACGATCACGACCCCGAGCTCCGCTGCCAGCCGCCCGAGCGCGTCGGTTGACGGACCGGGAACCGGCTCGGACAGCTCGAAGAACTGGTGATCCTCGGTCTGGCAGAAGTACTGGCTTCGGAACAGCTCCTGGAGGCACACGATCTGCGCACCACGTGCCGCGGCATCGCGGATGCCCCGCATAGCCTTCTGGAGGTTGGCGTCTCGGTCCTCGGTGCAGCGCATCTGCACCAATCCGAGGGTGACCGCGTTAGCGGCGTCGGGTTGCGTCATGGCAGTAAAAATAGTCCGCTGTCCCGACGGCGTCATCTCTGCGAGTCGTAGTGACCCACGTCACCTAGCCGTTTAGGGGGCGACACAATCTTACGCGGAGCCGGTAGAGCTCCCACTCAAGAAAGGGATGAGCTCTTATGAGCGGTGGTCGTCGGAGTCTCGCGTCGGTTCTGGTTTTGCTGCTCGCCTGTGGGGGTGGCCAGGAGGGTGACGGGCCCCCCGCGGGTGATGGTCAGACTTCGTCGTTGCCCGACAGTGCGGCAGTGGCTTCCGCCGACACCGCGGCTGCGGCACCCGCGGACACCCGCACCACGGTGACCCGCGATACTCCGGCGGCGCCTCAACCTGCCGCGCCGGCTCCCGCGCCGCCGGAACCTGCTGCGCCGGCTCCCGCGCAGGCACCGGCGGCAGCCGACACCGATACGGTTGTCGCGACACCGGCCGAGACGACCGAAGCAGCGGCTGAGCCGGCGCCGGACCCGGCCTCGGACCCGGCGCCTGTGGTCAGTGGGCCACTGCGCGATGAGTATCACCAGGCGCCGCGCGATACCGTCAGCCAGGAGGTGTACGACGGCTGGAAGCAGTACAACCTGAACTGCGCCCGCTGCCACGGAGAAGACGTCCTGGGCACTACTATCGCTCCGCATCTGATCGTTTCGGTGAGGCCTGGAGGGGCGATGGCCAGCAAAGAGGCCTTCGTGCAGACGGTGTGCGGCGGCCGTCCCGAGAAGGGAATGCCGGCCTGGTGCCCGCTGGGACTGGACATGGAGAAGATCGACGCGATCCACCAGTACGTGAAGGGTCGCAGCGAGGGCAAGATCAGCCCGGGACGACCGGCTCTCAGGCAATGAGCCTTAGGAAGGGAAGGCGAGCATGTCACTGAATCGAGCTGGACCGATTGCCTTGGCCGTCGTTCTGGGCCTGGGGCAAGCAGGCTGTAACACGAAAGGCGCTGACGATGCGGCGCCCGCGCCGGTGGACACCGGGACCCAGACGGGTGTGGTGGACACGGTCGACACCACCGGCGCGCCCGCGGCAAACGACACGGTGGCCCCGCCTGCGGCCGGCGATACCATGGCCGCGCCCCGCGCCGGAGACACGATGACCGTACCGGAGCAAGCCGATACGGTGGCTCCGGGACGGCCTGACACATCAGCGGCCACACCGCCGATCGCTCCGCCAGCGGCAGAGGCCGCACCTGACTCGCCTCCAACCGGTGCCGAGCCGAGCCAGCAGGGTCAACAGGGTCAGGGGCTCGAGTTCACCCCGGTCGAGTATGAAGGATGGCGACAGTACAGCGTGAACTGCGCCCGGTGTCATGGTCAGGACGTGCTCCCCAACCCCGTGGCGGCCAACCTCCTGGTATCGGTGGCGCCAGGTGGGACGACGGCTTCGCCGGACCAATTCTTTCAGGTGGTAAGCGAAGGCCGTCCCGAGCGGGGGATGCCCGCCTTCAAGGACATTCTGACACCCGAGCAGATCAACGCGATCTATGCGTACGTGAAGGGACGGGCCGAGAAGCGTCTGGCTCCCGGCCGGCCGGAGAGGCCGGAGACCTGAGCGGTGGCATGATCCAGGTGGGGCAAACCCTCCCGCCCTAGTTACCAGGTGTCCTCGGTCGAGGTGGTTCTGGAGCTGGGAGGTGCCTCGGGTGCAGGTGCCTGATTCGAGGTCTTGCGGTTGCGCCACCACCTCCAGGCCAACAGGCCTACGCCGGCAAGTGCTGCGTTGCGCAAATTGCTGCCACCGAAAGCCCCTCGCCGCGTGCGGCGGCCCGGGTTTCTGAGTCCAAACATGATATCCCTCCTTTATGGCGGCGACGAGCCCGGTCGTCGCGTTCTTGACCAGGTGTCGAGGCCTCCGCAGGGCTGGTTGCTACGGTGAGATTTTCCTCCCGGCGGCGATCCCCGCGATGAGGGCAATGAGAAAGAGCACCAGGAAGATGTAGAACAGAATCTTGGCGATGCCCGCGGCGGTGGAGGCGATTCCGCCAAACCCGAGCGCCGCGGCGACCAGGGCAATGACCAGGAAGATGACGGCCCAGCGCAGCATACGTTCCTCCGGAACCAGGGTGACCCGCCGGCTGCCATTCGACGGAGGTCGAGGTTTCAAGAGTACCGGGGAGGATGAGAACGAGCGGTGAGGTTCATCACCCCGGCCTGGATCGCGCTCCCATTTCTGAGGAGCGCGCTCAGGCGGCGCCGCTTCGTTTGCTTCCACGCCGCCAAGGCTGGTACCGCTCCGCCACTCTTACGACTCGCTTGCTCGAGGGCGGCTATGACATCGGCGGGTTGCAAGAGCTGTTGGGTACCGGGACGTGAGCACCACGATGGTGTATAGCCAGGTTCTGAATGGGGGTGGGCACGGGTACGGAGTCCCGCGGACCGGCTACCGGTCCTGTGATGCCGGTCGGTGTCGCAAATGGGGCTCTACTTGGCGCATTCTGGGCCTGCCCGACGGGTGATTGAGCCTGCAGATTGAAGGTGCTCCTCATTAGGAGGGGATTTCCCAAGGTGAGTTATGCTGCGGGAGCTCTGCAGCGCCATATGGGCAGGGCAAAGGGAGGCGTGCGTAGGGGGGGGTGATTGGGAACTTGCAAGCGCCTGTAATCGCGAGCACTGCCTTGCCCGATTTAGCTGGCGTCGGGTGAACGGATCTGCTTCCCGACACTTGCAGTCGAATATCAGTTAGACCGCGGAATGTGTAACTGTGACGAAACAGGCAGAGCGATCTGATCAAGCCGATCGGTCCAACGGGTGGGAAGCGGTGGCGCAGGAGTTCATCCGCGACAGCCATCGATCGACCGTAGGCATCGCAATTGTCGAGGCGTGGGCTGACACCCTTCCGACGCGTGCTCGAGTTCTCGACCTCGCTTGTGGTCCAGGAACACCTCGGACGGACGTACTCGCTAACCGAGGGTTCTCCCTCCATGCGATCGATGCCGCGCCGACCCTGGTGAACGCGTACCGACTCCGCTTCCCGAGTGCGCGTGTAGCGTGCGAGCCTGTCGAGGAGTCGTCGTTCTTCGGCGCGACATTTGATGGTGTGATGGCCTGGGGCTTGATGTTTCTTCTACCCGCTGACACGCAACGGGCACTCATTCCTCGCGTTGCGCGCGCTCTGCGGCCCGGCGGCAAGTTCCTGTTCACGGCGCCGTGGCAAGTGGGCACGTGGGAAGATTTCTCCACGAAACGACCGTCGCTGTCCCTCGGCGCTAACGCCTATAAGGCGCTCCTTGCCGACGCGGGCCTCACCGTGCGTGCCGAGTACGAGGACGAAGGGGAAAACCACTATTACGACGCACTCAAGCCGTGAGCTCCGAAGTCGGCAGTTGCGACGAGCTTAGTTACCCCGATCAATTCGGGCGATGAAGCAGCCGGCCTCGGCATTGCGCAGATGCGCATATTGCACCTCTGCGAGCTCGAAGACACGCTCCAAGACAGCCTCAAAGGCCGACGTGCCAACGCGCCGCTGAAGGAGGAGCACTCCCGCGGCACCATAGCCCTCAACGGCCAGCGGAAGTGGGCGGAGTGCCTCCGGTAGCTGACAACCGTCGTACCGCTCGCATCGCCTCTGGTGAATGAACACGGGGCCAGGAGCCGGTAGGGCCCCTGGATCGGTGAACGGCTGATAGGTAAAGAGAACCCGTTCGTCCACCCCCTCGTGGAACGTTTGGAGGCAGAGGCGGCACGGGCCATATCCGGTCGCCAGTTCAGCATGGGCGGGATGCCCATATTGGGGGGATGTCATGGATTCCCGCGCGGCGGTCGCGATGGAATCGGGAATGCCCTGAAAGCGGTAGAGGAGCATAGGTTCCATGTGGAAAGAGTTGCACCCAGGTTACTGGCAATGGGCCGGGTGCGCACTCCGATTCTTGCGGCCGAATTCAGTCAGCGCGCTGCCTAACCCGCGCATGCAGCCGACGGGCCGGGGTGGGCCGGCGCTCCACTCGGGCGTCACCCGCCGTGAGGCCAGGCAGTGGAAGCGTAGGTTTGTGTGGGCGCCGGCTTGAGAGCCTGCAGCTGATGCGCGTCCTTTAGGCCGCTGTACTTCAATGCGGCCAGTGTCGATTCAATTCCGGAGTAGCATAGCATGGTCGCTTCTCACCCCACTGGACTGCCGCTGGCCCTCGTGCTTTTGCTGCACGCATCGGGTCTAGTTCGGGCACAGACTGCTGCCGACAGCCACAACATCCGAAGTGTGATTGAGGCACACGCGGTGGCCTGGAACCGTCGGGATGCCAAAGCCGCGGTCGCGATTCTCGCGCCCGATGCGGTTTGGATCACGAGTAGCGGGACAAAGCTTCGAGGACGGGCCGAGATCGAGCAGGCCCACGTCCAATGGCTCGCGGCAGATTCAGCCGCTGGTGGCTCCACGCACGCCCATCCAGTGGAAAGCATTGCCGTTCGTTTTTTACGCCCCGACGTTGCGGTTGCGGACCTTGAGAGTCAGTTCGTGGCGCGCCGTCCCAGTCCCGATGGGAAGCCGCCTGCGCCGGATCGAAGTCTCTTGTTCCTTGTACTGACTAAAGACGCTGGCACATGGCGGATAACAGAAGTGCGGAATACCGGGAAGCCCCGCGAGTGAGAAACTCGGGCTGCGGCCTAACCAGCGCATGCAGCTGGCGGCGCTTCAATTCTAAGGAACGTAGGATTGTGCGCGGGCGTCGAAGTCGCCGCAGCTGATGCGCGATCCGTTAGACAGCCGCTTCGATGAACAACTCAGTGGAGACTCGAGGATGAGCGCATCTAGGTTGGACAGTGTCGGGCCAGGGGCCGGCGTGGGAAGCATGCAGCGGTACACCAAGGCACAGGACACCGCGCTGCTCGTGTTACGCTTGGTCGTCGCGGCGATCTTCCTTTACGCGGGCTCCGCAAAATGGCCTTTCTGGTCCGCACCGCCCGAGGGCATGTCTGTCGTCCTACTAAACGTTTTGAAGTTTCTCTCCATCGTCGAGCCGTTGGGCAGCCTGGCGCTTGTTCTGGGAGTCTTGACGCGTTGGGCCGCTGCGGGACTCAGCATCATCATGGTGGGGGCAATCTTCTTCGCGAGGCTCACGCTGCACGCCGGTCCCTTTACGACACCGCAGGGCACGGGCTTGGACTATAACCTGCTCATCCTTGCCAGCTGCATCGCACTGATCGCCTTTGGCGCAGGCGGCTGGTCAGTGGATGCGATCCGAAAGAAGGCATTAGCAGAGGCGGCTGTCTAACATGCGCTTGAAGCTGACGGCGCCACGTTTTCTGAGATAGTCTTCCATTTGTGAACGTTCCAGCTCGGCGCCGCAGCTGATGCGCGGTCCGTTAGGCGGCCACGCGAATGTCGCGTGAGTAGGGGCTACTTACCCGCGCGCAGCCTCTCCCGAAGCACTGGATGACAGAGAACAAGCAGACAGTGAACAAGTATATGGAGGGTTTCAGGAGAAGCGATCATGCGCAGATCCTCTCGTGCTTGACGGACGACGTTGAGTGGGAGATACCCGGCGCTTTCCATGTGCACGGCAAAGATCCTTTTGACAAGGAGATTGAGAACGAGGCCTTCGTAGGTAGCCCTACGATCACTGTCACGCGCATGACGGAGGAGAATGACGTCGTCGTTGCTGAAGGCTCAGTGCGCACTCAGAGGAAGGACGGCAGTGCCCTTGCACTCAGGTATTGCGATGTATTCGTGATGCAGGCGGGAAAGATCAAGCATTTGACCTCTTACCTTATGGAAGTGAAGTGACTCTCGCCGGCGCCGGCGAACTCCCATTCAAAGTGAGCATCTCAGCTGATGGGTAACAGGTGTTATCACCTGATAGGTGACAGGTGGTGCTCGCGTTGGGTGCGTCCTCGGTGGTCATGAATGCGATAGTCTCGTTCATCCAACCACCCGAGGTGAATC
>JBOHSD010000025.1:0-28108 GCA_050733075.1 Gemmatimonadales bacterium
GGGCTCACAGCGAGGACTCGGCGGCGCCCCGGCTGAGCGACGGGCTTCGGCCCACAGGATGAACGAGCTGCCGCCGAATCCAATTTACGTCGAAATGTCATCCCTGCCTCCAAGAGACAAGGATGACGTACTCGCCGCCCTTACCCCGCTTACCCGCTTACCCGCTTACCCGCTTACCTGCTTACCCCCTTACCGTATAGACCTCTTGCCGCACCGGCCGGAACCCTCGCCTGAGGTAGTTCGGCAGTGCGGCCGGGTGATCCAGGGTGCAGGTGTGTAGCCACACTCTCTCGGGGCCCAGCTCCCAGGCGGCCTGGACAGCGCGAGTGAGAAGATATTTGCCCCAGCCTCGCCCGACGTACTCCGGCAGCAGCCCGAGGTAGGCTATCTCCGCCGACCGGTCCTCGTGCTCCCGCAACTCGAAGTATCCGGCGTTCTCCCCCCGCCACGACATCAGCCAGATGGATACTCGGGCATCGGCCAGGTGCCGGTGAACCGTGTCGTCGGTCCAGGCCAGCCGGTCGGTCCAGCGAAAGGCCCGACCTACTTCGGCGTACAGATACCGGAATAGCTCGGGAGGGCACCGTTCCACCCGTTCGATCAGGGGAGCCGGTTCAGGAATCGAAGCCGGACGCAGCTCGCCGGGCGAGCGCATCTCGAGATAGGTCCGCTTGACCATTATCGGGGCCACCGTGCGACTCCCGTACAAAAAAACGACCCCGGTACCACCGGGGCCGTTTCTGGAACTCTGCGACCCGCCCTAGTACTGAGCTGCTGTGTCCGCCGGCTCTGTCTCGGTGGTGTCGGTCCACTCACCGGTGGTGTCATCAGCCGGCACCTCGCCCTGCGCGCCGACCGTATCCGCCTCCATGCCCGGGTCGTACGGCGTGGTGTCCTGCTCCACGAAGCTGGTGTCCTGCTCCACGAAGCTGGTATCGGTCTCCACCTGCCCGTAGGTCGTGTCGGTGGGGTAGGCCTGGGCCGTATCGGCGATGATGGCGGTAGTATCATCGATTACCGCGGTGGTGTCCCGCTCGGGGGCGGCACCCATATCGTCTTCGGTCCGTCCAGCGCAGGCTACCGCGAACGAGGCCGCGACAGCCAGGATAAAAAGGTTTCTCATCGGTGTGCTCCTCGAGCGAAGGGACCCTGCCCGCCTGAGGGTCTCTTTCGCATTGTCCATGTGCCGCGGGCCATCACAGCGTGGTGGTCGGCTGCTTCAATTGCAGCCGCGGCGATAAGGTATCCCTACTCTGGCCATTCCGATAGGTCATGCATCACATGCGGCGGGATAGCCAGGTCAGGTCATCAGCTCCTCCAGGCCTCGGAACAGCTCGAGGGCCTGGGGGTTGGCCAGGGCGTCCTGGTTGACCACCGGGCGCCCGTGTATGATCTCCCGCACCGCCAGCTCGGTGATTTTTCCGCTGATCGTCTTGGGTATGTCATTGACCTGCAATATCTTACGTGGTACATGATGGGGGCTGGCGTGGTCCCGTATGCGGCGGCGAATGCGCTCGGCGAGCCCCTCGTCGAGGGGGAGCCCCTCGCGTAGCCGGACGAACAGCACTATCCGCACGTCACCCTCCCAGTCCTGTCCCACCACCAGGCTCTCGACCACCTCTGGAAGCTGCTCCACCTGGCGGTAGATCTCCGCCGTGCCGATCCGTACCCCTCCGGGGTTCAAGGTGGCGTCGCTTCTGCCGAGAATGACCAGGCCGTCATGCCGGGTAATGCGGGCCCAGTCACCATGGCGCCACGCGCCGGGGAAATGCTCGAAGTAGGCTGCCCGGTACTTGGAGCCGCCGGGATCCTCCCAGAATGCAATCGGCATACTCGGAAAGGGACGGGTGCAGACCAGCTCGCCCTCGGCATCCCGGACCGGGTGCCCCTCGCCATCGAACACTTCGACGCTCATTCCCAGTCCCCTGGTCTGGAGCTCCCCCCGCCAGACCGGGCCGATCGGATTCCCCAACGCAAAGCAGGACACGATGTCGGTCCCGCCGCTGATGCTCGCCAGATGGACGTCGGGTTTGATCTGCCGGTAGACGTAGTCGTAGCTATGCCCGGCGAGTGGGCTCCCGGTCGAGAGGATGGCACGCAGGGATCCGAGATCGTGGGTTCGCTCCGGCTTCAGGCCCTCCTTCTCCGACATAGCGAGGTACTTCGCGCTGGTGCCGAAGACGGTCACCCTCTCCCGTTCCGCCATGTCCCAGAGAAGTCGCGGCGGAAACAACGGCGCGCCGTCGTATAGGATCACTGTGGCACCCACCGCGAGGCTCGATACCAGCCAGTTCCACATCATCCAGCCGCAGGTGGTGAAGTAGAAGATTCGATCTTCCCGTCGGAGATCGGTGTGCAACACCAGCTCCTTCAGATGCTGGAGCAGAGTGCCCCCCGCTCCGTGCACCATGCATTTGGGTAGTCCGGTGGTGCCCGAGGAGTAGAGGATGTAGACCGGGTGGTCGAACGGGAAGCGGGGCAGCGGGGCGGCGGGTCCGTGGGGCAGTGTGCCCCGCTGCCCTCCGAGCCAATCGGCCCAAAGGAGAGCCCCGCGGACTCCCGAGATGTCTGGCCGATCGGCAAGGTAGGGCACCACCACTACGCGATGGATCTCGGGAATCCGCTCGCGCACCTCGCGCACCCGGGAGAGCAAGTCGATCTCCTTGCCCGCGTAGCGATACCCGTCGGCGCAGAAAAGCAGCCGTGGGCGGATCTGGCCGAACCGGTCGAGCACGCCGTTGGCGCCGAAGTCGGGAGAGCAGGAAGACCAGATGGCACCTAGGCTGGTGGTCGCTAGCATGGCGATCACCGCCTGGGGCAGGTTCGGAAGGAAACCGGCCACCCGGTCGCCAGGGGAAACACCCTCCCGCCGGAGCGCAGCGGAAGCACGGGCAACTTCCTCGCCCAGCTCGGCATAGCTCACCTGGCTCACGCGGCCCAGCTCGTTCGAGAAGACCAGGGCCGGGTGGTCGTCCGAGTAACGGAGGAGGTTTTCCGCGAAGTTGAGCCGGGCACCCGGAAACCAGCGGGGGCCCAGCCTGGGGTCCGGCGGCGCCATGCGCTCGAGCCCGATCACGACGTCGTCCCATGGCGGCCGGCCCGGGCGCTCATCCGCGGTCACACCGCAGAACTCCCAAACCATGGGCCAGAACGCCTCGGGGCGCTCTACCGACCACCGATAAAGGGAAGGAAAGTCGCTGACGCCTTCCGAGCCAGCCGGCCTTTGTTGGCGGATGTGTTTGATGAATGCAGTGAGATTGGCGCGCTTGACGCGCTCGGCGTCAGGGATCCAGAGCGGTGTTTCTTCCGAGGCAGGTACCGTCCTCTCCGCCTTCTCCGTCCTCTCCGTCTTCTTCTCCGCCCTCACGACGTCGGCGGGTTGAACTGAGCGTGCTGGGCATCCAGCCAGGACACGTGGTAGTTGGGGTCCTCGATAGCCAGCGCGGGCTTGGCCACCTTGAGCGGACGGAAGGTGTCCATCATCACCGCCAGCTCCTCGGTGTATTTGGCACCGATGCTAGCCTCGGCCCGCCCCGGGTGCGGGCCGTGAGGAATGCCGTCCGGGTGGTGGGTGATGCTACCGAACTCGATCCCCTTGCGGCTCATGAACTCGCTGGAGGCGTAGTACAGGACTTCGTCCGAGTCCACGTTACTGTGGTTGTAGGGCGCGGGCACCGCCTCGGGGTGAAAGTCATAGGGCCGGGGACAGAAGCTGCACACCACGAACCCGTCGCCCTGGAAGGTCTGGTGTACCGGTGGAGGCTGGTGCACCCGCCCTACGATCGGCTCGAAGTCGTGGATGTTGAACGCCCAGGGATAGAAGTACCCGTCCCAGCCCACCACGTCGAACGGATGATGGTCCAGGATGATCTCGTTGAGGCCATCATACTGCTTGACCAGGATGGGAAAATCCCCCCGCTCATCGTGCGTGCGCAGCGTTCCGGGACGGCGCATGTCGCGCTCGCTGTAGGGCGCGCCCTCGATGAGCTGTCCGAACTCATTACGATACCGCTTGGGCCAGCGTACGTGTCCCCGGCTCTCTATAATGAGCAGCTTGGTGCCTTCGCCGCCCAGATCCAGCCGGTAGCGATGCATGATTCCCCGGTGGATGACCAGGTAGTCGCCCTCCTGATAGGGCAGATCGCCGAACACCGTCTCCAGCGTACCGCTGCCCTTGCTCACGTACACCAGCTCATCGGCCTGGGCATTCTTGTAGAAGTGGGCGTCGTTCTCGTCCGGTTCCACATAGAGCATGGCCACTTCCTGATTGAACAGAAGTGGAATGCGGTCCAGGGTGGGGCTGCCCCCCTTCTTGGCTCGGGAGGTGCGGAAATGCCGGTGCCGAAGGGCCCGGTCGTCGTCGGCCTCGTACTTGACCTCCCGGAGCCGCCGCGCGGACTTGACGGTGGTGGGCGGATGGGTGTGATACAGCAGCGATGAGGTACCGGTGAATCCCTCGTGCCCCATCAGCTCCTCGGCATAGATGCCGCCGTCGGGTTTCCGAAAGGCGATATGCCGTTTGCGAGGGATCTGACCCAGCGTGTGGTAGATTGGCATCTCAAACCTCCGACAACGTGGACGCCTTTCCTATAAATTTCCGCGTGCCGCCTGCTCCCGCTCGATGGCTTCGAAGAGAGCCTTGAAGTTGCCCTTGCCGAAGCTCTTGGCGCCCTTCCGTTGGATGATCTCGTAGAACAGCGTCGGGCGATCCTGTACCGGCTTGCTGAAGATCTGGAGCAGGTATCCCTCATCGTCCCGGTCCACCAGGATACCCAGCTCCTTGAGTGGGGCGAGATCCTCGTCTATCCTCCCGACCCGGTCCAGCACGCTCTCGTAGTAGGTCTTCGGCACCTGCAAAAATTCAACCCCCCGGTCCCGCAGGGCGGTCACCGTCTCGATGATGTTGTCCGTTGCGAGTGCCAGGTGCTGGACCCCAGGCCCCCGGTAAAACTCGAGGTACTCGTCGATTTGCGACTTCTTGCGGCCCTGCGCCGGCTCGTTGATGGGGAACTTGATCCGGTCGTTGCCGCTGGCCACCACCTTCGACATGAGCGACGAGTACTCGGTCGAGATGTCCTTGTCGTCGAACGAGATCAGATTCCGGAACCCCATGACGTCCTGATAAAAATTGACCCAGGTGTTCATGGCGCCGAGCTCCACGTTGCCCACACAGTGGTCTACGTAGAGGAGACCCACGGGGGGTGGGCTGTAGCGGGGATGCACCGGCTGGAAGTCCGGAAGGAAGAGGCCACGGTAGTTCCGCCGTTCGACCAGACTATGGATGGTGTCGCCATAGGTGTGAATCCCCGCCATGACTACCTCACCCGCGTTATCCCGCAGCACTGTCGGCGGCATGACAGGGCGGGCTCCGCGTTCCACTGCCACGCTGAACGCCTCGCGCGCGTCGTCCACCCAGAGGGCTATGTCGCGAACCCCGTCTCCGTGCAGCGCGATGTGAGCCGCGGCCGGATGCTCGGGCGTCAGCGGGGTGGTGAGTACGAGACGCACCTTGTTCTGCTGAAGCAGGTAGCTCGCCCGGTCGCGGGTGCCGGTCTCCGGCCCCCGGTATCCCACCAGCTGAAAGCCGAAAGCCGTACGGTAGTAATGGCTTGCCTGCTTGGCATTGCCCACGTAGAACTCGACGAAGTCGGTCCCGTTTATCGGGAACGTGTCGGTGGACGTGGCGGGGGCGGTCATCGGGCTGGTCATGAGTCCTCCATGGTCATAGCGGGAGCCTTGGCCCCGGTACGGCCTGCGCGTCTAAGGGAAAGATACCGATGGGCTTAGAGTGACGCCACGGCGGCGGCCGCGAAGTGTGAGCCATGCCCTAGCTGCGGCCGGGTTTAATAGCGTTACTCTGGGTAGGGTGGTACCTTCACCGCTGGCAGGGAGAAGAAATCTTGAAGTTCTTGGATGCCCGCCTCGATGTAAAGCGCCGGCTGTTCACCAAAGCGGCAAGCGGTGGAGGCTATTCGCGGCAGCCTGCGCGGGGCGGGGCGTGATGCTGGATATGGACGGAGCCGGCTTGAGCAGTTCCGCAGACCACCCATGAGGCCGGAAGACGTCAACCACCGGCTGTCGGCTATCCGGCATCGCATCTCGGGTCTGTCGGGCAGAGACACACTCCCTTCGGACGCCATGCTGGAAGATTTGCGAGCCAGCCTGGAAGAGCTTCGGATTGCCGAGGAGGAGCTCCGGCAGCAGAACGAGGAGCTGGCCGCGACTCACTTTCAGCTCGAGAACGAACGCCGGCGCTACCATGAGCTCTTCGATCTCGCGCCCGACGCCTACCTGGTGACCGACCTCATTGGAGTCGTGAGAGACGCCAATCTCGCCGCCGCCCGTCTGCTTCGAGTAGAGAACCAGTTTCTCGAGGGCAAAGCCCTTGCAGTATTTGTCGCCCGGAACGAGCGGGCGCGTTTTCGAGCCCTGCTGAATGGCGCCCGCAGAGGTATGCCGGACCGGGAGGCGGCCCTGCAACTGCAGCCCCGGGGGGGAGCGCCGGTAAGCGTTGCCGTCACCTACTCTCTGATGCTCAACGCCCAGCGCAGGCCTACCGGGATCCGGTGGCTGCTTCGCGATGTCACCGAGCGGGAGCGGATGGCCGCCGACATCCGGGCCCTCAATCTCGAGCTGGAGTCCCGGGTGGCGGCTCGCACCGCGGATCTCACCGAGGCGGTGCGGCTGTCGCAGGATCTGATCCGAAGCGAGGAGGAAGCCCGCCAGGCCGCCGAGGCGAGTGAAGCCCAGGCGCGCCACGTGCAAAAGCTCGAGAGCATCGGTGTGCTGGCCGGGGGCATCGCCCACGATTTCAACAACCTGCTGCACGTAGTGTTAGGCAACGCCGACATCGCCCTCAACAACCTGGCCCCCGGCTCTCCGGCCCGGGAGGCACTGGAGGAGGTGGTGCGGGCCACCCTGCGCGCCGCCGATCTGACCCGCCAACTGCTGGCTTACTCGGGCAAGGGCGTATTCGTCATCCGGCACATCGATCTCTCCAGTGAAGTCCGCGAAATGGCCACCCTGCTACGCACGGCGATCTCGAAACAGGCCACCCTGTGTTGGGAGCTCGAATCCGGCCTTCCGACCGTGAGTGCCGACCCCACCCAGATCCGGCAGATCGTAATGAACCTGATTACCAATGCCTCGGACGCGCTGGGTGAGTCGGGCGGAACCATCACGCTCCGGACCGGCGTCGTCCGACTTGCAGATCTGGAAGGCCAGCAGTTCGACAGCCCTCCTCCCGGCGTAGAGCCCCTGAACCGGGGGAACGAGCCCTTCGTGTACCTGGAGATCGGCGACTCCGGCAGCGGCATGAGCCCCGATACGCTGAGCCGTATCTTCGATCCTTTCTTCTCCACCAAATTCGAGGGGCGAGGGCTCGGCCTGGCGGCTGTCATGGGCATCGTCCGCCGTCATCACGGGCTCATGCGGATCCGGACCGTGCCTGAAGAAGGCACCAGGTTTCGGGTGCTCTTTCCTGCGGTTTGGGGAACCCCCTTCAATCCCGGGAAGCGCCCGGCCGAGCGCAGCGAGTGGCGGGGAAGCGGCACCGTTCTCGTGGTCGAGGACGAGGAGGGCGTCCGGGAGGTTGCCGAGCGCATGCTCCAGGAGATCGGGTTCCAAACCATCGGTGCGGAGGACGGTCGTCGCGCCCTGGAGCTGATGGAGGAGGCGGGCGACAGCGTCACCGCGGTGCTGCTGGACCTCTCGATGCCGGGCATGGGCGGAGCGGAGACGCTGCGGCTGCTGCGAGCCAAGTGGCCCCGGCTCCCCGTTCTCATGATGAGCGGATATACCGAGCAGGTGGTTGCACCCCATTTCGGCAATTCAGGAGTGGGTATTACCGGATTTCTGCAGAAGCCGTTTCTGCCCGAGGAGCTCATAGCGCTGCTGCGCCGCTTCACGGAGGCCCCTGCCTAACGACGTGCAACTTCTCCGCCCCCGCGCATCTCCCCCCGGCCCACAACCCCCGGGGACTCCCATGTTCCGCTACGTCTTCTCCGTCTTCTCCGTCCTCTCCGTCCTCTCCGTCCTCTCCTCCCCCCTCCAGGCCCAGGGCTGGATCGAGATCGAGCGACCCGTCGATCCCCGACTGCCCACCGAAGTGGTGCGAACCGCATCGGAGGTTCGTATCGCCGTGGATGGCCGGGTTGCGCGAGTGGAGATCGAGGAACGGTTCCGGAATTCGGGACGCCGGATGGCAGAAGGGAGGTACCTGTACCCCCTGCCGGGCGAGGCGGTGTTCACCAACTTCTCCCTCTGGATGGGAGACCAGGAGGTCCGCGGCGAAACCATGAACGCGGAGCAGGCCCGGGCCATCTACGAGGAGATCGTCCGCCGCAGAAAGGACCCGGCTCTCCTGAGCCTTGCCGGGCACGGGCTCGTTCGGGCTCAGGTGTTTCCCATCCAGCCCGGGGAGACTCGGAAAGTGGCCCTCCGCTACACTCAACTCCTCCCCCGCGCAGGCGACGCGCTTCGCTTGCGCTACTCCCTCGGCGACCGTGGTTCCGCCGGAACCGCCAGCTTCACGGTAACGTTGGCCAACGCCGGTGCTTACGGCACCCCGTACTCCCCGACTCACGCCTTGGAGAGCCGCAGCACCGGCGAGCGGCTGGACATCAACTTTCCCAATGGGGCTGCGGGAGACATCGAGCTCTTCCTGCCCCTGCGCCAGGGACTGGTGGGCACCAGCCTGGTCAGCCACGCACCCGGCGGAGAGGATGGCTATTTCATGTTGCTGCTCGCTCCTATGTCCGACCGAGCTTCCCGATGTTTTCTATGGGGAGGAGCTGGTGATCTTCGGTCGCTATAGTGGTCCGGGCAGGGGCAACCTGGTCATCACCGGCCGCCGGAACGGCGGACAGGAACGCATCACGGTACCGGCCGTGTTCCCGGCGAGCGAGCCGGCGAACGATTTCATCCCCCGGCTCTGGGCGGCCCGCCGGGTCGGCGAGCTGACGCGTCAGATCCGGCTCGAGGGCGCCTCACCCACGCTCGTGGCGCAAGTGCGCGAGCTGGGGCTCCGCCATGGGATACTCACCGAGTACACATCCTACCTCGTTCTGGAGCCAGGCATGGCCGGCGCCAACGGAGCCGTTCCTCCCCTGGAGCGGGACCAGGTGGGAGGGGCGAGCAGCTCAGCCGGCCAGACCGGCAGAAACGCGTTCGAGCGGGCACGCGCCAGCGCGAAGTTGGCTGATTCGAAGAGCTTGGCTACGGCCGATGCGGCGGCGGAGGACCGACTGGCAACTCTCGCACCCTCAAGCGGTTCACCCCTGGCCACCCGGCGGCTCGCCGGCCGGCTATTCGTGCAGCGGGGCCGGGTCTGGACTGATGTGGGCCATACCGATAGGATCACCATCACAGAGGTGGCATCCTACAGCAGGGCATACTTCGATCTGGTACGACAGTTGCCGGAAGTGGCCCGATACCTCTCGCTGGGAGAAGAAATCGTCATCGCTGGGAGGCGGGCCAGTCTGAGGATCGCTCCAACCGGTATCGAGGCGTGGAAACCAGGACAGCTTCCGGCTCTGGTCCGGAACTTCAGAGGGACATGACGCCCGACCTGAGCCAGCTCTTCGAGCAGTACTACGAGTCGCTGGTCCGGATGCTCTATCGCCGTACCGGCGACCGGGACCGAGCCGAAGATCTGGCTCAGGAGACGTTCGCGAGGGCGGTGGCCGCTCCGCCGAACAATCCCCGCTCCTGGCTCTTTGCCGTGGCGCTGAACCTGGTGCGTGAAGATGGCCGAAAGACGTTGCGCCAGGGGCGTCGGCTGGAGCTGCTGCGCACCGACGACCTCCCGGCCCAGGGGCCGGAAGCCGACCTGGAGCGGAACGAGCGGAGTGCCGCGGTTCGAACCGCTCTGGCGACCCTGGGAGAGCGCGATCGCGAGGCGCTCCTGCTCAAGGCCGAGGGGTTCAATTACGAGGAGATCGCCACCACGCTGGGGCTTTCGAAGGGAGCGGTCGGGACCACCCTGGCCCGCGCCCGCCGGCGTCTGGTAGAGGCGTATCGCTCGGAGGCACGAGGCAAGAATGTCGCATCTTGATGAAGGTACTCTTCACGCGCTGCTCGATGGGGAGCTGGAGATCGCCGAGGTCCGGGAGATCCAGCTGCACCTGGGGATGTGTGCCGCCTGCGGCTCGCGTCTCCAGGACGTGAAGCAATTCCTGGCCGAGGCCGACCGGCTGGTGGGAACGCTGGAGATCCCGCCCGGAGCCGGCCGGGCCCGGAGTGAGCCGCCTCCCCCTCCCCCTGCCACTCCCCCACCTCCTTCGCCAAAACCCCGCCGGGAGCCGGAAAGTTGGGAAGCGCCGCCGCTGCTTCTTCCCGATCCGCTCGAGGGATCCCAGCGCAGGAAGCGGTGGGCCCGTGGGCTCAGGTGGGCAGCTATGATCGCAGTGGTGGTTTTCGGTGGGCGGGCGGTGAACAACACCTTACGGCCCAGCAAGCCCGAGCTGCAGTTCAATGACCGCGATGCCGCGCCGGCGATTGCTGCTACGCCGCCGGCGGTGGCGAGCCCGCAGGAAACGGTAAGACCCGCCGGCCCCACGGCTCGGCGGGCGCAGCCAACGCCGGTGGATCGGCCGCCAACCGAGCGTGCTGCACCGGCACCCGAGCCCAAAGCGTTGGCTGATCGGGAGACCTCCGATACCAACACCGACGAGCTCGGCACGGTCGCGGCCCGAGGCGACAGCGCTCCCACGGAAGATGTCACCGTAAGGGGAGCTGAGACCACCCAGCCCGGCACCGTGGACTCGCCGCGCGAAGAGGTGGACCTGGAGACCCGCCGCGCCGCCTCTGCCGCCCTGGCCGAGCTGGATCGCGAGCGCCTGCGTTCTCGGGCCGCTGCGGCAACGGCAGCGCTCCCGCCGGCGCAGCCGGAGACCCCGGCCGCGACCGAGCCCCCGCCACCCCCGCCTACCCTCGAGCAACGCGGTCAGGTGTACCTGCGCATCGGTCTCGACGAGGCCGCGAGACAGCTAGGGCGGCCGCTTCACGTTATCGAGGCAATGACGCCGCAGTTCATCGGCCTCACCCAGGGCCGGGGCGTACCCGGAGCCGACGCCAGCAGGCCGGTGGTGAGGGTGGTCTACCAGGACTCACGGGGGCGGATGATACTGCTGGATCAGCAGCGCATGCTCACCGGCCAGTCGCCGGGCGCGGCCGCCGGGAGCCTGCGTTGGGCCCTGGGCGATGTGATGTTGTACCTTCATGGCGAGCCGGGACCGGACGTGCTGAGGAATCTCCAACGCAGGGTGAGGTAGGGAGCTCCCAGCTCCCAGCTCCTAGCTATCCAGTATCTCCCTCACCTTCCTCATCAACTCCTCGGACGTAAACGGCTTCTGAATGAACGCAGCCTCGATGCCGTCCACCCCACGGCGCGTGATCTCGTCGCTGGTGTACCCCGAGATATAGAGCACCCGGAGCTCGGGCCGCTCGGCCGCGAGCTGATCCACCAGCTCTCCAGCGCCCATTCCGGGCATCACGATATCGGTCACCAGGAGTTGAATGGGGTGCTGGTAACCGGAGGCTACCATCAGCGCATCTTTGCCGTGTCGCGCCTCCAGCACGGTGTGCCCGTAGTCCGTGAGCATCTTCCACAGTAGCTCGCGCACGCCGTCCTCGTCCTCGACCACCAGCACGGTCTCTTCGCCGCGCAGCGAGGGACGGTCCTGGACCGGCGTCTCCCGACCTTCGGCGCGGGGAAGGAAGACCTTGACCGTAGTGCCCTCTCCCGGCTCGCTCGACACTCTGACGCCGCCACCGTTCTGCTTCACGATCCCGTAGATGATCGAGAGACCCAGCCCCGACCGGCTGCCCGGGGCCTGGGAGGTGAAGAAGGGCTCGAACACGTGCGCCAGGTTCTCTCCATCCATGCCGCTCCCGGTGTCGCTGACCGCGAGCACGAGGTAGGGCCCCGGCTTGACCGACCGTACCCGGCTCGAACCGCCGATCTGGCGCTCCCCGGTTTCGACCGTGAGCGTGCCTCCAGCCGGCATCGAATCGCGCGCATTGAGCACCAGGTTCACCAGTACCTGCTCCAGTTGGCCCCGGTCGATCATTACCTCGCCTAGAGCCGGCCTGAGCTGAGTCACCAGCTTGATATCGGCGCCGAGGAGCCGCTGGATCAGTCCTTCCATATCGCTGACCACGGAGTTGAGCTCGAGCAGTCTGGGCTGAAGGGCCGGTTGCCGGCCGAAGGTCAGGAGCTGGCGGGTGAGCAGGGCGCCCCGATCGGCCGCCTTGCGGATCTGTTCGGCATCCTTCCGCCGGGCATGATCTTCCGGCAGATCGCGTAGCAGCAGGTCGCTGAATCCCCGAATCGTGGTGAGCAGGTTGTTGAAGTCGTGGGCCAGACCACCCGCCAGCCGTCCAGCGGCATCCATGCGCTGGGCTTGCCGCAGCTGTTCCTCGCTCTGCATCAGCGCGGCCCGGGTCCGGGTGCGCTCGCTGATATCGGTGCCGAGAACCAGCCGGGCACGCCGGCCGTCCAGCTCCATCTCGTGGGAGACCAGTTCCATGTCCAGGATGGTTCCGTCTTTTCGCTGGTGCTGAATCAACGCTACATCGCCGCGATGGAAGCCGGTCCGCTCCAGCCCGTGGTGGAGCGCCGGGGCGTTCTCCGGAGGCAGCATGTCCATGATCGTCATGGAGAGGAACTCTTCCCGGGAGTAGCCGTAGTGCCGGGTGGCCGCGTCGTTCACTTCCAGGAAGGCGAGGGTGTCCACGTCGAACACCCACATCGGTTGCGGGTTGCTCTCGAACAGCATGCCGTAGCGCTCGTTCGCCTCGTGGGCCACGCGGTGCAGCCGGGCGTTGTCCACCGCCAGGGCGGCGCGGCTGGCCAGCTCCTCGGCAAATGCCAGATCGTCGCTATCGTAGCGGCGCCCGGTCTCGGATGAGAGAGCCAGCGTGATCGTACCGGCGCTGCGGCCCCGGGCCAGCATGGGGACCCGGATGAAGGCAGTGGGGCTCAGGACCCGGAACAGCTTCAGCTGCTCCGCATCCTGGGCATTCGCCCGGAGGACCGCCTCGGTCACCTCCCCCAGCTCCGAGCGCCGCTGAGCCGGGCCGAACGGAGGCCGGGCCGACCCGTACTCGCACAACGCCCGCACCAGCAGATCCCTGGCCGGATCCCGATGCGCGCCCGAGACGAACTGAAGGGTCCCGTGCTCGCTGGCTACGTGGATCGCGCACCAATCCGCCAGGGTAGGGACGATGAGCCGGGCCAGATTACGCAGAGTGAGCATATAGTCGAGCGACGACGCGAGGGTCGCATTAGCCTCGCCGAAGAACGCCATCCGTCTCTCGATCCGCTCCAGCTCCTCCCGCGATAGCTGGATGGCCCGCGCACGCCGCATGGCATCGTGGAGGCGCGCCATCAGAACGACAGTGATGCCCAGGACGATGCCGAAGGCCAGAAGGCTGTAGGCGTGGGCCGGCGAGTACCTGAGGATAGAGCCGGACTGGGAGAGGAAATGAAGCGCGTAGAGGAAGGCCAGCACTGCGCTGATCAGCCCGGGCCGGAGCCCACCGAGATAGCCCGAGTAGACCACCGCAAGCATCAGAAACGGCAAGGGATGGGCTATTGGAAAACCGTTCCGGGCCAGGAGGTCGAACCCAATCGCTATGGCCAGGGTGATGAGGGGACCTCGCACGCTGGCGCCGATGCGAGCCCAGTCGCTCCGGAAGGGCAGGCGCGCCAGGGCCCGCACCAGAAGTGCGGAGCCGCCTCCGCTTTGCGCTGCGCCGCTTTCAGCCATGCTGCTCCGGGAGACCTCCAGGCCGGGGGCGGCCTGATGTGGCGCCTGACCGCCGGTGAGCTTTATTGACCGGCCAGCTCTTTAACTGAAAAGTAAAGCGGACTCCTGTCTGTGACATGCCCTACACCGAGGCAGATGGACGGGCGGCCGCCGGGGAGAGGGACCTCTCCCCGTGACCTATTTGGGTGACAGGTGGTTACAGGTATGGATAGCGGGGGTAATTGTAGCCCGGGATCCAGAAGGGGGTGCTGTAGCCGTAGTAGCCGTAGATGTCCTTCAGATGCGGTCGTTCCATCAAGTTGGGATCGTACCGCGGGGCCCCGGCCACCCTGGTCCGGCTGTGGTTGATGGCCACTTCGTCACTCGTGATCTGGGCAACAGCCTCGACCGGCATCAGGAACTTGGTCTCGCCAATTCCGAGGACCCCCCCGGAGGCCACTTCGAGGAACCGGACCTTCCGCTCCTCGTCGTCGATCAGCAAGTCGTCCACCTTCCCAATCTCCTCGCCGCTTACGTCTATGACCTTGCGGCCCCGAATATCCGCCGCAGGGTCGGCCAGCTTCAGATCGCTGTCCTTCAAGCGGTGCAGCGTGGAACTCTGCTCTCTGGTCGTCATGGATCTCTCCTTTGACAAGGGGCCGACCCCACTAATGCAGATTTTGCAAGCAGATCATCGTGATCCGGGTCACGCCAAGCGGTAAGCTCCTTGCGACCCGGCGGGCCCCACGGTAAGCTATGCCCCGTCTCCCTGACGAAACGTCGTCCCCGCAGCCCTTTTCGTGTGGAAAGGATCTCCGCTCATGGACCGGCCTCGTCCTCGCCCTGGCGGTTTGCTCCTGATCAGCTGCTTGGCCTTTCTTGCTCCCGCCGCGCTACAGGCGCAGGCCCAGGCTACTACCGGCGTCACCCGTGGCGTCGTCACCGATTCCCTGGGGGAACCACTCGCCGGGGCCACGGTGACCCTCCGAAACCTCGAGACCAACGCCGAGCGGTCTCTCACCACCAACCAGCGTGGAGTGTACGCGGCCACGCTGCTCCGGGTGGGCAGGTACAACGTGAGCGCACGGGCTGTCGGGTACCGCGAGGCGAGCCGCAGCAACATTTCGGTGGGCCTGGGCGAGACGGTGGAGCTCGACTTCGAGCTGGCCCCGCAGGTGGTACAGCTCCAGGAGATCACGGTGGCGGCAGAGCCCACCCTGGACGTGGCCCAGTCGGCATCGGCCACCCGGCTGGGCGTCGAGGCGGTTGAGGGACTGCCGAACAACGGACGCAATGTCTTCAACTTCACCACCCTCACTCCCAACGTCGCAATCGTGCAGGGGCCCGACGGGGACGAGATCAGCATCGGGGGGCAGCGGGGAATCCACAACAACGTCTCGGTGGACGGCGCCGACTTCAACAATCCCTTCTTCGGCGAGCAGCGCGGGGGCCAGCGTCCGGCGTTTACCTTCAACCTCGACGCCGTCGAGGACTTCGTGGTGGTGTCCGATGGGGCCAACGCCGAGTTCGGCCGCTCCGGCGGCGGCTTCATCAACATCATCACCAAGTCGGGAACCAACGAATTCCACGGCTCGGCCCATTATTTCGGCAAGTACGACGCCCTGTCGGGAGACTACAGCCATGCATTCCCCGGCGGAGGCTCGACCGGCTTCACTCCGGACTTTGCCCAGCACCAGTTTGGGGCCACGCTCGGCGGGCCGATCGTGCGCGACCGGGCCTTCTTTTTCCTGGCCTATGATCAGCAGGAGTACAACGAGACCAAGCAGACCACGCGGCTGGGATCGATCGACCCGGCCCTCGTGGCATTTACCGACACCGCGTTTGGCGGGGTTCTCCAGGGCGACTTCGGTCCCATCGGGCGCACCAACGACGCGAACGCCTTCCTGGCCAAGCTGGACTTCCGTCTGACGCCCAGGCATAACGCCACGCTCAAATACAACTACGCCAACTCGCGCCAGGCGAACGGCACCTTCGACGTGGATTTCTGGTCCCGCAGCGCCAACGCGCTGGAACGCGACTTCTCACACGCGGTGAACGGAAGCCTCACCTCGCTGTTCTCGTCTTCGGTGTCCAACGAGTTCCGGTTCCAGTGGGCCCGCGAGGACCGGCCCAGGCCCTACGAGGGAGCGATCAACCCGGCTACCGGCCGTCCCTTCCCCGATACCGACATCGGGTTCCTGGGTCCGGAGGGGTTCAGCGGCTATCGCATCGGAATGCCGTTCTTCATTCCGGTGGACGCGCACGACTACCGCTTCCAGGTGCTCGACAACGTCTCCCTGGTGAGCGGTAACCACCTCTTCAAGTTCGGAGCCGAATGGAACCGGACCGGTGTGACCCAGACGTTCCGTGGCTTCGGGAACGGCCGTATCGCCTTTACCTCGGTGGACGGGTTCCTCAATTACGTGGCCAACGGCAATCAGTACGTCGAGTGCTCGGACGACATCACCAATACGCTCGTCACCAGCAGTAACACCGCCAGTTGCCCGGTGGGGACGCACATCTCCGGCCCGGTGGCGCTGTACCTCCAGCAGGCCGGGATCGGCGGCCTCACGGTGGACGAGGCGGGCACCCAAACCATCATCCAGCACGAGCTGGCCCTGTTTCTCCAGGACAGCTGGAAGCCGCGCCCGAACCTCACGGTCAATTACGGCCTGCGGTGGGAAGCCCAGATCCAACCGGGCCTGATTACCCCGGTATCGGATCTGTTCTACGCTCCGTTCATCGGACAGACGGTGACCAACAGCGCTGGAACGTTCGAGTTCCCTGGCGACGGAAGCATCCCGAGTGACTACTCCATGCTCCAGCCGCGCCTGGGCATTGCGTACGACGTCAAAGGCGACGGACGCTCCGTAGTTCGGGCCAACGCCGGGCTCTATTACGCGCGGATTCCGGGACTCAACCTGGCCAGCAGCCGCAGCACCGACGGCTCCCGCGGCCAGACGATTTTTCGCAACAGCGAGCTGACTCCGATCCTGGGCCCGCCGCCGGCCTACGGAGACCTGCTGCCCACCCCACCGGGAGCGCCGTTTCAGCCGGGCGTGTTCGTGTTCGACAAGGATTTCCAGAACCCGCGTACGTTCACCGCGACCCTGGGATACGAGCAGGAGATAGCGCTGGGGCTGGTGGGAGGGTTGAGCTATACCCATGCGCGCACCGACAACCTTACCCGCTTCTTCAACGCCAACGACGCCGTCTTCGGCAGCCCCTGGGCCACCGGTCTGGCAGGCGGGAACGGGCTCGGCGTGTTGACGGTGGTGCAGAGCACAGCCAAGTCGAGATACAACGGCATCACCGCTGAGCTCCGGCGCTCGGCCGGCTCGCGGCTCCAGTTCCATTTGAACTACACTCTCTCGTTCGACAAGTCGGACGACGACAACGAGCGGGATCCCTTTACCTTCCGGTATGCCCGGGCGGACTCGCTGGAGAAGGAGTACAACTGGAGCGACCGCGACCAGCGGCACCGGTTCAACGCCTGGGTGCTCGCCATTCTGCCCGGCAACCTGTACTTCAACAATCGGCTCAGCGCCTACTCTGCCCAGCCGGCCTCCGAGATATGCGGCCCGGGCAATGCGGGCACCGGCGAGCGCGCGAGCCTGCCGAGCCAGCGGATCTGCCCTGATGGCCACGTCCTGCAGCGGAACACGATCCGGCGCGACAACGGCTTTTTCTCCTGGGACATTCGCCTGTCGAGGCCGTTCGATCTCGGCCGTCAGGGCGCCCTGGAGCTCATTGCCGAGGTCTTCAACGTCACCAACTCCGACAACTTTAAGGACCCGGCTTCGGGTGGCACCTTCCTGAACTTCGACGGCACCATTCGGAGCGGGCTGGGAGAGCCGCGGCAGTTCCAGGCTGGGATCCGATACCTGTTCTGAGGCGACGTTGGCTCACGTGACCTCGATCACATCCCCCGGGAGGATAGCCGAGTACTGATGCGACGTCATGGCCGTTCAAGACCTCCAGCCGTCGGCAGGCATCCTGCCTTCCACGACCGCCCATGGAAACGCCATGGATGGCGCCGGACACCACCGGCCCGTCGCTCCGGAGTGGGAGAGCCGCATTCCCGAGCAGGAATGGCAGGTCTACCGCCGAGTGATGCACGAGGCGCGTGCCGCCGGGGTGCAGTTCGCGTTCGGCGGCGCCTTTGCCACGGCGGTGTATACCGGAGAGCTGCGCAACACCAAGGACTTCGATTTCTACGTCCTGCCGGAAGACCGCGACACGATGATCGAAGCGATTACCCGTGCGGGCCTCGAGGATTACTTCGAACGGCTTCCCTACGATCGGGGCTGGATCTACCGGGCCAGCCGGGGGGACGTGTTGGTGGACGTTATCTGGGCCATGGCCAACCGCAGGGCAACGGTAGACCGGGATTGGCTGAGCCGCGGACCGGTGGTGCGGATCCGGGGCGAGCAGATGCGTCCCATTCCGATCGAGGAGCTGATCTGGGCCAAGCTGTATGTGCTTCAGCGAGACCGGTGTGATTGGGGCGACGTTTTCAACCTGATCGCTGCAAAGGCCGATTCCATCGATTGGGGCCGGCTGCTCAGCCGCCTGGCTGAAGACGCGCCGCTGCTCGGCGGCGCCCTGTCCGTGTTCGCCTGGCTCGACCCGGAGGGGGCCCGCTACATCCCCAGGCAGGTGTTGAGCCAACTGGGCGTGAAGCCCGCCACCGGGCGCTACCCCGTCCCACCCCATTCCCGCGCCGCTCTCCTCGACAGCCGTCCCTGGTTCCGCCCGTTTGCCAGGTAGACGACGTGCTGATCGGCGCCATGAACCACCCGGCTCGTGACGTAATTCAGGAGATCGAGTGGGTGGCTTCGCTGGGGCTCGGGTTCATCGACCTGACGCTCGAACCGCCGATGGCCGCCTCGTGGCTGGTAGACCGCGAGGCTATCCGGCGGGCGTTGGACCGCCACCATCTGGGCGTGGTTGGGCACACCGCTTTTTACCTCCCCATCGCGAGCGGCATAGAGGAGATCAGGCGAGCCTCGCTGGAGGAGCTTCGGCGATGCGTCGAGGTATTCGCGGCGATCGGCGCGCGATGGATGAACGTGCATCCCGACCGTCACGCTCCCATGCACTCCCGGAGGTTCTTCATCGAGAGGAACCTGGAGACCCTGGGCGAGCTCCTGCCTTACGCTACCGAACGGGGAGTGGGCCTGATGCTGGAGAACCTGCCGGGAGACTTCAATACCGCGGCGCAGATGGGGGACCTGCTGGATCCGCTTCCCGAGTTGGCTCTCCACCTGGACATCGGACACGCCAACCTGCTGGTCCTTCAGAGCACCGTGGAGGAGCTGCTTCAGGCGTATGGCTCCCGCCTGCGTCACGTTCACCTGCATGACAACAAGGGCGGCGGGGCGGACCTGCACCTGCCGCTGGGCACCGGGACCGTGGACCTGCGCGGTGTGGTCCGGCTGCTCCAGGCGGGGGGTTACGACGGCACCATCACCCTGGAGGTCTTTACCCCCGATCCTCACCACCTGGCTTATAGCCGGGACCTGCTCCAACGCGTGTGGAGCGAGGAAGCGGCCTCAGCACGTCGCGCACCTTGGCAGCCAGCTGGTCGGGGCTGAACGGCTTGGGCAGGTAATCGTCGATTGCAGTGCCACTGAACCGTTCCATCACCTCAATATCTCCGTAGCCGCTCATGGCTACGATGGGTATGTCCGGCCGAACCCGGCGCAGCTCCAGGGCAGCCTCGGCCCCGGCCAGCCGCGGCATGGTGAGGTCGAGCAGTATGAGACTGACCTGCTGGCCGAGAGCCTCGAGGCGCTCGACTGCCTGCAGGCCGTCTTCGGCCAGCTCGACGGTATAGCCGACCTCCTGAAGGACGCTCTGGGCCAGGGTCCGCACGGCCGCCTCGTCGTCCGCCACCAGGATGGTGCCGACGCCGCGGAGATCGTCGTCGAGGGACATGTCGGGCCTGCTCTGCCGAACCGGCCGCGCCTCGCGGGCTACCGGCAGAAGCACCGTAAAGGTGGTTCCCCGCTCCGGCTCGCTGCGCACTCCGATGGCGCCACGGTGCCCCCGCACGATCCCGAGGGCTGCGGATAGCCCCAGCCCCCGGCCGAGAAACTTGGTGGTGAAAAACGGCTCGAAGATCCGGTCGCGGGTCTCGGGGTCCATCCCCGCGCCGCTGTCGATCACGTCGATGCGGATGTACTCTCCGGGGGAGATGGGAAAGCCCGCCGTGCGAATGCGCTCGCGCCGCTCGGTGAAGTCTTCGGTGCGGAGCCGCACGGTGAGGGTGCCGGCCCCGTCTCCGATCGCTTCGCCGCCGTTGATCACCAGGTTCATCATCAGCTGCTGTAGCTGGGTCCGATCACCTTCGATGGGCGGGCACTCCTCAGGCACATCCAGAACCAGCGTGATCTTCTTCGAGATCGAGGCTCGAATGAGCGTGCTGATCTCGGTCACCAGCTTGCAGAGGTCCAGGGCCTGGATTACGAATCTGCCCTTACCTGCGTACGCCAGCAGTTGCCGGGTCAGATCGGCGGCGCGCTCGCTGGCCTTGACCACGTCCCGAAGCATGCCGGCTGCCTGCTCGGTGCGGCCTGCCAGGACCGCCCGGTGGGCCATCCCGGCGTTGCCCATGATACCGGTCAGCAGGTTGTTGAAGTCATGGGCTATGCCGCCCGCCAGCACGCCGATGCTCTCCAGCTTCTGGGCCTCACGGAGCGCCTCCTCCTGCTCCCGATGTGCGGCCTCGAGCCGTTTCTCCTCGCTGACGTCGCGCACGACGAGCACCGCGCCCACGATCTTTCCGTCATTCCGGATCGGCGCGGTCGAGCAGGTGATCGGCACCAACCGCCCCTCCCGGTGAAAGAAGAAGTCCTCCTGGCCTCGCAGCACCTCTCCGGAGATCAGCACCTGCATGTGGGGACAGCGCTCGATGGGATAAGGACTGCCGTCCGGATAGTGCTGGTGCAGCTTGTCATGCAGGAAGCTCCCGATCAGCTCCGTCTGGCTCCAGCCGAACATCCTTTCGGCGCTCGGATTGGCAAACGTCGTGCGGCCTTCGGCATTGATCAGAAACAGCGCTTCGGCGGCGTTGGTGGCGATGGCGTCGGCCAGGTTGAGCTGGTACTGGAGCAGATCGTCGGACTGCTTTCGGTCCGAGTCGTCGCGCATGATCTTGGCGAGGCCCAGGACTGCATTAGCCTCATCGCGCAGGCTGACCATGACCCCATTGGCCCAGAACCGGGTGCCGTCCTTTCGCACGTGCCAGCGGGAGTCCGACGCCCGGCCGGTCTCGATGGCGAACTTCACTTCCCGCTCCGCCTCACCCCGGAACACGTCCTCCGGCGTGAACAGGATGGATCCGTGGAGGCCGACTATCTCCTCGGTAGCGTAGCCGAACATGCGCTCGGCGCCCGGGTTCCAGCTCTCGATCACCCCGTCGAGGTTCAGATGGAAGATCGAGTAGTCGACGATCGCTTCGACCAGCAGGCGATCACGGTCCATATGGGTTTCGGCCAATCGGCGGCTCCAGGGTCGTTGGCGGCCGGCTCCGGCGCGGGGCCCGCCAGCTATGCAGCAGTTAAACTGGGCCCCCGGGAACATTTGGGCTGTGACCTGGGTAACTCACCCTTGGCGGGTGTCTGGAACGGTGGTAAGCTTCGCTATTACTAGCTACTACGCAGGGGTGCTATGGCAGAGAAGGCAGCGGTGGCCGCGCCTCCCGATTCGACCCAGGGCCAGCCCCAGGCGGTCGTGTTGGTGGTGGACGATGAAGAGGGGCTGCGCAAGCTGGTTTGCCGGACTCTCCGCGACCAGGGTTACCGGACCTTGGAGGCCGGCCACGGCCGAGAAGCACTGGAGTTGGTGGAAACAGCGCTACAGCCGGTAGACCTCATCATCACCGACGTGGTAATGCCGGAGATGGACGGGGGCGAGCTGGGCCGCCGGGTGGGCCAGGTGCGACCCGATCTGCCGGTGCTGTACATGTCCGGGTACGATGTGAACGACATATTCCGCCGGGGGTCTCCCCGGTCGTCTGCTCCCTTCCTCCAGAAACCGTTCCCCGCCGAGGTCCTGCTGGGCGCCGTCGAGCAGTTGCTGAAGCGCCACTCGACCCACTGATCCTCCTGGGCTCGACCGCTGGACAGGCCTCCAGCTAAGAGCTCCGCTCTAATTTCCACCCACTAAACCCCGCGGTAACGTCCGAATGCCGCTGGCGGGTTACATAAAGTGCCATTGTATAGTCTGGCTATACCTGCTCTGTGGTGGAATAGGGTGGGAGCCTACAGGCTTGGTATACCATGGCATCCCTCAAGGCGAAGTTCGGGCGGGCTGTACGCAAGCTCCGCGACCAGGCCGGCTACTCCCAGGAGAGCTTCGCCGACGCAATTGGAGTGCACCGCACGTACATGGGTACTCTGGAGCGAGGCAAGGGAAATCCCACGCTGGAGATGATCGGACGAATCGCCCGGGGGCTCCGGGTCAGCGTCACGGCTCTTTTCGAGGCGGTCGAGAAAGAGCCCGGCTAGTACCAGGCTCCCATGGCAGCACGCACGGCGTCGAGGGAGGACCTCACCGTCGAATTCCCACTCGACCCCCATCATTCGCGCCTCCCTCGAACGGTCCACGCAGCACCCTCTTGGAGTGCGGGTAGGCAGACCCGTCCCCGCCTCGAGCCCGCCGCGGAAGCGGGCGGCCTCGCCCTCGGGCTGGAAGCGACAAACCGATAGAGATGCGGAGACGCCCGGGCGGCCGCGCCACGGGCGTTCCAGAGGGGGGAGTTCCAGTGCACTGCGGATGGTGCCGCCAACTCGCTTGACGCGGACCCATACATAAGACGCTCGAATCGGCCGGCGCCCCTATTCGACTGTGTCATGGCATCGGGTCGCGTAGGAGCAGCCCCGGTTACTGTGCCGCGTAATATCGCTCTTGGTCTTGGTAGTTCTGATTCCTATATTCCTCGGCGGAATCTTCGGTCTTTCCTCGGGGGTACTACAATGAAGATGGCCAGCAAGGCGCTCGGACCCAGGTACGAGCCCGAGGTCAGCGATCGCCGCGCCACCGGGGCCGTTTCGATGGGAGCAAATGGCTGGTGGTCGGCCGACCTGGCCGTTGCAATCCGGCGAGACGATGAGATTCTGCTCACGATTCGCCGTTACGGCGCCCCCGGGATGGCCGATTGCGACGAAGGCGTGGACCTCTGTCTCCGGCCGGGAGACCTGGACGCGCTTCCGGTGCTGCTGAGCGGCGTTATCGCCCAGGCCCGGCGTGATGGAGTGATCACGGATAACCGCAGGAACAGAACGTCCACGCCCTGACGCGCTCGCCGAGGGCGCCAATGAAAAACCCGCAGGCCGGTAAGTGGCTGCGGGTTAGCTATCTGAGCAATGGGCTTCAATCGACACCACAATCGACACCACCTGTCCAACCACGACAAGATGTCCGACGTCCGGGATGAACCAGACCGTTGGCGTCGGACCGTTCTCACTCCGCCGGGAGAGACGGCACCGGATCGCCCGACTTGGTACTCGGGTTGAGAGCATCTACTACGGGTGATCGCTACTGCTGGATCAGGAATCAGGTAGGGTCGCTGTGAACCATGCCCCTACGGTCGAGCAGGGTCCGCACCCAGTGCCCGAGGGAAGCAACGGTGAATGGCTTCTCCACGAATGGCGCGCCTGGAGGCAGGAGCCCGCGCGCGATCACATGGCTACCAGGGTAGCCCGACATGTAGATGACCGGGATGTCCGCATTCTCCAGGGCGAGCTGGCGCCCAAATTCGTGGCCGCTCATCTCGGCCATGATCACGTCACACAGCACCAGATCGATCGGCGATATGCGGCTCCGTATTATTTCTAGAGCCACCTGGCCGTTCGGCGCTTCGAGGACCGTGTACCCCAACGCTTGGAGCACTCGGCGTGCGAGTACGCGCACCGCATCCTCATCCTCGACGATCAACACGGTCTCATGGCCGTAGCGTGCCGCTCGCTCGGGCAGGGTCGGACCCCCGAGAGGGTCCGCGATCTGTGGGAGATAGAGTTTCACTGAGGTGCCAAGCCCGAGTTCACTATAGAGCCAGATGTATCCCCCCGACTGCTTCACGATCCCGTACACCGTCGAGAGCCCCAGACCCGTTCCCTGACCCACCGGCTTCGTGGTGTAAAACGGCTCGAACGCGCCTGACAGTGTAGCCGCGTCCATGCCCTTCCCGGTGTCGGTCAAGACCAGCATCGCATAAGGACCGGGCTTGATGGTGACGCCGGGGTGCCGTGCGGTGTACGACGCATCCAGCATCACATCGGCGGTCTCCAGCGTCAGGCTACCGCCCGCCGGCATGGCATCGCGCGCATTTATGGCAAGGTTGACGAGGACCTGCTCGAGCTGACCGCGATCTGCGCGCACTCGTCCAGCGCTTGGATTGAGCCGTACACTGAGGTGCACGTCAGCCCCCAACAAGGTATCCAGCATTCTGGTCACGTCGGATACCACGTCGTTCAGCTCGAGCACCGATGGCTGGAGGACCTGCTGTCGACTGAACGCGAGGAGCTGGCGGGTAATGGCGGAGGCGCGAGTCGCGGCCTTGACCATCTCCTCGACATCCGGACGCTGTGGGTGCTCGGGGTCCAACTCCCTCAGCACGAGTGCACCAAAACCGGTCACGGCGGTCATCATATTGTTCACCTCGTGCGCCACACCCCCGGCTAAGCCGCCGACTGCCTGTATGCGTTGCGCTTGGCTGAGATGCTCCGCCGCGCGGCGTTCCTCTTCGACGTCGGTGCATGTTCCCACCCACTCATGGAAGGTGGCGTCCGAGCTGACCACGGGTACCGCACGGGCTGTCACTCGCCGGTACTCCCCGTCGTGACGGGCCAGTCGGAATTCGCTCTGGTATACTGCCATCAATGCCAGCGCCTCACGCCAGGTTGCGGCTACCCTCTCGCGGTCTTCGGGGTGGACAGCCTCCAGCCATCCCCAACCCTCATATGAGGCCCGCGACTGACCGGTGTATGCTTGCCACGACGGTAGCTCGGCGACGAAGTCTCCGGTGTCAGTGGCGATCCATACTATCGACACGGACGCCAAGGTCAGCGAGCGGTAGCGGGCCTCGCTCCGCTCGAGCGCCGCTTGGGCCTGCGCACGTTCGGCCAAATGGTCTCGCACATCGTACTGGCGGCACCGCGCGCGGATGGCAGCTTGCAACGTGCTGACCAGAGTGATGGTCCGCACCGGACGTCCGAGGAGGGTCAAATTACCATGCTGGCCGAGATCTGCTAGCAGTCGCTGGCTCGACTCCGGGGTTGCGCTGGCCCCGAGCAGAATGGTGAGTGGCAAGTCAGACCAGGAAGGCTGCGTGGCTAGGGCGGCTTTGAGATGCGCGGAACCACTCCTGCCGAGAGCCTCTTCCGCTGCCACAGCCGCCCCTCCGCCTCGCTGGAGCTCGGCGCACAGATGGGGCACGTCAGAGCATATAGCCGTCGTAAATCCGGCCTCGCCGAGAATCCTCGCCATGAGTTCGGCGTCCCGGCCAGTCGGAGCTAGAAGGAGGATACGTTCGGCTTCCTCCCCCGTTCCCGGCTCCGATGGAGGCGGTATGCGAATTGGCGAGATGACGGTTCGGTAGGGGCCGGGGTCAGAGGCGACACTTTGCACGAGGAGTGTCAAATCGGATTGGCTGAAAGCAGGGGTTGGGGCTGACCGACGTACGTCGGCTCCCCGGTCAGGACACCCTGGAACTCACGCAGCGGCTGGCCAACCCGTACACCTTGGTCCGTAATCTGGAATTCACGAATCGTCTGCTCATGATGCCCGCTGCGCTTCTTGACCACGGAGATCGTTTTACGCACCTCTCCCGCCGCCTCGAAGAACCGAAGCAGGATGAGGGTGTCGGCAATGTAGCTCACTTCGGGCTGACCTCCCGCCGTGTTACTGAGCACGCCCTGTTGGGCGAGCGTCAGGAGGGTGGTGACACCGCGTTGGGCCAGGTAGCTGAGGAGCTCGTGAAGCCGAATGTTGACGAGCCGCTCCTCTGGCATGGCAGTCATGTAGCCGTTCAGGCTGTCGATAATCACGATGCCGGTACCTTCGTGCTGAGTGCTATGGACAACCATGTGCGCGAATTCGCCTGGCGAGATCTCGGCCGGGTCCAGCTGCCGGAGGCGGATTCGTCCGTCTCGCGTAGGCCTCTCGAAGTCCATGCCGAGACGGTTGGAGCGCGCGAGAAACGTGCCCAGTCGCTCGTCGAACAGGTACACGGCCACTTTGTCACCGCGGCGTGCAGCCGCGCTCGCGTATTGACTGGCGAGCACGGTCTTTCCGCAGCCTGCGGGGCCCATGATCAGCGTGCTGGTACCCTGGTCGAGGCCGCCGCCGAGCAGGACGTCGAGCTCGGGAACGCCGCTGGCGACGCTGACATGCGCAAAGGGGGCATGGTGCTCGGCGGCGACAAGCCGAGGAAATACCACGAGGCCCCCCGTCTGGATGGTATAATCGTGGTAGCCGCCGCGATACCGAACGCCGCGAATCTTGGTCACCCGAAGCCGGCGACGCTCGGCACCATATTCGAACGCCAGCTGCTCGAGGAGGACGACGCCGTGGATCAGGCTGCGAAGCTGCAGGTCGCCCTCCCCGCTACGTTCATCGATCAGGAGAACGGTCGCCTGGCGACCCATGAAGAACTGCTTGAGGCCGAGGAGCTGCCGGCGATACCGGAGCGGGTCACGCGCCAGGAGGCGCATCTCGGACAATGAGTCGAGTACGACTCGCACCGGCTTGACCCGCTCCGCGGTTTCGTAAATGGCCTGCGTGGTTGCCGTGAGCTCGATCTCGGAGGGATCGAAGACCGTATACTGGCCTTCCGGGCGGAGTGCCTCCTCAGGAGGTATCAACTCGAACAACTCGATGCCATCCACCGACCAGCCATGAGAGGTCGCGACCCCGACAAGCTCCTCTTTCGTCTCCGATAGCGTGACGTAGAGGCCGCGCTCCCCCTGCCGTGCGCCCTCCAGCAGGAACTGAAGCCCCAGGGTCGTCTTGCCCGTGCCAGGGTCGCCCTCTATGAGGAAGAGATAGCGCGCGGGAAGCCCACCGGCCATGACGTCGTCGAGGCCCCGGGATGCCCGTGCTGAGCTTTTCGGGAGCCGACGCCTCGGAGGGCGGGCTGCGTGTGGGCGACTCAGGCATGAACGTCTCGGTCAAGGCGTGGGCTCCCAGGACCGGAGGACATGGTGACTCTGGTGGAGGATGGTCCAACAAACTCCAGAAACCCAGCAGTTCCTCGGAGAAAAGGTGCTATGATTGGTACCCGTTCGCAACAATGGTCCGGCGTGGCAGTCGGAGGTTCAGGCAGGCGATCTGTCCGGGGCGATGCCCAATCGAACGCCGGTTGAGCAACAGATGCGACAGGTGTACGCCTAGCGACTGTCGTAGATGCGCCCGCCCAAGCTATGGTGCGTCAGGCCAGTTCTCGGAGAATGGAGATTTCTTAGTTTCTCATTGAGGGTGCCTTGCGGCTCTTAGAAAGATTGATTTGTCGCCACATGCCCGAGCGAATGACGGTAAGGACGTCTGCACGATCTAATGTCGCCCAAGGTTTTCTACGGTCGCTCGCAAGGGCCTACGAGCCGTAGGAATAGCTGCCCGCTTCGATGGCCGGAACGCGCGACGATCTTTCACATTTGTCCCACTACGACCTGACGAACTGATCCAACTTGCGAGGGCTGCCCGACTGAGTCAGCTGGCGAACCCCCGCTCAGCATCAAACACCAAGCGGGGCAATCAGTTCGAAAAGTGGGCCTGGGTAGAGTTGAACTACCGACCTCACTCTTATCAGGCGGCCACCGAAGGGGCCTGGAATCCGACACCACAACGCTATTTCATTGACAGCCGCGCGATCTGCCCGGATTGCTCGCCGCGGATGCCGTGATCTCTTGGGATCAATCGACACCACAATCGACACCACCGATCCTTCATGCGACCTCCGCGATGGAGGCACGCCCTTACACGCAGCCCGGAATGTCTCGAACTGGATCAGCTCAAGGCGCTTCTGGTCCTGGTCTAAAGCAGTCGGGTCCACCGAGAACACCACGATGGTTGTTGTCCGCCGAACGACATGCGCATCAGCTGCGGCGACCCCTCTCCGCTACAGACAATCCAACGCTTCCGCTAAATGGCCGGGCGGAGATCGGCCCCTGGACGGGGCCCGGCCTCGTCCGCGCCGTCGGCTGCATGCGCGGGTTAGGCCGCGCCGGGTACAGTCTCAGCTGATGGGTAACACATTGTTCTCACCTGATGGGTGACACCTCCGTAACCTAGGGGCCTCGCGAGGAGGCTCCGATGCCCTGGAGAGTCACGTCACCCATGTACCAGCGTCAGCG
>JBOHSD010000026.1:0-28038 GCA_050733075.1 Gemmatimonadales bacterium
TGGTGCTGGCCAAGCCGGGGAGTATCACGCCGCACACCCAGTTCGAGGCCGAGGTGTACGTGTTGACCAAGGAGGAGGGGGGGCGGCACACCCCGTTCTTCAAGGGCTACCGGCCCCAGTTCTACTTCCGGACCACCGACGTGACCGGGAGTGTGGAGCTGCCGGGCGGGGTGGAGATGGTGATGCCGGGCGACAACGTGCAGATGACCATCGAGCTGATCACCCCGATCGCCATGGACGAGGGGCTGCGCTTCGCCATCCGCGAGGGGGGCCGCACGGTGGGCGCCGGAGTGGTGACCAAGATCCTGAAGTAGTCGGGAGCTGGGAGTCAGGAGTCGGGAGCTTCACCCGACGACCCTGACTCCCGACTCCTGACTCCTGACACGAGCGATAGCGAGATATGCCGCGCGACAAGATCATTTTAGAGTGCAGCCAGTGCAAAAGCCGCAACTTCTTCTCGGACAAGAACAAGCGGAAGCACCCGGAGCGGTTGGAGCGGCGTAAGTATTGCCCCCGTTGCGACGCGCACAAGCTTCACAAAGAGTCCAAGTAAGTCATGGATACGGTTCCGGTCGAACGATCGTCGAATAAGCTGACCGGCTGGTTTCGCGGGACCTCGCAGTTCCTCGTATTGGTTCGGGAGGAGCTGAAAAAGGTCACCTGGCCAACCCGCCCCGAGCTGATCAAGGCAACCAGGATGATCATCGTGTTCTCGATCGTCCTGGGGCTCACGATCGGCCTGATGGACTGGCTGCTTCAGCTGATCCTTGTGGAAGGAGTCGCGCGACTCGCGCGTTAGGTATATGGAATACCGCTGGTATGCGATTCAGACCACCGCCGGCCATGAGAACAAGGTCCGGGGGCTGCTGCAGAGGCGGATCGAGGAGGATCCTCGCCCGGCCGACTCGAAGCTGATCCGCCAGGCCCTGGTCCCGGTCCAGGAAGTGATCGAGATCAAGAA
Organism: Gemmatimonadales bacterium; assembly: GCA_050733075.1. Lineage (GTDB taxonomy): Bacteria > Gemmatimonadota > Gemmatimonadetes > Gemmatimonadales > GWC2-71-9 > CAVVWJ01. The sequence continues at coordinate 962 of JBOHSD010000026.1, forward strand.
CGGCAAGAAGGTCAACGTCGAGCGGAAGCTGTACCCGGGCTACGTGCTGGTGGAAATGGGCATGAGCCAGGAGGCTCTCCACGTCGTCAACAGTATCCAGGGCGTGATCAAGTTCGTGGGCACCGGCAAGATGCCCCAGCCGCTGCGGCAGGACGAGGTGAACCGGTTGCTCGGCATCGCGGAAGCGGTGGCGGAAACGGAGCCAAAGGAAGAGATCCCCTTCCTCATCGGCCAGGTCGTCGAGATCACCGAGGGGCCGTTTTCGGACTTCAGCGGAACGGTCGAAGAGGTGCTCAGCGACAAGGGCAAGGTGCGGGTCTCGGTCAGCCTGTTTGGCCGGCCGACGGCGGTCGAGCTGGATTATCTCCAGCTAAGAGGACACTAGACGGTACGGCGGTAAGGCGGTACGGCGGTAGTTTACCGCCTTCCGACCTACCGCCTTTCCGCCCCGCCACCGCGCGGGTTACCGCGGGAGTCGCCCTGAAAGGGCAGACGCTACAGGAGAAGAGATGGCCAAGAAGATCACCGCCATGGTCAAGCTGCAGTGCCCCGCCGGAGCGGCTACGCCCGCGCCGCCGGTCGGCACCGCGCTAGGTCCCCACGGCGTCAACATCATGGAGTTCGTGAAGCAGTTCAACGCGCGGACTCAGGGCCAGAGCGGAATGGTCATTCCGGTGGTGGTCACGATCTTCGCGGATCGTACCTTCACCTTCATCACCAAGACGCCGCCGGCACCCAACCTCCTGTTGAAGGAGGCCGGGATCGAGAAGGGGAGCGGCCAGCCCAATCGGAACAAGGTCGGGCGGGTAACCCGCGCCCAGGTGAAGAAGATCGCCGAGATCAAGATGGCCGATCTCAACGCGGCCGACCTCGAGAGCGCCATGCGGATGGTCGCCGGCACCGCCCGGTCCATGGGGCTGGAGGTGGTGGACTGATGGGCACCAACGGAAAGAAGTTTCGGGCCGCGGCCTCCAAGGTAGACCGGTTGCGGGAATACCCCATCCCTGACGCGGTCGAGCTGGTAAAGGGTTCCTCCTTCGCCAAGTTCGACGAAACGGTGGACGTGGCGGTCAATCTGGGGGTAGATCCCCGGCACGCCGACCAGGTGGTCCGGGGTACGGTCGTCCTCCCCCACGGAACCGGAAAGTCGGTTCGGGTGTTGGTGATTACCCAGGGAGACCGGGTGCGGGAGGCGGAGGCCGCCGGGGCCGACTTCGTCGGGGTGGAGTACATCCAGAAGATCAAGGAAGGCTGGCTCGACTGCGACGTTATCGTCGCGACCCCCGACGTGATGGGGCAGTTGGGCGCGCTGGGTAAGGTGCTCGGCCCTCGCGGCCTGATGCCGAACCCCAAGGCGGGTACCGTCACCATGGATGTGACCAAGGCAGTTCGGGAGATCAAGGCGGGCAAGATCGAGTTCCGGGTGGATAAAACCGGAAACGTTCACGCCCCGGTGGGCAAGGTCTCGTTTGCGGCTCCTCAGCTGGCAGCCAACGTCCAAGCGTTCATGGACACCATCGCGCGGGCCAAGCCCGCCGCGGCCAAGGGCACTTACATCCGCTCGGCCACGATCTCCAGCACCATGGGACCCGGCGTACGGCTCGAAACGGCGGTATACCGATGAACAAGACCGAGCGCCAGGACACGGTGCAGAGCCTCACGGAGCAGTTCAGGGCCTCGCCCAACATCTACGTCACCGACTTCACCGGCCTGAACGTGCTGCGGATGACGGAGTTCCGCCGCCGGCTGCGGGCGGCCGGCGTCACTTACATCGTAGTCAAGAACACCCTGGCCCAGCGGGCCTTCGCGGCCAACGCCGTCACGGCGCTGGACGACCACCTGGCCGGGCCGACCGGGCTGGTGCTGGCGGGCAGGGACCCGGTTACCGCGGCCAAGGTGCTTACGGAGTTCGCCAGGGAGTTCGAGAAGCCCGGGATCAAGATCGGGCTGGTCGACGGTCGACCCGTCACCGCGGACCAGGTCAGGCGGCTGGCCAGCCTGCCATCCAGGGAGGTGCTGCTCTCGCAGCTGGCCGGCACCATGCAGGCGCCCATGGCTCAGTTGGCCGGCGTCATGACCGGGGTCCTGTATCAGATGGTCGGCGCCCTCGAGGCGCTTCGCGCACAGCGTTCGTAACAATCAACGGATTTGAGAGAGAGAACATCGATGCCCACCACCACGCTGAGTAACGAAGAGATCCTCGAGGCGATCGGTAACAAGACGGTTGTCGAGCTGGCTGACCTGATCGAGGCGTTCAAGGCCAAGTTCAACGTCACCATCGCGGCCGCCGCGGCCGCTCCGGCCGGGGGTGGCGCCGGCGCCGGTGCGGCCCCCGCGGCACCGGCTGAAGAGAAGACCGAGTGGACCGTCGTCCTCAAGGAGGGCGGCGCCAAGAAGATTCAGGTCATCAAGGTGGTCCGCGAGATCACCAGCCTGGGCCTGAAGGAAGCCAAGGATGCGGTGGATAACGTCCCCAGCAATATCAAGGAAGGCGTGTCCAAAGCGGAGGCCGAGGAAATCAAGAAGAAGCTGGAAGAGCAGGGCGCGGTCGTCGAACTGAAGTAGGCTGAAAGCGCGAGATCCCTCGCCGAAACGCGCCCCGCGCGTCCCGGCTCGGGACCAGCCTTTCACCCTATTTCAGTGAGACGAATGCACGCTCATAAGCTCTGTACGTTCCTAAACTTGCCCAGCCCCGTAGCCCACCCGCTTCGGCGGGGACGTCTTGGGGCCATTTGTGTTGCGGGAGAGTGAGTGACATATGACTCAAAACCGACCGGTAATCACGTTCAGCAAGCGCGAGGGCGGCATGCCGATGCCGCACCTCCTCGACATCCAGACGGCCGCATTCCAGACTCTGCTCGTGCCGGACGACGTCCATGGCGCCCGCCAGGACGTGTCGCTCGAGCGGGTATTCCGGGATCTGTTCCCGATCACGGACGTCAACGAAAAGTACAAGCTGGAGTTCCTGGGCTATGCCCTGGGCGAGGCCAAGTACTCGGTCGAGGAGTGTGTCGAGCGAGACATGACCTACGCCGCGCCGCTCAAGGCCAAGCTCCGCCTCGACGTCTATGAGGAGGTGGAAGGCCAGAAGCGGCTCAAGAATGCCATCGAGAAGGAGGTTTACCTGGGCGAGCTGCCCATCATGACCCCCCTCGGGACATTCGTGATCAACGGGGCGGAGCGGGTCGTGGTCAGCCAGCTACACCGCTCGCCGGGCGTGGTATTCGAGGAAGACACCCACCCCAACGGGCAGCGGCTGTTCTCGGCCCGGATCATCCCGTTCCGGGGCTCGTGGGTCGAGTTCACGATCGATATTCATGACGTGATCTACGTCCATATCGACAAGAAGAAGAAGTTCCCGGCCACGGCGCTGCTGCGCGCGTTCGGGCACGGTAACAACTCGGACATCCTGAAGCTCTTCTTCGCCACCAAGGAGCTGAACATCACCGGCAAGCTCGAGGGCCGGCAGGAGAAGCGGGAAGTCCTGGGGTCGCTGCTGGCGGCTGACGTCCCCAACCCCGAAGACCGGGGTGGCGAGCCGCTCGGTGTGGTGGGCGACGAGCTCACCCAGGAGCGGCTGAATGAGATGCGTCACAAGGGCGTTAAGCACGTGACCGTCTTCGCGGGCTACACCACTATGGACGTACGGGAGGAGGAGCAGCCAACCTCCACCCGCGACCGGCAGAACCACGTGCTGGCCTTCGATGTAGCCGATCCCGAGACCGGCGAGGTGCTGGCCGAGGCCGGGGCCGAGCTGACCGATGCGCTCCGTAAGAGGCTGATCAAGGCGGGCGTCCACAAGGTGGAGGTCCTGCTCCCGCACGGACGCTCCGAGTCTCCGCTGATCAAGAACACCCTGGCCAAGGACCCGACCCACAGCGAGGCCGAGGCCCTGGAGCAGATCTACGCCCTGCTCCGGCCGGGCGACGCACCCAACCTGGAGACGGCGCGCCAGCAGCTCCAGAAGCTGTTCTTCAACCCCAAGCGGTACGATCTGGGGCGGGTAGGCCGCTACAAGATCAACCAGCGGCTCAAGACCCGGACCGATCCGAACCACACCGTTCTGACCGAGGACGATTTCGTCGCGATCATCCGCTACCTGATCGATCTGCACGACGGCCGTGGGTTCACCGACGACATCGACCACCTGGGCAACCGCCGGATCCGGTCGGTCGGCGAGCTGATCGCCAACCAGTTCTCGGTCGGCCTCTCCCGCATGGCGCGGCTGGTCAAGGAGCGGATGAGCATCAACTCGGACCCCGAGAAGATCTCGCTGGACGACCTGGTCAACGCCCGCACGGTTAGCGCCGTCATCCAGGCGTTCTTCGGCTCGTCCCAGCTCTCGCAGTTCATGGACCAGACCAATCCTCTGGCGGAGCTGACCAACAAGCGGCGCCTCTCCGCCCTGGGGCCGGGCGGCCTCACCCGCGAGCGTGCGGGGTTCGAGGTCCGCGACGTGCACTACTCCCAGTACGGACGGATGTGCCCGATCGAGACGCCGGAAGGCCCCAACATCGGACTCATCACGAGCCTTTCGACCTACGCCCGGATCAACGATCTCGGTTTCATCGAGACGCCGTATCGGGTGGTCAAGAACGGTAAGGTGACGGACGAGATCCGCTGGCTCTCGGCCAGTGACGAGGAGGACTACGCGGTGGCCCAGGCCAACGCGCCGCTCAACTCGGACGGCACCTTCGCGGAGCAGCTGGTGCTGAGCCGCAAGGGCGACGACTACCCGTTGCTCCCGCCCGAGCGGATCGAGTTCATGGACGTGGCTCCCGAGCAGCTGGTCTCCATCGCCGCGGCCCTGATTCCGTTCCTGGAGCACGACGACGCCAACCGTGCGCTGATGGGCTCCAACATGCAACGCCAGAGCGTGCCGCTGCTCTTCCCCCAGGCTCCCCTCGTGGGTACCGGGCTGGAAGAGAAGGTGGCACGGGATTCTGGCGCGGTAATCGTGGCCCGCAGGGCCGGCACCGTTACCCGGGTAACCGCGGACGAGATCATAGTAGACGCGGGCACCAACGGTGGGGGGGTGGGGGAGACCCCGCTCGCCAGGCTGCACCAGCACGACCGGTACCGGGTGAAGAAGTTCTGGCGCACCAACCAGGACACCGCCATCAACCAGCGGCCCCTGGTCCAGCTGGGCCAGCAGGTCGGGGCCGGCGAGATCATCGCCGACGGCGCGGCCACCGAAGGCGGCGAGTTGGCGCTCGGCAGCAATGTGCTGGTGGCGTTCATGCCCTGGTACGGGCACAACTTCGAGGATGCCATCGTGCTCAGCGAGCGCCTGGTAAAGGACGACGTTTATTCGTCGATCCATATCCAGGAGCTCGAGCTCCATGTCCGCGACACCAAGCGGGGACAGGAGGAGATCACCCGGGAAATCCCGAACGTCTCGGACGAGAGCGTGGTGGATCTGGACGAGCGGGGCATTGTGCGTATCGGTGCCCACGTGAAGCCGGGAGACATCCTGGTAGGCAAGATCACGCCCAAGGGTGAGACCGAGCTGTCGCCGGAAGAGAAGCTGCTGACGGCCATCTTCGGCGAGAAGGCCAAGGACGTGAAGGACAGCTCGCTCAAGGTGCCGCCCGGCATGGCCGGGGTGGTGATAGACGTCAAGATTTTCAGCCGGATCGAGGATCAGGTCGTCGAGAAGGACCGGGGCGAGCGAATCGGCGAGGTGCGCCGGATCGAGAACGATGAGAAGGCCCGGATCAGCAGCGTCATGCTGGACGAGCTCACCCATTTGCTCACCGGGCAGGAAGTGGCGCTGATGCTGAAGTCCGGCACCGTCGAGGAGTACCTCCCGGCGGGCACCAAGCTCAGCCCAGCCATCCTGGCGGAGAGCGATCTGGGCGACGTGGACCTCAAGACGCTGAGGGTGGTCAACAAGGCCGCCAACGAGCGGATCCGTGCCGCAATCGACATGGCGGCGCGCGAGCGGGCCAAGGTCGAGGAGAAGGCGGAGGACCAGATCGACAAGATTCTCCAGCCGGACGAGCTGCCTCCGGGCGTCATCCAGCTGGTGAAGGTCTACATCGCCGAGAAGCGGAAGATCTCCGTCGGCGACAAGATGGCCGGCCGGCATGGGAACAAGGGTATCGTCGCCCGGATTGTGCCGGAGGAGGACATGCCGTTCCTTCCCGACGGCAGCCCGGTGGACATCGTGCTGAATCCGCTCGGCGTACCCAGCCGCATGAACGTGGGTCAGATCCTCGAGACCCACCTGGGCTGGGCCGCGCGGATCCTGGGCTTCGAGGCCAAGACGCCGGTATTCCGTGGGGCCGACGAGGCCGAGATCGGGACTCTACTCCGTCTGGCCGGGTTTCACCGGGCGGCCGAGGGCCTGCGTCTCCGCTCGACACCACCCGAGCTGGGGTCCCAGGCCATCAGCCGGATGGTCCAGGACCTGAAAAAGGTGGCTCCCAACGGCGAGCACACCACGCTGCTCGAGGCGGGAATCGGGATGCTCGGCGCCCGGGCTGCTTCGGCGGAGACCCGGGAGCTGTTCCAGGCGGTCCGCTCGTTCATGGTAGACGCCGCCAAGGAGCTGGCCGAGCGCGAGCTGGATCAGCGGCGGCGGGAGCTGGAGTTCCATCAGGCGCAGGCCGAACGGGACGACCTGGGCCGGGATGAAAAGGCCTATGCCAAGGCCCTCAAGGAGGTGGAGAAGGCGGCGGCGGCATCGCCGGCCGAGGCGCTCGAAGCGTCGGGAAGGCCGGCCCTGGCCAGCCTGCTCGGCCCCAAGGGCGACGCCGACGTGGATGCGGCGGCCGAGGAACTGCTCCTCGCCGCCGGGCTCACCCCCGCCGGCAAGGCTCACCTCCGCGACGGCCGAACCGGCCAGCCGTTCGAAGGCAATGTCACGGTGGGCTCGATCTACATGCTCAAGCTGAGCCACCTGGTGGATGACAAGATCCACGCCCGCTCGATCGGGCCGTACTCGCTGGTAACTCAGCAGCCGCTCGCCGGCAAGGCGCAATTCGGCGGGCAGCGGTTTGGTGAAATGGAGGTCTGGGCGCTCGAGGCCTATGGCGCGGCCCACGTGCTCCAGGAAATGCTCACGGTCAAATCGGATGACGTGAACGGCCGCAGCAAGGTGTACGAGGCCATCGTGAAGGGGCAGAATCTGCCGGAGCCCGGCATCCCCGAGTCGTTCAACGTCCTGGTGAAGGAACTGCAGGCGCTCGGTCTCAAGGTCACCCTTGGTACCACCGAAGCCGGCGACGAATAGAGGTTCTCAATGATTGATTTTCGCAGCGGTCGCGAGCCCAAGAGCTCGAGCTTCGACTACATCAGCATCCGCATCGCCGCGCCCGAGGAGATCCGCGGGCCGCGCGACCCCAAGGAGCGCGAGCGCCTGGAGCTTCAGGGCCAGCGCACCTGGTGGTCCTGGGGCGAGGTCACCAAGCCGGAGACGATCAACTACCGGTCGTTCAAGCCGGAGAAGGACGGCCTCTTCTGCGAGCGCATCTTCGGCCCGGTCAAGGACTGGGAATGCCACTGCGGTAAGTACAAGCGGATCCGCTATCGCGGCGTGATCTGCGACCGCTGCGGTGTCGAGGTGACGCTCAGCAAGGTGCGGCGCGAGCGTATGGGCCACATCGAGCTCAGCGTGCCGGTAGCGCACATCTGGTTCTTCAAGACGCTGCCGAGCCCGATGGGCAATCTCATCAACATCACCCTGCGGGATCTCGAGCGGGTGATTTACTACTCGAGCTACATCGTCATCGAGCCGGGCAAGCAGGAGGTGGAGGAGAACCAGCTGCTCGACGAGGACGAGTACCTCAACCTCCGCGCCAAGGCGCGGGAGGAGGGGGACACCGGGTTCAAGGCCGACATCGGGGCGCCGGCGGTGCGGGAGCTGCTGGGGCGGCTCGACATCCGCCGCCTGGCCGACGAGCTGCGCTCCGGCGTGGCGACGGAGACCAGCCAGCACCGCAAGAAGCAGATGCTCAAGCGGCTCAAGATCGTGGACGCCTTTCTGTCGTCGGGTGAATCCGGCGATCTGGCCAACGATCCGGCCTGGATGATCCTGGACGTCATTCCGGTCATCCCACCCGACCTCAGGCCGCTGGTGCCGCTCGACGGCGGGCGGTTTGCCACCTCCGATCTGAACGATCTGTACCGACGGGTGATCAACCGGAATAACCGGCTCACCAAGCTGATTCAGCACAAGGCGCCGGAGGTCATTCTCCGGAATGAGAAGCGGATGCTCCAGGAGGCCGTGGACGCGCTGTTCGACAACGGCCGCCGGTCAAAGGCCATTCGGGGTCGAGGCAAGCGTCCGCTCAAGAGCCTGTCGGACATGCTCAAGGGCAAGCAGGGCCGCTTCCGCCAGAACCTGCTGGGCAAGCGGGTGGACTACTCCGGCCGCTCCGTCATCGTGGTCGGACCGGAGCTCCGGCTGCACCAGTGCGGCCTGCCGAAGGCCATGGCGGTGGAGCTGTTCAAGCCGTTCATCATCCACAAGCTGGTGGAGAAGGGGATCGCCGAAACGGTCAAGCGGGCCAAGAAGATCGTCGAGCGGGAGAGCCCGGAGGTGTACGAGATCCTGGAAGAGATCATCCAGGACCACCCCGTGCTGCTCAACCGCGCACCCACGCTGCACCGGCTGGGCATCCAGGCGTTCGAGCCGGTTCTGGTAGAAGGCAAGGCCATCCGGATCCATCCGCTGGTCTGCGCCGCCTTCAACGCCGACTTCGACGGCGACCAGATGGCGGTGCACGTGCCGCTGTCGTTCGAGGCTCAGCTGGAGGCCCGCCTCCTGATGATCTCCTCGAACAACGTGCTGAAGCCGTCGGACGGCCGTCCGGTGGCCGAGCCGTCGCAGGACATGGTGCTGGGCAGCTACTTCCTCACCAAGCTGCCGGCGGGATTCGAGGAGGAGCTCCGCAAAGCCGGTGTGGGCAAGACCGAGGATACCAGGGCCCGGCTCTGGCACAACTGCAAGTATTTCGGCAGCCTGGCCGAGCTGGAGATGGCGCTCCTCAACGGCAGCGTGGGCTATCACACCGCCATCTGCTTCTGGTACATCCCGCCCCGGGAGTCGGAGGACGCGACACCGCGCTGGCTCCGGACCACCGTGGGCCGGGTGTTGTTCAACAGCATCCTGCCGCGGCGGGTGGTGGCCGAGCTGGGTTTCCGCGACGAGCTGATGAAGAAGAAGAACCTGTCCGAGCTGGTGCTGCAGAGCTATCGGAGGGCGGGCCTGGCCGACACGGTCACCTTCCTCGACCGGCTCAAGGACTTCGGGTTCCGCTTCGCCACCATGGGCGGGGTGTCGATCGGGGTGGAGGATCTCGAGATCCCGACCGAGAAGTCGGAGCTGCTGAGCGAGGCCGACGCGCGGGTCAAGCGGTTCCAGCGGGCCTACAACACCGGCCAGATCACCTTCGGCGAGCGGTACAACAAGGTGATCGACGCCTGGACCCACGCCAACAACGACGTGGCCGAGGCGATGATCAACTCGATGCGCATCTCGCGCGGAGGGTTCAATCCGGTGTTCATGATGTTCGACTCCGGGTCGCGCGGCAGCCGGGACCAGATCCGGCAGCTGGCCGGCATGCGCGGTCTCATGGCCAAGCCGCAAAAGAAGCTGACCGGAGGCATCGGCGAGATCATCGAAAGCCCGATCAAGTCGAACTTCCGCGAGGGGCTCACCGTGCTGGAGTACTTCATCTCCACCCACGGCGCCCGGAAGGGCCTGGCCGACACGGCGCTCAAGACCGCCGATGCCGGCTACCTGACCCGCCGCCTGGTAGACGTGGCGCAGGACGTCACGGTGACCGAGGAGGACTGCGGCACGATCCTGGGTCTCGAGATCGCATCGCTCAAGGAGGGCGAGGACATCATCGAGCCGCTGCGCGAGCGCATCCTGGGCAGCGTGGCCAGCGAGGACGTATTCGATCCGCACGAGCTCGATGAAGACGGCGACCCCAAGCTTCTGGTCGAGGCCGGCAAGCTGATCGACGAGGACACGGCCAACGCAATCGACGACGCCGGGATCGAGAAGGTCAAGATCCGTTCGGTTCTCACCTGTGAGGCACGGCGGGGCATCTGCCGCATGTGCTACGGCCGGAACCTGGCCACCATGGACATGGTGGACATGGGCGAGGCGGTCGGTATCCTGGCCGCGCAGTCGATCGGCGAGCCGGGTACCCAGCTCACCTTGCGTACCTTCCACATCGGCGGCACCTCGTCCCGTATCGCCGAGGAGGCGGAGCGGCGGGCGCGCTCCGACGGCAAGGTCAAGTACACCGAGGGCCTCGAGTGGGCCGACGTGCCGGTAGAGTACGAGGACGGCACCAAGGCCACCCTCCGGGTCGTGCTGACCCGGGAGGATGAATCGGCATCGGATGAGAGCAAGGAAGGCATTCTGGTGGTGGATCCCAGGGATCCCAAGCGAGTTCTCAACCGCTACCCGGTGCCCGAAGGCGCGCTCCTGGCGGTCAAGGAAGGCGAGCTGGTCACCAAGGGAGACAACGAGCGGCGGGCCACCATACTGTACACCTGGGACCCGTACAACGATCCCAGCATCATCAAGGCCGACGGCGAGCTCCGCTGGAAGGACCTGGTTCCGGGCGTCACGCTCCGCGAGGAGCTGGACGAGGGCACCGGCCTCCGCAGCCTGGTGGTCATGGCCGATCCGGACCGCGAGCTCCACCCGAGCGTGCTGGTTTACATGCCCAATCGGAAGGACCCGCAGGAGTACACCCTGGCCGAAGGAAGCCGGGTGATTCTCGGCTCACCGACCGACCTCGTTACCCGGGGAATGGATATTCCCGATGCCGCCAACCCGTGGAGCACCAAGTTCCACGTGGACGAGCGGCCGATCAACGAGGCCTGGCCCAGCAAGACCAAGAAGGAGAGCAAGGACAAGACCGTCTTCCTCAGCGCGCCGGTCAAGGTCACCAAGGGCATCACCGTCACCAAGATCCCGCGTCAGGCGTACAAGACCCGGGACATCACCGGTGGCCTGCCGCGTATCGCTGAGCTGTTCGAGGCCCGGCGGCCCAAGGATCCGGCCACCATCTCCGAGGTGGACGGGGTGGTGAAGTTCGGCGAGATCAAGCGCGGCAAGCGCGAGATCTTCGTCTATCCCGAGACTCCGGCCGGGCAGGCCGAGGAGGCCGAGCCGCAGCTGTACGAGGTGCCGGCCGGGAAGCACCTCCGGGTGCACGAGGGCGACCGGGTGCGCGCCGGCGACCGGCTCACCGAGGGGCCGGTGAACCCGCACGACATCCTGCTCATCAAGGGTCCCCGGGCGGTACAGGAGTACCTGCTCAACGAGGTGCAGGAGGTCTACCGGCTCCAGGGCGTGCGCATCAGTGACAAGCACATCGGCGTCATCGTGCGCCAGATGCTGCAGAAGGTGCGGGTGACGGAGCCGGGCGACACCGACTTCCTGGAGGGCGAGACCGTGGATCGTCTCACCTTCCGCGACGAGAACGAGCGCGTCGTCAAGCGGAAGAGCACCCCGGCGCAGGCCGAGCCGGTGCTGCTGGGCATCACCAAGGCGAGTCTCACGACCCAGTCGTTCATCTCGGCTGCGTCGTTCCAGGAGACCACCCGGGTGCTGACCGATGCCGCCATCCGGGGGGCCAAGGACGATCTCCTGGGCCTCAAGGAGAACATCATCATCGGTCACCTGATTCCGGCGGGCAGCGGCATCTACCGTTACGCCGAGATCGACATCGAGCCGCCGGCGGGCTACGAGCCGCCGCCGCCCAGGATCGAGGAGGTGCCGGTGGCACAGCCGCAGCTCACCGCGGCCGGCCTCCTGGCCGACGAGGAGTAGGGCGGAGCAACACCGACAACAAAGCCCTCCTTCTACGAAGGGGGGCTTCGTTCTTTTGTTCGAGGCGTGGTAAGGCTCTGCCGGCCACTTCCGGAGGGTTGCGCCTGTCGGAGGGCACTGGCGATAGCCTGCCTGATGCCGTGCCCCTCTACCTGGCTCACCTCGAATCGCACTTCGTCGTACTCCACAGCGTCCCCGACCCTCGGGGGACGGCCGAGCAGGGCCAGGATCAGCCCGCTGGTGGAGTCGACCTCCTCGTGTTCCAGCACAACCCCAAGTTCCTGCCCCACATCCCACAGACGCATCGTGCCGGGAACATGCAAGCGGCCCTCGGGATCTCTGTATAGCTCTGCCGAACCGCCGCGGTCTTCGCCGAACTCGCCGACCACCTCCTCGAACAGATCTTCCACAGTGAGAATCCCGGCCGTGCCGCCGTGCTCGTCCATGATCACTGCCATCTCCCCACCCTGCTGCCGTGTCGCCGCGAGCACTTCGTCCAGATGGGCCGTCTCCGGAAGGAAAGGGAGCGGATGGAGGTCCGACCGGCTCAGCGGGCTGCAGTCCGGCAGGCAGCGCAGCAGGTCCTTGACGTGCACCACTCCCACGATATGATCGAGGCTGTCCTCATAGACGGGGTAGCGTGTGTGAGGTGAGCGCGACAGAACGGCGCAGATGTCCGAGGCGGCTGCCCCAAGCGGCAGGCCCACGACGCGCACCCTCGGCACCATCACCTGTGCGGCGACCAGCCCGGAGAACTCGAACAGCTCGGTGACCACCTGGGCATTCTCAGGCCGGATCAGGCCGCCCCCGGCGCTCTCCCGGACCATGATCGCAAGCTCCTCCAGAGTTCGGTACTGCTCGCCTCCCGCCCGCCGCACCACACCGACGAGCCGCAGCACGCCATTCCCGAGGCCGTTAAGGATGAGCACGACAGGATACATCGCCAGCTGGACCAGCCGCAGCACTGGCGCGATGGTCAAGGCGGTACGCTGGGGTTGTTGAAGGGCGAGGCTCTTGGGCACCATCTCGCCTAGGACGATGTGGAAATACGTGAGCACAGTCACCGCGATGACGCTGGCGATCGCGTGGGCCGTTGCCCAGCGGGCTCCGCCCAGGGCCTCCAGGTAACCGGCGATCCAGTCCGCGAGCAGGTGCTCGCCGTACATGCCGAGCCCCAGACTGGCCAGCGTGATACCCAGCTGGGCGGTGGCGATGGCCCGGTCCTGCTCTCTAACATTGCCGATGATTCGGCGTACCAGCCGGGCCCGGCGGTGGCCCTGCCGGGCCAGGCGCTCGATAGTGGCGCGGGGCGCCCCCACGATGGCGAACTCGGCGGCCACGAAGAGACCGTTGAGCAGGATCAGCAGGGTAATGATCGCGACCTGATCGAGGCTCACGAGGGCGTCTCCCGCCGGGGCCTCCGCGTCACCAGCACGCTGATGATGGCACGGTGGGCCACCCGCTCGACCTCGACCTCGAGATCATCCAGAACAACCCGCTCCCCGGGCTGCGGTACATGGCCGATTGCCTCCAGCACCCGCCCGCCTACCGTGATCGAGTCGCTGGTCGCGCCTCCGTCCCCGAATGCTCTGGCGTCCTCGCCTAGCCACTCAGTGACCTCGTCGGCTCGGAGCTCACCGGGAAGCCGAAGCCGCCCGTCGGGGAGGCGCTCTGGGCGGGGCAGGCCATCGACCAGCGCCTTACCCACCAGCTCGCTCAGGACGTCGTAGATGGTGGCCAATCCTGCGGTCCCACCATACTCGTCAAGGACGACCGCTGCCTGCTGGCCCTGCTCCCGGAAGCGTGATAATAGGCCGTCGACCGGCAGCGTTTCGGGAACCAGTAGAATCGGACGCAGGTGGTCGCGAACGCGGAGCTCGGTCTGGCCGCGTGCCGCCGCCACGGCGAGATCCCGGGTGTGCAGGAGCCCGATCACCTCGTCGATCGAGCCGGCCACCACCGGAATTCGGGTATAGCGGCTCGCGGCTATCAGGGTCCGGAGCTCTTCCGGTGAGGTGTCCGCGTCCAGTACTTGCATCCGGGTGCGGGGCACCATGATCTCCCGGGTGGAGCGGCGCTCCAGCTGGAGTGCGCGCGTCAGCCGTCGATGCTCGGCCGGCTTCAGGACACCGCCTGCACGGCTCTCCGCCAGCAGCAGCTCCAGTTCCTCTGGCGAGTGGAGGTGATGATGCCCGCCGGGCCGCATCCCGATGAGGCGGAGGATGGCCGTACCGCTCCCGTTCAGCACCGCGATGAACCAGCTGAGCAGCCGCAGCGACCAGCGCATCGGCAGCACTGTCCACAACGCAATCCGGGTCGGGAACTGCAGCGCCAGGGACTTCGGCACCAGCTCGCCCAAGATCATCTGCCCGATGGTCAGCCCGATCAGCACGGCGGCGGCCGCCCACCCGAATGCCGTCATCGGCTCCAGCGCAGCCAGTCTTCCCAGCGTCTCGGCGAGGGGGGGCGTCAGGGCCACCTGGCCATAGGCTCCGAGCACCAGACTCGAGAAAGTGATGCCGATCTGACAAGCGGCGATATAGCGGTCGAGAGCGTGCGGGTTGTTTAGGAGAGGAAGTAGCTGCCGCGCCAGCCAGTGGCCCTTTTCCGCCAGCTGCTGGATCTGGGTTCGTCGGACTGCTACCGCGGAAAACTCTGCAGCCACGTACAACGCGTTAATGCCGATGAGGACCGCGATGATGACCCAAGCCATGCAATCATTATAGAGCCTCCCCGGCTCCGCTGCTGGCATTCCGGAGGGCCCTCGGCAAGTGGCTTCTGGTTAAGAGGTTAGTCCTGGCGCCACCGGAAGATGCGCACCGCCAGGAAGAAGCTGACCACCATCCAGCCCCGTGCCCGCTCTCATTTACTCTTTGAGCTCTTGCTTTCCATTACCGGTGTCCGTTTCCCATCGGATCCCTGCAGCTCCATCAGGAAGGTGTACGCTTGGGGCGAAGCTCCCTGATGGTCACCCGCGACTTCGTCTTCTTGCACAGTGCCTTTCGGGACGGTTGTGATCCTGCTCACGGCAGGATACCGCGTCCAGTGGACGGTTTGAGAGGCCAGGTCCTGGTGTTGGAGCACTAGCCTAAACGAGCGGAGGAAGAAATGTGGTCGAGACTGCTGGCTCTCCCGCTGCTCTGTGCCTCGATGGCATGCGGGGCGAGCCGTAGCGAAGAGACGGCCGCGAGCCCCAGGGTCGCGACGGACACCGTGGTCACGACCAGAACGGTGGTGGACACAGCGATCATCACCGTCGACACGACGATCGCGGTAGACACCACGATCGCAGTGGACACCACGTTCATGGTGGACACTACGCGCATCGAAGCTGGGAGGGGAGAAATCGTCGACACAGCCAGGTGAGACGAGGGCCTTCAACGGCCACGAAGAGACCGTTCAGCAGGATAAGTAAGGTGATGGACGAGATCGAGCGAATTCTGGAGCGGGAGCCGGGGCTCGCGATCTGGGCCGGCTCAGGTCACAGGGTGAACTGCAGGCCGGACGTCAGGAGCCGGTCGGTGGGCCGGAATCCGGGCTCCGGCCGGCGATCGTACCGAACGACGTAGCTGATCTTGAGCGCGAGTCGTTGGGAGAGCGGAGCCACCAGGGCCGATTCGCTGTTCACACGAAAATCGCCCGCGTCCTCCAGATTGGTTATCGTCTCCACCATCTGCTCGAAATAGGTCTCCGTAGTGAAATGATGCATGTACCTGGCCGCTCCGCGGGCTGAGGCGAAGTTGTCGGTCGTCGCCAGGAGAGACCGCTGCTGCACGAGTGATAACCCGGACTCGACCTGGAGCTGGTCGCGCGTGCGACGGATGAGGCCTATCCCAACTCCGGCGCCCTCCTCGAACCGCCGAGCGATGCCGGCGAATCGGTTGCGATCGTAGGCTGCCAGTGCGTACGCCGAGACCGCCTCGGTGAGGGCATAGTCGGCCCGAACGCCCCCCCGCCACAGCGAGGACGTGGTCTCCTCGCCGCTTCGGCCGTACACCAAGGCAAACGTCTGCTCCAGTGTCAGCCGCCGGCGCCGCCAGCGCACCTGTTCGCCGATATTGACCGTCGTCAGCTCAGTGTTGCCGGCGGTGTTGACCACCCCCACATCGCCGGTGAGATGGAGCGAGTCGGTGGACTGCGCCGCGGCGGCGGCGGGAGCCAAGACCAGGCCGGCCGCGAGCGCAAGGCCGGGGGCGAGTGAGCGAATCATGGCGCCTCCGTTGTGAAAGACCACGTCACCGGTGTGAAAGGAGCTGCGCGGCGAGGCACTCGGAAACTGGTGGTCAGGTGGCCGCGCTTTAGCGGAAGGTGGCGATCTCCCCAAGGGACTTGCGACTAAGACACGGCACCTGGGCGTCAGGCCCCGGGTATCCAGTCACCACCAGCATGACGGGCCGTTCGTTCGCCGGGCGTTCCAACAGGTCGCTGAGAAAGCCCATGGGATTGGGCGTATGCGTCAGCGCCACCAGCCCGGCGTGATGCAGCGCCGCGAGGAGGAAGCCCACGGCGATTCCGACCGACTCATTCACATAGTAGTTGGCGCGGCGTTCGCCGGCCGGGGTAAGGCCGTATCGCTCGGCGAACACCACGATCAGGTAGGGCGCCGTCTCCAAATAGGGCTTGTGGGAGTCGGTGCCCAGCGGCGCCAGGGCAGCCAGCCATTCGGCCGGGGCAGTGGCGTAGAACTCGGCCTCGGCCTGCTCGGCCGCCATTCGGATCCGCCGCTTCAGTGCCGCCTCCGTCACGACCACGAAGTGCCACGGTTGCAGATGAGCTCCGCTCGGAGCGGTGCCGGCGGCCTCCAGGCAGGATTCGATCACGGCCCGCGGGACCGGCCGATCACTGAAATGGCGTGTCGTGCGGCGGCGGCGCATCTCGGCCGCGAACGCGCGGCTTCGCGCCTCCATTTCGGCCGCCGGATACTCCTGGTACCCGGGAAGGGGCTCGAACGCGGGGTCAGTGGGGACGTGAATCATCGGTGACTTGTCTGGAGGTCGGGGACGAGATACCTGCCGATCTGATGAATATGGAGTCTAGCGCCACCGAAACAGCTTCAACGCCAGGAAAAAGCTGACCACCAGCCAGGCCAGAATGATGGCGATCTCCGGCACCACCGCCTGGAAGCCGGCCCCCCTGAGCATATTGGCCCGGAGCGCATCGACCACGGCCGTGAGCGGCAGCGCCTGAATGAAAGGCTGAACCGATTCGGGAAAGCGGGAGGCCGAGAAGAACACGCCCGAGAAAATCCACATCGGCAGCATCACCAGGTTCATCAACCCCGAAACCCCTTCGATGGTCTGAACCCTCGAGGCAATGAGGAGCCCGAGCGAGGTAAAGGCCAGCGACGAGACCAGGCAGATCACTACCAGCAGTGGCAGCGACCCTCTGAGCGGAACGCCGAAAGCCAGGACGCCGAAACCGAGCAGCAGGCCCACCTCGAGGAAGAGCAGGGTGAGCCGGGAGAGCACGAAGGACGCCAGATACTGAGGCCGCGACATGGGGGTGGCGATCAGCCGCTTCAGCAGCCGCTTCTTGCGCGCATCTACGATCGCGAAGCCCAGACCCCAGATGCCACTACCCATCAAGTTCATTCCCAGCAACCCCGGCACCAGGAAATCGATGTAGCGGGACCCACGCTCCCGGACCAGCCGCTCGCTTATGGGGACCCGGTCGCTCCGGCCCGCTGCGCGCTGCAGCGCATCGTCCACCAGCAGGCGTCCTATCCGGCTCTCCGGCCGGGTATCGTCGTAGCGGTACTCTACCTGGTGACCGGCAGGCGCTACGATCAGCGAGACCTCTCCCGTGCGCAGCGCCTCAGCGGCCGCCGAGTCGGTCAGGAGCGAGACATCGAGCCCCTTTGCCGCCTGAAGGGCGCTCGCCAGTCGCTCCGCACTCGAGTCCGTGTTCACTACGGCCACCGCGGTCCGCTCCGGCGCCCGGTTGCGGAAGGCGATTCCCAGCCCCGCCGCGAGCAGCACCGGGAAGATGAAGACCCAGAAGACCGCCTCGGGCTCCCGGAAGAACTCGCGATAGCGCACCCGGGTGAGGTGCACCAGGGGGTGGTCGGACCAGCGGCGGTCACTCATCGCGGAGATGCCTGCCCGTCAGCGACACGAATACGTCCTCCAGGGTGGCCGAGTGGGTCCGGAGCTCGGCCAGCTGCGCGCCCTGGCGCCGCAGCTCGCCCAGGAGCGCCGGCATGGTGCGGTGCAGCTCGGCTACCTGAAGCCGGTACGTGCCGTCCTGCCCGGTCGCCGCACAGACCCCCTCGATATGGCGCAAAGGGGCGGCATCGACGACGGCGTTGTCTGCCAGCGCGAACTCGAGGACGTGCTCGGCGCGGAGCTGGGCGATGAGCTCTCTCGGGGTGCCCAGGGCGATCATTTTCCCGTGGTCAACGATGGCCACGCGGTCGCACAGCCGCTCCGCTTCTTCCATATAGTGGGTAGTCAAAAGGATGGAGCGTCCCGCCGACTTGAAGCTCTCGATCAGTGCCCAGAGCTGGCGCCGGGACTGCGGGTCGAGCCCGGTGGTGGGCTCGTCCAGAAAGAGCAGCTCCGGGTTGCCCACCAGGGCGCAGGCGAGAGCCAGCCTCTGCTTCTGGCCGCCCGAGAGGGCCCCCACGCGGGCCGGCGCCTTTTCCTGGAGCTGGACCATCTCGATGATGGCTGCCGGAGAGGCGCCGGTGCGGTAGAAGCTCCGGAACAGTCCCACAGTCTCCTGGACCGTGAGCTTCTCGGAAAACTGGGTCTCCTGAAGCGAGATGCCCAGCAGCTCCCGCAGCTCGCGATCGTCCTGTCCCCACCTGCGTCCGAGAACCTCCACCTCGCCCGCGTCCGGAGTGTTGAGGCCTTCGCAGATCTCGATGGTAGTGGTCTTGCCCGCACCGTTAGGTCCCAGCAGCCCGAAGCACTCGCCCGCGAAGACCTCGAGATCGAGGCCGTCTACGGCGACCACATCCTGATAGGCCTTGTGGAGATTCCGAACCTCAAGGGCTAAGCCACGGGAAGGCGATTGCATGCAGGAATCATAACGTCAGTCCTGTCGGCTCTTGAGCCAGGTGTCCCGCAGGGTCTGCCAGGCGCTCTGCCATTCGTCCGGCCGCACCAGCAGGACGTATCCTGCCAGCACGCCGCCCATGTAAATGGCGGTCTGAACTATGGGGGAGGGGTCGGATGAAGCGATGAGAAGCATTGAAGGTTACCTCGTTCGGGCGGTCTGAATCATTTGTGCGTTCAGGGCTTGAGCGATCCGTTCCCTGGAATCCATGATGTGAGCCCTGGTATATGCATCCAGCGGGTTTCCGCCGGGCGCGATTGCCCGGTCCAGCTCCGGGGCGAGATCGGCCAGCGTGGCTCGCGCGAGCGAACGGGCATCTTCAGGAGTCCCGGGCAGCGGGTCTATCACCATCCGGATGAGACGGTTGAGATACACTCGCTGAAGATCGCGGCGGACCGAAGCGATGTTGCGGTGCCCGACTTCGGCCCAGATCGCACGGGTGAGGGTGGTGAACAACTCCGGAATCGTCACGGTCTGCTCGCCGTCCGCTGCGCGGAGCTCAGCGTCCCGGATCCGCGATAGCACCACGGGATCGAGCAACTGTCCCAGCAAGGCAGACTGCTGCGCCATCGCCCAATCGTGCACCGGGAAGTCGATCCGTCCCCCCGCTGCAGGATTTGAGCCCCAGTGGCGCCAGCGGTTCGGGCCCAGCTTGCTGAGCAGCTCAGGCGGGAAGCGATAGGCCTGCTCGCCGAGGCCGGCTTCGACCACGAACCCGAGCGCCTCGCGCTGCCGTTCGGCTGGAACCGTTACCAGCGCCGGCCGGGCCGACGGGTCGCCGCGGTGGTCCCGGGCCGTATTTGCTCCGCCCAGGTACTTCGTTGTTACCAGGATTGCATACCACCGGTCGTTTAAGAGGTCGGTGAAGGCGGTACGCAGCCGGGCGTATCCCTGTCCCGGCGCCACTATCCGGGTTTCGAGCGAATCGAACAGTCCATCGATCAACCTTACCCGCTCGCGGGCCCAGCCGAGCGGGTCCGCGGTCTGGTCGTAACGCGACACCGTGGGATCCAGGCCGAGTCTTCCGAAGCCGGCGTCCTCATCGCTGCCGTACAGGTGCGAGGGCTGGGCGGCTTCTGCCGCAATTCTGCGGAGCGCGTTTATCTCCATATCGGGCACCCAGACCGGTGGGACTACGGAGGCGCCCTTCGCCCTGGCGGCCGCCGGCTCATGCGAG
This sequence comes from Gemmatimonadales bacterium, assembly GCA_050733075.1. Taxonomy (GTDB): domain Bacteria; phylum Gemmatimonadota; class Gemmatimonadetes; order Gemmatimonadales; family GWC2-71-9; genus CAVVWJ01. The sequence continues at coordinate 21,001 of JBOHSD010000026.1, forward strand.
CCGAACGAGGCGTAGCCGTAGCGGATCGCCCATCGATCGTAGGAGCCTATGGTGCCCGCGAAGTAATCGCCCTGCTCCCGAGGATCGAGCGAAAGGGCGGCCGGGCTGTAGTCCATGACCGACACCCCGAGGCCGTGGGTCCTGGTGTACTCCCGGTCGGCGAGTTGTGCCCTGGTGACCCCGGCCGAGCCCCGGAAGTTGTGCCGAAGGCCAAGTGTGTGCCCGACCTCGTGCATGATGAGGGCCTTGAGGGCCTGGCCGATGTACTGCCGGGTCACGGCCTCGCCGTCCGCTCCCGTGGCCCGCTCGCCGAGCACGGCCCGGGTCAGCGTACCCTGGCGGCGCAATCCTTCACCCAGGCTGCAAAGACGAGTATCGCCCTGCGCGAGCACTCCGGCCGAATCCTCTACGAACACCGAACGGACCGCGACGTCTGGGGCAACGTATTCGCCCGATTCCCCCCGCCAGGTCTGAATCCATCCCGCCGACACGAGGATGTCGGCATTGAGGATCTCGCCGGTTCGCGGGTCGACGTTGCTCGGCCCGATAGCATAGACGCTCCGGTTTGTGGCGGTCCATCGAACCGTGGAATAGCGGGCGTCTTCCGCGCTCCACAGGCTGTCGTCCGGAGCATCGAAGACCTGGATCGCGTTCCGGAAGCCGGCCTCCTCGAAGGCCCGGTTCCACTCCAGGATCCCGGCCCGAACCCAGGGGCTCCACTCGGTGGGAACCGTCCGATCGATGTAATACACGATCGGCTTTAACGGCTCGCTCACCGGAGCGCCGGGATTCCGCTTTTCCAACCGCCAGCGATTGACGAAGCGAACGAAGAAGCTCTCGGCGGTATCGCGCGAGAAATCCTTGATCGCCGACACGAAGTAACCCACCCGCTCGTCGGCATAGCGGGGTCGCATTGGGGTGCTTGGCAGTTCGAGGAGGGAATAATGCACCCCAACCGGGATCCAGCGGTAGTCCGCCAGGGTTTCGAGTCCCAGGTTCCGGCTGGACTGGTAGGTGAGCCGTACGTCGGCTTCCATGTTTCCGGGAAACAGGCTGAGGCGCTCCAGACTGGAGCGCTCGCGGTCCAGGACAATCGTGCCGGCAACCTTACGGCGCGCGGCCAGGCCCTGGAACACGGCCCCCAGATCGGCCCAGTCTGATGTCAGAAACGGCGCGATGTTGAACAGGATCTCGTCGTCGTCACGAATAGTGGCGATGGGGAACGACTGGGCCACCGAGTGCCCGAAGGAGCTCGTCACGGCTTGTGCCATCGGGGTACCTGGGGTCGCTGCAAAGCGGGCGTTCACCACCCACATTTCAATGCGATCGCCGGCGCGGTGAAAGCGAATCAGGTCGGACCTGATGGAGGTGCCGCCGTCAAGACCGACCTCACCTATGCCCCGTGAGAGCTGGGTGACCAGCAGGTAGTCCCGGTCGAGCTGCGCTGGGGTGAGCGAGAGGTAGAGGTGGTCCCGCTTTTGGTATGCCGTGAACACGCCGGTGTGGATCTGAGCGCCCCGGGTGACCTCGGAAAACGATTTCCAGGGTTCCTGCTCCCGGCCTTGATCCGGGAGAAACAGCGCTTCGCGCACGCCGCTCCGGAGGGCACCCGTGTCACGCTCGACGTAAGAGCGCGCAGGGCTCGGAGTACCAGGCGACTGCTGCGCGCTCGCGCTGATGGGACCGCACCCGGCGAGGATCACGCCGAGGAACCATCGGGCTGAGTGGGACACGGTAACTCCGGTTGGCTATTAGCTATTAGCTATTAGCTATTAGCTATTGGCTATGGGCTATGAGCTGTTGCGGTATCGGTTTTTGGCTCTGGCCCGTTATCGCCAGCAGCCTCTTAGTAGGGAGGGGCAAGTTGGGGGCCGCGGGTGGAAGTAACTCTAGGGTGCGGATTTCAACCGGGTTGTGAGGGCCTGACCTGTCAAAAAGCGAGCCCCGGGGGCAAAAAGCAGCATCATCAGCTCCGGACCTTCCGCTCCTACAATCCAATCCTCATACTTGAGCTCTCCCTTCGCCAGGACCCTCATCATGCGTCCCTCTCCCTCTGTGGCCGACTCGGCAACCGTACTGGGCAGGTCCTTCTCTGGGCAGATTCTTGGGAGAGCCGACCCGGATTATGAGCGGCAGCGACGAGTCCACAACGGTCTGGTAGACAAGCATCCTGCGCTGATCGTCCGGTGCGGGGGCATATCCGACATCGTCGCCGCGATTCACTTCGCTCGAAAGGAGGGGCTCGAGATCGCGGTCCGTGGTGGTGGCCACAACGTGGCAGGACGCGCCACGATCGACGATGGCCTGATGATCGACTTGTCGCTCATGAAGGGTGTGCAGGTGAGCCCAGAGAATCGCACGACCCGCGCCGAAGGAGGCGTCACCTGGGGAGAGCTCAACCAGGAAACCCAGCTCCACGGGTTGGCTACAACGGGCGGGATCGTCTCTTCGACAGGAATCGCCGGGCTGACCCTTGGTGGAGGGCTGGGTTATCTGATGGGTAAGTATGGGTTGGCGGCAGACAACCTCATCTCGGCCCAGGTCGTCACCGCAGAGGGGCAGGTGCTCACCGCGAGCCGGGAGGAAAACCCGGATCTCTTCTGGGGAGTACGCGGTGGGGGCGGGAATTTCGGCATCGCCGCTTCGTTCGAGTACCGACTGCACCAGGTCGGCCCCGTGATCACGGGAGGTCTGGTGGCGCATCCCTTCGACAAGGCGAAGGACGTGCTGCGGTTCTACCGCGATTTTACCGCTTCCATCCCGGACGAACTCACGGTGTATGTCGGGTTGCTGAATGCGCCGGACGGTTCGGGTGCGAAGCTGGCGGCGATGCCGCTCTGTCACTGCGGTCCGCTCGGCGAAGGGGAGGCCGCGGTACGCCCGATCAAGGAATTCGGATCTCCGGTCCTGGACGTGGTGGGTACTATCCCATATTGCCAGGTCAACGCCATGCTCGACGAGGATTACCCTCGAGGCGCACTCAATTACTGGAAGTCGAGCTTCCTTTCCGATCTCAGCGATGAGGCGATCGACACCCTTGCAGACTGCTCCGCCAGATGTCCATCCCCGATGAGGGGGAGCGGGATTGTTCTCGAGCACCTGCATGGTGCCGCGACGCGCCACCGGGCGGATGACACTGCGTTCCCGCACCGGCGCGACGGCTACTCCATGGTCATCTTATCTCAGTGGACGGATCCGGCCGAGAGCGAACGCTGCATCGAATGGGCCCGGCAGAGCTTCGCGGCGATGGAGCCGTTCTCGGCGCTTGGTGCCTACGTGAATTACCTCGACCGGGACGAATCGCCCGATCGGGTGATCACGGCCTACGGGTCGAATCATGGGCGACTCCAGCGGCTCAAGGCGAAGTACGATCCCCAGAACGTTTTCCATATGAACCAGAATATCCGCCCCGGTGGTTGATATCCCAGCACCGCTTCTTGACCCAGGTGTCTCTCAGGCTTAAATTTATAAGTCTGTGCCGGAACCGGACTTTCCCCGGAAAAACGGTTATTCAGTCTCCAGCTCCATAGGGTATGCCGACTATCAATCAGCTCATCCGGCGCGGCCGGAAAGATGTCTTGGCCAAGGACAAAGCGCCGGCCCTCAAGTCCAACCCCCAGAAGCGGGGCGTATGCACCCGGGTGTACACCACCACCCCGAAGAAGCCGAACTCGGCGCTCCGGAAGGTGGCCCGCGTGCGCCTGACCAACGGGTTCGAGGTCACGGCCTACATTCCGGGTGAGGGGCACAACCTCCAGGAGCACTCGATCGTCCTGATTCGCGGCGGCCGGGTGAAGGACCTGCCGGGAGTGCGGTATCACATCGTCCGCGGCACGCTGGACTCGGCCGGCGTGAACGACCGGCGAAAGAGCCGGTCCAAGTACGGCGCCAAGCGGCCGAAGGCGGCGGGTAGCGCGCCAGCAGCCAAGGGAGGCAAGCAGTGAGTCGGCGGAACAAGTCGGTCAAGCGGCCCGTACCCCCGGATCCCCGGTATGACAGCCAGACGGTATCCAAGTTCGTCAACAACCTGATGTTCGAGGGCAAGAAGAGCGTGGCCGAGGGGATCTTCTACACGGCCATGGACCTGATCGAGCAGCGCACCAGCCAGCCGGGGGTGTCGGTCTTCAAACAGGCGGTGAACAACGCCAAACCTACGCTGGAGGTAAAGAGCCGGCGGGTAGGCGGGGCTTCGCTGCAGGTTCCGGTCGAGGTTCGGCCCGACCGCCGGACGGCTCTGGCCATGCGCTGGATCATCTCGTTTTCCCGGGCGCGCACTGAGAAGACTATGGCCGAGCGGCTCGCCGCGGAGCTCATCCTCGCGTCCAAGGGTGAGGGGAACACCATAAAGAAGAAGGAAGACACGCACCGGATGGCGGAAGCGAACCGGGCGTTTGCGCATTACAGGTGGTAGGCGGGGCTTTCGCTCCAGCCGGGCTCAACTCGGTGTGCCGGGCGGGGTTGACACTGTTCCAAGAACCGCTATTTTGCCCAGGCTCGGCACTTTTCGGCACCGCTGAGCCGACATCGGATTATGTGATCCTTGTCCTTTTGCGCTGCTCGGGGTCGGGACCACCTCTGATCTTCCAATGACAACGCGTGGGACCCTGCTGGGGTCCTCATCCAGGGCGCAGGCCCGGATGTGCGCGGAGCGATACCACGGGAGCATCCCGGTCGGTCGCCCCGCTTTTTCGTTAGGGGTAGGTGGAATGGCCCGACAGACAACCCTCGATCGTTATCGAAACATCGGCATCATGGCCCACATCGATGCCGGGAAGACGACTACGACCGAGCGGATCCTCTACTACACCGGCAAGAACTACAAGATCGGTGAAGTGCATGAGGGCGCCGCCACCATGGACTGGATGGAACAGGAGCAGGAGCGGGGCATCACCATCACCTCCGCCGCCACCACCTGTTTCTGGACCCGGAACGGCACCCCCTACCGGATCAACATCATCGATACCCCCGGCCACGTGGACTTCACCGTGGAGGTGGAGCGCTCGCTCCGCGTGCTCGACGGCGCCGTCACCCTGCTCGACTCGGTGGCCGGTGTGGAGCCCCAGACCGAGACCGTCTGGCGCCAGGCCGACCGTTACGGCGTGCCTCGCCTCATCTTTGCCAACAAGATGGACCGGGTCGGGGCGGACTTCGATCGCTGCCTCGCGATGATCCGCGACCGGCTCACCAAGAAGGCCTTTCCGATCCAGTTGCCGCTGGGCTCGGGGGAGACGTTCACCGGCCACATCGACGTGCTCCGCAGGGTCGAGATCGTCTTCGACGAGGAAACCCTCGGCAAGACCTTTACCGAGATGCCGGTGCCCGAGGCATACCGCGATCAGGTCGAGGCCGCCCGCCACGAGGTAATCGAGGCCGCGGTCGAGCACGATGAGGAGCTGCTGGAGAAGTATCTCGGCGGGGCCGAACTGAGCTACGAGGAGATTCAGCGGGCCATTCGGAAGGCCACTACCTCCGGCTCGATCGTGCCGGTGCTCTGTGGAGCTTCCTTCAAGAACAAGGGCGTCCAGGCGCTGCTCGACGCCGTCATCGACTACCTGCCCAGCCCGACCGATGTCCCCGCGATTCAGGGCCACATTCCGCTTCATGACGACACCCACATCGAGCGCTGCGCCTCCGATGCCGAGCCCTTCTCGGCTCTGGCGTTCAAGGTGGCGACCGACCCCTACGTCGGGCGGTTGACCTTCTTCCGGGTGTACTCCGGTTCGCTCAAATCCGGCAGCTACGTCTATAACAGCACCAAGGACAAGCGCGAGCGCATCGGCCGTCTGCTCCAGATGCACGCCAACAAGCGGGAGGAGATCGAAGAGGTGCTCGCGGGCGACATCGCGGCGGCCATCGGCCTCAAGGATACCCGTACCGGCGACACGCTATCCGACGAGGAGAAGCCGATCATCCTCGAGGCGATGAAGTTCCCCAACCCGGTGATCGACGTCGCCATCGAGCCCAAGACCAAGGCCGACCAGGACAAGCTGGCCACCGCCCTGCAGAAGCTCCAGGAAGAGGACCCGACCTTCCGGGTGCGCTCCGACCAGGAGACCGGGCAGACCATCATCGCCGGCATGGGCGAGCTTCATCTCGAGATCCTGGTGGACCGGATGAAGCGGGAGTTCAAGGTCGAGGCCAACGTCGGCAAACCTCAGGTGGCGTTCCGTGAGACGGTCCGGAAGCTGGTTACCAATGTCGAGGGCAAGTTCATTCGCCAGTCCGGCGGTAAGGGCCAGTACGGCCACGTGGTAATCAACTTCGAGCCGACCCCTCCGGGCGGCGGGTTCGTCTTCGAGGACAAGATCGTCGGCGGCGTCATCCCCCGGGAGTTCATCAAGCCGGTCGAGGCGGGTATCCGCGAGGCCCTGGAGAACGGCGTGCTGGCCGGCTATCCCATGGTGGACGTGAAGGCAACCCTGGTCTTCGGCAGCTACCACGACGTGGACAGCTCCGAGATGGCGTTCAAGATCGCGGGCTCGATGGCGGTCAAGGAAGCGGCGCGCCAGGCCCACCCGGTACTGCTCGAGCCAGTCATGGAGGTCGAGGTGGTGAGCCCATCCGATTTCCTGGGCGACGTCATCGGCGATCTCTCGAGCCGGCGGGGCAAGATCGGCGGGATGACCCAGCGGGGAGATGCCCAGGTGGTGGCCGCCGACGTCCCGCTGGCCGAGATGTTCGGGTACTCGACCCAGCTCCGCAGCATGACCCAGGGTCGGGCGGTGTACACCATGCAGTTCGATCACTACGAGGAAGTTCCGAAGAACATCGCGGAGCAGATTATTTCGAAGGCGAAGAGCTAGTAGTCGGGAGCTGGGAGTCAGGAGTCAGGAGCTTTACTCCTGACCCGATACTTCCCGACTCCCGACTCCCGACTCCCGACTTTTAGGAAGAGACACCATGGCGAAGGTCAAATTTGAGCGGACCAAGCCGCATGTGAACGTGGGCACGATCGGGCACGTGGACCACGGGAAGACGACGTTGACGGCGGCGATCACGGCGATCCAGGCCAAGAAGGGGCTGGCGCAGTTCACGGCG
>JBOHSD010000027.1:0-26083 GCA_050733075.1 Gemmatimonadales bacterium
CGGGCGCGGTAGCGTGGGGGCACTGCTCGGGGCGATGGGAGCGATCGGCGAGACTGTCCGGGCCGAGACGGCGGTAGCGATCGAGCCACTTGTAGCCGGTCTTGCGGCTGATGCCGTAGCGCCGGCAGAGCTCGGCGAAGGCAGCAGGAGTGTGCTCGCTGTCGAGCACGAAGCGCTGACGCTGGTACATGGGTGACGTGACTCTCCAGGGCATCGGAGCCTCCTCGCGAGGCCCCTAGGTTACGGAGGTGTCACCCATCAGGTGAGAACAATGTGTTACCCATCAGCTGAGACTGTACCTGCCCTGACGCCTAACAAGCGCATGCAGCCGACAGCGCTTCAATTCTAAGGAACGTCAGATTGTGCGCAGGCTGGCAAGTCGCCGCAGCTGATGCGCGATCCGTTAGGCGGCACCTTCGGAACTCTTCAAAAGCAGGAGGGTCTATGGCCGGCGCAAAGTTGATCGTTCTCTACCCTTCGCCGCGCGACGTGACGACGTTCGAGCGAGCATACACGCAGGATCATGCGCCGATGGTGACCCCTCAGACCTTCAGAGGGATCAAGAAATTCGTTGCGTCTAAAGTTGTAGGCACCGCCGACGGGAGCGCACCGTCTTTCTATAGGATCGCCGAGCTTCATTTCGCGTCCATGGAGGCTCTCCAAGCCGCGGCGGCATCCTCCCCGGCGCAAAAAGCAGTTGCACACGCCGTCTCAATTTCGACTGGTGGGAAGCCAATCTTTCTGGTTGCTGAAGAGGAGACTAAGACTTTCTAGGGTGCCGCCTAACCCGCGAATAGACCTGTCGGCGCGGCGGGCTCCTCAACGTGGTAAGTAGTCCATGCGGCGAGAGACGGTGGACATGGATAGCTCCAGTGGCTGCGCCGCAGGTCATTCGCGAATCCGTTAGGCGGACGCACAGCTATGGAGAGCACGTGAAGGCCCTTACTTGGAAGCTAGGCCTAGGTACGAGCCTGCTCAGTCTGCCGATCCTCATGCCGTTCTGCGCGGAGGACGCCTGTTATGATCGAGGCGGCGCAGTTGATGCGACCGGAACTAGGTGTGAATACGGCCCGGGCCGGCCGGCCGAACCTTTAGGGACTTGGTCATGGGCGCCACAGGCTTGGCTGTACTTCCTGGTGATCGGCTCGCTTCCTGGGCTGGCGGCGGGCGTGTTCGTAGGCGCTGTGCGCCGGCGTTCGAAGAGCAGCACCGCCTAACAAGCGCATGCAGCTGGCGGGCGCTTCAGCTCGAAGGAACGTCGGATAGTGTGCAGGCTGAGAAGTCGCCGCAGCTGATGCGCGGCCCGTTAGGCGGGCCCATGAGCATTCGGGATGAATCGTGTCTAAGCAGGAGGCTATTCGCATCGCAGTAGGAGAACCCAACGCCCCATTCTCTGGGGTTTGGCGGTTCATCGTGAGGAACGATGACGTCTACATCGGGTCCTCTAAGGAGTCGATGGGTTCCCTCAAAATTAGCCTACATGCAAGTGGTGTTTGGGTCCTATCTGCGACCGAACAGTCGGGACTTGTTTTCGAAAAGAGTAACCGACGCGCGAGACAGTGGACGCGTCCGCCGGCCGACGGTAACGGCCGTACGCGCGGCCCATCGATTCTGGTGCCACACACATCTTTGGGTGCGCGCCGGCGGTCCTTGACTGAGGACTCAAAACGCGTCACCTGGTTAAAGGCTCCAGCTGAGGGTCATGCAGTCGAAATTACGGTCTTCTTTGTGGAAGCAGGTTTCTCTGTGACTTGGCCTGATGGTCACCTCGTGGTAGCGGAGAGGCTTCTGAAAAGTGGCACCAGACTGCTCGTGACAAGTTCTACCCGTCCTGTCCCCAACGGTGTGGCACAAGAGGTCGAGCAGTTCTTGCGGCAAGCCACACTGCGGACTCCAGGGTCCAGCGAACGCGTCGCCGCACAGCTACTCTGGTGCAGGGAGAGTGGAGACGCTCTCCGGACGCCGTTTATCTTCGACCTTCCTGTACCCGTAATAGGCGGAGTGGGGGCCGCCTAACAAGCGCATGCAGCCGACGGGCGCTTCAGCTCTGAAGGAAGCGTAGGATTGTGTGCAGTTGAGAAGTCGCGCAGCTGATGCGCGGTCCGTTAGGCTGCAGCGCCGCCATCTCTGAATGCTGAGTTAGTGCAGCAGAGGTTCATGCAGCGGCGGCTATCTAAATTTAAGCCCTGGTAAGAATGCCACGAACAGGGCGCCGCACCAAACGTCGTTGGCATCTTTCCCAATGACGCCTCGAAAAGGAGTTAGCAACAATGAACAAGAACACGATCTGCCTGTGGTATGAACACGATGCCGAAGAGGCCGCGCGCTTCTACGCAAAAACCTTTCCGCAAAGCAGTGTCGGCGCCGTCCACCGTGCGCCGGCCGACTATCCCGACGGCAAAGCGGGCGATGCTTTGATGGTCGAATTCACCGTCGCAAGCATACCCTGTATCGGCCTCAATGGCGGGTCGCAGTACAAGCACAGTGAGGCCTTTTCCTTCCAGATCGCGACCGACGATCAGAAAGAGACGGACCGCTACTGGAACGCGATTGTTGGCAATGGGGGGCACGAAAGCCAGTGCGGCTGGTGCAAGGACAAATGGGGCGTTAGCTGGCAGATCACCCCGCGTGTGCTGACCGATGCACTCGCTAAGGGCGGCCACGCGGCGAAACGTGCGTTCGAAGCGATGATGCCGATGAAGAAGATCGACGTCGCCGCCATCGAAGCGGCTGTGCGCAGCCCGTCGACTTGAGCGTTTGTTGGCCAGAATGGGGTAGTTCCCCGGGGATCGACAACCAATATCCCTGAAAGCTGCACCCTAACACGCAAATGCAGCTGTCAGGCCGATCAGCGCTGGACTCCCTGCGGGTGGCGCCATCGCTGGTAGCGGTAGGGAAACGTTGATTGGGGTGGGCGCGGGCTCCATAGGGCCTGCAGCTGATTTGCATTTCGTTAGCCGGACAAGAAGTACACCTCGATGGAGGAGGGCTGAGCAATGCGGAGACTCGTGCTTCATACCACGCGCGTTCTCTCACTATGGACTGTTTTCGCTTTCTCCGGTTGCGCGTCTCAAGGTGGAGGGAACCAGGCGGATGCTACTCGGGCCGTCGAGAACATCTGGAAGGAGTACTCGGCCAGCCTGAACGCCGGTGATCTAGAACGCTGGCTAGCGCTCTGGACCGATGATGGCATCCAAATGCCCCCGGGTGAACCCGCTGTTGCAGGCAAGGAGCGGATCCGCACGCGGAACGGCGGCTTTCTCGATCAGTTCAAGTTCGATATGGGTATCACCAACGAGGAAGTCCGAGTGGCAGGAGACTGGGCCTTTGCGCGGGGGGCCTACAAGGCTGCCCTAATCCCGAAACAAGGCGGCACACCGGTCGCGATCAACGGGAAATATATGACGATCCTCGCACGCCAGCCCGATGGCTCCTGGAAAATTCATCGGGACATCTTTAACTCGAATGTTGCTGGTCAGTAGGCTCCTGCCAGATCTCGGGCCCGGATAGCGGACACACAGGGGAGGCCTGTTCCGGATGGAGAAGAGGTCGTCGATGCCAAAGCAGATGCTTTCAAGGAGGGGGTGGTGCGTCGAGCCTGGGAGATAATGCATGAACAGGGGTGGCTTTGTGACGAGGAGCCTGATGAGCCCACCGTAGGGGTATAGGTAAACAACCCCACGCACCACACCGCACTGCCAACGAAGGTCGGCGGGTAGCAATCGACACACCGAATCGACACACCCACCCCATTCCGGCCCATGAAAAAACCCCACTCGGCAGCAAACACCAAGCGGGGCATCAGTTCAAATATGGGCCTGGGTAGAGTTGAACTACCGACCTCACGCTTATCAGGCGTGCGCTCTAACCACCTGAGCTACAGGCCCTTCCGGCGGGACGCTGAGCATAGCCCCCCGCACTTCCTGATACAAGATAGCGGGATGCCGCCCCGCGTTCAGCGCAGCTCGTCGTCCTCGTCGAAGTCCTCGAGCTCCTCCAGCTCCTCGTCGTCCAGATCTTCGTCGTCGACATCCTCGTCGTCGTCCAGATCGTCATCATCCTCATCATCATCGTCGAAGGTGAACCCGTCATCCTCGAACTCGTCTTCGTCCTCATCGAACTTCCGACGTAGATCCAGGGCTTCCACCGACGTCTCCCAGGCCGACATGATGTCCTCCGCCATCAGAGAATATTAAGACGCGTCTGCTACCCGGGCGGCCCGGGCGGCCTTCTTGCGGTCGTTCGCCGGCAGTACCCGCTTGCGGAGCCGGATGTTCTTCGGCGTTACCTCGATGAGCTCGTCCTCCTCGATGTATTCCAGGGCATACTCGAGGGTGATCTCGCGGGGAGGCTCGAGGATGATGTTCTCATCCGACGCTGTCGTCCGCATGTTGGTGAGCTTCTTTTCCTTGGTCACGTTGACGTCGAGGTCGCCGGGCCGGGAGTTCTCTCCCGCAATCATCCCCTCATAGACAAGGTCCCCCGGAGCCACGAACATCTGGGCCCGCTCCTGAAGGTTACCCAGGGCAAAGGCCACGACCGAACCCTCCCGGTCGGCGATGAGAACACCGCGCTTCCGCCCGGCCAGAGGCCCGGCCCAGGGTCCATAGTCCAGGAAGCGGTGATGCATGATGCCGGTGCCGCGGGTGTCAGTAAGGAACTCCGAGCGGTAGCCGAAGAGGCCGCGGGCCGGAATCCGGAAGCTCATACGGACCATGCCCTGGCCCGGATTTTTCATTTCGATCATCTCGGTCCGCCGGGGTCCCAGCTTCTCCATGACCGCCCCCATGTATTCCTCGGGGACGTCGATCATCAGCTCCTCGTACGGCTCGAGCCGCTCGCCTTCGGGGCCGAGCTTGGTGATGACCCGGGGCCGGGAGACCTGGAACTCGAAGCCCTCCCGGCGCATAGTCTCCATCAGAATGCCGAGGTGCAGCTCGCCCCGGCCGGAGACGGTGTGGGTGTCGGGGCTATCGGTCTCCTCCACCCGCAACGCGACGTTCCGCTCCAGCTCGCGGAACAGCCGGTCGCTGAGCTGGCGGCTGGTGACGTACTTGCCTTCCCGTCCGGCAAAGGGGCCGTTGTTGACGATGAAGTCCACCGATATGGTGGGCTCCTCGACCGCGATGCCTTCCAGGCGCTCGGGAACATCCACCGCCGTGAACGTCTTCCCGATCTCGATGCTCTCGAACCCGGAGAGCGCCACGATGTCTCCCGCCTCCGCCGCCTCCACTTCTACCCGGTTGAGCCCGTCGAAGGTGTAGAGCCGCGTCACCCGGTTCCGCTCGAACGGCTCGTCGGCGACGAGCCCCGGCTCCCCCAGCGGCAGCAGCGCCACCTGGTCACCCACGTGGACTCGCCCCCGCTCGATCCGGCCGATGGCGATCCGGCCGATGAAGCTGGAAAAGTCCAGCGTGGACACCAGCATCTGGAATGGGCCCTCGGCGTCACCCTGGGGCTCCGGCACATGGTCGAGAATGGCCTGGAACAGCGGGGTGAGATCGGTGCCCGGCTGCTCCAGATCGGTGGTGGCAGTGCCGGCCCGGCTGGAGGTATAAAGGAAGGGTGCATCCAGCTGGTCGTGGGTGGCCTCTAGATCGATGAACAGCCCGAGGACTTCGTCGTGCACCCGGAGCGGCTCGGCGTCGGCCCGGTCGATCTTGTTGATGGCCACGATCGGGCGCAGCCCCAGCGCCAGCGCCTTGCGGGTCACAAAGCGGGTCTGCGGCATCGGACCCTCGGCCGCATCCACCAGGATCAGCACGCCGTCCACCATGCGCAGAATGCGCTCGACCTCGCCCCCGAAGTCGGCGTGGCCCGGCGTATCGACGATGTTGATTTTGGTGCCCCGCCACCTCACCGCCGTGTTCTTGGCGAGAATGGTGATGCCCCGTTCACGCTCGAGAGGGTTGGAGTCCATCACCCGCTCTTCCACCTGCTGATTAGCCCGGAATGCCCCAGCCTGCCGGAGCATCTGATCAACCAGAGTGGTCTTCCCGTGATCGACGTGAGCGATGATTGCCAAGTTACGAATCAATGCCAACTTCCCGCCAATGGCCCGAGCAGATGAGGCCCGTACGCCGGGCCTCCGCGGCGCATATATAGACTAGGCTGTCAGATGCCGCAAGAGAGGCGGAAAGTGCCCGCCCAGCGGTGCAGACTGGGTCTCCTCGAAGGGCAGTGGCCGGCAGGAGATCCGGCCGAAGTACTGGGTTCTTTTACGTGGAGGTGGGAACTCCGGCAGCAGCAGTGGGGCGGTCTAGTGCCGATGGCCGAGATGATAATGCGCCGAGCTGGTCGCCACAGGCGGCTCCTCGCACTCGTGCTGGACCTCGAGCTGGATGGTGACGTGACCGATGCCCAGCCGGCCCATCTCGGAGCGGATCCGCTCCAGTACCTCGGGGTGGGTGCCCAGCTCGGGAACGATGGCGTGGCCGCTCATCGCCACCAGCTTGCTGGTCACCGTCCAGACATGGAGATCGTGAACCGCGATCACCCCGGACACGCCGAGCATGCGCCGCTGCACTTCGGCCATGGACACGTGGCCGGGCACGCTCTCCAGCAGGATGTCGGTACTTTCCCGCAGCAGTCGCCACGCCCCCACCAGGATGAGTAGCGCCAGCGCGATGGAGATGATCGGATCGGCGAGAGTCCAGCCTGTGATCGCTATGGTTGCGGCAGCGGCCAGGGCGCCTACCGAGCCCAGGGCATCCCCGAGGACGTGCAGATAGGCGCCCCGGGTGTTGAGGTTGCCTTCGCGGATTCCGTGCAGGATCCTGAGGCTGACAAGGTTCACGACCAGGCCGGTAGCCGCAATGATGAGAAAGAGGTCGGCCCGGATCGGCTGCGGCTCCTGAATGCGCTGGATCGCCTCGACCACCACCCAGCCGGCGATTCCGAATAGCGCCGCTCCATTGATCAGGGCCGCCAGAATCTCCCAGCGCTGGTAGCCGTAGGTCTTGCTCTGGTTGGCCGGACGGAGCGCAATCCAGGCGCTGAACAGCGAGAGACCGATGGCCCCGGCGTCGGTGAGCATGTGCCCGGCATCGGCCAGCAGGGCCAGCGAGCCACTCAGCCATCCGCCGATCGCTTCCACCACCATGAAGATGAGGGTAAGAGCGAGAACGATCGTCAGACGGGACAGGGGGGCGGCGGCGCGGCGCGGCGGCAAGGAAGTACAATCAGCAGCCATCGAGCGCGCGCCCACATTTGGAAGCTGAGATTCGGGCATACTGGAAATCTAGTCTGTCCCTCTGCCCTGCTGTCCCTCTGCCCCGCTGCCTTGCTGCCCCAATCGGACCCTTACCGCTTCGGCGTGTCCGTGGAGGCCCTCCGCCTCCGCCAGCGCGATGATGGCTGCCGCATCCTCCAGCAGGCGTCCCGGCGCATAGCGCACGATGCTGGTCCTCTTGACGAAATCGTAGACCCCGAGCGGGGAGGCGTAGCGGGCGGTGCCGGCGGTGGGAAGCACGTGACTGGGGCCGGCGATGTAATCCCCGACCGGTTCGGGGGTATCGTCGCCCAGAAAGATGGCGCCCGCGTTTCGGACCGCCGAGGCGATCCTTTCGGCACCCTCGGCGGCGATCTGGAGGTGCTCGGGTGCCCGCCGGTTGACGACCTCGATGGCATCTCGCATGGACCCGGCCAGGATGACGAGCCCGTTGCGTTCCAGCGCGATACGGGCGATTCCGGCTCTCGGTGCCCGGGCCAGGGCGCCCTCCAGCGCGGCCGGCAGCGCGGCCGCCAGGTCGGGGTCAGTGGTGACACACCAGCTGGTGGCATCCTCGTCGTGCTCCGCCTGAGCGATCATGTCGGCGGCGACCCGCTCCGCGCGCGCCGTGGCGTCGGCAATGACGAGCAGCTCGGTCGGCCCCGCGATCATGTCTATCCCCACCCGGCCCACCACCTGGCGTTTGGCCTCGGCAACCCAGCGGTTCCCTGGCCCCACGATCTTGTCTACCCGGGGGATCGTTTGGGTGCCATAGGCCATGGCTGCAATCGCCTGAGCGCCCCCCACCTGAAAGACCCGGGTGACGCCAGAAAGGGCGCAAGCTGCCAGTACCAGATCAGTTACCCCCTGGGGCGGCACCACGGCGATGATCTCCTGGACCCCGGCCACGAGGGCAGGTACCGCGTTCATCACCACGGTGGAGGGGTAGGACGCCTTGCCCCCGGGGATGTAGAGTCCCACCCGGTCCAGGGGGGCTACTTTCATCCCCACTAGGCTCCCGTCGGACTCGGTCAGGTGGAACCCGCTCTCGCGCTGGCGCTCGTGGTATTCACGCACCCGGTGGATCGAGCGGGCGAGCGCCTGGCCGAGCCCGGGCGCGACGCGGCCCAGCGCGCTCTGCCACCGGGCCGGCTCCAGCTCCCACGAGGCGGGCGCCAGATCCACCCCATCGAAGCGGAGGGTATACTCCCGGACGGCCTGGTCTCCCCGCGCCAGCACATCCTCGAGGATGCCGGCGACCGTCTTACGAGTCTCGGCATCTGCCCCGGCAAACCGGGGGAGGAACGGCTCGAGTGCCTCCAGGGGGGGAACCGTCAGGCGGCGGATCAGTGAGCACCCTCGCTGGGCAGCCGCGGCGTGAGTAGACTTGAGAGGTATGGAAACGGCAGAGTCGCCTCCTATATTGCTCGGCCTGCTCGCTGTCGTTGTGCTGGTCCTCGCCAATGCGTTCTTCGTCGCGGCCGAGTTCGCCCTGGTAGGTGCCAGGCGGACCCGTCTCGACGAGATGGCGCAGAGGGGAGACCGCAAAGCTAGGCTGGCACGCCGCGCGGTACAATCGCTCGACCGTTACATCTCGGCAACGCAGCTCGGCATTACCCTCGCGTCGCTCGGTCTCGGCTGGATCGGCGAGCCCGCCCTGGCGGGACTCATCGAGGGTGCATTCAGTTGGCTCCCCGGCGTCCTGGCCACCATAGCCACCCATGGTGTCGCGTCGGCCATAGCCTTCATGATCATCACCGTCCTGCACATCATTTTGGGCGAGCTGGTACCCAAAGCCATTGCGCTGCTCTACCCCGAGGCGGTCAGCACCTGGGTGACGGCGCCGCTTATGGGATTCGCCTGGATCATGGCCGGCCCCATCGCGGTCCTCAACGGCACGGCCAATCGCCTGCTCCGCACGCTGGGAATCGATCCGCCCGGAGAGACCGAGCGACTCCACTCACCCGAGGAGATCCGGATGCTGGTGGAGCAGAGCACCGAAGGTGGGAGCCTGCTTCAGCAGGATGCCCGCCTGCTGGCCGGCGTCTTCGAGTTCAGTGAAAAGACCGCCCAGGAAGTCATGACGCCGCGAACCCAGATAGCGGCGCTCAATGCCGATCTCACGGTGGAGGCCGCCGCCGACCAGGTGGCGATGTACGGGCGTTCGCGCTACCCGGTATACACCGATTCTCTCGACGAGATCATCGGCGTGGTGCACGCCAAGGACATCCTCATCGCTGTCCGAGCCAGGCCGGGACAAACCATCCGCATCATCATGCGTCCGCCACTGTTCGTACCGGGCACGAGGGAAGTGGAGGACGTCCTGGCCGACATGAAGCGGCTCAAGACCCACCTGGCCATCGTGCTGGACGAGTATGGAGGGACCGCCGGCCTGGTCACCATGGAGGACCTGCTCGAGGAGATCGTCGGACCGATCTACGACGAGTACGATCCCCAGGATCGCGCCGTCGCCTCCGATGGAGCACCTCAGCTCGACGGATCGCTGCCCATCTCGGAGTTCAATACCGAGTTCGGGGCTAATCTGGACGACACCGACTACACCACCGTCGGGGGCTACATCTTCGGGCAGCTAGGGCGTTTGCCAAGACCCGGCGACCGGGTGACCGTGGGCCCGTTCACCTTCGAGGTTGCCGAGATGGAGGGACGCCGGGTCAAGGCGGTCAAGCTGCACGCTCCCAGGCCGGAAGACACCACGGTCTCGAAGCCGGCCTGACTTGTTCCCCACTTCCATCGCCGCGATTCCTCCCGGCGCCATCGACCTTACCGGCGAGGCCGTCCGCCGGCGCCGCGTCCTCCAGCGTGCCACCATGGGTGCGCTGGAGCGAGCGGGGTTCGAGGAGTTGATCCCCCCCACCTTCGAATATGAAGACACCTTCCTCCGCGCCGGCGGGCCAGCGGTAGCGGAGCGGCTGGTGCGTTTCCCCGACCGCGACGGCCGCATTCTGGCGCTGCGTTACGACTTTACCGCCAGCTTAGCCCGGGTCGCCGCCACCACATTTTCGGGGGCCAGCCGAACGCTGCGCCTGTGTTACTCCGGAAAGGTCTACCGGCAGGAGCCCGAGCGGGGTGGACGTCCGCGGGAAATGCTACAGGTGGGCGCGGAGCTTCTGGGACAGGGTGACCTGGCGGCCGACATAGAGATCGTGCGTCTGACCCTCACGCTGCTCGCCGCCGCCGGCCTCAAGGATTTTCAAATCAACCTCGGCCACGTGGGCGTGCTGGCTGCGGGGCTGGATGCCCTGGAGGAGCCGCTCAAGACCGACGTGAGGCGATGGATAGACCGCAAGGATCGGGGCAGCCTGCGACGGGCCCTGGCGAGCTTGTCCGGCGACGCCTGCACGCTTATGACTCTGCCGTTCGTCATCGGCCGCCGGGACGTTCTGGAAGAAGCCGCCCGCTCGGCGCCCCGGGCATCTGTGCCGGGCCTCGAGCATCTTCTCGCTCTGGATGGCGCACTCAGCGCCGCCGAGCGGGCCCACCTGGTATACGACCTGGGCGAGGTGCGTGGGTTGGACTACTACACCGGCATTCATTTCGAGCTCTACGTCGCGGGTGCGGGGCGCGCCGCGGGAGCGGGTGGCCGCTATGACGACCTGATGGGCCGCTTCGGCCGGCCTATGCCCGCCGTGGGTCTGTCACTCGACCTGGACACCATAGCCGAGGTGGCCGTCTGAGCCGGATGCGCATCGCTCTGGCCAAGGGGCGCCTGTTCGAGCCGTCGGTGGCCCGCTTTCGAATGGCGGGAGCCGAGCTCGCGGCGGATGCCGGCCGCAAGCTCCTCATCCCGTCGAGCGATCCGTCCATCGAGTTCCTGGTAGTGAAGCCGGGAGACGTTCCGGTCTACGTCGAGTCCGGAGCGGCGGACCTCGGGGTCACCGGCACCGATGTCCTGCGCGAGAGCGGGGCGGACGTGCTCGAGCCGCTGGAGCTGCAGTTCGGGTTCTGCCGCCTGGTGGTGGCCGCCCCGGCCGATGCGCCGTACCCGGTGTTGCCCGGCGGAGTGACGGCACGGGTGGCCACCAAGTATCCCCGTCTGGCCCAGGCCTACTTTGCGGGGGCGGGGCGGCCCGTAGACATCGTGCAGGTAGGTGGGTCGGTGGAGGTGGCGCCGCTGCTCAACCTGTCGCACTGGATCGTGGACCTGGTGGACACCGGCAATACGCTGAAGGCAAATGGACTGGTCGAGCGCGCCACCGTCCTGCAGTGCGGAGCGGTGCTGGTGGCGAACAGGGCTAGTCAGAAGCTCAAGCTCGAGGCTTACCTGAATTTGATGGAACGGTTGGAAAGGTCGTAATAGGTGAAAAGGCCGGCACGTGAGGCGGCGAAGTAAGGTGTTCCGGGCAGGTCTCGGGTCGCTCCCTCCGGCGCTGCAGTTCGCTCGGACACGCGAATCCCAAGTAGGCCCACTGCTCACTGACGCGCCTGCGGGAGCGATCCCGAGCCCTGCGGCCAAGCTTAGTTCATTCCCTGCCCGGGAGAAGTGGTTCCTGAAGGGGAGGGGTCGCGGCAGAGAGTGGGCTCTCCGGAGCGCACGTCAGTGAGCGGTCGTGCCCCTTGGGATCATGACACCGGAGCGAACTGCAGTGCGCGGAGGAGACCCACTCTGCCGCGGCGGGGTGGGGCTTTCAACGTGGTTCCATCGTTTTCTTCCTCTTCGCAAGCTCGGCCGCCAGCTCGATCGCCGCACGCATGCTCGACGCATCCGCCTTCCCGGTGCCCGCGATGTCCAGCGCCGTCCCATGATCGGGTGACGTCCGCGGGAACGGTAGGCCGAGCGTCACGTTCACCGCCCGGCCGAACGCCGCCACCTTGATCGCGGTCATCCCTACGTCGTGATACGGCGCCAGCACCACATCGAACTCACCCCGCATGGCCCGCACGAAGACCGTATCTGCCGGCAAGGGGCCGGCGGCACCCAACGCCTCAGCCGCCGGACGCAGCACCCGCAGTTCTTCGTCCCCGAACAGCCCCGCCTCGCCTGCGTGCGGATTCACCGCGCAAACGGCTATGCGCGGGCGCTCGATGCCCCACCAGCTACGGAGCGCCTGGTCTACGACTCGGCCGGTCCGCACCACCCGCTCGGTGGTTAGCAGGGCCGGCACGTCCCGGAAGGGCACGTGGGTGGTAACCAGCACCACTCGCAGCGGCAGGCTCTTGGGGTCTTCCGGGTTCGGCTCCGCGACCAGCATCATCGCCACGTCAACGCCGCCAGCAAGGTGCGCCAGCCACTCGGTATGGCCCGGATAGGGAAATCCTGCGAGATGGAGGGCATGCTTGTGGGCCGGAGCGGTGACGATGGCATCGATCTGGCCGCTGAGCGCCAGCTTCACCGCCGTTTCGACGGCGCTGCCGGCGATCCGCCCGGCCCGGATGACCCGGCTGTGATCCCGATCGGACTCGCCGCTACCCGAGGCCCAGGACCCGACCGCAATCCGCTCGTGGGCCGTGACTCCCGCGATCTGATCTTCGGCGCCCACGACCGTGATCCGGGCGTCGAGCGGCTCCGCCAGCGCGCGGGCAGCTATCTCGGGACCGATCCCGCGTGGATCCCCGAGCGTTACCGCCAACCGCGGTCTGGCGGCGCTCTCCGGCTTCTCCGTCTTCTCCGTCCTCTCCGCCTTACGACCTGATATCGACGTAAGTCGCCCTGCGAAGCCGGTCGAGGTAGCGTCGGATGGCGAGTTGCTGGCCGAGCTGCTCGCGGATCCGGTCCCGAACATCCTCGTATTTGACGTCGCCCTCGGGTCTGCGCCGGATCACCTGGAGCACCACGAACTGGTCGCGCCCGCCCGGCCCCGGAATCGTGAAGACCGGCACGACGCTGCCGGAATCGGCTTCACCTATCACCTTGGCGTAGTTCTCCGGCAGCTTATCCACCGGTACGTTTTCCGCCTCGCGCTCGGCCGACCCGTCGTGGTGGGCCCGCTGGAGTGAGTCGAACGGCGCACCGGCCGCCAGGGCGCGCGCCACCGAGTCGGCCAGGGCCCGGGCACTGTTGACGCGCGCCGAGTCGATCTCGGGCAGGAGCAGGATGTGCCGTGCCTGTACCTCCGCCGGCTGGGCCCGCTCCACCTGAATGATGTGATATCCGAACGGAGACTCTACCGGGTCGGAGATGACTCCCGGCTTTAGCGCGAACGCCACCCGCTCGAACTCCGGAACCATGACCCCGCGCCGGAACCAGTTGAGGGAGCCTCCCTGCTCTCTGGAACCGGGGTCCTGGGAGAAGCGGCGGGCGGCGGTGGCAAAGTCCGCCCCCCGGCGGAGCTCCAGCACGATCGAATCCGCCTGCGCCCTGGCTACCGCCTTGGCTTCGGCGGTCGGCTCGGGGGTGATGACGATCTGGCGAAACGACACGGTGGCCGGACGGGTGCCGAGGCTGGCCTTCTGCTCCTCGAAGTACTGCCGCATCTCCTTTTCGGTGGGCGCGACCATCTTGAGCTTGCCTTCGGCACGCAGCTTCTCGATCAGGCGGTTCTGGTAGGCGGCGCGGCGCTGCTGATCGCTCAGCCACCTGCGGTACTCCTCCGGGGTCTGGAAACCGGCCTGCCGCAGCTCGGCCCGGTAATCCACCTCGGAGGTGAAGTTGCCGCGCACCTTGCGCACCTGCTCCTGCACCCCGCTCGCGATCTCCTCGTCGGTCACCGTGATCGAGGTATCCCGTTGGGCCTGCTGAACCAGCAGCTCTTCATCGATGATGGAGGAGACGACTTGCCGCCGAACCGCCTGCATCCCTTCGGGAGTCGTCGGTAGCTTGATGCCCTGCGACTGGCGGGAGAAGATCTCCTCGTCCACCTGGGAGGCGAGCACCGGCCGGTTGCCGACCACTGCCACCACCTGGTCCACCAAAAACGTCGTGTCCCTGGCGGGAACGGTGGCCACCTGAACGGTGGT
Organism: Gemmatimonadales bacterium; assembly: GCA_050733075.1. GTDB lineage: Bacteria > Gemmatimonadota > Gemmatimonadetes > Gemmatimonadales > GWC2-71-9 > CAVVWJ01. The sequence continues at coordinate 14,126 of JBOHSD010000027.1, forward strand.
ATCGAGCGCGGCCGCGGCCGGGTCCAGTGCCGGGGCAGCCGACTCCACGGCGACCGCCGCGGTATCGCCACCCAGCGACGTGGTGTCCTGCGCCGCAAGCTCCGCGGCTGTTATCCACCCGAGGGCCAGAGTGGAGAGCACGGCGGTCAGGCGGAGCCCAGTGCCCGGCATGGTCACTTTTCCGCCTTGGCTGTGGCGGTGTCACCATCGGCTGCGGGGGCTCCCTGAGGCGCTCCCGGCCCGACGCCGGGAATGGGGGCCGGTCCCGGGGCCGGCTGGAGCGCGCCGGCCGACCCGGTGGTGTCGGTCTTGGCGCGCTCCGCCTGGGCCAGCTCGACCGCACGGTTGACCCCGGCGTCGTGTACCTCATAGTCGAACCGGTCCCTGAGCACCGTCGCCAGGGCAGATGGCAGGGGGCGAAGACGGATCTTCCCCGCCACCAACCGGTCGAAATACTGGTCCACTTTCAGCGATGCGAGCTGGTTCCGTTCCGTGCTTGCTACCGACGAGTCGCCCAGGGCGCCCTCGTCCAGCCCCATCTCCAGGCGTAGGGTATCCAGGTTCCCTTGATAGCGCGCCTTCAGCATCTGCCATTCCTCCGGGGTCACTCGAATCCGGGCGGAATCGGCCTGCTCGAGCAGCAGGACGTTCTGCGTCAGGACCCGGGCGAACTGGGTGAGCATGCTGTCGTCAGCCTGCCGGAGCTGCGAGATATACTGCGGCGGCAATGCCTGAACCCAGCGCATGAATTCACCGACTGTGAGCTCCCCGCCCCGGTAGCTGACCAGCGTCTTGTTGGAGCGCCGGGCTGCATCTGGATTCTCTCCGGCCGCGCGCATGGCGGCGGGCGCGCCTTTGGCAACCTTGATCTGCCGGGTGAGAGCCAGACTGTCCATGTAGATCGAATCCAGCCGGGCGCCGGCAGTCTGGACCAGGTGGGCCAGGAGTCGGTCGCGTACCGCCTCTTCACTCGGGCGCTTGATGATATGGTAGCCGAACGGCGTCTCCACCACGCCACTCATCGCTCCGGGTGCCAGAGTCCAGCCGGCACTGTCGAACGCGGTAACGAACTTTCCCTTGGGGCTCGGTGGCAGAAAGCCGCGGTCCAGGCGGCTGCCCGGATCGTCCGAGAGTTTCGAGGCCAGCTCGCCGAAGTCGGCGCCGCGCTTGAGGCGCGTCAGCGTGCCTTCCGCCTTCTTGCGAGCGGCACTGCGCACTTCGGGCACCGCGTTCGGCTCCACCCGGAACAGGATGTGCTGGAGCACCCGGAGCTGGTTGCCCTGGTATACGCTATCGGCAGCGGTTGGAGGGATGTCGGAGCGGCGGGCCATGAGGGTGTCGTGCCAGTGGCTGCCTTGCAGCTCCGCCATTTCGGGCCAGACCACCTGGGCCACACCGGCCGAATCGAGGGGCAGTTTGCCCTCGGCCGCCGCCTGGGCGAACAGAGAGTAGTCCACCCACGCGTTCGACACGAAGGTGGCAGCCTCGCGGTTGGGCCGCATTCCCTTGGCGCCGTTCAGAATCTGACTCAGCCGCTCGGAGGTCAGCTTCTGGTCGCCGGCCTCGGCCGCCAGATCGGCGTGGGCCGAGAACAGATTGCGCAAGTCGGAACAGGCAGCTCCAAAGGCCAGCGAGGAGATCACCACACCAATCGTCAGTCCAATGCGACGCATTTAGTCTCCAGTTTCATATTGATCAAAGTCTCTAATTCAACGCAACGCGCAACGCCCGCACCAACGCCGGTACGATGGGCACTCCGCCGAGCCGCATCAGCCGGAGCGAGAGCGGCATGGTGCGGCGGACCTCCGCTGCCAGCTGGACGTCGTCGAGCGCGGAAGTGAGACCGGCGAGCCTGGGCGTAGAGCCGGGCCGGAAGGTGAGCCGCGCCTCATCGCCCCGAACCAGAACGTTCTGTAGACCGAGATCCGCCCCCATGACGCGGAGCCGCGCCATATCGAGCAGCGTCTCGGCTTCCTGCGGCAGGGGGCCGAAGCGCTCACGCAGTTCATCTCGCAGCCCATCAATTTCGCCGGAGTCGCCCACTCGCGCCAGTCGCCGGTAGAGATCCAGCTTGATGTCGTCGTCCGGCACGTAGCCATCGGGCAGATGGGCCGGGCGGTCGAGTACCACGTCCGGCGGGGCGGGCTGCTCGGCGGCGCCCTGGCCCCGGAGCGCCCGAACCGTCTCCTCCAGCCAGCGCAGGTACAGATCGAAGCCGACCGCCTGGGCGTGGCCCGACTGTTCGGCGCCCAGCAGGTTTCCCGCGCCCCTCAGCTCCAGGTCCCGGAGCGCGATGCGATAACCGGCGCCGAGGTCGGTATGGTGCTCCAGAACCTTGAGCCGCTCGTCGGCATCGGCATCGATCGTGTCCGGCACCAGGAGGTAGCAGTAGGCCCGCCGGTGACTCCGGCCGACCCGCCCCCGGAGCTGGTAGAGCTGGGCCAGCCCAAACCGGTGGGCGTCGTGTACCACCATGGTGTTGGCGTTGGGCACATCGAGTCCCGATTCGACGATCATAGTGGAGACGAGGATGTCCACCTCGCCCGCCACAAAGCGCCGCATGACGTCCTCGAGCTGGTCGGCCGGCATCTGCCCGTGAGCCACTCCGACCCGTGCCCGGGGGGCCAGCGCCTGGACCCGGGCCGCGATGGTGTCGATCGTCTCGATCCGGTTGTGCACCGCGAACACCTGGCCGCCACGATCGATCTCCCGGGCAAAGGCCTCTTCCAGGAGCGGGTCGTCCCAGGGCTCCACAAAGGTCAGAATGGGTGAGCGGTCGCGCGGTGGGGTCTCGATCAGGGTCAGGTCGCGGAGCCCGGCGAGCGAGAGATGAAGGGTGCGGGGAATCGGGGTGGCTGTTAGGGTCAGCACGTCCACCGACAGCCGCAGCGCCTTGAGTCGCTCCTTGTGCTTTACTCCGAACCGGTGCTCCTCGTCCACCACCAACAGCCCCAGGTCGTGGAAGACCACGTCCTTCGACAGCAAACGATGGGTGCCGATCACGATGTCGATCTGTCCGCCGGCCAGCCGCTGGAGCGCCGCCTTCTGCTCCTTCCCGGTGCGAAAGCGGGAGAGTACCTCGATGCGCACCGGGAAGTCGGCCAACCGCTCGATGAAGGTGCGTCCGTGCTGCTCGGCCAGAATGGTCGTGGGCACCAGCACCGCCACCTGCTTACCGCCCTGAATGGCCTTGAACGCGGCGCGGACCGCGATCTCCGTCTTGCCGTATCCCACGTCGCCCACCAACAGCCGGTCCATCGGCCGGGGCTGCTCCATGTCGCGCTTGACCTCCTCGGTGGACTTGCGCTGATCGGGAGTGTCCTCGTAGAGGAAGCTGGACTCGAGCTCGCGCTGCCATCTGGTGTCCGGCGGGAAGGCGTATCCGCCGCTGACCTTGCGGCGGGCGTAGAGATCGAGCAGTTCGGCGGCCATCTGCTTTATGGCCTGGCGGGTCCTCTCGCGTACCCGCAGCCAGCTGGACCCGCCCAGGCGATGGATTCGCGGCGGGGGCCGGTCGCCGTCGTCGCCGGCGGCACGGTAGCGCTCCAGCTGGTCCAGGCGGTAGAGAGGCACGTTGAGCCGGTCGCCTCCCTCGTATTCGACGATCGCCACCTCCAGGGTGGACTCGCCCACCACGATGGTCTGGATGCCCCGATAAACCCCGATCCCGTGCTCGAGGTGCACCACGAAATCACCGATGGTCAGCGCGCCGGTGGCTGCGTATGGAGCCGCCTGGCGGTAGCGGCGGGGCCGGCGCAGGCGGCGGGCGCGGCGAAAGATCTCGTGGTCGGTGAGCACTCGAAGCGACGGCATGACGAAGCCGCCGTCCAGGGCGCCGATGGCGAGCGTCGCCCTGGTGGGCGAGCGTCCGCCCTCCTCCAGGAGCTCCTCCATCCGCTCCAATTGACCCTCGTTGTCGCAGAGGATCAGAGTCGGTGGCTCTAGGCCGAGCAAACCACGCAGCCGGTTGAGATCGCGGTCGATCCGGTCGGGAGGAAAGAAGCCGAACTGCAGGTGAGGCCGATCGGCCTGGAGCACCAGGCGGGGAAACCCCTCGATGCGGGAGCGCCACACCTCCGGCGCCTCGAAAATAGCCTCGCGGCTCGGCACGTCCTCTCCCAGCTTCCGGGCAACTTCCAGATGGTGCTCCGCCTCGTTCCAGGCCCGGGTAACCTCATCGAGGTCGGGTCCGAAAGCCTCCTCGATGATGATGGTGTCCGCGGGGAGGAGCTCCAATAGAGTCTGGCGCGTGGATCGGCCTCGGTTGTCACCCTGAGGGAGCTCGGCGACCGAAGGGGCCGAAGCTCCGTCGGGCTCCGATCCCTTCGCTTCGCTCAGGGTGACATCGCTTTCGGCTCGAACCGCGGAGGTATTGATCGGCAGCACCGTGATCTCGCGCAGCTCCTGGAGCGATCGCTGGGTGGTCAGGTCGAAGCCGCGGAGAGACGATATGTCGTCTCCCCACCACTCGAGCCGGGCCGGACTGGCCATGCCGAACCCATACACATCCAGAATCCCGCCCCGCACGCTGAACTCGGCCACCTCGGTGACGGTCGGCACCCGCCGGTAGCCCATCGTCTCCAGGGCGCGCGCGACCTCCACCGGCGGTCGGCGGTCTCCCACTGCCAGCTTCAGCCGCATTCGCTCGAGCGCGGCGGGGAGCAGGGTTCGCTCCGAGGTAGCGCGCGCGGTGGTCACCAGGATTCGAAGCCGGCCCTCCACCAGCGCTTGAACCGCCTCCGCCCGCTCACCCGCTATCTCGTAGTGCGGCTCGTCTTCGCCGAGCGCCTCCCGCTGGGGATATAGGGCGATCGGCGCATCGGTCAGTTGGGCCAGATCGGTGAGCCAGCGTTCTCCCTCCGACGGCGTGGGCGCCACGATGGTGAGCAGCCGCTGGGGAAAGGCGCCTACCACCCAGGCGGCCAGGACCGACCCGCTGGAGCCCGGCAGTCCGGCCAGCCGCAGGGTCTCGCCCCGCACCGGGAGGCGGCCGGCCAGCTCCCGCACCGCAGGCGTGCGGTCGAAGGCATCCAGGATCGGCTTGAGGCTCACTCCCGGCGCCTCCACGCGCTGGCGAGCCCCACCTCCACCATGCCCACGAGCAAAGCGACCCAGAGCAGCGGACCGCGGAGATCGCCCCGGGAGCCCAGTGCGAAGGCGGCGTCTCCCACCTCGTCGAGCGACATCACCCGGGCCCCTTTCCAGAGGCGCCGGGCCTGGGCATCGGTGGCGCGCGCGAGCCGCGACTCCCGCGGGTCCGGATTCACGCTGATGGTACCGACCGTATCCTCGCCCGCGAGGAGGTAGTAGACCCCGGTCTCGGGAGGTTGAAAGAGTCCGCCGCCCTCCACCCGCCACTCCCGATTGCCCTGACGCACTTGAGTGACCAGGTCGGGCAGCGGTACCGGATCGCCCGGAGCCCCGTACTCCAGGGCAGCCTCTCCCCGAGCCAGACGGTTGAGCAGTACATCCATGAAAGGCATGAAGGCCGCCGAGACCGGCAGCTCGGTCCAGGCTGGATCGAGGCGACTACCGAGCAGAATCAGGTTCCCTCCACGCACGATCCAGGGAGCGCCGTTCACCGTGGCGAGCACCCCGGTAAGCCCGCTGCCGGTCGATTGCAGGGCGTACCGGCGTGCGACGCGCACCCGTCCCACCACTGCACCGCTGTCACTGAAGGCCGGATCGGTCAGAAGATTCCCATAGCTCCATCCCGCTCCCCGCGCAGCCAGCGCGCGGTTCAGCGCTCCGAGCTCGGCGGGGTCTTCCGGTGGTTGAACCACCGACGCTCCCGCGGCCAGGCTTCCCAAGGTGACGTCGCCACCCCGAAGGATCCGGCGGTTGGCAGCGAGCACCTCCGACGCAGCCGCGATGAACCGGCTGGATGAGTCCCAGCTCACCCGCGCAACCGGCGCCACCCTTACAGCCGTTACGCGGCGGTCATCGAGCCGGAACTCGTCGGGGTCGAGCTCCGCTGCCAGGGTCCACCAGCCGCTGGGAACCCCGGGAAGCCTCACCGCCACGGCCGAGCCGACCTGGCCGAGTACCTGGCGCGCCGGCCGCTCCCCCAGACTGACGCTCACGGGAACCGTAGCACCGGAGTCGCCGACCAGGGTGAGGGCCACCCGCCCCCCTTCGGACGACCAGGGCTGGGTTTCAGTCTCGATGGTACCGATGCCGGCGTTGGGCGGGGGAGGCGGGTCCGGCCGACCGACCAGAAGTGGCGCAGCGGGCTCCGCCGGTGACAGCGCGCTGGCCTGGAGATCGGTCAGCAGGATGATCTCACCCGGGCGCGGCTCCGAGGCCAGCATCTGACCGGCTAGGGCCAAGGCGGAGCCCAGCTCCAGCCGGCGGGGGGAGACGTCGAGCTCGCGGATGAGCTCACCCAGCGCGGCCCGGTCACCCCGGCGGGGGATGCCGTCAGCGGTGATGAGCCAGAGCGCATCCTCCGGTGTGGCCCGGGCCAGCGCTTGGCGGGCGGCCGTAACCAGCTGCCCTAACTGAGGAGTCCCCCCCACCACGGCGCCACTGCTGGGCGAGTTGTCGATGACGAGAACCAGGGCGCTCGGAGTGTGTCCCGGCACGCCGCTCAGGGGAACCGTGGGCCCGGCCGCGGCCAGCACCAGGATGGCAACCAGCAGGCTGCGCATCAACAAGAGCAGCCAGTTCTTGAGCTTCATCCGCCGCTGGTGCTCACGAGTGGTCGTAACCAGATAGCGGACGGCAGGGAAGACGACGGTGGGTGGCTCGCGCCGGGCCAGCAGGTGCAGAAGGATGGGGATACCGGCTGCGATGAGCCCCGCCAGGACCCACGGATGGAGAAAGCCGATCATACCGTGCGGGTGGGGGGCGTCAACGCCTCACGAAGTACCACCCCGAAGGGGGTGTCGGTCGTCACCCGGTGATACGAGATGCCGTGTCGCCGGCACGACAGGCGCCACTCGCTCACCACGTTCCGCACCGTGTCACGATACGCCCCCGCCCAGTCACGGGGCCGCAGCACGACCGCCCTGCGCGACTCGGGGTCCTCGAAGCGCGCCTCGTTGGGCCCCTCGAGCGCTACCTCGGCCGGATCCATGATGTGAAGCACCAGCACCTGGTGCCCCCGGTGGCGCAGAAAACGAAGCGCCTTCAGGGCCAGCACCCGGTCCAAAAGCAGGTCGGACACGAACACGACCAGCCCTCTGCGCCGGAGCTGTCCCACCACCCGTTTCAGGGCGGGCTCCGCCGCCGTCCCCTGCCCTGCGTCCGATCCGGCGAGCGTCCCCAGCAGCTGGCGCCAATGGCTCAGCCGCGCCCGGGGTGGGGTGACGGAACGCACGTCATCGTCGAAGGTTATCAACCCGGTGGCGTCGCGCTGGCGAATCAGCACCAGGGACAACGCAGCGATGAGTCGTTGGGCGTAGTCGAGCTTGGGGAGGACGGTGGCGGGGGAGCCGGTCCAGGCCATGGAACGGCTGGTGTCGAGGACGACCATGGCCCGGAGATTGGTCTCCTCTTCGAACTGCTTCACGTAGAGCCGGTCTTTGCGTCCCAGAATCTTCCAATCGACGTAGCGCAGCTCGTCACCGGCCTGGTACATCCGGTGCTCGGCGAACTCGACCGAGAATCCCCGCCGCGGCGACCGATGAAGGCCGCTGAGGAAACCCTCGACTACGCCCTCGGTAATGAGCTCCAAGCCGCCGAGCTTCGAGACCTCCAGGGGATCGAGAAGGTCGAGCCGCGCGCAGCGGGATGGCACGTCAGTACTGTTCATGCCAGGCGCAACGTATCCGGACGCTAGTGCGTAAGTCAAATTGAGAGTCAAAATGCAGCACCCATTGTGTCCTTCGTGCCTCTGTGGTGGATTCTATTTGATTTGGTCGATGCGATCGTCATGGCTGGTTGCTACCCTGTTCGCCTTTCCGGTTGCGGCCCAGACTGATTCAGCGCTGGCTCGCGCCGCAGAGTCCATTACGCAGGCTGACATGCTCCGCCGAATCGAGATCCTGGCCCACGATACGATGATGGGCCGGGACACGCCCAGCCGGGAGCTCGAATTGGCGGCAGCATTCGTAGCCGCGGAATTCCGCCGGGCAGGACTGCGCCCCGCAGGCGACCATGGGAGCTATCTCCAGCGATTCGGGGTGACCCGCTGGGTTGTTGATCCACAGCGCTCGGCCGTGGAGCTGAAGGCAGGTGAGAAACGACAGACGGCACGGCTGGGCGCCGATGCGCGCTACGTGCTGGGGCGGATCCCGAGCCGGCCGGTGGGAGGGCAGGTCCTGCTGGTGACCGCCTCGTTCCTTTCAGACAGCCTTGCCAGGGCGGAGCTCGAGGATCGCATTGTTCTGGTGGTGGCGGACTACTCGAGGCAGGCGGCGCCGCTGTCGTACCAACAGATGGCCCGGCTCGCGGCCGCCGGCCCCAAAGCCGTTTTGGTTCTCTCCAACCGCGACTCCCTCTCCTTCGCGCAGCGCCTGGAAGCGGCAGCCCAGCCCCGGGTGACTCGAGATCCGGAGCCGGCAAGGGAGCGGAGCGCCCCCGTCATCGAGGTTCACGAACGGGCGGTGATGCCGGTCCTGGCAGCGGCAGGGATCGACCCCGCGCGGCTGCGGCGGTCCGGGGCCCGCAAAGAGAGCCGGGTGCCGGACCTCACTATAGAGATCCATCTCACGCGAAGGGTGCTCGAGCAAGCCCGGGTGCCGAACGTGGTGGGAGTTCTGCAAGGCTCGGATCCGGGGCTGCGGCACCAATACGTTGCCTACTCGGCCCACATCGATCACCTCGGGATCAGTCCGGGACTGGCAGACAGCATCAACAACGGCGCCGACGACAACGCCTCCGGGGTCGCCGGACTGCTCGAGCTGGTTGAGGCGTTCGGCCGGCCTGGCGCCCGGCCCCGCCGCTCGATCCTCTTTTTCGCGCCGAGTGCGGAGGAGGCCGGATTGCTGGGAAGCGCCCATTACACCGAGCATCCCACCGTGCCGCTGGACAGCGTGGTCGCCAACCTCAACCTGGACCTGATCGGCCGTAACTGGCGCGACTCGGTCATCGTAGTGGGGCTGGAGTACTCGGACCTGGGCCAGACTCTCCGCCGCGTGGTGGAAGCCCACCCCGAGCTCGACATGGCGCCGATCGCCGACCGTTGGCCCGAGGAGCGGATCTTCTATCGGTCGGACCACTACCACTTCGCCCGCAAGGGCGTGCCCATCCTCTTCTTCACCAGCGGCACCCATCCCGATTACCACCGGCCCACCGACGAGGTGGAGGGTATAGACGTAGAGAAGGCCGCCCGTCTGGTACGGCTTATCTTCCATGCCGGTGCCGCCGTGGCCAATGACCCGTCGCGTCCCCGGTGGACCGCCGAGAGCTATCGTCAGATCGTCGAGCGCCGGTGAGCGCTCGATAGCGACCTTCCAACCAGGATCAAATGGATGCGTTGTCTCACACTGCCGGTCCTGTTCTTCATCGGTACCCCACTTACGGCCCAGACCGCCCCGCCGCTGTCGAGGGCCGCGGCGAGCATTACCGCGGCCGACGTCGCCCGGCGCATAGCCATCGTGGCGGACGACTCCATGATGGGCCGCGATACACCCAGCAGGGGTCTCGAGCTCACCGCCCAATACGTGGCCGGCCAGTTCCGCAGGTTCGGGCTGCGGCCGGGAGGAGATAGCTCGTCCTGGCTCCAGCGCTATCCGATCGCGCGGCACCGGCTGGCTCTCCAGAAGTCACGGGTGATTTTTGCGGCCGCCGGCCGCCGGGACACAGCCGGGTTCACCACCGCGGCTCGGTACGACGGCGGCAGCGTTCCCCAGCGGCCGTTACGGGCGCCCGCGGTGCTGGTGGGAGGAGAACATACCGCCGAGTCGCTCGAGCAACTGGACGTGCGCGACAAGGTCGTCCTTTACATCGCGCCCGCGGCCGGTGACCGGGTTACCAGCCGGCAGGTTCTTCGGGTTCTCTATCTGGCCGGCCCCAGGGCGCTGGTGACTCTGAGCGGCGCCGACTCGGCGGCGTTCGCGCTGTCCATCCCGAAGGTATCCCCTGAACGGACCGTGGTCGGCCTGCCGGCCGGCCGCCCGGTATCTCTTCAGGTGCGGGGGAGTGCCGTGGCCAGAGCTCTATCGGCCGCGGGCGTGGACCTGTCATCGGTGCACGCGGCTGCCTCACCGGTCGTACGGGAGCTTCCGTCGCTGACGGTGGAAGTCGATATGAAGGACGAGGTTGTTTCCTCGCTCAGCGCGCCGAACACGGTGGGAATTCTCGAGGGCAGCGATTCCACGCTCAAGCACGAGTACATCGTGTACTCGGCCCACATGGACCACATCGGGATCACGCCTGGCCGGCCCGACAGCATCAACAACGGCGCCGATGACGATGCCTCGGGCACGGCCGGTGTGATCGAGCTGGCGGAGGCGTTCAGCCGGCCCGGGGCCCGGCCCAGGCGCTCAATCATCTTTCTCACCGTGAGCGGAGAGGAGAAGGGGTTGTGGGGGAGCAACTACTTCGCGAGCAATCCGCCGGTACCGGTCGAGCAGATAGTGGTCAACATCAACATGGACATGATCGGCCGCAACTGGCCGGACACAATCGTCGCCATCGGCAAGGAGCACTCGGACCTGGGCGCGACGCTCGACCGGATCAACGCCGCCCATCCGGAGCTGGGCATGACCGCGATCGACGACCGCTGGCCGGAAGAGCGCTTCTACTTCCGCTCGGATCACTACAACTTCGCGCGCAAAGGCGTGCCGGCTCTCTTCTTCTTCAATGGGGTGCACGAAGACTACCACGAGGTGACTGACTCGCCGGAAAAGATAGACAGCGAAAAGGAAGCCAGGATTCTCCGGCTGATCTTCTATCTGGGCCAGGAGATCGGAAACGCCGCCAAGCGGCCCCAGTGGAATCCAGCGAGCCGGGAGGAGATAGTAGAATAGGGGGTGTGAGCGAGGGGCCTATGTCTTTTCATCCCCGCCCGTCCTCGTCAAGAGCACCCCAACAATTATGAAGACCGCGCCCACCCCCTGGAGCGGGTGGGGCCGCTCGCCCAGGAGCAGCCAGGCGCCCAGCACCGCTACCAGCGGCGTAAGACACATGTAAATGGCGGTGCGGGTTCCGCCGATAGCCTTCACGCTCCGGTTCCAGAGGAGATACGCCACCACCAGCGACAGAACCGAGGCATAGCCCAGAGCCAACCACGCTTCCACGCCGACCCGACTCCAGTCGACCTCTAATACCCCCGGCAATCCTGCCAATGCCAGACCCGGCGTACCGGCTATTGCCGTGATGGTCGTGACCCGCAGCGGACTCACGCCGGCCGGCACCCCGCGCAGTCCGATGGTGTACCCCGCCCAGAACAGTACGGCCAGTACGGTCAGCAGGTCGCCGATCAGGTTGCCGATATCGAACTCGACGCCCCGCGTGGCGATCACCAGGACTACCCCCAGCATACCGAGTGCGATTCCCCAGCGCATGCGGGTGGTGATCCGCTCCAGGCCGAGTGCTCCGGCGAACACCGCGACTACGGTGGGAACGGTGGACAGGATCAGGGCGCTGTTGCTGGCCGTGGTACGCGCCAGCCCGAGCATGAAGGCCAACTGGTAGCCGGTGTTGCCCACCAGGCCAAGAATGATCAATTGCCGCATCGCGCCAGGCGGCAGCTTGACAGGGCCCTCGATGATGCGCAGCACCAGCCAGAGCAGGAGGCTGGAGACGATGAAGCGCACGGCGGTGAACGGGAGCGGCGGGATCTGGTCGAAGGCCGACTTCGTCACGCTGAAGTTGAGGCCCCAGATGACACACACGAGCAGCATGCCTAGATCGTCCGCTACTCCGCGGCGGCCGATGGCGGGGAAGCGGGGAGGCGGGGAGGCTTGACTGGTTGCCGTGGCCATGGCGCTAAAGTGTAATCACACCAGCTCTGTCTTACTGCTTCCCCACTTCCCACTTACCTGCTTCCCCGCCTCCCCGCTTCCCCGC
>JBOHSD010000028.1:0-25396 GCA_050733075.1 Gemmatimonadales bacterium
GAGAGCCACTGGTCGGATTCGAACCGACGACCGCTCGATTACGAATCGAGAGCTCTACCCCTGAGCTACAGTGGCGATCTTAAAGTGAGAGGTAAGAAGTGAGAGGTAAGAAGTGAGGGGTAAGAGGGGCTGGATCGAGAGAGAAGCAGGGTGAGCTTTCACCTCTCATTTGTTGACTTCTCACCTCTCACTTCTCTCCAAGCATGCCCTGGCGCGGATTCGAACCGCGACGCCTTTCGGCACTACCCCCTCAAGATAGCGTGTCTACCAGTTTCACCACCAGGGCGCGCGGCGCAGCAAGATAGCCGCCGCGAAGCGGGGAATCAACCCTGTTGCGGGGTACGTAAGTGGTTCGCGCAGCGCGACTAAGAGTGACCCCTCTCACGGCGTATAAGGGCTGCCGGCAAGCTGTGCTCCATTGAGCAGGATGACGACTTTAGCCGATGAGAAGCCCACGAAGAAGCTGCCGGTGTAGGTGCCATCTCCACGGTCCTCGATGGTCTGAAACTCGCCTCCATTCAGCTGGACTTGCACCTGGTCGCCACCACGGTTCAGCAGATTGCCATTCGCATCTCGAGTTGTAACGAGGACGTTGATGAAAATGATCCCGCTCCTCGTCACCGAAGCCGTGCTCGTGGCCGGGTCGGCCGGCCCGGCCTCAACCACGCTGGCAAATGGGCTCCCCGGCACCGCTGTTCCCCTCACCCGCACTACGACCTGGTCGGTCCCGGTGCGAATTGGAGTATAGGATGCCGCGTACGATCCGCCGCCCCGCCCGCTGACCACCAGATCCGCGGCGGGGTTGGCCCCCTCCACCGCTACCTCGATGTCGTCAGCCGCCCCTTCAACCGGGGTTCCGAACGCGTCCTCCAGCCGAACGTTTATTACCGTGGCAGCCCCGGCGGTCCCGTTTTCCACCGAGGCGGAGCTTGCGCCGGCCACCGGCGGCCCAGGGCCGACCTCGATCCCGGCCGAAGTGGCGGAGGTGTAGTCACTCGCGGCAAAGATGAGGGTTCGCTCGCCCGGCGCTCCCCGGATGGACAGATCAGTAAAGGTGACCACTCCATGGGCATCGCTCCTTGCCGTGGTGTTGCCGCCGAGCGAGCCGCCGCCGTCCGCGATCTGAACGGTGACGGCCACGTCGACCCTGGGAAGCGGAGCACCCACGGCATCGTGGAGCTGGAGTACCGGCTGCCGGGCGAAGGGAACCCCTGCCTTGGCTTGTTCCGATGGCTGGGTGACGATCACGAGCTGGGGACTGGGCGGCGCGACTCCGGTGGCGGTGAACGCCACCGGGGACCCGGCCAGATCAGCCGAGGCGGTGGTATTATAGACTCCCGGTCGGTCGCCCAGGGTCCGCTCGGTCGCGGCCCGGCCATCCGCGCCGGTGGTGCCCGATGCCGGGCTCACCGATCCGCCGTTCGCCTCCCAGGTGACCTCGATCCCGGCAACGCCGTTACCGAAGCGATCCAACGCCTGCACCGCCAGCGAGTCGGGCAGCGGGACGCCGGTCTCGCCGGTCTGCCCATCGCCGCTCGTCATGACCAGCGACGTGGCACCTTCGGGTACGGCCGTGGCGTGGAAGGCGGTGTTGAGCGAGGGAGACGGCACCACCGGCCGGGCGCGGGCTTCTACCGTCTGGCCGCCGGCGGTGGTGGCCAGGGTGTAGTGCACCGCGGCCTGCCCGTTGGCGCCGGTGAGTACCGTGTCGTTGGGCGCAAGCACGGCGCCAGCCGGGGAGACGAAGGACACCTCGACCCCTTCCACCGGCCGGTCTTCCGGATCGAGCACCTGCACTACCAGCGAGTCGCCCAGCGGCTGCCCCACCGTGCCGGTCTGGCCATCGCCTCGAACGATGGCGATGCGCGCCGGCTGTCCCGCACTCGGCAGGAGCAGGCCCTCGCCGCCACAGGCCGCGAGCGCCAGCAGGAAAAGGAAAGGTGTGAGGGCAGGCGGCAGCCCGGGCCGGCTCGACTCAGTCGTCCTCGACCTCGAATTCGTCGCTGTCGACCGGCGGGAGACCGTCGGTGGAGGCACGCAGCCGATAATCGCCTTCCTCGTCTACCTTGAGATCGTCAAAGACGGCCACCCCGGAGCGGGTCTTCTCATCGCGGTGGCCCTTCAGTTTGCCGTCGTCGCTTCCGGTCAATTCAAGCTTAATCTTGAACTCTCCCTGGGTCACCAGGTTGCCGCCCTGGTTCAGGACCACGACCTCGACCGGCGGAGAGATCCTCTCGCCTTCCTCGGTGTCCGACGGCTGCACCCGGAACGCCAAACGGCTCGCTTCGGAACCGGGTGGGGGCGGCGGAGGAGGAGGGGGGCCGCCGCCACCGCCACTGGATTGGGTCGCCGTCGCGCTGAAGCCTACCACGCCAATGCCGGAGACCACCGCGTTCAGGGTGTTGGCGCCGGCGCTCGGCCCCACGGTCCACCGGCTGGACGCGTTCCCCAGGCCGTCGGTAGTGCTGTTGGCCGACGAGACGCTTCCTCCACCGGTGGCCACCACCCAGCTCACTGCCCGGTTGGGAACGCCGTTCCCTGCCAGGTCGATCAGCCGCACCACCAGCGGGTCGGGGAGCTCGGTGCCGGCCTGCGCCGACTGGCCGTTGCCCGAGACCCGCACCAGCCGGTCGGCGCTGCCCGAGAAGGCCGTACCGGTAAAGGTGACCGGACTTCCCTCCAGCGCCGGATTCGAGGCGGTAGCGGACTGGTCTCCGGCCGAGCTGCCGAGGGTCCAGGAAGTCACCGCCCGGCCATCTTCACCGGTGACGCTGGAGCCCGGGTCCACCGAGCCCTGCCCGGCGCTCCATTCGACCGTCACGCCCGCCACCGGATTGCCGAATCCGTCGCTGACCCGAACCACCAGCGGGTCCGCCAGGGTCGCGCCTACGGAAGCGGACTGATCGTCTCCGCTCACGAGCGCGATCGTGGCTGCGGCAGCGGCTCCCACGGTTGCATTGAACCTGACCTCGAGTCGCTCGGCGCCTACCACGCGGGCTACCGCCGTCTGGTTTCCGCTGGTGCCGCCGAGCACCCACCGCGCCTGGGCGATGCCATCGTCGCCGGTCGCGGCCGTGTCCGGGCTGATGAGAGCGCCGGGTGCCTGGGGGTCGAGAGCGAAGGCCACCCGCTGGTGCGCCAGCGGCTGGCCCCGCCGGTCGCTCACCTTCACGGCCAGCGAGTCGGTGAGCGGTTGCCCGGCGGGGCCGGTCTGGCCGTCACCCTTGATCAGCGCCAGCTCGGCCGGGCCGGTCTCGTTCGGCAATACCAGGTCGCTTCCCCCGCAGCCGATCAGCGGGGCGAGCACGACGCCTAGACTGCCGAGGATACCTGAGAGCCTTTGCACCAAAGCCGAGCCTTAAGTTAAAACCGCGCGATACGGTAGGTTATCGCGCGGGGGGCTGGCCGGATATGAGGTGGATCACAGGAGGGGCTCGTGGTGGGGATCGCCCCTGGATGCGTGGGTCTATTCAGTGACCGTAACGGTCTCGCTGTGCGGCGGAGAATCCGCACCGTCGTCATCGGTCGCCACCAGAGTGACCGTGAATTCTCCAGGCGCCGAGAATGTGTGCTCCGGGTTCTGCGCTTCGGAGGTGTTATCGGTAGAGTTCGAATCACCAAAGTTCCAACTCCAGGCATTTACATCGCCGTCAGAATCGGTGCTCTCATCTATGAAAGAGCAGGTCAGACCCGTACAACTGAAGGAGAACTCAGCTGAAGGGGGAGTATTCGTAGGCGTCGGGGCCGTTACGGTCACTTCGTGCGTTACGCTGCTCTGCGCACCGTCATCGTCCGTGACTGTCAGCATCACACTATAAGTTCCACCTTCAGCGTAGGTGTGTACAGGATCCTCTTCACTCGACGTTGGCGTATTATCTCCGAAGTTCCAGCTCCAACTGGCGATAGTCCCGTCAGTGTCACTGCTCTGGTCAGTGAATTGGCAGGTCAATCCCGTGCAATCTGCGGTGAACTCCGCCGTCGGCGAATTGTTCGGGAGCGGGTTCACCCGATGGTTCTCGGTATCGGTGTCGCCCGAGAAGCGCGCGTCCCCGGGGTAAGTCGCGGTGAGCACGCGGCGGTTATTCGAGCCGGTCCCCGGCACCACGAGAGTGACATCGCAGAATCCGGATCCGGCCGCGAGAGTGCCCATGCAGGTCTCGGTTCCCCCGCCCACCGTAACGGTTACATCACCTGTCGGAGTACCACCGCTGCCGGTGACAGTAAACTCCACCCGCACGCTCTGGCCTGCCGAGGACGGATCGGGTTCGTCGGAAGTGATTTCGACGACCGAGCCGGCCTTCTGAACCGTGATGGTGGCGCCATCGGTGATGGCCACTCCGCCCGCAGTAGCCGAAATCGTCTTCGTTTCCGCCACCGTGGAGCTGAACGTGAACGTCGCGACGCCGTTGCTGCCGGTAGAGGCAGACGCCGGGCTGATGCTGTTCTCCGAGCCGGACGATGCGACCGTGACCGAGACTCCGGACACCGGGTTGTTACCATCGTCCCGCACCGTCACCGTGATCGTGCTGCTGCCAGTGCCGGCCGTGATCGTGGTGGGCGAAGCCGTTACGGAGGAGGTCGAGGCGCTGGGGCTCCCTGCGGTACCGGTCGCATTGAAGGTGGCCGTCCCGACGCCGGAGACTACCGCATTGACGGCATTAGGTCCCGCCACTGGCCCCAGCGTCCAACGCGTGCTGGCGAAGCCTTGAGCATCGGTTGTGGAGTTCTGGGATGACACACTCCCGCCGCCGTCCGTCACGATCCAGGTCACCGCACGGCCCGGAATGGGATTGGATTGCGCATCCAGCACCTGCACCACCAGGGGATCGGCCAGCTCGGTGCCGGCCAGCGCGCTCTGCCCGTCACCCGAGACCTTGACCACGCCGGTGGCGCTGCCCGCGGTCGCCGTATGGGTGAACGTCACCGGCGAGCCGGCCAGCCCTTCGGCGCTCGCGGACGTAGTCTGCTCACCCGCCGTAGGGCCCAGTGTCCGGGTAACCGACGCCTGGCCGTTCGAGCCGGTCTGGGTGGTAGCATCGCTCACGCTGCCGCCGCCGTTGGCGGTCCAGGTGACGGTGACACCCGCGATCGGATTGTCGAACGCGTCGGTGACCTCGACCACCAGCGGCTGCGCCAGCGCGGTTCCCACCTGGCCGGTCTGCCCGTCTCCGGAAACGAGCGCGATTCCGTTGGCGTCGTCGGACAGAGCGGTGGCGGTGAATGTGGTCCGCACCGGGGTAATGTCCGGGTCCACCGGTACCTCCGCGGTTCCGGTCGCCGGACCCACCGTGGTGCCGAGTGTCAGGCTGGTGCTGGCGCGGCCATCGGCGTCGGTGGCGGCGGAAGCCGGAGAGGTTTCGCCGCCGGATCCGCCGGTGAACCCGAACACCACGTTGGCACCGGCCACCGGCCGGTCCCTGGTATCGGTCACCTGGACCACGAGTGGCTCGGCGAGCGTCGAGCCCACCCGGCCGCTCTGGCCGTCCCCCGCGATCACGCTGATATGGGCGGCCTCGCCTTCAGGAGGAAGGGTCAGGCCCTCGCCGCCGCACGAGACCAGAGCGAGAGCCGAGCCGAGCACGAGCACACCAGCTAGCCTGTTTGCGATCACCACGAGTCCTGGGAACGGGTTCGTTGGCCAGACGGCCGCCTGGCCGTCCCATGAGATCAAGGGCAGGAGTCTATTCCCCTGGCGGTCCGGGGAAAAGGACTTGGGTCACAGGAGCAGCTAAGCTCCTGAGCCATAACCAGTTCTCTACCGCCCCGGGGCGGCGCAAGCTCTCCGGTTATGGTCTCGCTCTTGGAGATGGGAAGGCCGGCGGGTGAGGTCAAGCGATTTGTGTGCCCGGCCCGGGTCCGATGCCCGGGCCGTAAATCAGCTTAACGCAAGCAGTTGGATCCGGGCGCCTGACGGCTGTTGTGGCACCGCCACGGCAGGCCAGCTAGGGGATGGAGAGGAACTAGAAGAGAACCGTGGCGGTGAAGGTGACGGGCGAGCCGTGTACCGGCCCGATGGCTACGTTCAGCTTGTGCACCCCGATCCGGTCGCCCAGCGTCCACCGCACGGTGGTCGTCCCGTCGTCGCCGGTCAGGGTGATAGGCTCGCTCACCTGGCCCTCGCCGGCAAGCACCTGCCAGGCCACCGACACTCCGGGAACCGGATTGCCGAACCGGTCTACCACCCGTACCACCGGAGCCGATCCGACCTCGTGTCCCCGCCGGCCCGGCTGGCTCTGCGGGCTCAGCGGGCTCAGCGTGTCGGGCGCTGCCGCAATGGCCTGGGCGGTGAACTCGGTTGTCTGGGTCTCACCTTCGAGATCCGCCAGCTTCGCTTCTACCGTATGCGGCCCGGGCTGAGTGCCCAGCACCCAGCGGGCGGCGGCCTGGCCATCGTCGTTGGTGATGGCGGTATCGGGGCTCACCTCGCCGGCCGATGAGGTGAACACGAACGCCACCTTCCGGCCGGTGGCCGGCAGGTCGCGCACCGTCATTACCCGGACCACGAGCGGGTCGGACAGCGGCTCGCCCACCGTGCCGGTCTGTCCATCGCCGGTCACCTTGGAGAGGGCGACGTTCTCACCGCCGCCGGGCGGATCGGGGAGCAGGAGGTCGCTGCCACAACCGGGTGCACTGGCCAGGAAGACGACAGCGGCGAGCCGCCTGGCTGGAGCCATGGTTTGGATCATAAGTTCACACGGACCTGGGGTTTTCGCCGGCTCGCGGACGCGCCGGATTGAAGGGGGGTCACATAGAATAGCGACCCGCTGCCGCGACCGGTAGGGTGCCTGCCGTATCACTTTCTCACTTGCCCGTCTGCACCAGAATGCCGAGACCGAAGTTCACTAGCCGCTCGCGGTAGCTGCCGCCGATCCGGTCGCTGTAAGTGTGCCCCACCACATCGACCACGGGGTTCAGGAAGAAGCGGCGCCCCAATCTCAGCTCGTACCCGGCGCCGATCAGGCCGGCAAACCCGGTGTCGGCCACGTCGTATCCATAGTCGAAATCCACGGCGTTACGCCCGATGCCGAGGCCGCCCTTCAGATAGAGACCGAGAGAGGACAGGGGGTAGAACTGGGCGACGAACAGCGCGCTGCTCAGCGACTCGACCACCGGCCCGTCCTCGTTGATCCAGGAGAGGATCTCGCCCCCGAGCCGGAGCCGCTGGCTCACGGTACCGCCCAGGCGGAGGGAGATCGTCGGCCGGTAGAGCACGGAGCTGTATCCCGCGCCGGTCCGAAGGTCGTACGACTCACCACCGGCACCGAGTCCCAGGCCGAGCCAGAACCCCCGGCGGTCGGCTCGGGAGACCTCGACCAGGCCGGGAGGTGCTTGCTGAGCGGCTGCAGTGGCGGGGAAAAGAAGGATCGACAGGAGCACCGTCACCCTGAGTCTCTCGCGTAAGCGAAGTGCTCCCTCACGATGACACCGGCGGGTGAAGTAGAGATCGCATACGGTAGGCATGGAGTCTCCCGCTGACGTTAACTTTGGGTTGTACGCCCGCGTCCGGTAATTCTTCGACCATCTCCGCAAGGGTCGGACCACACCAATGTCAACCCGCGCCCGCCTCCCACTGATCGCCTTCTTCGGCATACCGGCGCTGGTGTGCGCCAGCCTGGGACTCTGGCAGGTGGAGCGGCTCCAGGAGCGGCGCGCGGACAATGCGGCCGTTCTGGCGGCACGGAGCGCGGCGCCGGTGGCCCTCGACGGGCAGACCACCGGCGACCCGAGCCTCATCGAGCGGGAGGTCTCCGCCGTGGGTCGCTACGACCACGTGCACGACATTGTCCTCCGCGGCAAGGCGTACCGGGGTTCACCCGGGGTGGAGATCGTGTCGCCGCTGGTGTTCGAGGGAGGACGGACGGCGGTGCTGGTGCACCGCGGGTTCGTGCCGTCACCGGACGCGATGACGGTGGAGGCCGATTCGCTGCGCGAGGCGGGTGAGGTTCGGGTCAGGGGCATCGCCCTCGGGGTCCCGTCCGGCAGCGGTGCGCCGCTCGAGCGCGCGGGTTACACCACCTGGGCCCGTCTCGACTTCGAGGCGCTCGCCGGCCGGCTGCCGTACATCATCGCTCCGGTCTACATCCGCCAGCTCCCCGACAGCGCCCTGCCCCCCTTCCCCCGCCGACTGGAAGCTTCCCCCATCACCGACGGCCCGCACCTCAATTATGCGGTGCAGTGGTTCGCCTTCTCGGCGATGGCAGTGGTGTTTGGGGTTGTGGTGGGGAGGGAGAAGCGTGGTAAACGGTGAACGGTGAACGGGATTCACAATTCCTCGATCGTTTTGGTCGACGGCGCCCGCGTCTTCTGCAATCGCCTGGCGGTGGCCTCGGCGGCGCGAAGGGCGCGCAGCAGGTTCTGGCCGGCGAGCTTCTTGAGGTCTCGGTCGCTCCAGCCGCGGCGAATCAGCTCGGCGAACAGTTGCGGGAAGGTCGAGACGTCTTCCAGCCCCTCGGGCACCGTGTCTATCCCATCGAAGTCGCTCCCGATGCCCACCTGATCGACTCCGGCCACCTTGCGGACATGATCGATGTGATCGGCTACCTGCTTCAGCGTGGCCCGGGGCCTGGGGTGCGCCGCCTCCCACTCCTGGGTCAGCCGCCGTATCTCGGCGGTGTCGCTCGTGGCCGCGTGAATCCGCTCGCCTTCCTCGTTGAAGCGGGCTTCCCAGGCCGCCACCTCCGATGACACGAACGCCGGCACGAAGGTGACCATCACCACGCCACCGTTCTTCGGCAGCCGGGCGAGGATGGAATCGGGCACGTTGCGCGGGTGGTCTGTCATGGCCCTGGCCGACGAGTGGGAGAAGATCACCGGTGCCTCCGCCAGGTCGAGCACGTCGCTCATGGTAGCGGGCGCAACGTGGGAGAGATCCACCAGCATGCCGAGCCGGTTCATCTCCCGTACCACTTCGCGGCCGAACTCGGTCAGCCCGTCGTGCCGGGTGGTGTCCATCGCGGCGTCGGCCCAGTCCAGAGTCACGTTGTGGGTTAGGGTCAGGTAGCGGGCTCCCAGATCGTAGTAGGACCGGAGCGCGCCCAGCGAGTTCTCGATGGCATGGCCACCCTCCATGCCCAGCAGTGAAGCGATCCGGCCCCGCTTGAAGCTGCGCTCTATGTCGTCGGCCGTGAGTGCGAGCGCCAGGCGGTCGGGATAACGATCGATCAGCCGGCGGGCAATGTCGAACTGCTCCAGTTGCACCCGGGCGTAACCGCTGTCCTTGATGCCTCCCGGTATGTAGATGGACCAGAACTGGGCCCCCACCTGACCCTGGGCCAGCCGCTCCAGATCGGTATGCCCGGGAGTGCGGCTCCGCAGGTCATATGCCGCGACGTCCATTGGAGCACTCGTGTCCTGGCGGATGGTCCAGGGCAGGTCGTTGTGTCCGTCGATCAGCGGGGTCGAGCGCAGCAGCTTCCTGGCACGCTCGAGGGCGCGATCCGGGGACTGGGCCGCGGCGGGAGAGGCCATAGTCATCCAGAAAAACGTGAGGAGAAAAAAGCGTGAGCGGGAACAACAAAGAGCGTAAGCGGTAAGCGGGGAAAACGGATTCATTCGGGGTTCCTGATACAGGGGGTGACGTGCTCCGGCACGATTCCTCACTACGTTCGGAATGACTCGCTGGCCGAGCTCCCGCCTACCGCTCAGCCTCTTTGTATCTGCACCAGCTCCGGCCGATTCACGAACTCCGGACAGATCGTCCGGTCGTACTCGTAGGGGCCGCCGGTTTCCGCGTCGATCCAGGGGAACCCCCGGCACACGGCGGGATAATGAGGCTCAGCGTGGATGGTGCAGACGTTGTCCTCGAGAAAGACGCAGCGGCCTCGCCGCACCCGGGTCCGCCATTCGCCCCACCGGGTGCGATACACCAGCCCCGACCCATGACTGCGCGTAATGGCGGCAGCCTCATCGTCACTCAGGGTGACGCCGTGGGCGCAGCAGGACGAATGATGGGGACAGGGGAAGCACGGCAGCGACGGCAAATCGCGCATGCGCAAAGTTAGCCGGGCCGTGCGAGGGATACCATGATCGTGACGATCTCCTGCGGCGCGGCGTGGAAGGGGACGATCTGGCCGCCCTCTCCCAGCCTGATGTCGTGCAGCGCCCGCTCATCGGCCCTGGCGCGCTGGGCGGAGGCGACCGGCAGGCTGAAGTGCCAGAGACCGGCGGTGGGTTTGGCCGTGGTGTTGTAGCAGCGCAGTATCATGCCTTTCCCCTGCTCCGCCGGCTTCATCGCCGAGAACACCAGGCCGTACCCCTCGAGCCGTACGTCGATCGGCTCTGGCGAGAGCGGCGAGGCCTGGCGGAGCCACACGCCCTGCACCGGCAGGAACAGATCCTCCCAGAGCTCCGGCAAGACGGTGCCGCCATCCAGCTCGGTCTGAGTTATCGGAGCCAGGGCGAGCTGCAGCCGCTGGGTGCCGTGGCACTGGGCCAGGGGAGTCGCCGTGGGCCAGCCGGCGTGACCCCTGCGCGTCGGCAGGTCGCTTCGGGAGAGCTCGCCGACCGCACGAAACAGGGTTACCAGCAGGTCTCCCCGCCGGTCGAGCTCGTACTCGAAGAACCCGGGGGCAAACACGGCGAGTCCCCGCGCTCCCGCCGCCCGGGCCACGAAGCGGTGGGCGGGAGCGGTGGCCACCGGCGCCTCCCTGGGATAGGCGCGGGGGTTGGCGGTGAGGGCCGCCCGTTCCACCACTCCGAACTGGGCGCCGGCCACGGCGCTGCCACCGGACAAACCGGTGGGGATCCGCACCCTCAGCCGGTGGTCCGACGCGCGGTTGTCGATCTCGAGCGTGCAGCGGACCGTGGGACAGCCGGCGTAGAGCGACACCACCAGGCGGATAGCGACCTTGCCCGCGCGTTCACCGCGTATACCCCGCCCGGCAGGCAGGTGCCACCGCGCCTCCAGTGCGGCCACGAGCGGGCCGACTGCCAGAGCGCGCACCCGGACCGGGCCCAGGGCGCGGCGAACCCGATCGCGCGGTGGAGGACAGTAGCTGTAGGTGTCGCCGATGTCTCCGCTCGACTCGATCACCAGGAGATCGCGGAAGAGCTGGTGGTTGCGCCGGTCGCGCAGGTGGAGCGACCCGTTCGGCGAAATCTTCAGCTCCAGAAACTCGTTACCGAGTACCCGCCCGTTCTGCCAGGCGGTCCCTCTGACCGGCGCCGAGATCTCACCCTCCTCCAGCGCTATGAGACCCATCCCGCCCACTTCCGGCGCGCGAAAAGCGACCCGGGTCCAGTCCACCTCGTCCTGGTCGGGTGAATGGTGGGCTGCATCGAGTCGCTCGTGGCCGGTGCCGCCCCCCAAGGCCTGCACCGGTATCTCACCTGCCGGACCGATCAGGTGAAAGAGACGCTCACCCGACCCGAGGCGGGGCACCCGGTCGCCGGGGGGACCGACCAGGACATCCCGCCGGAACCAGCTGATATCGGTTACGACCACTGTCCTGCGGCGGCGAGGCACCGGGTTCCACAGGACCAACCTCGGCCCGGTGGCCTCCGGCTCGGCCCGCGCGCGATCCGGGTCGTTGCCCGTCAGTCGATTCAGGCTGGCTCGGGCGATCTCGGCTGCCACCCGGCGCGCATCGTCCAGCCGGAGCTCGACCCGTTTGGCCACCGCATCGCTGGTGGTGCCGGCGATCGAATCGTGGAACTGACTGCGGAGGAGAACCCGCCAGGCGTGGTGGAGTAGGGCGCGCCGGTCGCCCGCCCGGAGCGCCAGGGCGAGCGCGGCGAGCGGCTCGGCGACCCGGCTGAGCGCCAGCTCGGCGATGGCATGCCGGCGCTTGAGCGGAGCGCGGGTAGAGTGGACGCTTTGAAGGGTCCAGGTGTAGCCGTACGACCAGCGCAGCTCTCCGGAGATGACCGGCAGAGCGCCGATGTCGGCGGAGGCGGCGGCAAAGAAATCGTGAAGCCGGGAGATCCGGAATTCGCTCGAGGGCTCCAGCTGCTGGAGGAGGGCTCGGAGACTGGCGAGCGCAGGATGCGCAGCGTGGTGGTCCGCGCCCACGAACACCGCGACCTGCTGGGTGGAGGCCCGGCGCACCAGGACCGAGCGTATGCGCTCCCAGGCCGGCGGAAGCCGTTGGCCATCGGCGGGCAGCGCCGCCCCGACCTCGTAGCCATCGGGCGGCAGATGGTAGAGCAGGACCTCGCGGCCATCGGGGCCGCGCCAGCGGTAAAGGTCCCGCTCCTGTCCCGCTTCGCCCCCCAGCCCACGCCAGATGACGCCGTAACGGATTCCGAACTCGGCGGCCAGCGTAGGCCACACGGCAGGATGCCCGAAGGCGTCGGGCGAGTACAGCACATCGGTCCGGCCGCCCAGCCGCTCGGCATCGGCGCACCCGGCCAGAAGGTTCCGCACCAGTGACTCGCCGGAGGGAATCAGCTCGTCGGCCAGGACGTACCAGGGCCCTACCTGGAGCCGGCCGCTCCGTACCAGCTCGGAGACATCGGCTTCGCGATCGGGACGAACCCGCAGGTAGTCTTCGACCAGCACGGTCTGGCCGTCGAGCAGGAAGGTGGTCTCGGTTTCCGACTGGAGGCCGGCGAGGAGGTCGTCGAGCATCGGGACCAGGCGCGCCAGGAAGACGCTCTCCGGGAGATACCATTCCCGGTCCCAGTGGGTATGAGGGATCAAGTGGAAGGTGTGCCCGGGCATCGCGGGGAACTTAGCGCCGCCCGGGCGGCGCTGGCGAGCGAGACGGCTCAGTCGTAGCCGGTGAACGGCTCGGTCTGGAGCCGAATCCCGAGTGGACCGTACTCGAAAACGTGGCTGATGCGGACTGCGGAAGGAAGCCGTTCGACCCGGCTCTCGATCAATTTGAAGTCGGTATTGTCACCCAGTCCCATGATGTTGAGCCGCTCTGCCTCGCCTTTGGCCACGTCGCCGGGTGTGGGCCGGCTCTCGGGATATGCGTCCTCGTGATGACGGATCAGTGCCTGCCAGTGAGCATCACCCGCTCGCTCGATTGACTCCCGGATCTGGTCTCGGGTGAACGCCATCGCTCCTCACCTGTTCGCGTCCGCGATCGAAAAAGCACAGAGCGGCCAGGATCATGAATCCCGCTGCCAGCGGGGCGAATCGGATATTCCCGAAGTGATACCCCATAAGGAGGAACAGCGCCACCACCCCCAGGCACACCCAGCCGGTCCAGCGACGCGTCCTGTCGCCCAGATCCATGGTCGTCTCCCGCGAAAGTGATCGAGCTTTACACCTGAATGATGGCTGAGAGGGTGGCGCCGGGCTGTACCTCAGGTCACGGCTCCGGGGTGACCGCCAGCAGCCGGGCCGCCTGGGCGAAGCGCTCGAGGTCGATCAGGCTGGCGACGGATACGGCCGGTACCGGCATGCGCCCCTCGTCGTCCATCAACAGCTGTACTACGTCGGCATTCCGGCCATACCAGCGGGTACTGGGCTCGAGGTCCGAAGGAAAGGCGAAGCCCGGCAACGATGCGGCCGCGATAGCTGATTGCGAGCCGATCCCGGACTCCGGCATGGTGCCGGCCCACATCTCTGCGCCGTAGCGCCTTGCCAGCTGATAGACCCGGATCATCTCGGACAGGCCGCCGAGACGATGGACCTTGATGTTCCATACCCGAGGGCCGCCCAGATCCATGATCTGCCGGGCGGCGCGGGCGTCGCGCAGGGTCTCGTCGAGACACACCGGCGTGCGCAGCTCCTGTGTCAGCCGGACATGGCCCACCAGCTCGTCGGGTGCCAGCGGCTGCTCGATGTAGAGCAGGCCGGCGTCATCCAGGGCACGGAGATTCGATTCGTGCTCGGGCCACTCGTAACCGCCGTTGGCATCCACCGTGAGCGGCAGGCCCGACCCGGCCATATTGTGGAGCGCGGCCTGCACTGGAGCCGAGTCCCACCCTGGGGCCACCTTGATCTTTATCCGCAGGTAACCCCGCGCGATGGCCTCGTCGATCCAACGGCGCAGAGTTTCAGGCGAGCGATCCGGAGGTATGCCGAGGGCCACACCGCAGGGCACCCGGCGCCCGGTCTCCACTCCCAGGCGCTCTCCCAGCAGGGCCGCCAAGCCGGTCTTCCGCCGAGCCGCCTCCAGGTCCCACGCTGCCGTCTCGAGCGCGGCGCGGGCAAAGGGGTTGCCCCGCACGCCGACGCGCATGACTTCGTCCACCGCCTCGGGCCGGTCCACCCGGGCCTCGAGCAGCCTGGGGATCAGGACCCGTTGAAGGAGATCGCGTGCGCTCGCCAGGGTCTCCTCCGAGTAAAAGGGCAGCTCGAAGGGGGGAGACTCTCCGTAGCCCCGGTGCCCATCCTGGTCGTGCAGCACCACCACCAGCGAACGGCGGTGGGTCATGGTGCCGCCCGAGATGATGAACGGCTCGAGCAGGGGAAGGGTCAGTTCGTAGAGCTCTATACGCTCAATCGGCATGAATCAGGCGCAAACGGAAAAGCGGTCACGAAAGCGCGAAATACACGAAAGCACGAAGAAAGAAGGAACAAGAAAAAACCCAAAGACGATGTAATGCCTCTCACTTATACTTCGTGCTTTCGGTTTCTTTCGTGCCTTCGTGATTCACTTGTTGTTGTGCAGAGTTGGCGATATCGAGGAAATGCAGCTCCCCGCCGCGGCGCTCCAGAGAACCTCGGTCCTCGAGATCCAGCAGCCCGGCGATGAGTCCGTGATCGGGATGAAAGACCAGCGCGTGCAGCGCGCGCTGGGGACGGGAGCCGCTGGTGGCGGAGTACTCCGACAGCGGGAGCTGGAAGAAGGTGTGGAGCTGCACGCTCTCGCAGCCCACCCGGGCGTAATCCAGGATGGTGCGGCCGGTGCATATGTTGCCGGTACCGGCCAAAGACGGAGTCCGGAGCCCGCGCTTTCGTGCCTCCTGGAGCACCCGGAGATTCCGCTCACTTAGGTCGAACCCTCCGAACGCTACCCTCTGTTCCGAATCCCACAACCGATTGAACACCACCAGCGAATCGGCCGAGCCGGCGGCTTCCAGCATCTCGAGCTGGAAACCATCGTCGAAGCGGGAGTTCATGAGCTTGAGGGCGAGGGTGACCGGGTTGGAGCCGCCGGCCTGGTGGACCTGGTCGGGTACCTCCCTCAGCCAGCGGAGGATCTGGGAACGCTCCTCGGCCAGGGCGTCGCCGGCCAGGGTAGGCGAGAAGTCTTTTTCCAGGGGGAGTGGGCCGGAGCCCCACGCCGCCGAGAGCCGCTCGGTGGTGTTGCGGTATTCCGAGGAGCGGAACGGCTCATCCAGCCGCGGCAGATGGTATTTCACCGAGGGCACCACGACGATCTCTCCGGCCCTGGTGAGGTCTCCGGCGGCGCGCACCAATGCGAGGTACTCGTCGAACGATCGGTCCCAGCCTCTCCCCTTCCAGGTGACGGTCCAGCCCTCACGCCCGCTGGCCGAGCGTCGCCGCTCTATCTTCATGCGAGTCTCGTGGATTGCCCACGCACTCATGGAGCGGACGCCCTCCGGGTCTTCCGCCACGACCGTCTTGAGCACGACGTAGGCCAGGCCGGCGGCGCGGTCGGTCTCGACCTGCTCCAGATTCAGCGAGAGCTGGCCGGAGCCCTTTCCAATCGGATGCGGCAGCGAGTAACCCAGGTACCGGGCAGTGAGGTCGATCCGGTAGGCGTCCCGCACGTGCCCGGCAAGATCGCTGGGGAGCTCGCGCTTGAAGCGCTCGAAATCACGCTGTAGCAGCGCGCGCATCTCGCACCGACCGCTCGACCGCGTCGCGCTCTTCGGGAGGGAGAGGTGGACCCCAGGGATCATCGCACGCGTCCGGGGGCAGGGCGCCATCGGCCGCGGCGGCCCACAGCATCCGCCGGACGTAACCCTCCATCGGATCGATGAAGGTCGCCTGGGCAAAGCGATCGCAGAGCTCCGACAGGGCCACGAACCGCGACCAGTCCTCCGCCGCACGGGCCCGGAGTAGTTTGGCCTGCAGGTCCGGCAGAGCGGCACCCATGCCGATCAAGGCGGCCCGGGCGCCGAGGAGGAGGGAGTAGCCCAGGAACCGGTCCTCGCCGGTGATGAGAAGCTTGGTAGGGTGATCCCGCAGGAGGGCGGCGACGCGCTGGAAGGTCACGACCGAATCCAGGGTCGCCACCTTGATGCCGACCACACCGGGCAGCTCCAGAATTCCATGGAGAGTACGGTCGTCGTAGGCCACGCCGCCGGCAGCGTCGTAGAGATAGAAGGCGATGACCGGCAGCTCGCGGCTCAGCCGTTGGTGATAGCCGACCGGGTCGTCGCGCTGGGGAAAGGCGAGCAGCGCATCGGCCTTGCCGCGGCGCGCCTCGATGGCCATGCCGATGTCGCGGGCCCCGGCCACCAACACCCGGTCGGGCAGCGCCTCACGCCAGGTCTCCAGCACCTCGCGCCGGGCGTCGGCACGGAGGTGCGGACCGCGCCCGGTATGGGCCCACACGGCAACGCCGGCCACCGGCTGCGCCGCCATCCAGCGGGCGTAGCCCTGCTGGGCAGCGGCATCCATTTCAGTTCCACGAAACGGAACCGGCACGGCGGGGATGAGGCCGCCGTCGAGACGTTCGATCAATGTGGGCATTGGTAACTGTCACTCTGAGCGAAGCGCAGAGGTCGAAACCCGGTTCGGGCTCCGCCCCTTCGCCTGCGCTGCGTTTCGGCTCAGGGCGACAGTCGCAGCGTTCCCGCTCTCGATCGAGGAACGCTGCTCAGCGCTCAGATCGAGCAGATCCAGCTTGGCCACGCTGGTCTCCGGAATCCGGAGCGGCTGGCCGGTGCCGAAGAGGAAGCGATCCGCTCCGACGGTGCGGAGCAGCGTTTCCAGATGGTCCTCGGGAGGCCCCCAGATCCAGCAGATGTCCCACCAGATCCGGCCGGACTCCTCCGGCGTGGACCCGAAGTGGACCTCCTCCACGAAGCCCCGCTCGGCATGGGTGATGATGAGGCGAAGCGCGGGATCGCTGCGGATCAAGGTTCTCACCGCCCACGGGGGCAGCTCGGGCGCGCGGTCGTTCGGGTGACGCTGCCGGGCATCTTCCAGCCGCACCGCCAGCATGAGTGGCACCCCTTCCGACCCGCACGCCCGAGCCAGGGCCCGCATCTCGGCAGCGGCCGGATCGATGCCGTAATAAGTGGGATCGCAACGCACCGCGGGCGCAGCCGCGGAGCGCGCCTGGGCAAGCGCCGGTTCCCAGCCGGGGAGCCCCGGATTTATCGCAGGCACCGGGCGGAGCCGCTCGTGCCGCTCCGCCGTCCGGTAGAGCCACGGATTTCCCGCTGCCGGGTCGCGCCAGAAGACGCTGGGAAGGTGGCTGACCCAGGCCTGGTCGATGGCCACCCGGTCCATGGCACTCAGCAACGCGTCGGGAGACGTGCCCGGCACCCGGCGGAACGGGTACGAACCCACAAAGCTGTTGACGTCGAGACGCATCAATCGGAAGGGAACGCCGCGGGCGGGAAGATACGGGCGGCATTGCGCCACTTAACCAGCTCCAGCTCGGAGGGGCCGAGCCTGCGCTCCAGATATCGGAGCTTGGCCCAGCCGGTGTCCATGGTCACGTCGCAGCCCCAGAGGACCCGCTCGACCCCTACCGCCTCGAGGCACGCTTCGAGCATGCCGCCATCCACACCGCTGCCGGAGAGATCGACGAACACGTTGGGCAGTGGCCGCACCGCGGCCAGGGAATGGATCCAGTCGCCACCGCCACCGATATGGGCCAGGATGAAGTTGACGCCAGGGTGACGTGTGGCCAGCGCCCCGAGCTCGGCGGCATCCGAAGCCTCCTGCCCGGGGTATTCCCGCCGGCGGTGCTGCCAGACGTGGTGAAGCAGCGGGACCCTTCTCCTGGCGGCCACTTGGCAGATGGGGTCGAGCAGAGCATCGTCGGCCCGGCGGCTGGCGGCGAGCTTGATGCCGACCATGCCGGCATCGAGACAGCGCTCCAGCTCGGCCTCCGCCCGGGCCGCGAAGTTGGGATTGACCACGCAGTAGCCGCGGACCCGGTCGGGGTGAGCGCGCTGAAGACCGAGCAGGAAATCGTTCCCGTACTCGATGTCCGGCGGGGAGGGGAAATAGATCGGAGACGTCAGTCCCCAGCTCCCGAGTATCGACGCCACGTGAACCGTGATTCCGATGCGTTCCCCGGCGCGCAGCCGGCTGGCGTTGCGATCCCGCCAGTCGCCGCGCGGAGACCGGTCGTGCAGGAAGTGCGCGTGGATGTCCACCAGCACTCGGCGCTACTCCTCCTCCTCTTCCTCCTCGACCTCCAGCTCGTCCGGATTCAGGGGCCCCTCGAGCTTGGGGTCGGTCCCCATGATGACTTCCTCGGCGGTCTCGACTACGAGTGTCAGATCGTTTTCCTGGGCGACTTCCTCCTCGAGAGCGCCATCCTCGTCGTCGACGTCGTCCAGGTCATCGACGGTTGGCTTTCTGATTGACATGGTTTGTCCCTCTCCGCGGCTGCAAATCGTCCGGTTGGATGGCGCCTCCGCGCTCACCCACGGAACGCCGGGCCCGCACCTCCAATCTAGGCGGATTTTGCCGTGACCGAGAGTGCCTGGTCGAGCAGCTCGAGCGACCGATCGACGACGGCTTCGTCGTGGGCCAGGGAAGCGAAGTTGTAGGCCGACCGCTTGAACAGAAGGCCGGCACGGGCGCAGGCCGCGGTCACGTTCCGGGATACCCTCTCGTCGGAATACTGAAGGAAACACATCTCCGGAATGCCCCCCACACCATGGACGAGTTTCGGATACCTCTGGTGCAGCGCGGTAAGGCCGGCGTACAGCCGGCTCCCGATGCGGTGGATGTGCTCCGGAACGCGCTTGGAGACCACCACGGCGAGCGTGGCCCGGGCCGCCGCCAGAGAGACGAACTCGGTTGCCAGGGTGGAGGAGATCCAGGTGTGAGAGACGCCGGCCATCACCTCGACCTTGCCGCCGACGGCGGCGAGCGGGAAGCCGTTGGCCAGCGCCTTGCCGATCACGACGAGGTCGGGCCGGATCCCGTAGCGCTCAGCGGCTCCTGCTACCGCGAGCCGGCAGACGGTCTTGATCTCGTCGAGCACCAGCAGCGCTCCGGCTCGCGAGGTCTCCTCCCGCAGGACCTCGAGCCATTCCGGGTCAGGCTCCCGCACCACGACGGGCTCGAACACAACGGCAGCCAGACGGTCGCCGGCGGCTCGGATCATCTCTCGCGCCCGGCCCGGATCGTTGAAGGGGAGCTCGTCGTAGAGAGCGCGAGTCGAATGAGGAACCCCGTCCCTGCCCTGGCACCAGTCGAGCCAGCCGTGATAGCCGCAACCCAGAATACCGTCCCGCCTGGTGGCCACCCGGGCCAAGCGTACCGCGGCCGCCATGGCCTCCGCGCCGGTCTTGAGGAACCGGAGCTGTTCCACCCAGGGCATCAGCCGGCAGATATCGGCCGCGAGCTCTGGCTCGAGCACCGGGGACAGGGGCCCTACCACGCCCTGCTCCACCGCGTGAATCGCAGCCCGGTTTACCTCGGGGTGACCGTAGCCGAGCGCGACGGAGCCCAGCCCCATCACGTAGTCTACGTATTCCCGCCCGCCGGCATCCCACACCTTGCAACCGGAGGAGCGCACCATCCGGACGGGTAGATCCGGCCCGACACCCCCGAAGAGGGTCTCGGGACGCTTGCTGCCGGTGGAGGTGAAGCCTGCGACGTGCTCGGTCAAGGTGCCTCGCAGAGTTGTTTCGCCTCACCCCTTGCGCTCAGCCTCCGGGGCTCAGCCCAGTTCCGCTGGCCGCCCATCCCCGGGGAGACGCAGCGGATCGCTAACTCGCTTTCCAGAGCGTTCTCTCAGCGCAATTCAAGGGTCCCAAACCTCGCTGGATCCTGACGGTCCCCACGAAGCCACACCCAGCCACCGCCACC
The DNA here is from genome assembly GCA_050733075.1 of Gemmatimonadales bacterium. GTDB lineage: Bacteria > Gemmatimonadota > Gemmatimonadetes > Gemmatimonadales > GWC2-71-9 > CAVVWJ01. Next base: position 19,874 of record JBOHSD010000028.1, read on the forward strand.
ACTCCATACCAACTGCCCGGCACGGCGCTGCCGTCCTGAGCGCATCTCGTTTACCAGGAGATCAAATCCGATCTCGTCGCCAGGGCGTAGCTCGCGCCAACCCGGCGGAGCTATGGCAACCGTCAACCGGTAGCCTGACTCGGTTGGCTCCCAGGCTCCGCGAACCAGCTCCGGCGAGCCGGCGGTTCCGGCAACGCCACGGCCGATGATCTTACCGCTATCGGTGGAGGGCACGACGAGAAAGCCGTACACCACCTCGTCGGGCGGGACCCGCAGATAGACCTGGATCCCATCGGCGTGGATCTCGTCGGGCTCGTTGTCGAGCAGCAAGGGCGCAGCTTCCGGATCCCGGGCGACGATCTCCGGTTTGACCACCTCGACCGCGAGATGGAGCGCCTCATCGGTCCAGTTGGCAAAAACGTTGGCAGAGAACTCCTCGGGTCCCTGATATGGCTCCTCGCTCCGCCGATACTGGTCCTCGTGATCCAGGGCGAGTGGCTCGCCGGTATCGAAGCCGTCCAGGGTTCCGTCGAGCGCTGGGGGATCCAGTGCCGCGAGCGCCAGGCCGTGGGTGAGCAGGGGCCGGTCTCGGGCCACCAGCGGCTGGAAAGGGGCCGGAGTCCGCCGGCTGCCCCGAAGCCGGACCGACTCCGCAGACCTCTGGACTTCCCAGCCCTCTACCGTAGCGATGTGACGGTCAACGCCAGTTGTCGTCTCGACCTCGATAGTCGCGCCTGCGGTGCGGACCCCGAGTACGGCCGGGGTGCCGGTGGTGGACTCGAGCACGGACACCAGCCGGAGATTTCGCCCTCCGGCACGGACCAGGTAGAACGGAAGCGGCTCCGCGGTGCCCGGCGCGCCGGGGCCCATCGCCCGAATCAGGTCACCCTCGAAGAGAAGATGAATGCTCAGAGTGGCGGTGTCCGTGCCCCGCGAGCGGAGTTCGATCGGGTTACCGGCCTCCGGCACGAAGCGCTCTACCTGGGTTATGAATTCATCCTGCAGATCGGTCGGAACCCACTTGCCTGGGGCGGTGATCTCGGCCTGCCCGCTCACATGCCAGGGAAGCTCCAGCGTTCGGTCGGCGGTGCCGGCGAGCTCCACCAGATCGAGGAGATAGGCGGGACCAGCCACCACCACCCGCGTCAACTCGCCATAGCGCGCTCGGGCCCAGGCCCAGGCACCACGCTGCTCGAAGCTTTCGCAGGTGGCATCGCCGTATGACTGGGAGACGCCATCGAGCCGGGGCGCGTTGTGCGCCAGCGTCGAGCGATACCAGAAGAGGTCGCGCGAGACATAAGACCCGGTGCCGAAGTCGGGCAGCCAGTATTGGCCATCCGCGTGAAGCACGAGGTTCAGCCGGTCGGGGTGGCCGTGCCCTCCTCCATATGCCCCGCACTCGAGGCTCGCGTACCGGTCTCCCTGCCGCATGACGGCAAGGCCCTGCCCCTCGATGAGGGCGCTGCCCGGCGACCACGGTCCCGTGCCGGAGGCCGGCGACGGAGCCATCTCGATCAGAGACCACCAGGACAGATCGGTCCGGGAGCGCTGGGCCGGCGGAGCCTGCTCGCCCGCCTCGTGCAGATAGGAGTCGAAGGTCTGAGCCGGGGGCGCGGGAGACCGGTACAGCTCCCGGAGCCAGCTCCAGAGCTCGCCATGGCGGCCATCGCCGGCCAGGCGTGCCAGCCCGATCTCCCACAGCTCGAGGTACATCGGCTGCGCCAGCGAAACCCCGAAACGCGAGTCCTTGCGGGCCGGAAAGGTAAAGTCCGGCAGCGCGGTCAGCGCAGGAGCACGAAGCGCCAGTGCCAGCCGTTCGGCCAGCATCTGGTCCGCGAGCAGGTCTACGCCGGCATGCGTGGCCCACCGCATGGCCAGCAGCTGGCCTCGCAGGGCGAAGAGGTGATAGTTGTCTCCCTCGTACCACATGCCGTCCTCGCCAAATCCGCGCAGGAGGTGCGCGACGGCGCCGGTTGGACCTTCGATGGCGCGGGCCGCCAGGTCCTCATCCTCGAACCACACCGCGATACTAGCCAGGGCGGCGTTGTGCCACGTCTGCCGGTTGGAGAGACCCTCGTCGAAGTCGCCGATCAGGTTGGCGGCATCTTCGGCGATCGTGGTGACGATCTCGGCGCCGGCCTCATCCAGCAGGCCGGCTTCCCGGAGCAGCGTGGCCGCGGCGATGTAGTTGCCGATCCAGATGGACTCGAGATAGGTGGAGAAGAAGAGCCGGCTGGGGCCGAGTACGTTGTCCTGGTTGGGGAAATCGAGATAGCCGCGATACGCCCGGAGCAACTGGTTGGCCCGCGCGGCCGCATCGTTCCGTTCCCCAAAAACGGCGACCGCGGCGAGATGAGCTGCACGTTCGCTCAACCACAGGTGCTGGTAGTGGGCCCAGGCACGGTCGTGGCGCTCGCCGGTGAGCTGCCTGCCGCACCGGGGGCACCGGTGCACTTCGGGACTCCAGGGATCGAACTCCAGGCGGCTGCCATCGTCGGGGCACATGCCGCCGTCGGCGGTGAGAAGCGCCTTGGCCGCGGGGACCACCGGCATCTGCCGCAGCACCGGCTCCGCCCGCTGGACCGAACGAGCGAGCAACGCCGTCAGATCGGCGGAGGAACGGATTTCCTCCCGTCTCCGGTTCAGCTCCTCCGCGCTCAGCACGGGCGGACACCATACATGGCCCAGCGCACCGGCAGCAGCCGGACCCCGCAATGGCGCGCCGCTTCGATTGCCGCCGCCGGATCGTCCGGCCCCAGAAAAAACATGCATCCACCCGCGCCGGAGCCGGCTGCCTTGCCGCCGAGCGCACCCGCGGCCAGCACCGCCTGCTCGAGTTGAGCCATTTCCACCGTACACATGCGGGCATCGAGCGCCTGCTGGCATTCCCAGTTGCGCGTGAGCAGCCGGCCCACCCGGCCTGCATCCGCCGCGACCAGCGCGCCTGCCATTGATTCGGCGATCTCCCGCAACCGGTGCAAAGCGGAGCCGATCTTTTCATCACCCTGCTCGTACCCCCTCATCACCCGGCCGATGGTGTCGCCGGAGAACCGGGAGGCGCTGGTGTAGCACAAGAGCATCCGCCGGGCCAGATCAGCCATGAACTCCGGATCGATCTTGAGGCGCTGGACCTCCGCCTCGGGGTCCCGAAACTCCAGCCGAAGGAAGCCCCCGTGCGACGAAGCGAACTGGTCCTGGCGGCCGCCCGGGATTCCGGCCTCGACCCCTTCCAGCCGGCAGGCCGTCTCCGCGATCTCCACCGGGTCCGGGGTCTCTCCGCGCGCCAGCGAGAGGGCCGCAACCAGGGCGACATCGAGCGCGCCTGAGCTACCCAGGCCGGAGCCAGGCGGCGCATCGGAGCGGGTGGTGAGGGTGCAGCCACCCACCGGGAGCAGCCGGAGCCCCGCCTTCAGCAGGTCCAGACGACCGTCGCGAACCAGGCCGGTCGAGTCGCTCACCTGAAGCTCATCGTGCAGGTCCTCGGATACCAGCCGGAACCCGCGACCTCCCAGACGCACTTCGGCCCGAGCAAAGAGCTGAATGGCAGCCGCAACCACTACCCCGCCCTCCCGCATCGAAAATGGCGGAACGTCGGTCCATCCTCCGGCAAAATCGAGTCGCACCGGTGCCGCCGCCGCGAAGGTCGGGCCGGTCTCGGGCGAGCTACCGGGTGTCACGGAGTGACCCACCACTCGTGCACCGTGGGAAGCTCTCCTCTCAGGTCCATGGACACGCCTCGCACCCTGCGATTCATGCCCTGGAGTCCGCGGGCATGATAGAGGAACGCAACCGGCATGGAGTCGGCGAACAGACGCTGGGCGGCAACCGGGTCGGTGGGCGCCTCGAAGCCGGAGAGTGCGGCCAGCGGTCCGAGATATCCGAGGCCCAGATCTCCGGGTATGCCGAGGACCGCCGCATCGAAGTCGGGCGACGAGCCGTACACCCGGCCGAGGAAGGCCGACAGCTCGAGCTGTCGAATGGTGACGTCGAACCCGGCCCGGCGGAGGCGAGCCTGGACCATCTGCTCCAGGGCGGCCTCGCCGCTCCCTACGGTGAGCAGCTCGAAGCTGATCGGTCCGGCGGACGCGGGCACCCGGCTGGTGGCTTGCGACGGGTGGCTGATGGGAACAAATCCCGGCGCGGTGGGAGGCACCGGGCCAACGGCGGGTGTCCCGAAGCCGTAGATGTAGCCGTCCACCAGCTCCTGGCGATCGATGGCGTCGCTCACCGCCTGCCGAATCTGAAGCCGGTCGAACGGAGGGCGCCGGGCGTTAAAGACGATTCCGTAGGTCATGAGCAGCGGGTAGCTGAGCACCGCGAGATTCGAATCGCGGCGCACGAACTCGGCATGGGCCGGCTGGATCCCGGCGAAGTCGAGCTCTCCCGAGGTGAGCGCTGCCAGCTTTGTGGTGGGCTCGTCCACCACTACGACGATGAACCGGCGGATGCGCGGCACCCCGCCGAGCGCCGCTGGAAAGCTGGAATCGGCGGCGAACACCCAGCGGCGGTTCGGCTCGTGGGCCACGAAGCGGAATGGACCGTTGCCCACCGGGGCCTGGTTCCAGCTCGCCTGGCGCAGGCGGGCGCGGGGAACCTGGTCCAGCAGGTGGGCCGGCAGAATCGCCAGGTCGGTCAAAAGATCGGGAAAGCTGGGCTGCGGCTGGCGGAACCGGAGCACCGCGGTCGAATCGTCCCTGGCTCTCACCGACACGAGATCGGTGAGCTCGTTGGCTCGTGGATAGCCGGTGGCAGGATCCCGGGCCGCGTCCAGGGTCCACGCCACATCGGCCGCAGTGGTGGGACGGCCGTCGTGCCAGCGAACCGTAGTCTGGAGGTGGAACGTGATGCTGCGACGATCGGGCGACCACTCCCACCAGCGGGCAAGGTAGGGCCGCGGAGTGAGCGTGCTGTCGTATCGGGCCAACGTGGTGAGCAGGACATAGCGCTGCACCTGCCGCGCCAGCGGGTGAATCGTGAGCAGGGGGTTGATGCTCTGGAGATCGGCGCCCGAGGCAAAGAGCACGGTGCTGCCGCGCCGCTCCGCCGTGGAGCCGCACGCGGTGGCCAACGCCGCAAGTACCAGGAGGCAGTATCGGAGCATGGGTAGGGCGAATTGTATCTCTGCCGGGCGGAACATGCAGGTGTACCCACCCAGGTCTGGGGGAGAAAATGGAGCCACGGATGAACACCGATGGGAACGGGATCGCTCCGCAGACGAGCTGAGCTCCCTTTCCATCGAGCACGCCAAAAGAGCACAGTGTCGTACGGTTGAAGGGGTGGGGTGGCAGCAGCGAGCCGGTGGTCTCGCCAAGCACTGCGTTCTTTTGTGCGGCGGCGAGAGCCTGGCTGCTGCGGGGGTGGGACAGCCTCCTCCGTGCCGAAAGCCTCTCATCACTGCGAGCACCAGGAGCATGCCGGGGTTAGCTGGAGAAAAAGGGAGCCACGGATGAACACCGATGGGAACGGGATCGCTCCGCAGCCGAGTTGAGCTCCCTCTCCATCGAGCACGCCAAGAGAGCACAG
>JBOHSD010000029.1:0-25362 GCA_050733075.1 Gemmatimonadales bacterium
TCTCCCCTACATGCTGGGCTCGATCTTCACGCCCAACCGGGAGCGGGCCAAGCTGATCGGCTTCGCCGTGCATCTGGTGAACGGATGGATCTTCTCGCTGGGCTACCTCGTTGCCTTTCACTCCTGGGGCCAGGCCACCTGGTGGGCCGGAGCGGCGATCGGACTGGTCCATGCGATTTTCGTGCTGACCGTGGGAGTGAGCCTGCTGCCGAGTCTTCACCCGCGCATGGCCAGCGAGGAGAAAGGGCCCACGGTGACCCGTCAGCTCGAGCCTCCCGGCTTCCTGGCGCTCAACTATGGGTACCAGACGCCGGTGTCGGTGGTGCTCGCGCACGTGATCTACGGCGCGATTCTGGGAGGGTTCTATTCGATGCCGCGTTAAGGCGGACAGGCGGGAAGGCGGTTTACTGGAGCGTGAGAAGATAGGCTGTAATATCGCGCAGATCTTGGGCGGTCAGTCCCAGCTTCGAGCCGGATGGCATGTCGCCCGGATAGCCCGGTACCAGGTAGGCCTGAGGCTCCCGAATGGACTCCTCGATGTACGCCCTCGTCGTGCTCCACCGCCCCCTGTCCCGGGGAGGGGCCGAAGCAATACGGGTGAGATCGGGTCCCACCATCCCGCCCACCCCGGCCACTGTATGGCAGCCGTTGCAGCCGATCTCCGCGAACCGTTGCTCGCCTCGCGCCGGGTCGCCCTGGGCCTGACCCGGCGCGCAGGCGCCCACCCACAACGCGAGAATTAAGACTGCTTCCCGCATTTAGGCGGCTTGGTCGGCATGAACTTCATATCCGTGCCGCGGTTCACATGGTACTCCATCCCCATCATCTTGAGGTCGAACTCCTCCGGCGCCACGTGCTTGAGCCAGTAGCCCGCCTCTCCCGGTTTGGATCCGCCGTGACCGGCGTCCCAGGCCGCCACCTTCGCGGTCCGATGGAAATGGGTGAACCCTTTGGGCTGGTCTTCGGCGCACCAGCGTCCCGGGACCGCCCACCCGGTGTAGATGATCTTGCTGGATTCCTTCAGCGGCTTGTCGAAGTGCAGGAACATCCAGGTTCCGTCACCGTTGTCCAGCCACAGGTGATCGGGCGCGGTGGGCGTGAACGGGCTCTCCACGGTGAAGCCCCCCACCAGCTGGGCGCCAACCTCCTTGGTAGTGGTGGCGGGGACCTCCTGGTCGCGGGCCCCTTGAGCCTGCGCCTGTGGCCCCATAGCGATCCCCACCGTGGCGACAGCCCCGAGGGTAAAGAGAATCCGGTTCGGCATGTTGTCTCCTCCTTGGTGTGGCGGGCGACAGAGATACGCTCACCATCTGAGACACCGAGCGCGCCGAATCCCTTCCCGGGCGACAGATTCTCCGCCGACCGGTGTCTTCGCATTGAGAACGGCAGCGGCAGCTGATCGCGGCCGCTGATGTCGATGACGCGACGTGATTTGCTCGATTGACACACAACAGGTCGGAAGTCGGGACCGACGCCAAGAGGAGTTGTACACCCATGACGCCGGGCGGCATGAGTGCCGGGGCTCTGGCGACGCTCCAGCGCGATACCTTCGGCTATTTCGTGAGGGAGACCGATGTGGCCACCGGGCTGGTGCCGGACAACAACCGGCGCGGCGCGCCCGCCAGCATCACGGCAGTTGGGTTGGCATTGGCCGCTTATCCTGTCGGCGTCGAGCGCCAGTATCTGTCCCGCGCCGAGGCGGCGGCGAGGACACTCACGACCCTGCGGACCTTCTGGGAGAGCCCGCAAGGCGAGCAGCCGGACGCGACGGGGTACAAGGGTTTCTACTATCACTTCCTGGATCTGGAGACCTGCCGCCGCACCTGGGACTGTGAGCTGTCGACGATCGACACGACTTTTCTGCTCGCGGGGGCACTAACCTGCGCCCAATACTTCGATCGCGAGAGTCCACGCGAGCGAGAAATTCGTCGGCTGGCCGATGCGCTCTACCGGCGGGTGGACTGGCAGTGGGCGCTGGATGGCGGGCAGACGGTCACGATGGGATGGAAGCCGGAGACGGGGTTCCTGCCCTTCCGCTGGGAAGGGTACAACGAAGCTATGCTCTTATACGTGCTCGGACTGGGGTCGCCAACCCATCCGCTGCCGGATGACAGCTACGCGGCATGGACTCGGACTTACCGGTGGGAGGAGCTCTACGGCCTCGAGTTTCTCTACGGCGGACCCCTCTACGTCCACCAGCTTTCTCATGTGTGGATCGATTTTCGTGGCATCCAGGACGACTTCATGCGCGGGCGGGGCATCGACTATTTCGAGAACAGTCGGCGGGCCACCTACGTGCAGCGGCAATATGCGATCGAGAATCCACACCACTTCAGAGGCTACAACGAAAACTGCTGGGGAATCACGGCGAGCGACGGGCCGGGGCCGGCCACCCTCCTCATCGATGGCGTCGAGCGTCACTTCTACGACTATATCGCGCGGCAGGTGCCCTGGGGCCCGGACGATGGCACCATAGCGCCCTGGGCGTCGATCACCTCGCTACCGTTCGCGCCGGAGATCGTACTGTCGGCACTGCGGCATTTCACGGATGTCTATCCTGAGATGAGCAGCAAGTACGGGTTCAAGTGCAGTTTCAATCCCACGTTCCACAGCTTCAATCCTACGTTCCGGGGCCGAGCGGCGGTAAGACCCGGTTGGATCTCGAAGGGATATTACGGGCTCGACCAGGGTCCCATCGTACTGATGATCGAGAACTACCGCTCGGGGTTTCTCTGGCGGCTGATGCGGCAGTGCCCGTATCTCGTGACGGGCTTGCGCCGGGCGGGCTTTCGCGATGGCTGGCTTTCGGAGGAGGCGTCGGGATGATCGAGGAGGGCTCCCGCATGGCCGTCTCCTCCTGAAGACAAGCTAGTCACTCATCGTCGGAAACTCGTCTGCCAGAGGCGATGCCTCCGGGATGGATTGTGAAGCTCCCGGTGTCTCAACCCTGGAAGGGGCGGCGGCCCGCCGGCACCACCGGTGTGCCCGGCACCGCCGCCCTGCGGTCAGCTGTGCCCCATCTCTCTCGTGGAGACCCACATGCGAAGCAACCTCGCCGCCGGCATCATTGCCGGCCTCATCGCCGGGGTCGTGTTCGGCATCATGATGACCATCATGCACGCACCCACGCCCGACGGCGGCAGCATGCCGATGATGGGCATGGTCGCCCAGGTGGTTGGATCGACCAGCCTGGTGGTCGGCTGGCTCTATCACCTCTTCAATAGTGCCGTGATCGGTGGGCTGTTCGGCTGGCTCCTGGGCACTCGGGTGGGCGGCTACGGCAGCGGCGCCGGTTGGGGTGCCGGGTACGGCGTCTTCTGGTGGGTGCTCGGCGGCCTGATCCTGATGCCGATGTTCCTCGGCATGCCCGCGTTTGCCCCACTCCGGATGCCGATGATGCGGCCGGTGGCCTTTGCCAGCCTGATGGGTCACGTAATCTTCGGTGTAATACTGGGCGCGGTGTTCGTCCCGTTGCGCGGTCCAGCACGTCGTGCTCCTGTGGGAACTGCCCGGCCCGCCTGACTGACGATGCAGGCCGGCCGAACTCTGGGCGTGCTGCTGGTCGCCCGGCTGATGCTCTCGCCGGTGGTCTGGGCTCAGGGATCCGGCGAGTGGCAGACGGACTTCTGCCGCCACACTGTCCCACTCGACGAGATCGTCTCCGGCGGCCCACCCAAGGATGGGATCCCCGCCATAGACCGGCCCCAGTTCGTGACCGTATCCCAGGCCGACGACTGGCTCTCTCCCCGCGAGCCGGTGGTGCTCGTAATCGAGGGAAACGAGGCCAAGGCCTACCCCCTCCAGATCCTGATCTGGCACGAGATCGTGAACGATGTGGTCGGCGGTCGTCCGGTCGCCGTCACCTACTGCCCCCTCTGTAATACCGCTCTGGCCTTCGACCGCCGGCATGACGGAACGGTGCTCGACTTCGGCACCACCGGCCGGCTGCGACATTCCGATCTGGTCATGTACGACCGGCAGACCGAGAGTTGGTGGCAGCAAGCCACCGGCGAGGCGATTGTGGGGAAGCTCGCCGGGCGCAAGCTCGATTTCGTAAACGCACCGCTGGTGAGTTGGAAGACCTTCAAGGCCTCACATCCCCAAGGCCGGGTACTCTCTCGGAAGACGGGGTTCGACCGGCCCTATGGCGAGAACCCCTACGCCCGCTACGACGATCCCAAGGGATCCCCGCTCGCGAGCTTCTTCCGGGGCCGGCCCGACCCGCGGCTTCCTGCCATGGAGCGGGTGATCGCGGTCTCGCTGGGAGGAGAGGACGTGGCCTACGCCTTCCGCGGATTCCGGAAGCGGCCCGCGCTCAACGACGTCGTCGGCGGAGTGCCGGTCGCGGTCTTTTGGGTGCCGGGCACCGCGAGTCCGCTGGACGACTCACGAGTCGCGCAAGGGCGGGATGTCGGCTCAACCGGGGTATTCGACCGGCGGATGGGTGACCTGGTGCTGGAATTCGAGCCAAACGGCGAGGGGCGCTTTCGCGACAAGATAACCGGAAGCGAGTTCGACCTGCTCGGTCGCGCCACCTCCGGTCCGCTCAAGGGCAAGATGCTGAAATCGATTCCCCATGGGAACCATTTCTGGTTCGCCTGGGGCGTGTTCAAGCCGAAGACCCGGATCGTCGGGGGATAGCAACGTCGCCATCATCTGATGAATACAGTATCGGGCCAGCTCGATCAGCTTGGGCCCCGGCAGCGTTGCCACCAGGGCGTGAGTAAGTCCGGCGTCGTGCCAGCTCGCCACCCGGTAGCCATCCCGCGAGACCAGTGCAATCTCCTGTTGGATGCCGGCACCGCCACCCGGCAACACGTAGTAGGTGAGATGCCTACCCTGAATCACGTATTCCACCGCGGCTCCGGCCTGCCGGTTCTCTACCAGGAGCCTGGCGCCGGTGAGCCGCGCTTCCGGAAACAAGGGGACCTGCACCGCAAAGGGGAGCCGCTCCGCCAGCCAGTGCGCCACCTGGATCGAGTCGGAGGAGGCCAGTCCCGCACCCTTCTGCGAGCGGAGCTGGTCCTCCATGATGGAGCCGAGCGGGTCGGATCTATCGGGCGAGCCACCCCGCACTGCCAGGTAGCCCAGGAGGCTCAATCCTATGACCAGCAGAGCCGCGGTACCGGCGATGAGCATCTGGCGGAGCCGAGTGGCGCGAGCGGGGACGGCGGAGGCGGTGCGGGCCCGGGCGATCGCCTGGAACAAGCGGTCCCGCACTTGGCCCGGCGCCGCCGGGCGGGGAGCGGTGCGGCCGATCTCGTCGCCGACCTGTTGCATGTCGTGGAAAAATCCCCGGCATGCCTCGCACCCGGCCGCGTGCTCCCGCGCCGCCACGACGTCGTCGGTCACTTCCCGGGGACCGGCATCGGGCCAGAGCAACCGGCGGGCTCGCCCACAGCTCATGGTCATTGGCTCCTCCAGATCCGGGCCTCCTGTGCCGGACGCTCCAGCGCGCTCCGGAGCTGCCGTCTCGCCCGAAACAAACGGGAGGCGATGGTCCCTTCCGGCACGTCCTGCATGCCGGCGGCCTCCCGCTGGGTGAATCCCTCGACGTCCACCAGCCATACCGCGGCCCTCAGCTCGTCCCCCAGCTGGTCCAGCGCCCGCGCCAGTTGTTCGGCCAACTGCCGGCGCTCGACCTCTTCCGCCGGCGACCGCATCGGGATCCACTCCGCCAGCGCCGCCTCGAACGCACTCTCGTCCAGATCGGCGCTGGTCGCCTCGACCCGGCGTCCCGCGGAGCGCATCCGGTTCAGGTGGGTCCGGGTGAGGATGGTGAAGAGCCAGGCCCGGGCCGCCGCCGGATCGCGTAACTGGTCGAAGCCGGTGAACGCGCGAAGCGCGCTGTCCTGGAGCAAATCTTCCGCATCGGCCTCGTTGCCGCGGCAGAGCCGGAGCGCCGTCCGGAACAGCGCGTCCAGATGCTCGGCGAAGATCTCTTCGAATGCCCGGGCGGGTCGGGTGGAGCGTTTCAGATGCATCTCTCCTTCTCCGGATCCGTCCCCTGGAGTCGGGTTCGAAGCTTAAGCTTGAGTCATTGCGAGCGAGCCGCAGGCTCGCGTGACCAAGCTCTCTACCAGGACACCAAAGTGCCTCAAATCCATCACCTTGATCTTGTCATCATCGGCACTGGGGCCGGCGGCTCCGGAGCCGCGTACCGCTGCCGGCGGGCGGGCTGGCGGGTGGCCATCGTGGACGACCTTCCCTTCGGCGGGACCTGCGCCCTCCGGGGATGCGACCCGAAGAAGGTGCTGGTCGGCGCGGCGGACCTGGTCGCCTGGAGCGGCAGGATGCAGGGCCACGGAGTGAGCGGGAAATCGGCGATCGACTGGCCGGCCCTGATGCGCTTCAAGCGGAGCTTCACCGACCCGGTTCCGGCCGCCCGGCTGGCGGGATTTCAGAGGGCCGGCATCGTGCCCTTCCAGGGAGAGGCGAGATTCCTGAGTCCCGACCGGCTGGCCGTGGGAGACGAGACCCTGGAGTCACGCCACTTCCTGATCGCGGCGGGCGCCCGGCCGCGGCCGCTCCGGATCTCTGGCGACTCGCATCTCATCACCAGCACCGAATTCCTCGAGCTGGACCGGTTGCCGAAGCGCATCGCCTTCGTGGGCGGGGGCTACGTCTCGTTCGAGTTCGCCCATGTCAGCCAGCGCGCGGGAGCCCAGGCCGTCATCCTGAGCCGGGGGGCGCCACTGGAGCGGTTCGACCAGGATCTGGTGGGGCGGTTGGTGCGACATACCCGGGAGATCGGGGTCGAAGTTCGGACCGATAGCGAGGTCGTTGGCATCGAGCGGGAAGGAGGCCGCTACCGAGTGCTGCTGGAGGCAGCGGAGGGGCCTGATGCGGTAGAGGCCGATCTGGTGGTGCATGGGGCGGGACGGGTGCCCCACACGGAAAAGCTCGAGCTTGGAAAGGCGAATGTCGCCACCGACGCCGAGGGAGGGGTGGTGGTCAACCAGTTTCTGCAAAGCGTGAGCAATCCCCGGGTCTATGCCGCGGGAGATGCTGCCCGGCCGCCCGGCAGCCTCCCGCTCACTCCGGTGGCGGCGTACGAGAGCGTCCTGGTCGCCTCCAACCTACTCGAGGGCAACTCCCGGACTCCGGACTACCGGGGCATACCGAGCGTGGTGTTCACCATTCCACCGCTGGCAGGTGTCGGGCTCACCGAAGTCGAGGCCCGCCGGGAGCGGCACGAGGTCCGGATCAAGAGCGAGGACACCTCGAGCTGGTACTCCCACCGGCGGGTCAACGAGACCTGCGCCATGTTCAAGACCATCGTGGAGCAGGGGAGCGACCGTATCCTCGGCGCCCATCTGCTGGGGACCCATGCCGAGGAGGTGATCAATCTGTTTGCTCTCGCCATCCGACAGGGTCTTTCGGCGACCGCCATCAAGCACCAGCTGTATGCCTATCCCACCAGCGGAGCCGACCTGCCGTACATGCTAAGCTAGAATCGGTGCGCGCTCGGAGCTGCGCCCTTAAGCCCCGTCCTACCCACGCTGGCGTCCTTGCGTCCCCACCTGCACATTCCCGGTCGACCCCAACCCGGAGAGTTCATGCTCTCCCGCCCGCCCCATATTCCGCTCGCGACCCTGCTCCTGTCCCTGACAGCCGGCACCGTTCTCTCCGCTCAGTCACAGTCGAGTCCGCCGGCCACGCCCAAGCGGGAGGTGGCCGACACCTACTTCGGCACCGTCATCAGCGATCCCCACCGCTGGATGGAGGCGCCGGTCGGGAAGAATCCGGAGTTCATGAATTGGCTCAAGCAGCAGAATGCCCACACTCGCGAAGTGCTCGACCGGCTTCCCCAGCGTCCGGCGCTCCTCGCCCGGCTGACCGAGCTGGCCGACATCACCACGGTGGTCTCCAGCCTCTCCCCGGCCGAGGACCGGTGGTTCTATCTCCGGCTCGACCCCGGCCAGCAGATCGCCAAGCTCTACGTGCGCGACGTGGCCACGAAACGCGACCGCATGCTGCTCGATCCCGACACCTTGCCGAGACCGGGCGAGGAGCACTGGGCGATCGACTAGTCGCGCCGGCACCGGACGGAAGCCTGGTGGGCTACGGCGCGTCGCTGGGCGGCTCCGAGAAGACCACGCTGTACTTGATGGACCCGGCCAGGGCCCGGCTCCTGCCGGACTCCATCTCGCGGGTGCAGTTCGGGTTCATCGCCTGGGAACCCGCGGGACGGGCCTTCTACTACAGCCGGCTCAACCAGGCGGGCGCGGCCAGAGTTGCTCGAACAGCTCGGCCGGCAGCGGCTCCTCCACCTCCAGCCGAGTCATGCCGGTGCCTTCCTTGATGGTCCGGAGCAGCTCCTCCTTGTTCTCGTCCCGGACCCGGCGGAGTCGCTCGATGACGCGCTTACCGGGGAGATAGCCCTGCTCGATCTCGGCGATCGAGTCCGGCCGATCGAACGCCGGCAATCCATTCAGCAGGAACTTGCGCTCGATCTCCTGGTTCTGAGTGGTTTCGCTGCCGATCGCCTCCCCGATCTTCTTCAGCGACCGAAAGAAGCCGGCGGGCTTGTTGCCCAGCCACGACTTCCGCGCCGTCTGGTAAGCCTTGGCGCCGCGCTCCTGGAGTGCATTCTCCACCGCGGAGAGCCCCGGCACCAGCGGCTCTCGTCCGGGTTGCTCCGAGCGCAGGTCGATCTGGGTTGCCTCGGCCAATGCGTCGGCCAGTGTGCCGGTGAAGACGTGGACGTCGTGCACGTCGCCGAAGCTGTCCTGCAGCTCCTTGAGCTGATGGACGATCTCGGGCCCCTCGTCGTAGCTCTCGGCGACGGGTTCCAGCAGGTAGCGCACCCGTTTGGCGGCGATCCGGGCCCGTGGATCGGCTCCTCGTCGGTGAACTGCTGCACCCGCGACAACCGTCGCTGGAGCCGCTCGGCGGCATCGGCCAGCCGCTCGGAGGTGATCCGGGCCATCGAGCGCGGCCGGCGGGAGCCGTCCAGGCGAATCGTGGTCCGGAACCTCGCCAGCTCATCCGTGAGCCGCTCGGCCATGCGGGAGAAGCCGGCGTCGATTTTTTTCGTCATCTCGTCCCAGCCACGCTGCCGGTCCTGCTCCAGCCGGCTGATCAGCCAGGCGAGACCGGGCTGGGCCTCGGGGGCGAGGTGCTCGCGCTGCTGGTTGAGCCACTCGAGGTGGGCCTGGAGGTCGCGGCTCTCCCGGGTGCTGTCGGACACCCGCTCGAGTTGCCGCAGCGTCCGCTTGCGGACGGTGGAACGGAGCTCGGGTTGGTAAGCTCGGAGGGCACTGCGCAGCCTGCGGATGGCGACCCGGAAGTCGTGGAGCCCTTCGGGATCGGCGGGGTCGGCCAGCCGGTCGCGCAGGGCGGCGGCGGTCTTGAGGTGCTCGAGCGCCAGGCGGCGAGCGCCTTCCTTGGCCAGCCGTCGGAGAACATCGGCGGGGAGTTGCATGGCGCCAGCTCCGGCTTTGTTACAAATAAGGTGTGGGCGGATCCACAACCTGGGAAGCCGGCGCGACTCGCGATGTGACCGATAACCTCCGTCCGCCCGTCCGCCTGACCGCCTGTCCGCCCGTTCAACCCTCGCTTGGCCGCGCCCGGGCGACGATGAGGGTGATGTTGTCGGTTCCACCCCCCGCAAGCGCCTCCTCCAGCAGATCCTCGCACACCTGCCTGGCGGAGCTCATCGAGCGGAGCCGGTCGCGGATTCGCTCGTCGGAGACATGCTTGGTGAGCCCGTCGCTGCACAGGAGTGCCACGTTGCCCCAGGTCACGTCAAGCCGGGTGACGGCGGGGGCGGTCTGGCGTCCTCCGATCGAGCTGGAGAGCGTGTGCGCGAGACGGGAGTCGGCGGTGTCGGCCTGGCTGAGGACGCCGGCGTCGACCAGCTCCTGCGCCAGGGTCTGATCGCGGGTGATCTGGGTCAGGTCATCGCCACGGAGCAGATAGCAGCGGCTGTCTCCCACCTGGAGCAGGTAGGCGCGGGGCCAGAGGCCGAGGTAGAGGGTCAGGGTCGTGGCCATGCCCTGGTACTGCGGGTCGTCCTTGCCCTGTTGTACCAGCTCCGTATGGGACTGGAGCGCGCCCTGCTGGAGTGCCTCGGAGAAGGTCCGGTCGTCGGCCGTCCGGGCGGCGTAGTAGCAGCGCATGCTGTTGGCGACGTACCGGGTCACTGCCTCGAGCGCCATCCGGCTCGCCTCGGCGCCCCTGGCTCCACCGCCCACGCCGTCGGCCACCATCATGAGGAAGGCGAGCCGCTCGGGCTCCCCCATGAGGTGATCGGTTTCGGGCAGGCTGGTCGAGTGCACCACCAGCTGCTTCTTCAGCCCGCAGATGAGAAAATGATCCTGGTTCTCGCGGCGGACCTTCCCGGGGTGGGTGAGTCCGTAGACGTCGATCTCCTCGTCCCGGGGCTTTCGTTCGGGCGCGATCGGCGGTGCGGCGGTGTGGGCGGTCATCGGGGTGGTCCTGGTCGGGAGGTGGCGATCCCCAATCTGTGGCGCGGATCGGGAAGGGGCCAGTTGCCGCTGCGGTTGTCATCCCTTCACTGCGTTCGGGGCAGGCCTGACCGAAGCGAAGAGCCTGCCCCGAGCATTGCGAGGGGATCTCTTATTACCTCGCGGTTCGCTCCTGCCTTTTCCAGGCCTGCCATTGCTTAGAGCAATCTCTACAACGATCGGTTTCCGCGCCGCGACAAGAGGAGCCAACCGTTTCATGCAATTGTTAGACTGAAAGCCTGATCGCTGGGCGCTAGCTTGAGACCCGGCATCTCGCACGCCTGTACCCACCGGATCTCATCATGCTCCAGGGCCTCAGGGGCACCGCTGATGCGTGTTTCCACGAACTCAATGAGGAATTGGGAGCCGGGGTCCTGGCAGCTAAAGAGCGTCTTCCCTACAAACAGAACGTTGACACCGAGCTCTTGTTTAATCTCCCGAATGGCAGCTTCCAGCAGTGTCTCTCCAGGCTCGAGCTTCCCTCCAGGAAACTCCCAGTAGCCACCGTGCCGCTTGTGGCCGGGCCGGAGGCAGACGAGATAGCGGTCACCTTCACGGATGACCGCGGCCAGGACTCGGACCAGAGGGTCACCTTGCGCCGGGATTGGGCGAGAGACAGCATAGAGCTGGTCTTCATCCATGAGCCTCGACCTCGATCTGGAACTGCGAGCCGCGGTGTTCGACCACGTCCAGCGCCTCAGCGAGGCTTCGGGCGGGGCTGTGCCTGCTCATTTGCTCAACCTGGGACTCACCTTTCACGGCGAGCGGGTGCCGATCTGGAACCAGCAAAAGGGCATCTTTCGGCCTCGGATCCTGCGCGAGCCCGGCGCCGCCCTCACGATTCAGACCTCGTTCGATAGCCCTTACGACGACCGCATGGACCCAGCGGATGACCGCCTGGTCTACCGCTATCGGGGTACCGACCCGAATCACCCCGACAACGTGGCGCTGCGCCGGGCCATGGGGCTACGGCGGCCCTTACTATATCTGATTGCCGTCGAGCAGGGATTGTACGACCCCGTCTTTCCTTGCTACGTCGTTGCCGATTCGCCGGCCCAGCTCGCTTTTTATCTGATGGCTGATGCCCGGCGCGACATCTTGACAACGACAGAGGATCCTCTGTCCAACACTCCGCTCAAGGCTTACGCGACCAGAATGGTCAAGCAACGGCTCCACCAGGAGCGGTTTCGCTATCTGGTGCTCTCGGCGTATAGGCGCCAGTGCGCGATGTGCCGGCTGCGGCACACCCCCCTGCTGGATGCCGCGCACATCTTACCGGATAGGGATGTGCGGGGGCTTCCGGATATCCCCAATGGCCTAGCGCTCTGCAGAATACATCACGGCGCATACGATTTGGGAATACTCGGGGTTGATCCTGCGTATCGGATTCATGTGCGCCGCGATGTGCTCGATGAGCATGACGGACCCATGTTGCGACATGGGCTGCAGGAGATGGAGGGCGGCGTGATCCAGGTACCCCGGAAACCGGAGCACCTGCCCAATCGAGAGTTCTTGGCTGAGAGATTTGCCCTATTCGAAGCGGCTTGAGCCCAACTTGGGCGAGATGGGCTATCTAATGCGACAGTATTCCCCACTTCTTGTCGCATCAGAAATCACACCAACTGATTCTCCGACAGCCTCTTGCGGTAATGCGAAGCTATAGTGACTCTTACTTACCTGCTGAATCCTCGTGAAAGCATTCGTCGCCGTAACAGACCGGGACTGGTATCAGTTCCTCAGCCGCCGCTCGGACCTGGATGAGGTGAACTTCTGGCAGCCAGGCGGCGGGCGGCAGTTTCGCGCGCTGAGCCCGGGCCAGCCGTTCCTGTTCAAGCTGCACTATCCGGAGAACCTCATCGTCGGAGGCGGATTCTTCGCCCACTTCACCCTATTTCCTGCCAGCCTCGCATGGGAAGCGTTCGGGGAGAAGAACGGGGCACGGACCTTTGATGAGATGCGCCGGCGGATCGAGCGGTACCGGCGGATCCCCCCGGATCCGCGCGAGGACTACACCATTGGCTGCATCATCCTGGAGGAGCCGTTTTTCTTCGAGCGGGAGCAGTGGATTTCGGCGCCGGCGAGCTTCGCCCGGAACACGGTCGTAGGGAAGACCTACGACCTACGGGAGGAAGAGGGGCAGCGCCTCTGGGAAGAAGTGCTGGTGAGAAGGGCAGGGAGCGGCCGGCGGGTGGCTGAGCCGGTTGTTGGTCCCATATTTGGTGACCCAACTCTGGTGCGGAGACGGCTGGGTCAGGGCGGCTTCAGGATTTTGGTGGCCGACACTTATCAGCGACACTGTGCGGTGACCGGAGAAAAGACTTTGCTGGTTCTAGAGGCAGCACACATCCGGCCGGTTTCGGCAGGTGGCCTCCACCAGGTGGACAACGGGCTACTGCTTCGATCAGACATCCATACCTTGTTCGATCGCGGCTATGTGTTGGCCGAACACGAGGCTCTAGAGTGGCATGCGGATACGATCTTCAAGGGCTGATTAACGTCAGAGCAGGGAGGAGCAATCGGTTTGGACTGAACCCAGTTTAATGGCAGCTTCTCGGTCTCGCCGTTCAGTGACCTCGAATTCGAATGAGAGAACGGAAATGAATAACAGCTGGGTCCAGCTATTATCGGCCCTACTCACACCTACCATTGCCGTACTGGGCGCGGTGTTGGCAGTGCTGAACCACCTGCACCTCAGGCGTAAGCGTAAAGACGACCTCTTTGATCGCAGGTACGCATTCTACAAAAGGGTTCGAGATTGGTGGTTGACTACTGGAACCGGTGCCGCGCCGGATACGGATCCCGATGTCGACACGGAAGATCTAATTCCTATTGCGGAAGAGGCAGAGTTTCTCTTCGGTAAGGATGTTGGAAAGCACATACTCTCACTGGATCGCTCAGGACACTCTGGAAGCCCTTTTTTTCCAAACAGCGATTTTACTGGGCCATTCGAGAAGCACCTTCGATTGTGAACCGTCGCAGGCTAGAATAACAGCTCTGTTTTCATCCACGAAATGTCCGGGGTACGTACTTGCTCACCCTGGCCGCGGAGAAGCCTAGCGGGGGAATTAAACCGCCTAAGATCAACTGCGCCTTTTCTCTGTTCTCCACAAGGCCGATGCTCACACACATGCGCGCGCATCGTCGTCCAGTTCTAATTGGGTTAGATAGGGGGCCGACCTCCCGATTATCCTAGAGAATTCCCGTAATCCAATTCCCTTTTCAGTGCGCTTAAGGGGAATAAACTTGCCGAGTTCGGAGGGCATGGCCTCAATTAACTTGTAGCTGGATGGATTCAATACCCGAGGGGGAGAAGAGCTCATACACCAGAGACGATTCAACTGCGACATCAGGGTCAGGACCCATTATCATATCCCTCGCCGATGTGCGAGATTACGTGTCACCCTGAGCGAAGCGAAGGGACCAGAACCCCTCGATTCGACCAGTTATTCAAGTAAGGTGGAGTTTCGGCACCTTCGCTTCGCTCAGGGTGACAAGCCGATGGCAAGCCAAAAAATCCAACGCTGGATCGACCTCCTGGCCGCCCTGCTGCGCCGCCGCTTTCCGGCATCTCTAGAGGAGCTGGCTCAGGAGGTGCCCGGCTACGACACCGGCCAGAATAAGGCTGCCCTCCGCCGCACCTTCTAGCGCCTGCCACACGGGATTTGCTGACACTAATGCATGTACGAGAATTGTTCAGGCGCTTGCCGCCTCCATCGAGCGGCAACCGTGAGGTTTTGTAAGTCGTTTCTTTGTAAACCTCCGGATGAGCAGAGTCGATGAGGGACAGTCCATCTGCTAGCGCTCGAATAGATTCCTAAGTCATTAAGAGCACGTGTTTTGTACCCGGTTAAGGCTTCGAGGAAAGTAGATGCCGACGAGAGCTGAGGCGCTTCGGCGATTGGCTCTGTTCAATTTAAAGGCGGACAGACTGGACCGATCCAGGTTTCGCGTCTGGTGGCTGGATGAAACGCGCCAGCGCGGGTATTCCATGCGACTCGTGGATACATCTTGCCAGGTGGAGTGGGCATGGCCCGACGATGAGGAAGTCGTCGATGCGTATCTGGTAACTCTTCGGATGTTCGTTCAGGAGAATGACATTGTTTCTGTGCACAGGCTATCTGAGCTTTACCGTGCGATCAGCGTGGAGCAGGAGCTGCTGGCGAGGCTAACATTGGCTCGGAGGCGCTGGCTTCAGTACTTGAGGCAGACATCACATCTGATTTCCGAGCTTCCTACTGGAGAGCTCCGGTACACCCACGCGGAAGTCTTAGACCTCGTGTTGTACGGAGACCGTGCACACCTCGATCTGGACCTGCGTGAGAGATACGAGTCATGGTATTCCAGCGCAGGTAGCCGTGCGATCCTTGAGACGAGGCTCTGCAAAGTTCTTGATTATTTCCATGTGGGAATAATGGTGCTACGGGACTTGCATCTCGAGATCCAGCCTGGAAGCAGCTTAGCTGCATCACTATCCGAGCAGGCTTCCGCTGAGAGAACCATCTGGCGCTGAACCGCCTACGTGACGGGACTAAGGGCGTTGCGTACGTCTCGAGGTAGTTCAGCGCCGGGCCCGGACTACCCTACCTCTTCTTCGTGTCGCCGTGGCCGGGCTTGGGTGCTCGCCGCACCACAGGCGTGCCCGGACGCTCCGGAGCCTTCCTCGGCTGACGAACAGGCTCTTCAACGGCGCGGCCACAAACGCATCAGGCGTGCCATCGTTGCCGCAGGGATAGAGTGAGCGGCACCGGGAGGGTTCGGCTCCGCCGCAAAGTCTCGTATCCCCGGTTGGCGCGAAAGCGCCGACGGCCGGCCTGGATGCGACACATTCGGTGGTGAATCGTACCCGCCCAGCCACGAAGCAGGTCCCACCGCGTCACCCACATCCCAGACACTGTCACTCAGAGACTGGCCACGGTCAGCCACAGCCTTTATCAGACCTCCGTCGATTCTCGTCCGGGACAGAGTGATCCCAGAAAGGGACACACACAACCCTGCCCGGGTCACGCAGAGATCCGCCATGGGCACGCACGACTGCGCCTGACAGTGGGTGATAGGTGAACGCGAGCGCCACATCACTGCCCGGGACATGCAGATGCCTGGACTGCTCGCGCTCGGAGTTGTCGGGTCGGGCACCAGGTCGGAGGGGTCCTCCACATTCCTGGCCGGACCGCATCCATCCTCGCCAGGCTTCCGCCCATCCGCGTCAGACTTACACCCAAACCCGCAGCGGCACACCAGAAAGCCGCTCGTCTCCAACGCATTCCCGCCCGGACTCGACCGATCCTTGCCCGCCTCGAACATGAAGGCGTCAGGCTCGCACACTAGCCAGTCACGGGAGCAGTGATCGCGGGACGACTCGCGCACGTCCGTGACACCCTCACGCATCGGTTCGTCCGAGCCCTCTCCATCGGCGTCCGACGACGCGCGGTCACCGCCGGACTCCACTCCATCGCCGCCTGCCTGACACATGCGTGCACGCTCTGGCACGCTTTAGGCATCTCACGCTCTCGGCCGACTGAGCGACGGGACCATTGGTCGGAGCACATCCACCATCATCATGTACGGCGGAAGAGCTCCCGTCACCTTCCGTCTCTCTCCAAGTGAGGAGCCTTGGTATGAACGCGAAGTCGCGTAGGAAAATCGAGATGGGACGTAGCGCGCTGGGCTTCAGCATCGCCCACCCGGATGCCAGTCCGGGATACGCCACGACGCTCGCGCGTCTGGAGGATCGCCTCGCCCGCGCCAACAAGCTCATCGACCTCCAGCGCGATGGATTCGCGCAGGTCCGGGGCGCCACGGTCCAGAAGCGAGATCTCCGCCGGCTGATGCGGCGGGCCCAGCTCAGGCACGTCGTGCAGGTGGCAGCAGGGGCAGCCAACGAGGTGCCCGAGATCAGGCAAAAGTTTCTCCTCCCGCTGGAGCAGAGCCCCTACCTGGAGTTCCAGGCCGCGGCCCACGCACTGGTGGCCGAGGCGCAGCAGCACAAGGAGCTCCTAGTGAAGCACGGTCTCGCTGAGACCCTCCTCGACGACCTGGTCGAGAATCTCAAGCAGTTCGACAACGCCGTGGATCAAGGCACCGAGTCTCGTCGGGCCCACGTCAGTGCGAGTGCCGAGTTCGATGTCATCGGCGACGAGATCGTGCACCTGGTGAAGGTCATGGACGGGCTCAACCGCTCCCGGTTCGCCGATGCCGACCAGGTCCTGGCGGAGTGGGAGAGCGCGAGCAACGTGTTCGGACCGGTCCGCCCGGCGGCAGAAAAGCCGGAACAGGACGACTCACCCGGCACCGACGTGAAGCCGGCGGCATGAGGCCGGGCGCCGGACAGACCCGAGGCAGAGCCGTCGCGCTCTCACCGGCGACGGCCCTGGAGCCAACATCCAAGGAGACCGTGAGGCTAGTCTCATATGCGAACACCTGGTATCGCTTCACCCGTTCTGCTGCTGGCACTGGCCGGCTGCTCGGAACGCCCCGAACCGATCGTCACTAACCTGTATGCCACGACGCCGGCGCTCGGCCGCACCGCGCTCGGCGCCCCCCTCGCTCCCCCCTCGCTCGACGTGATAGTCACCCACCTGGAGGCCGCCGCCCCCGACAGCACCGTCCGCCTGGGCACCCGGATCGTGAGCCGCGACTTCGCCCGGGGCGATACCGTGTTCTACCGCTACTTCCGGGGCGACACGCTGCTGCTCTCCCGCCGGCGGGTCCAGCTGGCCGATACCAGCCAGGCTCCAGCGCCTCCCTACGGCCAGGCGGCGACGTACAAGGGATGCGCAGTGATCGAGCGGGGCGGCCGGGCGAGCGGGACAAAATCCGGGAGCATGTGCTGGACCTGGGCCTACACTCGGCCGCCGCTCCCGCCAACCCTCGACTCGGTGATCCGGATCGTGCGGTTGGTTCTCCTCCCGCCCAATGGGGAGGTCGCGGCGCGGGTGCCGGGCATTCCGGTGTTGCCGGAGAATCAGCTCCAGCTCTGCCCCTTCGCCGTGTTGAGCGACGGCAGAAAGGTAAAGCTCAGAAATGCCTGGAACGTGCCTGGTTGTGATGCGGCCTATAAGATCTGGCTCGCGGCGGGGTAACCATGGGACGTCGTCGCTGGCTCGGTGCGGACCGAGCTCGAGCAGCCCGTGTGGATACGACGGAGCCGGCCCTGCCTCCACCGCCGGTCGAGCCGATCCGAATCGTCCCGCGTCCGCGTCATCCGAATCAGGGAAGACCCCGGCCCCGTCCCATGTTCCTGCGAGAGATCGCGCGGGCCTTTGTGTATTACCAGACCCACACCCAGCGCGAAACCGCTCGGGTCTTCGGTGTCGCCCAGACCACGTTGGGCGCTGCGTTCCGTCGCGTGTTTGGAGCCGAGGCCGTGCGCGACGCCGAGGAATCGTGGAGGATGAAGCGGCTAAGGAGATGAATAAATCCCTCAGGTCACATCCGACCTGCGAGCGCGTATCCTGCCTTAACGATCTTCTTTGACCACCTCTGCTCGAACCACTCCGGATGCTGGGTGTGCACCGGAAGGATTTGCTCCGCAACCATCTGCTCGATCAGCTCCTCCAGCGCCGGTCCGTCGATGTGCCCCGACGCGTGGTATGGTCCCTTCTCTGCCCCCGGCAGCCCGCCAACCATCTTCAATCCAAAATGGTTCAGCCCGTTCACCAGCCGCTGGTGATCGATCTTCTGCTCCTCGTCATACGCTTCGGACGCCAGAGTAGATGTAGGTCCCGCCGCTGGGCTCGAAATCCACCAGGTTGACGATATCCCAATATGAGATACACACGATGTAGGAGCCGGGGTCCCGCTGGATCTGACCCGCGTCGATCAGGGAAGCCTAGAACCAGAAGGAGCTGCTGGTGAAGCACGGCCTGGCCGAGCCCCTTCTCGATGGACTGGTCAAGAACCTGGATCAGTTCGACAAGGTGGTGGAGCAGGGGGCCGAGGTGCGCCGAGCCCATGTCAGCGCGAGTGCGGAGCTCGATGTGATTGCCGAAGAGATCATGCACCTCGTGAGAATGATGGACGCGCTCAACCGCTTCCGCTTCGCGGCGGTCGCCGAGGTCCTGGCGGAGTGGGAGAGCGTGAGGAACGTCATCGGTCCGCCGCGTCCGGCCGATGAGAAGCCCGAAGTGCCGGCGGAGGGGTAGTGAAGAAAGGCCGGCGGCATGAGGCGGGCAGCGTGCGGATCGGGCGGTCAGTCGGTCAGGTTCATGAGTTGTTCGAACCGGCTGGCCGTCAGATCGCGGACAGCTTCGTGGATCGGATCCCCAACGCGACATCTTTTCCCAGTTTCCTGTCGCAAATCCTTCAAAACTCGGCCGAGTTTCCCTCTATCCGCCCGCTGTCCCACCGGTAGCTTCCCTACACATTCACATCAATGCCGTCACCGCGTTGAGGTCGCGATAAATCTGCCTCTGAGGCTCTATGGGCACGACAAGAGCGATCTGGCTGGTGGGAGTCGTTCTCGCAGTCGAGTCCTGTGCCAGACGATCTGTGGTACAGGAGCCAGGCGAAGCAGCACCTCAAGCTCCGAGAATCACAGCCGCCCCAGCCAAGGATACCACCGCCGGGCTCGACAGCATCCAGGAGATCCGTCTCACGTACCGACTCCGCAAGGACAAGGAGCCGCGGGTCGACGTCGACACCCTCCGAATTTCTCATCGGTTGCCGGTTTCCTATACGCTGCCACCCCTGAACTGGCCCAGGACCAAGCCCTGGCGCCCACACCGGCACTTCGGCCCGTTCCGAGAGGGGTCCGACTTCGCGGAGATCCAGATGCTGCTGCGCGGAGAGACAGCGTCGTGGTACTGGAACGATTACTTCGCGACCGTGAACCCGGTGGACGATCCCGGCGCGGAGGCCATATACCGACTCTACTACCGTCCCAACCTGGCCTCCGATCCGCCCAATGCCGCCGTATTCCCGACGACACGGACGCCTGCGCTCTCGCTCCTTCCGGGCGGGCTGCCGCAGATGCCGGCAGGTAACATCGCACCGACCCGGGTCTTTGCCACCGACATGGTGCTGGCACTGCAGCAGATCGACTGGTCCAGCCGGTTCGGAGGTAGCGTGGCCTACCGCTTTTCCACTGCGACCATGGATTCGCCGAGTCAGGGTCTGCAGCATGGGGAGGACTTCTCCTACGAGTTCGTTCTAGCCGTCTCGGACGGTAGGCGGTACCGGCTCGATGCCGACGCCGTAGACCTGAGCCTGTTCGTCAATCCCAAGCCGGGGTTCATGAACCCCAAGGCCTTCACCCAATGGAGCGCAACGACCTACGGCGTCGAGCTCACCGCGACCGGTGTACATGGTTACGATGGCTCGGCTGAGCTCCCAAGCGCGGTGGCCGACAGCCTCATGGACGTTGCGCTGGAAATCGTGACTGCCAAGATCAGCGCCGAGACAGGGAACCAGAACACCTGGAAGTATGAGGGGAGCCGGTTCGCGCACGCCTGGATTCACAACCAGCACCAGGGCATCCTGGCATTCCACGAGAAGGCGACCCAAATCTGGATCTCTGACGGGTGGCTCGATCTCGACACCGATGATTACGTGGCGTACATCTACGCGAAGTGGAAGATCACCGATCTGGATGCTACTGCCGCGGGCGGACTCTTCGAAGGCCACCCTGAATGGATTGTTGATGTGGATGTGGAAGAGCAGATGGAAGGGGCTTCATCCGCCACGGAGCACTCCCACACCTTGAGATTCGATGGGAGCGAGTCGTCAAACTGGGTCACACTCACCGGCCTTCGGGCTGACGCCTGCACCGATCTTGATCACGTCGATGTGGCCTTCGAGGTAGAGGAAGATGATCCAGGCCCCAACACGCACCTGGGATCGAGCGGTCGTCGGCTCCGCTTGAACTGCGTTACGATTACACAGCAGGCCGCGCAGCAGTTCTATGGTGGGCGGGTACCAGGGGGAATGTTGCCAGGAGTGACGGGCAGTCTACTGGGGTGCGAGGAGGAGGGTAGCCTGTTCACTATCGATCCCTCGACATTCTGTCTCGACAACAACGACGTGCTCCGGGGTTCTGTTCCTGGAGGCTTCGACACGCTCGGGGAGACTCTGGTCTTCTTCGCCGAGATGGACTGGAAGGCCGAGGCATGGTTGGTAGCGCGATGAAGACCAGTTTACTCCGCGCTACTCGGTACACCGTATTCGGGCCTGATGAGTCGCCGTAGCCATCTTTCGCGGAACCACCTTCCCGATAGCGAGAACACCACCATCCCGCCTCAGGCTCATCGAGATCGCCTGCAATCTCGGGCGCTACGTAGGGCGGCTTCTAGCAACTTCTCTCAAGCTGTCCAGCAGGCGCACCATCGCCCAAGTGTCCCGTTCGCAATAGGCCAGCAGGTCCCGGCGTAACTGCTCCCGGTCACGGACCTTGTGCGCCACGAACAGGAGCCGGGCGATCTCGACGCTCGCCACCATCCCGTCCACGATCGCCAGGTCGTTATAGGTCAGGTCGGGGACCATGGGATTCAGGACCTGCTTGATGCTGAAGCTCCCCGCAAAGCGCGGATGATAGACATGGTGCTGGATCACGGGGAGGAGGTCTATCAGCTTGCCCTGGAGCGCCGTGAGGTCGGCGGCCAGATGCGGCACCCAACCGGCCAGCTCCTTGATCCGGGTCCGCTCGAAGTGACTGTACATCACGATCCGCTCGGCGTTCCGGGTGGCCTCGAGCAGCCGGAGGGCCAGTTCCTCCCGCGGATCGCCGGGGCCTTCCGCCAGGTACGCCGAGTGGGTGTAGCCGCCCGGTAAGCCGGCAGCCTGCTCGTGGTAGCTGAACTGCACGACAACCTGCCGCCAGGGTCCCACGTCGGGCCACACCGGCACCGCTCGACCGATCGTCTCGAAATCGAGAAACCCGAGCCGGCAGTCGAACTCCTGTAAGGCGACCCGGAGCCCCGGCTCCACGATCATCCGTCCGGTCTCCAGGGCGGTGCGCTGACGCCGCTGGATCTCGGAATACTTGTAGTCGCTCGGCAGGTCCAGGACCCGGCGGATCCCGTTGAACACCAGGGCCCATTTCTGCTTCGTGTGGGCCCGGTACAGGGTCCAGACGTGGTGCTCATCGGTCGGGAAGCAGCGATCCCAGAAGGGGCAGTCACGGTCGATCATCCAGCAGTGGGTTCCGACCGGCACCTCGGGCTCGGCGCCGGCCAGGGCAGCCAGCTGCTCCTCGATCATGCCCGGGATCCCCGCCTGCATCGCCTCCACCTCACTGGTCACATCGGTCCGTCCGAACAGCTCGCCCCCATCCGGGTGCCTGAAGTCGGTGTTCAGGTGCATCACTACTGCCCGGCGGACCGCGATGCCGGCCCGGCGGGCTACCCAGGTCTGGATGGCGACGTCGGGGATGTGCTCGTCCTTGGACTTGGTCGACGACTTCACCTCGATCAGGGTGAATCCCTCGGGCGTACGCTCGAGCACGTCGATGGCCACGTAGACCCGGTCTTCGATGAAGGTGGCCTCGAATACCGCTGGTGCGCCGGCCTGGAGTGCTCGGTGGGTGGCCTCGACCCGGTTGGGATCGTTGTGCGGTAGGTCAATCAGTACCCCGCCGGGGAAATGCCCCCGGGCCAAGACGCCCACCTCGGCGCCCTGGTCGAAGCGGTCCTGAAGCACGACGTCCACCTGTAATTCCGGGGCGTCCGCTTCGTGAACCCGCAGCCAGAGCTGCTTGTGGCACTGCCAGCCGGCCACGAAGCGCGACTTCGAGAGGTTAGGAGGCATAGGGCCAAGATGGCCAGGGAGTGTGACAGGGAGTCAGCACCAAGATGGGCTGTCCCAGCGCGACTCGCTAGTCAGCGCGGCGGAAAAGCAGTGTCAAATAGGCGGCTATGGTAGGCGCCAGATGCCGATCTTAGGTTCAGGTATTCCGAAGAAGCACTTCGTGAAATAACCCAGTCCGAAGCTGATCGACCTCCTCGCCGCTCTCCTGCGGCGCCGCTTCCCCGTTTCGCTCGAGGAGCTGGCGCGCGAGGTGCCCGGCTACGAGACCGGACAGAACAAGGCCGCACTCCGCCGCACCTTCGAGCGCGACAAGGAGGAGCTCCGCGCCTTCGGGGTGCCGATCGAGACCGTCACAACGGAGGGCGAGATCGTCGGCTACCGGCTCCAGCCGCAGTACTTCTATCTCCCTTACCTCACCCTGCGGTCCGAGGGGACGACGGCAAGGCCCAGCCGGGTCGACCGGTTCGGCTATCGCGCGCTCAAGCAGGCCTGGGAGCTTGGCGCCGGCGATGCCGTCAGCGCGGTCGTTAGCTTCCGCGGGAATACCGGCGCCGCGGCTGCGGCCCTCAGGCTGGGCGAGGTGATCGAGGACAGTCCCGAGAACCGCCGCTTCCGGGTGAGGCGCACGGACGCTTTTGCGCGGTGGCTGCTCTCTTTCGCCGGGGACCCGGCTCCCGTCTCGCCGCCTGAGCTCGTTGACGAGTTCCACCGGCTTGTGAGTGAGACCTTGGCACACCATTCATCCAGCCGTCCGCCCACCCGTCCGCCCGTCCGCCTGACCGCCCGTCCGCCCGTCCGCCCGGAGCGAAGCGAAGGAGCCGAAGAAGCGGGAGGAGCTTTTCGGCACCACACAATGACCCGAGCTGGCGATGCCCCGGCGGCGGCGCGTTGGTGGTTTTCAGTCCTTGATCCGGTCGGAGCGCGCCTTCTCCCGCCTGGCCAGGGCCAGGAACGGCACCGCGGTCAACTGTATCCCCGCGCTCACCAGGTAGGCCGATGAGTAGCCCCACACATCGGCCACCCGCCCCAGCGCCGGCTGGGCCACCACGCCCCCGGCCGAGCCCATGAGACTGTCGAACGAAAGCACCGTCGCCCTCTGCTGCGAGGGGATGATGCCGTTGATGTACGCCTGCCGGATCGGCATCCCGATCGAGAACATCAGCCCCCACACGGCCAGCAGGACGATCGCCACCCAGAAGCTCGAGGTCCAACCCAGGAGGGCCAGGCTGCCGGTACCGACCAGCGAGGTGAGAATCAGGGCGTTGGTGCGGCGGGAAAACAGCCGACGCACATGAGGGACGACGAGCCCCGCCACCATCTCGGTTCCCGCCACGATCGCCGCGGCCAGCCCCGCAATGCCGAAGGCGCCGGGATCGCCGTACAGCTCGAGCAGGTACGGCTGGAGGGCGTAGAAGGCGAAGATGTCCACCCCTCCGGCGCAGAACGCGGCCAGCATGAGCCAGCGCACCGGAGGGTTCCGCCAGCCGCTATCGATCGACTCGCGGAGCACCCTCTTGATCTCAACCAGCGGAGCCTTGCCGCGCGCGGGGGTGAAGCCCAGATCCTTCATCCAGAGGAACGCCGCAGCCAGCGTGAGGCCCAGCAGCACCGAGCGGATGATGTACGGCACGCCCAGATCGGTGAACTGGGCTATCACTCCTCCGGCCACCGAACCGGTGAGCATGGCGGCGCCTCCCACCACCTGGCCCTGAGCCAGCACCGACTCCAGGCTCTGGTCGAAGCCGGTGAAGGCCAGGGCGTCAACCAGCCAGGCCTCGGTCGCGCCGGAGAAGAAGGTGAACCCCAGCCCCAGCAGGATGGACGCGATGGCCCAGCCCCAGAGCGGCGCCTGGGCTCGCCACATGGCCAGATAAAGAAGGGTCGAGACCAGCAGGGTGGCGGCGCCGAGCAGGTAGGAGGTGCGCCGCCCCCGGATATCGGCCACCACGCCGGTGGGCACCTCGAAGATGACCATCCCCGCGGTGAAGAACGCGTTGGCGGCGAAGGCCTCGGCGTTGTTGAGGCCGGCGTCCAGGAGGAAGAGGGTGTTGATGCCCCAGATGAGGGACGCCGCCAGGGTGGACAACAGCGTCAGCAGCAGGTAGATCCGCTGGACCCGTCTCCCCTGATCGGTCATGCGCTCCCCCCGCCGCGCCAGCCGGCCACGAATCGCCGCGTCGCCTGTCCCTCTGCCAGGAACTTAGCTCCGCCCAACCCTGGGAAGCTGCAGTGCGACGGAGACGGCATACCGTTCGAGGACGCTGAGGGGCGGAACTATGGGGGAAGTGGAGGAAAGGAAGCGGACGCTCAGATCGGCCGGAACAGCTCCTCGAGCGAGAGCACGAACGGACGCGCCGCTCCGGCGGGATGCCAGACCAGGCGCTCGCGTTCGAACCCGGGAAAAGCGTCGGCCGGTAACCAGGTCTCGACCTGGCGTTCATCCGGATCGACGATCCAGTAGCATGGGATATTCTGCCGCTGGTACTCCACCCGCTTGGTGAAACGGTCGGCTCGGCGAGACGAGGGGCTCAGGACCTCCACCACGAGTAGTAGGGATTTCACTCGAGCCCACTCCAGCGTGCGCACCTCCTCCAACGGTGCGACGAACACGTCCGGCTCCACCAGGGTGTCCGGTCCCCAGGAAATGTCGGAACGCGAGCCGAACACGTGGCCGATCGGATTGATACGGAGATAGGCTTCGAGGGCTGTGGTTAGTCGACCGACGATGACCTCGTGCCACATCCGGGGTGCCGGGGTCACCAGCAACTCCCCGCGGACCGTCTCGTATCGGTTCCCGTCCTCCGGGAGGGCGCGGACCATCTGAGCCGTGTAAAAGGTCGGTGCGGCCATACCCATATGATGCTCTCCTCGGCGGCTGAGGTGCAAGATTCCGACCTGCAGTTCCGCCCCGCGTCGTACTGGGATCATGCTGATCCCGTGTCCGCCATCCTCTCCGGCATCACTGGAAGGCGCAGCAGTGGGTCGAGGCCTCGCTGCGCTCAGGGTGACACCGAAACGAGGCATTGTCATCCTTGTCTCTTGGAGGCAGGGATGACATTTCGACGTAAATTGGATTCGGCGGCAGCTCGTTCATCCTGTGGGCCGAAGCCCGTCGCTCAGCCGGGGCGCCGCCGAGTCCTCGCTGTGAGCC
>JBOHSD010000030.1:0-22873 GCA_050733075.1 Gemmatimonadales bacterium
CCCCTGTCCCGGGGAGGGGCCGAAGCAATACGGGTGAGATCGGGTCCCACCATCCCGCCCACCCCGGCCACTGTATGGCAGCCGTTGCAGCCGATCTCCGCGAACCAAGCTGCGGCAGCCGGGCCAAGGCAGCGGCGTGCTACCGGCGCCACCGTGAGGGGGCCCACGGCCTATCCTGAAGCATGCCCAACTTCGACGTCCTCACCACGGAGGGCCAGCGGGTTTGTAGAGGGAACCAACCCGTCTCGAGCCGCGTTTCTAGCCCAGACTATCTCTGCGGAGTCGACATGAGTTGCCTGACGGCCTGGATGCTCGCCTCTATTGTAGTGGGTGCGCCAGGAATCATCCCACCACCCCGGATTTCAGCGGACACCGGAACAGGTCTGGATCTTCTCCAGCTCGACCGCGTGGTGCGGGGGTCCGGTACCCTGGAGGGATCGCGGATTCGCCCGATCAAGAACACGCCGGTGCCCAGGTTCGAGGTCCTCGAGACCGGCGGCCGCAGGGTTCTTCGGGCGAGCGGAACTGGCGCTGCCGCCTGGTTCCATCGCCGGCTGCTCCCCGAGATCAGGGAAGCGGGGATGGGGACGCTGCGGTGGAGCTGGCGCGTCCTGCGGGCTCCGGAAGGTGCCGATCTCCGGGTTCGAGAGCGGGACGATGCGCCGCTCCGGGTGTTCGTCGTTTTCGGGAATCCGGAAGCTATCTTTGGGGGCGGCGGTCGTATCGTATTCTATACCTGGGGCAACGGGGAGCCCGAAGGGCTGACCCTGCCGAGCTTCGTGTCCGACCGAATCGAGATCGTGCGGCTGGCGGGAGCGGCGGAGGTGAGCCCGCGCTGGCGGAACGAGGTGGTGCATCCGTTTGAGGATTATCGCCGCATCTGGAATCGCGACCCGCCTCCCATCACAGCGATCGGATTGATGCAGGACACCGACATGACTCAGGCATCGGCGGTGGCTGAGCTGCGCCAGCTCAATTGGCACGACTGAGAACCGTTTCGCCCCCTCCAGCGTTCCTGAAGTGGGGAAATTTCTCAACTTGGAGTAAAGATGAAGGGAACCATCGCGATGGCCACCACGCTCCTGATCGCCGGGCTCTGGCGGTTCGCCCAGCCTGCTGAATCCGAGTCTGCGGCTCCAACTTCGACGCGGGTGGACAGTCTGGCCCGAGTGACCTTTGCCGGGGGGTGCTTTTGGTGCATGGAGGAGGCGTTCGAGAAAGTAGCCGGGGTAACTTCGGTCGTCTCCGGCTACATCGGCGGTAAGGTCGAGAATCCCACCTATAAGGACGTGTCGGGCGGGGGCACCGGTCATGCCGAGGCCGTCGAGGTGGCCTTCGACTCGGGCAAGGTCAATTACGCCAAGCTGCTCGACGTGTTCTGGCGCAACATAGACCCGCTGACGCCCAATGCCCAGTTCTGCGATCACGGGAGCCAGTACCGGTCCGCCATTTTTTACCATAATGAGATGCAACGTGATCTGGCGGTGGCCTCGAAACAGAAGCTGGAGCAGTCCGGCCGCTTCAAGCAGCGGATCGTGACCGAGATCGTGGAGGCCTCCACCTTCTACCCGGCGGAGGAGTACCACCAGGACTACTACCGGAAGAATCCGGTTCGCTACCGGTTCTACAAGTGGAATTGCGGCCGGGCCCAGCGGCTGGAGCAGTTATGGGGCAAGGAGGCCGGTAAGACGGCGATTGTGCCGGATCAACCGCAAGGATGGAGCATGGCCGACTACCAGAAGCCCGGCGCTGAGGAGCTGAAACAGCACCTCACTCCGGAGCAGTATCGGGTTACGCAAAAGGAGGGAACCGAGCGCCCCTTCCAGAACGCATACTGGGACAATCGTGAGCCCGGCGTCTACGTGGACGTGGTCTCCGGCGAGCCGCTGTTCAGCTCACTCGACAAATACGAGTCGGGCACCGGCTGGCCCAGCTTCACCTGGCCACTCGAGCCCTCCAACATCGCGACCCGGAAGGACCGCAAGTTTTTCATCACCCGCACCGAGGTCCGCTCGGCGCATGCCGACTCCCATCTGGGACATGTGTTCGATGACGGGCCCCCGCCGACCGGGCTGCGTTATTGCATGAACTCCGCCGCGCTCCGTTTCGTGCCGGTGGCTCAACTCGGGCAGCAGGGATACGGGCAGTATCTTCCGCTGTTCCAAGGCTCACGGGAGCAGGTGTCCGGTAAATTGCACCGCTGACACGCACCAGGACGCCAATGCCGGGTTTCACCGGCGGCGAGCTGAGCATCATCAAGCAACTCTCTGGCAGGCAGACCCGTAACCAGCGCGGCGCGAGGCCCCTACCGCGCTGGCTCAGCGTGGGGCTAGCGGTGGGTTGGTTCGGGGTGCTGGTGTGGTGGGAACGACGGCAGAGCCTCAGGCAGCAGCAGACCGAGCCGAAGCTCCGCCGTGAGATCCGCAATGTGGCGGTGGGGGGAGTAGGAGCGGCGGCGCTGCAGATCGCGGAGCGACCGATCGTGGCTCCGCTGGCACACTGGGTCTGGCGGCGGCGTTGGGGACTGCTGCCCCGGCTGACACTCCCCTTGTGGGCCGAGACTGCTCTGGCGGTGGCGCTGCTGGACTACACCCTCTATGTCTGGCATGTTCTGGTGCACAAGGTGCCCTGGCTCTGGCGGTTCCACTTGGTGCACCACGCCGACCTCGACATGGACGCGTCGACCGCACTGCGGTTTCACTTCGCCGAGCTCACCGTCTCTGCGCCGTGGCGGGCGGCGCAGATCGCGGCTATCGGAGTTTCTCCGCTGGCCCTGTCGACCTGGCAAACCTTCCTCTTCTGTTCCATTCTGTTCCACCACTCCAATGCCAGATTGCCTCTGGGACTGGAACGGTGGCTGAGTCGTTTCATAGTGACGCCACGGCTGCACGGTATCCATCATTCGGTCATCGAGGAGGAAGCCAGCTCCAACTGGTCGAGCGGACTCACGCTGTGGGACCGGCTGCACGGCACACTGCGAACCAACATTCCCCAGCGGGCGATCACCATCGGAGTGGAGGCCTATCGTGATCCGCGGGAGCTCACCCTGCCTAAGGTGTTGGCGATGCCTTTCGGCCCGGAGCGACCCGCCTGGCAAGCAGTAGACGGCACTCGGCCCTCCAGGCTGCCTTCCGAACTGAAGGGTGGTAAGGACCTTCAGCTTTAGGATCGCGGCATGCGCACCCTGGTCCGATTCATCTTCGTTGGCGCCGGTGCGATCATGTACTTATCGCCATAAGCCTCGCATTCCCGGTGGACTGTCCCGAGCTGGACGATCGGCTCGGTGTTTGGATCTCGGCTCGGCTGACTGACAGCGAAGCTTCCATCAGGAGGATGTCATGAACCAGGACGATAGGCTCCACCGGGCGCTGGGCAACGCGCTGCTGGTACTGCGAATCACGCTGGGCATTTTCCTGCTGCAGTGGGGGGTAGAGAAGTTCGTGGTGCCGGAGAACACGGTAGGGGCCTGGCAGCACTTCTACGGAATGAGTGTATCCGCGACCCTTGGATACCTGTTCGGCGCCATTGAGATCGCGATCGCCGTCTGCCTGTTTCTCGGCGTGTACCGCACCGTAGCCTACGGGGCTGCGATGGTCCTGCACGCCGTATCCGTGCTGGTGAGCTGGCGTCAGCTCCTCAGCCCTTGGGCCGATCCGGCCAACCACCTGTTCATCGCGGGGTTGCCGGTATTGGGTGGGTTCATTGCCCTCTTTCTGCTCCGGCACTGGGATCGGGGAGTCGGGAGTCCGTCTCGGCCGGTCTGACACCTCGAGCCCGCAGCCGAATAGGTACCACTGTCTCTCCCCAGTGGAGGTGGAGCCGCGCACTGTCGCCATCCACATCGGGAAATAGAACCCCAGCGTCTCCATGTGGGGCCCGTTCACCGGCTCGATGCTGAGCCGGAGCGCGTCCCTGCCCGCCGGGTAGGGCTCGTGGAACACCTGAGCGGCGTTGCTCAGGATGAAGGTCCACCGCTCGGGGCCGGGAATCGTCCAGACGCTGTAGTTCCCCTTCGAGACTGGACGGCCGTTCAGATCTACGTCGCCACTGGAAGCCTATGGTGCTGGCCTGATCGGCGCCGGGGTTCCACTCTTTGCCGTACGGGACGATGCCGCCGAATAGCTTCCGTCCCCGCGCCACCGGCCGGTTGTACTCGATGGTGACCCGGATTGGACCTACGTTCTGCTCTACCCGGGCGTGCTGGCTCTGGGGGATGTCCCCGGTCGAGCCACACCCATGCAATGAGGATGAGCCAATCGCCAATAGCGAATAGCCAATAGCGAATA
This sequence comes from Gemmatimonadales bacterium, assembly GCA_050733075.1. Classification (GTDB taxonomy): domain Bacteria; phylum Gemmatimonadota; class Gemmatimonadetes; order Gemmatimonadales; family GWC2-71-9; genus CAVVWJ01. The sequence goes on from JBOHSD010000030.1 coordinate 4,287, forward strand.
GCGAATAGCGAATAGCGAATAGCGAATACCCTCCCTCATATCCTGCTCCGAGCCCACACCAGCCGCAGCACCACGTTCAAGAGGAGGAGACCTCCCATCAGCCAGAACAGCGTGGGCGCCCAGGCGGGTAGCAACAGGAACGCCGAGTAAAACACGATGGTCTCGGTGCCGGCTACGATTGCCGGGGGCATGGTGACGGTGGTGCGCTCCCCGGTCGCGGCCACTCCAAGATTGCGGCGCTCCAGGATGGCGGCGAGATACATCCACGAGGCGGCATTGACGTAAAAAGTGGCGAGGAGAAAGAGTCCCGCCCGCCAGGCTGCCTCGGTCGGGTGGCTCAGCACCACCCCGAGCGGGACCGCGGCGTAGACGACGAAATCCTCCACCGTGTCGAGATAGCCCCCGAAGTCGCTCTGCTTCCCGCTCGCGCGGGCCACGCTGCCGTCGAGGCCGTCGAGCGTGCGGTTGACGATCCAGGCCAGGAACGCCGGCCCGCTTCGGCCCTGCCACGCCAGCAGCGCGGCAGCCAATCCCACCAGCAAGCCGAGTAAAGAGATCAGGTTGGGATGGAGCCAGCGCCCGACCAGCGGGGCGATCGGCTCGAAGAGCCGGTCCTTGAGCTTGCGCAGCCAGTCGTCAAACATCGCTCCCGCCGGGAAGAATGGTCACCCGATCCGGTGCCAGCGCGAAGCCGTGCTCCTCGCCGGGCTGGGGTACTCCTCCCGGAACCGCGCTGGCCAGCAGCTCGAGACCGGCGATATCCACCCGGAGAGTCACATCTCGAGGTCCGTGCTGCACTCCCCGCACGATGCCGCGCAAGGAGCCGCGGGGATGAAGGTGTAGCGCGTCGGCGCCGAACGCAGCGGTCGCCGGTCCCTCGAGCCTGGCAGTCTCGGCCGCCAGCACGCCCAGCGGTGAGCAGAACCGACCCCCCGTAACAGTGCCGGCCACCAGGTTCGGAATTCCCAGGAACCGGGCGACAGCCAGTGAAGCGGGCCGGCGAAAGATCCGCTCGGGGGAATCGAGCTGGACCAGAGTGCGGTCGAGGAGCACGCCGATTCGGTCTCCCAGAATCGCCGCGTCCTCCAGATCGTGGGTAACGATGACGAGCGCGAGCCGAGTCCGGGCCTGGAGCGAGACCAGCGTGGTGCGCACCTCTTCGCGCAGCTCGGGATCCAATCCGGTGAGCGGCTCATCCAGGAGCAAGACTGCAGGCCGCGCGGCCATCGCCCGGGCCAGCGCGACCCGGTGCTTCTGGCCTCCACTCAGAGCGTGGGGTCGCCTTCCGGCCAGGCCTTCCAGCCGAACACTCCCGAGCAGCTCATCCACCGATCGCCACACCGTCTCCTCCGGCTTACCCCTGATCCGGAGGGGAAAGGCGACGTTCTCGAACACGCTGAGATGGGGAAAGAGCAGCGGTGTCTGGTGCAGATACACCGCGTCGCGCCGTTCGGCGGGAATCGAGGTGACGTCCTGCCCGCCGATGATGACCTGCCCTCCACCCAGCGGCGAGAGACCGGCAATGGCCCGAAGCAGGGTGGTCTTGCCCGCACCGGAAGCGCCCAGCAGAACCAGCCGCTCGCCCGGGGCCACGGCGAAGCCGATGTCGTGAAGCCCCGGGGCCTCACCGAACGGCACCTCGAGCCGCACCACCGTCAATGCCGATGGCGTCACAAGGGAGTCGCCTCAGCGCGCTCCACTGCGAAGCGAACCGCGCCCAGCATCAGCAGCGCCGGAATTACCAGCAGCAGAGCACCGGTGGCCGCGTAGCGATCCTGCCCCGCCTGGAGATAGGCGAATACCTCCAGCGGCAGCGTGCGCACCCGGCCCCCGCCGATTACCAGGGTGGTCGCCACCTGGGCCCAGGAGACTAGAAAGCCGAGCAGGAATGCCTCGCCCAGCTGGCGCCGCAGCATTGGCATCGTCACTCGCCAGAGGACGGTGCGAGGCCGGGCACCCAGGGTCCTCGCCTCATCCTCGATCCGCCGATCGAAGAGGGTGAAGATTCCCAGGAAATAGAGCGCGGTATATCCCGCCGCCGGCACCAGGTGGCTCAGGAAGACGCCGCTTGGATGCCCCGCCACGCCGAGACTCAGCGCGGATAGATGGAGTCCGGTAGCCAGCGCCACCGGCGGTGCGGCCACCGGCAGAAACGCGGCCGCGGCGCTGAGGTGTCGAGGCCAACCACGAAGATCGGCCATCGCTCGTCCGATCGGCCAACCCATGGCCGTGCCGGCGATTCCGGTGGCCACTCCGAGCAGCAGGCTGGTGCCCAGTGCCGCAGCCATTCGGCCGCTGCCGCCAACGAGGTCGCCCCAGCTCTCGAGCGTGAGAACGGGCGGCCAGAGCAGCGGGTAGAACCACTCCCGCCCCAGCGATGCCAGGAGGAGGAGCGCGAGCGGAGCCAGCGCGGAAAGCGCCAGCAGCGCCAGCATTGCGGGGCGAAGCGGGCCACGGCTCATGGCTCGTAGCGATCCCACCGGCTTCGGGTCCATTCGTGGGCCACCACCGCCAGCAGGCTCACGGCCATGCCGACCAGCACCAGCACGAAGGCGTCACCCCGGCGGGCCAGATCGGCATCGGTGTAGCGCTCCAGGGTGAGCAGCGGCAGCGCCAGCGGATCGCTGGGCGCCAGAACCGCGGTGGCCTCATAGGTGCTGGCCACGAACACGAACACCGCCACCACGGCCGGCATGATGCCGCGCCAGAGCAGCGGCCAGGTGACTCTCCGAAAGACGGCTAGCGGCGGGGCGCCCAGGGTGCGGGCCACCTCCTCCAATCGCTTCCCCCTGGTCGCGACCACCGACAACGCGACCAGCGCGAGAAAGGCGAACTCCTTCCAGGCCAGCGTCACGATCAGTCCGATCCCCAACCGGTCGTACACCAGTGCCGGCATCTGGCGGGGGTCACCGAGCACTCCCAGCAGATCCAGGACCCGGGCCAGCAGTCCGCTCTGGGCCAGGAGCAGCAGCCCCACCACGGCCGCTACTATATGAGGAATGGGAAGCGGCAGCACCGCCAGTAGCCGGGCGGCTCGATCGCCGCTGGTCCTGTCATGAAACAGCGACGCGACCAGGACCGCTCCTGCCGCGGCAATGGTGGTCGACGCGGCGGCAATCCAAAGCGACCACAGGACGCCGGCCCAAACCGCGGGCTCGCCGAGAACCCGGCCGAGTCGGGCCGGGCCACCCGCTCCCGGGCCGGCGAGGCCGGCACTGGCCAGCACCGAGTATCCGATTCCTACCGATACGGGGAATGAAACGATGAGTGCCGCGAGAAGACCGCGGCGTGAGGCTCGGCTCACCGGCCGGCCTGACGCACTCGCGCGCGCCAGTCGGCGGCGAGCCGCTCGTGATACCGCGGCGACACTTCCGGACGAGCGTACTTGGCAAGCGAATCGGGCAAGATCGCCCGGGGATCCTGGGGCAGCGCCGCAAATCGCCGGCGCCATTCCGGCGGCAAACGCTGCGGGGCCAGCACCGTTCCGTCGGCCCACACATCGGGGTGCTGCTTTTGCAGCTGGGCCTCGGGCGAGAGGAGGAAGTTAGCCACCACCATCGCTCCGGCCGGGTTGCGGGCGTTGAAGGGGATCCCGACGAAGTGGCTGTTGGCGATGGTGCCGTCTCGCAGCAACAGTGGACGCGCGCCGGCCGGCAGGACGCCCTGCCGCACCTTCGTCACCACCTCGTTCTGGTTGTAGGACATGGAGAAGTCAACCTCCCGATTGGCAAACAGCCGATGCAGCTCGGCGACGCCGGGGGGGAAGGTCCGGCCCTGGCGCCAGAAGGCAGGCCGGTGCCGCTCCAACCACTGGAACACCCGCTCGCTTCCTTTGGCGTAGCGCAGCGAATCGAACCCGCCTTGATACTGCTCGACTCCGCCGCCAAGGGCGTAGAGCAGGGTCACCAGGAAAGTCATCCCGGTGAACTGCTGGTCATGAGTGAAGCGTCCCGGATGGTTCCGGATCCACTCGCCCAGCTCCGCCACGGTCCGCGGTGGATCAGGAGTGCGGACCGAATCGTAGATCAGGGCGAACTGCACTCGTCCCCAGGGCGACTCGTAGCCGGCCGGGTCCTGCTCGAAGTCCTTCGTGATGATGGGCGAGGCGCTATCCACGTAGCCGGCGTTGGGCAGCGATCCGGCCCAGGGCCCGTCGAGCAGATGTTCCCGCCGCAGGTTGCCGAACGTCTCGCCGTTGATCCAGACCAGATCGGCCGAGCCGCGCGCTCCCGCCTCGCGCTCGACTACCAGCTGGTTCACGATCTCCGGTCCCGCTCCCTCGACCGGATTGAGGGTGATGTCATACTGCTCTCGCAGACGAGGCGCGATCCATCCGTCCACGAATTCGTTGATCGAGGGATCGCCGCGCCACATTCGCCAGGTGACGGTGGTCCCCCTGGCCTGTGAGAGTACGCTGGCCCAGGGAAGCTGCGCCAGCTCCCGGCCGGACGTCCTCGGCCCGGAGTCGCACCCCACGGCCAACGCCACACTCATCACCTCGACCATTCGACGAAGTAGAGAGAACCACGAAGGCACGAAGCGCACGAAGAGAATTAGAAAACGTACCGAGTCGAGAACTGGAGCTGGCGCGGCGGACCGGGAGACCGCAGCACGATGGGATCGCCGGCGAGGCCGAACTGGGTCCGGCTGCCGCCGCCGGTGATGCCGTTGGCGAAGTTTCCCCACTGGGTGCCATTGAAGATGTTGAACACGTCGGCCCGAATCTCCAAACCACCGATCCCGGTATCTAGCAAATAAGCCACGCTGGCGCTCAGGTTGAAGAAGCTGGGCAGCCGCTCGCCGTTCCGGGGCACGCCGAAGAAGCGGTCGGTGTTCCCGATGAAGCCGTCGCCGAACGCGGGACCGGAGCCGTCCAGATCGTAGGTCACCGTGCTGCCGTCGGGGTTGATCGCGCCGGCGACCCGATTTACCGGAAGGCCGGTCTGGAAGTCGCCGATGACGCTGAGCCGGAGTCGGTCGGACACGGTGGAGATCGAGCGCAGCGTCACCTTGTGGCGACGGTCGTTGCTGGCATCGGCCCACTCCGCCGCGAAGTCGTTCCCGATCGCCGCGTTGAAGTTGATGTCCTCGGTGTCGTTCCGGGCCCGGGACCAGACCCAGTTCGCGTCCACCGTCCACTGGTCGCTGAGTCGGCGGCGGGCAGAGAGGTAGAGGCCCCAGTAGCGAGACTTGCCGGCCGACTCGGTGGTGGTGAGCCGGCGAAACGAAGCGTTGGCGGGAGCCACCGGCCGGAGCGCGTCCCCGAAGGCGGTGGTCTTGGCGGCCGCCGCGCTGGTATCGCCCGGCTGCAGTCGATAGCTCGGAGCGTTGAGGTCGAACGAGCGGGGCAGGTTCCGAGTCTCGCTGAACACCGCGTCCACTGCGAAGGCCCAGTCGTCGCCCACCTGGATCTGGTAACCCAGCGTGGCCTGGTACGACATCGGCTGTTCCAGCCCGCGGGCGAAGGTGCGCCGCTGCTCCCGGGGGGGTAAGAGACTGGCCTGCTGCTGCAGCTCCGCGGGGGTGAGCCCCTGGCCAAACGCCGGTGCACCGGTCGAAGTGGTGGAATCGAAGCTCACGGTGGCGTTGCCGTTGGGCCCGAACTGCTCCGCGTCCGAGAAAATCGCGTAGGGGAACTTGCCGGCGTACATCCCAGCCCCACCACGGAGCACGCTCCGGGGAGTGGCGTACCAGTTGAAGGAGAGCCGGGGCTGAAAGTTGTTGAGATCGGGATCGCTCTCACCCCGGCTGGTGATGTCGTCGTAATCCCAGCGCAACCCCCCGATCAAGAGCAGCGAGGGTGTCATCCGCCAGCGGTCCTCTACGAAGGCGCCGACCAGGCTCTGGGTCAGATCCACCTGCGCCGGATTGGCGTCGACGGTGTACCTCGCCACCCGAACGTCGGACGGAATGTCCTGGATCGAGAACAGCGAGCCGGACGGGGTAATCGGATCCCCCGGATCGTTGAACACCGCATAGGCCCCGTTGGGGTTGGTGTTGGAGCCGGTCAGCTCGAACCAGGAGCGGATCACGTCGGCCCCCGCCCGAAAGGTGTGGACCTCGCTCCAGCGGGCCTCGAACACGTCGCGCAGCTGGAGCTGGATCTCGCTCTCGTCGAAGATGAAGTTGCTCGATCCCACCACCGCGAGCGCGGCACTGGTGGCGCTGTCGAGAATGGTGACCTGGGGCCGGGCCAGCGTGCTGTTGGAGGGCGGGAAGTACCAGCGGAACGTGCCCAGCTGGATCGAGGCGGTGTTGCTCGCCTGGCCATCCCGCATCGTCGAGCGGTGGGTGAGAGCGGTCAGACTCCCGATCCGCCGGGTGGTCACATCGGCCTCCGGAGTCACCACGCCCCCGCCCTCGCCCACCCGGCTCACCCGGCTGAGCGCCACCCTCAGAGTGGTGGTCTGGGTCGGGCTCCAGCCGTGATCCACCCGGCCGAACAGCTTGAGCTTTCTTCGATTCTCCGTCCCCACGAAGGCGGTGCGGGCGGTGGAGGTCACCCGGTCCTCGTTCTCGTCGCTGTACTCCACTGCCGCCGCGGCGAAGGTGCGATCGCGCACCAGCGGGCCGGAGAGTCCACCGCCCAGGTGGTAACGACTGAATCCCTCCTGCTGCCGGCGGAGGATGTCGAGCCCTCCCGCGTCGGTGCCGAAGGGAACCTTGGAGAGCGCGTCGAAGGGGCGGCCGGGCCGGTAGTAGGCGAACAGCTCGCCCCGAACGTCGTTGCCTCCCGCCCTGGAGAGCTGGTTGACGATGCCGCTCGGGCTCCTACCGAAGGCGGCGGAGTAGGTATTGACCAGCGCCTCCTCCCGAGCCAGCCCGCCGAGAGGGAACTCCACCCGCGGCCCGCCGAGGAAGCCCTCGTTGTTGTCGAGGCCGTCGAGGGTGTAGTCGGTGTAGAGCGAATTGATCGTGTTGAATGAGAGCAGCGGCGCGTCGCCGAAGAAGCCGCTGGCCTGTGCCACCCCAGGGACGTTGAACAGGAGCGCCAGCGGCTCCCGGGCGTCGGTGGGCAAGGCCTGGATCTCTGCTGCCTCGACCGCACCGCCGGTGGTAGCGTACTCCGTATTGAGCAGCGGCCGGTCGCGGGAGGCCACCACCGTGAGCGCATCGAGGATGAAGAGCGGCGCCAGGGTGATCGCCACTTCCCGCCGGGCATCGGCCGGGACCGCCGGCACGGGTACTTCGTCGGGGGAAAACCCGACTGCCCGGACGGCCAGCTTCCCCGGGGTCTGCGCCGGGATCGTGAGCCGAAAGCGGCCCCGATCGTCGGTCATGGCGGAAGCCGCGCCGAAGACCAGCTCCGCCAGGGCCACTGGATCTCCCGCCTGGGCGCGCACGGTCCCGGTGACGAGCGCTGAATCCTGGGCAGCAAGCGGCCCCGGCCTTCCCATCTGGACTAGAAGGGCCGCCGCCCATAAACCCAAGTTCCTCATCGCGAGAAACCCAACTTCCTCATTCCGAACCCTCGGCCGAGGCACCAGATAAAAGGACACCGCCTGAGCCTCCGTCCTTCGGGCTGAGACGTGAACGGGTCCCAAGAGCTTATAGTGCTCTTTGCCCGGATAGGGTTCCCGGAACATAGGAGTGATCGAAGCCTGCCACCGGCCAGCATCGCGGTCCCCTATGCACGGATTCCTTACAGCATCAAGTGGGCGAGCTCTTCGCCCTGGGGAGGACCAGCCGTGGCTTCGATCGGCTCCACCGTTAGCGCCGCTCCCAGGACGGTCCCCCCACCCTCTGGCATTCCGGTAGTGAACATCTGCGGTCCGGCTCGGCTGGGAGCGACCTCCGCGCCGCGCACCAACGCGCTTCCCTCCATTTCTATGCTCGCCTGCAGAACCCGCGCAGCTCGGTGGATGATGGCCAGAGTATCCTCCAGCGCTCCCACTCGAGTTTGCTGCTGGACCAGCTGGGCTTGGAGCGCTCGCTTGCCGTACCCCCCGGCGTACCAGCCACCGCTGGCCAGGAGAAGCGATGCCGCCAGGGCGGCCGCCTTTCCCGTCGCACGGATCACGGTGCAGAGGGATCCGCTAAGCGGCTGTGGGGCTGTGGGCTGTTCCCTCGATGGTCCTCGGAGTGCCTCGACTCAAGGAATAGCCCATAGCCCATAGCCCATAGCCCATAGCGGCCATCCTCAGGCAAAGATGCGGAACCAGAGGTCCAGGATCCGCTTGGCCAGCGGAGTCAGCTTCTCCCTCCGCCTGAGATCGGCGGCCTTGCGATAGGCCTCCGCTACCGTCGGATAGGGATGGATGGTGCGCCCGAGCGCCGACAGGCCCAGCCCGTTGGTCATGGCCAGCGTGGCCTCGGAGATCAGCTCGCCCGCATCTGCAGCGACCACGGTCACTCCGGCAATCTTGTCGCTCCCCCGGCGCAGGTGGACCCGGACGAAGCCGTCGGTCTCCCCGGCGAGCACGGCCCGGTCGACGTGTGACAGGGGAACCGTGACAGTGTCGATGGCGATGCCCCAGCGCTGGGCCTCTTCCGTGGTGAGCCCGACCTGGGCCACCTCCGGGCTGGTGTAGGTGGTCCAGGGAATCACCAGGCTGCTGGCTTTGCCCCGCCCGAAGAACAACGCGTTGGGGATGACCAGCCGAGCGTGGAAGTCTGATACGTGGGTGAATTGATAGCGCGACGCGACGTCGCCGATGGCGTACACCCGCGGATTACTGGTGCGCAGGCGATCGTCCACCTCGACGCCCTGCTGGTCCAGTTGCACCCCGGCGCTCTCGAGTCCCAGATCCTCGACGTTGGGAACCCGTCCCGCCGCTACCAGCAGCGTGCTTCCCCGCACCTCACCCGCATCTGCTCCCCGCTCGAACTGCACCCGAAGCGCGTCGCCGGTGCGCTCGATCCGTCGGAGCCCGGCCCCGAATTCCAGGCTCACGCCGCCGGACCGCAGCGCCGCCTCCACGATGCGGGCGGCGTCGGCATCATCGCGAGAGAGGACCCGGTCACCCAGGTCGAGAATGGTGACCTTACTGCCCAGCCGGGCGAAAGTCTGGGCCAACTCGCAGCCGATCGGGCCGGCGCCGAGAATCAGGAGATGGGCGGGTCGCTGGGTGAGGGAGAAGATGGTCTCGTTGGTATAATAGCGAGCCTCTTCGATCCCGGGCACGGAGGGGACCGCGGCCCGGGCACCGGTGGCGATCACGGCCCGCCGGAACCGAAGCTCGGTGCCGCCCACCTTCACGGAGTCGGCGCCGGTGAACCGGCCGTGGCCCAAGTACACGTCCACGCCCAGCCCGCTGAATCGCCGGGCGCTGTCCACCTCGCTGAGGTCGGCCCGGATCCGCCGCATCCGTTCCATGACCCGGGCAAAGTCGCCATCTCCCGTCGCCGTAGGACCCCCGAACCGCTCCGCGGCCGCCCGCGCGTCAGCCCAGGCGCGGGCCGCCGAAATCATTCCTTTCGAGGGCACGCAGCCGACATTGAGGCAGTCGCCTCCCATGAGGTGTCGCTCGACCAGCGCCACCCGTGCGCCCAACGCCGCCGCACCGGCCGCAGTGACCAAACCTGCGGTGCCCGCCCCGATCACAACCAGATGGTAGCGCTGCCGCGGGGGAACCGGGTTCTGCCACTCGGGCGGGTGGACGTTGGCGAGCAGGCGGGTGTTGTGCTGGTCGAGCGGATCCAGAACCGTGGAGAGTTCTGCTGCCATCAGGTTGCGGGTCATAGAAACTCCGTGAAGGTTGGGAACGTTACACCCACATCTTCGACCCGCGAGGACCGATGGTAAGGACCGCGAGCGTGCTCAAGACATTGGCCGTTGCGGCCGTGGTCGTGACGCTGCTCCTGCTCGGCCGGCGTGCTGCGGCACTAGTCCCGGCCCTTGCGCAGCAGGTGGCTCAGATGGGCGCGTTGGGGCCGGTCGCCTTCGGCGCTGCGTACGTGGTGGGAGCCGTCCTCCTGATCCCGGGGTCGGTGCTGACGCTCGCCGCAGGGGCTATCTTCGGCCTGCTCCGGGGTACCGTCCTTGTGCTGGTATGTGCAACGCTGGGCGCGGCCGCGGCGTTCCTGGTGGCACGGTACGTCGCCCGAGGCTATGTGGAACGGCGCATCGGCACCGGCCCGCTGGCCTCGGTGGACCGGGCGCTGGCCCAGCAGGGATTCAAGCTGGTGTTCCTGCTGCGATTAACCCCGGTCGTCCCCTACAGCCTGCTGAACTACTCCTTGGGGCTGACCCAGGTCAGCTTCCGCGACTTTCTACTCGCCTCGGTGGGCATGCTGCCGGGAACGCTGCTCTACGTCTACTACGGGAAAGTGATCGGCGACGTAGCGGCTCTGGCCGGCGGCGCGGCGGTGCCCCGTGGTGCGGCCTACTGGACCTTCCTGGGAATCGGTCTCGCGGCGACCATCGCGGTCACCGTGCTGGTGACGCGGATCGCGCGACAAGTGCTCGAGGCGGAGAGGCGGAAGGCTGGGACGGCGGTCGGCTAAGAAACCCCGGGTGCCCGAAATCCATCGCTTCGCTATGGTCCTTAACGTAGCCCACCATTTATCTCGATGGTCTCGGCGGCCTGCGCGCCGCGACATGGTTGCCGTCACAGCCAGCGGGGTGGAACTCCTGACGGCGTTCCAGATGACACTCGAGGAACTCACTCTCAACGGAAGGTCGCAACCGCCTCCAGCGGTTTCCGGCGGAGGCGCGGCACCAAGGCGTCAGGCGCGGGATAGCCGGTGACCACCAGCATCACTGGCCGCTCGTTCGCGGGTCGCTCCAGCAACTCGCTCAGAAACCCCATCGGGTTCGGCGTGTGGGTTAACGATGCCAACCCTGCGTGATGCAGTGCGGCGAGCAGCAGTCCCGTCGCGATCCCCACCGACTCCATGACGTAGTAGTGAGTGCGCCGAGCCCCCTCGGGGGTGAGACCATAACGCTGGGCAAAGACGGCGATCAGATAAGGGGCGGCTTCGAGGTAAGGCTTGTGAGCGTCGGTGCCCAGCGGGGCCAAGGCCGCCAGCCACTCGTCGGGAGCGTGGGCATAGAACTCCCGCTCCGCCTGCTCGGCTGCTTCCCGGATCCGGCGCTTGAGATCCGGGTCGCTGACCGATCTGCATCGCGTCCTCGATCGGCAACTGGCCCTCGCGTTGCAGCCGGGTCCGAAGGCTCTCACCCTCCACGTACGGCATGGTGAACCAGAGCCGTCCGGCGGCTTCGCCCGAGTCGTGAACCGAAAGGATGTGGGGATGCTGAAGCCGGGCGGCAAATTTGATTTCCCGTTGAAACCGCTCTGGTCCTAAGGTGGCGGCAAGCTCACGGTGAAGCACCTTCAAGGCAACGGGACGGTCGTGGCGGAGATCGTGGGCCAGATAGACCGTGGCCATGCCGCCACGGCCCAGCTTCCGCTCGATGCGGTAGTGATCGGCAAGAGCTCTCTGGAGGGGACTCAGATCCTAGTGCAACAGGATTCCGGCTTGAGAGGACCTCGGAAAATACGCGTTGAACGAGGCCTGGACGAGGGCTCGCTCGGCCAGGCGCTCGGCACCAAGCAGCTCACCCCGGATGGGCCCGGCCCATCGACCCGAGCGGCGGTCCGTCCGGAGCAGCGGGGTGAGGAAGGTGAACGAGCGATGGGAGAAGCTCTAAGATCGTCTTCACCCCAAGCCCTCATCGACGCCGCCAAGGCCCGATTCGTGGCGCCAGGGAGCAGCGCCACTACTTCGACATGGCCATGCTGTTCGAGCAGCTCGGCATCAAGGTCTGATCCGCGTAGGGCCCACCCTGGCTTCGGCGGTCTGCGCCACTGCGATATGGTTGTGGTTATGGACCGCGGGCTCGAGGTACGGACACCTTTCAGGGGTCACTGGAAGAGCTCTTTCTTGAGGCGGGATCGCGGGACGCGTTGGCACGTTAATGCATCCGAAGCAGCATCGCTCAGGGTCAACCGATCGCAACACTTGATACCGCCCTCACGCCTCTCGTGTTACCAGAAGCCCCGCCGAGCCGTAAGCTCTGGCGGGGGATCTATATCCGATATGGGCCTGGGTAGAGTTGAACTACCGATCTCACGCTTATCAGACCGGGACCAAGCGCCGTCCCACGATGACCGGCACTGATTCTACCTGGTTTAGGTCCCTACTCGCTGATGGGCGTTGCCTGCGGTGACCCGTCTTGTTACCACCGATGTTACCACGGCAGGTACTACCTGGGCCGATTGGACCCGTGGCCGCATGCCGAACCGTTCACCGCCATGGATTGCTCCGCCGCGAAACTCGAAGTGGTCATCCAGCAGCACCGCCCCTGAATCGCCATGCCGCTCCCCCGCAGCAGCGAATCGGCCAGCAGCCGATCGGCCAGGACTGCAGCGGTCTCCCACTCGATTCTCAATGCCGGATAGAGCTCGCGCCATTCCGGACGGAGTCGCGCCTCTCTGAGCGGCATCGATCAGTCCCCCGCTACCTCGAAATAGACCTTGATGGCCCCTTTGGCCGAGCTGGCGAAAGCGGCCAGTGACAGGGACACTGAGGTGAAGCGAACGAGCGACATGGCGACTCCTGCTCAGGAAACTGGGGTTAGTGGAGCGGTACCAAAGTTCACGCTGAAGCGTTTGCACCAGATTGCTGCCGCACGGTACCTGGTCAGATCCAGGTCGGCCGGCACGTCATAGTTCTGGTCGCCCTGGTTCCCTTTGAGCTTGCCAAGCTCTACGTAGGCAGCCTTCTTGACCGTCTCGTCGTCGGTGGCATCGGGTACGGCCACCAGCCAGACTCGGACGTCAGGCCCGGCGGCGGCGGCGCTTTCCTCGCCTCCGACGATGCGCGCTGGATCACCGGCGACACCGTTCGGGTCGACGGCGGCTCGAAGCTCTGAGTCTTTGATGCGCAACCAGTTAAGGTGGAGAACGACATGACTAAGACCACTCCGGAACAGAATAAGGCGCTGGTGCTGAAGGCCTTCGATATGCTGTTCAACAGGCGCGATTACGACGCTGCTGCCGGCTTCTGGTCCGACGAGTACATCCAGCACAGCGCTCATATCGGACCAGGTCGTGAGGGCCTGTTCGATCTTGTCCGCACCTCACCCGACAATCTGCACTACGAACCCCAGCACATCGTGGCGGAGGGAGACTACGTCATTGTCCACGGCCGGTTCACTGGGACCGGTCGTCCCGTGGCATGGGTGGCGGCTGACGTGGTCAGGATCGAGGACGGGCAGCTTACTGAGCACTGGGACGTGCTTCAGGACGAGGTGACCAAAGCCGAATCGAAAAGCGGGCGGCCGATGTTCGGCGACCGTTTCCCTGCGTGAGTCTCGGCTGAGGGGAATTCTCCCGCTGCGTGGCGTTGAACCACGTTACAATAAGCCCCGCCCGGAGATGATCTCTAGGCGGGGCCTTCATTTAGTCGAATGGGCCTGGGCAGAGTTGAACTACCGACCTCACGCTTATCAGACCGGAACCGTCGCCGTAGGGAAACCGGCGGCGACTTGAGTGTATGGCATTGATCTACCTCGATCTCTCGAATCTGATTCCTGATCGCGATGAACAGATAGCTCACCGCATAGCTAAGCGCCGTCGGCCACTCCGCCACCAGGGCCGCAAACGTGGCCTCTGCCGGCGGCTTCAAGTCCAGCATGATCGTGATAGTTGTACTCATGACCTTGCCTGGTTCAGGGTTCGCCGCAACGGCTAGATGCCCTCGGCCGACGCCATCCCCACTTCCTTCGCCGACTCGTTCCACTCCGAGGTCAACGTCCGCTCGAGAAAGTCACCAATAAGGGCCGCGATTTCCTCGCTGTGGGTTTCCAGAGCGAAGTGTCCGGTCTCGAGGAGCTCGACCTGAGCGTCGGGGATGTCCCGCTTGAACGCTTCCGCTCCCGCCGGGAGGAAATAGGGATCATTGCGGCCCCAGACAGCCAGAAGCGGCGGCCGACGGGTGCGAAAGTAGCTCTGAAATTTTGGATATAGAGCTACGTTGGACGCGTAATCGAGGAACAAGTCGAGCTGGACCTCATCGGCGCCAGGACGGGCCAGGTAGTAGTCGTCGAGAGCCATCCCGTCGGGCGACACCAGGGAGGCGTCCGCCACACCCTGCAGGTATTGGTACCGGGTCATCTCCGGCGTCAGTATGCTCCGAAGCCCTTCTCGCCCCTCGCTGGTGGGTTTCCGCCAATACTCACGGAGTGGGTTCCAACCCTGGCTCAGGCCCTCTTCGTACGCGTTGCCGTTCTGAGAGACGATCGCGGCGATCCGATCGGGATGATTGACGGCGATCCGCAATCCCACCGGTGCCCCGTAGTCGAAGATGTACAGCGCGAAGTGGGAGAGGCCGAGGACGTCGGTAAACTGATCGATGACGCGGGCCAGGTTGTCGAAGGTATATCGGAAGCTTTCCCGCGACGGCATGTCCGACTGTCCGAAGCCGGGCAGATCCGGGGCCACGAGGCGAAAGCGGTTCGCCAGCCGGGGGATCAAGTCCCGGAACATGTGACTGGCGGTCGGAAACCCGTGCAGCAGGAGGAGCGTCGGCGCTTCCGGCTCGCCCGCTTCTCGATAGAAGAGCTTGATCCCGCCGACATTGGCGGTTCGGTATCGTACGCTGGGGCTCGACATCAGGCAGTTCCTTTCGATGGTGCGTTGGATAATCGAGGCGCCACGCTGCCGGCGCGGCGCCATCAATGAGGTTCAGAACCGAGGGGTCAGAGGCTTCAGGCCGTCTACGATACCTGATATTTGGCCGCCAGCTTCTGCGACGCTGCCAGGTGAGCCTGGAACGCCGGCACGGCCGCCTTCACGGCCGCCTTCAATTCCGGATTCTTGATCGCGGGCTCCAGCGTATCGCTGAGTATCTTGATGGCGCCGTCGTGATACGCGACCTCGTTCGCGATGAAGACTCTGTCGAATTCCTGCCCCGTCGTGGCCTTGAGCTTACGCAGGGCGTCGGCGTGAGCCTGGGCCATCGGAGCTTCCTTCGGTTGCCTTGGCGTCAGGTTCAGCTTCTTGGCGAGGTCCTCGGTCTGCTTCAGCAGGCCCTTATGGCCCTGCTCGAACGAGCTGGCAACCTCGCGTACATCGGAATTCTTGGCCTTGGTGGCTGCGATGCCGGCGGTCTCGATGTCATAGCGGACCAGGGCTTCGAACATGGCCAGGGCGGTGCGATCGTCGAGCCATGTTGGAACGGGCCTCCCCGGCGTCGCGGCCGGGCCCGAAAGGGCCAGGGCCAGGAGCATCGGCAAGGCAGTGGGTAGAGAGAGCGACATGGGTACGACCTCCTTAGAGAGTGCGAGTGAGTGCGCCTGATGCAGGCTGCCCGGTGAGTAGCGGAGCCATCTCTGTCTCGGCGGCACGCGACACTCTCATCACGTCTTGCTTCAGCAAATAGATGGCAACCGCAAGGAGAACCACATCCTTCATGAGGAAAGTCACGGGACCGGTCATGGCTGGAAAACCACCGGCCGAGGCAGCCCAACCGTTGGGGATGAACTGTAGTACCATCCATCGCGCGGCAGGTACTACCTTGGCCGATTGGACCCGTGGCCGCACGCCGAACCGTTCACCGCCATGGGTTGCTCCGCCACGAAACTCGAAGTGGTCATCCAGCAGCATGCGCGACATGGCGACTCCTGCTCAGGAAACTGGGGTTAGCGGAGCGGCACCAAAGTTGACGCTGAAGCGTTTGCACCAGATTGTTGCCGCACGGTATTTGGTCAGATCCAGGTCAGCCGGCACGTCATAGTTCTGGTCGCCCTGGTTCCCTTTGAGCTTGCCAAGCTCTACGTAGGCGGCCTTCTTGACCGTCTCGTCGTCGGTGGCATCGGGGACGGCCACCAGCCAGACTCGGAGGTCAGGCCCATTCGAGGTCTCGAACTCAGTCAGACGCAAGAGGCGCCGTCCGTCGGCCAGTTGGTGGACAGTCGCGGTACCCCTCGTCTCGTGCGCCACGCTGTGGAACTGGCCGCTGAGCAATGGCGCAGCTGCCTCTATGCTCGTGGCGCTGGTTGGGGCCGGCGGAGCTTCTGCCGCCGCCTCTCGGGGCAGGGCCTCGTTCACCCGCTTATCTACAAACAGCAGCTCCGGTCGGAATGCATACCAGCCGATCCCTCCCAGGACTGCCAGCCCAATGATCCAGTTACGGCGCTTCATCCGTCACACTCCTTGTAGCGACTTCGGTGAAATGGCTCTTGATGTCCGCGGGTAATGCAGGCGGGCGGGGAAAAGTTCCATGGGTCGGGTTCATGGAACTTCCTTGGTCCAGTTGGCATTACACCCCTCAGACCAAGCCGAGGAAATCGTGAGTCACGGCGAGTATAGCTTGCAGGAACGGCTGAACCGGCACACGATACTGGATCGCCGGCGCCAATGGCACTGAACCTCAAATCCTCTGTGGCCGAATTGTCGCGCTTCCTGACCCTGCCAACCGTCTCGCCGGCTCACCCGCAGCCGGCGGAAACCTTCGAGTCGCTGTTCACGAGCTGCGCGAGCTCGGCTTACGGGATCGCCATGCGGCTCACCCGGAACCAGGCGGATGCGGAGGACCTGGTGCAGGACGCCGCACTTCTGGCGCACCGAGGGTTCGCATCGTTCACGCCAGGATCGAACTTCAGGGCCTGGTTCCTGAAGATCCTGATCAACTGTTACTACTCCAGGTGGCGCCGGGAGAAGAGCCGCCCGGTGACGTCGGACCTGGACGACACACCTGATCTCTATCTCTACGCGCGCTCGGGGCAGGCGGGATTTCCCACCCAGGGACCCGATCCTGCGGCGCAGCTGCTGGAGAAGCTGGGCACGGAGCGCATCGTCGGCGCAATCAACCGGCTGCCCCAGGAGTACCGGATCGTCTCCACCCTGTACTTCATGGACGATCTGAGCTACGAGGAGATTGCCAGGACTTTGGACTGCCCCGTCGGGACAGTGAGATCCAGATTACATCGGGGCCGGAAGATGCTGCAGAAGGCACTCTGGCAGATCGCAGAAGAGGACGGAATCGTGGCCCAACCCACACCGCAGGACGACCCATGAGCCGATTGGACCGCACCAACTGCGAGGAGGCATTCCGTCACCTCGACGATTACCTCGACCGCCGACTCACGCCGGAGGAATTGAGGATCATCGAGGAGCATCTCGAGGTATGCGCCTGGTGCACCCGGGAGTTCAACTTCGAGGCGAGCGTACTGTTTGGCGTCAAGCGGAAGCTTCGCCAGCTGGAAGCGCCGCCCGATCTCGTTTCGAGAGTTCTCGCCCAGCTTCCGCCGACTCCCGATGCCCAGGGCTAAAGCGCGGGAGCAGTCATCCCCCGCAGGGCTTCCAGCTCCCGTGCCTCCAGACCCATTCCCTCGAGGAACTCGTCGGGCAAGCCGGCGAGGCATTGCCGCAACGTCTCCAGGTCGATGCAGGACGGACTCAGGTATTTCAGAGAGTCCAGGCCCAGCGCGTGGTGCAGGTCGCGGCAACGGGCGAAGACCGTTCTGGAGAGATGTGCTCCGGTGAAGTCGGCCTCCGCCAGCTTGTTCCCGCTGAAGGTCGCCGTGGCCAGCTCGGTCTGCCGCAGACTGGCCCGCCGAAGATCGGAATCGTTGATCAGCGCACCGGCGAGCATGCCGTAGCTCAGGTCGGCATCCGCCAGGTTGGAATTGCTGAGATTGGCCCCGCTCAGATCGACGCCTCGCATCAGCGCCCCGGTCAGGTCACAGCGGGTGAGGTCGGCGCCCCGCATCACGGCGTCACCGAACTTGCAGCCAGTAAGGTTGGAGAAGTTGAGGTAGGTCCGGGTCAGCTCGGCGCCGCTAAAATCGGTGCCCGCCGGCACCCCCGCCCCCATGTTGATACCCGAGAACCTCCCATCGGTCAGGTCGGCGTTCCGGAGGCTGGCGCCCACCAGGTTGGCCAGAGTGACGTCAGCGTCGCGCAGGTCGGCCCCATCGAACACGGCGCCGCGAAGGTCGGCCTGGCAGAGGTCCACCACCCGGAGGTGGGCGCACCGCAGGTCGGCGCCCCTGAGGTCTGCGCACAAGAGCATGGCGCCTTCCAGGTCGGCCTCGGCTAAGGTGGCCACCTGCACTTCGAGCAGCGGCTCGCCGGTCTCGCGGTGGCGAATGACGATCATGAGGACGCCCGAGAGAGTCGGGGGTGTGGCGAATGGTCCAAGATGCGCCGGCCGGGGTCCGAGCGCCAGAACGCCGCTCCGATCCCTTAGTAGCCAGACTTTGCCATCCACTGCCGGCCCCGTGAGGTCGCGCCGGGCCAAGCAAATACTACGCTGTAGGGTCGATAGCTGCACGCCCCGAGGAGCGATGGACAGTCGAGCGGCTTGCTTCTTCGGTCGCGATGTCGCGATGTCGCGCTCGAGGGCGAGGCGCCGATTCCACGCGAGGTACCGCACCGGCAAGAAGGCTCGGAGGCCGAGAAGACGCGAGTATGAACTGGAGCGCGTGGCTACTGTGGGGGTTCGTGGCGACCCTGGTTCTCACAACGGTGATGGCCGGCAGCCAGGGACTCCGCCTCACCCGCATGAGTCTCCCCTACATGCTGGGCTCGATCTTCACGCCCAACCGGGAGCGGGCCAAGCTGATCGGCTTCGCCGTGCATCTGGTGAACGGATGGATCTTCTCGCTGGGCTACCTCGTTGCCTTTCACTCCTGG
>JBOHSD010000031.1:0-22022 GCA_050733075.1 Gemmatimonadales bacterium
GATGCGACCGATTCGCTCCTCGACCGACTGTCCAGCGCCGGCGATCGCTCCACCAGGGCAGCGATCATGAAACAGCTGCTGGCCCTCGGGCCTGAAATCGGAAGGGTTGCCGTGGCCCGGCTCCCCGGCGCACCCTGGTTCCTCCAGCGGAACATTCTGGTTCTGCTCGGCAGGCTGGGGAGCTGGCCGGAGGACTTCTCTCCCGTGACTTATGCCCAGCATCCCGACTCACGGATCCGCCGGGAAGCGATCAAACTGCTGCTGGAGTCACCGGCCCACCACGACCAGGCGGTGTCCATGGCGCTCAGTGACACTGACGAGGGCGTTGTGGGACTCGCCCTTGCCGCGGCGCTGGAGTCCTGCCCTCCGGAGGCTGCCCCCCTGGCGGCACGGATCGCCGTGGACTCGCGGAGGCCCTCGGAGCTCAGAGTGCTGACAGTGCGCGTTCTCGCCCGCACCGGTGCCCCCGAGGCTCTCCGGCTCTTGATCAGACTTGCGGTGAGCCGGCGCCTGTGGTTCGGCAGGCGACTAGCCCCCAAGACGCCTGAGCTGCTGGCGGTCCTCTCGGCGCTGGCCCGCTACTGGAAGGAACATCCCCTCGCCACACCGGTGCTGGCTCACGCCCTGGAACACCCCGATCCCGAGATCCGGGCTGCCGCCAGCCCATCGGCTGCATGAGCGACCCGATCCGCTTCTTGACTGCCCTGTCCCAGGCCCCGTCTGCCATGGCCCTGTATGGAGACGAGCACCCGGCGACCGCTCGCGCGCTGGAGACCGCCCTGGAGCGCCTGGCGGAGCTTCAGGCTTCAGGGCCACAACTGCAGTTCACCTTCCTGGCAGGCGAGGTCCTCTTCGGAGAGGAGACCATTCCTACGCTGGAAGGCTGGGAGTGGAGCGGCCGATTGGTAAAGTCGGGGATCGAGCGCATCGAGTTCACCGGGCTGGTGGACCAGGACCAGTTCGGGCGCTTCCTCACGCACCTGGCCGTACGGCTGGGCCTTCGGCCCGGCAACACCGGCGACATCTGGCAGACGGGGGCCTCGCCCATCCGGTTCGGGCTGGTGAGCTTGGGTGAGGGTGCCGCGCCATTACCCGAGCCCGCGCTGCCTGTGGCGGCCCTGAGTTACAGCCTTCACGAGGAGCGAGAGACCATCGATTGGTTGCATCGGGAGATTCAGAGCGGCTCGAAGCTCCATATCGTCGAAGCGGACGCCGTGGTCCGCTCGCTTTCCATCGCCATGCACGCCGAGCAGGCGATGGTCCTGCCGCTGCTCCAGCTCAAGGAGTTCGATCAGTACACTACCACGCACTCGATGAACGTGTCGGTGCTGGCCATGGCTCTGGGGGAATTCCTGGAGCTCGGAGGGCCCGCCGTCCGTGCCCTGGGGGTGGCGGGCCTGCTACACGACCTCGGCAAGGTCTGCATCCCTCGTGACCTGCTGGCCAAGCCCGGCAAGCTCACCCAGGCCGAGCGGAAGGTGATCCAGGAGCACCCTGTGGTCGGGGCGCGGATGCTGATTCAGAACCCCGATCCAATGGAAATCGCCGCGGTAGTTGCTTACGAACACCACGTCATGCTGGACGGGGGCGGCTACCCAACCCTGCATGACTCGAGGGGCGCCCAGTACGCCAGCCGGCTGGTACACGTCTGCGACGTCTATGATGCCCTCCGGACCAACCGGCCCTACCGGCACGCCTGGGAATCCGAGCGCGCGCTCGGCTACATCGAGAGCCGTGCAGGGGCTGAGTTCGACCCTGCGATTGCCGGGTCGTTCACCGCGATGATGCGACAGTGGGACCGCCAGATTGCGCTGGTGCCGGCCTAGCGCCGGTCCGGCCTGCAAGGAGATGCCGGACGATCAGGTCGCCGTGCCCTCTGGCATTTTCGATGAACAGCCGGTTGGCATCGTTCCCGCTCGCAATCACTCCGGCCAGATAGCATCCCGCCACCGGTGTAGCCATGCTCGACTCATCGTGGGCCGGCACCCCGGTGAGCGGATCCACCGGCACGCCCAGCCGCGAGAGCATACTGGTGTCGGCATGGTAGCCGGTCATGGCGAGGACCGCGTCGGCCGCAACCGTCTCCGAGCCTCCTGCCGACTCGGCGACCAACTCGACGTGGGTTGGGGTGATGGCGCGCACCCGAGTTCGCCAACGTACCGAGATGCTTCCTTCCTTTACCCGGTTGACTATATCGGGCAAGACCCAGGCCTTGACCGTCCGGTCGAACCCCTCGCCGAAGTGCACCAGCGTTACGGTGGCCCCCGCGCGCCAGCATTCCAGTGCCGCATCCACGCTGCTGTTACCCGCCCCGATCACCACCACGCGTTTGTGCCAGTAGGGGTGGCCTTCGATGAAATAATGGGAGACATGCGGGAGATGCTCGCCGGGAATGCCCAGCAGGTTCGGATTGTCGTAGTAACCGGTCGCGAAGACCACGGCCGCGGCGCGATAGACCTTGGCCTCGTGCGGCTGCCGGACTTCTACCCGGAAGGCGCCGGCGGTGCCCGGTTCCCGAGAGACCTCGGTGACGTTCTCCCCCGGGCGGATGTCGAGCCCGTAGTGTTCCGCTACCCGGCGGTAGTAGATGAGACCGTCCCGCCGGTTGGGCTTTTCGTGGCTGGCGATGAACGGCACGTCACCGAGCTCGATCCGCTCGGGAGTGGAGAAGAAGGTCATGCTGAGCGGGTATCGCTCGATGGTCGACACGATGGTGCGCCGGTCGAGCAGCACGCAGGGTAGGTCAGCCTGCCGGGCCGCTATTCCCACCGCAAGCCCGCAGGGACCGGCCCCGATCACGAGAAGGTCTGTCGTCTCCTCCAGCATCTCTAGTCCTCAAAGGCGGGAACGGTAAACAGTAAACGGTAAACGGGGTCGGCTACCCCACCCCGTTCACAGTTCACCGTTCACCGTTCACCGTTGTTCATGTTTCGATGATCTGATCGCGCCGGGTCCCGACGCTCACGTAGCGTATCGGCACCCCTGAAAGCATCTCCAGGCGGTCGAGATAGGCCCTTGCCGCGAACGGCAGATCAGCCAGCCGGCGCGCGGTGCCGGTGGGCTGTTGCCAGCCGCGATGCTGCTCGTATATGGGTTCCACCCGCGCGAGCGCCTCGACCTCGGAGGGCATTTCCTCGCAGCTCTCACCATCCAGCCGGTAGGCGACACCCACGGGGATCTCGGCGAACGAGTCCAGCACGTCGAGCTTGGTGACGGCCAAGCCGGTAAGGCCGTTGACCCTGGCGGCATAGCGCACGACCGTGGCATCGAACCAGCCGCACCGGCGCGGGCGGCCGGTTACCGCTCCGAACTCTCCGCCCAGCTCACGCAGTCGCTCGCCTGATGGGCTCTCCGCCTCGGTGGGTAAGGGGCCGTTCCCGACCCGGGTGGTGTACGCCTTCACCACGCCGAGCACGCCATCCACGGCGGTCGGGCCGATGCCCGCCCCCACAGCGGCGCCACCGGCTGTCGTGTTGGAGGAGGTCACGTAGGGATAGGTGCCGTGGTCCACATCGAGCAATGCGCCCTGAGCGCCCTCGAGCAGCACTCGACGGCGATCGCGGGTGGCGCGATGCACCAGCAGGCCGGTGTCCGCCGCGAGGGGAAGCAGTCTCGGTGCCAGGCGCTCGAGCAGCCTGACGTGATCCTCCAGCCCGGCGCGCTCGCCGCTGCCCATCATCTCCAGGAGACGATTGGCGCGTCCCACGCGGTCCTCCAGGAGGCTGGTCGCGCATTGCAGACGGCGCAAATCGGTCACCCGGATTCCCCGCCGGCCGTACTTGTCCTCGTAGGCCGGTCCGATGCCGCGGCCGGTGGTGCCGAGCTTCTGACTCAGCTCGCTGGCAGCGTCCAGCAGCTTGTGATACGGCATGACCAGATGAGCCCGGTCGGAAACGAACAGCCGCCCGCTGGTCTCGATCCCGCGCTCCCGCAGCTGATCCAGCTCGGCAAAGAGGTTTTCCGGCTCGAGTACGACTCCGTTACCGATCAGGCAGGTGACCTGCGGATGCAGGATGCCCGATGGTATCTGACGAAGGACGAACTGCTTGTCGCCTATCACGACAGTGTGTCCTGCGTTTGCCCCGCCCTGGTAGCGTACGACGAAGTCGGCGCGCTCCGCCAGCACGTCGACGAGCTTCCCCTTGCCCTCATCTCCCCACTGTGCCCCGACGACCACCACGCAGGTGGTCTTGGCGTCGAACATCTCGGCTCCCGGTAGAACAACAAAAAAGCCCCTTGCGGGGCTCCTGCATCCTCGGGCAAACCTATCCCGCCCCTGCTGAAACGTCAATTCGGACCAGTGCCATCGTAGTCATTGCGAGGGTGCAAAAGCGCCCGAAGCAATCCGGTCGCCGCCATGCGAGCTGCGGGATCGCCACGCCGGCTGGCGCCCGCTCGCGATGACTGCTCTACAGTTGCGCGATGGCCTTACCGACCTGCTCTGCCACCCGAAAGGAGAGACCATCGGGTGTGTCCGCCGGGGTGTGGATGCATCGGAGCGTGCGCCAGGTCAGCCGTCCCAGCGTCACGGCCGACGCACCAGCGCGCGCCAGCGGAGCGCTGTCCACGAAGATTCCCAGCGGCAGCCGGCGGCGCTGGATGGGCAAAGCCAGCCCCGCCAGACCGGGCTCCAACGACCGGGCCAGGCGCTCGCCAGTGGCATCGTGACTCACCAGGTAGAGCTTCCCCTCCTGGTCTATCGTATCCAGGTTCACGAACTCGGTGTCCTGGAGACTCGGCATGAGCCGGGCGAATACCCGGGCGCCCACCAGCCCGAACTCCTCCGCCCCGGTAATGAGAATGCCTAAGCGCGCGTCGGGGCTCGCGGCCGCCGCCAGGGCACCCACGACACCAGTGCCGTTGTCCCGAGCTCCCAGCGAACGGCCCTCGAGACGGCCTCTCCCTGCCAGGAAGCCCGCTACTATCGCGATCGCCGATCCAGCTGCGGGCCAGGCTAGCGGTAGCGATCCCTGGAGCCGCGCCAGGACGAGCAGTGAGAGCAACGCGACCGCCAGGCCGACCGTCCACACTGCCACCAGGCGGCCGGCCATCGAGTGCGCCTGGGCTTTGGTATCGAGATGCGCCACAATCCAGCGGGTAGGCGGGATGGACCCTCGAGTCGCAACCAGGTTGGCATCCTGGCGGAGTCCTTCGCCGAGATGTACCCATCCGAGACCCACCCCGGTGGCTACCAGCGTGAGCGCTCCCAGCCCGCCGATCCACACCGCGAGTGCGGCCCACGTTGGTAGCTCCGGGGAAAGCAGGAGGGGAAGCAACACCAGAGCGAGCCAGCCGAGGCCGGCCCCAAAGATCGGAAACGCCCGCAGGCTCGCCGGGGCGAAGGCAAACTCCTGAAGGGAGACGCTGTAGCCCAGATCTCTCAGGTGGGCCGCAACGATCTCCCGGGCCTCTGCGGCGGAGGGAGTGCCGGCTTCGCGTGCAAGGGTGAGTATTCGGCGAGCGGTTTGGTCCAGGCTCGGCACGTCCAGACGGCTCAGGATGAAGCGGCTTGTCGCGCCCGCTTGGAGGTGACGACCGGCGGGGCAGCGACAGCCTCCGCGGCACGCTTGGTATCGGCCGTGATCTGTTCGGCCTCGATCAGCTCCTCCAGATGCTGCTCGTACGTCTGGGTGCCCAGTTCCTTGCGGCTGTCCGCCATCAGGCGCTTTACCTGGGAAACTCTCTTGGGGTCCTTCAGGCACTCCCTGACGGCTGGAGTAGCAATCATGATCTCCACCGCGGCTACCCGACCCTTGTCGTCTCTCAGAGGAAGGAGCTGCTGCGAGACGACGGCGTGCACCGCCTCGGATAGTCGCATCCGGCCGATCTCCCGCTCCTCCGCCGGGAGAGTCGCCACCAGCCGCTCGATCGTGGTCACCACATCCGGCGTGTTGAGGGTGGCAATGACCAGGCGGCCGGTCTCCGCTCCCTTGAGCGCCGTATCGATAGTGGCCGCGTCCGCCATATCGCCAAGCACAACCACGTCGGGATCCTGCCGCAACGCAGCCCGTAGTCCGATGGCCAGACTTTCCGTGTCCACGCCGACTTCGCGCTGAGTGATAGAACAGCTCAGGTCCCGGTGGAGAAACTCGATCGGGCTTTCGATCGTGACCACGTGCTTGTGGAGGGTCCGGTTGATGTGGTGCACCATGGCGGATACCGTGGAGCTCTTCCCGCTGCCGCTCACCCCCGAAACCAGCACCAGGCCCCGGTCTGCCTCGGCGATCTGCTTGAGCACATCCGGCAGATGGAGCGACTCGATGGTGGGCACGGTGAAGGGGATGACGCGCATCACGATCATGAAGGACGAACGCTGGCGGAGCACGTTTACCCGAAACCGGCCCACACCCGGCATCCCCCAGGAGCAGTCGAAATCACGCAGCCGCTCGATTCTGGCTCGATCTTCTTCGCTGCTGATCAATTTGAGAGCGATGGCCTTGGTCTGATCCGGCGTTAACCGCTGCTTGGTTAGCGGCACCAGCTTGCCGTTGATTCTTGCCCGGAAGACATCCCCCGCCTTGATGTGAAGGTCGGAGGCACCCCGCTCGACCGCTGCCTTGATGATCTTCTCCACGAATATCCGCCACGCTAGAGGAGAGAGCCGGATCAGCCACTGTTACCGCGTCCGGTAGACGCCGCCCGGCTGGAGCGGGGAGGCAGAAACCCCATTCGGTCCCGTACTTCCCTCATGGTCTCCGCCGCGCGGCGGCGGGCCGCCAGAGCCCCGTCTGCCAGGATCTCGTCCACCCGGTCTGGATCCGCCTGGAGCCCTAGAGCCCGTTCCCTGATAGGCGCAAGGGTGACGATCATATTATCGGCCAGTACCCGCTTGCAGTCGAGGCATCCCCAGCCGGCGCCCCGGCACTTCTCCGCCACTAGTGCCACCGTTTCCGGGGGTGAGAAATACTTATGCAGGTGATAAATGTTGCAGATCTCGGGCGTGCCCGGGTCCTTCCGGGTGACCCGGGCAGGGTCGGTTTTGGCCGGCCGCAGCTTTTCCCAGATCTCGTCGGGGCTGTCCAGCAGCCCTATGGTGTTCCCCAGGCTCTTTGACATCTTGGCCTGGCCGTCCAGACCCGTGATCCGTTTGGCTTCCGTGAGGATCGGCTGGGGCTCGGGGAAATAGTGCTCCCCGCGTCCGAACTCCGCGTTCCACTTGCGTGCGATCTCGCGGGCCAACTCCAGGTGCTGAATCTGGTCTTCGCCCACCGGGACCAGGTCGGCACGATAGAGGAGGATATCGGCGGCCATCATGACCGGGTAGTTGAGGAGGCCGGCGGGCACGCTCTCGAAACGCTGTGACTTATCTTTGAACTGGGTCATGCGCTCGAGCTCACCAATCGGCGTGATAGTGTTGAGCAACCACTGAAGCTCGGAGTGCTCGGGCACATGGGACTGAACGAAGAGAGTCGCCTGCTCGGGGTCGATGCCCGCTGCCAGAAGTCCGATTGCCATATCCCGGGTTCGTTGGGCGAGCGTGTCCTGATCGTACTTGCCCGTAATGGCATGCAGGTCCACAATGCAGATCAGCGAGTCGTAGCTGCGCTGGAGGTTGACCCAGTTCTGCACCGCTCCGAGCCAGTTGCCGATGTGCAGCTCACCGGACGGCTGGATTCCCGAGAATATTCGTGGCATGACCGGCAAAACTACCCTCCTGGCACTGGGCACACAAGATAGTGTCTGCCTTAGACTTACTGCACCTGGCCAGGACTGCCGCGAGCCGCGCGGGGGAATACCTCAGAGCGGTCGAGCCCCCCGCCGGCCCCGCCGACTGGACGTTCAAGGGTAGCCGCGATTTCGTGACCGAAGTGGACCGGACGGCCGAACAGGTGATCGCCGAGATCCTGCTGAGTTCCGAGCCGGGCACCCGGATGGTGGGCGAAGAGCTGAGCCCCGACATAGTGACCGAGGGGCTGGTCTGGATCGTTGATCCGCTCGATGGGACCACCAACTTCCTGCACGGCTTCCCCAGCTACGCGGTCTCGATTGCTGCCGCTCGAGATGGCGTGCTCGAGGCCGCCGTGGTGCTGCAGGTGCCGCGTAACGAGGTCTTCGCAGCTGCTCGAGGCTGCGGCTCCTGGGTGGGTGAGCGGCGGCTTACGGTATCGGGCATCAGCGACCCCCAGTACGCGCTCATCGGCACGGGGTTTCCCTTCAGGGAGATCTCCCGGTTGGACGAGTACCTGCGTCAGTTCGGCCGGATAGCCAAGGCCACCAGCGGGATTCGGCGGCCGGGCTCGGCGGCGCTCGACCTGGCCGACGTGGCGGCCGGCCGATTCGATGGGTTCTGGGAGCAGCAGCTCTCCGCGTGGGACATCGCGGCAGGCACCCTGCTGATCCGAGAAGCGGGAGGCATGATCACCGACTTCTCGGGGA
Source organism: Gemmatimonadales bacterium (assembly GCA_050733075.1). Taxonomy (GTDB): domain Bacteria; phylum Gemmatimonadota; class Gemmatimonadetes; order Gemmatimonadales; family GWC2-71-9; genus CAVVWJ01. Next base: position 8,377 of record JBOHSD010000031.1, read on the forward strand.
GGGACATCGGAATCGAGCACACGGGAGTTGTCGCCGGCAATCCAGCGATCCATGATTGGCTCCTGGCAACATTAAGCGACAAATAGTTTCACCACGAAGGTAGAATTTGTTGACCCTCGAGGACCGTGCATGGACCAATTAGACACGTTGAGTGGCGATAACTCGCTCCAGCAGTGGGCGGATGCCATTGCTGCGCCCAGCGCGACCCCAGCCGGCGGGTCGGCAGCCGCACTCGTCGGCGCGCTCGCGGCATCCCTCGTGAGCATGGTGGCCGCTCTCACCACCCGCCGCGAGAAATACGCAGCGGTGCACGGGCACGCGCGGGACACCCTGGAGCGCGCCGATCGGCTCCGGACCGACCTCCTCGATCTGGCACTGCAGGATGCCGTCACGGTGGCCGAGTACATGGACGCGCTTACGCTGCCTCAGGAAACCGAATTCGAGCGCACCGCGAGGGAAGCGGCCAAGCGAGCGGCCCTGGTCGAGGCCGCCCGGGTACAGTTGGAGCTCCTGCACCAGGCATCCGAGGTAGCTGATCTGGCCGAGGCCATGGTGGGATCGGGCCTCGCAACCGCAATCGGAGACGCCGCCACGGGGAGCTTTCTCGCCGCCGCGGCCAGCCGAAGCGCTTACTGGAGCATCCGGGGCAACCTGAAATCGGTGGTCCGTCCTGAAGAAGTGAGTCCGATGATAGAGACTGCGGTGATGATACTGGACCGGGTGGAGGCCGCGGAGATCCGGGTGCGGCAGGTGCTGGACGAGCGGGTGGGATGATTCAGGTCGTGAGGATCCGTGGTCCGTTGGCCGTGATCACGACGGTATGCTCGAAGTGAGCCGATAGGCTTCCGTCGGCGGTAACGACCGTCCACTTATCGGGGAGCGTCTTGGTAACCGGGCTGCCGAGGGTGATCATCGGCTCGATGGCCAGGGTCATTCCCTCCAGCAGCCGCGGCCCGCGCTTGGGCGACCCGTAGTTCGGCACTTGCGGCTCTTCGTGGAAACGGGTGCCGATGCCGTGACCCACGAGTTCCCGCACTACACCGTAGCCGGCCCCCTCTGCCACCCGCTGTACCGCGTGCCCGATGTCTCCCACATGGTTCCCGACCCGGGCCTCGGCGATGGCGGCGGCGAGGCACTCCTGGGTGACCCGCAGCAATCGCTCGGTCTCGGGCTCCACCCGGCCAACCGGCAGGGTGGTGGCCGAGTCGGCGTGAAGGCCTTCGAGCTGCACCCCCACATCCACGCTCACGATGCTTCCCTCCGCCAGGACCCGCCGGTCAGATGGAATCCCGTGAACGATCTCCCGGTCGATCGAGGTGCAGAGGGTCTTGGGAAAACCATAGAGCCCCTTGAACGAGGGCGTCGCGCCCTGGTGGCTCCGGATGAAGCGTTCCGCCTCGGCGTCGAGGTCCTCGGTGCTCATGCCGGGCCGCAGGATCTCCCCTATTCGGGCCAGGGTTCCCGCTACGATCCGGCCGGCCCGGCCCATGATCTCCACTTCGCGGGGAGACTTGAGCGTGATCATGCTACTTCCCGAGCGCCCGGCTGACGCGCTCCGCGACCTCGGGGACAGAGCCCACCGCCGGAATGCGATGCAGCACCTTACGCGACTCATACCAGTCGAGCACCGGGGCAGTCTGCTTCCGGTATGCGGCCAGTCTCGTGGCCAGGGCCTCAGGGTCGTCATCGGGGCGCCGCTCGGTTTCCCGCCGTTTGGCCAGCCGTTCCATGATCTCGTCATCCGAGACATCGAAGAAGAGCACCGCCCCCATCTTGCGGCCCTTTTCACCGAGGAGGCGCTCCACACCCTCGGCCTGAGGTATGGTGCGGACCACACCATCGAAAATGACGCCCTTGTCCGCCTCGGGCCTGGCCAGCTCGTCCCGCACGATACCGAGAATGATGTCGTCGCTCACCAGATGACCGCCCTCCATGACCTCCTTGGCCCGGAGGCCCAGCGAGGTCCCGCGTTTGACCGCGTCACGCAGCAGGTCGCCGGTGGCAAATCTGGGGACACCGCGTGCTTCGGCCAGCAGGGCACCCTGGGTGCCCTTCCCCGCACCGGGCGGGCCCATCAGTAGGATATCCACTATCTCTTGATTCCTCGAAAGTGTGAACGGTAAACGGTGAACAGTAAACAGGGGCGCCCGAACCACCACGAGTGCCCCTCCCGTTCACCGTTCACTGTTCACCGTTTACCCGGATCAGATGTACCGCTGCTGTCGTCCCCGGAACTTTACCCGCCCCGTCTTCATGAAGCCGTCGTATTTCCGGAGGGTGCGGTGCTGCTCGATCTGGGCGATAGTGTCGAGGAGCACGCCCACCACGATCAGCACCGAGGTGCCGCCGAAGCCGCTGTTCGGGATGCCCAGCCAGTTGGAGACCAGGATCGGCAGCAGCGCCACCGATGCGAGGAACAGGCCGCCCGGCAAAGTGATCCGGGCCAGGACGCCATCGATGTACTCCGCCGTGCTCGCTCCCGGCTTTACGCCCGGGATGAAGCCACCCTGCTTCTTGAGGTTCTCCGCCAGGTCGACCGAATTGAAGATGATCGAGGTGTAAAAGTAGCTGAACAGCAGGATCAGCAGTCCAAAGGTCAGGTCGTAAGGGAGATCGCCGGGCTGGAAGAAGTTAGCCAGCTCGGTGAGCACCGGGTTTTGGGTAAAGCTCGCGATCGTTCCCGGCACAATGATGATCGTCTGGGCAAAGATGATCGGCATCACCCCCGCGGTGATGAGCCGGATGGGGATGAAGGTCTTCTGGCCTTCCCGGATACGCCCGCGTCCCATGACCTTGCGAGGTATCTGAATGGGTATTCGCCGGGCGGCTATGGTCATGGCGACTACGGCCGCAATGGTGGCGATGAGAATGGCGACGAAAACCGCCGCCCCGATTGGGCTCACCACGCCGCTCTCGATAAACTGAAAGAGCTGGAGCGTTCCCGGCCAGAACCGCTCCAGAATCGAGAAGGTGATGAGCAGGCTCATGCCGTTGCCGATGCCTCGCTCGGTGATCTGCTCACCCAGCCACATCACGAAAATGGCACCGGTGGTAAGCGTGACTACCATGATGATCCGGAACCAGAACCCCGGGGTCGGTACCGCGCCGGGAATAGACTCGGTGAAGAGCGTGAAGGTGTAGGCCTGAGACAGCGAGATGAAGACGGTGAGATACCGGGTCCACTGGGTAATCTTCTTCTTACCCTCCTCGTCCTTCTGCATCTTGCCGATGGAGGGAGCCACGCCGCCGGCCAGCTGGAAGATGATCGATGCCGAGATGTACGGCATGATCCCGAGCGCGAACACGGTGGCACGGGAGAGCCCGCCACCCAGAGCATCGTAGAGGCCGAAGAACCCCGCCGCCGCGGAGTTCCGGATGAAGTCGGCCAGGGCGGCGACGTTGACTCCCGGAGCGGCGATATGGGCGCCGACCCGGTAGATCACGAGAATGGTCAGAGTGAAGAGAATCTTTCTCTTCAGCTCGTCATCTATCGCCAGACTGGGAACCCGTGGAACGGACACTTACCCCTCGATCTTGCCGCCGGCCGCTTCGATCTTCGTGCGTGCCGACAGGGAAATTGCCACCCCCCGAACGCTGTAGGACCGGTCCACGTCGCCGGTGGCCAGCAGCTTGACCGGGACATCGGGCTTGCCGATGAGCCCGGCGGAGTACAAGGTCTCGGGGCTCACGTCCGTGGCGGTCACTTTCTTGAGGTCGGAGAGGTTGACCACCTGGCTCTCGACCCTGAAGGGATTGGTGAAGCCGCGCTTTGGCAGGCGGCGGTACATCGGCATCTGTCCGCCCTCGAACCCTGGATTGGTGCCGCCCCCGGTCCGCGCCTTGTGCCCCTTGTGACCTTTCCCCGACGTCTTACCCAGGCCCGAGCCCGGGCCCCGGCCCACCCGCTTCCGCGCCTGGATCGAGCCCGGTGCGGGCTTCAGGGTCGAAAGGGTGATCTGGGAAGCCGATTTCTTCGCTGTCTTCTTCGCCATCACTTCTCCTGCGCCGGCGCCACCTCGACGAGGTGACGCACCTTGATCAACATTCCCCGGATCGATGAGTTGTTCGGCACTCGTACGCTCTGCTGATGGTGCTGGAGGCCCAGCGCACGCAACGTGCGCCGCATGGTCTCGGGGTGGCCGATCGCCGAGCGGATCTGCCTCACCTCGAGCGCGCTCGCCTGGTCCTCGGCCGGGATGGTGGCGGCATGATGTCCCGGACCCTGCCGTCCGGTTACCGGATTACGCGCCATCGTTCAGCCCTCCTGCCTGGCCTTGTAGGCGATCTGGTCCAGCTCGATGCCGCGCTCCCGCGCCACCTGGCGAGCCGAGACCAGGCTGCCCAGTCCGTGCATCGTGGCCCGAACCATGTTGTGCGGGTTGGTCGAGCCCAGGCTCTTGGTCAGGATGTCGGTGATGCCGGCGCACTCGAGCACCGCTCGAACCGGGCCGCCGGCAATGACTCCGGTGCCAGTGGCGGCCGGCTTGAGCAGTACCCGGCCTGCGCCATGCTGACCCACGATCTCATGGGGTATGGTAGACCCCGTTCGCGGCAGCTCGATCATGGCTCGCTTGGCCGCCTCCACCGCCTTACGTACCGCCTCCGATACCTCGTTGGCCTTGCCGGTGGCGATTCCCACCTTGCCCTTGCCGTCTCCCACCGCCACCAGAGCGTTGAATGAGAACCGCCGGCCACCCTTTACTACCTTGGCCACGCGGTTGATTGCGATGACGTTCTCGACATGGTCGCTCGAGCGGTCCCGGTCGCCTCGATCGCGCCGGGGGCCGCCGCGTCCACCGCGTTCGCCCCGGCCCCCTCGGCCGCGCGGCCGCTCGGCACCGGCGGGCCGTTCCGCCACGGCAGGGCCCTCGGTCGGCTTGCCGGTTTCGGCGGCGGATGCGCCAGCCCCTACGTTCGTCTCATCTGCCATTAGAACTCCAGTCCACCTTCGCGGGCCCCGTCGGCGACAGCCTGCACGCGACCATGGTAACGGTAACCTGCCCTGTCGAACACGACTCTGGCGATGCCGGCAGCCTTGGCCTTCTCGGCCAGCAGCCTGCCGGTTCCCTTGGCGCGGCCCACTTTGGCCGCGCCATCCACCTGTACGCCCTCGCTCGCATCGCTCACGCCGAGGAGAGTGACTCCGAGCTCGTCGTTGACGAGCTGAGCATAGATGTGCTTCAGCGACCGATACACCACCAGCCGGGGCCGCTCGGCCGTCCCAGCCACCTTTCGGCGCACCCTCAGGTGGCGGCGATAACGAAACTGCCGTCTGGACTTGGGTGCGTGAATCGTACGCATGGTTTACTTGGCTCCTGTCTTGCCGGCCTTGCGGCGCACCTGCTCGCCCTGGTAGCGGATCCCTTTGCCCTTGTACGGCTCCGGCGGCCGTACCGAGCGCAGCTCCGCCGCAACCTGGCCCACCAGTTCCTTGTCGGCTCCTTCGATCTTGACCAGGATGTTGTTGTCGACCGAGATCTTGATCCCCTTGGGAGCCTGGTACTTGACCGGATGCGAGTAGCCGACGATCAGGTTCACGCCATAGGGCTTGGGCTCGGCCTTGTAGCCGACACCCTGGATCTCGAGGGTCTTGCTGAATCCCTTGGAGACGCCGTCGACCATGTTCTGGACCAGGGTGCGGGTCAGCCCGTGGAGTGCCTTGTGGCGCTTCTCCTCGCTGGGCCGCCCAACGGTAAACTGGTCATTTTCCAGGGCGATCAGCATGTCCGGATGCAGGTTGCGGCGCAGCTCGCCCCGCGGCCCTTTGACGGCCACCGTGTTGCCTTGAAGCTGGAGCGTGACTCCCTTGGGAACGGTCACCGGCTTCTTACCGATACGCGACATGGCGGCCTACCAGACCACGGCGAGCAATTCGCCGCCCAGGTTCGCGGTCCGGGCCTCGCGGTCGGTCATCAGCCCCCGGGGAGTCGAGACAATGGCCATGCCGAGGCCGTTCTTGACTCGGGGCAGCTCCCGGCACTTTACGTAGCGCCGGAGACCGGGAGTCGAGACCCGGCGCAGCTCCCGGATGACGGGGCTCTCATTGTGGTACTTCAAGTAGAGGCGCAGCACGCCGTGAGCGCCGTCATCGAGGATCTTGAAATCCGCGATGTAGTGATTGTCACGCAGCAGCCGGGCGACCTCGCTCTTCAGCTTGGAGACCGGCATGTCTACTCTGCGGTGGCCGGCGGAACATGCGTTCCGGATCCGGGTCAACATATCCGCTACAGGATCTGTCAGGCTCATACTTACTCGTTCCCCTTACCAGCTGGCCTTGCGCACGCCCGGGATTTCCCCCTTCAAGGCGAGCTCACGGAAACAGATACGACAGAGGCCGAACTTCCGCAGTACCGCGCGGGAACGGCCGCACCGCTGGCAGCGGCGCACCGTGCGCACCTTGAACTTCGGCGTGCGTTTGGCTCTTTCGATCCAGGCTGTTTTAGCCATCTCAATTCCTCTTAGGTGAGAGGTGAGAGGTGAGAGGTGAGAGGGTGTTCAGCCCCAACCTCTTACTTCTCACTTCTTACTTCTCACGTCTACTACGCCACCTGCGCCGGCGTCTCGCCCCGGAACGGCCACCCCAGCTCTCTCAGCAGCCCCATCGCCAGATCATCCCGGTCGGTGGAGCTGACCAGGGTGATGTCCATGCCGTGGATCTTCTCCACCCGGTCGTAATCGATCTCCGGGAAGATCATCTGTTCCTTGATCCCGAAGGTGTAGTTCCCCCGGCCGTCGAAGCTCCGGGTGGGCAGCCCGCGGAAGTCGCGGATCCGCGGCACCGCGAGGGTGATGAAGCGGTCGAGGAACTCGTACATCCGCGCGCCGCGGAGCGTCACCGAAGCTCCCACCGGCATGCCGGCCCGCAGGCCGAAGTTGGCGATGGCCTTCTTGGCCCGGGTAACGACCGCCTTCTGGCCGGTGATCACCCCCAGCTCCTCGACGGCCGAGTCGAGCTGTTTGGGGTTCTTCCCCGCGTCGCCCATTCCAACGTTCAGGACCATCTTCACCAGCCGCGGCACCTGGTTGGGGTTGGTGAGTCCGAACTCCTTGGCGAGCTTGGGCCGTACCGTCTTCTCGTAGTACTCCAGCAGCCGCGGCTTGCCTTCCTGAGCCTTGGGCGCATGATCCAGGGCGCCAGCGGGTGACTTGTCCTTCTTCCCGGAAGCCGTTGCAGATCCGGCGGCCTTACCTCCACCGCTCTTTCCGCCTTTTCCGCCCTCTCCGCCTTTTCCGCCCTCTTTGATCGCTTCCGCCATGACTACCTGCTCCTCGGGATCGGCTGCTCCGACTTGACGGCGATCCGCTCCACGGTGCCATCGGCATCCCGCCGGCGCCGGACCCGGGTCGGCTCGCCGCCCTTGGGATCGACCAGCATAGCCTTCGAATGGTGGATCGGGGCGGCGAACTCCACGATACCCGCCTCGGTGGTGTTGGTGGCGCGGCGATGCCGCTTGACCACATTTACTCCCTCGATCGTGATGCGCCCGGTCTTGGGATTTACCCGGAGCACCTTGCCCCGTTTACCCTTGTCCTCACCCGAGATCACCTGCACGGTGTCGCCCTTGGTGAGATGCAGCCGCATCCGGACCGGTGCCTTGTGGCGGACCCGCTTGGCTTTCTTGAAAACGAGCGGCTTCATGCTACAGCACCTCCGGCGCCAGTGAGACGATTTTCATGTAGCGCTTCTCGCGGAGCTCCCGGGCCACCGGGCCGAAGATGCGGGTGGCCCGCGGCTCGCCCGCGTCGTTGATGAGAACCGCGGCGTTCTCGTCGAAGCGGATATAGGAGCCGTCTTTCCTCCGGGTCTCCTTGGCCGTCCGCACGATGACCGCCTTGGCCACGTCGCCCTTCTTCACCTGGCCGGTCGGGATGGCATCCTTGATCGCGACCACGACGGTGTCGCCCAGGCCCGCGTACCGGCGTTTGCTGCCGCCCAGTACCCGGATCACCAGGGCGCGGCGAGCGCCCGAGTTGTCGGCGATGCGGAGGATCGATTCCTGTTGGACCATTGGTTCCTCAAAGCCATTTAGCTATTAGCCTTTAGCTATTAGCTAACAGCTAATAGCTCACCGCTCTCCTACTTCGCCCGCTCCACGATCTCCGTCACCCGCCAGCACACCGTCTTGGCGAGCGGCCTGGTCTCCATGATCCGCACCGTATCGCCGGCTTTGGCGCCCTGCTCGTTCCGGGCCTTCACCTTCTTGGTGCGGGTCACCTGCTTGCCGTACACCGGGTGGGCGTAGCGGCGCACCAGTGACACCGTCACGGTCTTTTCCATCTTGTCGCTCGTCACCACGCCCATGCGAGTCTTACGGCGGGTGCGTGTTGGATTGCTCTGCTCGGCCATCTTCGTCTCGTTCCTAGTCAGGAGTCAGGAGTCTGGAGTCAGGTCTTGGAGCCGGAGACATCCGACTCCTGACTCCCGACTCCCGACTTCTCTTTTAAAATCGTCCTTATCCGCGCGATGTCCCGCCGGATGGCCCTGAACCGCATCGGGTTCTCGATGGACTCCGTGGCCGAGCGAAACCGGAGCCGGAAGCGCTCCTCGGTGAGCTCGCCCAGCTTGGACTCGAGATTCTCGACCGACATTTCCCGCAGCTCGTCAGGCTTCACGGCCTAGATCTCCTCGCGTTTCACGAAACGCGTCTTAACCGGCAGCTTGGCCGCGGCGAGCGCCAGCGCCTTTTTGGCCAGGTCCTCGCTGATCCCCTCGACCTCGAACAGGACCCGTCCCGGCTTGACCACCGCGACCCAGCCCTCAGGGTTGCCCTTACCCTTACCCATGCGGGTCTCGGCCGGCTTCTTGGTGATCGGCTTGTCCGGAAAGATCCGGATCCAGACCTTGCCGCCACGCTTCATCTCGCGGGTCATGGCGACCCGCGAAGCCTCGATCTGCCGGTTGGTGACCCAACCCGGATCCAGAGTCATCAGTCCGAACTCTCCGAACGCCACCGTGTTTCCCCGGCCGGCGATTCCCTTGGTGCGGCCCTTGAACGTCTTGCGGAACTTGATCCGCTTCGGCGCCAGCATCTGCCTCAGGCCCCCGTGCTATAAGTGCGGCCCGACACGTCTTCGATCACCTCGCCCTTGAAGATCCATACCTTGATTCCGATGGTGCCATAAGTGGTCTTGGCCGTGCTGGTGGCGTAATCGATGTCCGCCCGCAGGGTGTGGAGCGGCACCCGGCCCTCATGGTAGCCCTCGGTGCGGGCGATCTCGGCGCCACCCAGACGCCCGGCGGCGCGGACCTTGATGCCCTGGGCCCCCATTCGCATGGCGCTCTGCACCGCCCGCTTCATGGCCCGGCGGAAAGAGATACGCTGGGTCAACTGGTGGGCGATGTTGTCGCCCACCAGCTGGGCCGACAGCTCGGGCCGCTTGATCTCCTCCACATTGATCGCCGCTTCCTTGCCGGTGAGCTGGGCCAGCTCGTCGCGCAGCTTGTCCACCTCGGCGCCCCGCTTGCCGATCACCACGCCGGGCCTGCCGGTGTGGACGGTGATGGTCACCTTGCCGGGCCGCCGCTCGATGTGGATCTCCGAGATTGCCGCGTGGCCGAGCCGGGTCTTGAGATACTTACGGATCAGCTCGTCTTCCTTGAGCAGCGCCGGCATGTCCTTGGTGGCGAACCACCGGGATGAGGACTGCCGGACGATGCCGAGCCGGAGCCCGACCGGATGCGTCTTCTGGCCCATTACGCGCTCTCCTTGGTCTCCACGTGGATCTCCACGTGGCTGGTGCGTTTCTTGATCGGCGTGGCGCGTCCCTGGGCCGCCGCGGTGAACCGCTTCAGCGGCTGCCCGCCGTTGACGATCGCCTTCTTTACGAACAGCGCGTCCGGGTCGAAGCTGGCGTTGTCCTTCAGCGCCTTCTGCTCGGCGTTGGCCACCGCCGACTTGAGCGTCTTGGCGATCTGCCTGGCGGCGAGCTTCTTGTTGAACTTCAGGATCGCGTACGCCTCGTTCACATCCTTGCCGCGGATCAGATCGATGACGAGCCGCATCTTCCGGGGCGACTGGCGCACCAGCCGCTGAATCGCATGGCCGCTCATGGTTACTCCGGCTTGGCCTTCTTGTCAGCCACGATCTTGCCGCTGTGGCCGCGGAAAAGCCGCGTGGGCGCGAACTCGCCTAGTTTGTGCCCCACCATATTCTCGGTGACGTACACCGGGACGAACTTGTTCCCGTTGTGCACCGCGAAGGTGTGGCCCACGAACTCGGGCAGGATCGTGCTGGCCCGACTCCAGGTCTTCACCACCCGCTTCTCGTTCTTGCTGTTGAGGACCTGAACCCTGGTCATCAGCGACTCTTGAACGAAGGGGCCCTTCTTTACGCTTCGTGCCATGCTCACTCCGTGAGAGCTATTAGCTATTAGCTATTAGCTATTAGCTATTAGCTATTAGCTATTAGCTAATAGCTGGTAGCTGGTAGCTAGTTGGAACCAGGAGCCTCTTAGCTAATAGCTAATAGCTAATAGCTCCCTCTACGTCGTCGCCTTGCCGCGCTTACGCCCGCGGACGATCAGCTTGGTCGAGCTCTTCTTGCGATGCCGGGTCTTGTGGCCCTCGCGCTTGCCCCAGGGCGACGTCGGTGGACGGCCGCCCGAGCTCTTCCCTTCACCACCGCCCAGCGGGTGATCCACCGGGTTCATGGCCACGCCGCGCACCTTCGGCCGCTTGCCCAGCCACCGGCTCTTGCCCGCCTTGCCGACCGATAGCAGCTCGTGTTCCGCATTGCCCACCTCGCCCACCGTGGCCAGGCAGCGCCCGTGCACCAGCCGCATCTCCGAGGACCGGAGCCGGAGTGTCACGTACTCGCCCTCCTTCGCCACCACCTGGGCGCTCGAGCCGGCGGTACGGGCCAGTTGGCCACCCTTGCCGATCTTGAGCTCGACGTTGTGCACCGTGGTGCCCAGGGGAATCTCACCCAGCGGGAGCGCGTTCCCGGTCCGGCTGTCCGAGCCGGGACCCGAGATGACGCTGTCGCCCTGGAGCAGCCCCTTGGGGTGGAGGATGTAGCGCTTCTCGCCGTCGGCGTAGACGATCAGGGCGATCCGGGCGCTGCGGTTGGGATCGTACTCGATCTCCGAGACCCGTCCCGGAACCCCGAACTTGCTTCGCTTGAAGTCGATCTTCCGGTACTGCCGCTTGTGGCCGCCGCCACGGTGGCGCGAGGTCAGGTGTCCCTGGTTGTTGCGGCCGCCGGTACGCTTCTTCGGCTCCAGCAGCGACTTCTCCGGGGTGGACCGGGTGACCTCATCGAACCCGGAAACCGATCGGAAGCGGGTGCCCGCCGTCATCGGCCGGAATTGCTTGATGCTCATCTCAACCCTCGAACACGGCGATCGAATCGCCTTCCTTGAGCGTGACGATCGCCTTCTTCCAGCGGGGCGTGGTGCCCCGGGTGCGACCGCGGGTGACCTCGTGCCGGCGCATCTGCATGGTGCGCACGTCCGTCACCGTGACCCCGAACAGTTTCTGAAGCGCGTCCCGGATCTGGTACTTGTTCGCTTCCGGGTGCACCTCGAAGGCATACTCCTTCCGCGTCTGGTAGGCCGCCGAGCTCTTCTCGGTCACCACCGGCCGGACCACCACCTGATGCAGCGTCGGCATTACTTCGACCCCTTCTTTTTCGGTGCTGCCTTCTTTCTAGCCGACTTTGCAGCCGCCTTCCCTTTGCCTTTGCTCGGGGCAGGCTTAGCCGTCGTCTTCCCCTCGCTCTTGCTCGGGGCATGCTTCGCAGCCTTCGCCTTGGCAGCAGGCTTGGCCTTCGCTGTCTTCTTGGCTGCGGTCTTTCCCTTCTTTCCCGCCCTTCCCCTCTTTTCAGCCCCTTCCGTCTCTTCCGCCCTTTCCGCCTCACTATCCTCCGGCAGGGGCTCCGGCATTACCCCCGTGAGCGCGCCTTCCTCGACGATCACCGCGTCCGACCAGAGAATGTCGTAGGCGGAGGCTTCGGGGTACGGCATGACTTCTACGGCCGGCAGGTTTCGGCCGCTGAGATACGCATTGGCGTTGTGCCCGGCGGTGAGCACCAGCGCCTTCCGCCCGTCCAGCCCCAGGCTTCCAAGCAGCTCGGCCAGTTGCGCGGTCTTGGGCGTCGGGAAAGCCAGCCGCTCGACCACGTGCAGGGCGCCTTCGCGGGCCCGGGCGTTGAGCGCGCTCTGTCGAGCGAGCCGCCGCACCTTGCGCGGGATCTCAGTGCTGTAATCCCGGGGCTGCGGCCCGAACACGGTGCCGCCACCCCGCCAGTGCGGAGCGCGGATCGAGCCCTGCCGCGCCCGGCCGGTGCCCTTCTGCTTCCAGGGCTTCTGGTTGCCGCCTGAGACGAAGCTACGAGTCTTGGTCTGGGCAGTACCTTGGCGCTGGTTGTTCAGGTACACCTTGACCGCCTGGTGCAGCACCGGCTCATTGACCGTGCCGTCGAAGTACTCCGCCGGCAGCGGGAAATTGGCTCCCCGCTTGGCCCCGGCCGGGCTGTAGTGGGGGGCTTCAATCATGACGGCTCGGCCCTCCCTGTTTCGCTACCGTGACGATGCCGTTCCTCGAGCCGGGGATGGCCCCCCGGATGAACAGGAGGTTTCGCTCGGGGTCTACCTTCACTACGCGGAGCCCGAGCTCGGTGTGGCGGGCGGCGCCCATATGGCCCGGCATCCGCTTCCCCTTGATGACCCGCGAGGGATCGGTGCCCGGGCTGATGGAGCCGGGCTTCCGGTGCCGGGTGTTACCGTGGGTGGCTGGGCCGCCCGCGAAGCCGTGGCGGTGCACCACACCCTGAAACCCGCGTCCCTTGGTGGTACCGGTCACCTTTACCAGCTCGCCGGGAGCGAAGATGTCCACCTTCAGTTCTGCACCGGCCGCTGGAGCCTCGCCGTTCAGCGTGAAGACCCTCAGCACCTGCGGCGCCGCCTCCAGCCCGGCTTTCTTGGCGTGCCCCAGCTCGGCCTTGGTGGTACGCTGGGCGCGCCGGGCCCCGAATCCGAGTTGGACGCCGCCCTCGCGCACCTGTACTACCCGGCAGGGGCCGGCCTCGATCACCGTCACCGGCACCGCTGAACCGTCTTCCCCGTAGACCCGGGTCATGCCGAGCTTACGCCCGATGAGTCCCATAGCCATCGCTATTCGACCTTGATCTCGACGTCCACGCCGGCGGGCAGATCCAGCTTCGTCAGCGCGTCCATCGTCTGCGGACGAGAGTCGTTGATATCCATCAGCCGCTTATGGGTGCGGAGCTCGAACTGCTCCCGGCTCTTCTTGTCCACATGCGGGCTCCGGAGCACAGTCCAGCGCTCGGTCTTCACCGGCAGCGGGATGGGGCCCGAGACCTGCGCCCCGGTCTTCTCTGCGGTTCGCACGATGTCGGCCGCGGCCTGGTCGAGCACCACGTGGTCGAAGGCCTTCAGACGGATTCGGATTCTCTGCGCCATGGTTTACTCGCTTCGCTCGTAGCTGTTAGCTATGAGCTATGAGCTATTAGCTATGAGCTAATAGCTAATAGCTAATAGCTACTTCAAGATCTTGGTTACCACTCCGGCGCCCACCGTGCGGCCCCCCTCGCGGATGGCGAAGCGCAGCCCCTCGTCCATGGCGATCGGGGTGATCAGCTCGATGGTCATCTGCACGTTGTCGCCCGGCATCACCATCTCCACCC
>JBOHSD010000032.1:0-21918 GCA_050733075.1 Gemmatimonadales bacterium
GCTTCGCCCACCTGTTCGAGCACCTCATGTACAACGGGAGCGAGAACTACGACAGGGACTTCTTCGGTCCGCTCGAGCAGGCCGGCGCCACCGACATGAACGGCACCACCAACGAAGATCGCACCAACTATTTCCAGAACGTTCCGGTGAACGCCCTGGACCTGGCGCTCTGGATGGAGTCGGACCGGATGGGTCATCTCAGCGGTGCCATCAGCCAGGCCAAGCTGGACGAGCAGCGAGGAGTGGTGCAGAACGAGAAGCGACAGGGCGAGAACCGGCCCTACGGGAAGGTATGGGACTTTCTCACGCCCAAGCTGTACCCCGCCAACCACCCCTACTCCTGGACTGTCATCGGCTCGATGGAGGACCTCGATGGGGCCGAGCTCGAGGACGTCAAACAGTGGTTCGGCACCTATTACGGCGCGGCCAACGCGGTGATCGTGGTGGCAGGAGACATCGACGCGGCAACAGCCCGGCAAAAGGTGGAGAAGTACTTCGGCGACATCCCTGCCGGACCTCCGGTAGCGCGACAACGGGCCTGGGTTGCTAAGCGCACCGGCAGCCAGCGGGGCATCATGCAGGACCGGGTGCCCCAGGCCCGAATCTACAAGGTCTGGAACGTCGCACCCTGGGGAACCGCCGACGCCGACTATCTCACCCTGATCGGCGATGTGCTCAGCAAGGGCAAGACCTCCCGGCTCTACCAGCGGCTGGTCTACGACGACCAGATCGCGACCGAGGTCTCCGCCTACGTAGATCTGCGCGAGATCGGCAGCCTGTTCGTGGTCCAGGCGAGTGCCCGCCCCGGCGTCGAGCTCGCCCGGGTCGAGCAGGCGGTGGACCAGGAACTGGCCCGGCTGCTCGCAACGGGTCCGAGCGCCGGCGAGCTGCGCCGGGTCAAGACCCAGTACCGGGCCGAGTTCATTAGAGGCATCGAGCGGATCGGCGGCTTCGGGGGCAAGTCGGACGTTCTCGCTCTGGGCCAGGTCTTTGCCGGCCGGCCAGATTTCTACCAGGTGCGGCTCGACCGAGTGGCGCGGGCAACCCGGGCCCAGCTTCTGGACTCGGCCAAGCGCTGGCTGGGTGACGGCGGGTACAACTTGGAAGTGCACCCCTATCCCGAGTATCAGGCGGCGCGCGAGGGCGCCGACCGGTCACGGCTGCCGGATCCGGGTCCCCCTCCCGACACCAGGTTCCCCCAGCTCGAGCGGGCCACCTTGTCCAACGGTCTCCAGATCGTTCTGGCGCAACGACCAGCCATTCCCCAGGTGCGCTTCGATCTCCTCCTCGACGCCGGGTTCGCCGCGGACCAGGGAGGCACGCCCGGCACCGCCAGCCTCACGATGGCGATGCTGGACGAGGGCACCATCAGCCGCACCGCGCTCCAGATCAGCGAGGAGTTGGCTCAGCTGGGTGCCAATCTCACTACCGGCTCTACGCTAGATGTGTCCAGCGTTTCGTTGGAAACGCTCAAGGAAAACCTGGACGCCTCTTTGAGCATCTACGGCGACGTTGTTCTCAAGCCTTCGTTTCCCCGCAGCGATTTCGAACGGCTGAAGAAGCAGCGGCTGGCCCAGATTCAGCAGGAAAAGGCCGAGCCGGTGGGTCTGGCCCTCCGGGTAGTGCCGGGGCTGCTCTATGGCTCCGGCCATGCATATGCCAATCCCTGGACCGGGTCCGGTACCGAGGAATCCACGAGCAGCATCAAACGAGAAGCCCTGGTCCGCTTCCACCAGGCCTGGTTCAAGCCCAACCACGCTACCCTCGTCGTGGTGGGAGCCACCACCATGGCAGAGATCAGGCCCAGGCTCGAGCGCCTATTCGCCGGCTGGAAAGCCGGCGACGTACCCGCCAAGAACATCACCACCGTGGACCAGCAGCCTCGACCGGTGGTGTACCTGATCGACCGGCCGGGATCGTTGCAGTCTCTCATCATCGCCGGCAACCTCGCACCTCCCAAGTCCAATCCCAGGGAGGTAAGCATCCAGACCATGAACGGCGTGCTCGGCAGTGACTTCAGCTCCCGGATCAACATGAATCTCCGGGAAGACAAGCACTGGTCCTACGGCGCCTTCACCTTCTTCCGCGATGCGCGGGGGCAGCGTCCCTTCCTGGCGTATGCGCCGGTTCAGACCGACAAGACCAGGGAAGCCGTAGTGGAGCTGGACCAGGAGCTGCGCGGCATTCTCCAGGACAGGCCGGTCCAGCAGGACGAGCTCTCCCGGGCGCAGGCCTCGCTGACGCTGACATTACCAGGCTCATGGGAGACCATGGCGGCTCTGGCGAGCGCCATCGGCAACATCGTGACCTTCGGGCTGGACGATCGTTACTACGATACCTTCGCCCAGAAGGTGCGGGCTCAGACCGCGCGCAGCGTCACCGAAGCGGCCGCCGAGGTGGTTCAGCCCGACCACCTGGTTTGGGTGGTGGTGGGCGACCGCGCCAAGATCGAGCCCGGCTTGCGCGAGCTCAAGCTCGGCGAGATCAGGCTCATCGATACCGACGGCAAGCCGGTGAGCTGAGTCCCCGCAGAGTGCAGTATCCTCCGCCGCGTCCGATCTCCCGTACCGCCGTGCACGGATTATTATCCGACCATGCACCTTCTTCACCACCTCGATCGGCTGCCTCGCGGCTTGGTGCTGGGCCTGAGCACATTTCTGATGCTCGGCATTACGACCGTCGACTACTACACCGGACGGGACCTCTCGTTTCATATCTTTTATCTGGCTCCGGTAGTCATGGCCGCATGGGTGGCAGGCGCGGCTCCCGGTGCGGTGATGGCCGGCGCCTGCGCGCTGGGCTGGCAGCTCACCGACGTACTCACCGGCCGCGCTTACGAGCTTGCCTGGAGCCCCTATTGGAATCTGGGGGTCCGCTTCTCGTCGTTTATGGTGGTGAGTTACCTGCTCGCGGCGCTCCGCTCGTCGTGGAATCACGAGCGGGAGCTGGCCCGAACGGATGACTTGACCGGGGTGCAGAACGCACGGTCCTTCAACGAGCTGGCGCATGCCGAGCTGCATCGCTCACGACGTTTCGGTCGGCCGATTACCATAGGCTACATCGACCTCGACAATTTCAAGCAGGTCAACGATACGCTGGGCCACAGCGCCGGCGACGCCGTGCTGCGAGCCGCGGCGCAAGCGATCGTGGGCTCGCTTCGGGCGGTGGACGTGGTCGCCCGGCTGGGGGGCGACGAGTTCGGCATCCTTCTCCCCGAGACCAGCGCCGAGATGGCCAAGCAAGTCCTCCATAAGCTCCACCGGGCCATCGCGGAGAGTACGATGGCAAGCGGCTCGCCCGTCAGCGCCAGCATCGGGGCCATAACCTGCAGGGAGCTTCCGCCGAGTGTGGATGATCTCATTCGCATGGCCGATGAGCGCATGTACCTCACCAAGCGTAACGGTAAAAATCAGATCTATCATGAGGTCATCGAGGGTGAGAAAATGCTGGCCGGATCACCCATACCCTAGTATCCCGGAGATATCGGCATGCCGACAAGCAATGCAACCGCGGTGTGGGAGGGAGGGCTGAGGGGCGGGCAGGGACGTTTCAAGGCATCATCGGGTGCGTTCGAGGGCGAGTACTCTTTTCCTACCCGGTTCGAGGGCGCTCGGGGGACCAACCCCGAGGAGTTGATCGCGGCAGCCCACGCCGCCTGCTTCAGCATGGCGCTGGCCGGCGGACTGGAGAAAGGTGGTACGCCGGCCACGCGCATCAGTACCAAGGGGTCGTGTACCATCGAAAAAGTCGGAGACGGTTTCAAGATCACCAGGATGCGGCTCGAAGTACGGGGTCAAGTACCCGGGGTGGATCAGGCCGGCTTCGTCAAGGCCGCGGAGGGAGCCAAGAAGGGGTGTCCGGTATCGGGCGCACTCCAGGGCAACGTTGAGCTCGAGATGGACGCGAGGCTCGAATAGATCCGATTTGCCACACCCTCGCCGGCGCCGCTCTGGCTCGGAGTGGCCTGGGCAGTCGGTCGGCGCTCGGCGCCACGGCGCTGATCGTCGGGGCGAATCTCCCCGACCTCGACGTCCTGGCCCATTTAGCCGGTCCTCACGCCGATCTCGAGTGGCGAAGGGGTTGGACTCACGGGGTCCTCGCCATGGCCGTGCTGCCCTTTGTGCTCACGGGCGTGCTGGTCTCGGGGCACAGGTTAAGCCGCCGTCTGCGTAATCCGGCCACCCGCCCCCTGCTTCCGGGGCAGCTGCTCATTCTCTCCTTCACCGCCATCCTGTCGCACCCCATTCTCGACACGCTCAACACCTACGGCGTGCGCTGGCTCATGCCGTTCTCGAGAAAGTGGTTCTACGGCGACACGCTCTTCATCATCGATCCGTGGGTGTGGCTCGCTCTGGTCTTGGGGGTGTACTACAGCCGGCGGCGGCAGACCTGGGGCCGGCCCCAGCCCACCGCTCCGGCTCGCGTGGCGGTTGCAGGGGTTGCGCTGTATGCCAGCGCAATGGCCATTTCAGGACGGAGTGCGCGAGCCATCGTGGCGCGCGACGTGTCCGCCCTGTCGGCTAAGCCGGTGCACACCGCGATGACCGGGCCGGTTCCGCTCGACCCGACGGTTCGGCGCTTTGTGGTGGAGCAGGACGGAGAGTACCGGGTGGGGATATTTCGCTGGACCCGCCGGCCACACGTCAACCGGGAGGAGTTGTCGGCCTTTCCCCGGGGCCGGCCGTCCCACCCTGCCTTCCTGGTGGCTGCGAACACCCAGCCGGCCCGGCAGTTCCTAGGCTGGGCGCGATTCCCTACCTTCGAGATCGAGCAGGTCGCTCCTGGCAGATACCTGGTCCACATGGTGGATCTTCGCTATGCCCGGAGCCCGGAGGACAGCTTTGGGGCGCTGACCGTTCCGGTCACTCTGGGGTCTGGTTCCGAGCCTCGCTAACCAACTCTTGACGTGGCATCATGAATACTGTATACAAAATACATCGTCAGCCGCAGGGTTAGCCCCATCATCTCACGGATCCCGCTCCGCGACGAGGTCTACCGCCAGCTACTCGGTCGAATCCATCGCGGCGAGCTCACCCCGGGTGCCCGGGTTCGTGACGTCCAGGTTGCGGCCCAACTGGGGGTCAGCCGCACTCCCGTCCGCGAGGCCCTGCTCCGACTCGCCCGTGAAGGGGTCCTGTACGCCGATATGGGCCGGGGCTTCAGCGTGCGGCCACTGGAAGCAACCGAGATGCGGGAAACCGGAGCCATCCTGGCCTCCCTCGAATGCCTGGCACTGGAGCTGTCGGGCGGGGTACCTCCGGACCGATTGGCTCGTCTAAGCGAGATCGACCGCGAGCTGGCCACTACCAGAGGCAACGCCGATCGGTGTATTGCCCTGGATGAAGAGTGGCACCGGACCCTGCTCGAGGGCTGCCCCAACCTTCGCCTCCTGAGCATGATCTCCGAGCTCTGGCAGATTCCCCGCCGATACATGCGAGCCTATCTTCGCGATGCCGGACGAGTGACACTGTCAACCCAGCATCACGCCAGGATAGTCGAGGCACTGAGGCGCGAGGACCTGGACACCGCCCGGGAGCGCTTCACCCATCACTGGGAGCGCGGGGTCGAGGAGCTCGGCGCGTGGATCTCAACACCGGCTCCAGCACCCGCCACACCGTCTCAGCCATGAGCCGGTGACCTTCCGCCGTCGGATGCATTCCATCGGCCTGGTTCAACTGGGGCATCCCTCCCACTCCGTCGAGTAGGAACGGCACCAGCGCCGCATCGTTCTCCCGAGCCAGTTCAGGGTAGATTGCCTCGAATCGCCGGCTGTAAGTGCGACCCAGGTTTGGGGGAACCCGCATGCCGACGAGAACCAGCTCGGGAGGCGGCCTGAGCGCCCGGGCCCGATCGAGGACAGCCTGGATATTGGCGCGCAGCGAATCGGGGGACAGCCCTCTGAGCCCGTCATTCGCACCGGTCTCGACCACGAGCACGGCCACGGGCGAGCGGAGGAGCCAGTCTACTCGTCTCCGCGCTCCCGCGGAGCTCTCACCGCTGACCCCGGCATTGATCACACGGTACGCCAGTCCCGCCGAGTCGATCTTGTGCTGGATCAAAGCGGGGTAGGCCTGTTCCGGCTCGAGCCCGAGACCGGCCGTCAGGCTGGTGCCGAGGAATACCACGGATTGGCGCTCCGCTCCAGGAGCCGAAGAGGCGGACCCGCCCTCGGGCTGGTTCCTCGCCTCCTCACAACCGGTGAGCGCCGCGAGCAGGGCGAAAACGGCTACGTACCTTGACATCATCTGAAATGCACACCGCCATGTTGCGCTGTCAATCACTCAGCCGGACCTACCGCTCTGGTGGCCGGGACCTCACGGTGCTGAACGATATCACCTTCAGTCTCGAGCCGGGTGGGTTCCTTGCCATTCTGGGGCCCTCGGGAAGCGGAAAGACCACGCTGCTGGGTCTCCTGGCCGGGCTCGACCGGCCCACCACGGGCTCGGTTCATCTCGACGGGCAGGAGCTCGGAGCGCTCGATGAAGATCAGCGCGCCAGAGTACGGAGCGCGAAGGTCGGGTTCGTCTTTCAGTCCTTCCAGTTGATCCCGACTCTGACCGCCCAGGAGAACGTCCAGGTGCCCCTGGAGCTCCGCGGCGATGGCGGTTCGGCTCTGCAGGCCAGGGAGCTGCTCGGCCGCGTGGGGTTGTCGGGGCGGGAGCACCACTATCCCTCCCAGCTATCCGGCGGCGAGCAGCAGCGGGTAGCGCTGGCCCGTGGCTTCAGCATCCGTCCCAAAGTTCTGTTTGCCGACGAGCCGACCGGTAACCTGGACGCGAGTACCGGGGCCACCATCATCGACCTGATGGTGGAGCTGAACCGCGATCTGGGCACGACGCTGGTACTGGTAACCCACGATCTCGAGCTCGCCACGCGGGCCAGCCGGACCATCCGGCTGGCGGACGGACGAGTGGTGGCCGACTCCGCCGCGTGACCGGACCGGGCTTCGTCTTCCGCATGGCGGGCCGGGAGCTCAGGGCCGCGCCACGCCGGCTGTTTCTGCTCACCGCTACCATCGCCGTTGGGGTGGCCGCGCTCGTGGCCATCAACTCCTTCACCGACAATCTGCGGGATTCCGTTCGCCGCCAGGCCAGAGCCCTGCTCGGCGCCGACCTGTCGCTGGTGAGCCGCCAGCCGTTTTCTCCCAGAGTCGAGGCCCTGCTCGACACCCTCTCTCGGAGAGGCCGCCTGGCCCGGGTCACCAGCTTTGCCGGCATGGCGTACGTACCGCGCACCTCCGGCGCCCGCCTGGTGCAGGTGGCAGCGATCGAAGGGGGCTATCCCTTTTATGGTGCGATCACTACCGAACCGGGGGGAGCCTGGGCCGGACTCGACCAGGGTCGCCATGTCGTGGTTGACCCATCACTCCTCACCGCATTGGGCGCACGGTTGGGCGACACCATCGCGCTGGGTGAAGCACGCTTTACGATCACCGGCACCGTCCAGAGCGCGCCCAGCGACGCGGGGATCCGTTTCGCGCTCGGTCCCCGGATCTACATCCCGGCGCGCTACCTCGCGGAGACCGGACTCATCGGCTTCGGGGCCCGAGTCGAATACGAGGCCTTCCTGGAGCTTCCTGCTACCATTTCCGCCCAGTCGCTCGCCGACCGCTATCAGCAGTCGCTACGGCCGGAGCGGGTTCGGCTTCGAACCGTCGCCGACGATCAGCGCAATCTGAACGAGGTCCTGTCGCGCTTGACCGGTTATCTCGGTCTCGTGGCCCTCATCGCCCTGCTCCTCGGCGGCATCGGGGTGGCGAGCGCCACCGTGGTGTTCGTCCGGCAGCGGTTCCCGACGGTGGCGGTGCTGCGCTGTCTGGGGACATCCGCGGGCACCGTCTTCACGATCTACCTGCTGGAAGCAGGGGCCATGGGATTGGTGGGGAGCGTGGCAGGTGCGGCTCTGGGCATAGGGCTGCAGCGACTCCTGCCCGGCCTCTTCGCCGGCGTCGTTCCGGTGGAGGTCCCACCCGCCATCTCGTGGAACGCGGTACTGCTGGGTATCGGCATGGGGCTCTGGGTAGCGTTGGTCTTCGCCCTGCTGCCGCTGCTGGGGATACGCCGGATCTCACCTCTTGCAGCCTTGCGCCGCCCGTACGAGTCCGGCCGTCTGCCGCGCGACCGGTGGTGGCTGCTGGCCGCGGCGGCGCTGGCCGCAACCACGGTGGCCCTGGCCGCCCGGCAGGTGGAGAGCTGGCGACAGGGTGCGATCTTCGCTGCTGCCGTAGGGCTCGCCTTGCTGGCTCTATGGAGCGCAGCCTGGCTGCTCATCCGGATTCTGCGGCAATGGCTCCCATCGGAGTGGCCTTACGTCTGGCGACAGGGGCTGGCAAACCTGCACCGCCCAGCCAATCAGACCGTGACCCTGGTGCTCGCCATCGGGTTCGGGGCTTTTCTGCTCGGCACGCTGTACCTGGTGCAACACAATCTGCTGCGCCAGCTCAGCCTGGCGGGCGGCCCGGCGCGGCCCAATCTCGTTCTCTTCGACATTCAGCCTGACCAGCTGGTCGCGGTAGAGCAGGAGATCAGCGATGCCCGGCTGCCCGCGAGCGGTGCAACGCCGATCGTCCCCATGCGGATTCGTTCGGTGAAGGGAACCCCGGTCTCCGAGCTGCTCGCGGGGACGTCGGACCAGGGGGGGGACGGCCCACCGGGCTCCTGGGCGTACCGGCGGGAGTACCGCTCCACTTACCGCGACTCGGCGGTTGCGTCCGAGCGAGTTGTGGACGGTGAATGGTCGTCTACCGGGCAATCACCGGCACCGATCTCGGTGGAACAGGACCTGGCCAAGGAGCTGGGAGTCGGAGTGGGCGATGAGATCGTGTGGGACGTGCAGGGGGTGCCGGTGATTTCGCGGGTCACCAGTTTACGGGAAGTAGACTGGGCCCGCTTCGAGCCCAACTTCTTCGTGGTCTTCGCACCGGGGACGCTGGAGAGCGCGCCTCAGACGTTTGTGACCCTTACCAGGGTTCCCGACCCGGCGGGCCGGGGACGCTTTCAGCGCCGTCTGGCCGAGCGATTCGCCAACGTGTCCACCCTGGACCTGTCGCTGCTTCAGGAGGCGCTGGAGAACCTGGTGGAGCGGGTCGTGCTCGCTATTCGCTTCATGGCGCTTTTCAGCCTGGCGGTTGGAGCGCTCGTTCTGGTGGGCGCGCTCGCCACCAGCCGGTTTCAGCGGGTGCGCGAGGGAGCACTCCTCCGCACGCTGGGCGCTACCCGGGGCCAGGTCTACCGGGTGGTGTTTGCCGAGTACGTCGCCCTTGGGCTGCTCGCGTCCGCGGTGGCCGTGATGCTGGCAGCGGCAGCAGGGTGGGCGATCGCCCGCTTCGTGTTCGAAGGCCCCTTTACCGTCCCCTTGGTCTCTATGGGTACGCTCACTCTGCTGGTCGTGACGCTAACCGTGATGGTTGGACTGGCCAACAGCAGAGACGTGGTCCGGCGAACGCCGCTGGAGGTGCTGCGAGAGGAGTAGTACCTTAACCCATGCTCCCGATCGATCTCACCGGAAAACGCGCCCTCGTCGCCGGAGTCTCCGACGATGGCGGCTTCGGCTTCGCCATCGCCAAGGCACTCGCGGAGGCGGGCGCAACGATCTGTCTGGGAAGCTGGCCCCCTGCCCTGGGGATCTTCACCAAGCTGCTCGAGCGCGGCAAAATGGATGAGTCGCTGCGGCTCAACGGTGGCCGCAAGCTGGAGTTCGAGCGGGTCTACCCGCTCGACGCGGCCTTCGATACCCTGGCCGATGCCCCCGGCGAGGTGCGGGACAACAAGCGCTACCGGGAGGTTGGTGACTTCAGCATTCAGGGAATGGCGGAACGCATCCGAACCGACTTCGGCAACCGCGGTCTCGACGTGGTGGTGCACAGCCTGGCCAATGCGCCGGAGGTGAAATCACCGCTGGTCGAGACATCCCGCCAGGGCTATCTCTCCGCGATCAGCGTAAGCGCGTACAGCAACGTCTCACTGGTGCGGCACCTGGCGCCCTTGATGGGCCCGGAAGGCTCGTTTCTCTCGTTGACTTACATGGCGGGCGAGCGGGTAATCCCGGGATACGGCGGAGGCATGTCGTCCGCCAAGGCGGCCCTGGAAGCCGACACCCGCACACTGGCTTTCGAGGCGGGGCGGCGCTGGGGAGTCCGAGTCAACGCGATATCGGCCGGCCCCTGGGCGTCGCGGGCCGCGACCGCGATCGGCTTCATCGATACCATGATCCGGTACACCGCCAGCAACTCTCCCCTGCCCCGCCCCATCGAAGCCGGAGATGTGGGAAGCACCGCCGCGTTCCTGTGCAGCCCCCTGGCCCGGGCCATCACCGGCAGCGTGGTATATGTGGACAACGGCTACCACGCCATGGGCATGGCGGTGGAGTCCCTGCAGTAAGACTTACCCGCCCTGGGCAACCACTTCTATCAGTTGAGCCAGCGCCGCCAGCTCGAAGGGCTTTTCGATAACCGGCCGGGGCGTCCGGGTAAGGAGCTGCCTGAATGCCGGTGAGGCGACATCTCCGGTGATGAGGATGAGGCGGGAAAAAATATCGGGCCGATGCTCGGCCAGCCAATCGTGCAGTTGCTCTCCTGATACGTGCGGCATTCGCAGATCGGAGATCACCACCTGATATTCGCCGTCTGAGGAGCGCTGCAACGCGCCCAGCGCGGCTCTGCCATCTTCCGCCTCGTCCGCCACCCAACCCCGCCGCCTGAGGTACCGGGCCACCGCCGTACGAATGGTCCGCTCGTCGTCCACCACCAGCGCGCGTCGCACGCCGGGCGAGACGACCGGGTGAGGTGCCTTGGCGCTGGGGAATGTCACTGATAGGATGGAAGCCGATGCTGGAGAAACGGCCGGGGGAGCCGCTGGCATATCATCTCGGGCTTCGTCGTATAATACTATTCGGATTTTGCCGGCCGGTAAGAGTCCCTCGATATGTATCCCGGATGGAGCGAGACACCATGTCCGAGCTGGTCTCCCAGGCTGATGGGTCGGTTCATCGGCTCACGCTCAACCTGCCGGCGCGGCGGAACGCGATCACACCCGGGATAGCCCGGGCCCTGGCACAGGAGATCGAGCAGATCGAGGAGACCGGCCAGGCGAGGGTCATCCTGCTCTCCGGCTCGGGAGGACACTTCTGTGCCGGCCTGGATCTCCAATGGCTGCAATCGCTCGGCGAGATCCCTCCCTCCGCCGAGCTCCAGCATGGGCTGGCCGACTTCCAGTCAGCCGTGCTCGCCATCGTACGCTGCCCCGTTCCAGTGCTCGCCGTGATCCAGGGGGCCGCTGCCGGCTTCGGGCTCGATCTCGCCCTGGCCTGCGACATGCGCCTGGCGGGGTCCAGTGCCACCTTCACCTCTGCCTTTGCGCGCATGGCTCTGGTTCCCGATGGAGGCTCCACCTTTACTCTCCCGCGTCTGGTCGGAGTGGGGCGGGCAATGCGCCTGATGATGCTGGGAGAGACTCTGGATGCCGCTAGCGCGCTGGCCATAGGGCTGGTAGAGGAGGTGATCGATGAATCGGAGCTGGATGCCGGCGTGCGGCGAAAGGTAGATGCCCTCCTGGAGTCAGCCGGACCGAGCATTCGTGCCATCAAGCGGCTCTCCCGTGCACCCGAGGTGGGTGCGCTGGAGCAGGCCCTGTCCAGCGAAGGAGCGGCCCAACTCCAGGCTTTGAACGGGCTGGAGTTCCGGATGCGTCTCGAGGCGTTCGCCTCGCGCGCCGGGGTCCGGGGGTCGAAAGCTTGAGCCCGCCCTTCCTCGGGGTGTTCCGTCCGGACCTGCTGGCCGGACGGGTGGCGCTCGTCACCGGAGGCGGCACTGGCATCGGGCTCGGAATTGCTTCTTCCCTGGCGGCCGCCGGCGCCGAGGTGGCCATCGCCAGCCGGAACCCCACTCATCTCGAGCCCGCCGCCGAGCAGCTCCGTTCCGGCGGCGCCCGGGTAAGCGCGGTTCAGGCCAACGTGCGGGAGCCCGATTCAGTCGCTCGCATGGTGGATCAGGTCGGGCGGGAGCACGGCCGGCTCGATATTCTGGTCAACAACGCCGCCGGCAACTTCTACGCGCCCAGCGCAGGTCTCTCGCCCAACGCCTGGCGCGCGGTCGTCGAAACCGACCTTTACGGCACGTTCTACTGCTGCCAGGCCGCCTACCCGCTCATGAAGGCTCAGGGTGGCGGCCGCATCGTCTCGATCTCCATGACGCTCCACTATCGCGGCTGGCCCCTGATGGCTCACGCGACCGCCGCCAAGGCCGGAGTAGACGCGCTCACCCGCACCCTGGCGCTGGAGTGGGCCCGAGACCGTATCACCGTCAACGCCGTGGCGCCGGGGCCGATTCCCACCGAGGGGGTGCGCAAGGCGTTTACTCCTCCAGGCGCGGAGGCACCCGACCTGTTTGGGATGGAGAAATACGCAACCGAATCCATCCCGCTTGGCCGCTGGGGTGTCCCGGAAGACATTGGACAGATGGTGACCTATCTGGCGAGCCCGGCCGGTGACTGGATCACCGGGGCGATCATGGTCGTGGACGGAGGTGCCTGGCTGGGGAGCGGGGGAGCGGGGCGGCGGGTAAGCGGGTAAGCGGGTAAGCGGGTAAGCGGGTAAGCGGGTAAGCGGAAGGGTTATAAACGACTTGCTCGTGAAGACAATGGTCTGGACACAGGGGCAGCGGATCAACAACTTGGCTGCGGAGGTCTATGGCAATCCATGACGTAAAGGAGCGCTCATGAGACCAGGCAGACGGATCGACCAAGCACATCAATCCACTGGCTTGCCCGCTTACCAGCCTACCCGCTTACCAGCCTACCTGCCATGTTCCTAGGCCACTACGCCGTCGCCTTCGCCCTGAAGCGCGCCGAACCCAAGCTCTCGCTCGGCACCCTGTTCGTCTCGGTGCAGTTGCTGGATCTGCTCTGGGGAATCTTCGTCCTGCTGGGTTGGGAGCGTGCAAGGATCGTCCCCGGACATACCGCCATCACGCCGCTCGAGTTCCTGGATTACCCCATCTCACACAGCCTTCTCGCCGCCGTCATCTGGGGGGTGGTCGCCGCCGGCCTCTACTACTCCTGGCCGACCAGAGACACCAGCCGGCATTGGCAGGCGGCGGCCATCGTGGGGCTGGCGGTGTTCAGTCATTATCCCCTGGACGTCCTGGTTCATGTTCCCGACCTGCCGCTCACCGGCAGCGATTCCACCAAGCTCGGCCTCGGCCTGTGGAACAACGCCGCCGCCACCATCGCCGCGGAGCTTCTCATCTTCGGCGCGGGGCTGGCGCTCTACTCCCTGCGTCGATCCCACCGCCACCCGTTTCGACCCGGCAGGACTCTGGTAGTGGCTCTGGTACTGGTAGCCGCCTACCTGGCCAGCATCTACGGACCACCGCCACCGGACATGACGACCGTGGCGGTAAGCGGCATCGGGTTCATCCTCGCTGCCGGTGCGCTCGCAGCCTGGGCCGACCGGCGGGCAACTCCCCAGGAGCTCGCAGCTCGCGGGCTCTCGACCAAATGAGCTGATGGACCGGCTCTTCTTTGGGCTAGGCGCGGTGTTCGCGCTCTGCTCGGTGGCTGCAGGAGCGTTCGGCGCCCACGCGCTCCGGGCCCGGCTAAGCCCGGAGCATCTGGCAGTATTCGAGACCGCCGCGCGGTATCAGATGTATCATGCGCTGGGACTGTGTGCCGTGGCCTGGGCTGTCACCCGCTGGCCAGGGGCGCTTCCGCGCTGGGCGGGGTGGCTGTTCGTGGTGGGGACCGTGCTGTTCTCCGGGAGCCTGTATCTCCTGGCTTTGACCGGGACTCGTTGGCCCGGTGCCATAGCGCCGCTGGGTGGAGTTGCCCTCCTTGCCGGCTGGTCATGCCTGGCTTTGGCCGCTCGTCTTTCCTGATTCCCTTCTCAAAATCCTCAGGGTGACCTCCATCACGCCGCCAACGGCGGGAGGGACTATAACGTGGTCGCCTTCGGGAGACCGCAAGCAAGCTCCCGGGTGAGACAAGGGCCTGGCGCATGATCCCAGCTTTGGAGCACCGTCGAGATGCCCCACGAATCCCTCGAGACAGCTCCTCGAGAGTTCAACCGCCGTAAATGGTTGCATATAGCGGTCCTCACTGCGCTGTTCCTCGCAGTTGCGGTTTTTCTCGATCCGCGCGAAGTCGTCGATGCGATTACCCGGATCTCTCCCGCTGCCCTGGTGCTGGCAATCATCGTCCTCTCCATCGATCGCCTCGTGATGGGGCTGAAGTGGCAGCACCTCGTTCGGGGCGCAGGTGGGGATCTGGGTCTCAACGATGCGGTGGGGATCTACTTCCAGTCGAAGTTCATCACCCTCGCCTTTCCCGCGAGCTTCGGTGGTGAAGTCCTGCGTGGTATTCTCGGCACCCGGGCCGGCGTTCCCGGCTACCTCGTCGTTGCCTCGATGCTCCTGGAGCGGGTGGTCGCAGCGGTGTCCAGTACCGTGCTTGCGTGCATCGGACTCTTCTACCTGCTTACTGCCACCGTAGACGCCTCGTACCCACCGATCTTCATCGTCGCCGGAGCTGCGGTGATGGCCGGCCTGATCGCGGTTGCCGTGCTCAACCGCCGCTTCCATGCGGCCGTAGGGAGACTGGTCCGGCGCTATCTGCCCGAACGCCTGTACTCCTTTCTCGACCGACTGTCGGCCGCGGCCAGCAGCTATCGGACCCGGCCGGGGCTCCTGGGCGTCAACCTGCTCATCAATATCTGCGAGCACATGCTGCAGATCGCCGCCCTCTTCGTGCTCGCCCGAGGCCTGGGCATCACTCTCGAGGTGGCCCCCTTCCTGGCGGTCACCGCGGTGATCATGCTGGTTCGGCGGGGGGCGGGAATGCTGGAGGGGTGGGGCCTGGCCGAGAGCGGACTGGTCATGCTTTACAATCTTTCGGGCGTCCCGGCTGCCGAGAGCGTCGCGCTGGCCCTGGCCCTGTGGGCCACGTCACTCGTCGCCAGCCTGCCGGGCGCATTCATGCTGCCTAAGACCGCTTTGCGTCACCTGTGAGCGGTTGCTAGCCATCCTCCCTGGCCCACCTGAAAAACAGCACTCCGATCGCGCCGAACAGGTACAGGTTTCCCGGGACCCACATCAGCAGCCCGCCCAGCTTCTGATCGTCAAGGGGTGAAAGCCCCCACATGCGCGGTGCGGCGATATACCAGGGGTATAGCACCTGGTCGGCGAACGTGATCAGCGCGGCCACCGCCTGCATCGGGATTCCGACCAGGAACAGATACAGCATCCCGAGTCCCGCAGGCAGCCGGGGAAGCTCCGCGGCCGGGCTCATGACCGGCCACCACATCAGCGTTGCCGTCACCATGAACATCAGGTGAGTGGCGATATGGACTTCGTGATCGCGCATCATGACGTCGTAGAAGGGGCCCAGGTGCCAGACCGCGAGGGAGACGCTGAACAGGGGTGCCGCCACCCAGGGGCGGGTCAGAAACCGGGCCACCTGGAGCACGCCACGGCGGGCCAGCAGAGGGCGGAGCAACCATCCGGGGATACCGGCCAGCAGGAGCGGCGGAAACACCAGGGTGAGCACCAGGTGTTGCAGCATGTGGACCGAGAAGAGGTAGTAATCGCTCAGATCGTGGACCGGACCGTTGAGCGACACCACCAGGACCACCAGCGCCGAACAGAACGAGAGGATCTGCCAGGGTGACGCCGGGGGCCCCAGGCCGAGCCGGCGGCGCATCGGCCCGATGCCGTAAAAGTACAAGGCACCGAGGAGCCCGGTGCCTAGGAGGACGCTGGGGTGGAGCGACCAGCTCCACTCGTAAGGCATGGTAGGTCGCAGCCGCTCATCCATGGCTATCGGCTGTGGGCCCCATAGCCCCATCAGCCCGCCCGCGAGAAGGCGTTGTGGTAAGCCATGAGAATGATCAACGAGACGATGATGATCGTGGCTATGATGAGCGGAAAGACGAACACTCCGCTGAACAGCTTGTGATCCTGCTTCAGATGCATGTAGAACATGGCCACCAACGCAAATTTGGCGGCCGACATTAGCAGCAGGAGCGGCACGAAGAACGGCTTGATGGCTTCGGCGGATGGGCCGGCGTGACTCCCGTAGGTGATCTCGTAGAGACCTACCTCGAGCGCGGTGAGAACGAACAGGATAAGCCCCACCTTGGCGTACAGACCCGCCGTAGGGTGGGCGTGCTCCTGGTGCGAGGTAGTGGTCACGTGGGGATCCATGATACCGTGCTCACTTGATGAGGTAGACGACTGGGAAGATCACGATCCAGACCACGTCGACGAAGTGCCAGTACAACGCAGCCATCTCCAGGTTGAGCGACTTGTGCGGCGGGAGCCTGCCGCGCAGTGCGTCGACGAAAACCGTGGCCAGCCAGATCACCCCGATGGTGACGTGGGTGCCGTGAAATCCGGTGAGTGTGTAGAAGCTCGAGCCAAACAGGTTCGTGGTGAACCCGAGCCCCCGGTGGACGAAGTGGGTGAACTCGTACACCTGCATCCCGACGAAGAACGTGCCGCAGGCCAGCGTAGCGGCCAGCCAGCCCAGCAACGCCTTCCGGTTGCCTCGCTGAGCCCCGCTCAACGCGAGCACCACGAAGAGCGAGCTGAACAGCAGGAGTGCCGTGCCGAGCGTGACGAGCGGGATCTCGAGAATCGGCTCGAAGTGCTGGCCGGTAGGAGAAGTCCAGGGCTCGTGCGGGAACGGCCCGACCAGACTCTTCCCCTTGTGGACCAGGTAATTCGAGATCAGGGTGGCAAAGAACAGGCATTCGGACCCGATGAAGGTCCAGATGGCCAGCTTCCGGCTGTCCAGACCGGTCGAAGTCTCGAGATGGATGGCGTGCGCGTGATCGGACAAATCCGCTCCCGGACGAATGTTGTTTGGCGAACGCCTACGACTTCCCCGCTTACCGCTTACCAGCTTACCCGCTTACCCGCTTACCCTGCCGGCTCATAGGCCCATCGGTACACCCCGAGGAACAGGATGGCGACACCGGCAACGACCCCGGGCACGCCGGTTTTGTCGAGCGCCATCAGCGAGACCAGGACCGCCAGCACTCCGACCGCCGTGACCACCGGCCAGTAGGACGGATTTGGCATATGAATCCCTTCCCCGCTCACCCTGGCCGGCTCCGGAAGCTGGGCGCCGGTGCGCTTCTCTCGCTTCAGCTCCCAGAGAGCATCCCGCCCGTGCACCACCGGGATCTCCGCAAAGTTGAACTCCTGCGGCGGCGATGGGATGGACCATTCCAGCGTGGCTCCGTTCCACGGATCGGCCGGCGCATTGCGGGGCCTGCGCGCTGTCCGAAAGATGTTCCAGAGGAAGACCAGGAACGCGAGCCCCAAGACAAAGGAGCCTGCCGTCTCGATCTGGTTCATGAGCTCGAAGCCGAGACCCTCGGGGTAGGTATATACCCGCCGAGGCATGCCGTGGAGTCCCAGGAAGTGCATGGGGAAGAAGGTCAGATTGAAGCCGATCATCATGAGCCAGAAGTGCAGCTGCCCCAACCGCTCGTCCAGTACCCGCCCGAACATCTTGGGCCACCAGTAGTACGCCCCGGCCGCCAGGCCGAAGATGCTTCCGCCGAACAGCACGTAGTGGAAGTGCGCCACCACGAAGTAGGTATCGGTCTGCTGCAGGTCGGCCGGTGGCGAGGAGTGCATCACCCCCGAGAGGCCTCCGATGATGAACATGGCGATGAAGCCTATGGCGAAAAGCATGGGGGTCCGGAACTGCAACGAGCCGCCCCACATGGTACCGATCCAGTTGAAGATCTTCACCCCCGTGGGGATGGCGATCAGCATGGTGGACAAGGCGAAGAACGAATCGGCGATGGGCCCCATTCCGGTGGCGAACATGTGGTGGGCCCATACCCCGAACCCGAGGAATGCGATGAACACCCCGGAGAACACCATCGCGGCGTAGCCGAACAGCGGTTTCCGGGAGAACACCGGGAGAACCTCGGAGACGATCCCGAACGCCGGCAGAATGAGGATGTAGACCTCGGGGTGGCCGAAGATCCAGAAGAGGTGCTGCCACAGCAGGGGGTCGCCGCCAGCCGCCGGCACGAAGAAGGAAGAACCAAAGAACCGGTCGAACATGAGCAGAAACAACGCCACGGTGATGACGGGGAATGCCAACAGCAGCAGCACCTGAGTGATGAAGCTCATCCACACGAACATCGGCATGCGCATCAGCTTCATGCCCGGCGCGCGGAGGTTGACGATGGTCACGAAGAAGTTGACCGCCGCCGCGAGCGACGCGATGCCCAGGATCTGGAGGCCGATCATCCAGAAGTCGACGTTGAGCCCGGGCGAGTACTGCTTGGACGTCAGGTTGGCGTAGCCGAACCAGCCCGAGTCCGGCGCCGCCCCGAAGAGCCAGCTGGAATTGAGGAACAGACCGCCGAGTAGAAAAACCCAGTAGCTGAACGCGTTCAGCCGGGGGAATGCCACGTCCCGGGCGCCTATTTGCAGTGGGATCATGAAGTTGAAGAACATCGCCGACAACGGCATGATGGCCAGGAAGATCATGGTCGTGCCGTGCATGGTGAACAACTGGTTGTACATCTCGGGCGACAGGAAGGTATTCTCCGGACTGCCCAGCTGGATTCGAAGCAGCAGGGCCTCGATTCCCCCCATCAGGAAAAAGATGAAAGCCGTAGTGCCGTAGAGGATCCCGATCCGCTTGTGATCCACGGTCGTGATCCAGCTCCAGAGCCCGGTTTTCTCGCCGTGCCCAGCCGCCGCATGCTCCTCGTGCTCAAGAACCCTGGTTGCCATACGTACCTTGTGTAGTGGTCATTAGCGCTGCGCCCGGAGAAAGGCTACCAGGGCCCGCGCCTCGTCTTCGGTGAGCCCGAGATTGGGCATCAGGACCCCTTTCTTTATCGCCTGGGGCTCCCGAATCCACCGGGCGAGATTCTCATCGGTGTTCTTGAGGGTACCGGCTGCGAGATAGGAGCGGGCCCCGATGTTGGCCAGGTTTGGGCCCACCATCCCCTTGGGCGCATCGGCCGCCTGGAGTGAGTGGCAGGCCACGCAGCCCTTGCTGAGGAAGAGCTTCTCACCGGTGGCGTAGTCGGCGCTCTGGCCCGCCGCCGGCGCCCGCTTGGGCCCCAGCGACTTCATGTGAGCTACCCAGGCCTGAAACTCCTCCGGCTTCTGGGCCCTGATCCGGTGGGCCATCCGGCCGTGCTGGATCCCGCAGAACTCGCCGCACTGCCCCGGATAGTCGCCCTCCACCTCGGCCTTGAACCACATCCGGGTCTCACGGTTGGCGAAGACGTCCCGCTTGGACGCCAGCTGGGGTACCCAGAAGCTGTGGATCACGTCGGCGCTGGCCATCCGTAGCGATACGGTCCGCCCCACCGGAACGTGCATCTCGTTTGCCGTGGTCACATTGTATTCCGGGTAGCGGAATTCCCACCACCACTGATGCCCGACCACCTCGATGATCAGCGCGTCCTTCGGCGGGGTGGCGTTGGTCTGGAAGATGGCCCTGACCGTCGGCACGGCGATGGCCGCCAGAATCAAGGCTGGAACCACCGTCCAGATGATCTCCACCGTGGTGTTGCCATGGGTCTGGTGCGGCTCGGGATCGTCGGGCCTGCCCCGGAAGCGGAAGATGGCGTAGACCAGGATTCCCTCGACCACCACGAAGACCACGAGGGCCCACCGAACGGTGGTGTCCAGGAGATCGTCGGCGATCCTGGCGAAGTCACCCCTGGGAAGGAGTGTGGACTGGGGATATTGCTCCGAGCCACAAGCGGCGAGCACCAGGATGAGCAGGGAGAGCGCGGTGACCAACCGGAACGAGCGCCGGGCAACGGTCCTGAAGAGCATTACGCGTTCATCCTGTGGGATAAGAATCCACTCGAACAAGAGGGAAAACCACGCCGCCCGCACTTTACCCTTGGCCTTCCTGAGTGTCAAGGAACTCATTGCTCCTTCCGCCCTTACCGAGTTTTGCGGGCTCTGGCGTGTGGGTTTCACTCGGCATCGCAGCCAGGACCTCGAGTTACCGGATGATCAGATCGAACGGCAGTGCCCCCCGCACCGGGTAGCTGAAGTGCCACCATTCCTGCTCGTAGTTGGTGAATCCTTCCGCTTCCATGGCCCGCACCAGGATCTGACGGTGCTGCAAGATCCGCCCTGCCGCATTCCGGGTGTGCGCCGCCTCCGAGAAGGTGTCGAACGCGGTACCCATGTCCAGCTCGGCTCCGCTTCCCAGGTCTACCAGGGTGAGGTCTACCGCTACTCCCAGGTTATGACGGCTGCGCCGGGCGATGTACCCCTCCTCGACCAGGCTCCCGCGTCCGGTGCGCTCGGTCCACTCCACCATGGCCAGCGTCGCACGCACCGGCCGGTAGCCGTCGAACACCCGGATACCCAGGCCAGCGCTGCGGAGCCTCGCCTGAACCCGGGCCAGCGCCGAAGCCACTTCACGGCGCAGCAGTACCCGGGGCGCCTCGTACCCGGGCAGGGGCGCTCCCGTGAAGTTGTTCGTTGTGGCGTAGCGGGCGTCTACTCGAATGGTGGGGTCCACCACCCGCACATCCACCAGAAGCGACTCTGCCACGGCGTCAGTGGCCGGCGCCAGGGCCGGGGTGTTTACCGAGGCCGGGCGGGAGTCCCGCCGAGGCTGACATGCTGCCAGTCCGACGCTCACGAGCAGCATTATTAAGTGATTAGAGTTCATGGCCTTACAAGCGCCGGGTATTCCGCCCGCGCGGGCTGAATGGTATCTTTCGCCAGGGTTTCTCCTCTGAAGCCTGGAGATGTCACTCTCCGGGCCGTCCTTTTTTTCGTCTGGTAGTGCCATGATTCGTGAAATGCGGGAGAAGCTGGGCCGAGAGGTCGACCAGCTCACCCACGAGCTGAACATTCTGCTGCCTCAAGCGATTGCCCAGGCCGTCGAGCTCGGCGACCTGCGGGAAAACTCGGAATACAAGGCGGCGCTCGAGCGCCAGCAGTTCGTGCAGGCCCGGCTGGGACAACTCCACCAGCGCTTGAACCAGTTGGGGCAGTTGGCCAACACCGAGGCACCGGCCGATCGAGTCGGTCTCGGCTCGAGCATCACCGTGCTGGACCTGGACACCAACGAGACCGACACCTACATGGTGGTGCTGGCAGAGATGATGGACCTCGATGCCGGACACATTTCACTGGCGTCTCCGCTGGGCCGGGCGCTCGGCGGCAAGAAGGTCGGCGAAGAAGTCAGCCTCCGGCTGCCGGCCGGAGCCCGCCGGCTCCGCATCCTACGCCTGGTCACCGTGCATCAGACCGAGGCCGCTCGAAAGGACGGGGGCCGCCGCAGGGTCACCAAAGGTAACGGAAAGCGGTGATGGAGTTTCCCAAGAAGCAGCTGATGGTGGTGGGCGATCGGGTCCTGATAACGCCCGAGGACGGAGACGAGCGCACCCGGGTGGGCTTGTACCTGCCCGCCACTGCCGTCGATGCCCAGCAGGTGCAGACCGGGCTCATCGTCGCGGTCGGTCCGGGAACCCCGGTGGCCGACCTGAGCAGCCTCGACGACGAGCCCTGGAAGGTGGACATCCGGGAGAATCGGAGCCGGGGGATGCAGGCCAGGGTGGGCGACCACGCGATCTTCTTCCGCAAGGCGGCGGTCGAGATCACCTTCGAGGAGAAGAAATACCTCGTGGTGCCGCAGGCGGCCATTCTGGTGCTGGTGAGGGATGATCTGCCGATTTAGTCGGGAGTCAGGAGTCGGGAGTCAGGAACTGGGAGTCAGGAGACACGGACAGCACCTTTCGCATTGGATGGGTCGCGCACGCCCCAACTCCCGACTCCCGACCCCAGACTCCTGACTCCTGACTAGATGTGCTACTTCCTGTATCTCGCCAGCCCGCTCACCCTGAGCGAGGTACGCTCGATGCTGCCGCCAGGGCTCACGGCGGATCTGGCAACCTTCCCCGACCAGCAGG
>JBOHSD010000033.1:0-19126 GCA_050733075.1 Gemmatimonadales bacterium
GGCGTGGCAGGCTGCTGCGGGAGTTTCCGCGGGAGTGGCTGCGGCCGGCGGTGTCGTTTTGCGGTGGATCGCGCGCTGGGAACGGTGCGGCGCAGAGCAAGGTATGTGCTGCTGAGGGACCTCTGTGCGCCAGTGGTGTGGAGCAGGGGCCCCGAGAGCGCCTCCCGACACGAGCAATGTCTGTCCGTGAGGCGCCATTTCGCGACAAGGAGCAGCAAGATTCGAGCGGCACGCACTGGCGGGGGCGCATCTGCGCCATTCCACATTCAAGGGTGGTGCCCGTGAGCGGCTGAGCTTCATGTTAGGCGGGGAAGGCCTGGGGGCCTTGGGTGTCTGTCTCTCGGAGGCGGTCATGGGGCTGTCCCGCGTCAACGAGGAGCGCTGCGCTTGTCAGGCCGCCGGGTGTCTAGAATGGTTCACCGTCGCTCGTTTCTGTTCCTTGAACCGCCGCCCGTGCTGTGGGCGTCCGGCGTGTCGGACTGCGGCCATCACTTGGCGGCAGAGGCAGCGGGTAGCGCTCAAGACTAGGCCGCTGATCACCAGCCCAACCTGCCTTGCCACAGTGGCTGGTGGGGGCCATGATTGGGGCCTAATGATCCAACTGTCGCCCGAGAAGGGCTTGATTTTCCGGATCACCCACATCGACAACGTCCCTTGGGTCCTAGCGAACGGCCTCCACTGCCGTCGCTCCGAAGTCTGCGATCCCAACTATCGTGATATCGGCAACCCTGACCTTATCCAGAAGCGACATCACCGGGTAATTCCTATACCGCCGGGGGGCACGCTCAGCGACTATATTCCTTTCTACTTCACGCCGTACTCGCCGATGCTGCTGAATATCAAGACCGGGCACAACGGCATGAAGCAGACGCCGATGCCGGAGATCGTGATCCTCGTTGCCTCTCTCCATCGGCTGGCGCAGCAGGGGGTGCAATTCGTGATCGCCGATCGGCATGCGTATCTGGCAACCGCGAAGTTCGTCGGCGACCTGAGTGGTCTGGACCGGCTGGATTGGAAGATCCTGCAGGACAGAGACTTCAAACGGGACCCCAACGATCCCGGCAAGTTCGAGAGGTACCAGGCCGAGGCGCTGATCCGGGACCACCTCCCCGTGGCCGCTTTACCTGGCATTCTCTGCTACGGGCCGCAGCAGGAGGCCGAGCTCCAGGTTCTGGTGAACGCCAGGAACTGCCCGACACGCGTGGTCAAACGACGGGACTGTTACTTCTGATGATCCGCTATACCACCGGCAACCTGCTGGACGCGCCCGCCGAGGCGTTGGTGAATACCGTCAACGAAGTCGGTGTAATGGGGAAGGGCATAGCGCTCATGTTTCGCGAGGCCTTCCCAGAGAATGCCCAGGCTTATGCCGAGGCTGCCGAAGCCGGCAAGGTCAAGGTCGGGCGCGTGTTCGTAACAGCGAATTCCTCCCTACTTGGCCCCCGCTGGATCATCAACTTCCCGACCAAGAAGCACTGGCGTCAGCCGTCGCGCTTGGAGTGGGTGCGCGCAGGCCTTCGGGATCTGGTTCGAGTGGTACGCAAGCTTGAGGTCCGGTCGGTGGCGTTGCCACCGCTCGGGTGCGGCAATGGCGGCCTCGAGTGGGCGCAGGTTCGGCGGGAGATCGAAGCCGCCGCGGGGGAGCTCCCCGATGCCGAGTTCATCGTCTATGAGCCCACGTCGACCTACCAGAACGCACCGAAGCGCGAAGGGGTGGAATCGCTAACGCCCGCCCGTGCGCTCATTGCGGAGCTGATCCGTCGGTACGCGGTCCTCGGATTGGAATGCACTAACCTTGAGGTGCAGAAGCTCGCCTGGTTCCTCCACCGTGCGATCTCCAGACTGGGGATATCCGATCCGCTCGACCTGCGCTTCGGTGCCAATCGCTACGGGCCGTATGCGGATCGGCTGCGTCACCTGCTTAATGGCCTGGATGGCAGCTACCTCCACTGCGAGAAGCGGTTGAGCGACGCGGGCCCGAAGGATGCGATCTGGTTCGAGGACAGTAAGCGTGAAGCGGTGGAGGAATACCTCGGTAGCCCCGAAGCCGGTGCGTACACACCGGCGCTCGAGCAGGCGGCCGCTGTCATCGACGGCTTCGAGTCGCCGTACGGGATGGAGCTGCTCGCGACCGTTGACTGGCTGTTGGCGGAGACCGGAGTCGAGCGGTCGGTCGAGGGTATCCGCCGTGCCCTCGACAAGTGGCCCGGCGGAAGGAGCGCGGCTCGTCGGAAGCAGAGGCTCTTTGACGATGAGATGCTGAATCTTGCTCTGACGCGGCTGATGGCAGTCTGACGCGCCCTCTCTGAGCCCCACTGAAGGCGGGGGAGGAAGGCAGCGGTGCGAATGGTTTCTTGCTGTGCAAGCTAGAGGGAAGGGCCCGCTGCGACGGCCCTGAGGGCCCTGCGCGGAGGGCCCTTAGGAGCATCGGTGGCTGCCGGTGGCAGTACCTCCCGGGCGGGCGTGGAGCCCTATTCGGCCAGGCCCATCCTGTAAGTCGCCGGTGCCGCCTCTGTTTGAAGTCCCGCTGCACCTCACGCCAGCCGTAACCGGCCACCGGGTGTGGCCCAGCCTCAACCCCGGCTGGACACCGCCGGGGTGACACCGGGATTGAACGGTTCGGCCGCTGCCGGCGGGGCTCGCCTAGCCCGCTTGCCAAGCGTGTTTTGCTCCCTCCCCCGAGGCCGACATCGACGCTCGGCTCTCGTCGGAAGCGAGTGCAGTCGACCGATTCTGACGCGACCGAACATCGTTGTTTCCTGACCGCCAGCGCCGCCCGGAATTCTTTGGAGCGTCCAGCGCGGCAGCCGGAATCAGGCCGCATCCTCGCTTGGTGGCGGGAGCTCCAGCCGATCAATGCGCGGGAGGGCTCCACCGACAACTCCGCTCACGCCCCCGTAGAGTGCGGCCAGTGAAGTGATGGCCTGCTTGAGCGCCTTCTCCCGTCGTGCCGCACCAGCTTGGTGCGCGCGCTCTTCGCGCTCGTGCTCGCTGAGCAGGAATGCAAGCGGTTCAAGGATGCCCTCGATGCGCTGCTTGAACTCGACCCCGGAGAGATAGGCGTAAAGAGCGGCCTGCTTCTCGTTCTGATTCTGGCTGGCAATCCGGACGCGGGCGGCCTCGATGAGCCCGAAGCGGAGAACGTGAGCTAGGGGTACCGCGGCCGCGGGGCTGGCGATCCACACTCCGTCCCGCTGGGCGAAGGACGTGATGTCCTCTGGCAAGGCCTTGGTCACCAACACCGCAACTACGGCCCGGCAGTTACGCTGGTCCTCCCGCAGCTTGGCGAGCCACTTCTCGCTGAAGTTCTTAGTGTTCTTGTCCTCCCACAGGATACTGCCCACGGACACACCCCGGGTGTCACGGATTTCCTGGAGGAGATCGGCGCTCCGTTGGCCGATATTGAAAGAGGTGATGTTGTCCAGAGGGAACTCTTGCCGCAAGGCTGTTTCCTGGTCCACTTCCAGCGCCTCTCCCTGAGTCTGCTGGGAGCCCTGCTGAGCGCGACGATGGGCATCTGAGAGCTGCTGTTGCAGGTCGGCGAGCTTCTTGTCCTTGGCGATGCTCTCGAGCCGGTGCTGTTCCGCCAGACGCTGGATAACGGCCGCCTCGATCTTCCCGCCTTCCTCCTGCAGTCGGCGCTGGGTTTCGAGCTCCAGACCCTTGGCCCTCTCGACCAGTTCACGCTCCCGCCTGCGCAGGCCCAGCTCCGTCTCCCGAAAGGTCTCGACCTCCTCCTCACGCACCGCCAGTTGCTGGCGGAGGTCCTCTATCTCGAGCGCCTGTGCTTCCCGCACCTGGGTGCCGGCTTTCTCCTTTGCCTCCCGGACCAGACGATCGATCTCCTTCTTGTGCTCCTGGTCCTTCCGCGCCAGGTCTGCCTCGAATTGGCGGCGGACTTCCTGTTCAACCTGCGCGCCGAGCGCTTTCGTGATCTGGACCTTCGTGCCGCAATTCGGGCACACGATGGCGGGCTCAGCGCCACGCTCACTGGTTGACATCTCGAGCTCCCTTGCGTCTGGTGGCGGTTGTCATCAACTGTTGCGCAACACTGTACACCCGCGACAACGAACACCTGTGTCGCTCCTGCTCTTTCAGCTCTCGTGGGGCGACCTCGGTCGGCTCCCGAGCCCTCGTCTTCGGACCTCGTCGGTCAGCGCGGCAAAGTCCTCTGAGGTGAACCCGAGTGACATCGCTGTACGCAGAAACTCTGGCACGCTTGGGGTCAAGTTGATATACTGCACAATATCCGGATCCGTAGACTGGGCAAGGCGAAACAGCAGGTCGGCATCTCCGCCGAGCATGCGAGCCAGCTTCTTGACCAACTCCGGCCGGGGGGGTCGCTCTTTGCCGCGCTCGATCCGGCTGAGGTATGTCGGCGAAATTGCGAGGCGTTCTGCGGCCTCGCGCAGCCCCACGCGACGCGCCTCTCGCATCTCCCGGATCGTTTCCCCAAAGGATCTTGCCATCCTGTCTCCTGTTGCGCAATACTAAACACCGGCCTCAACGGTGTCAAGGTAGGTCTCCGCAAACGGGGAATCGCCGCGGGCCGCGATGACCAACCCCATCACCACTGTGGGAGGGGAGCAACTTCGTGCCTAAGTCGAAAGTGAAGAAGCGACGCACAGAGCCCGATGAGTTGCTGCTGGACGCCGCAGGGGGCGCGCGCGATGACGAGGAGACCCCTGACATTGGACCAGGGGACGAAGACGTTGTCCGCGACGGCCGGGTGCTCGATTTTATCTCCGGCACCAGGACCCTGAAGGACACAGCAAAGGAGCAAGTCCGGCAGCGGATCGCCCGCGCGCTCTTCCACGAATACGGCATCTCGGTCGAGGACATGGAGGCTGACTACTCGGTGAGGGTCGGCGGCCGCAGGCGTCGCGTCGATATCGCGATCTTCAGACCCGGTCAGCCTCATGAGCAGGAGAACCTGCGGCGTGTCGTCGTCTGCAGGCCGGAGCCCACGCAGGCCAAGCGGGGTGCGGTCAAGATGCGGGACTACGCGCAGGCGGCCGAGGACATCGAGGAGATCAAGCCGTACTTCGAAGAGATCGACAGCTGCCAGTACGGGCTCTGGACCAACGGCCTCGAGTTTTTCTTCGTGAAGAAGAAGGCGACGAAGTTCCAGGTGGACGCCGAGCCCATCGGCGACTGGCCCCCAGGCGACGAATCCATCGGCACAAGGGACGTGTTCTCACACGCGCGTGCCCGGCGGGCCGATCCCGAGATGCTTCGGACGGCGTTCCGCCGCTGCCACAACTTCATCCACGGCAACGAGGGCATGCCGAAGGACGCCGCCTTCTGGCAGTTCCTCTACCTGATCTTCTGCAAGATGTACGACGAGCGGTCCGCCCGCGATCGGCGCCGCTTCTGGGCGGGCCCCCAGGAGCAATTCACCGTCGCGGGCCGCAAAGAGATCCAGAGGCGGATCCAACCGCTCTTCCAGGAAGTCAAACAGGAGTACAAGGCCATCTTCCGCGACAGCGACGAGATCACTCTCTCGCCCCGAGCACTCGCCTTCATGGTCTCGGAGCTCTCCAAGTACGAGTTCACCCGCATCGACGTGGATGCTAAGGGCGCCGCGTACCAGGAGATCGTCGGGACAAACCTCCGCGGCGACCGCGGCCAGTACTTCACACCGCGCGGCGCTATCCGGCTCGTGGTTCAGATCCTCGATCCGAAGGAAGACGAACAGATCCTCGATCCCGCATGCGGCACTGGTGGCTTTCTCGTGGCCACGCTCGCGCACATGATGAGTCGCTTCCGCGAGGCGGCGAACGTCCGCGCCGGGGCGGAAACCTCCGAGGAGTTCGAGTCGCTGCATACTCGCCTGCGGAAGTTCGCCACGAACCAGCTCTTCGGCTGCGACTTCGACCCATTCCTCGTCCGGGCGAGTCAGATGAACATGGTCATGGCGGGCGACGGGAAAGGACACCTTTACCACCTCAACTCCTTGGAGTTCCCGAGTGGGGACCTGAACGGCGTGAAGACCGCTCAGCGTCATATCGCGCTCGGCTCCATGGACGTGGTGATGACCAACCCGCCGTTTGGCTCAGAGATCCCCATCACCGACGGGAACATCCTCAAGAACTACGACCTCGCGCACGTTTGGGAGAAGCTCGATGACGGCAGCTTCCGCAACACGGGTCGGCTTCAGGGGAGCGTCGCGCCTGAGATCCTGTTCATCGAGCGTTGCCTCGACTGGCTGAAGCTTCGAGTCGTGGGCTGTTGCCAACCTTCAGAGGAGGAGTCATGTCCCAACGTGTGCTCGTCGCCGGAATCTCCCTCGCACTGCTCGTCGCCGGCGGGGTCCAGAGAGCTGAGGCGCAACAGTACGTCAGTACGACTTCTTTCCGAGTCCCGTTCACCCGCATGGACAGCCTTCAGAAGCTCTTGAAGGCGACCCAGGCGGTCGACCAGGAGGCAAAGCGTCGCGGGGGCGTGGTGGACAACGTCTGGCTGATCCACGCATGGGGTGGAGAGCAAAACGTCCTAAATATCACCACCTGGAAATCCTGGGCGGCGATCGAGGACACCGCGCTTGGGTTTAGCGCAGCTACACGCAAGGTCTACCCTGATTCGGCGCAGCGGAAGCGGATCAATGATGGATTCCAGTGGGTGTTCGAAGGCCAACCTCACGAGGACAACATCTATCGGAAGGTGGAGTGACCTGAGGGGGCAGGCCCTGACCGAGCGAGCCGGTGCCGCAGAGGGACTGGCTCGCCCTGGTCGGCGGCTGGGTCCGGCTTCCGTGGGCCGGCGTCTGCTGTGAGGAGAGCGACGGATGTATGGCGGTCGGACTCAAAGTCCCTCCGTTGCGAGCGCCTTGCCGGGCCGCTCCCATCCGCTCCCGTTAGCAACCAGATCTCGATCTTGGTTTTCTCGGTGCACGATCCACCCTCCATACAGGTGCTGCTCCGTTGGTAGGTTTTTCGCGCTACCGAGCATCGATCGCCGGCATCGCTGCAGCTATAATCTCCTGGCTCCCAATTCCGAATCACGGCAATTCCGTTTGTGTGCTCATCCTGATGCAAATGGAGCCACGTCGGGGCCCACATTCCTGGTGATGGCGGTGCCGAGCCGCTGCCTTTGGGACAGGTGAGATGCATAAGTATTTCTGTTTTCCCGGGCCAAAGCGTCACACTCAGCGTCGAGAGCCAATCCTTGGGGTCGGCCTTTACCTCTAGCACGCGGGCAGTGTCACCCGTGCTTGTCACCTTGGCCACGCACCCAGGAACCTCCATTCCCACGACCTCAGACTGCAGCAGCGCGGCACCCCGCAACGGGTTGCTCGAGGTACCCGCCTCAGCCTTGGCCGTGAGCGGAATGGTAGTTTGCACCCGCTCCTTGATACTTACACCCTCGCTGGCAAACGTCACCTCGGAGTCGAACCGCAGCTCGAATCGAAGCGGGACGCAGCCGCACAAGTAGTCTTCCGGGTACTCCCCGTCCATGGCGTCCACCCAGGCGCGAGCCTGAGCGAGAAACGCCGCATGGCTGATCGGTGGCGGCTCAGGCCGAAACGGCCGTTCGGCCTCAGCCGCAAAGATGTCGCGCCCCATCTCGTTGAGACCTCTGGTACCGCGAAAGGCCTCCGCAATGAAGTTGACACTCCCCACGTCGTGCTCGATGTGGCGGAGGAACTCATTTGCCGGAAAGATCATGCGCTTCATCTGCACGCATAGCTCGGTATCGGACTTGTTTACGAACGCCAGCTGCGGCGCCGGCTGTTTCCAGCCCGGCAGTGCTCCGTGGCACTCCTGACACTGTGCCAGGGTCCGTTCCTGATCCTCCGTTTCGAACCCCGTCCCTTCGTCCATCGTGGTGAACACCGGCATCTCGCCGCCGAGGTGGCCGCCACTCTGCGAGAATGGATCCACCCCGCCATGGCAGTTGGCGCACCGGGGATGGCGGAACGTTGGAGTCATGGCGCTGAAGGCCTTGCTCGCTTGCTGCTGTTGGGTGTCGGTCAGCGGGCAGAACGGGTTCTCACTCCCCTCGGTGGCCCTGCGAGCGTCGCCCGCCGGCTCGGTCACGCCGGGACTGGGCAGGCCGACAGCAGCTGCCAACGTAGCCGCCAGGGCAATGCCGGCCAGGAGCTGCGCGTTCATGCCGCACCTCGCAGAGAAGGTGAGTGACGGTCCCGGGCGGGAGCGCCGTCCGGTTGAGCCTGGAGCCGTCTGGCTGGGCCTGGAGTGGAGTTGGGAAGACGCGATATCTTAT
Source organism: Gemmatimonadales bacterium (assembly GCA_050733075.1). Taxonomy (GTDB): domain Bacteria; phylum Gemmatimonadota; class Gemmatimonadetes; order Gemmatimonadales; family GWC2-71-9; genus CAVVWJ01. The sequence continues at coordinate 8,227 of JBOHSD010000033.1, forward strand.
CGCCCAAGGCGGACCCTCGCCAGGGGCCACACCACGGTGCTTGCCACCGCCGAATATGGCCGCAATATTCTCCGGGCCCACGCGAAAAGATCCCCATGCGGCCTTCTTCGAGGCGCCAGCAAATGCGCCAACCACCCGTTCAACCGAGGAGAAGGTCATGAAATTCATACCCCTGTCGCTGCTCAGCGCACTGGCGATCATTGCAGGAACCGCTGGTCCAGTACTCGGACAGGGCAATCTGGAGAAGGCGCCGAAGCTACGCCTCCCGCCCTACAGCAGCACTCTGCTGGAGCTGACCGCCGCGCGCCTGGATCAGGTAGAGCAGACGCTCCAGAGCCTTCCCGATGTGGTTGCCGAAGAGAAGGCGTCAAGTGAATACCATACTGCGAGGGGCGAGTGGGAGAGGTGCGAGCAGGGCATGCGTTCCAGCAGGAAGGCGAGCCCCAAGGCCGACGCACCGGCCGCGGCGCCCGAAGCGCAAGGGCAGGCGAACGCCGAGGAACAGAGGCGACGCGCGGCCGAATTCCTGGAGAAGATGAAGAAGGCCAAGAGCCAGGAGGAGATGCAGAAGATCATCCAGGAGATGCAGGGGGGGCAGCAGGGAGCGGCGGCGCAGGTGGCCCTGGCAAACCAGGCGGCCCAGGTGAATGAAGAGTACGACCGGCAGGTGACGGCCAAGTGCGGCCCCAAACCCGCTGCCCCCAAGGCGAAGGAAGCCGAGTCACCGCAAAAGGAGAGCACGCCCGGGATGGGCCGGATGCTCGAGCGAACGGCGGGTTACTGCAGGCAGAAGATGCACTACGTTGGGCCTGACGGCGCCGTGAGCCCGATGGATACTCCGTATCGTGACGACGACAAGGGTAACAGGTTCTACAACGTCGAGGTGTATTCACCGGCAGAAGCCAAACTGCTCGGTCAGCGGTGCTCCCGGTTGAAGCCTCTGCTCGCTTCCCGGGGATACGTAATGGACTGGGAGTGAACCGGGGACAAACTCCGATAATCCGTTCAGCGCGATCCGATACGCAGCGAGGCCGGAGCACTCTCCCAGCCCTGCTGGCCCATCGGTCAGCACCGTTCCCCGCACCACATAGCTGCCGGGGCCCACCGGTCGGCCCCGGTTATCACGCTGATTCCACTCATGCTCGAGCTCGAGGCCGAGGGCGTCGAGAGGCATGAGGAGTATCGCGCCCATCACCTGCCGGCCGACATCGACTTCCGCGGTCACGCGATCAATACAGTGGGCGCAGAGCCGATGGTGCTCACACGCGAGCCGGACGAGTGGAAGATCCGTGCGATTCATTGGTCGTCGCGGCGACGACCCAGGCCGTAGGGGTCCGAGGCCTCGGGTGGGAAGCCGCCCTCGCCGGCCTGGCGGCAGGCCGCGACCCGATGCATCTTGTGAACGCGAGCCTCGCTATCACCCACCGGGAGGGAAACGCCCCATGGATTACAGGAAAGCAATTTTCCTAGCGGTCACGAGCCTCGTCGCGGCCGCCTGTCACGACACGACGACGCCGACCGACCCCGCCGACCGCCCCGACCTCAGACTCCAGGCACCGGAAGGCCGGTACACGTATCAACAGCTCGACCCCTGGTTCCGCGCCGTCTCCTTCGAGGCGCTGGCGCACGCGGGAGTCGTCTTTGTGGACCTCGACGAGGCCGCGAACCGCGTATACGTCGGAGTGGAGAACGCCGCGGGTGCGGCGGCCGTGCAGGGCGTCGTGGCACGGCTGGGAGTCCCAGCCGGCGCAGTCACGATTCAGGAGACCGAGCCCATCCACTACGTCGAGACGCTCCGCGACAAGGTGCGGCCGCTCGTCGGCGGGTTGCAGATCCGCTTCAGCAACTTCCTCTGCTCGCTCGGCTACAACGCGGAGAGGGCCGGGGTAAGCGGGTGGGTTACCGCCTCGCACTGCAGCGACCAGCAGGGGGCGGTCGACGGGACTGAGTACTACCAGCCCCTTAACCAGGTGGCCGACGAGTTTATCGGGATCGAGATCGCCGACCCGGCGTTCTTCCGCAACAGCAACGGCTGCCCGCGCGGAAGGCTGTGCCGCTTCAGCGACGCGAATTTCAGCGACCGAGACGACGCTGTCCCTGCCACGCTCGGGGGAATCGCTAAAACGACCGCCGTAAACGACGGATCCCTCGAGATCGCGGATGATGAGTTCAAGATCACATCCGAGGCGGCCTCCTCCGTCGGTCAGACATTGAACAAGGTCGGCCGCACGACCGGCTGGACGCAGGGCACCGTCACCCGCACGTGCGTCAACACCGGAGTCTCCGGCACGAGGATCGTGTTGTTGTGCCAGGATTTCGTGGAGAATAACGTCCAGATCGTCGCAGGCGGGGACAGCGGATCCAACGTCTTCGCAATCACAGGCGGCAACAACGTCTCGCTGCGCGGCACTCTGTGGGGCGGGAACTCCTCAGGGACCCTGTTCGTGTACAGCCCGATGGCGAACATCGAGAGAGAACTCGGCCTGTTGACGACCTTCTGACGCCGTTTCTCCGCCGATGGACGGCTCGGCGTGGCTTGCTTTCGTGGCCCTGAGTCTCGCAGCGGCGCTGCCGAGCTGCCGCTCCGAGCGGCCCGAGGCCCGGCGTCCGACGAAGAGTGTGAACACTTCACGCCTGAATTCGCTCCGCTTCGAGCTCGTCGCGCCCGCCGACGTACGCGTGGGAGAGCCGGTGCCCATCACGCTCCGGCTCACGAACGGCGGTGAGCGGCCCCTCGAACTGCACCTGCTCGGCCGCACCATCGCGTTCGACATCGTCATCGCGCGCATAGACGGCGCCGTCGTATGGCGCCGGCTCGCCGGCGCCGCCGTCCAGGGTATCCTGCAAATCAAGAGGCTGGCGCCCGGCGAGACCCTCGAGCTCAAGGACCTCTGGCGCCAGCGGGACCAGGCGGGAAGCCCGGTCGCTCCGGGAAGCTATACGCTCCAAGGCGTCCTCCCCACCGACGAGCGCCAGCCGCTCAGCACGCCCGTCGCCCGGCTTCAGATCAAGTCGAAGTGACGCTTCCCTAGGCGCCCGCTCCCCCTGGCGCGCCAGCCAGTAGAGGGGCAAGCCCACGAGGAGCGTACCCGCGAATACCCAGGCCAAGCCCTTAAATGGAACCGCCGCCTTGGTGGCGGCGGCTCGAGGTAGTCGTCTTCTTCGGCGGCCTCCTCAGCAACCACCCCCTGGGGCCGGCAGCGGCGCCAACCCGGCATTGCCGAGCGCCAGAAGGCCGCTTCCCCCGACAGTGGCGGCTCCACAGAAGGCGTTCTTCAGCAGCACCACGTTACTCCCGTCCACGGTCAGCGCTCCCACCACGCGGCTGTACGAAATGCCCGCGCTGCTTCCCGGCACCGACAGGTCCCCCGTGATCCGGGCACCCCGAACGCGATTGCCGCTGCCACTGACGGTGACGTTACCATCAATGGTCACGCTGCCGCCCTGGGCCCCCTCCCCAAAGAGCGTCACGTTGCTGCCGGAGAAGTCCAGGTTACCCTGGTAGGTCCCCGCCCGCAGGAATACGATCAGATTGCTCCCGGACAGGGCGGCATTCACCTCGGCGTTGGTCATCGTGGGCGTGATCTCGACCACGGTACCGCCGAAGGCGTAAAGGACGTTGGCCATGGCCGCTGCCCCGGTGGCGTCGAGCGCCACGGCGATCTCCCGCAGGTCGCCCTCGGCGATCTCGAGGCTGAGCTGACCGCTTCCCTCCGTGGAAGTGAAGGAGGCGATGCGGGTCCCTGCCGCGATCGGGGCCAGCACCGCGTCGCCGGTCGATCCCGTGGTGCCGGAGGGCCCGTCCGTGATGGCAGCCTCGACCCCGCTCTGCGTTGTGCCCGGCGCCGGAACCGCCACGGCACTCAGGTCGTTCACCACCGGATTGAGCATGTACACCGCGGTCGTCTCACCATAGACCGTATCGGTCGGTCCGGTCGCCCCGTCCCCCCCGCAGGCCAGGGCCAAGGTCAGAGGCAGCGCCCAGGCGAACCGGCTCAGGCCGACGCGGATTGATCTTCGATTATTCATTTACTCCCCCCTCGAGTGATGGCGCAGGTTCCGGTTAAGGCGGAGCAGTGCAGAGTTCGCGCCTGATTCAGCCCCCTGCAGCCAGGTGGCTAAGTAGCGTTAGAGCAAGCACGTAGTTCTCAGTCCCAGGCTTCTCGCGGACCCCATCCATGCAAGTCGCGCCGAATCCCGGCAATTTGAGTCGAGGCTGTGCCGGGCTCGAAAGGGTTGGCACGAATCGGGGTGGCTCCGAGAAACCGAAGCCACCCCGATCGTTTTCCAGCTCGGCTCGGCGCCTAGTAGAAGAAGACGCCGGTGTGCTTGGTACCCGGCAAGTTCACGTCGTCGCCACCTGCCACGAGCACGCGGAAGGCGCCGCTGCCATCGGTATAGCCTGTGGCGGCGTGGTTGAAGAGGTTGCCTCCACCGAGGGAGAAGATGGTGTTCGCCCCCGTGGCTCCGTTGAAGGAGCCGACGCTCCCATCCGCATTCAATTGAGCATAGCTCTGCTCGCTCGAGCCGGTCGATGCTCCGTTATAGAGGCCAGCCGTGATAAGCACGTTTCCGCCTGCCACTACCGCGGTGTGCTTGCTCGTCGCCTTGGTGAGACTGCTGCTGTTAGTCGTCCAGCCGGCAATCGTGAGATCGCCGGTGCGAATATCGATCTTGGCGTAGCTCACGTCGTTGATGGCGGAGCTGGTCAGACTGCCGCTATTGGGCGCGACGGCACCGCTGTCACCCCCGAAGGTGTACAGGTAGCCACCGAAGGTCCCGAACCCGAAATAGGCCCTTCCGAACGGCAGACCCGCCTGGCTCTGCCACGCGCCCAGGCCGCCGCCTGTTTCAATCGCGGCGCGATACACGTTGGCCACGGGAGCATTGTCGGTGGTTGCGCCACCAAAGACATACAGATCGCCCTGGAAGATCACCGCTCCCATTGAATGGAGTGGAGCCGGAAGGGAGGTGACTTGGGACCAGGAGGTGACACTGCCGTCGGCAGCCAGGCTGCCCCGATAGATGGATGCGGTCGGCGTCCCGGCAGCGTCGGTGGACCCGCCAAGGACGTAGAGATACCCCGGTGCGGTGATCTGCGAGTTGGCCGGCGTGGCTACTACGAGGCCGTGGAACGCGAGCCCGGCAGGAAGGGCCGCCGTGGCCGTCCAGGCACCTAGGGTGCCATCAGCCCCAACCGTGGCGTAGTGCACCTCACTCAGAGGGGCGTTGATGGCGTCCGCCCCGCCGACGGAATAGACGACGCGCGTGGTCGGCTGTCCCTCGAGCTGTGCGAAAGCCGTCGCATGGCCGCTCCGTCCGGTAGGAAGCGCGGTGGTGGCGGTCCAGCTGATGGTGGAGGGGCTGAACGTGGCGGCATCGGTGACAGTAAACGTCAGCGGACCGCTGGTGCCCAGGCTGGTTTGAACCACTACGTCGCCGGTGGCGGCGCCGCTGGGTACAGTGGTCAGAATGAAGGTATTGGTCCAATCGCCGGCGCTTGCGATCACGGCCGGAATCGTGCCGCCCAAGCCATCGGAGAAGAAGATCTGGCTCGAGCCCTGAGTGTCGCCGAAGTTCTCACCTTCGACGCTTACGGTGCTTCCGATCGGCCCCGACGGGGCGGTTGCGCCGTTGATGCTCGAGAGCACCGGTGGACCGGATGGGCCTGAGGGGCCGGTTGAGGAATCGCCACCGCAGGCTGCGAGGAGCACCGCGATGGTTGTCAGACGCAGAGCTTGCCGGGCAAACATCGTGTGCTCCCGTGGTTAAGGTTAGGCGGAGGCGAGCGCAGGCTGGTGCCTGCGCATCGCTCCCATGTTCCAGATGTGATTACGGCCTGAGGCCTGGATTGCTGGACGGAACCTCAGGCAGGTCCTGCCCGCGGGCCGGTGGGACCGGGATTCGTCCGGCTCCAGGGGTCGAGACCGGCGGGGTCACTGGGCGCTTGTCCAGGCCACGTCCAGCGGGCCGTGGATCAGGCCTGCGCCCCAACTGATCGTCAGGAACGCCGGCAGCCAGGGCCGCCTGCACCTGCTTGAGCGCTTCCTGGATCCCCCGACCGTTCTGCGTGAGATTCGACAGCACATAAATCGGCACCGCAACCGAGCGGTCCGATGGAGCCGTCTGCGCAAGCACGCTGACCGCTCGACCATCGACGCCCTTGCTCATGGCGTTAGCGGCGGCCTCGGTCTCATCGGCCGTCGGACGCGTGCGCCCGCCCCGGGCCAGGGCGTCCTTGGCCTGCCCGAGTCCCTGGGCATGGCGGTTCACCTCGGTCTCGATGTCACTAGGCTTCACGCCCTTGGCAGCAAGCTCCAGGGCTCGGTTCTCGAGGGCGACGGCCGGCAGCTCCCGGGCGCGGGCAGCTGCTATGGTGGCCAGGATGCGATCGGCTGACTCGGCCGGGAGAGCGGCACGAATCCCCTCTTCTGCCTTGGCCGACACCTGGGCGCGAGCCGGGCTACTCGCTAGCGAGCCGGCGAGTACCAGCGCCCCAAGCACAATCCAGCGATGCGTATTCATTGTATCCTCCCGAGAAATCGGGTTCCCTGTACTGCGCTCCAGTTCCACCCTACAGACCCCTGCGCCCCGCCCCCGGTCACATTTATGGGTGCCGGAGCAACTGGCGCTCATTCGATGACGAGCAGCCCCACTATTCCGCTGAACTCGTCACTTACTGACGGCGTTCCGCGGGGTACGCCCCAGGCTCCGCCATCGATTCGGACATTCATCCGGTGGCTGCCCGAGGAGATCGGAAGGGTCACGGCCCAGCGGTCCGGCCGGACCCGGATCAGCGCCACCGGGCTCCACTGGGTGAAGTCGCCCATGATCTCGACCGTAGTTGCACTAATAGCCGTCAGGGTGAGGGTCACCGTATTTGCCGAATGTCGCCGCGCCTCGAGCGCCGGCGATCCCCGCCCACCACCAGCGGCCAGAAGCCGAGCCCGCAGCCTTGGCGTCACGACATCGGGCCGCCGGGTTGCAAAGCGGAATCCCAGAGAAGCGTACGTGCCGTGAGGCAAGCCTTGCGCATAATCGGCCGGGTAGGTCCCGGCGCTCGCGACAACGGCGACGTGACCGCCAAGCCAATAGGCAGCGCTGCCCATTCCCCACGTCGGGGTCGATCCGGCAGACGAGCCGCTCCATTGCCGGAGCCCACCCGAGGCAACGAGCTCGAGCGGTCCGGAATTCACTTGAAGCGCACTCTCGTAGTCGGCATACCGGATATTTTCACCGATCGAGGTCGGCGAGACGGTGACCGTGAGTGACGCGACTCCCCGGCGTATCCAGGCTCCCACTTCAGCCCGTGTGGCGGTCAGCCACCCCACTCCGTTCCAGGCATTGCCCGCGCTACCCCCGACCCAGGCGCCGGCACCGGTTCCTAGCCAATGCAGCCGGAGTGTGCCTGCGTACTGACCGCTACGGCTCTGGTCGTAGTAGAGTGTGCCGCTCATGGAGCCCGCCACCTCGGCTCGGAAACCGAGCACGGAGGGACTGAATGTGGAGCCGGCCGCCTGGCCTCGCAGGCTCCAGGCACCGTCGGGGAACTGCGCGTAGGTCCCGCTTGCTCCGAGCGACCGCCATGGCTGAGTCAGCTGGAAGCTGGGGGTCAAGGCCCAGGCGGTAGTTCCGGGGCTGTCCGAGTAGGCTACGCGGGTTCCGGTGCCGTCGAGAGTAAAGGCCGCCTGCGCCAGCAGCGGGGGGGCGGAAGCACCGAGCACGAGGCATCCGACCCAGATCGGGAATGAGGTCAGCTTCATCGGGGTAGAATCGTGGGCCGCTCACCTGGCGGCGGGGTTCCAGGGACGGTCACGCCCGAGGGCGGACGGGAGACGGCCGGAGGTGTAGCATTCGCAGGAGCGCCGGTGGCAGTCCTATCGGGGTGGCTTCCGTCGATGCCCGCCTCAGCCCGGTATTCCGCCTCGCTCGCGCCTCGCTCCGCCATGGCGACCACCGTCTCTGCCGCTGCTTCTACCGGCAGCCCGCGCGCCACCAGATCGGTGAGCGTCGCCAGGGGGAGTAGCACCGATTGGCTACCGCGGACCGCCTTCAGCCGTTTCAGTGTCTCGGTGGATGCACCGGAGCGCAGGGCGCCGGCTCCGGCCACGATCTCCGAGCTGGCGGCTCCGCTCCCCAGCGCCCCACGGGCGGAGGCCAGATCGGCGCTCAGATTGCGCACCGCAAGGATGATCCGCTCACCCGTCGCCCCCTTGCTCTGACCTTCCAGCGCCTTGGCGACGAGCGGCTCACCCGGAACGCCGGCCACCGCCGCCGAATCGATCAGACTCTGCACCGAGGCGGCCGTCTGGGGATCCAGGCGGGCACTCAGATCCGCCCAGGATCCCGCCTGAGCGTAGGCCGCTGCGCGGGGTCCCAGAACCAGGGCCAGGAAAGCGATCCTGACCCAGAGAGGAGTGGCTGTAGCGACCGCGCTCATGAGCGCTCCGTCACGGTGAGCACCGAGTTGGGCGTGCCGAAATCATCTGACGGGGCGAGTGGCGCCAGCGGGTCTGGGAGCCAGTGCTTGCCATCTACCAGGAAGGCGTATTCGTGTCGGCCCGGCGTGAGCGGCACCGTCACCGACCAGATGCCCCGCCGCTCCGAAGCCCGCAGCGGCGTTGCGCCGGGGCTCCAGCCGTTGAAGTCACCCACCAGCGTGACCTGAGAGGCGCCGGGAGCCAGCAGCACGAACTCGACCTCACGCGCGGTCTGACTGGCCGTCGCGGCGATCGCCGCCGGCAGCGTGCTGGCCGGAGTCACGCTCTGCCTACCGATCCAGACACCGCTGGCCAGGAGGGCCGCCAGGCCCGCGGCGATAGCCAGCCCCTTCAGCCGCGGGAGCTCTACGGTGTGAGACCTGGTCGCCCACTGGCCAATACCGAATACCCGGCGGCGTCGTTCCACCGCGACCGGCGGCTCAGTCAACCGCACGGCAGCCATGACCCGGTCCTCGAAATCGGGACCCAAGGTGCGGGTTACGCGCAGTGCCGCCGCCGCCTTCGCGAGAACCGGATCGAGCGCCTCAGGAACGTCTCGGTTCAGGTCAGACATATTCGGTCTCCGTGAGAATCCGGCGCAACCGCTCGCACGCACGCTTGACGCGCATCTTGAGGGCCGAAACGCCGGCACCAGTCAGGCCAGCCATTTCCTGGTAACTCAACTCCTCGACGTACTTGAGCAGAAACGCCTCCCTCGAATCGGCATCCAATCGAGACAGGGCCCGGGTCAGATCCTCGCTGCCCAGATCGTGTCCTACCGGCGTCCGCTCAGTGGCCGGGTCGGGCGTGCCGGTGAGCGCGATCTCATCGGCGACGAACGTCGCCTCATAACGGCGCCGGCGGGCACCCCTGGTCCGGCAGCGATTCGCCAATATCCGGAACAGCCAGCCGTCGAAGCGCTCGGGAGCGGCGCACTGCCCCAGCGACCGGTATCCCCGCACGAAGGCGTCCTGCAATGCCTCCTCCGCGTCCTCGCGGTTCCCCAGCATCTGAAGGGCGAAACGCCCCAGCCGGTCCCGGTGACGGGCAACGAGCAGGCGATACGCCTCGGTGTCGCCGGCCAGCACCTGCCGGACGACCGCCCCATCGGACGGCTCGGTCACGCTCTACAGACCTCGGGATGAGGGGGTGGGTCACAGTCCTGCCGCCTGGTGAGGGGAGCAGGTCGCCCTTGGCAGTATCGGTTGGAGGATCGGCGGCCTATAGCGTGAGCCGCCACCCGGTTGGCGGGGAGGCTCGAATGACGTGTGACCCCGGGCCTCGCCCCGGGGTCTGTAGAGCAGCGTCGATTCCTATGCGGATGGACCACCACATTCGACAAGAGAGGCGTGCATGGCGGGTCTGCTGAATAGGCGGGGAGCGACCCTCACCCTGGTCATCATAGTGATGGCGCTCATGGCGGTCGCAGTAGCCATTACTCATGCCCGGATCTCTTCGGAGCGGCGGCTCACGGGCGATGCCCAGGCCCAGATGGGCGCCTTCGTGGTGGCCCAGTCGGGGCTCAGTCGCTACCTGGCCAACCTCAACGGCAAGCCGGGCTGGACCGACCAGGCGAGCTACACCGACCTGCCGGGGGGCACCGCCCAGGTGACCCTGCGGATGCTGCGGGAATCCACCACCACCCTCCTGCCGGCGGTCTACGTCATCAGCTCCCGCGGGGTGAACACCACCGCTAAACGCTACAGCGGGTTGGCCCCGGCGGCCGAGCGCACGGTGGCGACCTACGCCCAGTGGGTGCCGGCACCGTTCGACCTCAACGGCGCCTTCACCAGTCTCAACGACAATGGAGTGCGGATCAACGGCGCCTCGCCCCGCCTCAGCGGGGTGGACCGCTGCGGGGCCGGTGCGGCCATTCCGGGGGTGGCCTCACCGAACGGACAGTACGACGGGCAGCCGGTGGTCCTTGAAGGCGATCCCGCAGGCGTTCCGGTGGACCTGGGCACCCCGGGCACCGGGGGAACAGCGGATGACGCCGTGGACATCGATTGGGCCGGCATCAGGGCCGGCACCGTGCTGCCGCCCGACTACACCTATCCCACCTGGCCCACCTCGACCCAGTTCGCCGACTGGCCGGTGACCCGGGTGGACGGCGACCTCAATCCGCTCCCCAGCAACGGCAAGGGGATCCTGATCGTGACCGGGGACCTGGTGATCAACGGCACCACGCCCCCCCGGACCTGGGAAGGCGTCGTGCTGGTGGGGGGGACCCTCACCGGCAACGGGGCCAGCAACATCTATGGAGCCGTGATCACCGGGCTCAACGTAAAGGTCGGCATCCCCGTCACCGGGCTGAACGACCTGGGCAACGGTACCAAGATCTACCAGTACGACTCCTGCGCCCTCACCCGCGCCCTGGGCCGGATCGGCTCGATCCAGCGGGTGCGGAACGGCTGGACCGA
>JBOHSD010000034.1:0-15093 GCA_050733075.1 Gemmatimonadales bacterium
GCCTTCGACATCGAGCCCAATAGTGAGCACGGGACGATCCAGAATCTCGTGGTGCGGAATAACATCTTCGGCTACTTCGATAACCACTGGGTGGCTGGTCACGGGGCCGGGGCTGCCGTAGTTGCGGGCGTCACCTTCGAGAACAACGAAGTGATAGGCCGGGTGTTGAAGTTCCAGATCATCGGCTGGCGCTCCCACTCTCCTCAGCCGCCAACGAAACGGCGGTCAAATGTCCGAGTGGCCAACAACCGCGCCCACAGCATTCCTCCACTCTCGGCCACCAACTCTGTCGCCATGTCGTTCCACGCAATAGATGGGGTCGAGGTGGTGGGGAATACCATCGACCTCCACCCGGCACCAGGCGAGAAGCGCCTGGAGGCCGGGGTGTGGTTCAACGAATCCTGCGGCATCACCTACAGCGGGAATGATTGGGGGGCTCCCCGGTACGACCACAAGGTCACCATCGGCTATGACCCACCCGCCGGTGGCGAGGGTGCTACCCCGGTGACGGAGTTTGACGGGGAGACCCTGGAGTGGAACGTAAACGAGCCTTATCGGTGTGAGTGATGCCCAGCCCCTTTCGTGGTACCCCCAAGTCCGACGGCGTCACTAATGGTGGCAACGTTGTACTCACTTTCGATGTTGGGGCGGACGCCCCGCAGGAGGGTGACGTTGTCATCTTCTACGGCGGGCGAGGCAACAACACCAATAGTGACCCTAATGCCTGGGGGCCGGTCACATCTGGCTACGAGGCCGTCGAAACCCTCCAGCCAGCAGTTCCAAATACCCTTTGCCCGAAATGGGGCTTATGGAAGAAGGTCATGGGGGCCACCCCTGATTTGACGGTAGAGGGCGCGGGTGGCGGAGGGACGAACCAAGGAGCCGCTTACAGCTGCTACGTCCTTGATAAGAGCTTGATCGATGCGGCGATTTTCGATGCCGTGGCTGTGAATACCGGCGAAGTGACACAAGTGCCCGATGGTCCGGCAATCACCACGCAAACCGCCGGGGCGTGGGTGATCACTCACGCTGCCGTTAACAATATCGATGACACCCGAGGGACCGTTGCCAATTACACCATCATACCGGGTGCCATTGGCAACGACAACCAGGATTGCAACATCGAGGCGGCCTGGCGGGAGATTGCCGAGCCGGGCACGGAAGATCCGCCCGCCTGGAGCACCTGGGACAGTGCCGTTGGCGGCGCGATCACCATCGCGATCAAACCTGTGACGGAGGGTGGGGGCGGGGGTGAGGGCGGCGCAGCATCGGTCCGACATCGGGCAGTTCAGGCATTCGGCATGGGAGGCTTCTAGGTGGCCACACACGTTCCTCCAAAGCGCGCGGCCGAGTTCATCTTATACGTGGGACTGGTCTCGCAGGTCGACGCGAAGCTCCTCCAGGCCAACCCCACTCTCGCCGCGGGCGATGTCAAGATCGCCAAGGACGACGGCGCGCCGGCTGACCTCGCCACCCTTCCCGTGGTCGACGCTGATTTCACGAAGCGCATCAAGGTGGTGTTGTCCGCCACCGAGATGACCGCGGACAACGTGACCATCCTGTTCTCGGATGCCGCCGGGGCAGAATGGGCCGACCTCATGATCAACATCCAGACCGCGGCCCGGCAGGTGGACGACCTGGCCTTCCCCTCTACGTCGGGCCGCTCGATCCAGGTCGAGGCGGACGGCATGGTGCACGCCGATGTGAAGGAGCTGCTCGGGGATGGGCAGTCGGCGACCGACCTCAAGGACTTCGCCGATGCCGGCTACGATCCACTCAGCAATAAGGTTGAAGGGGTCAAGCTGGCCGATACGCTGACCACGTACACGGGAGACACCCCGCAAAGCGGTGATGCGTTCGCTCGGCTCGGCGCCCCGATCGGGGCCTCGATCTCGGCCGATGTCGCCGATATTGAGGGCAAGGTCGACGAGCTCGAGGGTCGGCTCACTTCAGGGCGAGCCACGCTGCTCGATCAGCTGGATCCGGTCACCGCCGGCACCCTCGCCAATGAAGTCGAGGCGGTGAAGGCCAAGACGGACAACCTGCCGGCGGACCCGGCGGACCAGTCCCTGATCATCGCCGCCACCGATGCGATCATGGGCCGGTTAGGAGCTCCAGCTGGAGTCTCGGTGAGCGCGGATATCGCCGACGTGGAAGGCAAAGTTGACGACCTGGAGGGGCGGTTGACCGCCGCACGGGCGGCCCTCATCGACCAGCTCGATCCTGTCACCGCCGGCACTCTGGCCAACGAGGTTGAGGCGATCAAGGCAAAGACGGACAGCCTCCCCGCCTCGCCAGCAGACACGAGCGATATTCCGACCGCGGATCAGAATGCCGATGCCTATCTCGATCGGGCCGACGCGATTGAGCCTGGTGTGACGCCGAGGGGCGCAATGCGGCTCAACACATCGATCCTGGTCGGGAAGACCGCCGGCGCCGGCACCGGGACCGAGACTTTCCGGAATGCGGTCGCCGACACCAAGAACCGGGTGGTCACTGGGATCGATGCCAACAAGAACCGGACCAGCGTCACCACTGATACGACGTGAGGCACCTCGGGTCTGATCAGTTCGGCGCCGAGCACTTCGCGGCCGAACACTTCGGCGCTGGCGTCCTTGCCCCGGTGGTGGCGCTGGAGCCGAGCCATCTCGTGGAGATCGCGCTGTTGAACTATGGACTGGAAGGAATGCAGTGCGGTTCGGTCGTGCTCCAAGGCGTCCTTGTGCGAGAAGCCGTTCACCTCACTGACGTGGGAGTGACCCCATGAACATGAGCTCCCTCTGGGAAGATGTCACGATCGTCAAGAAGGTGATCGCCGAAGGCACCAGCCGAACGTTGAGCGGCAGGCTCATGAAGGCTGGGCAGCCAGTTCCCGGCTCCGAGCTGGTCAGCATGACCTTGAAACTGTACGACGTCGCGACCAATGGGGACATCAACGGCCACAGTGGCACGAACATCCTGAACACCAACGGCGGGGCCATCGACGAGGCTGGCAACTGGGAGATGGCGCTCAAGCCGGCCGACAATCCGGTGGTCACAGATGCGAACCCGACGGAGGCGCACATCGCGCTGATCGAATGGTCCCGCGGGGCCGACGACGCCGGCAAGCACGTCGTCGTCCTCACGGTGGGTAACATCTCTAAGGTGCCTTGAGAAGGCCGGGCGAGCTACTCCTTCACGAGTGTGAACGGCTCGAAGCTCGTGAGGTCGTACCAGACGCCGCACAGCGCGCCGCCTACATAGGTGAGCGGGGACTCGCTCGTGACTTGAACGCGGCCTCTGACCCTGATCACACCGATGAACCCTGGTTCTTGAACTCCTACGAAGTAGGATTCGGTCCTTACCGGCTGCACTTCGGTCGATCCACCCGACCACGTCAGCGTAAGGATTTCTGTGACCCACAGGGTCGACTCGCTCCGATGATGAGACACATAAGCGCCCCCCCGGTAGACGGCTGAGTCGATCGTAAAGGCCACAACATAGTCCGTGATGACCCCACGGGGATCCATATCGTTGTTATAGATCGGATGCTTTGCCTGGCCATGGCAGGCATAACCGCCGTGCCCGCCGTTCAGGTCGGCCAGGTTCCGCACAACGGTCAGCCGCACCCATGCCCGGGCCCCTCCGCTCACGACTGCGATCGTATCGGTTAGTTCGGTCGGGCTCGAGACTGAGGTACCGGTGATCTCAAACGGAGCCGACGCTTCGACCGAAAGCACGGGGTCAGCGATTGCGTTGCCGTACTGGTCCTCGGCGCCGGCGATGAGCTGGGCAAGGTCGACCGGCTCGCCCAGGAATCTCCTGTATAACGCTACCTCCCTGGGAGCGTTCAGGGCGAATTGAACCGTATCGGCGAACGTAAGCGTTGCCGGCGGTCCAGGATCCGCGGTTGCGGTGATGCGGCCGAAGACGATCGGCTCCCCGGTGGACTGGTCCACTGCCCGCGCCTCGAGGACCTGCTCGCCAGCTATCGTGCCGAGCGTCCAGCGCTCGCGGGCCTCACCGAGCGCGTTGGTCTGCGCGACGCCGGCGAAGACGCTGCCGCCACCCTGAACAACGACGAAGTTGATCAGCTGGTCGGGCACGGCGCGCGCCTGCGCATCGGTGACCTGCACGACGATCGCCGCGGGGAGCTCCTTCCCCACTTCGGCTTTCTGGTCCTCCCCTTCGATGATTGCGAGCGATGCAACCGCGCCCGGAGTCGGCGGCGTGGAAGGCTCTCCTGGAGGCGGATCCGGATCGGGCCCGGGGGGACCGCCCAGTGAGTCACCGCTACCACAACTTATGAGGAGGAGCAACAGCACCCAGCGCATATACCCTCCCAGGTCGGCCATCATTGGGACTCCACCTGTGAACAAACCAGCTCCACTGCATCGACAATGCCGCAGTTATCACCCTGGCAAGCATTTGCGCCGGAGCCAATCGCGCGGTATAGTCGGACGTAGCCCCCCTCTCACTCCCTCAGATGCTCTACGCAATCGAGATTATCAAGCCCATCATCATCCCTGACATCGGCGCACTCGAGGTTGGGGATGTCGTACTCGAGAACATCGTGCCCGAGGGCGGCGCGAGCCCCGACCGCCGCGGCCTTTATCGGGTACTTCCCTCGGACGGAAACATGATGCTCTATATCTTCGCGGCCGAAGCCGGCGACCTGCTCAACCCCGACCAGATATGCCCCGATCTCCGGGCTGTGGTGGGGCGTGCCGGGCCTTACTCTTTAGTGCCGTCGCTCGGGCATGCAGCGCCCGCGCCGCCCGCTCCTTTCGGGCGTCGGATTCACCGGCTGAAGTAGCTAACGCCCAGCCCGGCGGTGCCGGCGCGCCACTCTTTCCTCCAAAAGTCAACCAGCCTGGGTCAACATCGCACACCACAGCTATTGCCTCAAGCGTAGGTAGCTTCGGGCGCGTACCACGGCGCCACTTGTAAACGGCACTGTGGGCAATCTTCTCACCCCCTCCCAATCTTTCCCCGATCCGCCGTCCAAACTCAGCATCCCCGATACTCCGCTTTTCACGCAGCTCGAGCTGGGCCCGGGCGACGTGAAGCCGGAGCGGAAATTCCGGGTCTTCCCCTGCCCCCGTTACCGGGCGAACGGGCTGGGGTCTTGACATGTAGCTAGTAGTTGCATAAGGTAGCTGGTGGTTACTGGTGGTCCTGTAGGAATCCTACAGCCCATCCACCCGATAATACGGCCCAGCTACCAGAAGGCAACCGCCGTGACGCTGCCCTTCGACGCGACTAAACCAGAACTTCGGCCGGTGAGCATCACCTTCTTTACTGACGAGGAGACTGCTCGTCGCCTCGAAGAGTTGAAGGATACGACGGGGATAGACCGCTCTCTGATCGTCCATCGCATCCTGAAGAAGGCGTTTGAAGAGGTCTCCATCGCGCGTGCCAAGGCCCCAAAGTGACTACCCCCCACGCTGCGTCCGATCGGCGCACACCGCCAACAGTGCGGCTTCCTTATCAGGCGCGCCATCCGCGCCCGGCCCTTTCGCGGAAGCTTCGGGTCGCGCGGGCGCTCAACGTCTCTGAAGCCCTTGCGGACAAGAAGCTCTACGGTGAGCGGAGCGTGAATCGCGAGTGCGCCAAGATTCTCGCCTCTGATCTGGAGGCTGGCGACACCGAGGCCGCGGCACTCTTTCTCAGCCCGATCGACGCCGCCTGCGCCCCACGTCACTCGCTCTCCCTTCATGAAGCGTTGCATCGGGCGGAGCTCGCCGACGCCGCCGAACAGGTGGCCGACGAGAACTTCCGCGAGAAGCTGCGCCAGGGGACCGCCACGGTGGAAGAGGCCCGAGAGTATCTGAGAAAAAGCGCTCTCGCTCGGGCGGCAGCAGAGGAAGCCGAGCGCGAGACCCAGGCCTGGATCGACGAGCAGGAGGCAAGGCGGTGATCGCATCACTCTGGCGCGCCGCGCCCTGCCCCGTGATGACCTCCGGCCGGCTCTGCGGCCGCACCGACGAGCGCCCGCTTGTCTTGGACGCCGCCAACCTCCACGGCTGGATCTGTCTCTCGCACCGGCCATCGCTCGCGCCGAAGCCGAAGGCGGAGGCCTGATGCGCGCGATCCTGGGCACCTACCTCCTGCTCTCGGTCTCCATCTCGACCGGCTACGTCCTGGCCGTGCTGATGGTCGATCTCGCCCGGCGCACCCGGCAGCGGCGGCGCGCGGCGCGTGCACTGCGGGCAGCCCGGGCTGCCGCCCTCTGTTATGGCGGCGTGATCCAGCCGAAGCGGCGGATCCGGCCTTCTCCCGCCGGCGGCATCGATGTCCTCGCGAGCTGTGCCGCGGAGGCGGCTGAGGTCATCGCCGCGAACCGCGGGCTCGAGGTCCGGACGGGGCGATGAAGCTCTTCCGCTGGCTCGCCGCGCTCCTCGCGCACCCGGGCCCCACCTGCCTCTCGTGCCGCGGACCCTGCGAGCTCGAGGACCTGGGCCGAGGTGGCCAGTGCCGCAGCTGCAGCCCCGTCAGCACCCCCGTCCGCTACTTCTAAGCCCCGTCCCGAGGAAATCCCCTTATGGCTGAGGTGCATACGAAGTCCCCCGACGACAGCAGCATGGCCCTGGCGCTCGATCGCGATCGCGAAGCCCGCAACCTCGCCCTGATGGAGAACAAGCCCGGGTTCGACCTGGCACTCATCAGCGATGAAGATTTCGAGGCCGGGCTCCAGCGGATCAAGATTCGGCAGGTACGGCTGCAGCGGATCATCAAGGAGATCCTGATCCCCGAGGTCCATTTCCAGACGAAGGACAACAAAGGAAATGTGATCTTCGAGAAGCCGCACCTGACGATCGCCGGCGGATCCGAGCTGCGGAATCAGTTCCGCCTGGTGTGCAAACCAATCGAGCCCCCCGCGGTGACCATCCAGCCTGGCTTCGTGACGGTGTCCGTAACCGTGGGCTGCTATGACTCCGCGGGCCGGCTCCTCGGTGCCCGTTCGGGCGCCTGCAACACCCTCGAGCGCCGGTTTCGGAAGAGGGGCGGCAGCGGGTGGACCTACGACGATCCCCGTGAGGCCGTCCACCAGTGCACGACGATGGCGGAGAAGCGGGGTGCGAAGCTGATCACCGCCGAGGTGACGGGAGCCGTGGCCTTCTTCGCGAACGAGGATGCGATGGAGGCCGCGCTCGGCGAGGACGAGGCTGCCCCCGAGCCCTGGAGCGAGCTCGACAAGAAGATGGTCTACGCCCGCGCGGGCAAGATCGGCATCCGGAGCGGGGAGGAGTTCGCGGCGTTCGCGCGTGAGGTGCTCGGCCGGCAGGATATCGGTTTCATCGGAGCCGCGGACGTCAAACTGCTTCTGGAAGCGATCGAGAGCAGGAAGTCCAAAGGCCAGGCCGCAGGCCAGCCAGAGGCGCGGACTGCCGAGGACGACGAGTTCGAGAAGAGACTGGCGAGAGAGTAAGATGCCGCGCCAGGCCTTCGACCGGCACGATCCGGAAGTCACTCTGCACTCCAGCCATCCACGCGGCGAGCTGGGGCCCTTGTTCGACGCTCCCGTTCCGTTTCAGCGGCGAAGTGATACGAGCCAGGCTGCTGCCACCGCCATGGAGCCCGAAATTGCCCGGCTCCGGCGTCTGGTGATGAAGGCCTACCGGGAAGCCGGAGAGATCGGATTGAGCGCGGATGAATGTGCGGCTCGATTGGGGATTTCCATTCTGGCCATCCGTCCCAGGGTCACAGAGGCATTCATGGCTGGTGAGCTGGCCAAGACAGGGCGGCGGGTCAGAAACGCGAGCGGTCAATCCGCGAGGGTGCTGAGAATCAGGAACGAGACTGCTTCCTCTGAAACGCGGAATAGCGGAGCGAAGCGAAGCCCAGCTGGCGGCTGATAGCGAGCTGACGTGCCGGGTGTGGGTTCAGCCGGCGAGCCGGGGGCAGCGCCCGGCCACGTTGTTGGAGGGTTTCCGGTGACCCTCATCCAATCACCGGATCACGCGTGACGGGTGCGCCACTCCGACACACAAGGGGCGCTGGGCCGGCGGGCGGCCGAACGGACGAGCCCGCGTGGAGTGCTAGACCCGGTTACGTGGGGTCGAGCGAACCGCTACGGCGGCAGAGCTACTGATCACGGCCACAAGGTCTACTGCCCGTCAAGCTAGTCGTACAAGTCGGGCCACTCCACATCGCGGAGCGGGACGTAAAGAAGGTCGAGGCGGCGTGGAGAGACACGCACTGATCGGAGAGCCGCCGAGGCGGGCGGCGGTCACTAAGGCGAACCAACAGCAGCCCGGACGGTGGGTGACACCAGCAATCCGTCAGGATTCGCCCCTCTCCCCGATCAGGTCTGGTGCACCAGGAGCCGGATCGATCCGGCCCTCGACCCTGGCTGGTGGCGTAAAGCTCGGAAGACTGGTGACCGATACGCGCGCTTCTCGCGGGGTTGTCGGGAGCGACTGAAAAGTCGAGGCGCCGCACCAGGAGCCCAGAGCCCGGCCCGGCAGGACGAGCCGGGGCACCAGCCAACCCGACGACCAAGGGCGCGAATAGCCAACGGTCGGGAATGTGGGAGCCGCCCGGGCCCCACGATCGCTACGGCGAAGTCGGAAAGGAAAGTCGGGGATCCGGCACCCGGGCACTCGCGCGAGTAGCTCAGAGTTGGCAGAGCGGGAACCGGATCCAGGTTCCAGGTCGCTGGTTCGAATCCTGCCCTCCGCTTTTTCCTTCCAACGGGAGATCGTATCTGATGACCGTTGTTGGCCGGGACTATGTCGTCGCCTTCTGGGCTCGGGTTGACAAATCGGACCCTGACGGTTGCTGGATCTGGACCGGCCTGCTGGACGACTACGGCTACGGTCGTGCGACGTATGGCCGCCGCCTCGTGGACCTGGCGCATCGAGTCTCCTGGCGGATCGAGTTCGGGGAGATCCCCGAGGGCGTCTGCATCCTGCACCATTGCGACAACCCTCCCTGCGTCCGGCCGGTCCACCTGTTCGATGGGGATCGCGGGGATAACGCGCGCGACATGTCCACGAAGGGGCGGCAGTACCTCCAGCAGCACCCGGAGCGCGCGCTTCGCGGCGAGGCCCACGGCAATCATCGGTTAACAGAGGTCGCCATCCGAGAGATTCGGCGCCGGCGGGCTTGCGGGGAACGTCTCCGCACCATCGCCGCCGATTTCCAGACAACCGAAACGACTGTGTCCCTTGTCGCGCGCCGCCGTGCGTGGGCGCATGTGGAGGACGTGTCATGACCAGTGTTCTTACCAGCGCCGAGCCCGACTTGCGCACGGTTCCGATCGAGCAGGTGCGGGAATCCAAGACCAACCCCCGGAAACATTTTGAGCCGGTCACGCTCGCCGAGCTGGCAGCCAGTATCCGGGAAAGCGGAGTCCTCAACCCCCTGCTGGTCCGCGGCTTCAGCCCGAGCTATGAACTCGTAGACGGAGCCCGCCGGTTTCGCGCCTCGCAGGAAGCCGGCTTGCGCGAGGTCCCGGTTCTCGTTCGAGACCTGTCTGATCGCCAGGTCCTCGAAATCCAGATCATCTCCAACCTCCAGCGCGACGACCTGAACGCGCTCGAGGAGGCTCAGGGGTTCGTCGCCCTGATGACGGACGCAGGCTACGACGTCCCGAAGATTGCCGAGCGGGTGGGTCGGTCGGTCAAGTACGTGTATGACCGGCTCAAGCTGCTCCAGCTGGTTCCCGAGGCCAAAACGCTCCTGCTGGATGGAACGATCACACCGGGACACGGGATCCTGCTGGCCCGGCTGAGCAAGGAGGACCAGGCGCGGGCGCTGGCAGCTGAGTCCCGCAACGGCAGCGACGGCGGCGTACTGGAGGCGGAGCGCGTCAGTGATAGCTACTTCCCCGGAGACCCGGAGCTGGAGCTCGACGAGGGACCACGGAAGGCCCGGAGCGTCCGGGAGCTCGCGCAATGGATCGACCGCAACGTCCGCTTCGTGCCGGATAAGGTCGACCAGTCGGACCTGGCGTTCGATCTCCCCCAGACGGCCGACCTGCTCCAAACCGCCGCCACGAGCAAGCTCAAGGTCGTCAAGATCACCCGGGAGTACCGGGTGCCGGACGAAGCGCGGGACGAAAAGGAGCGGACCTACGGCTACATCAGCTGGAAGCGGGCCGACGGCGAGCCCGAGGAGACCTTCAACGCCTATGGCGCTCCTGCCAAAGACCGCAAGCCGTCCAAGACCTGCGACCACTCGGTCGTGGGCCTCGTCGTGGCCGGCCCGGGCCGGGGTGAGGCGTTCCTGGTCTGCGTGAACAAGGAGAAGTGCTCGGTTCACTGGGCCCAGGAGATGAAGGAGCGGGCCCGGGGGGCGAAGGAGCGCGAGCGGTACGCCGCGGCGGATGGCAAAGCTGACACTGCGGCGCCGGCGCCGAAGAAGGCCGATCCGAAGCTCATGCCGTACGACCTCCGGGAGCGATGGATCGAAGAGGAGCTCTCTGTCCGAGCCCCGGGCATCGCCAAGGCCGTCAAGGCCATCATAAAAATCTCGGACGAGATCTGCTGGAACTTTGCGACCGCGGAGTTCTTCCTCAACGGCTGGACCAAGGTTGGAAAGCGTGCCTGGGGTGGCGGTTTCGAGAGCGACCACGTGCTTGGGCTGGAGCATTTGATCGCGGCCGAGCTGCCCGGCCGATTCCGAAAGGGGCAGCTGGAGCCCGAGGACGGGCCGGCCGCCCGCTCCTGGCTGGCGTGGCAGATCTGGCTGGCGCGCGACTCCCAGGCCCTGGACGAGTCGGTCGACAAGGCGGTCGCGGCGCGGTGGTTAGCCCACCGCAAGGCAGCGGCGAAGGACCAGGCCGCGGCGCAGACGTCCGCACCGGCCAAGGGCAAGAAGCGCGCGAGCGCAGGAGGTCGGAAATGACGCATGCCCCCCCGGGCCTCTATCGGGCCCGGCCGCTCGAGGTCCACGCGATCGACCTGGGCGATGGCCGATTCGTCCTCCTGACGGAGCCGCCGCGCTACATGAGCACCGAGAACTTCGCCGCCGGCTTCGACCTGGTCGAGGAGAAGCGAGTCGCCCCGCGCCGCAGCGCGACCGAAGGGCTCGCCATGCTGGCGGCAGGAAAGACGCCAGCGGAAGTCGCCAGCAAGCTGAAGGTCAGCAGGAGCGCCGTTTACCTCTGGCGGAAGAGCGCAGGCGCACGGCCCAACCCAGGCGCCCACCAGAAGCCAGAAGCGGGAGCGATGAAACGCTGCCGGCACTGCGGCCAGATGACGTCCACCGACGGCAAGTGGTGCGTCCACTGCATGGAGAACCCGTGAGCAAAGGAAGGTGGATACCCATTCGCCGGCCGGAGCACCCACGGAAGGCTGAGGCCAAGCGTATGTACGAGGTCGAGGGCCTCGGCCTGGCGCAGATCAGTCGGACGATCGGGGTGCCGAAAGGTACGGTCCACGGCTGGGCCAACACCTGGGTGCGGCGCACGCGAGTCCTGGAGTTCAAAGCGCGCGAGGACGCATCGAAGTGAGCAACCTCAGGCTGTCTCCAGATCTCACGCTCCCGCGCGATGCGATCACCCAGACCTTCGGAATCCTCGCCAAGCGGGGAGTGGGAAAGACCTACACCTCCGCGGTGATCACCGAGGAGATGCTGAAGACCAACCTGCCGGTCTGCGTGGTCGACCCGGTAGGCGTCTGGTGGGGACTGCGAGCCTCGGCAGACGGTAAGAGCGAAGGCCTCCCGATCGTAGTGATGGGCGGCGAGCATGGAGACATCCCGCTCGACCTCGCAGGCGGCAGCACGATTGCCGACCTGATCGTCGACGAGCGCATCTCTGTAGTGCTCGATCTCTCCCTCTTCAGGAAGGGGGAGCAGACCCGCTTCATGACCGACTTCGCCGAGCGGCTCTACCATCGGAACCGCGAGCCGCTCCACCTGGTCCTGGACGAAGCCGACGCCTTCGCGCCGCAAAAGCCGATGAAGGGGCAGGAGCGGTTGCTCGGTGCGATCGAGGACCTGGTCCGCCGCGGCCGCGCGCGGGGGCTCGGGATTACCCTGGTAACCCAGCGCGCCGCCGTCATCAATAAGGACGTGCTCACCCAGTGCGAGGTCCTCGTGGCGCTCCGGACGATCGCCCCGCAGGATCGTGCGGCCGTCGATGCATGGATCCAGGTGCACGGCACCAAGGAGCAGCGCGAGGAGATGATGGCCTCACTCCCCTCGCTCCCGATCGGAACCGCCTGGTTCTGGAGTCCCGGGTGGCTGGACATCTTCAAGCGCGTAAAGATCCGCCAGCGGGAGACCTTCGACTCTTCCCGCACGCCGAAGCTGGGCGAAAAGATTCGCCCGCCGAAGAAGCTGGCCCCGGTTGACCTGGAGCGGCTGCGCGATCGCGTGGCTGCCACCATAGAGAAGGCCAAGGCGGATGACCCGAAGGAGCTCCGCCGGCGGATCCAGGAGCTCGAGCGCGCGGCCAGGACCCAGAAGCCGGCGCCGGCGGCCGCGCCAGCCAAAGCGCAGCAGATCGAGAAGCGGGTCGAGGTGCCGGTCCTCAAGGATGCGCAGCTCAAGCGCCTCGAGAGCGTGAGCGCCAGGCTGGTGCAGTTCGGTGAGCGGGCGGTGGTACTCGGAGAAAGCGTCGTGGCTGTCGGCCGAGAGATCACCGCTTCGCTTGCCAAGCTCCACCAGTCCGCCGGCAACGGCCAAACCCGCCCAGCTCGGCCGATCACTCGGACACTGCCCGCTCCCCGGGCGGCTCGACCGCAGGCACCGGCAAAGGCTCCCCCAACCGGAGATGTTCAGTTCTCGAAATCGCAGGGCAAGATCTTAGACGCCCTGGCCCAGCTGGAGCAGATCGGGATCGCCCCGGTGGACAAGACCCAGCTGGCGCTCATGGCCGATCAGAGTCCCACCAGCGGCGGGTATTTCAACAACCTCGGGGCCCTCCGATCGGCAGGGCTCATCGACTACCCGAGCGGAGGGATAGTCGCGCTCACCGACGCCGGTCGAGCCGTAGCCGATGGGGGTAATGCTCCGTCGACCACGGAGGAGCTGCAGCAGATGCTCTTCGCCAAGCTCTCGGGGTCTCAGGTCAAGATTCTGGAGGTGCTGATAGAGTGCTACCCGGATCCGATCGAGAAAGGCGAGCTGGCTGAGCGCTCCAATCAGAGCCCTACGTCCGGCGGGTACTTCAACAACCTGGGCCGGCTCCGGTCACTCGGACTTGTCGAGTATCCCGCCCCGGGCCAGGTAGTCGCGCAGCCGGTGCTCTTTCTGGAGGGCGCCTCTCGGTGACGCCCCCGCTCGAACAGGTCCTTACCGACTGGCGCGGAGAGGCTCAAGTGCTGCGTTCCCATGGCCACAAGGTTCAGGCGGACAGCATAGAGAAGCTCTGCGAGGAGGTGGCTCGCGCTGCCCAGGAGTTCCTTGAGTGGGTCTCGGAAGAGGATGCCATGCGGCGGAGCCGCCGCGGTCGAGGGTGGCTTCGCTCCCGTTTTCGTGACTGGGAGCGAGCGGGTCACGCCCGGTACCGGGGGCGCGGCAAGCGGGAATATCGTCTGATCGTTCTCCCGCTAGGTGCCAATGAGAGCGCAGCATACGAGCAAGGCCGCGAGGCCGGAAGGATGGCGTCGTGAAATACCTGTATGATGTCACCGTTAAGTACCTCGACGGGAGCCTTCACGATGAGATCGTGTACATCGTCGAGTGCGGCAGCGCCCGGCGCGCATCGATCCTCGCCAAGGAAGTCTACATGCGAGAGTACCGGCGGCGCGGTGGCAGCGGCCGGCTTGTCGACGCCCGGGACTAGGATATGGGCCTTCGAAAGACGCTAAAGGACGGGAACCATCCGGCGATCTACGGCCGACACGGGAAGCGGGTGCGAGCGCTCGAGGAGACCGACTCCCGTGGCCACCGCCGGGTGCTGGTCACCTGGGCGGAAGATGGCGCGGCGCGTAAGAAGGTGTTCGATGCCACAGCCGATGGCCGCAAGGAAGCGATCGCCTGGGCCCGCGGCTTCAGTGAAACGCGCGGGGAGAAGGAGAAGGCCTCGGCGCCGATCACCCTGGGTAGCCTGTTCGAACTGTACGCCGAAGCGGAGTTCGATCACATGCGTCGGCCGACCCAGATCAACTACCGCAGCCATTGGAAGAAGTGGGCGGTCAGCTGGGGTGCCTCGTTCCCGGCGACGAACACCACCCTGCAGATGCTGATCCAGTTCCGCGCCGTGGAGAAGAAGCTCGGCCGGGCCATCAACCAGATCCGCCAGACGATCAATATCGTGAAGATCGTCTACGCCTGGGCCGCGCTCCACGACCTGATCCCGGTCAACAAGGTGGCGCTCTACCGCTGGAAGCGGGCGAAGAACGAGAAGAAGCTCGAGCCCGGGGAGTACGCGCCGGCGGACTACGAGCGCCTCCTCCTGGCGGTGGATCCCAACCTCGGCACCGAGTGGCGGATCTGGGTCATGCTCGCCCTGATCAACCAGCACGGGGTGCGGGCCAATGCGGTACGCAACCTCCGCTGGACGGACGTCACGCCGGAGCTCCTCACCTGGCCGGGCGAGTTCCAGAAGAACGGCGAGCCGCTCGTGCAGCCGGTGACCTTCGAGACCTGGGCGGCGCTCGAGACCGCTCGGTACTGGCAGAAGCGGCTCAAGATCGAGAGCCCCTGGGTGCTGCCAGGAACCGCGCGGACGAGCGGGAAGCCGTACACCTACGGGGCCGCGCACAAGGCGCTCCTCAAGGCCGAGCAGCGGGCCAAGATCGAGCACCAGGATTACCGGGCCTTCCATGGCGGCCGGCGGATGGTGGTGGGCAACATCACCGACGCCACCGGCGACGCCAGGCTGGCCATGCAGTACGTCGGCGATCGCGATCTCAAGCAGCTGCCGAGCTACCTCAAGATCCGCGAGGAGCGCACCGATCGGGCGGCCGCGGTGATGTCGGCACGGACCCCGAAACCGTCCCCAAATCGTCCCCCAAGTGCTCGTCGGGGAAAGGCGAAGAAAGAGACGATTGTAACTGGCGATCTGGCAGGTACTTCGGAAGGGACTGGAGAGCCACTGGTCGGATTCGAACCGACGACCGCTCGATTACGAATCGAGAGCTCTACCCCTGAGCTACAGTGGCGATCTTAAAGTGAGAGGTAAGAAGTGAGAGGTAAGAAGTGAGGGGTAAGAGG
>JBOHSD010000035.1:0-11560 GCA_050733075.1 Gemmatimonadales bacterium
GCCTTGGGCTCCTGAGGGGGAGGCTCGGGCGGGACTGTCTCAGCCGGTGAGGCCGGCGGCGGCTCAGCCGGCAGCGGGGTCCGCCGCAGCCCGGTCCAGGCCACCCCGCCCACCACCGCGCAGAGAGCCAACGTCACAAGACTCCGCCGGATGGGGCGCTTCGTCCCCGCTGCGGAGCCCTTTCCTGTCGGCTTGACGGGCGAGCTCACTACCGTGGCGGGGAGAGCCCGACCCGAGCGGGACGAGGACGAGCGCTCTCCACCTACCGCAACAGCGAACTCCTCCATGCTGGCAAAGCGTTGCTCCGGCTCTTTGGACAACGCGCGGTCCAGGGCCGCGCACAGGTCGGCGGGGGCATCGGGCCGTGCTTCCGGGACCCGCGGCGCCTGCTCGAAGACGTGCTTATAAAGAATGCTGTGGGAGGAACCGTCGAAGGGCTGTTTACCGGTGAGGACCTGGTGTCCCACCACCGCCAGGGCGTACTGGTCGGCCCGGCCGTCCACCTCGAGCCCCTTTGCCTGCTCCGGCGCCATGTAGTGCGGCGTCCCGATGATCGCTCCGGTGCCGGTGAGCGCCGAACCGCCCTCCAGGGCCTTGGAGATGCCGAAGTCGGTCAGGATCACCCGCCCATCCGTCTCCAGCATGATATTGGCCGGCTTCACGTCCCGGTGTACGATGCCTCGCTTGTGGGCATGGCCCAGCGCCAGCGCCGCCTCTCGCAGCACCCGGCGAGCCAGCTCGATCGGCAGTGGGCCCTGGTCGAGCAACTGCTCGAGCGAGTGACCGGTCACGTACTTCATCACGAAGTAGTCGAGTCCGGCCTCGCTCTCCACCCGGTAGATCGGGATGATATTCGGGTGATCGAGCTTGGCCGCGGTCTTGGCCTCCTGCTGGAAGCGAGGGACGAGCTTGCTGTCGTGAGACATCTCGGGCGGCAGAACCTTGATCGCCACCTGCCGCTCCAGCACCAGGTCCTGGGCCAGGAACACAACGGCCATGCCTCCCCGTCCCAGCAAGCGGGTAATCTCGTAGCGGCCGGCCAGGGTACGCGCCAGGCGATCCTGCAACTCCCGGGTGGGATCGGGCGGGCAGACGTGAGAGAGCTCGGCGGAAGGGGTGCCGCAGTGGGAGCAGAACCGGCCGTCCAGGGGAAGCGGGGTGTGGCACTTGACGCAGTCCCTCACCGGGTGGTCCTCCCGAAGCTTCGGAGGCCGCGGGAGGCCGACAGCCCTCCGCCGGTGGTCATGAAACCGGCCGGCAGCGAGCATGTGGTCCCCACCGCCGCGCAGAGCGAGTAGCGGGTGGGAGTCCCGGCGAAATCGGTTACCACCAGGTAGTAATCTCCCGGATCGAGGACCAGAGTCAGCGACTCGCTCGACCCATCGTTTCGTGACTCGCCGCGCTTGTCGAGCGGAGAGCCGGCCACTGGAATCCCCAGGACATAGAGGTCGATGTCGCCGGAGCTGGCTGCGTCCTGAGCGGCCGGTGGAGCGGTCCTGAAGGTCACCGCCTGGGGCAACGGGCCCGGCACCTGGAACCGGATCCAATCGACGTCGTGGGGGTTGTCGATGGTCAAGGTGTCCGAGAACGGGGTGGTCAGATCTACCCGGGTCTTCGGATCGGCAAAGTTGCGATCGGCGAACTCGCAGTTGTCGTTCTCCTCCAACCGGTCGGGTCCGATCTTGGGATTGCTGGTGAGATAGCCGTTGACGACAGCGAGCCCGTAGCGGCCGGACACGAAGTAGAGGGAGACCATATCCATGGCCCCGGCAGGCACGTTCTTGAGGGCTATGATGAGCGAGTCGGCCGGCTGCTCCTCGACCTTGAACGCGTGGTCCTTGCAGTAATAGAGGCCGGATCCGATGGTCCAGCCGGGTGTGGCCACCGAGTCAGCGTTGTTGACCGCCGAGCCCAGAAAGGTGAGGTGGGCGTTCTTGAAAGTCGGCGCCATGAAGATGAAAGTGAGATCGTCACCCTGGGTAACGCCGGTAAAACGGTACCAATCAATACCGAGCGAATCGGCCCGTGCCCGATTCTCGAACGACAGGGCCGGGTTATAGAACCGGACGGTGGGCAGCGGGGGAAACGGGTTGAGCCCAAGGTCGAGAGTGCTGGGCGAGTCTTCGTTGGGCTCGTACAGATCCCGGGGCACCACGCTGGTCGAGTCTGTCGCAATGACCACCTGCCCGGAGCTCAACGCGATGGTGTGTCCGCTCTTGGCGGGTGGGGGAACCCAGAAGCTGAGCTGGCTGATCCCGCCGGCACCGGCAGACACCGAGAAGGTGTCGGGCAGCAGCGCCGCCCCTTCCAGAGACGCGAAAAGAAGCTGATTCACGCCCACTCCGTACAACGTGACCTTCTCCCCGTAGTGCACCGTCGAGGGCCGGATGCTGTCGATCTCCACCGGGTCGGAAACCCGGAGGGTAAAGGCGGCCGGAGTCGATCCCTGGAAGCCGGTTGCGACGGCGCGGATCTGAACCATCCCGGAATTCACTCCGGTGGCGACGGTGGTGTTGTTGTCCTTGGCTGTGAGGGTGGCCAGTGTCGGATCGTCGGTGGCCCACACCAGCTCGGCGTTACGCACCTCGACCGAGTCACCGGGTGAGGTCCGGGTCCACAGCCTGGCGGTCAGGTCGATCTGGTCGCCGCGGAGCAGGACCGGACTCGGCGAGCTGATGCTCACGAAGGTCTGATTGACAGCTTCGGTCGTGTCGGAGCACGCTGCGAGCGCAACCACGAGCGCCAGAGCCAGCAGGCTCGGCGGAGCAGGTTGGGTCTGGTTCCGAGCAGCGGAAAGCAAGCTGATCAGGGCGCCTCGCGTCGCGACAGAGCTCTGGTAAATCCCGGCATCTTGTGGCGGACTCCCCGAGCGGAGCACCGGTAGAGGCCTGGAGATTTACCGGAGGTGTTGGTATGGAGCGGAGTTACAAAGCCTTACGTGAGGCTGGCGAGCAAGGGCTGTGCCGAGCGTTGGCGAGGCCCGGGCTTTGGAGGTATATCACTCCCGCACCCCGCTCCCGCGGGGCGACTCCACTGGTCCATTCCATACAGCGAGGTGCCCGATGGGTAGGATCAACCTGAAAGGTGTGATCGTCGGTGGCCTGGTTGCCGGCCTGGTGTTGAACGTCGTGGACTACGTGATGTGGGGCATCGTGTTCGCGGAGGACTTCGAGGCGGCCCTTCAGGCTATGGGGCGGCCGCCGTCGGAATCGTTGATTCCCCTGTGGATCGTGCTCGACTTCCTCTACGGAATTGCTCTGGTCTACTTGTATGCCGCCATGCGGCCACGCTTCGGGGCGGGCGCGGGTACTGCGCTACGGGCAGGGTTGATCGCCTGGGTGCTGGTGGGACTGTTTCATACCATCGGAGAGGCCCCGCTGGGCTTCCTGCCGATGCGGCTGTACGTGGTCGGCACCCTCCTGGGCCTCATCCTGTTTCCGGTCGCGACGGTGGCAGGGGCGTATTTCTATCGCGAGCCATAGCCCCAGCGCCCACGCAGGGGCGGAGCAGACGACGCGGGCCTGGGTTCGATGGCAGGCTCCCAGGGGTAGGGTGGAGCGGTTGTCGAGGAGCCTGCCGGAGAGCCCGCGCCCGCGTCGTCTGCTCCGCCCCCGGGGTGCGGCGACGGGAGGTCGGCTCGGGTGCCCTGCTCCAGGTACACCACCCCGCCCCCCACATTCCCAACCACCAGGTCCACGTCGCCATCGCCGTCGAGATCTCCCGCCGCCGGCGCCGCGAGCGCGGGAACCTCAGGCAGGCGGCTCGCGTCGCGCTCGAACCTGGGCACCGACCGGCTGCCGGTGTTCCGAAAAACCGTGAGCCCATCCAACTCCGACCCGACTATGAGGTCGAGATCGCCGTCCCGATCCAAGTCCACCAGCAGGGGCGCGCTCCGGCGGCCGACCTTGATACCCTCGAACTCGTCACTCACCAGGGAGAATTCGGGTCGCTCGCGGGTGCCGGTGTTTCTATAGTAGTTGAGCCACCCCGAGGACTCCCCGATCAGGAGATCGAGGTCCCCGTCGCCGTCCAGGTCCCCCAGGGTTGGCACGGTGTTGCTGCCCCGGGTGATGGTGATGAGCGCCGTATCAACCGGCTCGAAGGCACTCTCGGTCTGGCGGTACCACGCGAGCTGCGCGCCCCAGTGACCCAGCACGAGATCCAGCCGCCCGTCGCCATCGAGATCGCCGGCCGCCGGTGCGTAGTGATATCGGTCGGGCAAGCCCAGAAATCGGCGCACCCGCAGCTCGGGGCGATTGGAAGTGCCGACGTTCTCGATCAGGTAGATCCGTGAGGTCTTGAGGTCGGCAGGATCGATCTTGTTGGCAAGCAGGAGATCGAGATCGCCATCGCCGTCCAGATCCACCAGCGCCGGTATGCTCTCGCTCCCGACATCCAGTACCGGCAAGAGCCGCCGGGTCTCGAGTCTCCAGCGGCCCGGCCCGGTGCGGCGCATGTAGTAGAGATTCTCGGCCGAGCTGCGCAGCGGGTTGTAGGCGCCCCCCAACACACCGAGCACCAGCTCCAAGTCTCCCTCGTCGTTCCGGCCCAGGGTGGGCGCGTTGTATCCGGAGGTCAGAACCGGATCGCCTGGGGGGAACTGGACCGGGGTACCCCGAAGGTTGGGCTGAGGACAGGAGCCGGCGTTCTCGATGAGGAGCAGGCCGGGCTCGAAGAAGTCGCCCCAGAAGAGGTCCAGGTCGCCGTCCTGGTCGTGGTCCGCCAGCGCCATGGTGTTGGCGCCGTGCATGCTGGGGCCAGGCGTGAAGGCACCGGGGAACTGCTCCCCCGGCGTCCCGGGCTGGCCCACGATCCGGATGCCCTCGAACTCGTTCGCCACCAGCCGGAAAGCAGGGGCGCTCCCACGATTTCCCGGCTCCGCTTCGTAGCGGGCTACGGTGCCGTCGAGACGGCCGATCAGAAGGTCGGCCCGCCGGTTGCAATCGAGATCACCCAACTGGGGGATGTTCTGCCGGTCGGAGAAGATCGGCCTGCCGTCGGTATCGCGCAGGGTATCCGCCGCCAGCACGAAATCGGCGCCGGGAGCCGGTCCTGGTGCGCTGTCCCGCGCCGAGCCAGGCGGTAGCGAGGATTCATTCCGATAGTATTTGATGTAGCTGTATGGCTGCTCTGCCAGCAGGTCCAGGTCCCCGTCCTGATCCACGTCCCCAAAGCGATACCACTCTCCCACATCGATGCCGGCGAAACGGCTCGTGCGGAACCTGAATCCAGGCAGCCCTCCGTTCAGGCCATCCCGCTCGAACAGCGCCACGCTCCCGGTCACCTCCTGCACGAACAGATCGAGGTCACCATCTCCATCCACATCCACCAGCTGAGGTCTCGGCGCATTGAAGCCACCGAGAAAGGCCAGATCGAGCGGGCGCCCGGCGGAGTCGAAGACCGGGAAGGGGAGTACGGAGAGATGGAAGGGCGGAGAGGACGGAGAGGACGGAGAGGACGGAGAGGGCGGAGGGTTGCTGGGGACGCCACAGCCCACCAGAGCTACGACGGCCAGCGGAGTGAAGCGTGGTACCGTCAGTCGCACGGGCGCGGGGGCGGTACCGTGCGTGGCAGAGTCGTGCCCATGCCGGCCGCGTAATTGCCGACCGGGATCACCTTCTCCGGTGTCTGAGTTGCCGCACAGATGGCCACCACGGTGCCCCTGCCGGTTGGCTTCCCACCCTGGTGCTCGTGTACCCCGCCAGTCTGGTGCCGGTTGCTCACGAAGACATACCGGCCATCCGGCGAGAGGGCCACT
Source organism: Gemmatimonadales bacterium (assembly GCA_050733075.1). GTDB lineage: Bacteria > Gemmatimonadota > Gemmatimonadetes > Gemmatimonadales > GWC2-71-9 > CAVVWJ01. The sequence goes on from JBOHSD010000035.1 coordinate 5,759, forward strand.
CCGTGAGGCTGAGCGAACGCCTCGTGGTCCAGCACCGACACCACCTGCCAGTCACGGGTATCCACCACCGCCACGCGGTTGGCCGCAAGGCAGGTCACGAAGATCCAGCGGCCGTCGCCGGTAAACAGCGGCTCGAAGGCGCCGTCGGGAACCGGCACAGAGCGGGCCAGCCGGGGGGCGGCCGGGTTCGTGAGGTCGAAGATCATCAGCCGATCACTCAGCTCGGCGGTCACCGCCAACCAGCGGCCATCCGGAGAAACCGCCGCCTGCACCAATCCGTGGGCCGGGCCCGGAACGTCTATCAGCCGCACCTTGCCATCGGCAATCCGTATGCTGGCGAGTTGATCGGTGCCGAGGCTGGCCACGTATATCTGCTCGCCGCCAGGGTGGGCGGTTATTCCGTGGGGGCGAGGGAACAGCAAATCGATCTCATCGAGCAGCTTCATATCGGAGCGCCGGATCACCGCCATTCGTGGCGGCGGATTCACCGCGCTCATCGAACGGCCCACGAACATCAGGTCCTGCGAGGGATGCAGGGCAATGAGCCCCGGAACCCGGAGATCGGTACTCCCCAGCAGGCGGTTGGCTCGGTCGAGCTTGAGCACCTTCCCTGCCCCGATCAAGGTCACGTACCAGGCGCTGCCGTCAGGCTCAACCTGAACGTGGTGCGGCTTGGCATTGTCGCCGAAGCCGTAGCGCCGGAGATCCACCGTTTCCGCCAGCTCTCGCTTTTTCAGGTCGACGACGGACACGGTGGCATCGTCCTGGTTGGCGACGTAGAGCCGGGGAGACCTGGCAGGCGCCGGGCCTTCGGGACCGGGTTTACCGCATGACGACAACGCAAGCAGAACCGCCGCCACCCTGAGCGCAGAGACGGTTGTCACCCTGAGCGCAGAGACGGTTGTCACTCTGAACGCAGCGAAGGGGCCGGAACTCACGGCACCAGCGCCTGCGGGCGATAGCGGATCATGAAGAGCCCCTCCCTCATGCTGGTTACCGCAACGACTCCGCTCTTGAAGTAGGGGAAGTTGCTCCAACTCCCGGCGAAGCCGGGCTGGTTCTCGCCGTAGGGCACCGTGTCGAAGAAGCCGACCTCCACCGGGTTGGCCGGATCCTGCACGTCTATCACCCGAAGCCCCGATACGTAGTTGGACTGGTACATGTAGCGTCCGCGAACGTAGAGGTTGTGGTCGGTGGCGGGCGTGGTGCCGAAGAACTCCTTGGCCACGACCGGATCGTCGAGGTCGGCCAGATCGAACACCAGGGTGCGGGTCTTCGGCGCTATGCCGGCCAGCTCGTCGCCCTCGTCATCCAGGTAGAACCAGCGATGGTCGTCGGTGAGCCATCCCTGGTGGGCATAGGTGACGTTGGGGTATGACGCCACGCTGATGGCTCTGGGGCTCTCCTTGTCGGTGACATCGGCGATGCCGAGTGCGGTCTCGGAGGAGTTGAAGCAGATCTCGCGGCCCTGGTACTGCTCGTCGGGGCCGCGGTAGATCACGCACTGGGCGTCGTGGGTGTACCCGGTGCGGGCCTTACCGGTGGACGGATCGGCGTAACAGCCGGCGAACTTGGGAGCGGTCGGGTCGCGGATGTCGATCATGTGGAGCGCGCCGCCGCAAGTCTCGCCGCCCATGCTGTTGCCTACCGGATAGGCGTACCCGGTGGCCTCGTTGATGACGATGTTGTGAGCGCTGTGGATCCGGTCGTAGTGCGCCGTGGCCTGGAACGTCACGGGTGGGTTCTGCACGCTCCGGAGCTGGGTCAGGTCGAAGACCTGCATTCCGTGGGGCCCGGCACCATCGGCGACGATGAATGCGTGGTTCTTGTAGACCTTGATGTCGCGCCACATGTTCGGCCTGGCGCCCTCGGTCAGCGCGAGCTCGCCAAGGTAGACCGGGTTGGCCGGATCGGTCACTTCCACGAAGGAGGTTCCGTCCACCCGGCCCACTATGGCAAACTCGCGGTTGGTAGTGCTGTCGGTCCAACCCCAGATGTCGTTGAGCATGACACCGCGCTTGCCACCCAGGGCGCTCACCGGGAGGAACGATACCAGATCCGCGTCGCGGCACTCGAAGCCGCGCGCCTTTCCCGCCTGGCACCTGACCTCGCCTCCGCTAAGCGGCGCCAACCCCTCGGAGACGCTGTCTACCGCGGTTCCGCTGGGGCGCCACTCGGCGCCGGTACGGTCTCGCTGATAAATGAGAACCGATCCCTCGAAGAAGTCGGCCATGGGGGCACCGGCCGCTGCAATGCCGCCCCCCGCCGCGAGCGCCGCGCCCAGTTGGGTGCTCAGCCCGACGCCCTTGGTGGTGAGGTTCTGCGCTTCCCTCCAGTCCGACCCGCGCCGGCGGAACACGTAGACGCCGCCGTTACCGGCCTTGCTGAATGGGGCGCCCACCAGCAGATCCTGCCCCTCGCGTGCGAGCGCCATGCCGAACAGCGCCGGACGCTCCCGGGTTGCCGGCGCGATCCGGGTCACTTGCTCCCAGCTACCGGAGCCTCCCCGCCGGAACTGCAACACGACACCGGCCGCGCTGTCGCTGCCCGGGGCGGACACGAATGCGGCATCGCCATCGAAGAGGAGAGCCGCGCCGAGACCTCGAAAGGCACCCTCTCCCTGCCCTGCCAGCACGGCCTCTCTTACCCAGGTGTTCCCGCTCCGGCGGAACACGAGCGCGCGGCCCACCAGCGAATCGCCCATGATCTTGCCGGGCGCTCCCACCATGGCACGATCCCCATCGAGCGCCACCGCCGAACCAAATGCCTCGCCCTTGTTGACGGCGGAGCCCACCAGGAGTCCCTGCTGCGACCATGTGGCGGGTCCCGACCCCTGACGGAACACCACGACCTGGCCCTGGCCCTCGGCGTGGCCGGGCGCGCCGGCCAGCAGTACGCCCCGCTCGAGCGCAATCGCTCGGCCCAGCCGGTCGCCGGCGACGCCCGTCGCTGCGATGATCCTGGCCCGCTGGACCCACCGGCCCGAGCCATCGCGCTCGAAGAGGTACACGGCACCGCGTCCCTCGTCGGCTCCCGGCGCGCCAACCGCCATCAGCCTGCCGTCAACCGCGATGGCGGAGCCGAAACCGTCCTCTACCGTGAGATCGCTTACCGTCACCGAGGCCGTCTGAGCCCACTGCCCGACAGGATCACGCCTGAAGACGAGGACTGCGCCGGTCTGGGCTGGAGGCATTGGGAACCCCGGTACCAGCCCGGGTCGGCCGACCAGGATCTCGTTGCCGGAGATCGCGATTGCGCTGCCGAAACCGATTACCAGGGAGACCGGCGCGGTTCCGGAAGGGAAAGATTGTCCGGCAAGGGCCGCAGGAGCGGGGAGCCAGAACGCGGCAACCGAGAGCAGCGGCAGTACGGATCGCATGGGGTATCCTGAAGGGGGTGGTCTCGACGGACGTCGCTAAATCTAGTTTCCTCATCCCCGGGATTGCGCTTCATCGGGGATGAGGAACGGTGTGAACGCCTTACGACACACGGTTGCCACAGGTTACAACCCGCCTAACCGGCCCGTCCCAGCTCTCCGACCTGGTGTCTAACCTGGCGTACCCGCACCGCGCCAGGCTCCGGCTCGATCCCCTGCCCCCGCAGCTCGGCCCAGTTCTCGGTGAACTCGGCGCCAAAGAGCAGGATGATGGCAGTGTAGTAGACCCAGAGCAGCATGATGATGAGCGAGCCCGCGGCCCCATAGGCCTCACCCGGATTGCTCTGACCCAGGTAGAAGCCGATCAGGAACTTACCCAGCACGAAGAGGAGGGCTGTTACGGCTGCCCCGATCCACACGCTTCGCCACCCTATCCTGGCATCGGGGAGAGTCTTGAACATGGCGGCAAACAGCAGAGTGGCCACCGCCAATGAGATGGCCAGGTTGATCGCCTGAAGCAGAGGCTCCGAGACGCCGGAAGGAAGAAAGGCCGTGAGCCTGTCCCCGAGCGCCGAGAGCACCGCGCTGATCGCCAGGGATACCAGGAGCAGGAAGCCTATCACCAGAATCATTCCGAAGGAGAACAGCCGCTTCAACAGAAAAGCCTTGAATCCGCCGCGCGCCGGGTCGGGCGCAACATTCCAGGTGCGGTTGAGCGTCCTCTGGAGTTGGGCGAACGCCCCGGTGGCGCCGAAGAGAAGCGCCGCGATTCCCAGCACGGTAGGAAGCAGCCCGCCGCCCGGTCGCTTGGCCTGAGCCAGAATGGTGCGAACCTGGTCTGCCGCGCTGGCACCCATCAGGCCCTGGATCTGGGCCTCGAGCTCACCCTGGACGTCACGCGGGTCCATGACGGAGCCGAGCAGCAGGAGGATCAGTATCAGCAGTGCGGGCAACGAAAAGATGGTGTAATACGAGAGCGCCGCGGCCGCGGCAATGCAGTCGTCTTTGAGGAAGTCTCGAACCGTCGCCTTGGCGAGACCGAACAGTCCGGTTTTCGGTTGTGCCATGTGCCCCTTCCCCTATCCCTATGTGGTTGCGCGCTGTCGCCGGGCGGCGAATGGAGCAACATGGGGCCGGAGAGGTCTGAGGTAGGTGATAGAGGTCACGGGACTTGTCACCCTGAGCGACAGCGCAGGGGCCAGGACCTCGGGGCCGAACGGCTACCGGTGTCGAAGGGGTTCCGGCTCCTTCGCTTCGCTCAGCAACTGTCTTGGGTTGTCAAGCGAGTTCGGGGCGCCAGGGGGTCTGGTGCGCGAGCATCGCGTTGAGGATGGTGAGGAGCTTGCGCATGCCGGCGACGAGCGCCACCTTGGCCGGCTTGCCCGCGGCGCGGAGCCGCTGATAAAAGGCGCGGAGCACCGGATTGTGTCGCACGCCCACGAGGGTGGCCATGTACAGCACCGCGCGCACCGGGGCGCGCCCGCCCCAGACCTGCCGCCGGCCCCGCCACTGGCCGCTGTCGCGATTGAGCGGGGCGACGCCCACCAGCGCCGCGATCTGTTTGCGATCCAGCGTCCCCAGTTCGGGGAGCGTCGCGAGCAGGGTCTGGGCCACCACCGGGCCGATCCCCGGCACGCCCTGCAAGAGGTCGTCGCGCACGCGCCAGGCCGGGCTCTGCTCGATCGCCTGCCGCAGGTCGTCGTCGCTCTCATGCACTCGGCGCTCCAGCCAGCGGATGTGACTCTGGAGCTCGCGCCGCACCCGCCCCCGGGCGAGGCCCAGGCGATTGCGCTCCTGGCCCAGCATGTCGACCAGCTGCCGGCGGCGGGTCACCAGGTCGCGCAGCTCCTGGGCGGTGGCATCGGGGACCGAGCGGATGGCCGGCTGGACCCGCTGGGCAAAATGGGCCAACACGGCCGCATCGAGCCGGTCGGTCTGCGCCAGCTGCCCCGTGGCTTTGGCGAAGTCGCGCACCTGCCGCGGATTGGCCACGACTACCGGGAGCCCGGCGGCGGCGAGGGCCACCGTGACCGCCCGCTCGTAGCCGCCGGTCGCCTCCAGCACGATGAGCGTGGGAGCCAGGGGGGTGAGCGCGGCGATGAGCGCGGCGTGCCCCGCCTCATCATTGGCGAAGGGACCGAGCGCCGAGGGGATGGTGAGCGCCACCTCGAGCGTGGCTTTAGCGATATCGATGCCGACATAACAGGACATGGGCGACTCCCCCAGCGAAGGTCGCCTCGACCGCGGCCCGGCCTTGTTCACTGCGGGCTGCGCTGAGCGCGCGCCCCGGCAACTGTGCGGGCTCACAGCGAGGACTCGGCGGCGCCCCGGCTGAGCGACGGGCTTCGGCCCACAGGATGAACGAGCTGCCGCCGAATCCAATTTACGTCGAAATGTCATCCCTGCCTCCAAGAGACAAGGATGAC
>JBOHSD010000036.1:0-11260 GCA_050733075.1 Gemmatimonadales bacterium
ATGCTTACTCAGTCAGCCGAGTGGACGTGGGTCCGGCGCTTCAGACCAGGTCCTGACCGGCTGGCCCACTTCTCGGCTTCCGAGAATCTCGGGCCCGGCCGTTCGCATCCTGGCTTCGGGAGCGTCCATAAGAGTGATGCAGGACGCCCCGGCCAGGGCCGGAAGCGTGCTGGAGCGGCTGTACCGGGAGCATGGTGGCCGCCTGTGGCACGCCCTGGTGGCCTTCACCGGCGATGCCGACGTGGCCAGCGACGCCCTGGCCGAGGCGTTCGCACAGGCGCTCCGTCGCGGTGAGGCGATCCGTTCGCCGCTGGCCTGGATCTGGCGAGCGGCCTTCGGCATCGCTCGAGGGGAACTGAAGGATCGGGCCCGGCGAGGCGTCGTGGAGCGGGAGGAGAGCTACGAAATGGAGGAGCCGGCGGCAGAGCTGGTCAGGGCGCTGGGCCGTCTGTCGAAGCGGCAGCGAGAGGCCGTGGTGCTCCACCACGCGGCGGACTACCCCGTTAGGGAGGTGGCGGCCATCCTGGGCACGACCTCCAGCGCGGTCCGCGTCCACTTGACCAGGGGCCGTCGCAGGCTCCGGGCGTTGCTGGAGGGACTGGACGATGCCTGACCTCGAGGCCCGGTTCCGGATCGTCCGTCAAATCCCACCACCGGACCTGTGGCCTGAGATCGAGCACCGCGAACCGAGAGGTCCTCAGCCGGACGCCCCCTGGCGCCGTCTGGGTATCGGTGCGGTGGCTCTCGTCATGGCCGCGGCCGGTATCGTTATCGCTGCCCGCGCGTTCCTCGATCGAGAGGAGGGCGTGGCGACACAACCAATTCCCCGGGCCGAACTGGTCGGCACCGTCCCGTTCGAGGGGGCCCGGGGCGTCGTGCAGGGTGCCGGCAGCTTGTGGGTCGCAGCATGGCTCGAGGGATCAGGCCCCAGCCTGATCCGCATGGATCCGCGGAGTGGGGAGGTCATCGCGGAGATCCCTCTCGAGGCCCTGACCTCATGGGAGATCAACGGGCAAGGCGTGGCAGTAACGCCCGAGGCGGTGTGGGTGGTTGGGGGTCACCGAGCAGCCGTTCTCCAGCGGATCGACACGGCCTCCAACCGCCTGGTGGAGACCATTGACCTCGGTCCTGGGCACGCAGCCGATGTCGCCGCCGACGACACGGCCGTGTGGGTCACCGTCCTCCGAGGTGATGACTTTGCATCGCCGGAAGTTCTGAGGGTCGACCCCGCCACCGGAGAGGTCGTGGCCACCATCGCGCTGGCGGAGGAATGGGCCCGCGACGTCCTCATCTCGAACGGTTATGTATTCGTCCACCAGCAGGACGTTAGGGGGAGCGGTGGGTTCCGAGAGAGCTCCTTGGTTCGGATCGATCCGGGCACCAACCAGGTAATCGACGAGCTTCCTGGTGGGCGATGGGCGATCGAGGCCCTGGTCATGTGGGAGAGCGACATCTGGACGACCCAGGGATATGGGATTCGGCACATCGATCCCACAACCAACAGCTACGTCGGACAACCGGTGGGGGTAGAACGGGGGGCCCCCCTGTTTGCATCCGGTGCCGGTGGGTTGTGGTTCTCCGGCCCTGGTCAAGACAGGGGAAGCGTGGAGGTTTCCCGGTTCAGCCCGTCAACCGGAGAGGTCGATGTGGCCGTTCCTCTGCCGAGGGATGCGAATCCGGTAGATATGGTGGTGAGCGATGACGACATCTGGGTCGTGGACTATCGCGGCTCCCTCACCCAAATCGACCTCCGGTTCCCCGGGAGATGAGCAGACCAAGGAATCTGCGAATGATGATGACCGAACGGAGGACCCAGCCTCCTCCGCGCCGCATCCTCTCGGTAGGAGGAATCCAAGTCTCCGTCCCCGATTGATGGGAGGGCAAGGGGCTTCACATCAGCGGGTACCTCCAACTCATGCCCGAGATTGCAGACATGCACCTGAATCATGGGAGGCCATTCGACCGAAGCATGTGGGGGCTCACCCTGGCCGAGAGTCCATCCCCACAGGGGACGGGGACGTAGGGTTGACTAGGTGATTAGGATTCGAGCCAAGCGTGTCACGGGGCCGACCAGAAGGACTCAGCAAGTCCCAAATTGACAAGTTAGGCAAACGCCTGTCCGGCTCTGAGGCGGCTAGCGAAGAGGATCTGCGCGCCCTGGAACAGGTCAGGCTCGCCCATGAGCCTGTTCTTCAGGAGGTAGTTGCCGAACTGCGCTCCCTTGGACTCGCCGTTTCGGCTCGACTCAAGACGACTGGCACGATTATCGACAAGCTGAAGCAACGGACGGCTCTAAGTCGCATGCAGGACATCGCGGGATGCCGAATCGTTGCCTCCCTCACCCTTGAGGAGCAGGACAATCTCGTGTCCCGAATCCTAAGGAGGTTCCCCGGCTCTAAGGTCGTTGATCGTAGAAGGGATCCCTCTCATGGCTATCGAGCCGTTCACATCGTTGTCACTAGGGACGGGCATCATGTCGAGATTCAGGTGCGAACGGAACTTCAGAACCGCTGGGCACAGTTGTTTGAGCGGTTGGCCGACTCGTGGGGTCGGCAGATTCGGTATGGAGGACTCCCCGATGACCCAGACGAGTTCGTGCTCGAAGCGCTTCCTCGCAGGGAGGTTGTAAGGATGGTGCTAGAGCTATCCGAGGTCATTCGTGATATCGAAGTGAGGAGGGATCGAGTCGAAACCCTCATGGCCAGCCTCGCGGCCAGCGATGCCCCCCCGCCCGGAACCCCGGAATTCGACCAGCACGAGGCTGAGAGGGATGAAATCGAAGCCCTTGGGCAGGAGCTGTTCCAGGAGGAAGCCGAGCTTAGGGAAATCATCAACTCCCTCCTCCGAGTTCCCGATATTCCCGTAGAATGACTCCCATGAAGTACTTCCTACTGGTCTATGACCCTCGGACAGGGCGCCTCGACGCCAAGGAGTTCGATGAGCGCGAGCGGGAGCAAGCCCTTCACGCCCGGTTCGAGCGGGAGCTTGCCGAGAGGGGTCGTGGCCTTGAGGTGGTGCTTCTCAGCGCAGAGTCGCTTGAGGCGCTAAAGCATACGCACGCCCGCTATTTCGCGACGCCTACCGACCTCGCGGATCGTATCGCCACAGCAGGCTAGACGGAGAACGCCGCCCCCAGTCTAGAAGCAGCACCCAGAGGCGTTCTTAGGTTCAGCCCGCGTGGATTCCCGCCGGATTGTCTGAGGGCGCGACTTGATACCTTCTCACCCGAACCCTGGTCATAGAATCTGTGGAATCAACACTCGGGGTAGGAGAGCAGGATCGAACATGTCGGCAAGGGGGCGCGGGCCACAAATCTTGGCCCTCATGATGCGGCTCCCCGAGATGCCTGGGGCTCGTCTGATCGACGACATGGATGAGGTCGGAATATCGACCTACGTCTTTGACACGAACTGCCGAGAGTTGGAGGCACTCTTACTTAGAGTGGAGGAGCCTGAAGCGTTCTGGGCTTTCACTGATGCTAGGAAGAGGCGAGCCTTCTTTCAGGAGGTCACGCGTCTCCTTCATAACGCGGTCGCTAGCGCAAGGTCGCTACGCGAGAGGACGCACATTCTGACCAATCGTTGGTACGCGGATGTGCCCGAGGCTGCTGCCGAGGTCAAGAGGAGGCAAACTGCGACCTTCGACGTACCCGAGGCGCAATTCGTTCAGCAACTACGTAACGTCATGCTGAAGGCGAGGCTGCCACCACAGTTGATTCATATTGCGGGGGGCAGAGACCAAGAGACTCACCAGAGATACATCCTGTCACGCGAAGGACTCCTCAGCACTGCTCGGCGTCGCTGGCCCAGTAGCGCAAGATCCTTCCTGGAAAACTCGCCTGAGGAGATTCACGTCTTACCAATCGTGCAATCGTATCGTGAGCGTGTCCAGTCGTATTACTTTTGGCTCGAAGACCACCTAAGGCAGACACATGCCCGCATCATCGGAGAGTTCGAGTCAGCCGAGCGAGAGTACTTCATTCTCGAGTTGGAAGATCGATTGGGAGGGTTTCCGAAGACCTCCCGAGATTATCCGGGCCGCAAGAATCCCGAAGCCGATGTCTTTCATGGCATCTTGGACGAGTCCGAACAAGATTCGGTAAGAAGCGTACCAATTGAGAGGCGGGCGACCCTGGCGATTCGGATACTCGAGAGGAAGGAATGCATGAGTGAAGCGATTCGCGATGGGGTCCGACGCTTGTATGAAGTTGTAGCGGCAGATGCAAGGAGCGCCCCTAGCGGCGAAGGGGCCGAGGGCGCTCCGGATTCCTGGTACGAGTAGAGAACACCGAGGGCTTCTGGGTCGTGGGCTGTCCAGTCCCTGGACCCTCCCTCTCCACCATGCAGCTTGGCTCCAGGCTCCCGATCGTCGGAAGCCAAAGGTCCGGAAGAACTGGTCAGCTGCAGTCATGTCGCCTATGGGTCCAAACCTGCGGGCCGTGGAGGATGTTCGAGCGAGGAGTCTTTCTCGCAGAACCCACTCATCGATATCCCGTTCACCAACTCCCGGCTGGGGACTTGGATCGCAGCGACGGTCCGGGTAAGGGGTGAGGTCGTCACGTGCATTACGCTGTGTGGGCTGATCGAGGAGCTTACTGACGCTTCAATGCACCGGTCCTTGTCCGAGGTCAGCCCGATCTTGAGCGATCCCCGGTACAACGAGATGGTGCTTCAGGGCGGCGACTTCAATGTGAGCACAGGCCTTGCGGAGCGTCCTGCTCGCAGGCGGAGCAGGATCGTTCTGGATCGGATCGGGGCGTACGGCCTGCACGATTGCCTGGTGAAGTGGGTCGAGGAGGAGCATCTCCCACCGTTGCTTGGTTGCCGGTGTGAGGACGAGCCCTGTCGGCACACCTTGACCCAACTAACGCCCAACATGTGCGGAGCGAATGTCCCCCTGGCAGGAGCCAAACCCCATCCAGGTCGACTCCCTGTTCGCCTCAAAGGCTCTGGCCAGCCGGCTCGACGAGGTCGGCGAAATCCCTTCTGACCAATGGGAGGGCTACAGCGACCACAGGCCCATCATCGCGAAGGTAAAGGCCGCCTAGGGTGCTAGGGCGCTTCCCTCCGCCTGCCGAGCCTCCATTCGGACCCGCTCCTTCTCAAGCGCCTCCTGCCACGGCCCTCAAAAGGCCTGAGCGCGTCAGCGCCCACAATCCCGCGATGGCCGTGGGGGACTGCCCATCGAGGGTGAGCCGGCGGACGTGGTGGCCATCGTGTCCCGGTGCGCCGAATGGATGGCGGGGACCAGGACTCCCAAGCTCTTTGTCAACGGGAAGCCAGGCTCGATCCTCACCGGGCCCCAGCGGGACTTCTGCCGGACGTGGCCCAACCAGCGGGAGGTGAGCGTCCGGGGGATCCACTTCCTCCAGGAGGATTCCCCCGACGACATCGGCCGGGTCCTCGCCGACTGGGTGCGCTCCCTCCCGTCGCAGTAGGGGCGGACGCCCGGCGGGCGATCAGGACTCGGTCTCCGCGTCGAGCTTGGCGAGCCTGAGAGCCAGCGAGACCGCCCGGCCGGGATCGTAGGCCCGGAGCAGGGCCATCTTCTCCGGCTCGATGGACCCCTCGGCGTGGATGGCCAGCACAGCCTGGTACCCGCCGTACGGCCCCGACGTGAGGTCGGCGATAAGGTTCAGGATCGCCATCCTCCTACCGGCGGGCCAGGCCCCCCGGAGGTACTTCTCCAGCACGGGCCGGACCTCCCCCGATTCCCAGTCCGCCCCCGACGGTCCGGTGACCAGGAGCCCGCCGGCCAGATCCTGGACGACCTCTAGGGCTCGGTGGAAGTCGCGGGCGAAGGACCACTTGGCCAGGTTCGTGGTCAGGACGTCCGGATGGACAATCGCGCCGTCCTTGCGCGCCCGGACCGCGGCCAGGTGCGTCAGCGCTCGGACAGTTTCCGCGTATCCGATGAGCCAGGTGAGCTTGTCGCGGACGTGGCCGGCGCCCTGGATGCCGTTGGCCTCGGCGACTGCGACCGACGCTCCAACCAGGGCGTCCAGGAGCGGCAGCTTGTAGCTGACCGCAGTGAACCGATGGAACTCGACGAACGTGAGCGCCGCGGGGCCCGCCAGGTCGGGACGGAGGGCGAAGAAGACCTGGTCCCAGGGCACGAACACGTCGTCGAATACGGTGAGGGTTTCGATCATTCGGTGGGCGGAGGAGATGGGCTGGGTGAACGGATCCTCCGTCCCCCCGAGGAAATCGGCCGCGTACAGGCGCACGCCCGCAGTAGCCACGGGGACCGTGAAGGCCACGGACCACGCCTCATCCTCTGGTCCCATGGTCCGGCTGGGGAGGACGATGAGGTGGTCGACGTACGGCGCGCACGAGGTATGCACCTTGGCTCCTCGAACCACGATCCCCTCGTCGGACCGATCCACGACCCGGAGATACAGGTCGGGGTCATCCTGAGCGTGCGGATGCCTGGACCGATCTCCCTTAACGTCGGTCTGGGCGACGGCCAGCGCCGCGTCCTCGTTGCGGCAGCGCCGGTGGAAAGCCCGGACCCGCTCCTCGCCATCCCGCTCTCCGGCCGCGGCCAGGATCCGCATCAGGGCGAACAGGGCGTCGGTTCCGATCTCCTTGATCAGAAGCACCAGGGTCCCGCCCTCCGTAGTGCCCAGTTCGATCAGCCGGGATCGGGCCAGCAGGTCGTCAGCTGAGCGAGGGATCCGATAGTACGAGGAGTAGGCCTCGCCGGCCTCGGTGACCACGGCCAGGTCCCGATGGCGAGGATCCTTGGGCAGCATGAAGTCGATGGAGGCATGTCGGGCTGCCAGGCCCAGGTCCAGGTGCTCGGTCACGTCCGGCACGCGCTCGCCCCGATAGTAGACCGCCCGGTCGTCCCGGAGGCCTTTAAGGTACTGCTCGGGCGTGCGAAGGCTCACGGCGAGACCCTCGGGCGGCTACCCCCCCGCGCGTCCTCCATCCGGACGAAGAGGAAGCGTCCGTGGCGCATCAGTAGGCGCCGCGCCTGGTCCCGGCTCCGCCGGGGGAGGTGCTCGATCTGCCGGGCCAGCCGAACGTAGGAGTGCCGGGCGAGCAAGAGGCCCCCGGCGCACAGGGCCAGCACGCCGCCCCACACCAGGAGGCCCATCCCCCGGCTCAGCAGGAGCGACACCGCCGCGACGGCGGTGGCCACCCACAGGAACCAGAGCCGGCGGTCTAGATCCGCCGCCTCCTGCTCGAAGTCGGCCAGCCGGGCCATACTTAGTGGAGAGGGAGACTGGGCCCGAACCCGTCCGCGATCTCCTCGTAGTTGTCCGTCAGCGGCAGGACCACCGGGTAGATGTTCGGACGGGTGATGTACGCCTCCACCTGCTTCCGGCACTCCTCTGCGGTCCCTGAAGCGGCCAGGGAGTCAACCACGTCTCTGGGCACGAGTTCCATGGCCTCCTGTATGCCGCCTTCCTTGGGAGGCCATCCCCCCATAGTCCGGTTCACGTCGTCGAGGAGCTCTTGGGGGATGCCGCTGGCCTTGGCGATGTGGGGCTGCTGGCCGAGGTACATCGTGGCGACATAGTGGGCGGTCGTGCGAGCTCGGTCCGGATCGTCGTTGTCCATGCAGACCACAACGAGCTGGGGCAGGTCCAGGTCGTCGATCGAGCGACCGGCCTGCTGAGCTCCCGTCTCGATGTGCCGGAGGGCCTTGTCCTGGTACACCAGGGAGGTGAACGCGTTCAGGAGGACGCCGTTGGCGATGGCCCCCGAGAGCTCTAGCATCTTGAATCCTGTGGCGCCGATGTAGACGGGCACCAGGTCGGGCTCCAGCTCCACACCGTGGCCCAGTTCCAGGCGGAGGTCGCGGACCTGGACCAGCTCCCCTTCGAAGGACACGGTCTCGAACCGGAGAAGCCGCTTGAAGACCTCAACGTACTCGCGCATCTGCTTCAGAGGCTTCTCGCGGTTGATCCCCTGTTTCCACGCCAGGGGATCCCAGTAGGCACCGATACCGAGCACCATCCGTCCGGGGGCGAGCTCGCTGAGGGAGGCGAAGGTCAAGGCCATGAGGGAGGCCGGTCGGGTCCAGCTGTTGACCACGCCCGAGCTAAGCTTGATCCGCTCTGTGGCGTACGCCATGGCCCCCAGCACGGAGATGGCGTCCCGCGCGGTCCTCGTCTCGCAGACCCAGATCGACTCGTAGCCCAGCCGCTCGCATTGCTGGGCGATCGCTACCTGCCTCCGAGGGTCGGGCCGGTCGAGGAAGCACATGCCCACGCGCTCCGTCGGAATCGTCTCCCTTCGGTGTCCAGGCTTGTCTGCCGTAGGGTGCCCCGTTGGTCCGCAACCTCACAAGGGACCAGCGCCCAAATCTGCTGGAGGGCCGTTGTGCAGAGTGGCCAAAGCGGCCGGGCCAGAACTACCTCTGCCGATCGGCGGGGACCACGGCGACCATGACCCCTCGGCAGACGGGGACCGGCTCCTCCATCAGGTCGGCCGCGGAGTCGCTCTCGGGGCTAGACCTGATGTACCGGTCGGCGGAGACGGCCACCTTCCGGGAGGTTCGTCCCATCTCTAGCAAGGTGGCCCGGACCTCCAGGAAGTCGCCGGCGAAAGTGGGGGACAGAAATTCCAGGTGCTCGTAGGCGGCCAGGAGACCCTCGTCCCCGTTTAGGCGGATCATCAGTTCCGTGGACACGTCGCCGAAGAGCTGGAGGATCCTCGCTCCATCGACCAGGTTGCCGCCGTAGTGGGCGTCCAGCTGGCTCATTCGAACCCGATGGACGACCTCCACCGGCCGGCGGGCGTTCGCCGCCTCCGTCAGGTGAGAGTTCAGGACCTCGCTCACAGCAAGCTCCGGGCCTCCTCGGTGTGCGTAGACAGGAGGCCGTAGATCTCCGGGCGCCGGTCGCGCTGCATCGGGTACCGGCGGCGGGCCTGGTAGACGCGGTCGCGGTCCACCTCCACCACGAGAGTCTCGTCGTCCCGGTCGCCAGCTCGGGCCACGATCTCACCGAAGGGGTCCACCACCATCGAGGCCCCCCCGAACGTCCACTCGCCTTCCAGGCCGACCTTGTTGCAGGGGGCCATGTAGACCCCGTTCTCCCAGGCCCGCACCGTCATTAGGGCGTCCCAGTTGGGCTCGGCCGGCGCCGCGAACGGCCCCAGGATGAGCTCCGCGCCGTTGACCATGCAGTTCCGCGCGGTCTCTGGAAAGAAGTGGTCGTAGCAGATGATGATGCCGGTGGGGATGCCTTTCACGCTCCACACAGGGAATCGCGTGCCTCCCCGGAAGTAGATCTTCTCCAGGCTCCGGACGGCAGCGGGGTGGGTCTTCCGATACTTGCCCACGATATCGCCCGAGCCGTCGATCAGGAAGGCCGTATCGAAGTAAATCCCTGGCCCCTCCTCCTCGAAGATCGTGGCGCAGATCGTCACGTCATGCTCGACCGCCCGTTTCCGGACGGCGGTGATCGTGTACCCGTCCTCGCGTTCGGCGTAGTCTAAGTATCTGTAGTCTCGATACTGGGCGAAGTACTCGGTATTGAAGAACTCAGGGACCACGATGAGGTCGGGCCGCTCCGCGGCGACCTCGTCGATGTACTCGAGGGCCTTGGCCACGTTCTGGTCGCGGGCCCCGACCTCGCTCCGCATCTGGATCAGTGCCAGCCGCAGGGTCCCCATCATCCACCTCCTCGGGCCTTGAGCCGGGCCCGGCCAGGCCTCGCCCTCATGCCATTGTTGCCACCCTCCGCCTCCATGGGACAACGGCGGGTCAACCAAATCTCGTGGCGATTCGATTGTGCGATCCGCACACCCCCCACGCACGCCGTGGCCGGTGCCTCGCATTGGGAGGCAGTCGGCCACGAACGATGTGCCCTATAGGCTCGAGATCATCGAGGGGGTCGAGGTGGCGGAGGGGGCCGGCGGCGACTGGAAATAACGGATCCCTTGGTCTTCGCGACCTGGATCATGCGGACTCCCACGATGGCCAAGAACGCCGCGAATATGTAGCGCAGGGTGGGCCCACGGATCTCAAGGGCGAGAGAGCTTCCCAGAATGGCACCAATCACCCCTCCGAGTGCCACAGCCAGAGGAGGATCATGACGATCGCTCTGAACATCGGGTCGCGGCTTCCTGCATACTGCACGTCCATGGGGAGGGTCCTCCTTTCCAATCTGCCGGAGCAGGACCTCGATCATGTGCTGGAGAGCATGGAGCTCAAGCAACTGACCGCGCGGACGGTCACGAGCGAGCCCCTCCTTCGGAAGATCCTGGCCGATGTCCGTGCCGGGGGTTGGGCCCTCGTCGATCAGGAGCTCGAGGAGGGGGTCCGGTCCATGGCCGCCCCGATCCGGAGCGGCGGCAACGTGATCGCGGCCATGAATATCTCCGCCCACGCAGGCCGAACCAGCCTGGAGAGGATCAGGTCCTTCCTTCCTGAGCTCCTCCGCACGGCCGAGCGCATCAGCGGGGAGCTGGGCTTTGCGGCTTCCGCCGTGCCAGGAGGCCGGGGCACCGCCGGCACTTAGTTCACGGGTCCTCCCCAGATCCTTCGGCTGTCTCCCGGGCCTCTGAGGTCCCAGAGGAACGCGAAACGGTGGGTAGTGGTCTCTATTGCGCCATCTGCGCAGGAGCTAAGGAAGTAGCCTGACTGGACGTCGGCACTTGAGTTGAGGGTTGGGGCCGGGGCAAGCACTGCGCTCAGAAGTTTAGGTTCGAAATGTCGTAGACCTTGCCGTCCTCAAGGCCCCTCGCCGTTCGGCCCCACTGGCGATGACAGGGGGAATTACGCCGAGGGGATTCCTCGGAGAATCCGCCGGTCAGTCGGCGATCCGTCGGAGCTCGCCGTGGCCCATAACAACGTCGAGATCGCCGGCTATCTGCTCGAGGACGCGATCCTTGATGAGGAAGGCAGAACCATGGCCGTGTTGGAGCTCGCGTCAGGACCGGCGGTCCCGGCCGACTTCATCCAGAAGGAGATGTACCGGGATCCTCGCCCTCGAGGTCCTGGCGATCCCGGGGATCCTCACCGACGAACAGGCCCTTTCAGGTCCCAGCTTCGCTTGGCGAGTAGTCGGATCAGGACCTGCGAGTACGTCTTCGGCTACCAGGCGGTGCGACCTAAGGGGGCCGAGTGGGGTCGTGGCCGTGCCGGGAGGTTCGCGGGCACGAGTCACATGGCCGAGTTCAAGGAAGGGTGTTTCCCGCCCCGCATTTGCCCCGCGGCCGCCCCGCGATCGACAGGGAAGCGGCAGGAACCACCGAGAACCGTCGAGAGGGTAAACGCGCAGGTCAGAGCTCATTCTCTCCTC
>JBOHSD010000037.1:0-11047 GCA_050733075.1 Gemmatimonadales bacterium
CGCTCAGGGATGGTCCCATGTCCGAGCCACCGACGTGTTGGGGGTGGCGGATGTGCGGGTGCACAGATGCGGGCATCGAGCTGCTCCGCCGAGAACGGCTTGACGACGTAGTCGTCGGCCCCGGCGTCGAGCGTTTGCACTATCTCGGCTTCCTCGTCTCGGGCCGTGGCCACGATGACCGGCACGGGGCTCACCGCTCGGATCATGCGCAGCAGCTGCCGCCCGTCCACATCGGGGAGCCCCAGGTCGAGCACCACTACGTTGGGAGAGTCCTGGATGGTCCGCTCGAGCCCGGCCATGCCGGTTCCCACCGTGTCGACCTGGTAGCCCCGTTCGGCCAGTGCCCGGGCCACCGCTTGACGGATTCGGTGGTCGTCTTCGATGAGGAGGACCGACTCCACGGTCTCCACGATACGGTGGTGGCCGGGAGTTGGTGGCCGGGCATGGGGGTACTTAGCGGACGCTTAACCCGGCTCTAGGACGCGCTTGAGACGAGGACAGGCAGAATTGGGGCATGCGGACTCTCGCAATCATCTCGGCCTGGCTGGGGGCCACCCTCGTCTCGATGTTGCTGGTGTGGAACGCGGTGCGACCTCTTCTCGCGGAGGGAACGGACCAGCCTTCGCTGACCCTGTCGCAGGATCGCGTGGCCGAGATCGTGGCCGCTCCGGACCTCACCTCTCCCACCACCGAGACGGTTCCCGTGCCGGTCGCCGAGCCGACCGCCACCACCCTGCCGGACTCGAGCTCCCTGCCCGCCGGTGGAGAAGCAGCACCGCCCCCCCCCATTCACCCAACAGCAGGTCTTCCATCTCCAGGGTGGCAGTGTCGCCATCGAGTACGGAGACGAGGTGGAGCTGCTCTGGGCCAGTCCAGCCGCCGCCTTCCGGGCAGAGATCAAGAAGCAGGGTCCGCCCGATGTGGAGGTCGAGTTCGAGAGTGAGGAGCACGAATCGAGATTCCGAGCGGAGGTGGCGAACGGTGAGCTGGAGATCGAACAAGAGGAGAGGCCGGACAGCTCCGGCTAGGTGTGACGAGGAGTCACCAACCTCGGTCGTACCGCAGCTACCTCAAGCGGCTTCCTCACCCTCGGTCGGGAGGAGACCGCGGCCCACCTCCAGGGGCTCCTGCTCGGCCCGGACCGCCAGGGCGTAAGGATGGGCCAGCAGCGCCGCCACCTCCTGCTCCCGCGCCAGGCCGGCCTCCAGCAGCAGGCGAGCCAGGTCGTCGGTCCAGATCCAAGGCACAGCGCTCTCCCGGGTAGAAGCGAAGGGACATGGGTACCGTACCTCCCCTGTCAACCCCGCCTGAGCAGGCCAAAGGACGAGGTCGGTCTAGCCCGCGCCGGCTGTGGCCGTCTCCTCCTCCACCTCGTCGGCCTCGTCGCGCAGGCACACCTGATCGGCGATCACCTCCAGGCGGCTGCGCCGCCCGTCCGGGGCCGCCCAGAATCGTCGCTGCACCGTGCCGGCCACCCAGACCCGCCGCCCCGGATGGGGCTCGGCGGCCAGGAGCTCCTCGGGAGGGTCCCAGAGGCTGACCGGGATGACGTCCACCCTGCGCCGAGGCTGCTCGGTCCGCACCGTCACCAGGTACCGGGCCAGCCGGGATCCGGAGTCGAAGATGCGCAGCTCGGGAGCGGTGGCGAGCTTGCCCGCCAGCACCACCAGATTGAGGTCCATGGTGTTCCTTTCCGGGAAACGCGGGGGGGCACCCTCGTAAAGTACGACGTGCCTGTGACAGAATTTCGCGTTGACCGACTCGGGCATCAGCTATACGCCATCGACGTGTGGATGCAAGGAGAGCCTGAGCGGCTGGCCTGCTATCTCTTCGACACCCCTGAGCGTGTCCTGGTGGAGTGCGGTCCCAGCCTGAGCGTGGACCATCTTCTGGCGGCCCTCGACGAGCTGGGCATCGACGATCTGGCCGCCTTGGTGATGACTCATATCCACCTGGACCACGCTGGGGCGGCCAGTCGCCTGGCCCAGCGCTTTCCCGGTGCCCGGGTGGGCGTCCATCCAGACGGCGCCCCGCACCTCATCGACCCCTCCCGGCTGTGGGCCTCGGCCAGCCGCGCCTATGGCGGGGAAGAGGCCACCAGAGCCCTATGGGGGACAATGGAGCCGGTGGCGGAGCACCGCCTCGTGATCCTGGAAGAGACCCGTCCCCTCCCCCTCGGGAACGGCCGAGCCCTCCAGGTGCTGTACACGCCCGGCCACGCCCGGCACCACGTGGTGTTCTTCGATGCGGAGAGCGGAGGGATGCTGGTGGGGGACTCGGTGGGGGTGGCATATCCGCACGGTCACATCGTCCAGCCGGTCACTCCCCCACCAGACTTCGATCCCCGCCTGGTGGTGGAGCAGCTGCACCGGATGGCGGCGCTGGAACCGGCCTTTCTCGGCTTCGCCCATTTCGGCCCGGACTACCGGGTTCAAGAGGCCCTGGCCGAGGCGGAGGAGCGGCTCTGGAGCTGGGTGCGCTTCGTCGAATCGCTCCCTTCCCACGACCCCCAGGCGGCCACCACCGAGCTACGGGAGTGGGTGTTGGAGGGATACCGCCGGGAGGGGTACGCCGACGACGTCCTCGCCGCCTACGACGCGGCCACCTACTGGCCGATGCAGGTGATGGGGATCCGCCGCTGGCTGGAGCGGCGTTAGGCCGGGACCAACCAGGGACGGGAGGGCGCCGAAGGCCGGCCGGGAGGAGGAGAGGCCGGCCGCTCGAGGCGGTTGCCGTACACGTAGACCGGCATGCCGAGCTCCAGTTCTCCCTTGAGCCAGTCCATGTCGCCGAGGCTGACCCGCACGCAGCCGTGCGAGGCAGGCCAGGGCGGCACGCTGGTGGAGCCGTGGAGGGCGTAGCCACCCCTGAAGTAGAAGGGCTCGTAGAGCTCACCCAGATAGGAGGTGCGCCAGCCGCCGACGTGGCGGTAGAAGGCAAATCGGCCCTCAGGGGTGAAGGCTCTTACGGTCTGTCCGGACTGGTTCCGATACTCCTCGCCGTTCCCGGAGGACACGGGCAGCACCGCCGCCACCTGCTGGTCCCGGACCACAAACAGGATCTGGCGGGCCAGGTCGATCTCCATCCGGGTGGGCGCCAGGTCGTCCGGCAGGGTCACCGGTTCGAGGCGCCGCCAGTCGGTGCGACCGAATGCTCCGTCACGAGTGAGGCCGTGCAGCTTCTCAAAGGCGTAGACCGCACTCAGGGTGGCTCGACCGAAGCGGCCGTCCGAAGGGCCCGGGCGGAAGCCGGCTCGGGCCAGCTCGAGCTGCAGGTCGGCCACCCAAGGCCCATGGTCGCCCACCTGCAAGGAGGGTGGCAAGGGCGCCTCGCCCGGTTCGAGCGGGTAGCCCGGGGGGATGGCGTGAGCCGGCAGCGCCCCGATCGCCAGCCAGGCCGCCGCCAGCCCCGTCAGCTTGGTCAACCTTCCCAACGCAGGCTCCTTGACATGCCGGCTCTCAGAGATCGGCCGGACCGGCAAGCGACTTCAGCGATTGATGTCGGCCTCGAGCTCCTCGAGCCCGGGGAAGCCGGCGTCCTGGGACTCGATGGCCCGCTTGAGCTGACGGGCGGTTTCGAGATCTCCCAAGGCCGCCGCCGCCCGGGCCGCCACGTACCACTGGCGGCGGTCCTCCTCGTGGGCATTGGGGGTGATGCGCCCGGGACGGGTCACCTCCCAGGCGGTGCGAGGGTCACCCTGGTCGAGGAGGAAGGATCCGTACACCACCCTCCCCTCCTTGAGGGTGGCCGGGTGACCGCCCAGGTCCCGGAGCTCTCCCCACGCCTTGCGGACCTCTTCCGGCCGGCCGAGCGCCCGAAGGCAGTCCATCTCCACCGGTAGGTGGGCGGTATCCCCGCTCAAGCGTCGGTAGGTGCGCAGCTCGCGCAGGGCGTGCTCCCAGCGGCCCAGCCGGTAGGCGGAAAGCCCGATGAGCTCCCGCACCACCGCCGCCCGGGGGGAGAGCTTCTTAGCGTCCTCGAGCTTGCGGAGGGCGGGCCGGTAACGGGCCTCGGCGAAGGTTTGGGCAGCCGTCTCGACCAGCTCGAGGGTGGCCTGTCGCCGGGCCTTGGGGGTCACCCGGGTGAGGTCATCGCGAAGCCAATCCGGCAGCGGCGGTCCGTCGATACCTCGACGCCGGCGCGGTTCGCTCATGAGATGCTCCAGATAAAGAAAGAGGGCCGCCTCACATGGTAAGGCGGCCCTCTGGTTTACGTCCGGCGGTGACCTACTCTCCCAGGGGCTCGCGCCCCAAGTACCATCGGCGCTGACGGGCTTAACTTCCGTGTTCGGAATGGGAACGGGTGGTTCCCCGTCGCTATCGCCACCGGGACATCTTTCGTGCCCGGCACCCCCGAGCACTCCATAGCGAGCACGCACGTTTTGGAGAAACCCAAGCCCTCGGCCGATTAGTACCGGTCAGCTCAACGCATTGCTGCGCTTCCACATCCGGCCTATCACCTGGTCATCTACCAGGGGCCTTACTCGGTTACCCGATGGGAGGCCTCATCTTGGAGTGGGCTTCGCGCTTAGATGCCTTCAGCGCTTATCCCGTCCGTACGTAGCCAACCAGCCGTGCCCTTGGCAGGACAACTGGCACACCAGAGGTACGTCCATCCCGGTCCTCTCGTACTGGGGACGGCTCCCCTCAAGCCTCCTTCGCCTGCGACGGATAGGGACCGAACTGTCTCACGCACAGTGTTCCCTTCATTACTGAGGGTGCAGACTATCCCTCCACCCCCTTTCGGGGGGTTGGCGTCTCACGGCAGCCGTAATTTGGCCTGTCTCCAGGCGAGACTGCCGTCTCTCCTTGCGGATCAGTCGTTACGGGGGTCAGGACACCCATGTCTCTCAGCGAGACTCCAACGGTCTCCGATGTGACCGTTCGGGCCTTCGAGAAATTTAGGGATGCGAAGTCGTCGACCATCTGGCATCTGGCAGACTGCCAGATATGGCCACCACGACTCCATGGCCACTGACCTTCCCTCGGGGTTGTCCCGTCACCGTAGTTCGACCCAGTGACAGGATTTCCCCGATATGAGCCAATGAGCACCCTGGGATTGCTCCCAGGGGACGCAGTGAACCTACGTTCTAAACCCAGCTCGCGTGCCGCTTTAACGGGCGAACAGCCCGACCCTTGGGACCTGCTTCAGCCCCAGGATGCGACGAGCCGACATCGAGGTGCCAAACAGCGCCGTCGATATGGACTCTTGGGCGCTATTAGCCTGTTATCCCCGGGGTACCTTTTAGCCGATGAGCCACGGCGCTTCCACATGCCACCGTGGGATCACTAGGCCCTGCTTTCGCACCTGCTCGACTTGTAAGTCTCGCAGTCAAGCTCCCTTGTGTCCTTACACTCAACGCCTGATTGCCGACCAGGCTGAGGGAACCTTTGGGCGCCTCCGTTACTCTTTAGGAGGCCACCGCCCCAGTGAAACTGCCCGCCAGACACTGTTCCTGATCCGGATAACGGATCGAGGTTAGAAACCCGCTATGCCAAGGGTGGTATTTCAACGTTGGCTCCACACCGGCTAGCGCCGGCGCTTCACAGCCTCCCACCTATCCTACACATGACACACCAGACTCCAATGTCAAGCTGCAGTAAAGGTCCCGGGGTCTTTCCGTCCTGTCGCAGGTAGTGAGCATCTTTACTCACACTGCAATTTCGCCGAGTCCCTGGTTGAGACAGTGCCCAGATCGTTACGCCATTCGTGCAGGTCGGAACTTACCCGACAAGGAATTTCGCTGGATCTGTTACTTCTTGGACCAAGCCGAAGGCACGACTTTCGGCTGGCGGATCGGTCATGTCTGCCGATCTCCCTGCGTCGCCACAGGGTCCGGACCATCTCTTCCTCTTCGATCTAGCTCAGAAGAGGGTTGGCGTATGGTCTCTGAGGATTCTCAACACTTCAGATGGTTTGCGATGGTTCATCGTCTGAGCGATCTCTGCGATCTCGATGATTCCGGGCACCGTCAAGTGCCTGCGGGATTCCATCAGTTCGATGATGCTCGCGAATTTCTCGAAGTTCTGTCTCTTCGAGGTCTGCAGTGGGTTGTCCCGAAAGAATGGAACAATCGTTGTGCGTAGGTCATCAAACCGTTGCACGCAATACCGGAGGATATCCTCCCGGTGATTGTCATGCCGCCGATTGCGATAAACCTTTCCGCACCCGAAGAATTCAACCATCTCTTCCAGTACGTCACGGCTCGACTCTCCCTGTACTACGGCAAATTCTGGTCGAACCTGCCATCTCAGAGTCATCTTGCCGCATCGATAGATCGGGCAGCTGAAGCAACCCTCTCCATCCACGAAACCCACGACCCATCCTATTGTCTTGAGTCTTTCCTGCTGATTTTCCGGCGTGGCTCTTGGCGAGCCACCCACCATCGGATTGTGACTCCCATTCATGCTCATGCCCAAACCCTAACGAATGGGTGTGACATAAATGAACGTGAGTACCGAATGGATGCTCCGGGTTTCCCAGCATATAGCCAACTGCACTCACCATCGTCGCCGATGGGAGGGGCAGCAACCCCCGTCCTGGCGGGGGTTTTCCTACCTTAGGACGGTTATAGTTCACGTTGGCCCCCGTGTCGCCACGAGGCGTGGACCATCTCTTCATCCCTCTTGGTTAAGAGGGAGCCCTGCGTATGGCCTCTGAGGATTCCCGCTTCTTCAAGCACAGATCTGACCACGAGCGATTAGGAATATTTGAAGCTTCCTTCGCTCTCGACGCAACCCCGCCACGTAGTAACCCACGTGATCGGGGATTGCATTCAGCCAGGTTGAAGACTCGGGTCTTTCCTGCTGATTGTCCGCACCGGTCGGATTGTCACTGCTCCTGTCGGTCATCCTATAGGATGACTGTGACAGAACCAGTACCGCCGAATACTCGGAGTTCCCAGCATATAGCAGGGTTTTTCCTAGTCGGTCGCCCGACTAGGGCGGCAACTCTCTTACCGCCGCCGTTTACTGGGGCTTTACTTCAGAGCTTCGCCACCGAAGTGGCTAACCCTTCCGCTTGACCTTCCAGCACCGGGCAGGCGTCAGAGCGTATACGTCGTCTTGCGACTTAGCACGCTCCTGTGTTTTTAGTAAACAGTCGCCTGGGCCTATTAACTGCGGCCCCCTCGGGCTTCACACGCGAAGTGCTACACCCTACCGGGGCGCCCCTTCTCCCGAAGTTACGGGGCCAATTTGCCGAGTTCCTTAACCAGGGTTCTCTCGCTCGCCTTGGTATGCTCTACCTGTCCACCTGTGTTGGTTTGGGGTACGGGCACCACGTGAACTCGCTAGGGGTTTTTCTCGACGGCATGGGAGTTGGGCGGCTTCGCCTAAAACGGCTCGGCATCGTGCCTCAGGCTTGATGAGGTCCGGATTTACCTGGACCTCGCCCTACGCACTTACCCCGGGACGACCGACGCCCGGGTCCGCTTACCCTTCCGCGTCACCCCATCGCTGGCCTACTACTGGCGGGGTCGGTAGGCCCCCGAAGGAGCTTTCCTTAGCACACCAGGTTCGGCCGGGGCGCGCACGTGGTGGTACAGGAATATCAACCTGTCGTCCATCGACTACGCCTCTCGGCCTCGCCTTAGGTCCCGACTAACCCTGGGCGGACGAGCCTTCCCCAGGAAACCTTGGACATTCGGCGGAGGAGATTCTCGCTCCTCTTTCGCTACTCATGCCGGCATTCGCACTCGCGCGGCCTCCACGGCTGGCTTCCGCCGCCGCTTCGTGGGCCGCACGACGCTCCCCTACCGATCCCGCCGCCTGGGCCCGCCCCGAAGGACGAACCGGGCTGGATGGCGGAATCCCGCAGCTTCGGCACTGGACTTGAGCCCCGTTACATTTTCCGCGCAGAATCACTCGACCAGTGAGCTGTTACGCACTCTTTCAAGGGATGGCTGCTTCTAAGCCAACCTCCTGGCTGTCTGAGCGACTCCACATCGTTTCCCACTTAGTCCAGATTTAGGGGCCTTAGCTGGCGATCTGGGCTGTTTCCCTTTCGACCACGAAGCTTATCCCCCGCGGTCTGACTGCCCTGCTTGACGCCGTGACATTCGGAGTTTGACTGGGATCGGTAAGCTTGTCGGCCCCCTAGCCCAATCAGTGGCTCTACCTCCACGGCGAAACACAAAACGCTAGCCCGAAAGCTATTTCGGGGAGAACCAGCTATCACCGAGTTTGCTTGGCCTTTCACCCCTATCCACAGGTCATCCCCCAAGTTTTCAACCTTGGTGGGTTCGGGCCTCCACGAGGTCTTACCCTCGCTTCACCCTGCCCATGGATAGATCACTCGGCTTCGGGTCCAGGGCACGCGACTAGACGCCCTCTTCAGACTTGCTTTCGCTGCGGCTACGGCTCACGCCTTAACCTTGCCACGTACCGCTGACTCGCCGGCTCATTCTTCAAAAGGCACACCGTCAGGCCCCCGAAAGGGCCCTCCGACTGCTTGTAGGTCTACGGTTTCAGGTTCTCTTTCACTCCCCTCACCGGGGTGCTTTTCACCTTTCCCTCACGGTACTTGTTCGCTATCGGTCGCTAGGAAGTACTTAGCCTTACGAGGTGGTCCTCGCAGATTCGCACGGGATATCCCCCGTGCTACTTGGGAACATCACCAGGAGATCAGAGTGCCTTCGCGTACAGGGCTGTTACCTTCTGTGGCCCGGCTTTCCAGCCAGGTTCGGCTAACACCTGATTTGGTAACTCCTCGACGGCTCCGACGCGCCGTCCGGTGAGTCCCTCAACCTCGGCATGGCAACGCCGTCGGGCTATTGCACCATGCCGGTTTGGGCTGGTCCCGTTTCGCTCGCCGCTACTCAGGGAGTTGCCGTTGCTTTCCGTTCCTCGGGGTACTGAGATGTTTCAATTCCCCCGGTATCCCTCTTCCGGCCCTATGGATTCAGACCGGAGTGACTGGGCATGACCCCAGCCGGGTTTCCCCATTCGGAGATCCTCGGATCGACGCTTGCTTGACAGCTCCCCGAGGCTTATCGCAGCCTGCCACGTCCTTCATCGGCTCCTAGCACCAAGGCATCCACCGAAGACCCTTAGTAGCTTGGTAAAGATTCCAAAACGATTGTGCTCGCTATGCAGTTCTCAAGGTGCTCGAGAAGGAAAGGACCGGCCTATCGGCCGGTCGGACTCCTTCACGACTAAACAGCGTGTCCGACCGTCGGCGCGTGCTCCTTTAGAGAGCAATGCTCAACCCATCGGAGCGCACTCCGACGGTCGAGTAGCCAGCACATTCACCTAAGAGTTCGAGGCCGAAGCCTCAGAGACTCCTTAGAAAGGAGGTGATCCAGCCGCACGTTCCCGTACGGCTACCTTGTTACGACTTCATCCCAATTACCGACCCCACCTTCGGCAGCTCCCTCCCAAAAGGGTTGGGCCACTGACTTCGGGTGTTGCCGACTTTCGTGATGTGACGGGCGGTGTGTACAAGGCCCGAGAACGTATTCACCGCGGCTTTGCTGATCCGCGATTACTAGCGACTCCGGCTTCATGGAGTCGAGTTGCAGACTCCAATCCGCACTGAGGCCGACTTTAAGGGATTCGCTCACCTTCGCAGGATCGCCGCCCGTTGTATCGGCCATTGTAGCATGCGTGCAGCCCTGGACATAAGGGGCATAATGACTTGACCTCATCCCCACCTTCCTCCGAGTTGTCCCCGGCAGTCTCCCATGAGTCCCCGGCATTATCCGCTGGCAACATGGGACAGGGGTTGCGCTCGTTGCGGGACTTAACCCAACATCTCACGACACGAGCTGACGACAGCCATGCACCACCTGTCACGGGCCCGTAAGGACACCATATCTCTATGGCTTTTCCCGTGATGTCAAACCCAGGTAAGGTTCTTCGGGTCGCATCGAATTGAGCCGCATGCTCCGCCGCTTGTGCGGGCCCCCGTCAATTCCTTTGAGTTTTAGCCTTGCGGCCGTACTCCCCAGGCGGGGCACTTAATGCGTTAGCTACGGCGCAGCAGACGTGAATGCATCCGCCACACCTAGTGCCCAACGTTTACGGCTAGGACTACCAGGGTATCTAATCCTGTTTGCTCCCCTAGCTTTCGCTCCTCAGCGTCGGTGCCGGCCCAGAGCGCCGCCTTCGCTACTGGTGTTCCTCCCGATATCTGCGCATTTCACCGCTACACCGGGAATTCCACGCTCCTCTACCGGACCCTAGCCACAGCAGTATCGACCGGCATCCCAGGGTTGAGCCCTGGGTTTTCACGGCCGACTTGCTGAGCCGCCTACGAGCCCTTTACGCCCAATAAATCCGGACAACGCTCGCCCCCTACGTATTACCGCGGCTGCTGGCACGTAGTTGGCCGGGGCTTCTTCTGGAGGTACCGTCACTTTCGCTTCGTCCCTCCTGAAAGGGGTTTACAACCCGAGAGCCTTCATCCCCCACGCGGCGTCGCTGCGTCAGGCTTTCGCCCATTGCGCAAGATTCCCTGCTGCTGCCTCCCGTAGGAGTCTGGGCCGTGTCTCAGTCCCAGTGTGGCTGGTCGTCCTCTCAGACCAGCTACCCGTCTCGGCCTTGGTGGGCCGTTACCCCACCAACAAGCTGATAGGCCGCGAGCCCATCCCGAAGCGCCGGAGCCTTTCCTCCATGGACCATGCGGTCTGTGGAGGACATCCGGTATTAATCCGGGTTTCCCCGGGCTATCCCGGTCTTCGGGGCAGGTTGCTCACGTGTTACTCACCCGTTCGCCGCTAGGACGCCTCAGGTGATTGCTCACCCGAGGTGCCTCGCTCGACTTGCATGCATTAGGCACGCCGCCAGCGTTCGTCCTGAGCCAGGATCAAACTCTCCGACGTACAGATGGGGTTCCCGGAGGAACCGCAGTCCTGTCGAAGGGCGCGCATACCGGGCCAAACCTGGCATGCGCACTGGCATCAGTGGTTGTCCGTCTGATGCAAAATAGGGGCACCACACCCTTGCAGGTGTGTGTACCTGCTGGCTTTTGACACACTGTTTAGTTGTCAAGGAGCCCGAGTTCGCCCCAGGCGCGTGCGAGGGGCAACTGTCAAGCGTAGCACGGG
>JBOHSD010000038.1:0-10263 GCA_050733075.1 Gemmatimonadales bacterium
CCCGTGACCCGGTGGACCGGCGCCGTTGGTGGCGGCGCCGGCGGCGCCGGGTGCTCGGCGTGCTGGCGGTGCTGTGCCTGACCGAGGCCACCGGCGCCGTACTGCTCGGACCCGGCTTCCTGGCCGGTCTCACCGCGTCGCTCACCCTTTTTCTGTGGTACGCCGCCGTGCTGCGAAACCGCGTCCTGGTCGCGCAACGACACCGCCGCCACCAGGCGCGGATCGCCGCCCGGCACGCCGCCGCCGGCGCCGCCGACCGCCGGATCGCCGCCGAGAAACAGCGCCGGATCGCCGAGGCCCGCCGCGCCGCCCAGACCCTGGTACGCCAGCGCGACGAACCCTGGTGGCCCACCCCCGGCCCGGTCGAAGACCAGCCCTCACGGTCGCGGGGCCTGCGCGGCCAGGCGTACGAGGCGAGGGCCGCGAATTTCTGATGCCCCGGATTCGGTGACTGCTGTACGGTCCTGTTAACCTTGTGCCGGTCACTCTGGGGCTATGGCGCAGTCCGGTAGCGCACCTCGTTCGCAACGAGGGGGTCAGGGGTTCAAATCCCCTTAGCTCCACAGATTCACGGGTACGACAGCAGGGCCTCTGACCAGCGTCTACGCAGGTCAGAGGCCCTTTCTCGTTCCCCGCACTGTCCGGCCGGCACCGGCCAGCACCGGCCAACTACGGCTGTTCGTGCGGAATACGTGCGGAAACCTGTGGGCCGTGTGGACAGCACGTCGACGCCGTTCCCACCCCCGTCCTCCGCCATGGTGAAGATCTTGGCTCTGCGTGGACGCTGGGGCGCGACACATCGCATCATCTGGTCGTAGCACCCCCATTGACAGGGCGCTGAAACACTGGGGGGGTCGCTGCGTCCAGGTCGCTTCCGTCACCGAAGGCCGCGCGATCCGTCGACGGGCGGCCCCCAGTCCCCCCAGTGTTTCAGCGCCCTTGCCTCCCTGCCGGGGACAGCGGGGACACCCCGGAGAGCAGGTGTCCCCGCAGATTCGAGCGTTTGCCGAGGTCAGCGCCTCGCGGGGACAGCGGGGACAGAAGGGACACTTCCGGGGTGTCCCCGCTGTCCCCGGCCCGGCGGGAAAGGAGCACCATCCCTCCCCGGCGATCTATCCGGTAAAACGGTAGGATCAGTGGTATGGCTACCGACAAGATCACCGTGACGTTGGATCACGACACCCTCGCCATGGTCCGTGAACAGGCCGCCACGAACGGCCTCAGTGTCTCTGCATGGCTGGACCGAGCCGCCCGAGCCCGGCTCCGTGCCGAAGGAGCGCGCCAGCTCGCCGCGTTCATGGGTTCAGACGACGGGCGTGACATCGCCGAACGCATGCGCATCGCCGCCGCCGCACGCGCCGATGCGATCGGCGAAGGCGCTGCATGAGGCGGGGTGAGTTCTACCGCTGGCGCCCATCGGGTGCACCCGACGTCCCCTGGTATGTACTCATCCTCTCCGACGATGAGTACAACGCCACTGGGGCATGGCCGATCTGTGCGCACGTCGCCCGTACCGGTCCGGGCTCGCTGTACCTCATCCCGCTTACGGACGCTGACCCGATCGGCGGCCGGGTCGCACTCAACACCGTTGGCGCCATCGATCCCGCAACGCTTGACGGCCCGGCTGGCATGATTACCGGCGCCACGTACGAGCGAATCACGATTGGCATTCGAGCGCTATTCGGCACCTGATTTATTTGTGAGCTGAACCAAACCTCAATTCCAGCCGGGGGACAGAAGGAACCGGTGGAAAGTGTCTCCAGGGCGCGCTCTGCCTATCGAGCTGGCTTGAGGTCGAACACTCTACGGACGGCTTCTGCTCGGGCAACGATCAGATCGCGGCGTCGCTGGCGTTCGACGGGCTCTAGATGGTGATCCTGTGCTGTTACCTGTGTTGGGTGCTTGCGATACAGCAGGCTCGGCTCAGCGATGAAGTAGCCATCCGCGACGACGCTGGCGGCAATGATGAGCCCCGTGTCTTCCGCCGCAGTGAGCGCCATCCAGCCCCCGAGTGCCAAGAGAAGGTCGCGCCGCATACACATTGTGACCGGGTGGATAGGTAGGAGCCAATCGTTTTTCTGCCAGGATTCGAGTACCCACCCTTGTGGAATTATCCCCTCCGCTGGGTCTGCATGTGCCCAACTGTAGGTAGAGCCATCAGGGAGTAGATCCAACGCGCGAGAGGTAGTCCAGTGCACGTTCGGCATTTGCTCAAGAATCGCTATGTCCCTGGCGAGCGCACCAGGTGTCAGCACGTCGTCCGCGTCGAGGGTCTTTACCACGGTACCTGTCGCGCGACTCAGGGCCGATGTCCGGGCGACACCAGGCCCGCCAGGGCGCCCCACACCGAGCTTCACCCGGTCGTCATCGGTGGGAAGCTTGGCCGCAATGGCGCCGGTCTCGCCGTCTTCTTGCACGAGCCATTCCCACTTCCAGCCGGCGGGCAATTCCTGGGTGCGGAGTGATTCATATGCCTCGAATAGATATTGTGCGCCGGGAGCGTGGACGGCAGTAACAACGCTGATCGTGTTGGACACTACTGCCACCCTTCGAGCTTGGTCGTGTACTTCAGCTTGATTCGACTGGCCGGCCATATAGCGTCCGCAACCTCGGCAACCTTCCCCGTCTCGGCGACGGATACCTTGCCCTGCTGGTGCTCGATGGATTCGTGCGGCACTGCAAGTTAACCCCTACGCCTATAAAGGCAAGAACTCGCCATCGTCGAAACTCGCCGATGAAGAGACGTATAACGCGGCATTGCTTTCTGCATGCGCGAGCAACAATGTCGAGTTGATTGCTGTTACCGATCACTGGAATGTCGACAGTGCAGCCGGCCTCATCGAAGCCGCAAATAAGGCCGGGGTTGTTGCGCTCCCTGGCTTTGAGGCGAATACCTCCGAGGGAATCCATCTCTTGGTTATCTTCGAGAAAGATACGGCCCCCTCGGCCGTCAATGCAGCCATCGGGCTCTGCGGTGCGCAGCCGGGCTGTGCCAACGGGACCACAGGGTCGTCTTACAGAGAGATCCTACAGAAGATGTCGGAGCGAGGCGCGCTCGTCATTCCCGCACACGCCAACGTTCCAAATAGCGGAATGTTGACCGGACGGACCGGTGCGCCCCTAGTTCAAATGATTCTCGATCCAAACTTGCACGTCATTGGCATTACACCAAGTGCCGACGAAGCCAAGGACCAGGAGGCGATTCTAAAGGGAAGAAAACCCTTCAGCCGTACCCACCCACTGGCAGCAGTTCACGCAGACGATGTCTCGCATCCAGATATTCTCAAGGAAGTCGGTGCCACGACCTGGTTCAAAGTCAGCTCCCCCTGCCTTGAAAGTCTTAAGTTGGCAGTGCGTACACCAGTCACTCGGGTCGCCGTCACGAATCCGAGTGCGACGCCGCGAGCGATAATCCGTGAGGTGTCTTGGACAGGTGGCTTCTTGGACGGGGTCACGCTGCCACTCGCAGATGATTTAACAACGCTAATCGGCGGTCGAGGAACCGGTAAGTCGACGGTCGTGGAGAGCCTGCGGTATGCCCTTGGCATTGAGCCAATCGGGGAAGCCGCCAAGCAGGACCATGAAGGCGTCGTGTCAAGGGGTGCTTCAGTCAGGGACGGTAGTCCGGCTGATCGTGGATGCCGTCACACCGACCGTCAGCCGATTCACAATC
This sequence comes from Gemmatimonadales bacterium, assembly GCA_050733075.1. Classification (GTDB taxonomy): domain Bacteria; phylum Gemmatimonadota; class Gemmatimonadetes; order Gemmatimonadales; family GWC2-71-9; genus CAVVWJ01. The sequence continues at coordinate 3,674 of JBOHSD010000038.1, forward strand.
GAACGTTCTGTGCCAAATCCACCCATTGTACGCGATTCCAGCGGTACAGCCACGAGCCAGAAACCACTCGACGTCCTTGGCCAAGTCGAAATATTTGGACAACACGAACTGGCTGGACTGGCACATGACAAGACGAGCGTCGCGCGAATGGTTCAGAGATTCTCCGGACCCACAGAGCCAGACGCCGAACAGGATGACTTACTCCGGCAAATGAAGGACAACCGAAACAAGCTGAGTCGCATTGAGCAGGACCGTGCCTCGTTGCAGGAGGAGCTTGCCGACATCCCACGGCTGGAGGAGCAAGTAAATCGGTTCAAGGAAACAAATCTACCAACTCGACTACAAGAGCAAAGGCGACTGGCTCAAGATGAAGCGGTCTTTACCGAGGGCAACAGTCGCCTTAGGGTAGCCCGTGAGTTCCTTGACGACATTCGTGGCGATGAACTCGTTGAGGCCCTTCTCGCAGAGATCGACAACATTGAAGGCTCGACCGAAGAGGCTACACTTCAGAGAGTTGCGGGTGCAGTCGAGAAGCTCGGGCGGACCGTTCAAACGACGGTCGAAGCGCTAGATAGAGCGATCCTCGTCGCAGAAGCGGAGATTCAGCAGGCAAAGACCGACTGGACGACTCGCACGGACCCCATGCGTGCTGTCCATGCCGAGGTACGTAGACAACTTGTCGATGAGGGGCACAACCCCGATAAGTACTTGACGAGCACGAAGGCTCTTGAGGCCCTAAAGGCAAAATCACCCCGACTCAAGACGTTCGACACACAGCTAACCGATCTGCAAATCGAAAGAGATCGCCTACTCGGCGAACTAGCTGCCAATGAAGCCAAACAGGCAGAGCGCCTGAACGAAGCAATTCGACAGGCGAATAGGGCGAGCACCGGTGTCGTTGTCGTGCGCCCAGTGGCATCGCCGAAGCGAGGTGATCTAAAACGCGTAGTCGAACAACATGTCAGGGGTCAACGTACTCAGATCATGGCTGCCATCGATGTCGAGGATTTCTCGCCGCGGGCGTTTGTCGCGGTAACACGTGGAGGCGTCGAGCAATTGAAGTCTGGCTACAATATTCGTGGCGCTCAGGCCGCCGCAATCGTCGCCGCTGGCGAAGACCTGTTCCGTGAGCTTGAGGAGATGAGTGTCGGCCAGGCGGTAGACGTGCTGCTCAACGTCGCGCCGACGGGAGGTCCAACGGTGCTTCATAAGCTCGAAGACCTATCGAAGGGCCAGCGGGCCACAGCGCTCCTCATGTTGTTGCTAGGCGCGTCATCAAGCCCCCTTGTCATCGATCAACCTGAAGACGACCTCGACAACCGATTTGTGTACGATGGCATTGTCCAGAAACTGCGGGAGCTGAAAGGCACGCGGCAGATCATTGCTAGTACCCACAATGCGAATGTGCCGGTTCTTGGGGATGCTGAGCTGATTATCGCATTAGAAGGTGACGGGCTCAAGGGATGGTCGGCCGAAGGAGGGGTTGGGTCTTTGGACGATCCAAAGGTGAGAGAGTACGCAGAACAGCTACTTGAGGGCGGCCGAGCTGCGTTTGATGCGCGCCAGCACCTCTACGGTTTCTAGTTAGCCTCGTTCCGCACTGCTGCAAGATGACATGTTCACGTCGGCGCGACCCCACCAGGTGCTGAGCATGCACTGCGCAAACTATCTCACGATGGAGCCTGGAGCATTCTCCGTCTGGCACCTGACATGCTGTCGCACAAAATCTACGAGAAAGTACCGCGACCAGAACAAGGAGCGTAGAGAACGGGGATACAGCCTCTCAGCTACGGCGTGAGTGCCCATCGACGATCGTATGCTCCTACGCCAAGATGCCAAGGTTGATGAGCCTGTACCCCATTGCTTCGGTACTCACATCAAACTCTCGGGCGAGCTTTGCTATCAACGAATCTCGGCCTATGTCACCCTGCGCGATCTCACGCTTCACGCTCTCGAAGACCATGGCTGTTGGCATGAGTAATGCTGCGGCGAACGCGTTAGCCTGGATTTCCTCGCGGTCGGTGGCCAATGAAGACACGTTGTCGCGGGAGTTGATGCGGACTGAGCTGTCGAGAGTGAGCTGCCTGCCTTCGTGCATCTTGAGATGCCCAATCTCATGCGCAATCGTGAACCTTTGTCGCCGTGAGCTATGCAGCGAGTTGACGCCAATAATGAGGGTATGACCATCACGTAAAGCGAAGCCCGACTCATGACCATCGAATCGGTGCTTGCCGATCCGCATACCCTCACGCTGGGCGATGAGTTCCACTGGCACTGGAGGCTCGGAGATGTCGTGCTTGCGTAGCAGCTCTTCAGCCCGCTCGTCTGGCTGTGTCATCTTCGCCCCCTTCACTCGGCTAGCGACTTTCTAACAGCGCCACGAACGAAGTCTTGGACTTCCGCAGAGACTTCCTCCAACTGTGGCTGGATCGTTGCAAGCTGCTCCTCCTGCTCAGCGGCTCCTGCCGGGTCCAGACCGTCAGGTGGGAGCAGCTCATCGACCCTCGCGTCAAGACAACGTGCCATGAGCACAAGGGTGTGCAGCAGCACTCGCTGCTTGCCGCGCTCAAAGTTCGCGATTGATGAACGGGTCATGCCTACTCGCTGCGCGAGCTGTGCCTGGGTGAGCTTGCCCTCGCGAGCCGCACGAACCCTAGCCCCGACAGCTTCGTAGAACCGCTCGTAACGCACCGAGTCATCGCCGCTCATTACGTCCCTCTCATCTGACGATCCCCGAGCATACCAGGGGAATGTTTGTGACACAAACATCGCGCGAGACCGGGGTTGCGGTCGTTGACACCGCGGAATTCGGAGGGTTAGGGTGACACTGGAGCTGACAGAACAGCTCAAGCAGCGTTTGTATCACAAACGCTGCTTTCGATGGGCGGAGGTTCGGAGACGGGACACGGGACACCGGCTGGCGACAGCCGGCGGTGCCGTCGTGGGGTGCAACGAGAACCACAACCCCGAGACCAGGGGCGTGGACGAGGTGCGGCACGGGGACCGGGAAGTTCGATGACGGCTACCCGAAGGCGTAACCCGTCGGGAGCATTCGCAAGGCAGTAAGGAGAAAGAGGCAAATGAAGCGCAAGCGCTACTGGGTGGTGCCTTATGGCACCAACTGGCAGGTCAAGCACGAAGGTCGGGTGCTGTCGACCCATGTGCTCAAGTCCGACGCGATCGAGGCCGGCAGGAAGGTGGCCAAGGCCAACATGCCCAGCCAGCTGACCATCCTCAAGCAGGACGGCACGATCGAAGAGGAGTTCACGTACGGGAATGACCCGTACCCGCCGGTCGGCTAGTTCCCGACAACCAACGGCCTTCGCCTCGCAGGGGTGAAGGCCGTTGGTTGTCTGGTAGGAGTTCGACTGGGCCTTGGGCAACCTCTCGGTGCGCGGTCTGGTACTCCTGTCGTCAGCGTCCCTGCCCGTGCGTATCCCGCATAGCCACACCAACCTCGATCAGCCGCACCCGCACCGTGTTGGCCGTGGTGTTGTAACGCTCAGCGATCCGTGCGAGCGACCAACCCTGCCGGTATAGCTCGGCGGCAGCTGGCACGTCGCCAGACGCCAGGCCAGGTGGCTTGGTATCCACACCTCGACTCCGGAGGTGCTTGCCGACCGTCACTCGGTTGATCCCGAACTCCGTCGCCAGTTCGTACACCGTGGCCCCGGTCTCATAGGCCATCACGAGTGCATCGATCTCTGGCGGCCGGAGCTGCCGGAAGGTTCGCACGGCCTGGTGGCGCTTACGGTGTCGAGCCGCGCTCGACGGAGCGTCCCTCCAGCCTTCTGCCATGTTGAGAAGCCGCCGAGTCGCCCAACAGGGGTGTGAAAGGGCCCCGAGGAGGTCCACTCCTTGAGGCACATCGAGAATCAACCCCTGACCTGCGGAAACGTGGTCGGGGGTTGATCTTGTTTCGGGGTCCACAGTGGACTGTGGACCCCGTCATGGGAGCACGGTGGGAGCACTCGTCTGTTGGCTGGAAATGGGGTCACACATGGGAGCGGCGTTCTGGTAGCCCGACAGGGTGATTTTCGGGCGCGATCACGCGGCTGTAACCGCCTGCTCGCTGTGCTCGCAGCAGTGGATCGCCTTCGTGGCTGTCGGGTGTACTCAAGGTCGGGTCACGTCGTGCCAGGCAAGGAGCTTGGGACTGGACCTGAGCTACCGCCGACTTCCACAGCGCGGCATGGAGCGTTGGACCGCGCCTGCGCCACCGCCGCAATCCTGCCGTTCTTTCTGATTGCTGGTTGACCCGCCTGCGGCGGTCGGCCGGAAGGGTTCATTTCGCATGACCATCTACTCTCAGCATCCCCAGCGCGGGAAGGTGCAGATCCTGGCCAGCTACCGGGGACCGAGCGGCGTGGTGTCATCCACGGTGACCAGCGTCGACTCCGCCACCACTGCGGCGCCGATCGTGGACGCCCTGAACTGAAGCGCCCCAGGTTCTGTGCCGCTCTCATACGGGTTGCGGCTCTCGGTTGAGGGTCGCGTAGTGGGCTTGCTCGAACTCCACGGGGGTCATCATGCCAAGGGAGCCGCACGGTGTTGTAGTGCTCCCTTCTCAGGTCGAGTTCGCGGCGCAGGGTCGCGGGGTCGGTGATGGTGTCGAGGTAGGGGTGCTCGGTTTTCAGGTGGCCGAAGAACGACTCGATCCATGCCTGGGGGTGCCGGGTCGACCGAAGTGCTGGGCGATCCGGGCGATGGCCATGAACTCGGCTGTCATCGACGACCTCATCTGGGGTCCGTTGTCGGAGACCGCGAGCAGCACCGGGACACGCTCGTCGTTGTCGGGGACATGGCCGCTGGCCAGCTGTTCGGCCAAGGTGGCGTCCTCGAGCAGCCAACCCTTTGCCGTCGGCCTCCAGCGCGGCGATGAACGCGGCTCGACTTGCACCCAGGTCTCCTCGGGTGCCAGCACGGTGGCGAGCCAGTAGCGGGAGACCACATCGAGCACCGCGATTGCGCACCAGCCCTTGAGGCAGTGCCTGGTCGAGATGGACCCCGACCAGCGGTTCCGGGTGGTACGCCAGACCTGCTCGACGTTCAAGGTGGTCAGTACGCTCGCGCTGCTCCGCGCCGGGGTGACCGCCGACCAGACCGTGCCGTGCCCGAAGTACGCCACCGTGGAAGGTCGCCGGTTCCAGAACGACCTGCGCAGCCACTCCTGGTTCATCGGGTGGCAGCGTGACGTGGCGTTCGCCGCGCTGGTGCTCGACGGCGGCTCCAACGCGTCGACCGCGGTGCCGCTCACCGACCGCTTCCTCACCGAACTGCACCGCTGACCCGCCACCGCCGAGCGGCGCGGAGCCGCTGAGCTGCGCCGCTCGCAGCACCCGGCTACAGGTCGTTGCCGGCGTACGAGAGGTTGAAGCTCTTGTTGACCAGCGGGAAGTCCGGGACGATCGTCTCCGCGAGCGCCACCGGCAACGCTGGCCAGTTGAACCACGACGGGTCGACGATCTTGTTGCGGGTGACGCCGCCGGGGCCCAGCTCGACCCGGTGCACGATCGTGCCGCGCCAGCCCTCGACGATGCCGACCCCCGACACCGGCCCGGCCGGGGCCGGCACCGCCGGCGGCGGTACGTTCACCGCCCCCGGCGTCACGGTGCGGCACAGGAGGTCCAGCAGCGCGAACGACGCGTCCAGCTCGGCGACCCGCTGCTGGAACCGCGCCATCACGTCGCCGCGTTCCTGCCGGGGCACCGTCAGCACGTCAGCCAGCTCCAGATCGAACTGACCCAGGTCCAGCGTGGGGTGGTCGCGCCGGGCGTCGGTGTCGATACCGCTGGCGCGGGCCACGTACCCGAGGGTGCCCAGGTCGGCGGCCTCGGCAGTGGTCAGTACGGCGGTGCCGGTGAACCGCTCCGCGACCAGCGTGTTGCCGAGCGCCAGCGCGACCACCTCCCGTACGTCGGCGGCGATCGCGGCGAGCCGGTCGGGATGCGGCACGCTGCGCAGCGCCGTACCGCCGAGGTGGACCGCGCCGCGCAGCAGCCGGTGGCCGGTGGTCTCGGCGTTGAGCCGCAGCAGGGTCTCCCGGATCCGCAGCGCGTGCGCGTGCAGGATGCCGTGGCCGACGTCATTGCAGAGCGCGCCGAGGTCCCCGACGTGGTTGTAGAGCCGCTCCAGCTCCAACAGGATCGCCCGCGCCCGCCGCGCGGCGTCGTCCACCGGCAGCGCCAGCGCCTCCTCGACCGCCTGGCAGTACGCCAGCGCGTGCCCTACCGACGTGTCACCGGAGATCCGTTCGGCCAGCGGCAGCCCCGCGGCGGGCTCGCGCCCCTCGAACAGCTTCTCGACTCCTCTGTGGACGTACCAGAGGCGGGCCTTGAGCTTCAGGATGGTCTCGCCGACCACGGAGAACCGGAAATGGCCGGGCTCGATCAGGCCGGCGTGCACCGGGCCGACCGGGATCTCGTACACCCCGCGGCCTTCGACGGTGAGGAAGCCGGGCGTCGCCTCGCCCGGCGCGAACTCCGGCGGCGGCGCGTCCCGGCGCATCGGGTGCCAGTCCTCGGGCCAGTGCGGATGGCGTACCAGCCGGCGGGGCAGCGGGTGGCCGGCGGGGGTGATGCCGTACAGGT
>JBOHSD010000039.1:0-9551 GCA_050733075.1 Gemmatimonadales bacterium
GTTCCCCCTCGACCACGATCGGCTCATCGAGGTCGCCGAGAGCCTGGTGACCCGCCGGTTCACAGACGACGAGTGCCGCCGGTACCTCGATCCTTCGCAATGCGGCTAGGAGCGCCTTGCAAGAAGCGGTTCTGGCAGGCAGCCCGGAGGGACTCGACTCCACGGTCGAGCGGGAGGATGCGCCGCCGCGGTAAGAACAAGGCATTCTCGCGCAAAGTCGAGAGACTCGAGGGTAGGACAGCCCAGGGATTCGCTGGGCCAAGGACCTGTGAAGTCCCTCGCGGTGGGCCCGGGAGGACTCGAACCTCCACCCTACGGATTATGAGTCCGAGGAGGGGGACTCCGAAGAGGAGGGCGAATCGACGGGAACCCAGTCGTAGCAAGGGTTCTCGACCCCCGGCGCTTCCGGTCGATTCCCGGCGTTTCCCGTTCTCCGACGGACAAAATACGGACAAGATCCGGTTGTTCGGCTCCGAAACCATTCCCAACCGTCGCAACGTTGAGTACTATCGGCAGGCGATGAGCGATCCCGATCCCCTGGACGAGCTGCGGCGCCTCTATCCGCCCATCCTCACCACCGCCCACGTGCGGAGATGATGCACTCCACGATCGGGGACGTGCGGGACAAGGTGCACCGGGGGGAGCTGAAGGCCGTCCGGTGGGGCCAGCAGTTCCGCTTCTTCCGCGAGGAGGTGCTGGCCTCGATGCGGCCAGTCAAAGACGCAGCTGATGCAGAAGAGACCGAGGAGGACTGAGCGGGGTGGAGGAGGAGATCGACTACGAGCGCTGGTACCCGGAGGTGCCGGCGGTGATGGACTCCAAGCAGCTGGCGGAGCTGCTCAACACCTCCGACCAGATCGTGCGGGCCTGGGCCCGGGAGGGGATCATCCCCGCTCACCGGCGGCCGGGCGGGCGCAAGCTGTCGTTCCTCCGTCACGAGATCTTCCACTGGCTGATCTCGAACCGCTACGAGCCGGAGTAGCAGCACCCTTCTCCGTTGTATAAAGGAAACAATTGTTTCATTTGTGATGCATATCTGCTAACCTCTCCGCATGGACTTCGTGCGTCCCGTCGAGGCTCTGATCCCGGGGGTACAGGGGCGAATCCTGGCGGTGCTGGCCGAGACGACCGCCGAGCTCAATCTGCGCACCATCGCCCGGCTCTCCAGGGTCAGCACGGCCCAGGCCTCTCGGGTGCTTCCCGCCCTGGTCGAGCTCGGTTTGGTGGAGCGCCGCGAGGCGCCCCCGTCGTCTCTCTTTCGTCTCGTCCGAGAGCACGTGGCGGCGCGGCCCTTGCTCTGGCTGAGCCGCGCCCGAGAGGCAGCCATCGAGGAGATGGGGCGAGCGGTGGAGAACCTCCCGGTGGTACCGGCCTCGGTGGTCGTCTTCGGCTCGTTCGCCCGGGGTGAGGCCGACCTGGAGAGCGACATCGACGTCCTCGTCGTCCGGCCGGCCGACGTCGAGGAAGGGGATGAGGCGTGGTCCGCCTCGATCGAGCACTGGCGGGAGGCGGTCCGGCGGCTGACCGGAAACCGGGTCGAGGTACTCGAGGTCGGAGCCGAGGACGTGGGCAGCCGACTCCGGCAACGGCAGCAGGTGTGGCGGGACATTCGACGCGACGGCAGGGTCATTCACGGATCCGGGATCGACCAGCTCGAGGGGCGCCGCAGTGCCTAAGCAGGTTCGCACGAGGTCGGTGAGCGCCGCCCAGGCCCGCAGCTACCTGGCGAAGGCCGAGGAGTACGTGGCTGCGGCCTCGGCGGAGCTGGAGGCCGGCCGGGGGATCGCCGCCACGAGCCTGGCGATCCATGCCGCCATTAACGCCGGCGACGCCGTCTGCGGTGTACGGCTCGGCAAGCGGGCCGCGGGACAGGACCACGACCAGGTGCTGGCGCTCCTCAAGGAAGCCGGGAGGGATGGCGCCGAGCTGGAGAAGGACCTCCGCCGGGTGCTACCGATGAAGAGTAAGGCTGAGTACGACCCCGATGACATTCCATTCTCGGCCGCATCTAAGGCCGTTGACCGGGCCGAGCGATGTGTGGCGATCGCCCGGCGGATAGTCGCTACCACACGGTCGTAGAACCAGCCACCGAAAGACGGTTCCTTCTACGCCTATTTCGATGTTCAGACAATCGCTCCGCTCGCATCTTCTTCAGAATCTCCCCTTGTCCATGGTCCTCACCTTGGTCATCGTGATGGGTTTCCTGCTGGCTCTCCGCGGGAGACGGTGGCTCTTCGCAGGCCCGGCCTTAGCGCTCTTCGCCGTTCCTCCCCTCGTTGAGCTCTATCACGGCGTCTCTTGGGCGTTCCCCGGCTTGAGAGGTTTCTGGGGTCCGATCGCCCACGAGTACGGCCGCTGGTGGTACTGGGCGGGAGCCGGGCTGAACTTAGCCCTGGCTCTTGCGCCTGGCGCAGTGGTGGCCCGCCACGTTCCCCCGTCGGTTCACCGAGGACAGGTCACCGTCATGGCGGTCCTGGCGATACCGGCCTGGCTGGCTGCCTGGTACGCGGTGCTCTTCTTCTCGTACGACGGGCAGATCAGTGGAGGTGGCCGGTCTCTACGTGGCCGCCTTCCTCATGGCTGCAGCCATCGGGATCGCCCGACCATGGTGGCGCTGGAGCGTGCCGATCATTGGCATGTGGGCCGTTCCGATCTACGGCTTGCTGAGCGGCCCGGAACTGGCGGTGGCGGTGCTGTGTGCGTTCCTGGGCGTGGCGTCCGATCCGCTGGGATGGGCCATCGGTCGACAGGGCCTGGCTTCGGGGTCGCCGGAGCTGGCTGCCGGCTAGCTGGTCGCTTCAGCAGTCCGGCGTGTCAAGTACTCGTTTGGTCGTAGTTCGTGCTGGTCAGCGACTCCAAGCCTGGGCTTGGTCGGCCGTGCACGGCACGTCTGAGAGGCGATCTCGCCGGCGCAGCCGGGCAATCGGCTCGACTTCCGCTATTGGAGGCGGCTCCGCAGCCTGTTGAGCGAGCCGCCCATAATGACGCTCCCCGACGTCCCCGGTGGGAAGCGCGACCCGCTCTGCATTCCGCTGCAATGCTCTCCCGATGGGCTTCGCCGGACAGGTGCCTCATCCATACCCGTCTGCGCCTATGCTCAGTACCGGACCCTGGCGTTGACCGTCCGAAGAGCCAGCCGTCGAGGGTGAAGAGCTGGCCACGCTGGAAGGGCAAGAGCTGACGGTAACGTTCCCTCCTTGTCACCCCGGGTCCAACTCGCGGTGAACCGTGATCCGTTCTAAAGGGCGTTCCGACCGTACACAGTTGCAACCACTCCCGTTGCGGTATACCGGTAGACTCCGCATCCGCATGATGCAGCTGTGTACGTCTTGACCAGGAGGGGTTGCGATGGCCTTGAAGCGGGGCGTGCTGGCCAAGGTGGATCGACGGCTCCTCTCGGAGCTCGATCCCCAAGAAGGCGTCCAGCTCGTCAAGGTGCCGGTGTCCGACGCGGTCTGGTCGACCTGGCGGCGCCTCTGCCAGGCAGTCGGGATCTCCATGGGCCAGGGCCTGGCCATCCTCCTCGAGCGCGAGCTGGCTTCGCTCGCCGACGAGGATCTCACGGGTCTGGCCGAGCGGCTCGAGAAGCGAGAGGCCGACCTAGCCAGCCGAGAGGCGGAGGTCGCCCAACGAGAGCGGGACCTCGCCGGCCGGGAGGCCGAGGTCCGCGTCCGGGAGGCCGAGGTGACCAGGGCAAGCGACCCGGCCGCCGCGACACCCAAGCGAGGACGCAACGAGCCCTGCTGGTGCGGCTCCGGCAAGAAGTTCAAGTACTGCCACGGTCGTACCTGGAACGTTAGTTAACACTTGTTCGACAGCTAACACCATGATATGCTTAGACGGTCATGGCCGCTCCCCCCTCTGAGGATCGTCTACTGTCCGCCCAGGAGCTCGCCCACTACCTCGAGGTCCCGGTGAAGACACTGTATGAATGGCCCCATCGCGGTGAGGGTCCACCGGGGTTTCGGGTGGGCAGGCACCTCCGATACCGATGGAGCGACGTGGCCGCCTGGATCGGGGACCGGCTCAAGGACCCCCTGCGCGGAGTTCGCTGACCAATCCACTAGCCGGGCAACCCGCCGAGTGACCGAGGTGTACGTTCGACAACGCACCCCACCAGAGGAGGAGTCGCATGGGTTCCGTTCGCAAGGTCAGGCATCGCTCAGGTGTCAGGGCATGGCAGGCGCGGTGGCGGGACCCGAGCGGTCGTCAGCGCGCCAAGAATTTTGATCGGAAGGTGGATGCGGAGCGCTATCTCACGACGATCGAGTCGGACAAGTTGCGCGGCACGTACACCGACCCTTCCCTGGGGAAGGTGAGGCTCGCAGAATGGGCGGAGAGGTGGCTCTCTACCACAGTCCACCTCAAGCCCAAGACGCGGGCCGGATACGAATCCCTCGTCCGGCACCACGTCCTTCCCCGGTTCGGCAACCATCCCCTCGGGGACATCGACACCCTAGCGGTGGCCGAGTGGGTGGCCGGGCTCAGCAAGAAGGGCCTGAGCGCCTCGCGCATCCGCCAGGCCCGCCAGGTTCTCGGGGCCATGCTCAAGGCAGCGGCGGCGAGCAGGTACATCGCCCACAATCCCACCGAGGGCGTGAAGGTCCCCAGGGAGCGGCCCCGGGAGATGGTGTTCCTCACCGCCGAGCAGGTGGAGGAGCTCGCCGACGCCATGGAGGACCCCTATGACACCCTGGTCTACGTGTTGGCCTACGGTGGCCTGCGGTGGGGGGAGGCCGTCGCCCTTCGACGGCGGCGCTGCGACCTGCTTCGGAACCGCCTCGAGGTCGCCGAGAGCCTGGCCGAGGTCGCCGGCACCTTGTATTTCGATGAGACCAAGAGCTATCAGCGTCGGATGGTGGTGATCCCACCTTTCCTACGGGATCGCATGGCGGCGCACTTGGCCGAATGGGTCCACGGCGACCCGGAGGCACTGGTATTCACGGCGCCAGAGGGCGGGCCTCTGCGGCACTCAAACTTCCGGGGTCGGCAGTGGCTCCCGGCCGTCTGTTCGGCTGGCCTCCCTCCCGTCACCCCGCACCAGCTCCGCCACACCTGCGCGGCGCTGCTCATCGATCAGGGCGCAGACCCCAAGGCAATCCAAACGCACCTCGGCCACTCATCCATCCAGGTCACCTACGACCACTATGGGCACCTGTTTCCAGCGCATCTCCAGCGGCTGGCTGAGGGTCTGGAGGCAACCTATCAGCGAGCTCATGTGGACGCATTGTGGACGCGGGGGAACGCGGACGTCATAGAGCTTCCCGATAGGAAGCCGGAATCCCAAGCCCCATAAGGGATCCAGTCGGTGGGCCCGCCAGGACTCGAACCTGGGACCTACGGATTATGAGTCCGCTGCTCTGACCATGCTGAGCTACGGGCCCGTTGGCGGAATTGTACGGTCAGACTTCCGGTAGGTCACTGTCCAAGCTTCGATGGCGCCAGATCCAGCCACGGCCTCCGGAATGATCCGTCAGTCCGGCTCCTGCCCGCCCATGGCTGGCTGGGGACGGCTCCCGGAACCCGAGGCCGGCCGGCCCTCCGGCTCGTTTTCATCATCGGACGGCAGCACCAGCACGAAGCAGTGGCGCAGGCCCTTGCTCTGGTAGGTGAGGTCCCCGCCCATACGGCCAGCGAGAGACACCGACAGGCTCAACCGCTCCAGGCGGTGGAGGGGCTGGGCGGGGCCGCCGAACACCGCCAGGCGCTCTTCCTCGGGGAGGGGGGGACCGTCGTGCCAGACCAGTACCCGGACCCAACGGCCCTGCTGACGGGTCTGGATCCAGATTCGGGAATCTTCGGCGCGAGCCGCGGCCAAGAGCAGGTTCCGAAGCACTTGGCGGAGTCGAGCGGCGTCGACCGTGACCTCCCGTCCCGCCCCCGGCAGTTCCACCCGCGAGGCCACATCCGGGGGAAGACCCGACCAGATCATCCGCAGCTGATCCAGGAGGTCGACTCGCCGCGGGGACAGGATGAGGGTGTCGATGGCGCCCCGGGCTGCCACGGAGAGGTCGTCCAGTCCCGAGGCCGCCTCCAGGCTTTGGCGGAAGATCAGGTCCAGCATCTCCAGTCGCTCTTCGGGTGCCAGGTCGCGCCAGCCGTCCCGTACGATCTCGGCGAAACCCAACACGGCGGTGAGCGGCGTGCGCAACTCATGGCCGACACTGCTGATGAACTCATCCTGGGCCCGAACCATGTGTTCCAGAGACTCCCGGGCCCGGCGTTGCTGGGTCACATCTTCCACGGCCAGGACCACTCTGGCCAGGTCCGGCTCGCCGAGCGCCATGGGCACCGCCCAGCGCAGCCGACAACGGATGCGGTTTCCCTTCCGAGTGGGGATCACCGCTTCGGTCTCGTGGCGCTCCAACCCTGCCTGGAAGGCGAGCAGCTGGCGGCCGATGGCGATCGACGCCCCCTCCTCGAGACGGTCCGGGTTGATGGCGCCCAGCAGCTCCTCCTCGTTGGCAGCCTCGAGCAGCTCGACGGCCTCCCGATTGGCGGCAGTAATCCGAATCAGGGCGAGTACTTGTCGGCGCCGCTCGGCGTCCTCCATCAGGCGCCGGAGCTCCGGACTGTCCGGGTGGGTGAGCCAGCCGGCGACCCTCGTCAGGTCCAGCTCCAGCATGGCGACCGGTGATTGCTCGAAGAGGGACCGGTAGCGATCCTCGCTGGCCCGGGAGGCCTTCTCCGCCGCGCGGTGCTCGGAGATATCGCGAATGATCCCGGTGAAATACCAATCCTGGTAATCTTGCCAGGCGGCCACCGAGAGTTCGATCGGGAACTCGCTCCCGTCCCGCCGCAGGCCGACTAGCTCCACCGTGCTACCCAGCTCTCGGACATCGCCGGTCTGCAAGAATCGCTCGAGGCGCTCCTCATGGGCTCGCCGGCAGCGGTCGGGCATCAGCCGGCTGAGTGGGCCACCGACCACTTGATTTTTCTGGTAGCCGAACATGCGCTGGGCAGCAAGGTTCCAGGAGACGATCCGGCCTGCTCCGTCGATGGAGACGATGGCATCGGGTGCCGTTTCCACCAGGGCGAGGTATCGAAGCCGGGAGACTTCCAGCTCCCGCTCGCCATCGGACAGCCGGCGGAAGAAGAGGAGGATGGCCGGCCGACCCAGGAAAGAGACTCGGGCGGAAATGGCGTCGGCCAGGATCACCTCATCGCCTCGCTTGAGCTGCACAGTGGTCGGGGAGGCGACGGCCGGATCCTTGCAAGACCGGACGATATTGGCCACCAGCCTCTCGTAGAAGGGTTCGTCGATCAAGGCGACCAGCGGTCGCCCCTGGAGCTCCTCGGCCTCTCCCGCTCCGAACAGCTCGGCGGCGGAGGGGTTGGCGTAGGTGATCATTCCGAGGGAGCAGATGAGGATTCCGTCTGGGCAGGCCTCGACGAGGGTTCGGTACCGCTCCTCGACCTCGCGGTGCATCGTGACACCTCCTGCGAGCCCCGAAGGTTCGCGAGAGGGTATCGGCCGGGAGGGCCGGAGCTTGAATTCCGGACCGCGAGAGAACCGCGCTCCCCGTCTAGGCGGTGTGGCCGTAGCGTTGCAGGAGGTTGCGCAGGGCCCGGATGGCGTCGGCGTGGATCTGGCAGACCCGGGACTCGGTCACCCCCAGCAGGTTCCCGATCTCCCGCAACCTGAGCTGCTGGTCGTAATAGAGGCCGAGAACGGTTCGCTCCTTCTCGGGGAGCAAGGTGATGGCTCCCGAGAGCCTCTCTCGCAGGTCCCGGCTCTCTGCTTCGTTGAGCGGGTCGGCCGGTCCAGGATCGGGGATGAGGTCGGCCAGCGGTACGCCGCCCCGGTCGACCGGTTCGTCCAGCCGAGCCAGCCGTGACTGCTCGATCCAGGCCCTGGTCTCGGCGATTTGAGCGGGCCGGAGATCGAGATGCTCGGCCACCTCGGCATCCGAGGGCCAGCGGCCCAGCTGCTGAGCCAGTTCTTCGTTGCCTTCCCTGAGCCGCCGCGCCTTGAGGCGCACGCTGCGGGGAGCCCAGTCGAGGGCGCGCAGCTCGTCCATGATCGCCCCGTGGATCCGAGGGGTGGCAAAGGTCTCGAACTTCACGCCCCGTTCCGGGTCGAATCGCTCAATGGCCTCGATCAACCCGCCCAGCCCATAGGAGACCAGGTCCTGGAGGCGGACGTGTTGAGGCAAACGGGAGCGGATCCGGTTGGCCACGAACTTGACGAGTGGCGCGTAATAGAGGATGAGGGCGTTTCGCTCCGCCGCCTCAGGCCGAGCACGATAGCGCGCCCAGGTGCTGCCGACACCAGAGGATCCTTTCCGATCCGTGTGCGAGGCGGTCATGACCTGCCTCCCTGCCCCGAAAGACATCCGCCACTCTAGTACCCACGGAAAGTAGTGATCAAACCGCGCGGAGTAGCAGCCTGGCTTGGGCTCGCCCTGCCAGGATGCTCCTGGAGGCGTGCGCCGTCCAGGCTGAGAAAGGAAGGAGAAGCCATGTCGGAGACTTCGCTGCTGGTGGCGGGCGCCCTGCTCGTCACCGTGCCCAGCATCGAGTTCGGGGGGATGGCGCTGCTCGCCTTCATCAGGCGGCGCGATCCCGGCTACGTGGACAACCCGGTTCGCAAGGCGCTGTTCCGCGCCGGGCACGCCCATGCGGGTGTGCTCGTCATCCTGGCGTTGGTGGTACTGCTCTACGTGGACCACGCTCGGCTGCCCGAGGCGTTGCGGACCCTGGTCCGGACCAGTGTGGCCCTGGCCCCCATCCTGGTCTCGGCCGGCTTCTTCTTCTCGGTAGCCTCACGGAGAGCCGAGCGGCCCAACCGCTTCCTGGGACTCGTTTACCTCGGTGCCCTGTTCCTCGCCATGGGAACGGTGACGCTCGGGGTCGGCCTGCTCCGTTGAATCGTCACAGGTCAGACCTCTTCCAGGTCTCCCCCCTCGTCCTCCGGACCGATCACCAATCCGTGCTCGCCTTCGTCGGCCTCTCTCCGATCCATGTTGAGCCCGAACTGCAGCTTCCCCAGAGCATCGCTCACGTCCGCCCGCGAGCCGTAGTCACGGTCCGGCAGCTGCGCTAGGGCAGCGAGCGTCGCAGGGTTGGCCCCCACTCGACGCGCCGCCTCGAGCAGCTCTGCCTTGGTGGTGGGATAGTCCACCTGCTCCAAGTATCCCTGAACCTCGGCCGGGCCGGCTGTCTCCATCGGACGTGCCCCCAGTCTTCCGGAGAGGGCGATGGTACCGAGCACTTGGTCCTTAGGGGGCAGTCCTTTCCCACCGATACCGAAGGGGTGTCCGATCTCGCTCAGATCACCCTTGGAATCGTGGCCGGGACTGCCACCGCCATCGTGTGCTTTGGCCGCGGGTATGTCTGGCGGCTCATCGGCTACCAGAGCAGGATGCTCAATCGCTGGGAGAAGCGAGCGAATGTAGTCTCGATGATGGTCGGCCTGCTGCTCACCTTCGACTGGCTCATACCGTAGATTTCTCCCGCCCAAGGGGGTAGCCACTGGTAAGTCGTCGAGGGGGCTCCGGGGGCGGGATTCGAACCCGCAACCAATGGATTAACAGTCCACTGCTCTGCCG
>JBOHSD010000040.1:0-9348 GCA_050733075.1 Gemmatimonadales bacterium
GGCCCGGCCGGCGGTACATGCGCCCGGCTCGCCCGTCGCTCCGGAGCAGGCTCCCCCCAGTCGGCCCGCTCCGCCGCAGGCGGCGCCGGTAGCTCCGGCAGTTCCCAAACCAGCCAGCGTACCCGGTGCCGCCCCGGGCGTACCAGCGGCGCGCCCGGCTCCCCCGGCAGGCGGGCGGCCGGCCAATCCGTTTCTCTCCCAGGACCCCTCGCTCAAAGCCAGACGGCTGGCGCGTGCCCTCATCTCCGACATGGTGGTCTATCATCCGGGAAAGCGGCAGGAGGGCCTCCGCGATGGAAACCTGAAGGAGCTGTTCGAGGAAGAGATCAAGAAGAGCTGGGAAGAGTACGCCGAGCAGGTCGGGCGCGAGGTGGCGGAGTCCACGGCATACTTTCGCGAGGCCCTGAACGAAATCCTCGCTGGTGGCCGTCAGATCTTCTGAGGCACGGAGTGAGAGTGTAAGAAGTGAGAGGTGAGAGGGGCGGCCCTCTTACTTCTCACTTCTTACTTCTCACTTCTTACTTCTCACCTCTATTAAGTTTCCTCCATTCCCCTTTGCATGGAGCAGCAGGCATGTCGGACCTCGTGGATCGTCTCACCCAACTGCAACGCCGGATCGCTGAACTCCGAGACTTTCTTTGACTTGTCGGCCAAGGCCGAACGCCTGAGCTCGCTCGAGGCGCAGCAGGCCAGGGCCGGCTTCTGGGCCGATGCGGACGCGGCGCGCGCCACCGTGCAGGAGATCAAGACCCTCAAGAACTGGCTCACGCCCTACGATGCCCTGCATCATCGGCTGGAGGGGGCGCTCGAGATGGCGGAGCTGCTGGCGGCGGATCCGGACGAGGCGCTGCTGGCGGACCTGGCCGGCGAAGCCGATGAGCTCCAATCCGCGGCCGAAGCGTTCGAGCTTCAGGCCATGCTCCAGGGGCCCGAGGATTTCCGCGATGCGCTGCTGACCATCCACCCTGGGGCAGGGGGTACCGAGTCCCAGGACTGGGCCGAGATGTTGATGCGGATGTACGTGCGCTGGGCGGAGCGGCACGGATTCCAGGTCGCCATTCTCGACCTGCTGCCCGGCGAGGAGGCAGGCATCAAATCAGTCTCGCTCGAGATCAAGGGGCAGTACGCCTACGGCTACCTCAAGGCCGAGAAGGGAGTCCACCGCCTGGTACGGATCTCGCCCTACGACTCGCAGGCGCGCCGCCACACCTCGTTCGCTTCGGTATTCGTCTACCCGGACATCGACGACACCATCGAGGTAGACCTCCGCGACGAGGACATCAGGATGGACGTCTTTCGCGCGTCGGGGGCGGGAGGCCAGCACGTCAACAAGACCTCTTCGGCAGTGCGCCTCACCCATATACCCAGCAACACGGTAGTGTCCTGCCAGCAGGAACGCAGCCAGACGAAGAACCGGCAGACGGCAATGAAAATGCTTCGTGCGGCCCTCTACCAGAAGAAACTGGAGGAGCAGGAGGCGGCCCGGGCGGTGGTGGAGGCCACCAAGACCGACAACTCCTGGGGGAACCAGATCCGGTCCTACGTTTTCCAGCCCTACACCATGGTCAACGATCACCGGACCGAAGTCAAAATAGGGGATGTGCAGAAGGTGATGGACGGAGACCTGGATACGTTCATTCAGGCGTACCTGAAGCGCTTCGGAGGCAAGGCGGCGTAATGGTGCGGACGTGAGTACGGTAGAGGAACGGTCCTATGTCGAGGCGGCGCGCCGGGAGAAGCGGGCGGCGCTTGAGGCGCTCGGCATTCAGCCGTTCGCCTACCGCTACGAACGCTCGCATACCACCCGCCAGGCGGCTGAGGCCTACCAGGACGCTATGGGAGACCACGGCCCCCAGGTGGCCGTGGCCGGACGCATCGTCTCCTGGCGTCCCAAAGGCAAGGTGGTGTTCGGAGATCTGGAAGACCCCACTGGACGGATTCAGGTTTATTTCCGGCAGGACGATCTCAAATCGGGATACGAGCTGGTCAAGCTGCTGGATCTGGACGACCACGTGGGAATCTCCGGCAAGGTGTTTCGCACCAAGGCGGGCGAGATCACCCTGCGGGCGTCGGAAGTGACGCTTCTGTCCAAGTCGCTCCGGCCGCTGCCACGGGGAAAGACCCAGCTGACCGACGGAGGAGTCGTCACCTTCGGCGGCTTGACCGATCCCGAGCTCAGATACCGGCAGCGCTATGCCGATCTCGCGGTACATGCCGAAGTGAGGGAGGTCTTCCGGCTGCGGGCCCGGGCCATGAACTGGATCCGGCGCTTTCTCGACGAGCAGGGTTTTCTCGAGGTCGAGACCCCGGTACTTCAGCCGCTGTACGGCGGCGCGGCGGCGCGGCCGTTCGTCACCCATCACCACGCGCTCGACATGCCGCTCTATCTGCGGGTTGCGGACGAGCTCTACCTGAAGCGCTTGCTGGTAGGTGGGCTCGAGCGGGTTTACGAGATCGGGCACGACTTCAGGAACGAGGGAATGGATCGAACGCACAATCCCGAGTTCACCATGCTCGAGCTCTACCAGGCGTACGCTGACTACACCGATATGATGAGGCTGACCGAGGCGATGGTCTCCGGGGTGGTGGAGCACTGTCTGGGCGCGGCCGTTCTCGAGCGGGACAGCACGACTCTCGATTTCAGCCCGCCGTTCAAGAGGCTGTCGTTCATCGAGGGCGTTCGGGAGCGGACCGGTCTGGACCTGCGAACCGCCGCGGAGGCCGATATGCGCCGGGTCCTGGTCCAGGCTGGTCGTGACCCGGAATCGGCCGCCGAGCTGGCGGGAGGCAAGCTCCAGGACGAGGTCTTCAAGACTTTCCTGGAGTCCCAACTGGTGCAGCCCACCTTCGTGGTGGACTACCCCAAGGCGCTCTCGCCTCTAGCCAAAGAGCACCGCACCGATCCCTCGCTCACCGAGCGGTTCGAGCTGTTCGTGGCCGGCAGAGAGCTGGTTAATGCCTTCAGCGAGCTGAACGATCCGGACGACCAGCGCCGCCGTTTCGAGGACCAGGTACGCCAGCGCGAAGCAGGCGACGAGGAGGCTCACAGCTTCGATGCGGACTACATCCGGGCCCTGGAATACGGGATGCCGCCGGCCGGCGGCCTCGGATTGGGGTTCGATCGCCTCATGATGCTGATAGCCGGCCAGCCTTCCATCCGCGATGTCATCCTCTTTCCCGCGATGCGGCCGGAGGCGATGTGACAGCGGGGCAGGGAAGCAGCGGGGCAGGGAGGAAGTCCCGTGTCCGTGCCGTGTGGCGGGAGTTGCAGGCGAGCTTCCGCTGGCCCACCAGGCTCGAGTGGCGGATCGCCCGGCGGTATCTGCGGAGCCGGCGCAACTCGCGCACGGCCTCGCTGAACACGGTCATCTCGACCGGGGGCGTCGCCGTTGGCGTCACGGCGCTCATCGTAGTGCTGGGCGTCATGAACGGACTCCGGGACGATCTGCGGGAGCGAATCCTGGTCGCCAATCCCCACCTTCGCATTCTCACCTTCGGGTCAGGGCTGCGGCTCGACGACTGGCGGAAAGTTCTGGTCGAGGTGCGGAAGCAGCCGGGGGTGGTCGCCGCAACGCCCGAGGTGATCAGCCAGGCGGGCATCACCGCGGGCCAGGACTACGGCGAAGGCGTCAACCTGCTGGGGTTCGATCCCGATACCGGCACCAAGTCGGTGACTTCGCTGCCCCAGGCGGTCACCAAAGGCGATCTCTCGTTCCAGACCACCAAGCCCGGTGTAGATGGAGGTTTGCTGCTCGGATCCCGGCTGGCATCGCGGCTCTCGGTCTATCCGGGCGATATCGTGAGCCTAGTGCCGGTCACGCAAGCCAAGGTGAACCCGGCGCTCGGGGTAGCGGTGCCGCGGTTCTGGCGGTTCGAGGTCACCGGCCTCTTCGATACCGGAATGTTCCAGTACGACAACCAGTTCGTGGTCATGTCCCGGGCGATGGCTCAGCGCTTTACCGGCCTGGGAGATGCCGTCTCGGGCATCGCGGTGAGGGTGGACGACCCCGACCGGGCACCCGAGATCGGAGCCGCTCTGGAGGAACGGCTGGGCTATCCCTACCGGGCGCTCGATTGGCAGACGCAGAACTCCAGCCTCTTCAGCGCACTCCAGCTGGAAAAGCTCGCCATGGGCCTGATTATCTTTTTTATCATGGTCGTAGCGGCGTTCAACATCGTCGGCACCCTCACCATGGTGGTCACCGACAAGACCCGCGAGATCGGCATTCTGCGGGCCATGGGGCTCACCTCGCCGGCGATCGCGCGGGTCTTCCTGGTACAGGGAGCGGTCATCGGCCTGATCGGGACGGCGCTGGGCCTGATGTCCGGCCTCGCCGTAGCCTATGTGGTCGACCGATCCGGCTGGGTTCGCATCAACCCGGCGGTATATTTCATCGATCACCTCCCGGTTCACATCGACTGGCGGGATGTGGCTGTTGTGGTGCTGGCGAGTCTGGCCATCGCCGTCTTCGCAACGATCTATCCCTCCCGCTCCGCCGCCGCGCTCACGCCGGTCGACGCCATCCGCCACGAATGACCGCGATTCTCGAGGCTGAGGGACTCCGCAAGGTGTATCGCGGCGGCGACGGCAACCCGATCGAGGTGCTGTCAGGGGTCGACCTGACCGTGAGCCGGGGTGAGTTTGTCGCGATCGTCGGGTCCAGCGGGTCGGGCAAGAGCACCCTCCTGCATCTCCTGGGAGCGCTGGATACTCCCTCCGCCGGCACGGTCCGGCTGGGCGGCCACTCGTATGGAGATGAGGGCGACGAGACCCTCGCGGCGGTTCGAAATCGCAAGCTGGGGTTCGTCTTTCAATTTCATCACCTGCTCCGCGAATTCACCGCGCTGGAGAACGTGATGATGCCCCTGCTGATCGCGGGTGAGGACGATGCCCGGGCCCGCTCCCGCGCGGAGGAGTTGTTGGCCACCGTAGGCCTGGCCGGCAGGATGTCCCACCGCCCCTCCCAGCTCTCCGGAGGCGAACAGCAGCGGGCAGCGGTGGCGCGGGCTCTGGCCGCCGACCCGCTGGTGGTGCTCGCCGACGAGCCCTCCGGCAACCTGGACCAGGGCAACAGCGAGCGACTGCATCAGCTGTTCGCGCATTTATCCCGGGAGTTCGAGACCGCACTCGTCGTCGTTACTCACAATCGTTCCCTGGCCGGCCGGGCCGACCGGGTCCTGTCCCTGGAGGGCGGGGTCCTGGTGCCTCTGTCCGGCGTGGAGTCCATGCCCTGATGTCGTGCGAGCAGTGCCGCGAGCGGGAGGCGGTCATTCACCTCACGCAGATCGTCAACGAGCAGGTTACCACCCTGCATCTCTGCGAGCGCTGCGCCGCGGAGAAAGGGGTCGAGAGCCCCGGCGCGGCTCCCAAGACTCCGCTGGGGACCTTTCTCGCGGCCATGGGCGAGGAGCTGCCGGAGCAGAGCCCGGCTCCCAAGACCAGCGAGGCCTGTGCCCGCTGCGGCGGATCGTTGCAGGATTTTCGGGAGAGCGGCCGCCTGGGGTGCCCCGACTGCTATCGCTCCTTCGAAGTGCCGCTCCGCGACCTGCTGCGCCGTCTCCACGGCTCCACCCACCACATGGGTGAGCGCTACGCCGAGAGCGGCACCACCACGCCGGGCGAGCGGCAGCAGGCCACCGAGCTCAGGGAACAGCTCCGGCTGGCGGTGGAAACCGAGAACTTCGAGTTGGCGGCCGAATTGCGCGACCGGTTGCGGGTGATGGAATGATCGACCTGAGCCTGCTCACCGACGGCGGCGTCGGCTGGCTCGACGCGAGTGGCCCGTCCAGTCACCTAGTGCTCTCGACCCGGATCCGGCTGGCCCGGAACCTGGCCGGACGCGTGTTTCAGGGACGCAACTCGGAGTCCGAGCGGGAGGACATCCTACAGGTCGTCGAGTCGGCGGCCCGGGACACGGTGTTGTTGCGTAGGGCTATCAAGTTCCGGCTCGACCACCTGGAGCGCACCGACCGGCAGTTGCTGCACGAACGGCACCTGGTCAGCAAGGAGCTGGCCGGGCTGGACGCCGACGGCAGGGCCCGATCGGGGGCCTCGGTCCTGGTCCAGGACCGGCTGGGGGTGATGCTGAACGAGGAGGATCACCTGCGCCTCCAGGGACTCCATTCCGGGTTCGCCCTGGATGCGGCGTATGCCGAGGTCGACAGGCTCGACGCCGAACTGGGACAACGACTTGCATTCGCATTTCATTCCGAGTTTGGTTACCTTACCTCCTGTCCGACCAACGTCGGCACCGGGCTTCGGGCCTCGGTTCTCATCCACTTGCCCGGGCTCGTGCTCACCAAGGAAATCTCCAAGGTGCTGCAGGGGCTGGCACAAGTGGGGCTGACCTTCCGGGGCCTGTACGGTGAGGGCAGCGAGGTCGTCGGCAACTTCTTCCAGCTGTCCAATCAGACGACCCTCGGCAGCTCCGAGTACGAGCTGCTCGATCACCTCGGCAAGATGGTCCGGCAGGTCATGGACTATGAGGAGCAGGCCCGGCAGGTGCTGCTGCGCGATGCCCCGGCAATAATCGAGGACAAGGTATGGCGCGCGTACGGTCTGCTTCGTTATGCCCGGGCTCTCTCTTTCGAAGAGGCCATGAACCTGCTGAGCGGCGTGCGACTCGGCGTAGGCGTGAACCTCATCCCCGATGTCGG
This sequence comes from Gemmatimonadales bacterium, assembly GCA_050733075.1. GTDB lineage: Bacteria > Gemmatimonadota > Gemmatimonadetes > Gemmatimonadales > GWC2-71-9 > CAVVWJ01. Next base: position 6,658 of record JBOHSD010000040.1, read on the forward strand.
TATGTACACGCTGAACAAGTTGTTGGTGTATACCCAGCCGGCCCACCTCGCGGTGGCCGAAGGGTTGGCACCCGCCGATCCTGACCTGCCGGTACGGCGGGCACAGTTCGTGCGCAAAGTGTTGGAATCCGAAGTGGGACGCCGTGGATGAGCCGCGACGAACGGCCTTCGGAGCTACGTAGGATATCGCGATGAACGGCTACAATTTTACTGATCGGGTGCGCAAAGTCCTGCAAATGGCCCGTGAAGAGGCGGCCCGTCTGCATCACGAATACGTGGGGACGGAGCACATCCTTCTCGGCCTCATCCGCGAGGGCGAGGGGGTGGCGGCGGCAGTCCTCACCAACCTGAACGTGGACCTCGAGGACATCCAGCAGAAAATCGAGGAGACGGTGAAGAAGGGAAAGGCCGCGGCTGCGGCGGGTCCCGACCTTCCGTACACCTCGCGAGCCAAGAAGGTGCTCGAGCTGGCCATGACCGAGGCCCGCGAGCTCAACCACTCCTATGTGGGTACCGAGCATCTGCTGCTGGGCCTGCTCCGCGAAGAGAAGGGCATTGCCGCGCAGGTCCTTACCGATGCCGGCGTGAACCTGGAGCAGTCCCGGGCCGAGACCCTCCGGCTGCTCGGCAGCGACATGCCGCAGGCCTCCGCCGGCGGGAGCAGCAGCCAGCCCAGCTCGGCTTCACCCAAGTCGGAGAAGAAGTCCAAGACTCCCGCGCTCGACCACTTCTGCCGCGACCTGACCCAGCTCGCCGCCGAAGGCCAGCTCGACCCCACCATCGGACGGGGCAAGGAGATCGAGCGGGTCATGGAGATCCTGGCCCGGCGCAAGAAGAACAATCCGGTGCTCATCGGCGAGCCCGGCGTGGGAAAGACGGCCATCGTCGAAGGGCTCGCTCTCCTGATCGCCAATGGACTCTGCCCCGACGTGCTGCGCGATCACCGGGTATTGTCGCTCGACATGGCCGCGGTCATCGCGGGCACCAAGTACCGCGGGCAGTTCGAGGAGCGGCTCAAGGCGGTCATGAACGAGATCGCCCAGAACAAGCAGATCATTCTGTTCATCGACGAGCTGCATACCCTGGTGGGCGCCGGCGCCGCCGAAGGCGCCATCGATGCCTCCAACATGCTGAAGCCGGCCCTCGCGCGGGGCGAGCTGCAGTGCGTCGGCGCCTCGACCCTGAACGAGTACCGCAAGTACATCGAGAAGGACGGAGCCCTGGAGCGGCGCTTCCAGACCGTCGTGGTGGAGCCACCGACGGTGGTGGAGACCATCGAGATCCTGAAGGGGCTCAGAAAGAAGTACGAGGATCACCACCGGATCAGCATCCCCGACGCTACGCTCAGCGCGGCGGCGGAGCTCTCAGAGCGGTACATCACCGACCGGTTCCTGCCCGACAAGGCGATCGACGTGATCGACGAGGCCGGCGCCCGGGCCCGGCTGGCTTCGCAGGTGCCTCCGGCCGAGGTGGCGGAGCTCAAGGTCGGCCTGGAGAAGGTCAACGTTCAAAAGGAAGACGCGGTCCGCGACCAAAACTTCGAGCGCGCCGCCTCCCTCCGGGACCAGGAGCGCGACCTGCAGAACCAGATCCGGCTCAAGCAGGAAGAGTGGGAGAAGGAGCGCCAGACCAAGCGCCCGGTCATCGACGAGGAGGCCATCGCCTTCATCGTCTCCCGCTGGACCGGCATTCCGGTAACCCGGCTCCAGGAAGCCGAGACCGCCCGGCTGATGCGGATGGAAGAGGAGCTGCACGGCTCGGTGGTCGGGCAGGACGAGGCCATCAAGACGGTCTCTCGTGCCATCAGGCGGTCGCGCGCCGGGCTCAAAGACCCGGATCGTCCCATCGGCTCGTTCATCTTCTCGGGACCCACCGGCGTCGGGAAAACCGAGCTGGCCCGGGCCCTGGCCAAGTTCCTGTTTGCCGACGCCTCGGCTCTGATCCGAGTGGACATGTCCGAGTACATGGAGAAGTTCTCGGTCTCCCGCCTCATCGGCGCGCCTCCGGGCTACGTCGGCTACGAGGACTCCGGCACCCTGACCAAGGCAGTGCGCCGGAAGCCGTACTCGGTGGTGCTGCTCGATGAGATCGAGAAGGCTCATCCTGATGTGTTCAACATCCTGCTGCAGGTGCTGGATGAGGGCCATCTCACGGACAACTACGGCCGCATGATCGACTTCAAGAACACAGTAGTCATCATGACGTCCAACGTGGGCGCGCGCGACATAATGAAGGGTAAGGCGTTGGGGTTCCACGGGGGCGATGCGAGAGGAAGCTTCGAGAAGATGCAGGAGACCGTCAAGGACGAGATGAACAAGGTCTTCAACCCCGAGTTCCTGAACCGGCTGGACGACGTGATAGTATTCCATCCGCTGTCCAAGGACCACATCGCGCAGATCGTCACCATCCTGCTGCGCGAGGTCCAGCGGCGGTTGGGCGACGAGGTGAAACTCACCCCCGCCGCGGTGGAGTTCCTGGTCGAGCACGGTTACGACCAGAACTACGGGGCTCGTCCACTGAAGCGGTCCATCCAGCGCTACATAGAGGATCCGCTCAGCGAGAGGATTCTCATGGGTGACTTCGGCCGGGGAGACGAGATCGAGGTCGATGTCGCGCCCGACGGCGAGCGGCTGGCGTTCCGGGCACTCACCGGCACCCAGGCATAAGGCCGCGCGCCGGACTCCTCCGAAG
>JBOHSD010000041.1:0-8907 GCA_050733075.1 Gemmatimonadales bacterium
GCGCAGCACGTCGCGCATCGTGCCCGCGCAGCGGTCCGCCACCGCCCGGGTCAGCGCCGCGACCTGCGGACTGAGCACCGGCTCAGCCGAAACCACCCGCTCCAGCCAGCCGAGCTTGCCCGGGTGATCGGATCCCTCAGCCCGCTCCAGCAGCCACCCGTCCACCAGCCGCCCGGCGAACCGCACCCGTACCCGCACCCCGGGCGCCGCGGCTGCGTCCAGCTCGGCGGGCACCTGGTAGTCGAACGGACGGTCGAGGTGGGCCAACGGCGTGTCCACACACACCCGGGCCACAGGCAACACTGCGGACAGCACCCGCTGCCCACGGCGTGATCGGCCGACGTTGCTCACCCGGCGGGTCTACCAGAGCCCTCGGTCACTGGTGCCATCCCCCCAGCTCAGGGGCCGTGTCACAGCACGGTGGGCGCCAGCGGATACCTTTGGCCGTTACGAGTCTCAGGAGGCCCCCGTGCCCGACATGCCTACCGGACAGTTGATCAAGCTCTACCGCATCGACCGCAAGAAGAGCACGGTCAACGTCGCCACCCTTGCCGGTATCACGGTGCGGTACTTGGAGATGATTGAAGCTGGTACCAAGACGCCAACGCTGCATGTGCTCCGCAGGATTGCCAAGGTGCTTGGCGTACGCACATCCGCGCTGCTGGGTGAGGCGCCTAGCGAAGACCATGAGGGACCGGTAAATCCCCGACTGGCTGAACTGGAGCGGGCGCTCATCACCTACCGCACGGTTTCCCTTAGTGAGAGCGGTGAGCTTCCCAGCCTGGAAGAACTGGCCGGACAGGTCAAAGCCACGCAGAAAACGTGGTTCACTTCGCCCAGCAAGTACAGCGACGCCCTGCGGGTGTTGCCTGAGCTTATTATCAACAGCGAGCGAGCCGTGTATGAGTCCGGCCGTTCAGTTGAAGCCTGCCGCTCTGCGTCCGAGGTTTACATGCTGACACGAGCGGTATTGAAGTACCTCGGCCGGACTGATCTCTGCGGGCTGGTGTCCGATCGCGCCATGCGCTATGCCGAGGAGACCGAAGACCCGCTGCTGATTGCCGCTGCCACGTGGAGCCTTGGCCATGCCCTGCTGACGGATGACCAACCTGTCGGGGCGCTCGATCTAGCGATGGCAGGAGCGGAGAAGCTGGAGCCACTGCTGCCAGACGGAAACCCTGAACACTTCTCCCTCTACGGCGGGTTGCAGTTGGTAGCGACGCTGGGGTCATTACGAACCGGCGACCCATGGCGGGCACGGGATATTCTACGCGGCCCGGCTCATGAAGCCGCGCTGCGCGTCGATGAGATGCACAACTACCACAACACGCTCTTCTTTGGACCAACGAACGTGGGTATCCACCGCGTCAGGGTGGAGTATGAGAGCGGCGAGATTGGCGAAGCGCTGCGTCTGTCGAATGATGTGGATATTTCCCGCACGCCGTCCCTGGAGCGCAAGAACAGCCTGCTTACAAAAGTCGCTCAGTGCTATGAGTGCAAGGGCAACGATACCGCTGTACTTGTGCACCTAAAGATGGCTGAAGCGCTGTGCCCGGAAGATTTCCAGCACCGGCAGGACATACGTAATATGGTGCGTACACTGCTGAAGCGGGCGAAACCTTCGTATGCGTCTGAGGTGAGAGCGTTTGCAGGGCAGATTGGGTTGCTGGACTGATTGAATCAGTCCGACCCGGCCAACTTTGGCGATCCGCACTGAGCAGAGCATTATTTTCCGATAAGTTGGTGCGCACTGCGTAGTTGTAAGATCAACGAACCGACAGTTCGCAACGTATACCGAACTGATGAGATATCAAGACTCGCTGTTCGTCCTTGCTCGCCTCCAGCCCGTTAGTAGCCGGAATGGAACAACAAATCCACTGGAGTTGGCATCCTCGCAGGTCACGCGCTGGGCGATTGGCACCAAGTGAATAGCTTATTTCATTCCGGCTACTTAGCTTTTGCATGCCCCTCATAGCTGACAGGGGTAGCGGGTCGCAGGGGGTGACGTCCCGACGGCTTAGGCCCCGTCATCTCTGTGACCCGTTCCAGTCGCTTACCGAGGACGGCATGGGCCACACGTTGAACCCGTCAGACGGTTATCTGCCAAAGTCTGAGTTCGTGACGGGCACGCGCGTTGTTTACACCACGCGCGATGGCCGGAAGGTGCGCGGCCAAGTGGTCGGCCCGGATCAAGATTACTTTCCGTCACCCGTAGAGGTGTTCGTGTCCTTCCCTCACACGGGGTTTACGCTGCTGGTGCCGGTGACGCAACTGGAAGTCGTTAGCTCCTAGCGTGAACCTCATAGAACGGCTCCTACAGACAGGACGACGGCCAGCGAAGCCGCAACCGCTCGCGGGTTCGGGGTGCTCAACAAGCAAGCAAGGAAGCAGAGGGAAAACAACTACTGTATGACCGGCAGCCAGCCGATCCGTGTTGTGGGTGATGTCCGTGTGCCACCGGAGGGCTGTGTCGGTGGGTGATCAGGTGTGCTCGGCGACGAGCTGATCGACCGTTGCCCCGTCGACGAGACGGTCCAGCGTTGCGATCATCGTGGAGCAGTCGCGAGCGGGGTGGTTCGTCGGGCAGTTCAGCGCGTGGGTCAAAAACAGCTGCGCTCCCTGCGCCTGCGCAATCACCTCATCCAGCTCGGTGATCTGCCGACGCACGAGCTCTCGCCACTGCGGGCCGGGGGCGTCGAGAACAGCGGCCGCGGTGTCCAGCGGCAGCCCCAACCGCTGAGCGATCTTGATGAACGCGAGACGACGGAGCTCGTCAGGTCCGTACATCCGGTGTCCGGCCTGCCGCACACGCGGGGACACCAGTCCACGTTCGTCGTAGTAGCGCAGCGCCGAGGGGTTCAGCCCGAGCCGATCCGCGGCCTGGCCGATCGGGATGAGGTCCATGTCGTCATTTGACTTCAAGCTGGCTTGAACCCGCAAGATGGGCCAATGACGACAACCAATCATCACGCCGACCATCCGGGCTTCGCCGGGGTGACCGGCTTCTTGGCCGGGCTCACCATGATCGTCGCGGGAGGCACCGTCGCCCGCCTCGCCGCTGACCTGGCCGCTGTGTCGGATGCAGACCGTGTTGTCGACGTCGGTTGCGGCCCAGGCACCGCCGTCAGAGAAGCCGCCCGCCGCGGGGCACGCGTGACCGGCGTGGATCCGGCACCAGTCATGCTCCGGCTCGCGCGGACGTTGACTCGCGACCGGCCTGCCATCACCTGGGCCCAGGGCAGCGCGGAAGACCTGCGGCAGCCGGACGGGTCGGCGACGATTCTGTGGTCGATAGCTACTGTTCACCACTGGGCGGACGTCACCGCGGGACTCGCCGAGGCACAGCGAGTGCTCGTCCCTGGAGGGCGGCTACTCGCTATCGAGCGCCGCGTGCGTCCCGGCGCCACCGGGCTCGCCAGCCATGGGTGGACCGACCAGCAGGCGGAGTCCTTTGCAGCTCAGTGCAGGGTGGCCGGCTTCGACGACGTGCGTGTCGAGAAACACACGCCCAGCCGACGTGCCGTCTCTGTAGTCAGCGCCGTCCGATCATGAGGTCGAGTGCTGAGGTGAGTCCAGCCAGGGATACTGCTCGCCGTCGGGGGGTGACGGTGAGCCCGAGGACCAAGCCGAACGCTCCATAGACTGACCCAATTCCGCCAGCTAAACAAGCGGGAGAGGCCAGCGCAACCAGTTCATGTCGTTATCTAGCCACACAAACTGGATAGTTCGGTTAGCGACTACACCGAAACGGTGCGAGGCCGGATTAGCCAGTCGAACCCATAGCTCGTAAGCTGTTTCGACAGTATCCCAGAGCCGACGGGCTCCACCCTGGATTACACGGTACTGGTCGTCGAGTTCAGGCTCGTCGATGACTTGAGCGTGTGAGCCATCCTCCGCGTACATGAGAATTCCTCGCCGATTGCGCCTCTCCATCGGATCGAACACGTCGGTCGAACTTATCATGCGGAGCCCGGGCAGTTCGAGCTGAAGCATCAAAAGGAAATCGCTGCTATTCAGAACATTGGCGGGAGATATCGTAGTGAGAGTCCTCGCAACTTTTCTTGCGCCAATAAACTTGAGCGATCCTTGCTCTCGAAGCGGGTCACTCAGCTGTTGTCGAAGCCACATAAAATCGCCACCAGAACGGACAACTGGGCCGATGACCTCGTTGTCATTCTGTTTTGTTAAGAGGCATAGTACGCCGATAACATAACCGCGCAAGTTGACCAACATGGCCCCCCCAGGCGCCAGCTGCTCGATCCACGCCGAAGGTATTTCTGGTACTGCACAGGTAGCAATAATTCGATCATACGGACCGTGGCCCGGTGCTCCGACAAGGCCATCGCCAGCGATCAGAGTTGGAGAATAGCCAAGCTCCCCGAGTCGCCACTTCGCCGCATCAACCAGATCGGGATCGATGTCAATGCTCACGACGTTATCCCCGCCGAGACGGTGAGCCAGCAACGCGGAATTGTAGCCCGTTCCTGTTCCTATCTCCAGAACACGATGACCATCGTGAACATCTAGCGCCTCCAGCATTTCGATCATCAGACTTGGCATCGTGGATGAACTGGTAGGAAACCAAGCAGGTCCACCATCGCGAGCCTGTTTACGCTGCACGACGAGTGTCGAATCTGAGTACACGTTGTTCAACCAGATATCGACATCGGAGTTGTCCGCCACTGAACCCGCCTCGTTCGAGATGGAACTGGCGGGAACAAACAGATGACGTGGAGTCTGCTCCACAGCAGCGCGCCACACCTCGCTACGGAGGATCCCACGCTCAGCAAGATTGCTAGCGAGCGCGGTAGCGCGCTCACGCCAGCGAATAGTAGGATTCAATTTTGCGTCGATTCCTGGACAAGAAGATCCGCTATCGCTGCCGTGATCGGTAAATCAGTCTCCGCCTCCAGCCACCCAAATTGCCCATTAGCGTTACATTCGAGAAAATACCAGTCTTTCTCGGTAACCGCGAAATCGAAAGCGCCATACAGCAGGTCGAAGTGCCTCATGTAGGCCCAGATGCCGCTAGCGACAAATTTCGGCACCTCGATCGGTTCATAGCTAAGTGAGTCATAGTCAGTGCGCCAGTCTACATATGTCTCCGACGAACCCGCATGGATTGCAACTCCGAAAAGGCGACGTCCAACTACTGTCACGCGCACGTCATAGCACTTCGGCACCCAGTCTTGAAGGAGATTCACTGTCAATGACACATCGATGTCATCGAGATCCGCGCGGCAGAGCTTACTTGTATAAACTAGTTGAACATCGTCTCCCTTGACGATGTTCGCCGCAGAGAGCGGCTTGTAAACTACGCCTTTTTCTGCGGTCTCACAGAAAATCTTCGCTTGGCCCAGATCGCTCGTCAGCAAGGTACGCGGAACCGTCAATCCACAGCCTGCCGCCACGTATAACTGAGTAGGCTTGAATTCCGCATCGGCAACCCTACCAGGATGGTTGACCCAACGTGCGCGCAAAGAGAATAGAAGTCCGCCGAATCCCCGTCTTGCCTCGGCTGCAGCAAAGGTCAGATCGCTACCGGTCACGTCATCGGGAAAGAGGAAGCTGGTGGGACGCCGATAATAGATGGCCCTAATTTTGTCCAACCGGATTTGACCAATTTCGGTTTCCATCCAGCCATGCCAACCGAACTCATCTTGCAGCATAGCATTGATAGTAATCCGGCACGGAAAATCTGCCGTGTCAAGACGACCTACGGCTGCGCCCCGCCGTGCGATCTCTGCTACAACGCGGTCTGCGGTGCGATCATTGTCGCTGGTAAGAACGAGAATCATAGTGACAGCTCAATCCACCTCGCGCTCGGTCTCGGTCACATCGCTATGATTCTCTTCATTTCCATCAACGATAACCTTGGTGTTTTCCGTTTTCCTGTCGATAGTATACGACTTTGCATGCCGGTCACACTGCGGCGCTGTGACATCAATCTTCAGCGGCGCCCGCGCTAAGAAAACACCGAGCAAACGTGCCTGACGAGAAGGTGGATCGGCCTGACCCGGCGTCTGACGAGCTGCCAGGGGAAGCCGGTCAGCAGGTCCCATCAAGGGATCCGCGCCGTACCAGTTGAGCTGCGTCATCGTGTACGTCCTTTCGGTCCGCCAAGGTCTCGACCGATGATCATTTAATTCTCGATATGTCGCCAACGGGAACTGCACCGCCGCCGATGCCAGTGGATCAAATCGATACCGAGCTATCCTTCCCTATCTCCTCATCAACCCTTCCCTATCTCCTCATCAACCCTTCCCTATCTCCTCATCAACACTGTGCCGTCATCCCCTCTCAGGCGGCGGTGGTGGCCAAGCGGTCGCGGAGTTCGGCGACACCGGGGCTGCTGTGCAGTGGTTCAAGGACGGTGTGCAGAGCACGGAGCCGGTCGTGTGCCCGGGGGGAGGACAGCCTCGAGACAGCGTCGACGGCCTGGTGACCGACGATCACGGCAGTGTCGAGGTCCTCGGCCAGCGCGTGGGCCCCGGTGAGATCGGCTAGTCTGAGCGCGCGGGGCCGGGCGTAGCTGGGGCCGGTGTGCTCCAGAGCGTGGCGCAGCAACGGGACCGCCCGCTCGGCGGCGCGTCGGTCGCGGCCGGTGCGGGCCAACATGTAATGGGCCTGCCCCTGAAAGGCAGTAAGGCCGCCTTGATGCCCGGCCTCGAAGCACCCGCCCCAGGGCGGCGCGGTCACCGGGTCGATGGCAGTGAAGTGCTCTTCGGCTTGGCCCAAGGCTCGGTCGCAGCCCGTCGCGTCGCCCTCGGCGGCATGCGCCCGGGCTTGGATGTTCGCCAGGCAGCAGGTGGTGGACGCGGAGACCGGATACGGTCCGCTGGCGGAGCTGTGGCCGATCCGGGCCAGATGCAGCGCTTCCTTGGGGCGGCCCAGGTGCACCGCCTGCAGTGCCATGTCGTAGAGCAGGTAGGCGGTGAGGTCGGCGCCCAAAGGGTGCTCGGTGTTGCGGGCGAGGTCGAGCCCGATCATCCACAGCCGCCGGGCGGCATCATCGTGGAGGACCTGGAAGGACATCCAGCCTGCCTGCATGGCCAGGCGCGCGGTGGCGAGCATCAGCCGGGGTCGCACCTCGGAAGTGGCCTCGGCATCCAGGAGTGGCAGGGTGGCCCGCAGTTGGGCGACGGCGGCGGCGCAGATCGGGCCGCTGCCGTGGGCATAGTCCTGGCGCGCGAACGCGGCGGTGAGGTGCTCGATGGCCGCCACATCGGCGGCCCCGACGTGGCGGGTGCCGGTGGGCTCGGCCTGCGGCAACAAGGCGAGGAGCCGGTCGGTGTCCAACCCGGCCGCGCCCGCTATGCCCAGGATGAGCCCGGCGATGTGTTGCCCGAAATCTCTGCGGTACACCCAGCTCACCGCCTTCTGCTCAGCATCCTTCGGCTGACCCACGGTAGCCCGGATGTCCGGGAAGTTGAGCCGCACCGGGGGAATGGCCAGGCCGCGGGCGATGCTGGCGACGTCCTCGACGTTGCGCAGCCGGTGCTCACCACGCTCGATCGCCGAGATCTGCGACTGCTCCAAGCCCACCACACCGCCGAAGGTCTGCTGCGACCAGCCGACAAGCCGACGCACCGTCAGAAAGAAGGACCGGAAGTCGTAGGCGCCCAGCATGGCCACGATCGGCGCCTGGTCATAGAAGTCCGCAGGCAGCGTGCTCCGCGGATCGGGCCCCACCCGCTCACACGGGCTGCATAGTTCTCCAGTTCGTCGGCTGCGGCGCAGCAGCGCCCCGCACTGTGGGCAGCGTGCCCGCCCGATGATGCTCACTCGTGCTTTCCCCTCGTCTGACCTGAGACGACGCGTGTCAGCGCCGTTACGCGCTGGGTACCTACCACGATCTGACCGCCGACACCAGAGCCACCGCACTATCCCCGGTCCGCTCACCGAAACCCCTGGTCAAGATCTGCACGGCAGGCTGCGTTGATCGACAACCCGGTCCACCGCTGTGATCAATCCGATGCTCGTGGCGCGGCTGCGCAGCCCCCCGCCGCGCCACGGGCACCACCTACCGGGAGGACGGAGCAATGAGCACGATCGAGAGCACCACACCAGGCGTGGCCTGGACCGCGATCCGGGACGCCGCCGTCGCCGCAGCCACTCGCGGCCGGCCGGTGCCCGGCACCTACACCCGCGGCGTTACCGGCCGCTGGTACGGCCGCGAGGGCGCCACCGGGCTGGGTCCGGCCGACGACCACTGGCAGAAGCAGGGCATCACCGAGTGGTCCGACGCGCACGCAGTATGGACGCGCCGTCCGTATGGGGTGCTGCTGGTGTGCGGGCGCGGTGTGGACGCGCTGGAGCTACCGACCCGCCTCGCGCAGGACGTGTTCCCCGCGCTTGGCGCGGCCGGGCCGATCGTGGCACTGCACCCAGCGCGGTGGGTGCTGCTGGTCGCCTCCGGGCACGGTCCGGCACCGAAGCTGGGGACATGGCCGTCAGTGACCTACCGGGGGCCGGGGCACTGGGTGCCGCTGCCGCCGACAGGCCTCGATCACACCCGCGCCCGGTGGCACGTCCGCCCGCCGCTGGATGAGGCGGTCATATTGCCGGCTTCGGAGCTGGTGCAGCGCACCGTGATCGACACCCTCGGCGGAGGTGGCTCCTGATGGTGCTGCTCGGGCTGCTCCTGGTGCTGGTCGCTGTGGGCTCGGTATCGCTTGATGTCCAACTGGCGTTAGTGGGCTGGCCAGCTGGGCGGTCCACGCGGTGAACGCACGTGTCCGGGAGCGCAGCCGGGGAGGGTCTGCTGGGGCCGGACTCCCCGTGGTTCTTGCCCGTGCTCGGCGTGGTGTGGGCGGTGGATGCTGTCCTGTTCGGGTGGTGGGGCGTCACCGTCTGGCGCGAACGGCGGCAGGCCAGCGGCACCCGGGCGGCACCGCGGCGCGCCAC
>JBOHSD010000042.1:0-7201 GCA_050733075.1 Gemmatimonadales bacterium
GCATCCCCGTCACCGGGCTGAACGACCTGGGCAACGGTACCAAGATCTACCAGTACGACTCCTGCGCCCTCACCCGCGCCCTGGGCCGGATCGGCTCGATCCAGCGGGTGCGGAACGGCTGGACCGATACCTGGCCGAGCTACTAGTGCGCTGGCCCTGGAGAATACTCCTTCCGGCCCTCATCCTTGCGTGCGATGGCGGGCCGAGCGCGCCGAGTCCCGGTAGCAGCGTAAACACTGGCGATCTTGCGATTGCCGTCAACGGGCTTCCGACCGGGACCGACGCGGCGGTAACGGTCAGCGGGCCCGATGGATACTCCCAGTCCTTGACCGCAACCCAAACCCTGGCCGGTCTCCAGCCCGGCACGTACACCGTGAGCGCGCAGGACGTCGTGGCTGCCGGCGGCACCCCTTACACCGCTACCCCTGCGAGCCAGGACGTGTCAGTCGTTGCCGGGGCGACCGCCACGGCCACCGTCACCTATAGCCCTCCCAGCAGCGGCGACCTGAACCTCAAGATCGACGGGATGTACCTGACCCAGAGCGCCCAGACCTACGGCGGTGCCGTGCCCCTGGTGCAGAACCGCAACGGCTATCTTCGCGTCTTCGTGGTGGCTAATCGCACCAACGTGGCTACCACGAGCGTACGAGTGCGATTTTACAAGAACTTGGTACTTGAGAACGAGGTTTCAATCCCTGCGCCGGGGCTCTCGGTCCCGACCGCGGTGGACGAGAGCTCGCTGAGCTACTCCTGGAACGTTCCGGTGGCCGGAGCGGTCATCCAGCCCGGCCTGAGCATCATCGCGGAGGTCGATCCCGACAACGCCGTCGCCGAGAGCGACGAGGGCGATAATGCATTCCCGGCTGGGGCGCCCCTCGCGATGAACGTGAGGTCTACTCCAACGCTCAGTCTGACTTTCGTTCCCGTGGTCCAGGCAGGCAACGGCCGGCGAGGCAACGTGAGCGATGCGAACACCGGCGATTTCATGGCCGACGCGAAGCGGATGCATCCCCTCGCCAGCTACGATGCGTCGGTGCATGCGCAGTACACCACGACGACCTCGGATACCCTCCAGGACGACAACGGAAACAACGCCTGGGTCACCATTCTGAACGAGATCGACCTTCTCCGTCAGGCCGAAGCCAGCTCACGCTACTACTACGGGGTCGTAAAGGTGTCGTACACCAGCGGCGTTGCCGGAGTAGCCTACGTCAGCGAGCCGGCCAACGGCATTCACGCCCGAGCCGCTCTGGGCTGGGACTATCTGCCCAGCGGCAGTCTGGTGGCGGCACACGAGCTGAGCCACAACTGGAGCCGGAATCACGCTCCCTGCGGCGATCCGGGAAACGTGGACAGCGAATATCCCTACGCCGACGGCAGCATCGGTGTGTACGGTCTCGACGTGGAGGCTCAGGCGCTGAAGCCACCCAGCTTCAGCGATATCATGGGCTACTGCGATGACAAATGGATCAGCGACTACACCTATTCGGCGGTGCTCGACTATCTCAGCCCGCCCAGCCTGCTGGTCATGGGTGGCTCCAGTCAGCAGCCGCAGCCCTCGCTCCTGGTCTGGGGCTATATCCGGGAGGGCCAGCCAGTGCTCGAGCCGGCCTTCCTGGTCCACACCCGGCCGAGCCTGCCACGGCGTTCCGGTCCCTACACGCTCGAGGCACAGGCGTCCGATGGATCGACCGTATTCGCCCTCTCCTTCAGCCCGAAGGAGATCGCCGACGCGCCCGGAAACCAGCAGAATTTCGTGTTCGCCGTGCCGCTGTCTTCAGTCGCCGCATCGCAGATGTCCCGGCTGAGTCTCAGGGGGTACGGACGGGAAGCCGTGCTGGATGCGAAATCCAGGCCCTCTGCCGGCGTGCAGCTTGGCCGGCTAGCCGGTGAGCGCGTACGGCTCCGGTGGGATGCTGGTGCCCACCCCATGGTGATGGTACGTGATCCGGATACCGGCGAGGTACTCTCGCTGGCTAGAGGTGGGGACGTTCAGCTCCAGACCTCGAAGACCACGCTCGAGCTGGTGCTCTCCGATGGGGTAAAGAGCCGCATCACCAGGGTGCCGGTTTCCCAGTAGCGGGCTGGCCGGCCAACCCACCTGGCCCTGGCCATTCCAATTAGAGCACGCTTGAGCCACGGCCAGCCCCGCCAACCGTACTCCAGTGAAATTCGCCATACGATTCGCAGCCCACCCATCTCAGAGCCGGAGAATTCGACCTACTGGCTTGCTGGGCTTGGAGATGGCCTGTGGCCCAGTACCTGCTTCTATGCAGCCGCCCGGCCAGGTCCGGCCCACGTGAGCCCCCGGTTAGCGGAGAGCGGATGATGACAGGGACTGGGCAGCGGATCATGGTCGTCGATGATGACCCCAGCATCCGCCGGGCGCTGCAAATCCTCCTGATCAAAGCCGGTTATCGGGTGATGCAGGCGCGCGATGGGCTGGAGGCCCTCCACCTCTGGCGCCGCCACGGCGCAGACCTGGTCATCACCGATCTGCATATGCCGGAGAAGAACGGCATCGAGACCATCCTGGAGCTGCTCACCCACAGCCCGGGGGTCCGCATCATAGCGATGTCGGGCGGAGGCCAGACCAGGCGGCTCGATCTTCTCTCCAACGCCACGATGCTGGGCGCGGTGCTCACGATCGAGAAGCCGTTCACGCTGACCGAGATGTTGACCCTGGTGAAGCGCGCGCTGACGTCATGATTCCCACGATCCTGGTAGTCGAAGACAATAACCTCAATCTCGAGCTCGTCCGGGACGTGCTGATCACGGCCGGCATGAAAGTCGTGGAGGCCCGTTCGGCCCTGGAAGGCCTGAGTGCCGCCGCGCAGCTCAAGCCTTCGCTGATTCTGCTCGATATCCGGCTGCCCGGCATGGACGGATACGCCGTGCTCGAGCGGCTCAAGGCCGACCCCGCAACCGCCGCGATTCCAGTCGTTGCCCTCACCGCGCAGGCCATGGTGGGTGATCGCGAGCAGGCGCTGGCTGCCGGATTCGCGGAGTACATTCCCAAGCCGATCGATACCCGCACCCTGGCCGAGAGTATCCGCGCGCTGCTCGATGCCCACTACGGTGATCGCTGGTCACGCGGCGAGGCTTCCTGAGCCGCCATCGTTCCGCCATCAATCTGGGATTCCTGGCGGCCCTCCTTCTGCTCGCCTGGGCCGGGTGGATCACCTACCGCGCCAGCGATGAAGCGGTAACCTCGGCGCGAGAGGTCAACCGCACTCATCGGGTGCTCGAAGGGTTGCAGCAAGTGCTCTCCTGGCTGCAGGACGCCGAGACCGGCCACCGGGGCTACGTAATCAGCGGCAGCGAGGAGTACCTCGAGCCCTACTCCAACGCGGCAAAATCTCTCGATGCCGAGATGGCCGAGCTTCGCGCGCTCCTCATCGACACCACCCAGCAACGGCGGCTGACCTCCCTCGAAAGTGTGGCCACCCGCAGGCTCGATGTGATCGATGAAGGAATCCGCACCCGCCGGGAGCGCGGGCGTGACCCGGCCATCGCTCTCGTGCTCACCGGCCGTGGCAAGGCGCTGATGGATTCGGTCCGCGCTCTGGTCGGCGAAATGCAAACAGCCCAAGGGCAGCTCCTTCGGGCCCGCTCGGAACGGTCCGAGGCCCTTGGCCTGCGGACCAAGCTCACGATCTTCTTCGCGTCCGGTCTCGGGCTCCTGCTGCTGGCCATCAGCGCCGTGCTGGCCAACCAGGAAATCCGGGCCCGCGTGAAAGCCGAAGCAGGCGTTCGGCAACTGAACGACGACTTGGAGCGGCGCGTCGCCGAGCGTACCGCGGAACTGGAGTGCCTCAATGAGGAGCTCCGGGTGGAGAACGACGAGCGGGCCCGGGTCGAAGCCGAGCTGCGGAACCAGAAGGACTTCCTGCGCAAGGTCGTGGACACCAATCCCCAGCTGGTGTTCATCAAGGATTGGGACGGCCGTTTCGTCCTGGCGAATCGTGCCGTGGCCGACCTCTACGGCACCGGTGTCGAGGAGCTCGAGGGCAAGACCGACGCCGACTTCAACTCGAACACCGCCGAAGTCGAGAGCTTTCTCCGGGTCGACCGGGAGGTCATCCAGTCCGCTCGGGCCATCACCCTGCCCGAGGAGCCCGTTACCGACAGCAGCGGAGCGGTGCGCTGGTTCCAGACCGTGAAGGTTGCGCTCACGGCGCCGGACGGGAAAAGCAAGCACGTGCTCGGTGTCTCGACCGACATCACCGCCCGGCGGCACGCCGAGGAGCAGCTCCGCCGCACCGCCGACGAGCTCGAGGCCCTGGTGCAGGCGGCTCCCATCGCCATCGTCGGGATCGACGAGGACGGCAACGTGGTGAGCTGGTACGGCGGGGCGCAGCGGATGTTCGGATGGTCCGCCGCGGAGGTAACCGGAAAACCGCTCGCCAACGTGCCGCCGGAGAAGCAGGAGGAGTTCCAGGCGTTACGCCGGCGGGCGCTGGCGGGCGACTCGATAGTCGATCTGGAAAGCTCCAGGGTCCGCAAGGATGGCTCGAGGATCGACGTAAGCATCTCCTACGCGCCTCTGCACGATCGGGCGGGGATGACGACCGGTGCCATCATCGTATACCAGGACATCACCGAGCGCCGCCTGATGGCCGAGCAGCGGCAGGCGAGAGAGGCGGCGGATGCGGCCAACCGGGCCAAGAGCAACTTCCTGGCCAACATGAGCCATGAGCTGAGGACCCCGCTGAATGCCATCATCGGGTTCTCCGAGCTCCTGGAAGACCAGGCCGTGGGCGAGCTCACCGAACGGCAGAGGCGGTACGTCCTCAACGTCCTGTCGAGTGGCCGCCACCTGCTCCAGCTGGTGAACGACATCCTGGATCTGGCGAAAGTCGAGGCCGGCCGCCTGCTGCTGGAACCGGAGTCGATCGATCTGGTCTCACTGCTGCAGGATATGCAGCGCGGCCTGGAGCTTCTAGCCACGGCCAAGCGGCAGACCTTCACGCTGGAAGCCGCCGGGAATCTGCCGGCCTTGACAGCCGACCGGGCCAAGCTGAAGCAGATCCTGTACAACCTCCTGAGCAATGCCATCAAGTTCACGGAGGAAGGGGGACGCATCGGCGTGCGAGCCACTCCGACCCAGGACGAGGAGGGCCGGGAGCAGGTCCAGGTGGCGGTCTGGGACACCGGGGTCGGGATCGCGCCCGAAGATCAGCATCGGATCTTCCTGGAATTCGAGCAGGTGGACAGCTCCTACGTGCGGCAACAGGAGGGAACCGGCCTCGGCCTGGCGCTTACCCGCAGCCTGGTAGAAGCGCACGGCGGGCGGATATCGGTCGAGAGCACCCCGGGCCAGGGAAGCACCTTTACCCTGATTTTGCCGACCCAGCTCCAGGCGAGCGGCATCAAGGCCTGGCAGCCTCCGCCGCAACCGGTCCCGGCTCCCAAGCGCGGAGGGCCTCTCGTGCTGGTGGTCGAAGACGACACGACCGCCCGCGAGCTCCTGTCCCACTATCTGGTGGAGCACGGCTACCGCGTGGCCTACGCCGGAAGCGCGGCCCAGGGGCTCGAGCTTGCTCGCAAGTTGAGGCCCGCAGCCATTTCGCTCGACATCTTCCTGCCCGACGAGCACGGACTCCAGTTATTGAGCAAGCTGCGGGCGGATCCCATCACCAAGAACATACCGGTCGTCGTGGTCTCGATCACCGACGACCGGGATCTCGGCTTCAACGCCGGTGCCGCCGCCTGGCTGGTCAAGCCGGTGCAGCGGCAGCAGTTCATAGAAGCGCTCGACCGTCTGATTCCCAGCGGGGAGAGCAACGGGCGCCGGGTGGCGCTGGTGGTGGACGACGATCACGAGGCCGTGGAGCTTGCCACCGACGTGCTCATCGGCCGGGGCTTCGAGGTATTACAGGCCTTCGGCGGGAGCGAGGGTCTGGCGCTGGCCATCCAGCACTCGCCGGCCCTGATCATTCTCGATCTGAACATGCCCGGGGTCTCGGGCTTCGCTGTCGCCCAGCAACTGCGCGACCACCCGCGCACCCGGCAGATTCCCATTCTGGTTTCCACGGCGCTGGACCTCACCGGATCTCAGCGTGAGGAGCTCATGCGCCACGTTCGGACCATAGTGCCCAAGGGCGGAGCCGAAGCGATCCTGGAAGCGCTGGAGCGCCTGGGCCTGACACCAGGCTCGACATGAACCAGGCGGCAGCCAAGGTCCTGGTGGTGGATGACGAGCCGCGCAACGTTCAGCTCCTGCACGATCTGCTCGAGGCGCGCGGCTATATGGTGCTGACCGCGACGGACGGAGAGCAAGGCCTGGTGCAGGCGCGAGAACAGCGCCCCGACGTCATCCTGCTCGATGTAATGATGCCCCGGCTGAGCGGCTTCGATGTTTGCCGCAGACTCAAGGCAGACCCGGGCATGGCCATGGTCCCGGTTCTGCTGGTGACCTCCCTGGACGCCCGGCAGGATCGCCTCGAAGGAATCGGCGCCGGCGCCGCCGACTTCATCACCAAGCCGATCGATTCGGCCGACCTCATCCTCCGGGTGCGGAACGCCGTCACCACGAAGCGACTCCACGACGAGGTAACCAGCCAGTTCCAGAAGCTTCAGGAGCTCGAGGCTGCGCGGGATACTCTGACCCACATGCTCGTACACGACATGCGTTCACCACTCACCGGGCTCCAGGGATATCTGGACCTGCTCCGGATGGCGGTGGCTGCCGGGGCGCACGACGAGGTTCTGGAGTACGCCCGGGATGCCAACGCGGTTGCGGGAAGGCTGAAGGAGCTGGTTAGTCAGGTGCTGGATGTGAGCCGGCTGGAGTCGCGGCAGATGCCGCTATCGGCGCAGGAGACCGATCTGGTGCAGCTGCTGCCGGAGGCGGTGGGGTCGCTAGGCCCTGCGCCACCGGCCGTCCAGGTCGTCTATCAGCTGCCGCGTCATCCGGTGGTGGTAAAATGCGACCCCGAGCTCGTCACCCGCGTGCTGGTCAACCTGGTAGGAAACGCTTTCAAGTTTACGCCCCGTGAGAGCCTGGTGCGCATCGGGCTGGAAGCCGACGATGGCCGGGCTAGGATCACAGTTACCGATGGGGGGCCGGGCGTAGCGCCGGAGCATCGCGAGCTCATCTTCGAAAAGTTCAGCCAGGCTCAACTCGGCCGAGCCGCCGCCGGCCGATCCACCGGTCTCGGCCTCACCTTCTGCAAGCTGGCGGTCGAAGCGCACGGTG
>JBOHSD010000043.1:0-7080 GCA_050733075.1 Gemmatimonadales bacterium
GTAGCCGACCAGATGCTCGACGATCCCCTTCGACTCGGGGTCCGCCCCCTCGCAGAAGTCGGGCCGGAAGCCGTAGTGGGTGGCGAACCGCACATAATCCGGGGTGGGCACCACCACCCCCGCCACCACGTCGGCTCTGAGACACCCCATCCGGTCAGACAGCACCACCTTGGGCACCCCACCCAGCTCCTCGAAGCACTCGGCCAGGAGCGAGAGAGTGGTCTCGGCCCGCTCGTCGGCGGCGAAACGCACAAACCGGAACCGGCTCCACGCCGCCACCGCGCAGAACACGTGCAGGGGGCCCTCGGATCCCCAGTCGATGACCAAGGTGTCGCCGGGCGACCACACCCCCGGGCGCCGACCCCGGTAGTGGTCGGCCCGCCAAGCCACCTTCGCCTTGGCCACCAGGCGGCGGAAGTTGCGGGCCGAACCGGCATAACCGGCCGCCCTCGCCTCCCCCAACAGCCGCTTCGCCGAGATCCGGGCCTGGGTGCTCTTGACCCGCTTGGCCACGATCCCGGCGACGACGTCATAGTTGTGGGCCCGCTCGGCCCGGGTTGGCGGGCGCTCGCCGGCCTCCTGCCCCTCCACGATCCGCTTGATGGTCTTGTGAGTGGTGCCACACATGTCGGCGGCCCCTCGGTAGGTGCCCACCTCGCGGTAGGCGGCGATCACATCCATACGTTCCCTCGCTGACTTCAATGGAACCCTCCCCGGGTAGCGACCGGACTGGCTTGACGCCGTCAGGTTCGCTGCCCGGGGACAGCTCACGGTGGATCCGTCAACGAGAGGCGGGGACTTCTACCTGGCCACCAGCGGGGACCTCGTTCCGGCCACCAGCGGGGACTTTCGCACGGCCACGGACACCCTGCCGGTTATGCGCTGTCAAATCGGGCTGATTTGGAGTCCGGCGAAGCGCGTTATGCGCTGTGAACGACCTCTCTGGAGTGATCTTGTCGTGGGGTCTTGGGACAATCGGGCCGTGATAGCATTTCCCGACCCTGCGTCGACGCGACCAGGATTAACGGCGGGTTAGATATTGATTGATTCGACCGGCATGTCGTCGCGGTTGCCCCATTCGGCCCATGAGCGGTCGTACTCGCGTACGCTGGGGTAGCCCAGTAGCTGTGTGAGCACGAACCAGGCATGGGTGGATAGGCCCCCGCGCACGCAGTAGGTGATGATGTCCCGCTCGGGAGTGATCCCCAGTTCTGTGACTAGGGCCAGCAATTCCTCGTGTGATTTGAAAGTGCCGTCCATGTTCACCGTCGGGACTCGCCAGGGGCCAAAGCTGCCATCCGGTTGCACTTCCCGGTTGGCCGCCAGGTTGACGGCGCCTGGGATGTGGCCGCCATGTGCCGCTCCGGCCCTGTCCTGGCCTGCAAACATTTCCGGCGAGCGCGTATCCACCAGAAGTGTGTTTGCCTGCCCCAAGTTGGTCAGCACCTCGTCGTATCTTGCGCGCAGCCTCCAGTTCGGCGTCGCCGCCGGGTAAGGCACTGGAGCTACGGCCGGAGCGACAGTGCTGGTCGGTCGGTCGTCGCCCAGCCATTTACGCTTATCGCCATCCAGCAAACGCACATTGTCGTGGCCATACACTTTCAGCAGCCAGAAGGCGAACGTGGCAAGCAGATTGCCCAGCCCGCTGTACACGACCACGATCGTCTCCGGCCCAACACCCGAGCGCGATAAGAGTTCCTGCATGGCCTCGCCATCCACGACGTCTCCGGGCGGGCCGGGCGTCTGGGGATCCTGGGCAAACTCCCAGGCGAGCGCGCCGGAGATGTGGCCCTGGTCGTAGCCAGGCTGACCGAAGTCCGGGCTGTCACCCCACACCACCTCGACGACCCGTACATTGTCGTCGTGCAGGTGCTCGGCCAGCCACTGCGGGTTGGCGAGGCTCTCGGGATGCGCATAGCCTGTCATTGTTGGGCCTCTTTGAGTCTACGCAGAGGTGCGCCCAGCAGTGCGATCAGGCCCGGGTGCCGTCGCCGGTCACGCAGCTTGGTACGACCGAGTTCCGAATTCGAGACAGAGGTGGTTTCGGGCTTGGCAGCTGCGCATCGCGGCACCGAAGCTCATGAAGATACGAGAAGCCGCCTACGAGAAGGAACGCACGAGCGACGGCAGCGCAAATCGACAATTCTGGGCGGATAACGAGCCTTCCAGAAGCCGAGCAGAACGGCACTTAGGCGCGCTGCCGCTTCGAGGGAAGGCGCTGGGAACGGAATCTGCTCAGAGCTCTTATGGAAGCCATCTGCCGCGCCAGCGAGTTGTCGGCCGCCCAAAGCGAAGCCAACGACTGTTAGCTCCGCGACCACATGTATCGGCAATCTCGCTCGAAACCGCCCATATTCGAGACCGCCCGAGAAAGGCACGTTCTGCTCGGATCGAGTGACCTAGATGTTCTGCGGTACTCCGAACCAGTCGGGCTCGTCTTGGATGTCACTCCAACTGATGACGCGCAACGGATCGGAGCCAGTGACCTGTCTGACGACACTCGATATGTCGACGGCCAGGTCGACCATCACATAACCCTCGCCCCGGGTCGACTCGTTGAAGCCAACCATTGTGTTCAGCCCGAACGAGACAACGATATGGCTCGCCACGGCATGTGCGTCGCTCATCGACGGGACGAAGGCATAAACGGCTTCCGATGGTCGGATTCGCCGACGTTCTGACTCTCGCATCCGTCCAAATCTACGGATCTCTACTGCCCGAGATCGCCTGTTCCCGAGCGATAACGCTCACGTGCCGAAACCGCACAGATCGGCACCTAGCGAGCGCCTCCAGCGATTTGTTACCGTGCCTGGGCTCGGGAGGAAGAGATGGAAGCGCTGAGGCGGTGGGGGCCACCGGCCGCTGTGGCCGGTGGGTTCGCCTGGACTCTGATCTGGCTGCATTTCCTGGCCACCCACGGACCCAGCTCCACTGACAGGAAGGGGTTCGCCTTGGGGCTTACCTGGAGCGATTCGCTCAAGCTCCAGGTGGTTCCTCTGACCCTCCTTGTGGTGGGGACCCTGGGTCTCTACGCGCTGCGGGCCCTGCGGGGGCGGCCCGGCTGGTCGGCCAGGGCAGGCCTGGGAATCAGCCTCCTCGGCTACACCCTGGCCATCACGGGCACCTTGATTCTCTGGTCCCTTCCCTGGGGCAGCTACGCCCTCGAACAGAGCGGGACGGCCGGGACCTTCGGAGGGATCGGCCAAACCCTTGGCCATATTCTGTTGGTATTGGGACTCCTCACGTTGGGAATCGACACCTGGCGTCAGCGAGTACTGGGCGGCTGGCGCTTCCTCCCCGTCCTGGTGGCACTGGCGGGACTCGTCACGGCGCCATGGCTCCACATGACGGTCCAAGGTGGGTTGTTCGGCCTCGGCTGGATGCTGCTGAGCTCGGCGATGACCAGGGACCCGGCCCTCCGTTCTGTGGGCTAGGGCTGTGGGAAGGCGGGGCGTAGGGGGGGCCTGTCGACCGCTAGTGAGGAAGTTTCGCCGCGATAACGTCGATCTGCTGGATGTCCGGTGGCTGAGCGAGGAGTTCGTCAGCCCGCCCCATCAGCGCCTCGGCGACCTTGCCCGACAGATGCGCTTGTCGGCCCGAGTTATCCGGGAACACGTCGAAGATGGCGAACTTTGACGGTCCCAGGCGGATCGCGAACCATGCCGTCGTATCCGGCTCCTCCTCGACCAACGAGAGCCCTCCTTCAAGAAAGCTCTTTACCTCTTCCTCCTTCCCCGGCTTCGCCTCCAACGGAACGAATAGCCCGACAGTCACCATGGCCCGTCTCCTTTCAATGGACCCCGAACAGGGGAACCGGTACAGCGGATCTCCGCTCGCGTAGCCACTGCCGACGCTACTCCGAGATAGGTCATGAGCGGCCAGAATGGGACGCCGGGCTGGATCATCAGGACACCCCGCGAGGTCACTGCGGTCGGAAGCGGGGTGGAACGCGCCGGGTGGCATTCCCGCACATTCACCCTGGTCTGATGTCTCCTCAAGGAGAACCTCACGTCCAATCGAAGAGGTGGGTCACCTGCGAGGGGTCTTGGACGCAGGCCCAGCCTGCTGGACGCCATCGCGATGGAGGCGTCGACTCCAATCACCCAGAACTGGGTGGTGGGCCTGGAGGTGGACCGCCTTCCCTGGTGGTGGCAGCCGCCCTTCCCGCTCACCTGACTGAACCGGATGGCCTCCCCGGTCGTCGCACCAGGCGACATGGTGGGATCGACCGTCAGATGGGCACCGTGCCTGCTCCTTGCCTCCTGTCTGGCCGCCACCCCGTCGGGGCCGGCGGAGCAAGCCGGCCCGGCTGCCGTTCCGCAGGACACCGGGCCGAGCCCGACCGCCGCCCCCGAGCCTCCTCCGTTCTTCACCAGGAGGGCGGGGTTGGTGCTGCACAAGGTGGATTCCCGCACCCTCGAGCGGCTTCCGGGCTTCACTCCGCTCAGCCTGGGGGAGCACCACAGCTATCGGCTGGGCCCGGACAACCGGACCCTGGCGGCCATTGTCCACCCCGAGGAGCCCGGGAAGCAGCCCGGCCGCCTGTACCTCATCGACCTGCATACCTGGTCGGTGACCGACACGGGCAGGTCGGTGGACGCCCCGGCCGGCTGGCTCACCCTCAGTCCGGATGGGGAGGACCTCTATTGGACCGAAGGCGAATGGGAGACCGAACAGACCCTCTATCGCTACCGCATCGGCGGCGCCTCGCCTGAGCGGGTTGCCGAGGGCCGGTTCCGCGACCTCTTTTGGGGACCCGATGGAGGTCTCTACTGGACCCAGGAGCGTACCGAGCTCGAGCGGGACCTCTACAGTTACGACACGGCCTCCAAAGGCTCCCGCTTGCTGGCCACCATCCCGGCCGAGCTGGGTTGGCTTCAGGCGCTCCCGTCGGGCCGCATCGTCGCCTACGGAACACCCGAGTCCGGGGACGAGGTGCGTCTCGAATGGCCCCGCCTCATGCTCATCGATGCGGAAGGGGTGGCGGCCGAGCTGACCCTGGAGGGGGTGACGTCCGGGTCGCTGCCCTCCGAGGATCTCCCGATGGACCGGTCGTATCAGCCCGGCCTGGCCTGGGATCTGGAGCGATCTCTCCTCTATGTGGTCCATGCCGACCAGGACGCCCTCACGGTGGTGGACCTCGATCTGGGACGGATTGTCCGGTACCAGGAGCTGGCCGCGCCGCTCTCGGCCCTGCAGCGGGTGCTGGCCTGGCTGGTCCCGACCGCCCAGGCCAAGGGTCCCTGGCCGGGCGTCACCCGGCGGGCCGCCCTGAGCCCGGACGGCTCCCGGCTGTACCTGTCCGGCCAGACCGGCGAGCTGCGGGCGGAAGGCGGGGAGTTCGTGGAGGAGCCCCAGGGACTGCGGGTCATCGACACCGAGAGCCTGGAGGAGGTCGGTCGGGCCGACCTGCCGGTGGATAGCCTTGTGCTCTCCCCTGACGGTGGCCTCATCGTGGCCACCGGCTCCCGGGTCCACTCGAGTGAGGCCGAGGGCTGGCAGACGCGGCACTTCGGGCTCTACCTGCTGGACGCCTCATCCTTGGAGGTGTTGGCCCACCTGGAGCCCGAGCAAGGCTTCTGGCTGGGGGACTTCTCCTCGGGCGGTCACTACCTCTACCTGACGCTCAAGGACTCCGAGACGATGCGGGTGCTCGACCTCATCACCCAGGACCCGCGAAGCGGCCGTCGCGGCTGGGCGTCCGATCTGCTGTGGCGAGCGGGGGTCGTCGAGGAGTGGGTCGAGGAGTGTATGTCCTGTCCCCCGCCGATGGGAGGCTGGGACGAGCCATGGCCCTTCCGGCTTCCCTCTGGATATGAGCCTCCGGGTGAGACAGAGGCGAATCGACAGCCAGGCGGGCTCGACTGAGACTTATTGACCTGCACGTTTCGCCGGCTGCCACAGCCCGAGGCGACCTCCGCAGCCGCCATCCCCCGGGCTTCGGTCGCTCTCTGCTCGTCCCAGCCCGGAGCCGTGAGTCCAAAGGTTCCCAGGCTCGGGCCATCACTGGAGGGCGGGCGCTCCCTCGACGAGCTGCCTACCCTCGTCGATCGGGCCGTTGCCAAAGTAGGGACTGGTAGGCGAGGCGCAGTCCCGCTCTCTCCAGGTTCCGCTGGCTGCTGGAGCCGATAGGCGGCTGAGAGACGACGATCTCGCAGCCGGCCTCGGATGCAGCCGCCAGCCGGTGGGCGATGAGGGCGCTCTGGGCTCCCCGCCGCCTCTGGTGGGGGGCAGTGGCCGCTCCGGCCAGCGACCCGATTCGGTCAGTCACGTGCAGCAGCCCGAAGGCCGCCGGCGAACCGGCCACTCGAGCCACGAATCGACGCCACTGGGGCGCCGCGTAGGCCTCGGCCATCAGCGGCAGCAGCCGCCGGGTCCGAGCGCGGTCGTCGGTAGGCACCGACTCTGCCCATACCTGGGCGAAGAACTCCAGCCGGTCTTCGCCGATCTCTTCCACCTCTACGCCTTCGGGTAGAGCTGGGGGGACCGACTGAGGGATGCCGTAGAGCGCCGATCTGAACCCCGTCACCTCCAGGCCCCGATCGGCCAGGTGAGCCAAAAAGGTCTCGTCGACCAGGGCCGGAACGACCTCCACTCGGGTCGGTGCCTTCCTCTCGTCGACCCACGCGACTACCTCATCGACCAGCCTCTCGTCCCCGGCGCGCAGGCCCAGAGCTCGATTCCAGGCCCGGTGATCCGTCGTGTGGCTGGCGAAGGCGAGCACGTGGTCGAACCACTGCATGCTCGCCTCGTGGTGCCGAGCGAACACCTCGAGCACGGAGGCCATGTAGGCCACCTCCGACCGCACCAGCCGCTCGAGGAGGTCATCAGTGAGCAGGGGCCATTTCACCACGGCCAACGTACCCTCGACACCGTGAGCAGGAATTCCCTGACAGACTGGACCCGGCGCGTCCCCGCGGTATGGCGAACGCGGCCATGACGCTCCGATCGGCGAGTGCGCGGGATCGAGGCACGCCAAGGTAAGCACCGGATCGACCCGGTCTCGCTGTCCACGAGCCCCCAATCAGGGTAGAACTCTTGCATGGCGGATCGCGTGCTCCTGCCCGAAGAGGACGCCTA
>JBOHSD010000044.1:0-6687 GCA_050733075.1 Gemmatimonadales bacterium
CGGATCTCTTGGTTGGTCGAGAGGTTCTTGACGTACACCACCTCACCCGATCGGAGAGCTGCACGGATCGGGTAGTGCTGGTCAGTCGTCAGGACGCGGAGGATGGGCCCTAGTGCCCCGCCAGTCGCGGCCGGGGCCACCGTCCAGGCTCGCATGCGGACCGCGCCGTTGACTGCGGTAGCGAGGCCCAGGCAGCTCGTGGAGAAGTCGGCCAAGAGGGTGTCGGTGAAGGTGCCGTCGGTCTGGAGCACTCCCGACTTGCTCACCTCGATGCGGCCCCCGGCCACGCTATTCGAGAGCCAGAGCTCGTCGAGCATGAAGACCGAGCCAGGCGGCCCGATGTTCACGATGGCGATGGTTCCCTGCACTCCGACGATCGCGGCCAGCTCCCTCTCACCCGAGAGGATCGAGGGATCGAGCGCGAAGGGTGGGCCGTCGGCATTCCGCACGATCACCACCGGCACGATCGTTTCGTCGAGGGCGGTGGGGATTCTCCCCCGGATGTCGAGCGCCCGGCGGAGCCGGTTGGCGATGTCCCCTAGCCCAATCTGGAGCGGCACGTAGATTCTCCTGGGTGAAAGTCACCGTTCTCTGTTCCCGCCCGCACTGCACTCCCCCGCACCCGTGCTCCGAGTGCCAGGCGCTCGCCCTCCAGGTCACGATCCAGCTCCGCAGTGAGCTGAGCCCGAGCCGCGAGGCCCTGGCCGATCGCTCGGTTCACATCCAGCGCTAGAGCGGAGTGATCTTCGCGACCGTCTCTAGGACGGTGGTGGCCACGTTCCCCGTCTCGCGCGCCTGCACGCTGATCTTCTCCCCAGCCATCGCTACGTCGTCCAAGAGGAAGTCGTCGGGGTACAGCGGTGAGGTTGCCTTGACGATCGGCGGCCCCGCCTGCTGGAGCACATCCGATCCGGAGTAAGCGGCCACGTCCACCGTCACGGCGGTGGCCACGATCGCCAGCTCTACCCTCGCGTTGAAGGGGAGCTGCTCGTACTGGTTCCCAGCGAGCGGGTAGTTGATGCTGTTCGCGGCCAGGGTGCGGCGGTCTTTGATCAGCGGCATGGTTTACTCCCGGTTCCAGAAAAAGGGTTGGTCGTCATCCTCCATCGAGTCAGGATCCTCAAAGGGCTCCTGGTCGAGCTCCACCCGGACGCGAGAGCTGGGCAGCTCGCACTCGCATTCGGTCCAGGGCTCACCGCACTCCGGGCAGCGGCCCCTCACCAGTCGAACTTCCCGCAGCCTGGGCAGCTCGAGGGAATCGAGTCACCAGGGTTCAGGGGCCACCACCGATGGCAGACCCGGCAGCCCAGCTCCAGGCCATACCGCACGTCGGCACGGTGGCGCGGAGGGATTACCACCGCCGGGGCTGCCGGTCGGATGACAGCCAGGTGCGTCCGGACTATCGGCGTCCCTTGCACCCGCACGGTCCCTTCCTGGCCGGGGCAGAGCTGGGCCGAGGTCCACCGAAGAACTTCTGAATCGAGCGGGTGGCTTTGCGAGCTGACGTCAGGCGACTCATCGCCCGAGAGGCAGCCCGAGGGTTCAGCGGATTCCGCCGGCGGTTCTTCACGCACACCGAGCCGGCCGGCACCCAGCCATACCGCTGGGAGTAGTAGCCCGACTTGTTGCGGTGATAGCCCGACTGGCAGGCGGCACCGTTCTGCGACTGGCCACCGAAACCGCTCTGGGTCTGGTTGCCCGGACCCATCGGCATCGCGGGGAGCTGAGGCCGGTTGATGTTCACCAGGCCGTACTGATTCCCCTGCTGCGGGAGCTGGGGAGCTGCCTGCAGGACGGGGAATGCACTGGCCACGTTGATCGCGGGCATGATGGGAGCGGCTTTCGCGATCGAGGGGTTCTGTGGCTTGCCGTTCCCGGCCAGGACCTTCCCGGCCAGGCCTGCGATCGCACCGATCGGCCCCGGCACCACCTTGCTCACTACGTTGGCGATCCCACCCAGCGCTTTCCCCACGAAGGAGAACAGGCCCGGGTCCCCTCGGTACTGAGCTTTGGAGACTTTCACCGCGTAGCTCATTCACTACCTCCGGATGAGAGCCCTCAGGGCCGCTTTGGCGACCGATCGGTCCGGAGGGGCACCATTGCCCAGCTCCCGGCCGTTCGTGGCTCCTGGGGCATCCTCGGCGATTTCCGAGCCATTCCCAGCGAGGTCGTCGAGCTGGGCCACCGCTCGGCGCCGCTCCCTGGCCGATTGCCTCGATGCCCAGCGGTTCAGCTTGTCCAGCACCTCGGCCCATTCGAGCCGCAGGCCTGCGAGGTCCGACTCTAGTTGCGAAAGCCGTACCGAGAGCGAAGAAGCCACGTCGTCGTCGTCGGGAGGGGGTTCTGCGGCGTGATCAGAGCCGTTCTGAGGGGCGATCGAGGGGGTTTGCTGCCTGTTCCAAGGCCAGTCCCAGCGCATAGTCGTCTCCGAGGGAAAAGAGAGTGTCTAGAAGTGCGCCGGGGTGGAATGCAAAAAGACGGCCAGAGAGGCCGTCGAAGATTTCAACACTGGGCGGTTTACGGAGACTCACCGCCCTAACCTCCCCCCCTCACCTCCCGTCCCCACCAGGGGAGGTTAGGGACGGTGAGGGCTTAGGGAAGGAATGTTGCGGCCGACGAGCGGCCGCGCCTAGCTGAAAGCCATCGCTCCAACGATCCTGGCCCCACTTCCCTGGCCAGTCGGGTGGCGGTAACTTCAGCATCCCAGCGGTGAGCGCCCCGGACTCCTCCGGGCCCGACGAGCCGACGGTTGACCCCCCCACAAAGGGGAATTAGCCGGGGATCATCCGCTGGGACATATGTGCCTGCGGCCTGTCCTCCTCGCGGAGTGCAGGCCGCTTTGCATCTTGCTCGGGTGCAGGGATTTGCGCTAGCCCTCAATTCCGACCTTTTTAGTCGGGATTCCCCTAGTCGCGGGTCGCCTCGATCGCGGTGGCCAGGGCGGCCAGGGCGGCCCCGACGATCGCCACCGCCTTGCTGATCGTCTTGAGTAGCCTCATGAAGTCGAAGCCTGCGAGCTGTGCGTTCATTCGCGTTCACCCCCTCCGGAGGGCGCCAGTGTACTGACGCCAGTTAGGGACCTCGGCGTGGATGCGATCGTTCTCCGGCACTCTGAAACCGGCGTACGTGCGCAGGTAATCCCAGGCCCATTGTTGGTGAGGCGGCACCACCGAATCCCAGGCGAGGCCGAAGTTGTGAGCGGAGTCGCCCGGTTCGTTTGCGGGATAGCGGCAGGCGGCATCGGGGTTCGACGGTGAGATGGTTTCCCCTCTGACGACGCACTTCTCGAAGTTGCCCCGGAGACGGGTCTGCTCCGCCCAGGAGCGATAGACCGAGGTCACCACCGGCGTGAGGCCGTAGGCCACCGCCCAGGAGAGCGCCAGCTCGGCCCGCTCCCGCACCACCGGGTGCAGGCCTCGAAGGGCGATGCTCACGCTTCGGGGAGGGCGGCCGAGAAGAAGCGGCCCTGACAGCTCACTCTGATCTCTTGGTTGGTCGAGAGGTTCTTGACGTACACCACCTCACCCGATCGGAGAGCTGCACGGATCGGGTAGTGCTGGTCAGTCGTCAGGACGCGGAGGATGGGCCCTATTGCCCCGCCAGTCGCGGCCGGGGCCACCGTCCAGGCCCGCATGCGGACCGCGCCGTTGACTGCGGTGGCGAGGCCCAAGCAGCTCGTGGAGAAGTCC
The DNA here is from genome assembly GCA_050733075.1 of Gemmatimonadales bacterium. Taxonomy (GTDB): domain Bacteria; phylum Gemmatimonadota; class Gemmatimonadetes; order Gemmatimonadales; family GWC2-71-9; genus CAVVWJ01. Next base: position 3,690 of record JBOHSD010000044.1, read on the forward strand.
GCCAGCAGCTCGTCGGTGAAGGTGCCATCGGTCTGGAGCACTCCCGACTTGCTCACCTCGATGCGGCCCCCGGCCACGCTATTCGAGAGCCAGAGCTCGTCGAGCATGAAGACCGAGCCAGGCGGCCCGATGTTCACGATGGCGATGGTGCCCTGCACTGCCAAGATCGCCGCCACCTCCCGGTGACCGGAGAGGATCGAGGGATCGAGCGCGAAGGGCGGCCCGTCCGCATTCCGCACGATCACCACCGGCACGATCGTTTCGTCGAGGGCGGTGGGGATTCTCCCCCGGATGTCGAGCGCCCGGCGGAGCCGGTTGGCGATGTCCCCTAGCCCAATCTGGAGCGGCACGTAGATTCTCCTGGGTGAAAGTCACCGTTCTCTGTTCCCGCCCGCACTGCACTCCCCCGCACCCGTGCTCCGAGTGCCAGGCGCTCGCCCTCCAGGTCACGATCCAGCTCCGCAGTGAGCTGAGCCCGAGCCGCGAGGCCCTGGCCGATCGCTCGGTTCACATCCAGCGCTAGAGCGGAGTGATCTTCGCGACCGTCTCTAGGACGGTGGTGGCCACGTTCCCCGTCTCGCGCGCCTGCACGCTGATCTTCTCCCCAGCCATCGCTACGTCGTCCAAGAGGAAGTCGTCGGGGTACAGCGGTGAGGTTGCCTTGACGATCGGCGGCCCCGCCTGCTGGAGCACATCCGATCCGGAGTAAGCGGCCACGTCCACCGTCACGGCGGTGGCCACGATCGCCAGCTCTACCCTCGCGTTGAAGGGGAGCTGCTCGTACTGGTTCCCAGCGAGCGGGTAGTTGATGCTGTTCGCGGCCAGGGTGCGGCGGTCTTTGATCAGCGGCATGGTTTACTCCCGGTTCCAGAAAAAGGGTTGGTCGTCATCCTCCATCGAGTCAGGATCCTCAAAGGGCTCCTGGTCGAGCTCCACCCGGACGCGAGAGCTGGGCAGCTCGCACTCGCATTCGGTCCAGGGCTCACCGCACTCCGGGCAGCGGCCCCTCACCAGTCGAACTTCCCGCAGCCTGGGCAGCTCGAGGGAATCGAGTCACCAGGGTTCAGGGGCCACCACCGATGGCAGACCCGGCAGCCCAGCTCCAGGCCATACCGCACGTCGGCACGGTGGCGCGGAGGGATTACCACCGCCGGGGCTGCCGGTCGGATGACAGCCAGGTGCGTCCGGACTATCGGCGTCCCTTGCACCCGCACGGTCCCTTCCTGGCCGGGGCAGAGCTGGGCCGAGGTCCACCGAAGAACTTCTGAATCGAGCGGGTGGCTTTGCGAGCTGACGTCAGGCGACTCATCGCCCGAGAGGCAGCCCGAGGGTTCAGCGGATTCCGCCGGCGGTTCTTCACGCACACCGAGCCGGCCGGCACCCAGCCATACCGCTGGGAGTAGTAGCCCGACTTGTTGCGGTGATAGCCCGACTGGCAGGCGGCACCGTTCTGCGACTGGCCACCGAAACCGCTCTGGGTCTGGTTGCCCGGACCCATCGGCATCGCGGGGAGCTGAGGCCGGTTGATGTTCACCAGGCCGTACTGATTCCCCTGCTGCGGGAGCTGGGGAGCTGCCTGCAGGACGGGGAATGCACTGGCCACGTTGATCGCGGGCATGATGGGAGCGGCTTTCGCGATCGAGGGGTTCTGTGGCTTGCCGTTCCCGGCCAGGACCTTCCCGGCCAGGCCTGCGATCGCACCGATCGGCCCCGGCACCACCTTGCTCACTACGTTGGCGATCCCACCCAGCGCTTTCCCCACGAAGGAGAACAGGCCCGGGTCCCCTCGGTACTGAGCTTTGGAGACTTTCACCGCGTAGCTCATTCACTACCTCCGGATGAGAGCCCTCAGGGCCGCTTTGGCGACCGATCGGTCCGGAGGGGCACCATTGCCCAGCTCCCGGCCGTTCGTGGCTCCTGGGGCATCCTCGGCGATTTCCGAGCCATTCCCAGCGAGGTCGTCGAGCTGGGCCACCGCTCGGCGCCGCTCCCTGGCCGATTGCCTCGATGCCCAGCGGTTCAGCTTGTCCAGCACCTCGGCCCATTCGAGCCGCAGGCCTGCGAGGTCCGACTCTAGTTGCGAAAGCCGTACCGAGAGCGAAGAAGCCACGTCGTCGTCGTCGGGAGGGGGTTCTGCGGCGTGATCAGAGCCGTTCTGAGGGGCGATCGAGGGGGTTTGCTGCCTGTTCCAAGGCCAGTCCCAGCGCATAGTCGTCTCCGAGGGAAAAGAGAGTGTCTAGAAGTGCGCCGGGGTGGAATGCAAAAAGACGGCCAGAGAGGCCGTCGAAGATTTCAACACTGGGCGGTTTACGGAGACTCACCGCCCTAACCTCCCCCCCTCACCTCCCGTCCCCACCAGGGGAGGTTAGGGACGGTGAGGGCTTAGGGAAGGAATGTTGCGGCCGACGAGCGGCCGCGCCTAGCTGAAAGCCATCGCTCCAACGATCCTGGCCCCACTTCCCTGGCCAGTCGGGTGGCGGTAACTTCAGCATCCCAGCGGTGAGCGCCCCGGACTCCTCCGGGCCCGACGAGCCGACGGTTGACCCCCCCACAAAGGGGAATTAGCCGGGGATCATCCGCTGGGACCTATGCAAGCAATTGCGCCCCCTCCGGTTGACGGAGAGGGCGCTTTGCATTGTGCCCTGATCAGGCCCGGAATGCTAGCCCTCAATTCCGACCTTTTCAGTCGGGATTCGGCTAGTCGCGGGTGGCGTCGATCGCACTGCCCAGGGCGGCCAGGGCGGCGCCGACGATGGCCACCACCTTGGTGATGGTCTTCAGGAGCTTCATGAAGTCGAAGCCTGCGAGAGCTGCTGACATTCGGGTTCACCCCCTCCGGAGAGCGCCAGTGTACTGACGCCAGTTAGGGACCTCGGCATGGATGCGATCGTTCTCCGGCACTCTGAAACCGGCGTAGGTCCGCAGGTAATCCCAGGCCCATTGTTGGTGAGGCGGCACCACCGAATCCCAGGCGAGGCCGAAGTTGTGAGCGGAGTCG
>JBOHSD010000045.1:0-6608 GCA_050733075.1 Gemmatimonadales bacterium
GCGCTGGACGGGCGGTTGGGCCCGGGTACGGACCCGACGTCGGTGACCGCGCAGTTCCTGCTCGGCCCGCAGCACATCGAGCGGGCCGCCCGGGCCGCGGCGCTGCACGCCGAGCTCGCCGGGACCGTGGTCGACGCCGGGCACCTGCGGCAGGGTGCGCGGGAGCAGAACGCCGCTGGGCTGGAGCGCCTCGCCCGCCGGATCGAGCCCGTCGTCGGATGGGACGATCTGGTGCTGCCCGAGCCGACCCGGCGCGCGCTGCACGAGCTCACCGCCCGGGCCCGGCACCGCGACCAGGTGCTCGACCAGTGGCGGATGCGCCCGGGTGGCGGGCGCGGCCGGGGCATCACCGGGCTGTTCGCCGGCGACTCCGGCACCGGGAAGACGATGTCCGCCGAGGTGATCGCCGCCGACCTGGGGCTCGATCTCTACACGGTGAACCTGGCCACCGTGGTCGACAAGTACGTCGGAGAGACCGAGAAGAACCTGGAGCGCATCTTCACCGAAGCCGCCGGGGTGAACGGGGTGCTGCTTTTCGACGAGGCCGACGCGATCTTCGGTAAGCGCTCCGAGGTCCGCGACGCGCACGACCGCTACGCCAACATCGAGAGCGCCTATCTACTGCAGCGGATGGAGTCCTTCGACGGGCTGGCGATCCTGGCCACCAACCTGCGCGCCAACCTCGACGATGCGTTCACTCGCCGGCTCGACGTCGTGGTGGACTTCCCGGTGCCGGACGTGGAGTTGCGCCGCGCGCTGTGGGACCGTTGCCTCGGCAGCGCGCTGCCCCGGTCGTCCGATGTGGACCTGGACTTCTGCGCCGCCGCATTCGAGCTCTCCGGCGGCAACATCCGCTCGGTCGCGGTCAGCGCCGCCTACCTGGCCGCCGCGGCCGCCCGCCCGGTCTCGATGGCTGACCTGGTCACCGCCGTGGTCGTCGAATACCGCAAGCTCGGCCGCCTCTGCCTGGACCGCGAGTTCGGGCCCTACCATGAGCTGGTCCGATGATGTCGTGCGTAGACCAGCGTCGAGGGAGGCGGGGTGGACTTCGTCGCTGAACCCGGCCGCGAACGCCGGGCGCCGCGCCCCCGACCCGCTGCCGTGGATGCCGGGCCCGAGCACCCTGGCCATGAGCACACACCCGCCGAATCGCCGACCGCACGATCCGTGTCGCGGCTGAGCACCGGCATGGCCGTCGCGCTGCAACGTCATGCGGGGAACCGGGCGGTGTCGCGGCTGGTGGCGCAGCGGCGGTCGGCGGCAGCCGCGAAGCCGGCTGCGTCGCCGGTCTCGAAGTCCGCGACGGCCGGGGTGACGTCGCCTGCAACGGGTGGCGGTGGGAGCGGCACGGCTGCGCCGGCTACGGGTGGGGCCGACCGGGCTGAGGCGCCACCGGTGGCGGCTCCCGTACAGCGGTTGGCGGACGGTAAGGCGGGGATGCGGTCGGGTCCCGGGTCGGATCCGAAGTTCACCGCTCTGAAGCGGGAGGTCCGCTCCAAGCAGCAGACCCTGGGAAAGCATCCGCCCGCAAAGACCGAGGCGAACGCCGCCCAGGGTGCCGCGAAGCCGCCCCAGGATGACAAGGAAGCCCAGGGGAAGACGGCGAACGCGGAGAAGATGAACGCCGCGAAGCCGGGGGAGTTCGACAAGGCTGCGTTCGTCAAGGCGGTCAATGAGGCGATCAAGAACCAGGCGCCGAAGAACCTGGATGAGGCGGACAAGTTCGGTGACTCGGGTAAGGCCGATGCGGTCAAGGGTGAGGTGCAGGGCAAGGTCGGGGCGGGGAAAGAGTCCTCGGCGAAGGCCATCGAGACGACTACGAAGGCGCCCCCGGACACGGCCGCTGCCAAGGACAAGCAGGTCACCCCGCTGCGGCCGGATCAGCCGCCGCCGAAGCCGGGCGCGCCGGACCCCAGCCAGGCCGTGCCCGACAAGGCGCCCCCGGCGGCGACGGATTTCTCGGCGGGTCCCAAGCAGGTCGATCAGCAGATGGCCGATGCGCAGGTGACCGAGGAGCAGTTGGCGAAGTCCAATGAGCCGGAGTTCACCGGGGCGTTGAAGGAGAAGAAGGCGGGGGAGGCGCACGCCGCGACCGCGCCCGGTCAGGTGCGGGGCGCCGAGGCGAAGACCCTGGCCGGGGCGAAGGAACAGGCCGCGCAGGCCGGGGCGACCGCGATGACGACCATGGCTGGCGACCGCGCCAAAGCCGGGAAGGACGTGGGCGCGGGCAAGGAGGGCGCCAAGAGCGAGGACGAGAAGAAACGCGAGCAGGTCACCGCGAAGCTGCAGAAGGTGTTCGACGTCACGAAGAAGGACGTCGAGGACATTCTGAACGGCCTGGACAAGAAGGTCGACGACAAGTTCGACTCGGGGGAGAAAGCGGCCCGCGACGCATTCACCGCCGAGTACACGCGGAAGATGGATGCCTATAAGGACAAGCGGTACTCGGGACTGATGGGTAAAGGCCGCTGGGTCAAGGACCTGTTCGCCGACCTGCCCAGTGAGGTCAATGTCTTCTACGAGCAGGCCCGTGAGAACTATGTGAACCGGATGCAGGGCGTGATCTCGGACGTGGCCGATGTGATCGGCGGTGAGCTGACCCGGGCGAAGCAGCGGATCGCCAAGGGCCGGGATGACCTGCAGGCCGAGGTCAAGAAGCTGCCCGCGGATCTGCAGGCCATCGGCAAGGAAGCCGCGGGGGAGTTCGAGGGCAAGTTCGACGAGCTGACCCAGTCGGTCAACGACAAGGGCACCCAGTTGGTGGACACCCTGGCGTCGAAGTACACCGCGGCACTCAAAGCCGTCGATGAGGAGATCGCGGCGGAGAAGGAGAAGAACAAGGGCCTGGTCTCCAAGGCCGTCGACGCCGTCAAGGGCGCCATCGACACGATCCTCAAGCTCAAGGACCTGCTCCTGGGCGTGCTCGCCAAGGCCGCCCAGGCCGTGATGGCGATCATCAAGGACCCGATCGGGTTCCTCGGCAAGCTCGTCTCCGCCGTGGGCGCCGGGCTGAAGGCGTTCATGGCCAATATCGCCGCGCACCTGCAGAAGGGCCTGGTCTCCTGGCTGCTGGGTGCCGCGGCCAAGGCCGGGCTGCAACTGCCCGAGCGCTTCGACATCAAGGGCATCCTGCTGCTGATCGGGTCGCTGCTCGGGTTGACGTGGGGCGCGATCCGGGGCCGGGTGGTTCAGCGTGGCGTGCCGGAGCAGGCGATGGGTGCGGTCGAGTCGTCGGTGCCGATGGCGAAGAAGATCCAGTCCGAGGGCATCGGCGGGATCTGGGAACAGCTCAAGGAAAAGGTCGGCGACCTGAAAGGGACTCTGCTGGCCAAGATCGCCCAGTATCTGATCCCCACCGTGATCATCGCCGGGATCACCTGGATCGTGTCGCTGCTCAACCCTGCTTCCGCGTTCATCAAGGCGTGTAAGGCGATCATCGACATCGTCATGTTCATCATCGAACGCGGCGCCCAGATCATCGCCTTCGTCAACGCCGTCCTCGACGCCGTCATCGCCATCGCCGGCGGCGGCGCTGGCGGCGTCCCCGGCCTTATCGAAAAGGCGCTGGCTCTGTCCATCCCGGTCCTCATCGGATTCCTTGCCGCCCTGCTCGGCATCGGCGGCCTCGCCGACAAGGTCAAGAAACTCTTCCAGTCCCTGTCCAAGCCAGTGATGAAGGCCGTCGACTGGATCGTCGGCAAAATCGCCGCCCTCGCCAAAAAACTCTGGGCCAAACTCAAGAGAAAGGGGAAGGATCGAACTCCGGAACGCAAGGAGCGGGATCTGCGGGCTGGCCTTGCGGCCGCAGACAAGCTCGCCACAAAGAAAATAACGCTGGAGAAACTACAGGACAAGCTTCCCAGAATTCGTAGTAAGTATCGCTTGACACGGCTGGACCTCATCGTAGATAAAAAGACATCCGAAGCGTCAGTTATACACTTTGTGGGAGAAGCGAACCCGAGTGGATCTACCTCCAAGCGCACTATTCCTGGAGACCCGAACATCAAAGCTGGCGACGATATTCAGGCCAGGAGCGGCAGCAAGTGGGTGATCTGTCAGGTAACCGAGGTAACTGACACGCATCTCCAATACCTTGGCCATGACGAGGTCGGCAAAATTAGCGGTCTTCTGTTGCTTACCGGCGTGAACAAATCTTGGCGGAAGTACCGCCCTGAGGCAGGATACAAGGTTGGTGCCGCCTTTGAGGCCATACGGACGCTTAGCACATGGACTAACTTCAACGATGCCCGGCAAGTGCTCAGCTACCGGGCTCACGGGAAGTTTACGGTCCCGCCAGGGAAGAATTGGCATCATATCCACGAGAACAGCGCAGGAGGAGCGCACTCAGTGGCGAATCTAGTGTTGGCGACGGCCGGGCAGAATCAAGACTTCAATGTCTGGTTCAGTCGTGTGCAGCGTGGTACTGGTCAGCTCTCTGTGCGAGAGTTCTTGCGGGATCAAGATGCGAGCGTACATAAGACGTGGGGACTCGATTGCATCAGAAAACATGGCTTGTCCGTCCGGATGGCCGACCTGGGCCTCGGACCCTATCAGGAGCTAGTGTGAGTGACATGGAGACCAGCTACTTCCTCGAACTGGCCGATCCACCAGGTTCGGAGCTGCGCCAGCTGCTCCTCAGCCGTGGTGCACGTCTGGAGTCCGCGCTCACCGGATGGGCGATCCGGTCGGCGGCCGACTGGGAGATCATCGAAAGGAGGCTCAGAGAAGAAGAGGTCGAGTTCGACCTTTTCTATGAGTTCGCGGCAACACCGGATGATGATGTCGAAGACCTCGTGGCGTATCTAGCGCTTGCTCCCCTGGATTCAGTAGAAAAGATCGATCCGATGCAATTGATTCTGCTCCGGGACGAGATGACGAGCTCGACCGTGGCGAGCGAAAGTCTGGTGGAACTGCTGAAGTCGGCTACTCAGCGCTTACACTGGCAGCCGGTCGATGAGCACAAGGGCCTACTTCGACTTGTGCAGGCGCCGGCTTTGCCGGATCCGGTGGTTGTTCCGCATGCGATCTTTCTTTCCGAGGGCACGAGCGGGCTGTGGGCCGTGCAAAGTGACGGCCGAGAACTACTCACTTCTGCCAGTCGCCGGTTGGTGAAGGAGACGGGGGCAGCGCTTGCGCCCGAGTGCTCGGTTGAGGGAAGGGTGCTGCACTGGAGACGTCCGCTCCTGTTCAGCGGGCGGGTGTTGGCGTTGCTCGAAGAACATAAGGTGGAGGGTCCTACAGGCACACGGTCTTTTCTCGGAGCCGTAGCTGCCTGACGACTACATGGACGTGCATTGCCGCTCTCGTCAGCGGCGAATACACCGAAGGCCGCGGAGCATCACCAAGCGGTCTGCCCGATGGGGCAGGGTCGTTGCCCGGTGGGTGGAGCGACGGCGTTTGGTCAATCCGGAGCGTCGGTGCGAAGGTTGGGTTGGAGCGGCCTGCCAAGGAGATGCGATGCGAGCTCATAGCCATGATGTAGACATAGAGGACGGCCGCGAGCTGCGGCCCAAGGCGGACCGGATCGAGTCCGAGGACACCAGTTTGATGTACCGGGCGGCAGCTGCCGGGCGGACCGATGTGCTCGGCCCGGCGGGGCTGCTCGGTCTGCAACGGGCCGTCGGGAACTCCGCGGTTGCTGGAGTAGCTGAGGAGGAGCGCTCACCCGTGCTTGACGTGGTGGGCTCCGGCGGCGGCGCGCCACTCGACAAAGACACCCGCACCGATATGGAGTCGCGGCTGGGGCATGACTTCGGTGATGTGCGGGTGCACACCGACTCGAAGGCGCACGATTCGGCGCGGGCGGTGAACGCGCACGCCTACGCCGTCGGCTCGAACATCGTGTTCCAGCGCGACAAGTACGACCCGTCCTCAACCGACGGCCGTACGATGCTGGCGCATGAGCTCACCCATGTGGTGCAGCAGCGCAGCGGGCCGGTGGACGGCACCCCGACCGGCGGCGGTATCCAGGTCAGTGACCCCTCCGACCGCTTCGAGCGCGAAGCCGTCAACAACGCTGAGCGTGCCATGTCGGCGCCTGAGCCAGTCGCGGCTTCCCCATCGGGGCCGGCTGTGCAGCGCCAGGCGGACGAGGAGGAGGAGCCGGAGGAGAACGCGGTCCAGGGCGCGTTCGTCCAGCGCGCCGAAGAAGGAGAAGAAGAGCAGGAAGAAGCAGCCCCGGCCTGACGGTCGGGCCGGTCCCGGCGGGTGGTGGCGGCGATGCGATGGCCCAGGGTGAAATCTCGGGTGCGTCCCCGCGTGGCACCGCTGGTGGGCGGGAAGTCCGGCGACCAGTGGCTGAGTGCCAAGCCCCCGGTGCGAAGCGGACCCCAGGCGCGAAGTGGTGCCGAGCTGGTGCGGCTGTTCGCCCTGCCCGGTGCCACGGCGGTGGGGTCGTTGCTGCACCTGCAGCGCAGCGCGGGAAACTCGGCCGCGAGCGGGCTGGTTCGCCTGCTGCTGTCCGGAAGGGACCGGCCACGTGTGATGTCGTGCGTAGACCAGCGTCGAGGGAGGCGGGGTGGACTTCGTCGCTGAACCCGGCCGCGAACGCCGGGCGCCGCGCCCCCGACCCGCTGCCGTGGATGCCGGGCCCGAGCACCCTGGCCATG
>JBOHSD010000046.1:0-6525 GCA_050733075.1 Gemmatimonadales bacterium
ACCCAGACCTCGGGTTCGCCCTCGACTATTCCGCCGGGGAAGTTGGCGCTCCACCAGACGCTCTTCCGTGGCGAGTGGTCACCATCGACCGAGAGCGCCGTCCACAACTCGGTGGATCCGTACCAAACCAGGCTCTTGTGGGGGTACTCCCGTGGCCACGCGTCGGGTGTTGGGAAGTTCTTGGAGTACGTGACCTTGCTGGGCTCACTTGCCGCGAACCCCGGCTCCGGCGGGATGGTCATGGGGCAGTTAAAGGCCTTCTTCCCCTCAGCCTCGCTGGTGCCCGGTTTGGCATCCTGGGTCGTCTTGGGATCGATGGCAGTTGTGCTGGTATCGATACTCTGGGTCGTGGCATCCGTGGTCGGCTTCGGCGCTGCAAGTTCACCAGCTGCCGAGCCACAGGCGGCCGTGGCCAGCGTCAGGGCCATGAGCGCGAGCGGAATACACGTTCCTGGCTTCATGGCGCTGCTAGATCTAGACGATCCGTTCACGTGTGTCCTCTACACATCTCCTACACCGCAGGGCGGTTCCGGGTTCCGACTTTCATGGAACCCAGGTACGGCTGGCGGTGTAACAAGGAGTGAGAGAGAGTCCGTGGAGGGCCGTCCACTGGATGAGCGAGAATTGATCGCGAGCGCGAAGAATGGTGACACCCGAGCCTTCGAGAAGCTGGTACATATACACCAGGGGATCGCCCTTCGGGTCGCCTACCTCGTCCTCCGCGACCCGGACGTCGTCGCCCACTGGCATGTCCGCGCCGCTGATGCTCCCCAGAATCCCGCCGAGGTGGTCAGCCAGGTGCTGCGGGCCGGCAGGGCCAGAGTTCGGTTCGACAGGGAGCCGTTGAGGGACTCGGCCGGCGGGATCCTGGAGAGGTTGACCGACCGACAGGCGGTGTTCACCGAACGAGACCTCCTCGTCGAGGTGGCTGCCTCGTTCCCGAAGGGAGCCACATCCGCCGAACTCTCCGCGGCTACAAGGGAAGTACTCCGGACGGGGATGGCGTCAGGCGAGCTCGTTCCACTCCCAGGTAACAGACCAGATCACCGATGGTCCCTTCCCGGCGAAACCCGGTTCAGCACCCGGACCCAGCTGGAGCGAGAACACTGCGTGCTTGCGACTGTGCATGAAGCAAGTTCCGTGAAGGTGGACCTGCAGAGGGTCGAGCTGGCGGCGAAGGTCGAGAGCTGACCCGAGAACAGACACGGGCAATCCGTCGCCTCGTCGAGCTCGACGGCCGTCTGGTGGCAGTGGCTGGGCCGGGTTGATCGGGGAAGACCTATGCCATCGGCGCCTACGCCGACGCCGCCCAGGCCGAGGGTTATCCCGTCATCGGGGTGGGACCTACTACCACGGCTGCACAGAAGCTGGCCGAGGATCTCGGCGGCCACTGGACAGGGACCGTCGCCATGCTCACCCACCAGCTCGACCGGCGAGCCGACACCCTGCTTCCGGGAACGGTGGTGATCTGCGACGAAGCGTCGATGGTCTCCACCAAAGACCTCACCCGCCTCACCGAGCTGGTTCGGCACTGCGATGGCAAGCCGATCCTGCTGGGGGATCCCCAACAGCTGCCCTCGATCGACTCGGGCGGACTCTTCCATCGGATCGTCGCCGACGGCCACAGAGTCGTCACCGACCTTGCCGCCATCAACCGGCGACAACGAAACGAAGTCGACCGACAGGCTCTCCACCTGCTCCGCTCCGGACAGGTAGACCGAGCGGTGTTCGATTACAGCGAAGCCGGTCGGGTCCACATCGGATATGAGCGTCTGGACACGATGTCGGCCATGGTCGAAGCCTGGTGGAACGACACCAGGATTCATGGCGTCGAGGCGGTTCGCATGCTGGTCGGCCGCCGCACCGACGTCGAAGTGTTGAACCACCTCGCACGAAGCCGCATGCAAACCGAAGGCCTCCTGAGCGGACCGGCCTTGGATACCCGGACGGGTATGACGGACGCTTCAGGTGGGGGATCGGATCGTGGTCCGGGCCAACTGGTACGCCCATTCCGACCTCCGCAATGGCCAGACCGGAGCCGTTAGCGCGGTCAATCCCGGGACAGGTCGGCTCACCTTCAGAGGTGACCACGACGGAATTGAAGTCGTCCTGCCGAAGCGGTATGTCCACCCAAGTGTCGACTACGGGTACGCCCAGACCATCCACACCGCCCAGGGTCACACCTACGAGCGGGTCCACGTCTACGTCGACCAGACGATGACCGCCGAACACGGCTACACGGGCTTCTCCCGGGCGAGCGGGGAGACTCACATCTGGACGGCCGAGCTGCCAGGGCCGCTCGGAGACTGCACCCATGCTCCCTCCCCCGCCATTGCCGAGGGTCGCACCGAAGCCTTGGTCCGTCAGTTCTCAAGGAGTGGGGTTCGACCCCCAGCAGCCGACCATTGCCAGGCCATCCAGCTACTGACAGATCGGGAACTCCTCGAACGTCGAGAGGAACTGGCGCACCTCATCTCCGAGAGTCCACTGCGACACGCGCGCCCCGACATCGAAGCCATCGATGCAGCCATCTCCCAGGCGCAGGCCGTCGTGGACCGGCTGGGCACGTCAGGAGCCCGCCGCCAACTCGAGGCCCTCACCGCCCAGCGACGAGACGCCGTCGACACCGTAGGCGAGTGGATCGAGGACAACGCCAACCTCCTCCAGGAGTACGGGGAGGTGAGTAGTGAGATTGATCGCCGCGTTGCCGCCCGCACGCTGCTCTATCGGTCCGACCCTCCCGAAGAGCTCCTCGAGACTCTTGGACCAAGAACCACGGCTTCCGATCCGAAGGCCTGGGATGCTGCCGTCGCCGCCTACGCCAGAGCGCGATTGAAGGTCGGGCCCGACATCGATCTCTCCGACCCGGCAATCCAGCAGACCGGGCCATGGCGCGACGCGGCTCACCAGCTCCACACCACCGACCAACAGGCTCCCCCTCTTAGGCTCACGGATGAAATCCAGCACGAACCGCATTGACCCACAAGTTACCTTGCACTACTCGCCGATCCAAGGTAACTTATGAAGGAGCCACGGATCCTCGACAGTGCCCGAAAGCACGTGGTGAGTAATGAGACCATCCGCCATGCCTTCAACAATCCGATCCTCGTCGAAGACCTCGATGGAGGGTTCACGATGCTCATCGGACCCGACCAGGCGGGCAACCTCTACGAGATCGGTGTCGTCGGATCTGTGGAGGGTCCCGTCGTGGTCCATGCTATGCGAGCCCGACCCAAGTACCTGAGGTGACCCATGCCACGAACCATTGACGAGATCATCAACCAGGCCGAAGAACTGGCGGCACGCTTCGAAGACCACGAGCCCGACCCTGACGCGATGCGGGACGCCACCTCACTGCGCGAGGTCCGCAAGGCGTTCCTAGCTCGAGCCGAAGCCGAGCAACACGTCACCGAGGCAGTGGAGAAAGCGCGAGCCGACGGACACTCGTGGGCATCGATCGGAGCGATGCTCGGCACCTCCGGCGAAGCGGCGCGCCAGAAGTATGGTCAGAAGGCTCCCAGGTCGTAGCGACGGCCTCACGGAGCGGATCGACGAGTCGTTCAGGCCAAAGCCACAGCTAGTCCCGTTTTCCGCGACTTGCGAATCGACTACTCGGCTCCCTGTTGAAGCTGTCGATTGCGTCACGCAGCGCGCTCCCTCCACAACCCAGGTCCAACCCGCTCTAGGAATCGTGTGAAACTGTGCGGGTGACGATTGGACCTGTCAATTGGGGCTCATATTCGGGTGCCATGCTCGAGAAGGTGTTCGCCGTGCTAATCGGACAAGACCATCCCAATATCAAGCGGCGGATTCCATCGAGGGGAGACGGTGGAGTTGACCTCTTCCTGTTGGTGTTGTGAGTCGCTCCGACGCTCATCGTCTGGCTGACATGTTGATGGCCGCCGACGAGATCGCAGCGATCGTCGGGCGAGGCCGAACTGCTTCGATGAGGATGTGGTGTTGCGCCGCGCCGTGGAGCGCTGCCTTGAGATCATCGGTGAGGCATCCAAGGCGGTGCTAGGAGACGTAGTGGATACGTCAATGCACCGCGTGCCATCGGTGGAGGTTCGGCGGCGCTATCGATGTCGGGCCGGGCGCTGGGGCACCGGGCGGACGGGAGGCTCGGTAGCGGTGTCTCCAGCTGGACTGGCGAGGACTCGCTCCAGTGATGTGAAGAGGTCGAGGACGTCGGGTGCTTCGAAGATGCGGTAGCGCTGCTTGCCGACGTTTCGCTGCGTGAGGATTCCCGCTTCGGCGAGGCGGTTGATGGCAGACCCCGCGGCCACGTCGGAACGGTCGATCAGACCAGCGGTTGATTCCACGGTCATTAGGGGGAGGCCGGGGAGAACGTCGAGCAGCAAGTCCAAGGCGGATCCCCTTCGGACCGTGCCGAGGCTTGCCCGCCATTCATCGACCAGCTCGTCGATCCTGGAGACGTAGGATTGCGCGTCGTTGCAGGCTCGGAGGGTGGCGCCGGCGAAGGTCCGCAGCCACGTGTGGGCGGCGGTCGATCGCTCGGGGCTGTCAGCAGCATGCAGATGCCGAAATGCCGTCAAGCCTGAGATGTAGTCGTCTGACCTGACTTTGACACCTTTCGGGGTTCTTTGGCGTGGCGCGAGTCGTTGACCTGGCGGTTTGGGTCATGATGGGCGTTTTCCGCGTGGGAATATAGGGGCGACACAATGCTTTCACGTTGGGCGGCGATGACCTAACATTCTGGTGTGTTCGTGAAGACCACGGTGCGGAGACGGGGCGACAAGGAGTACCGGTACTTGTCGCTGGTGGAAGCGGTGCGCGTGGACGGCAAGAACAAGCATCGTACCTTGCTGCGGTTGGGGGAGGCGGGCGAGCTGGCCGCTTCTGGGCAGTTGGACCGGATCATCGCCGCCTTGCGGGCCCACGCCGAGGGAGAGTGGCTGCAGGCTTCGGAGCTGGGGGCGACAGCCGCCCCGGCGGTGGGGGGTGTGGCGGCGGTGGAGGCCTACTGGAGCCGGGTGGGCCTCGACGCCCACTTCGCGGGCCTCGGCGGAGCCCGCCACCTCGGGTGGTCGCTTGGGGACGCGGTGCTGGCAATGGTGGCCAACCGGCTGCTGGCTCCTTCGTCGAAGCGGCGCCTTTCTGAGTGGGTGACCGAAGATGTGGTGTTCGGGGAGGGGTTCACCTATCCGGAGCTGCACCACTACTACCGGGCCCTGGACGTGGTGGCCGCCTCCAAGGCGGCTACCGAACAGTTCCTGTATGCCCGGCTCACCGATCTCACCAACCTGGACCTGCGGTTCGTCTGCTACGACCTGACCTCCACCTACTTCGAAGGGTCGAGGGGGCCCTCGGAGCGGTTCGAATCCCGGGCGTTCGGTTACTCCCGGGACCATCGGGGGGACCGTCCCCAGGTGGTGATCGGCCTGCTGGTCACCGGGGACGGGATCCCTATCGCCCACCACGTGTTCTCGGGGGAGACCGCCGACGTCACCACCCTGCCCCAGGTGTTGGACGACTTGGCCGACCGGTTCGGGGTGGGACGCATCTGCGTGGTGGCCGACCGGGGCCTCATCTCGGAGGAGAACCTGTCCCAGGTGAGCGCCCACGGATTCGACCACGTGCTGGCCACCCGCCTCCACAACACCAAAGTCGTGGCCGCCGTGCTGGAAGCCGCCACCCGGCCCGAGGTCCGCTGGGACCCGGTCCCCGGGGCTGATTCGGCGGCGGCGGACATCACCTGGGAAGGGGAACGCTACGTGGTGGCCCTCTCCGCCCAACGCCTGGGGCGCGACACGGCCCGCACCACCCAGCTCGTCGCCCGCACCGAGGCCCAACTGTTGGCCCTCGAGGATCGGGTGCGAGCGGGACGGCTGAAAGACGCCACCAAGATCGCCCAAGCCGCCGGAAGGGTCTTGACCCGTTCGGGCGTCGCCCGCCTCTTCGAGACAGAGGTGGGAGAAGGTCACTTCCTCTACCACTACGACGATGCAGCCCTGGCCTACGAACAAGACCTCCTCGCCGGCCGCTACGTGCTCCACACCTCCCTCACCCCCACCCAGGCCACCGCCCCCCAAGTGCTCATGTCCTACCGGAGGCTCCTCGAAGTCGAGTCCACCTTCCGGGTCCTCAAAGACTTCTTGGAGTTGCGCCCCGTCTACCACTGGACCGAGCAGCGGGTACGGGGACACATCGGGGTCTGCGTCTACGCCGCCGTGATCGAAGCCCTCATGGAGGCCGACCTCGGCAAGGCCGGAGTCGCCGACCCCGACCTCGCCCACCAAGCCCTCAGCCCCCGCCGGGCGCTGCGGGCACTCAACCGCATCCGCCGGCTTGTCATCGACACCCCCGGAGCCCGGATACGACTCGTCACCCGCCGCAGCCCCCTCCAGACCCAAGCCCTCGCTGCCTTCGGCGTCAACACCAAGACCTGGGACAAGACCACCCTCGGTTGACCCGATACCACCCAAAGAGAACGCGTAGGGGAAACACCACCCCGGCGCGGCCCCACTACCAGGGCCTTCGCCACCGAGGTGTCAAAGTCGGATC
>JBOHSD010000047.1:0-5974 GCA_050733075.1 Gemmatimonadales bacterium
TCCTCTACGTGATGGACCTCACCGTCCTCCACCTGGCGGTGCCCAAGCTGAGCGCCGACCTCCGGCCGACGAGCGCCCAGCTGCTCTGGATCATCGATATTTACGGGTTCGTGGTGGCGGGGTCGCTCATAACGATGGGCACCCTTGGCGACCGGATCGGGCGCCGGCGGTTGCTGATGATCGGCGCGGCCGCGTTCGGGATCGTCTCAGTGATGGCGGCCTTCTCGACCAGCGCCGGGATGCTCATCGCCAGCCGGGCCCTGATGGGGGTGGCGGGAGCCACCCTGGCGCCGTCGACCCTTTCTCTGATCTTCAACATGTTCCAGGACCCCAAGCAGCGTTCGATCGCGATTGGGTGGTGGATCGCGAGCTTCTCGGCTGGCAGCGCGGTGGGACCGCTGGCTGGAGGAGTGATGCTCGAATACTTCTGGTGGGGATCGGTCTTCCTGCTGGCCCTGCCGGTGATGGCGACTCTGCTTGTGCTGGGGCCCCGCGTCCTTCCCGAATACCGGGACCCAGAGGCGGGGCGGCTCGATCTGCGCAGTGCCGGCATGTCCTTGGCGGCGGTGCTGGCCGTGATCTTCGGCCTCAAAGAAATCGCACAGGATGGCATTGGGTGGCTGGCGGTTGTCACCATCCCGGCCGGAGTTGCGATCGCGATCGCTTTCGTGCGACGTCAGGCGAGTCTGGAGGATCCGCTGATCGATACTCGCCTTTTCCGGATACCCGCCTTCAGTGGATCGCTACTCACTTACTTCCTGAGCATCTTCGTGGTGGTCGGGTATTTCCTTTTCGTCGCCCAGTATCTGCAACTGGTGTTGGGGCTGACGCCTCTGACCGCCGGACTCTGGTCATTGCCCTCGGCAGCGGGGTTTACGATCGGCTCCACCCTGGGCCCGCGCCTCCTCAACCGGTTTCGACCCGGGCGGGTGATGACGATCGGCCTGCTGGTCGCCGCGGTTGGGCTCGGGTTGCTCCTGGGAGTTGGCGGATCTTCCAGCCTGGCGATGCTGGTGACGGGATCGGTAGTCATCTCTTTGGGGCTGGCCCCGGTGATCACATTGGCCACCGAGTTGGTGGTCGGGTCCGCTCCTCCCGAGAAGGCGGGGGCGGCATCGGGGATCTCCGAGACCGCCGGCGAGTTTGGAGGTGCCCTTGGTCTCGCCATCCTCGGAAGCATCGGTACGGCCGTGTATCGAAGCGAAGTCGCCAGGGCGCTCCCGCCGGGCATCCCCACCGAGGTGGCGGAGGCGGCCCGGGACACTCTGGGGGCGGCCGTGAACGTCGCCGGCCAGCTGCCGGAGGATCTCGCCGCTCAACTGCTGGCCGTGGCTCGCCAGGCCTTTACCAATGGGTTGCGAATCACCGTAGCCATTAGCACGGTGATGGCAGTCGGCATCGCTGTCCTCGCCGCGATCTTGCTACGAGACATATCAAGGTCGTCTGAGCCTGACGATCCATCCTCGCCTGAGAAGGCGGAGCCTTCCAATGCCGGCATCAGCCCCGAGATGGCGTTCGGTGGTCCGGTCGTGGCACATGAGGCGCCGTAGGCGGGGTCTACGAGTGCTCGATGGGCCGGCGGCGGTTGGCTCTCCTTCCGACGGCGAAACGGGTGGATCCCGATGACCTCGAGCTGCCCAGACCGTGGGAAATTTCCCGGCCCGAGGAACTGGATCTCAGGCTGGAGCGGTCTACCTCGACATGTTGCAGGTAGGCAGCGACGGGCCGTCCCATGGATCCCCGAGCTCGAAGGCCGGATGGACCGGATGGCCTACCGGGTCCCGGTCGAGACGGTTCGGTGACCGACATCACCGCCCTGCTCATGCGCCAGGTCAGCATCGAACAGGTCCAGGAAGCGTTGACCGCGGCGGCGGAAGGGGCGCATGCAGGGTGAACTCAGGGTCACCGACGAGGCCCTGGTTTCCCGTGACATCATCGGCGATCCCCACTCCTCGATTGTCGATTCCGACTCGACGATCCTGTTGCCGGACGGTGATCAAGATCGTGTCCTGGTACGACAACGAACGGGATCATTCGGCGCGGATGGTCGACATCTCGGCAGTGGTGGGCGGTTAGCGGGCCGGCGTCTGCTCTATCGGATTGCGGGCGGGTGCTGATGTTGAAGTCGGCTCAGGAGGTCTCCCCACCAGAGCCCGAGGATTGCCGAGATAACTTGCCCCGGCTCTACCCCTGACCGACGATGGCGCACGGTTACCCGGGTGCCCTGGGACTCGGGCTGGAAATCGACCCCGACCGTGTCGCCCGGCTGGGAATGAGGCCCACTCCAGTCCATCTCGATCCGATTGGGCGGATCCCACCCCGAGACCGTCGCCAGTACTTCGGCGCCATCGATCGAGGCCGCCAGCAGGCGATAGCCCTCGAAGCGGACCACGGTATCGGTCGAGGTCGCCCGCACCCACCAGCGGTCGATGCCTTCGGTGAAGACCGTGAACGCCTCCTCGATCGGGAGCGCCACGATGGCGGTGATCGTCACCTCACCGACCGACATTCCTGCCCCTGATTTCTTCCCTGCCTTGGGTCGCATGATTGGCGTACGAAGCCAACTGCATGGTCCAGAAGCGGCTTACGTTCTCCGCCCACACGGATAGTCCCACCAGACGATCTGGTTGAACCGAATAGACGTGACGACGGCTGTCGGTTGGATCGAGCGAAACCCTCACCAGATCGGCCTGACGGAGCACCCGCAGGTGGCGGCTGAGCGCGGCGGGGGTGACATCAAGCCGGTTGGACAGCTCGCCGGCGCTCAACGGACCCTGACCCAGCGCTTCGACCGCCCCCCGTCGAGTGTCGTCGGCCAAGGCGGTGAGGATCGAACCCAACTCCAGGGTCACGACGCCACAGGACCGGCGAAGTACCAGCGGTGACCTTCGGGATCGATCGCCCGGTAGGTCCGATATCCGTAGTCCTGGTCGACCGGCTCGCCCAGGACCACGGCTCCGGCCGCCCGGGCCTGTCGGTAATGGGCGTCGACGTCGTCGACCTCACACCACACCTGGCTGTGGACTCCCCCCAATTCGTGTGGAGTTGAGAAACCGCCCTCCCTCCAGACGGTCGACAACGAGATGACGGCCCCGTCAAGGGAAAGCTCGGCGTGAGCCACTGATCCATCGTCGCCATCCATCCGCATTGTTTCCTCAAACCGGAATGCGGTGAGGAGAAAATCGATGGCAGCACCAGCATCTTCGTAACCCAGCATTGGCATGGCCTTTGCCACTTCCGGCTCCTTTCTCTCACCAGCCTGCGATGTTACTTGATGGTGCTGTTGATAGTCAACAAAATCGTTGAAGATCGACCCTGAGCCTGGACCCGGCTCGTTGTGTCGGGAGCCGTTCACAAGGGACCGCTGCTGGGTTTGTCCCGCCGCCACTCGGGGTATCCATCGGCAACGGCAATCGAAGGAGACTCGGGTGACCGCCAGACGGAGCCCAGGCACCATGCAGCAGCGGTTTGGGGGAGTGGACACACCTTCGGCCATCGCCGGCATGTTTACGGCGTTGGGCGTGCTGGTCTTCGTGTCGAGTCTGCTGGCGGTATGGGCTGGCGAACTGGGTTATTCACTCAACATGCTCGATCCTGATGGGGTTCTTCAGGAATTCGAGGTGGTCGCCTACATCGTCCTGCTTGCCGCGGTTTTCCTGGCGTTCTTCGTCGGCGGATGGGCTGCCGGACGGATGGCGAGGATCGATGGTGGGATCACCGCCGTTGCCTCGGCCGTGTGGATGTTGTTCGCCATAGTCGTGTTCGCAGCAGTCGGAATCTTCGGGGGTGCGGAGTTCAACCCATTCAGCCAGGCGGGGCTGCCCGACTGGATTTCTCAACTGGATTCTGAGGACATCACGATCGAGGCCGGGATAGCAACGATCGGCACCATCCTGATCATGTTCCTGGCCAGCTGGCTGGGAGGACGGGCCGGGGAGACCTATCACCGCGATGCCGACCGGATGATCCCGGCCCGGCCGGCTGAAGACCAGACCACGGTCCCCATCACGTAAGGAAAGGAGCCGACATGTACATCGGGTTGGGAACCCTGATCCTCATCATCCTCCTCCTGATACTTCTGTTCTGAGGTCTAAGGGATCACCGTTTTGGTCGGTGCGGGCGACAATCCGCTGTTCCCCTGCTCGTTCAGGTGGATCACCACCGGGGCATGGTCGGACGGGGTAGGAGGTTCCTTGCGCACCTCGCGATCGATCTCCGCCCATACCGACCGTTGGGATGACGAGGACGTGGGCAAAGTCTCCAGGCCAAATGGATTCTGGTGCCGCGTCAGATCACAAGAGGGTCGAACGTTCGACAAGGCCGTGCTCGGCCTTACGTGACTCGGCGTTGCGGCTTTGTCCAGCTCAGGTGAGCGCCCGACGTCGTTCTCGGGTGCGGGCGATCGCCGCCTCATAGCCAGGGCCGCCTCTCCTTGCGGCCCATGCGTCGCAGCAGATCGGCGCGGATGGAATGGAACAGCCGGTAGTTGTCGAGGTCGAGCCCGTCGACGAGGTTGAGCGTCGCGCCTGATCGCCGCCTGGATCTGGTAGGGCCGGGCTGGTTGCGCAGCAGGCAGTGCCGGACGGATGGCCTTTACGCTCGGCGATAAAGTCGCGATCCCAGCGACCACGGTCCTGGTCGGCCAGCAGCACGAGGGCGCCGTCCGGGGTGGTGCGAGTGGCCCGACGCGACTCGACGAGCAGCGTGAGCGCGTTTACTCGGCGGTGAAGGTCCGCTTCCGAGGGCGGGCCGCAGGATTCTCCTCGCTCACCCCCCCATCATGGGGACGCGTGTCAACAAGAGCAGTGTTCTCCATGGTCGCGTCGGATGTCGTCCTCGCTCGCCCTGACAGTCGAACAGCTAGGGCAGGTGTCTCACGTCATCCTGACAGACAGGGCGACGCCACATAGGGAAGGCTGTAGCCGGTGCTGTCCACACCGATCGCGGCGCACACCATGTAAGCCACCGACTCCGCCTCCACTTCGACAATCCCCCGACATGAGGGACGGCCGTCGCTGCTCGGCTCGTGGAGGCTGATGTGGGCCAGCTCGTGGACGCCGGTCTTGAACCGCTGCGCCTCGGGCAGGCCGGCACGCACGACGACATTCCCGCGCTGCCAGTCGGTGACACCATTGGCTTCGCCGAGCCGGTCCAGATCGGCGACCTCAAGTCCGAAGCCCGCCTCCCGGATCATCTTCTCGAGTGATTCCCAGTGGGCGGGAAGCTCGCCGTCAACGAGGGCAGGGGCCACATCTGGCAGCGGTTCTCCGGTCGTCTGCGACTGGTCGAAGACGTGCACGACCCGGTATCCGACTATTAGCGACTGTTGCGGGCGGCTCATTCGCAGCTTGGAGGGTGCTGAAGTAAAGGTCGCGCTGCCAACGTCGACGGTGCCACGGCCACCGTCCCCTCGGTATCACCCGGGGGTGCAGGCGACCCCTGCCACAACTCCGCGTGACGACCCGCCGTGCCGGCACCGATCCGAGATGTGCCGATCTGGGCGGTTCCGGCAGCTGGTCGTTATCGAGCGGAACGGGTGATCTGCGCCTTCGCCTTGAGACCCTTGACCTGAAAGCAGCGTTGTCAATGGGCGGATGGCTGGGACTGTGCGAGTTGGGCAATCGCCTCGTCAAAGTCGACGTCGCGCGCCTCGGCCAGCAATCGCTCGTACCGGTCGCCGAGAGTGGCTTGTAGCTCGGCATGGAGTTGACGGTGCGGCTCAGCCTCGGTGGGCCACTGGACAGAGCCCACCTGCCGGTACCCGCGCTCGGCGAGCGCGAGAAGCCGCCCTGCGCGCTCGTTCCGACCGTCGCGGAGCTCTGCCGTCGCCCATAGCTCGAGCGCGTAGCTCACCGCGGTCAGGTTCCGAAGGCGTTGGGCTGCGAGCAGTGCCTCGCGCGCATGGCGCTGGGCACCAGCCGCGTCGCCCAACCCGAGTGCCGCCCGCGCCAGCCCGGCCGAGGCGTACATCCCT
>JBOHSD010000048.1:0-5627 GCA_050733075.1 Gemmatimonadales bacterium
GGACTTCCAAGCCTTCCACGACCAGCATCCCAGCCACGCACCCGAATACCTGCGCAGCTGGTGCTCCGGGGCGAAACGCTGCCGCCTACAGCCGATCAAGGACTTCGCCGCGCTGGTCGAACGCCACTTCGACGGCATCCTCGCCTGGCACGCCACCCGGGTCTCCCACGGGCTGCTGGAACCAACCCCCTGATCCAAGCGGCCAAAGCCCGCGCCCGCGGCTCCCCCACCACCGACAAAATGATCACCATCGGGTACCTCATCGCGGCAAGCTCCCCCTACCCACCGTCACCAACCCCACACCGGCATAATCTCGACACTCTCCGCAACCCACACGATCTGGCGAGGAACCATTATGAGGGTTCTTTGCAAATGCAGCACTCCTCGAAGTTGAATATCTCCGCTGTCGCGTACTCCCAGATATCGCGACAGTTGTCGTTCCAGTCCGGATCTATTACGCGCCCAGCAACCACTACTACCACTGTATCAGCACCAGCGCGACGGAGAGCTGATGCGGCACTCTGTGTCCTCGCACCGCTAGTGAAGGTATCTTCAATTAATAGCACTTTCTCCCCGTAGAGGGGAGTCGGAGCGCGGAAGGCATCATCCGATGCTTGGAGATGAGTTGCCTGCACCTGGCCCCGGACGAGAAGCGGCTTAAATAGTTGAGAAAGACGGGTGCTGCGTTTAACGGCCTTAGCTAGCGGATGCTCACCTAAACGCGGAGGCACCCTGGTGCTGGGAACAGTAGTCACTACTGTCGGCTGCCCGTTCAGTAATCTGCCGATGCATGACCAGTGGGTGGCAGTGAACCGGGCGATAGTGGCGGCAACGATGATTCCGAGATTGCTGGTCACTTCGACTCGACCGTCTTTATAATTGCGTAACACGTGCCACAGTTGCTCATTTAATCTATACAATGAGATCGGTATAATCTGCGTGGTTGGGAACTCAACCTGTCCCATCGTGCGTGTACAGCTATAACATGTGTCGAAGCCGATATTTGGCCCCGAACGGCATATTCTGCACACGCCGTCTGTAACGGTGGGAACGCGCCTAAAAATCGCTAAGCATGGATCAGTGTAGTCATGAGCGCTGGACATATCTGGGTGCAGCTACCCGTCAGTCTGAGAAGGTGAGTTCAAGCTGCTGAGGCTCGTTAGCGAGCTTGACTAGTACGTTGAGAACGTCATCCAACTGCCGGACTATAGTTGTGCCTGGCCGCTCAGCGTACTTCTTGGCCCAGTCCTGCGACTGGACGAGTGACTCCAGAAGGAATAGCCGCTTGCCGTGCTCTAGGGCGAGCCTGGCCTGCATCTTCGCGCCACTCGTCGAGGATGCCTCAACAACAACTGTTCCCATGGCCATGCCGCTCATGACGATATTCCGCATGGGAAAGTGTGCTCGCCGAGGAGGAGCATCGGGCCAAAACTGTGAAATCAGGGCACCGTTCTTGACGATATCTTCGGTTAGCTGCTTGTTTTCTTTTGGATACGTACTTGAAAGGATGCCCGTCCCAAGTACTGCGATCGTTCTGCCCTTAACGTCAAGAGTCGCCCGATGGGCAGCTGTGTCGATGCCTCGTGCGAGACCTGATAGGACGGTTACGCCATTGCGAGCGAGACTGCTGGCCAGACGAGCAGCCCTGCTAAGGCCGTCCTCGGACGCCTGCCGTGTCCCGACGATCGCGATCGCCCTAAAGTCATCAGGAAGGAGATTTCCCCGCACCCATATGAAAGGAGGGCGATTGTATACCAGTTGAAGATTCGCGGGATAGTCCTTGTCCAGGACAGTCAGGAGCCGGGCTTCGTGAGTGGCCGCGCGCTCTACCAGTCGCTCAGCCTCCTGTAGGTGCTCTGACCGCACCCGTGATCGAAGCTGTGCGGCGTACTCATGATGAACGTCGGAGAGAAGGCCCGTGCGGCCATCCAGGACTGCGAGGGCGCTTCCGACCTCATAGATCACTGTGGCGGTGCGGAACCATTCGGCAGGCGTTGCGCGGGTGAGGGCGAGTACGGCGGCTTGCTCGCTGGCTGTGGCAGTAGTCACGGCATCTCACTGACGATGATCGAACGTGCGTTCGAGTCGATGGTAGGTCGCGTGGCCGACGGTACGGTAGCGTCAGAGGGTCTAAAGACCAGCGGAGCCATCGGTTGCGCACATAGCTTCCTCGGCTCACCTGTTCGCGAGAGGCACCACTGTCTTCGGCTCGATGGTTGGCGCCTGGACTGCACGTCGGCGGTTGGGCGGAGCCGCGCGCTGCGCTGCTTCGGCGACCCCCAGACCCTCGCAGTCTGACCGGAGCGCATGACTTAGGTGATCTTGTTGCGCTAGCCTCCGAGGGCCCTGACACCGCGATTCGGCTCCGAATGGCTGTCCAGCCTGGGCGAAGCCTGTGCTGAGCGGGCGGTCAGGCGCCGCCTCATTCCAGGCTTGCTACCTGGCGTCACGAGCTCAACACAATAAGTGATCTTGACGTCGCCCCTGGTCTGCACGGTGCAGATGCCGTGCCCGGAGCGACGGCTGGATCTCCCTCGACCCGCTCGGCAACTCGGTGAACAAGGCGGTGGTCATCCTGCAGGGTCGCCGGACGGCATCCTGAAGTTCCTCACGGTGAGTTCCCCGCTCGGCTCCCCCTGTGTACCCGGCCGGCACCCCACCGTGTTGAGACACCTATCGGTTGGTCTACTCCTGCTGAGCGGCGATGAAGCGCTGGAATCCAGTGCTCCTCCGCACCAGGTCGGCTAGCTTCTCCTGGGCGATAGCCACGGACTGTGCCGCCCTGATGATCGTTATGCCGCATCTTCCTGCTCAAGACCCAAGAGCGACGCCCAACTCCCCAGGTTCCGCTGCGCACGCCGCGATCCGGCTCAGGTAGTGTTGCCGTCTCCAGCAGTGGACGTACGAGGAGGTGAGACCCATTACCGCCAGATCAGGCCGGATGCTCTCACCTCACGGCCGTGCGGTCCACCCGGCATAGGTGAGACGAGGGAGCGCCCCTTCGGCATCCCGAAAGGCTCTCATGTCGGCTTCCCCGTCATCTCGCCCTCGATCCGTCATCGTCATCAGGCTTCGGGCCGTCGGCTGTGTCTTCGCCGAGGACGAGGCGCGGTTGCTCAGCTGCGCGGCACGCACACCCGCCGACCTCGCCGCCATGGTGGACCGGCGAGCCGCCGGCGTGCCCCTCGAACACGTCCTGGGCTGGGCGCAGTTCTGCGGCCTGCGGATCGCCGTGGACCCCGGAGTCTTCGTACCTCGCCGCCGCACCGAGTTCCTCGTACGCCAGGCCGCGACCCTCGCCCCGCAGGCCGCCGGCCCCGCCGGTCAGGGCTTCGCCCGGCCCCGAGCTGTCGTCGTTGACCTGTGCTGCGGTTCGGGCGCGGTGGGCGCCGCGCTGGTCGCGGTCCTGGACCGGGTCGAGTTGTACGCCGTGGACATCGACCCGGCCGCGGTGCGGTGCGCCCGCCGTAACGTCGCCGCCGCCGGTGGTCAGGTGTACGAGGGGGACCTCTACGAGCCGCTGCCCGCTACGCTGCGGGGCCGCGTCGACGTCCTGGTCGCCAACGCGCCCTACGTGCCCACCGAGGCGGTCGGGCTGCTGCCCCCGGAGGCCCGCGTCCACGAGCCGCGGGTGGCGCTCGACGGCGGCGCGGACGGGCTTGACGTCCTGCGGCGGGTGGCCGCCGCGGCGCCACAATGGCTGGCACCGGGCGGCCACCTGCTGGTCGAGACGAGCCAGCGCCAGGGGCCGCAGACCGTCGACACGCTCGCCCGCAACGGGCTGATCCCGCGGGTGGCCAGTTCCGACGAGCGCGACGCCACCGTCGTCATTGGAACCAGACCCGCCCTCGCGGGTGTAGGTCGAGAACAAGACGCACGATCGGCTGATCCATCCCACCTCACCGCTTTCGCTTCGGCGGATGTGGCCGGTCGAACCCTTGCGTGACCCAAGGTAAGGCTCAGGATCGGCCCGGGAAGCCCGTGGCGACCACGACAGGTACCTCTTCCCCTCGGCGAAGCAGCTGCACCGCGCGCGTCACTTGGCAGGTTTACCGTCAAGCTCAAAAGGGTAGTGAAGTAGTTACCAAGGGCCACCACGGCAAGCGAAGCGCCGCGCATATCCACTGCCAGGAGGATGCGTTGTGATCGACGAGGGCGAGTTGCTTGCCGGGCGCTACCGGCTGGTCTCGCAGGTGGGCACTGGCGCGATGGGCGTGGTCTGGAAGGCGCAGGACGAGCGCCTGCACCGCATCGTGGCGGTCAAGCAGTTGCTGCTGCACCCCGGCATGAGTGAGGTCGAGGCCGAGGAGGCCAACCGCCGGGCGATGCGGGAGGGGCGCATCACCGCGCGGTTACACCACCCCCATGCGATCGCCGTCTACAACGTGGCCGAGCATGGGGGCAAGCCGTACCTGATCATGGAGTACCTGCACTCCGAGAGCCTGTCCACCGTGCTGGCCGAGCGGGGCCCGCTGCCCCCAGCGGAGGTGGCCAGGATCGGCAGCCAGATCGCCGCCGCCCTGGCCGCCGCCCATGAGGCGGGAATCGTGCACCGCGACATCAAGCCGGGCAACGTGCTCCTCGCCGACGAGGGAACCGCGAAGATCACCGACTTCGGCATCTCCCGCGCGGTCGGAGACGGCACCGTGACCGCCACGGGGATCGTGGCTGGCACCCCCGCCTACCTCGCCCCGGAAGTCGCCCGGGGCCAGCAGGCCGGCTTCCCGGCGGACGTGTTCTCCCTGGGTTCCACCCTCTATGCCGCGGTCGAGGGGGCTCCGCCCTTCGGGCTCGACGACAACCCCCTCGCCCTGCTCTTCCGCATTGTCAACAGCGAGATCGCCCCGCCGAGGAAGTCCGGTCCGCTCACCCCCGTGCTGGCTCGGCTGCTCGAGCGCGACGTGTCCCGGCGACCCACCATGCAGCAGGCTCGGGAAGAACTCGCCAGGGCCGCCGCGGTTCGCACGCCCCTCGTGGTTCCCACGGCCTCCAGGACCCCCATGACCAACGGTCTCGTGACCGCCGACGTTCCCCCTTTGTTAACTCCAGGTCCATCCGCCACAGCGCCGCAGCCCTCGAGAACCGGCGGTTTCACTGCGGTGGCCCCAGTGGGGGGAGCTTCGGCCCCGTGGCCGCCGACCGAGGACGTCACACGGCCACGGAGCTCGGCGGCCGCCATCGCCGTCGCGGCGGTCTCGCTACTGGTGGTTGGCGTCATGCTGGTGGCCACTCTGATCAACGATGGGAGTAATGCTGCGGGACCCGGAGCCGGCCCACCAAGCACAACGCCCCGTGCCACACAGAACCAGCAAGCACCTCAGCCCTTGCCCACAGCAGACACCACAGGGGCCGCTCCTATCCTCGCTCCCGGCCCCGAACCGGGTCCCGAACCTGGCCCCGAGCCGAGTGCCGAACCCAGTCCCGAAGCTGCCCCCGAACCCAGCCCCGAAGCTGCCCCCGAACCCAGTGCCGAGCCGAGTCCCGAACCCAGCCCCGAACCCAGCCCCGAACCGAGTCCCGAACCGAGTCCCGAACCGAGTCCCGAACCCAGCCCCGAACCCAGTCCCGAACCGAGTCCCGAACCCAGCCCCGAACCCAGCCCCGAACCGAGTCCCGAACCGAGTCCC
>JBOHSD010000049.1:0-5547 GCA_050733075.1 Gemmatimonadales bacterium
GTCCGAAGGTTGAAAGAGAACAGCCCGCTAAATTGACCGGCGTTCTCCACATATCCGCGCTTCAGACGCTCTTTCTCAACGCCAAGCGATCGACCGCCGAGTTCACCGTAGTTGACACACTCCCCATGCGGAGGCGGGTAGCTCTTCGAGTCCATCGTCAGCGCTACCGAAGTAAGTCCATTGTCCATGAATACTCGGCTTGCGGGCACGTCATCCTGAATGCGTTCCGCAATGCTCGATTTGACGTGCGCAGCCCCAAATATCCGCCACGATTCGCTTCCTTCCTTGTCGGGTATCATGCCTTCCAAGAACAAATCCACCTTGGTGGCTCTAATATCGGTGCCCAACCGCTTTAGGAAGGCATTGGCCTCCGAAGCATCAAGAATCCGCATTCGCAACTTATGTGGCGCCAGTCGCGGTTCATAAATGGCGACAAGTGCTCGCTCCAGTGCGAATCCTGAAACACGTTTCCACCTGTTGTCGCTCCACCCGCAATCCAACAGGTGCCGATAAATCACGTGCTGCCACAGATC
Source organism: Gemmatimonadales bacterium (assembly GCA_050733075.1). Classification (GTDB taxonomy): domain Bacteria; phylum Gemmatimonadota; class Gemmatimonadetes; order Gemmatimonadales; family GWC2-71-9; genus CAVVWJ01. Next base: position 534 of record JBOHSD010000049.1, read on the forward strand.
GCTGGGGTTGGCATCCGGACACATCGTCACGACCGAGACGAAGGCTCGTGCAACCGCTGTCGAAACCTGTTCTTCAGTCGTGAGCAGCCTATCCAGGGCAGCGCGCGCCTCCAGGACCTCAGCGTCAGTAATTCCGTCTACTGTGACGAATTTCGAAGGTACATCCCTCTGGGCGGACTTACACTCAATGGTTGCCATGGCCTGGCGCTCTTCCTCCCAGCTCCTGTCCCCATAGAACAGGAGCGTTCTCGGCCATCAGTTTCTCGGTTTGGGCTTGGGGGCTGCCGAGAAGGATGATCCGGGCCGAGGGACTAGCGCAAGGGGTTTGAAGGTGCGTTGATGCGCTATGGCTACTCGCTGACCGACTCTATCTAGTCTGGTTGGAAGCCGGGCTGCGCCGATCAAGGAGCACGAGCAGGACAGCTAAGTGAAGAATCCATTCGCTACGTCTGCCTAGTCTTCGGATTTTCGGAACCATAGGTTACGCTCAAGTCTTGCACGCACCTATCACCCAGGACCGTCAGTTGTAAGTCGTCGTCAAACTGTCGGAGTTCCGTATGCCTTACAGCCAAGAGATTCCCGCATCGTTGCCGGCGTGGGCCGAGGGGTTGCCGCGCGAGGCCATCCCAGCCCCGTCCGAGGTGCCACCCCTCGAAGGCCGGAAGATCCAGAGCTTTGAGATGCGTTGGCGAGGGATGACCATCGCTCGCTTGTACGGTCTATGCGGGTGGACGTTTGCTCGGATCGCGAAGCACTTTGGCTTCGCCCACGACGAGCGAGCCCGTCAGGTCTGTCGAACGGCGGGCTACTACGGTGAGCGAGGTAAGATGGAGAGTACAGACCCCACCCAGTGGCGAGCACAGTTCGACCAGATGATCGCGACACAGCAAGCGGTCGTGAGCGTCATACGCGATAGCCAGGAGGCCGAATGAGCCGCCTTCCCAGCTTTGGAAGCCTGTCGGCGCGGGGCGTTCTGCGCGAGAGCCTTACCCGTGAGGTGTACGTTATGGGTGGCTACCGCTACATCGTTGAGTGGCGACGGGGCGAATGGGTGGTAATCGCGCGTGAGCCTAACACCCGCGCGGCGAGACGCCGCTCACTGTTGTACCAGCCCTAAGAGGCTGCCGGGCGTTGGTGCCCCATTGGTGCCTCTTGCGGCTCACCTCTGATCACTTTTGCGCAGTCGGCTTGCCGCGTCTCCATAGGCAAGATTAGCGTAGCTCAGGCTAGTCGCGACGCCGGTTCAGACTTTTAATCCCTAGGTCGTGGGTTCGAGTCCCACCGCCCTCACTGACTTAACCTGCATATTTCTCGCTGCAATCGACTGCGCGGCCGGACTCACCGAGCCAGCTACCGGAGGGACGCTCATGCGAACCACGCTTGCGACTCTTTGCGTGCTCCTATTCCTGGGAGGTTGTCAGCGCCAGGGTGACCGGGAGACCGGCGCGGCGCTCCCGGCCGGGGACGCGGCGGCGGGGGCGGTCAACTGGCAGCCCGGGCCGCCGGCCCTTCCCCCCGGTGCCCGCTTCGCCCTGCTCGAGGGCGACCCCGCCAAGGCCGGAGCCTTCCGCTTTCGACTCGAGATGCCCGACAGCTACGAGGTGCGGCCTCATTACCACCCGATGAGCGAGCGGATCGAGGTGCTCGAGGGGACCCTCCTGATGGGTCGGGGGAGGGAGTGGGACGACAGCAAGCTCGAGCCCCTCGCCGCCGGCGAGCAGGCCAACGTGGCCGCCGAGGAGCCGCACTACGCGCGGACCAGGGGGCTGACCGTGATCGAGGTGCGGACCACGGGTCCGTTCGGGACTACCTGGGTCAACCCGGCGGACGATCTGCAAAAGACGACGACGCGATAGCGCGCCGTCGCTTCAGTTGAGCCGTTCGATGTCGCCGCAGTTGACCGCCGGAAACGGCGGGCCGAACGCGACGTGCATGTGCGCGTTCCGGTTATCCAGGTCCAGCCAGGCCAGCAGCGCCTCGACTGAAGTGAGCCCCAACCCCAGGTGCGTGTTGACGGCCTGGAGCAGGTCGCTGAGCGACCGGCTGGCGTAGTAGTTCACGACTCCGCCGGCATTCGCCACCGGATAGGCCGTGCCGACCCCGGGGCCTTCGATCGGAACGCTGAGGTTCGCGTCCAGATTGAGGAGGATGCCACCGCCGGGATCGCAGGTCGGGTTCAGGTGGATATGCTGTGGGATATGCTGCAACGGCTCGAGACCGGCCGCGTGCACCGACACGGTGAGGTGCCCCCCGACGATCTCGATCAGCATCACGCCGTGGGAGCGCGAATCGCCCAGGGCTCCCAGCCGCACCTGATAGAGTATGCGGTCGGAGGCGGCGCCGGGGTCGCCTGGCTTGGCCACGGTGGCGGTGGGCTGGTCCGCCGGTGCGAGGGAATCGAACGCGGGCTCGGTGCATCCAGTCACGATGATGCCCGCGCATGCCATCGCGAACGCGTATGTCGAATTGCCAGCCATGTTACCTCCGGGAAAGGTCATACCTGTGGGGAGAAGCCCCGCTCGAATGGCTTCAGGCATCGGGCGCGATGCAGCGGATACCAAAGATCTGGTGGTTCAGCTGAATCTCCCCGCTGGGCAGGCGCACGTGGTGTATCTGATGGACGAGCCGTAGCTCCGGGCGGCCGTCTTCGGCCCGGAAGATCACGACACCCAGGTGTTCGATCTGACGGACGCTCCCATCAGCCGCGAAGTTCAGGAGGAACATCTCGGAGGCGTTCGGCCCGGCCGTCCACAGCTGATCGCCCAGCGCGATCGTCACGTCCGACACATCCAGCTTCTCCTGGACGTGGACCGACCCATCCGGTCTCGTCACGATCCGGTCCCGGCCGTAGACTGTTCCGCTGACGAGAACCGAGCCGTTCAGGCACGCCACCGGAACGAAGAAGTGTACGGGGAAGGAGAACTCCTCGAGCTCCACGCTCGCCCCGTACGACGCGGGCGCGGGGGATCCGGCCTGGGGTGCGTCCGAATCGACCGCGGTTGGTTCGCTCTGCGCGCACGCGGCTCCGAGCAACGGTACGAGCAGGAGTATGGCAAGGCGGGTATGCGTCATCGTTCACCTCCACGGAGTGGCCGCATGATTCGCCTCCTCGGGCTGATTTGTTCGATTGGCCTACACCCAGAAGCGCGGAATCCGGAGGCGAACCGGCTCAGGAGATCCGGCGGCGTCACCGGGGGCAGTCCGCCAGCCGGCCCGCGGCGACCGGCCTATCCGGTTGCGGCGGCGCGGGTTATAGTAGAGGGACCGGCCTCTTCATGATCGGTTCGCATCGCATTCCCCGGCGCTGAGGGGCGCTGTGTCCTCCGCCCCTTCCGAGATCAGTGGACTCGTCCGTCGCTGGTGCGCGGGCGACCAGCAGGCTCTCGATCAGCTCATCCCGATGGTATACGACCGGCTGCGCCAGCTCGCCCATCACCGGCTGTGCGCCGAGGGGGGAGAATGCTCCCTCGACACCACCGGGCTGGTCCATGAGGTGTATCTGCGGCTGGTGGACAGCCCGAACCCGAGCCTGCGGGATCGCAGCCACTTCCTCGCCCTGACCTCGCGGGTCATGCGCAATCTCCTGATCGATCACGGCCGCGCGCGGAAGGCGGCGAAGCGGGGCGGTGGCATGCCGTCCCCGGATCTCGACCCGATGCTGCGGATCCCGCAATCGGATCTGGACGCCTTCACCGACCTCGACGAGGCGCTGAAGCGACTCGAGGCGATGGACGAACGGCAGAGCCGGATCCTGGAGCAACGTTATTTCGGCGGGCTGTCACTGGAGGAGACGGCGAGCGCCCTGGACGTGTCCCTGGCCACGGTGAAGCGGGAGCTCCGCTCCGCGCGTGCCTGGCTCGCGCACGAGCTGGGCGGCGGCCCCACGTTGAGGTGAGCGGGTCTATGGATTCCCAGCGCTGGCGGGTGGTCCGCGCGGTGTTCGACGACGTGGTCGAGCTGGAGCCGGCTGCGCGGGCCGGCCGGCTGGCCACGCTGGGCGCGACCGACCCCGACCTGCGGCTCGCGGTGGAGGCACTGCTCGAGGCCGACCCCGGGGCGGAGGAGCGGCTGGCCGGCAGGATGTTCGGCTTGCCCGTGCCTGCGTCCCAGCCTGGGGAGGAGGCGGCGCCCGACCGAAGCCGGGACGATCCTCTGGGCCTGACCGGGCGAACCCTGTCTCACTTCCGCGTGCTGGTCCCGCTCGGATCGGGAGGGATGGGAGTGGTGTACGCCGCAGAGGATACCCGGCTGGGCCGCGCGGTCGCGCTCAAATTGCCACTGCCGGACCGCCGGCTCGACTCCTCGACGAAGCAGCGCTTTCTCCAGGAGGCCCGCGCCGCCGGGGCGCTGGACCATCCCAACCTGTGCAGCGTGTACGAGGCGGGCGAGAGCGAGGACGGACTGCTCTTCCTGGCGATGGCGCTGTACCGGGGGGAAACGCTCAAGGCCCGGCTGGCCCGCGAGGGCCGCCTGAGCATCCCCGACGCGCTCGCGATCGCCCGGCAGATGGCCCAGGGCTTGGCCGCGGCGCACCAGGCCGGCATCGTGCATCGCGATCTCAAGCCGGGCAACGTGATGCTGCTCCCGGACGGCCCGGTGAAGATCCTGGACTTCGGTCTGGCGAAGGCGCGGGACCACAGCGTCACCGGCCCGGGCACAATGCTGGGCACGGCGGCGTACATGGCCCCGGAGCAGATCCGGGACGATCCAGTCGACGGGCGGGCCGACCTCTGGGCGCTCGGCGTGGTGCTCTACGAGATGCTCACCGGCCGGCAGCCGTTCCGGGGCGAGCGTGACGTCGCCATCGCTCACGCCATCGTGCATGAGGAGCCGGCCGCGCCGTCGGCCGTGCGAGCGGAGATCCCGCCTCCCGTCGAGGAGGTCATCCTCACGCTGCTGAGCAAGAACCCGGAGAGCCGCTATCCCTCCGCGGCGGCCGTGGAGGCGGCGCTCGTCCACGCGGCGCTGGAGCCGGCTGCCATCCGGCCCGCGGGCTCGACGCGACGCCTGGATG
>JBOHSD010000050.1:0-4767 GCA_050733075.1 Gemmatimonadales bacterium
AGAAGCTGATCCGCCTCGTCATCGACGAGGTGCGCGTCGCCGGCTGGAACGTCGAGATCCGCCTTCGCATCCCCCTCGACGACCAACCCGACGACACCAACGCCGACACGCAAGCCCTCGGTCGCCGATCGAGGCCCCGATCACCACGAGGTCGCAACGACCCCGAGGAGGCAGTGTCAAGCAATGACCGTTTGCGTTCCCTCGGTGGTCACCAACGGCGAATCGTTCAGGATGCGCCAGGCGAGAGCAAGAGGAGGTGGTAGCCCGAAGAACCGTTGATCAGCCCCGAGGGGTGGGGACTTTCAGTTGGCCACCAGCGGGGACCGCAACTTGGCCGTTGACAAGGTCACCCTACGTGATCACCATCCCATGAGGGTGGGTGCCCCTATTGATACAAGCCCGATATCGCGCACTCCGTTCCGAGCAGAACCGGCAATCGGCGCTCCTCTTTCGTTATCTGGGAGATTGGACGTGAGAGTCTCCTTGCGGAGGCAGCGGAGCAGGGTGAATGTGCGGGAATGCCACCCGAGAGGGGCTCAGGCGGAACGGCGCCCACCCGTTGTCAGGCTCACGATGTCGCCAAGCCCTCCAGGAACATTCACGCACCCCTGGCCCAGGGCAGCGCCTGTTACCTGACTAGGAAACCCGCCCAAGAAGTGCCGATATCGTGCGGTCGGCGACTGGGGCGTTACGCGCCGGGATCGGGTGATCTCGATTGGGGAACGTAGGCGTCCCGAGAATCGTCTAAAGAAGGGATCGGAGGTGCTAACAGTTGCGGTGGACTCTGGTCGGGGTCACGTGTCTCGTCATCGCCGGCTGCACCTCTGTGTCCTCACCAGCGGAGACGGAACCGGTGGATCAGTCCTCCATGGGCACCATGGCTCCACTGCGGGTATGCACTGCAACCTGGCAGCCAGTCGACACTATCTCCGCTGAAGCTCTCGCGTGCCTCGACCAGAGCGCCGTCAGGGCTCTGCTTCCGACCGGACCGCCGGCCGAAGCCGAGAGCGAGGCAGCAGTCACCGTCTTCCGGACCGCGTTGGGCGATGATGTCGTGCAACTGACGATCACCCAGCCCACAGCCGACCGCCCCTCACTGAGCATCGAGGCCTACCCGTCGGATTCGGACCACGTGGTGGCCTGCGACCGTCGCATCGCCGCACTGGACCGGGGCGAGGGCACACCGACGTGGGCCGCACTCCAGATCCGCGGGAACGCAGGATGTTCTGCGACCAACGAGGCGGGTCTCACCTTCATCGAGTGGAGCGAAGCCGGGCTGTGGATGCACGTTGAGACTTACCTAGCGCATGACGACGCGGTGGCGTGGCTTAGTGCATGGGAACCCAGCGAATAGGCGCCCCATACGTGCCGCTATGCGCTAGCTGGCCCAGGGGGCGTTACTAGCGCAGAACTGTTGATCTGGTGCGCCGCTGCGCTCGCTCAGATCAGCCAGTGCACAGGATCACTCGGTTCGGGGCTGATCGCTAACACGGTGCTTTTGAGAAGATCCATGCCGATCATCCCGGGTGGCCCCGGCATCTCTTCTCTGATGAGCAGCGCCGGGAGCTTGAAACGTGTTTCGCCAACCCTGAGCACCTGACCTGATACGACCCGCCCGCTCACTTCTGCACCGCTTGCGCCGCGTCCACGGATGTCGTGGTCACCCAGAAGATGAGGAACTGCGTGAATGGCGAACTCGGTTTCTTCGGTGCCTGTGTTCAACATGGTCGCCACTGGAGCCTGAGGTTCTAGGGATGAGTCGACGACAAGGAGGTCTCTCGATTTCCGCTCTAGAACAAGATGCTTCAGGTCGGGAAAAGCCTCATCGATCCAAGTCGAGCTGGATAACGGATCAGCGTCGATGAGGGAGAGTCGATCAGCCACAAAATCAATCACTACCCAGTAGTCGGAGCTCAAGCCCTGCGGACTGAGGAATCCACCAACTTTCCAAGCCTCGAACTGTGGTGGTCCGTCGATGGCTACCACGTTGTTGATAGTTAGAGCCACGTCGGCGATTTCGACTGTGGCCTTCCCAACTGTCCAAGTTGGAGTAGAGGCGCCGGCGTGGTCGATACCGGGCTCGGTGGGAAGAGACTCAATGTCGAGTTGGCCGACGAAATGTCGTGTCCAGACATGATCGGTCGAACCTGTGTCCACAATGAAACAGGTTTCGACCCCGTCCACCCGGGCATCGATCATCGGAGCGTGAGCAGGCTGACCGTCGACCTCAAAGCTGATTGGCTGCTCGCCCAGGAGTCTCACATCCGCAGAGTATTGAACGGGTCGGCGTGACGGACACACATCGGTCCAGCCCAGGATCTCTGCTCACGTTGCAGGTTCATGTGGGACCAACGGCCGTGCACCACACGCCGATGTGCCGTTCTGCTCGCCCCTCGCTGGTCGCGGACCCGATGTTCGGGGCGCGCGCGTTCTGGGCGTGCTCCGGTTGCGCCGAACGCCCAATCGGGCGCGGTCCGACACGAGGCCAAGATTGCCTCGACCCGCGACTGCGAGAGCGACCTGCTGGAATGTGTGCTCGTGACCCAACTACCGTGCTTCGACGAGCTTCCGGTCGTGTCGAACTCGTTCGGGATCTGTGTGTTAGGAAGTCAGCTACGCGCGGCACCGTGATCAGATGGCAAAAGCGTACCCAGCAAAGATGCCAAATGACCAGGTGCTGCGCTGGGCCGCCAGCGCTGTCGACGGGACGCGCGTCGTTTCGGCCGAGAACGCCTCCCGCAGCGACCACCGCGGTTCTGGCACGTTTCGCCTGAGAATCGAAGGACCGGCGGCCCGGGCCACGGACGTGATCTTGAAGGTCCCCGTCCCGCGCTGGATCGACGACGGCATGGTGATCACGAACGCCCGAGCCCTTCGGCTGGCCGAGACCCATGGCCTGGCCGCGCCGCGGCTGATCGCCGCCGATCTCGACGGGAGGGCCAGCGGAGCCGTCGCCACCCTGGAGGCTTTCCTGTCCGGCAGCGCCGATCTCCCGCCGACGGTTTCGGTCGCCCGGCTCCGGGAAGCGGGAGCCGCCATTGCCAGGGTCAACGCCCTCAGCATGGAGCCTCAGGCCGACCTGCCGCACCGGCCCCGGCCCATTGCCGTCGACGACCGCGCCGCCGAACGGCGGCGGGGCTGGATGCCGACCACACCTTTACTGCAGCAGGCCGACGAGCGGGTCAGGTCGCATGGGGTGCCCGCGGCCGCGTCGGTGTTCGTGCATGGCGACGTCTGGGGCGGCAACATGCTGTGGGAGGGCGACCGTTGTGTCGCGCTGATCGACTGGAAGACGGCCGGGGTTGGTGACCCGGGAGTCGATCTCGGCAGCCTTCGGATGCAGATGGCCCTTCAGTACGGCCAGGACGCGCCGGCCCATGTGTTGGAGGGCTGGTGTTGGAGGGCTGGCCGGGCAGCGATCGCGGTGCCCTACTGGGATGCCGTCGCCGCGCTTAACACGCCGACCGTGATGCACGGCTGGCCGGGGTTCGCCGGCGACCGTAGCCCGCTGGACGCAGCGGCCGTCACCGAACGCCGCGACGCCTTCCTCCGCACCGCTCTCGATCAGCTTCCGACACGAATCAGCTGACCGATGCCAGAGCGCCAGCGCCACAGGATCTCTGCCAAGGCCGGCCCCCGCGGGATCGGCGCCGGGCTCGGTGTATACGACGACGTCTTCCTCTGCCTGTCACCGGGAGAGCCCTGGCTGGAGCACGGCATCGTCGAGCATCGGTACAAGGAGCTGTGCCCCACCGCGTACAGGGAAATGATCGACTGGTGGGGCCATGTGATCCAGGGACCTCGTCGATACTCGGTTACAGCGTTCCTGACGCGGGCCTGGAGCCAGCTGGCGGGCAACGGCGTGCTGGCAGCGCAGTTAGGTCCCGCCACTGGGCTGTATGAGCACAACCGTCGCATCTTGTACTGGGCGCTTCCCCCTGGCCCCGAGGCTCAGCGGATCCGGACGTGGGCCGACTTCGCAGCAGACCTTGGTATCAGCGCCTATGACTGGACCCTTCCGGGGTGAACCTCAGTTGACCGCTACCCCTTTATCCAACCGCGGGTAGCAACCGCGGACCGATCGATCAGCGAGCCCGACCTGGATGCAGTCGGTGGGCACCGCCTGGACCGGCGACTCCGTCGCCTTACGTTGTGCTCTCACACACATGATCGAAGAGACCGCACGGCATGCCGGCCACGCCGACATCATCCGCGAACTCATCGACTGCACCGCCGGCTACCTGCCAGGCCAGCGCCAGCACATCGAATGTGAGCCATACACGCTGACGATTCCCCTCCTGCGACCTGAGCACGTGTAGACTCTTGCGGGCTCTACCCGGCGAGCCGACGCCCTGCCGAGGAGACGCGACAGAACGACGGATCTGGTATCCCTCGGCGTGAGCGACCAGGCGCACATAACGACGCAGCATCACCGCACTGGCCAAGCGCGCTAAGCGGCAATCGGCGCTCCTCTTCCGTTATCTAGGAGATTGGACGTGAGGGTCTCCTTGAGGAGGCAGCGGAGCAGGGTGAATGTGCGCGAATACCTCCTGAGGGCGAATTCAGGCGGGAACGTTAGGAATGATCGCCGTAGGGCAAACCCCGCCAGATCACGTGCATATCAGGTGATCTGGGGCGGCGAGTTTCACTCATCGTGGCCTGACCCCCTGAGATTGGTCCATCTGTGGTGAGAGTCCGTTGCCCACAATGTGTGGGTGAAGGAGGATCATCACGATGCCGAGAAGAAGGCACACGCCGGATCAGATC
>JBOHSD010000051.1:0-4605 GCA_050733075.1 Gemmatimonadales bacterium
ACTCCAGCCGTTCCTGCCGCTGCTCGCCGGTCGCATCGCCGAGCAATGCGGCAATGACGGCCCCACAGTCGCCAACCCCAGCCCCGTGTTCCCCCGCCTCGAAGTCGCCAACGACTGATTACCTTCATTCTTGGGTGGTTTGTGATGTTGTGGCCGGTGGGGGCGTGTGGATGCTGCTGGCCTGTTGAGCTTGACCCCCTAGCACGGACACCCACGGTGTGGGGTCAGTGATCATCCTGTGTGGACGTTTGGGGCGGGTGGAGCGCTTCGAACTCGACCGGGCTGAGCATTCCGATACCAGAGTGCCGCCTTTTCGGATTGTACCAACATTCTATCCACTCGAAGATGGCGTTGGCAAGCTCGGCGCGCGTTTCCCAGGTCCTGGTGTCGAGCACCTCCAGGTGCAGGGTGTTCCAGAAGGATTCCATCATCGCGTTGTCGTAGCAATCCCCGACCGTGCCCATCGACGGGAGCAGCCCGGCAGCGCGGAGCCGTTTCCCGAACGCCCAGGACGTGTATTGTGTACCATGATCGCTGTGCAGGATCGTGGAGTCATTATCAGGGCGCCGTCGGAGTGTGGCCATCCCGAGGGCGTCGATGACGAGTTCGGTACGCATGTGCCCCGCGATCGACCATCCGATGATACGTCGCGAACACGCGTCCATCACGGCCGCGCAGTACAGTTTCCCTTCGTTCGTGGGGTGCTCGGTGATATCGGTCAGCCACAGCCGGTCGACGCTGGACACGGTGAAGTTCCGCTGGACCAGGTCCTGCTCAGTAGCCGGCCCAGTGGGACCCCGGCGGTATCGGCGCCGGTAGAGGCCTTGGATGCCCGCCTGGCGCATGAGCCGCGCGACCCGCTTGTGGTTGACGACCAACCCGTTGCCCAGGGTCAGTGCGGCATGGATTCGGGGCCAACCGTAGGTTTCACGGGAGTCTTCGTGCACCTCCTTGATGTGTTTGAGCAACAAAATATTCGCCTCTTCCCGGGCCGAGGGCGGTCGGCTGAGCCAGTCGTAGTAGCCCGATCTCGATACCCCCAGGATTCGGCAGGCCACCGCGACATCAATCTCGGCATCAGAGTCGTCGGCGAGCTCACGGACCAGCCGATACGTTAATTTGGGAGAACGTTCTCCCGGGCGAAATACGCGGCCGCCCGCTTCAGGATCTCATTCTCCATCTCCAGGCGCCGCTTGTCCCGACGCAACTGAGCGAGCTCACACTTTTCTGCACTCGTCAGCCGCGCATCGCTGCCGGACTCATCAGCATCGGCCTGGGCCATCCAGTTCCTCAAGCAGGATTCGCTGATCGAGAGCTGCTTGGCCAGCGCAGCGATCGATTGCTCGCCCAGACGAGCCAGCTCGACCGCTCGACGACGGAACTCAGGAGGGTGAGGTGCGGGCACGACGACATCCTTCCCGGTGGCCGCAGCCACCTCAGGTCAGGTGTCCGTGCCGAGGGGTCAAGCTCAAACCATGTCTTTGCTGGTGTTCCGGTTGCTGATTTCGTAGTGGCGCGGGCCTGGTATGAACGATTGTTCGGTGGCCAGCCGGATCTGGTGCCGCACGATACCGAGGCGGCGTGGCGGCTGGCCGGAGATCTCTGCTGGGTCTACGTCGTGGCCGACCCGGTCCGCGCTGGCAACGCGCTGCTCACCGTGCTGGTGGACGACTGGGACGCGAGGATTGCTGAGCTCGCCGGCCGCGGTATCGCCGCCGGGCAGGTCGAAGCCGTCAACGGGATGCGGCGAACCGTCGTCCGCGACCCCGACGGCAACACCATCACCTACGCAGCGACCGCAGGCGACAGCGCCAGCGCGTAGATCCTCGTCCGAACAGTTCACGTGTCGGGTAGGCCGCCCATGGCCAAAGGCTCACTGCGACATCTGTCGGAGCGCCGAACAGACACTCTCATTTGCCGCACAGTGCGCTCATGTCCGCTCATACGTGGATCACAACTACTCGCTGTTCCTTGGGACAGCCGGGCTCCTCGACGAGACGACTCAAATCATCAAGGTCGCTTGTCAGTAGTACGACCGGACGAGGCATGACCAGTGCCGTGGCAGCCACTACGGAGTCGATCGCGCACCGATGACCGGACAAGCCTGTGACGCCCAGCAGTTCGCCAGCCGCGCGTGCGAGCTCGGAAGTGACAGGCACGGTCACAATCCGGGAGAGCACGCGGTGCACGGATGCGTCACGAGGGCCACCCCGAAGCACCTCCACCAGCGTGATCGCGCTGACGACGACTCGGGCCCTGCGTAGGCGTGCCGTGTCCAAGTGGGCACGCACCTGCGACTCGCCTGCGGCAAGCTTAGACAGCCCCTCGCTGTCCAGAACCAGCGTGCCCCCGGCCGCTACTTGGCGTCCGGCCATGCCGCTGCGGCCTGCGCCAGATACTCCTCCGGAACCGGTCCATGCTCGTCAGCGAGCACGTCACTCAACTCGGCAAGGAGATCAAGTTCTAGCTGCCGAGCAACAGCCTCCGCCACGTAGTGACTGAACTCGCCCTTGCCCACCCGCTGCTGGACGGCAGCGGTGAGCTGTTCGGGCAAGGAGACGCTAACCTTGCGTGCCCTCGCCAGAGGCACCGGGTCTCCGGCCGTGCCAGCGGAGGGGTACTCAGTTGCGAGCAGCTTCTGAAACTCGAACGCTGTCTTGCCCACGTCGTGCAGAGCCGTCAACCTCCGCACAAGCTCAAGCGTGGCTCGCACATCCGGCTCGGGGAAATCGGAGCCGACACCGCTCCCTCCGTGGGACACCGTGCTCATAACAGGATACTACCAGCGGTGGCAACGCTTGGGAGACCAGCTCGTCTGGTCGACCACGACTCGACTCCCCCTACCGCCGGACGGCGCGGCGCTCGGTGCCGGTCATCTCGCAGGCGATGTGCGACCGTGCTCCAGCGCACTCTTCTGCCGCCGAGCGGTACGAGTCAGCAGCAGAGGCCGCACGCACGTGCTTCGCCGCCCACGTTGGCGCGAGCGAACTCCTCGAGCCGTACTGCATGCCACAGATCTTGATGCAGTCGCCGGTCCAGCGTGAACCACGGGCGGGCATCCCGCTCCTCCAGTGATGGCTCCCCGCTGTGGTGGCGTTCTTCGATCCAGCGGCGGATCAGCTGGGTCGGCTTGGTGTGCTCGGTGCGGGCTTGGGTGCACACCCAGTCCAGCAGTGACTTCGGCAACCGCAGCGACAGCGAGACCATCGGATCGGCATCCACGGGCTCGTCAACCAGCTCGGCTCGCTCGAGCTCGGTGCTGGTGTCGTGGGTGTCGGCGTCGACGTACCAGCGGGCGAGGCCGAGCGTGGTCAGGCGATCTTCAGCGGCCGGAGCCTGTCTTCGTGGCGAAGCGCCGCGAGAACGTCGTGGACGTCCAGCCGGAACATCTCGGCGATCTCGCGGGTGTCCTCACCGACCTCGTACGTGACGGCCCGCCAATGTAGCTCCAGCTGGCCGGAGGCGAGCTCGTCAATCACCCGCGCTCACCCGTCAGCCCCGCCTCGGTCTGCGCCTCGAGCAGGAGCCGGCGTCCGTCGGTGAAGGGACGCAGCAGTGCGAGCGGGTAACGTAGGCCGAAGCGTTCCCGGCACTCCGCGATGAACGGACGCAATCGTTGCAGCGACACACCCTTCGATCGGTAGGCGCGCAGATAGTCGGCCTCAACCATCTCGCCCCAGGTCACGTCCCCTCGCGGGGACGGTTCGGATCGCAGCACCGGAGGAGATAGAACCGCTCCCCGACATGGTGCCCGTCGAGCCAATGTTTGAGCGTCGAGGTGGGAATACCGAGCTGGCGGGCCGCCTCGCCCAGGGCCATGACGGGCGCGTCGAGATAGGCCACATCAGCACGCATCGCCACGCCTCCCTTCGCGAGAGTGACATCGAAACGGTGAGGATGCCAGAGTAAGCCGTTCACGATCGAGGGAAGGGGAGGCCCAGGTGTTGCCGTCGCTGGTCGCTGAGGACCTGCGGGCGTCCTTGACGAGTTTCTTGGGCACCACGTTCGCCCTCGGCGATGACGACGTCCGCGCAGAGTTGGAGCGCTTCGTCGCCGATCCCGAGCACGGCGTGTTCCGCGGTCCTTTCATCCGGCTCCAGCTCCCGTTCCGGCCCGCCGATGAGAGCTGGCGACATCATCTCGACTGGTCGCCCCGTGGGTTTCGGCCACACCGTCATCAGGCGCAGGCCTGGGTGCGGCTGGCCTCCCGGGACCGCACGCCCCAGCCCACGCTGGTCACCACCGGGACGGGCTCCGGCAAGACCGAGAGCTTCCTCGTCCCGCTGCTCGACCACTGCCGCCGCCAGCGCCGCGCCGGGCAGCGAGGGATCAAGGCGCTGGTCCTCTACCCGATGAACGCGCTGGCCAACGACCAGGCGCGGCGCGTCGCCAAGCTCGTCCATCAGCACGGCGAGCTCGGCGACGTCACCGTCGGGCTGTACACCGGCGACTCCGACGGTGGCGTGGCGATGACCGAGCCCTCGGTCATCGCCGACAAGTACGCCCTGCGCAGGAACCCGCCGGACATCCTGCTCACCAATTACAAGATGCTCGACATGCTGCTGCTGCGCAGCGAGGACACCCCGCTGTTCGCCGACGCGGGCG
>JBOHSD010000052.1:0-4351 GCA_050733075.1 Gemmatimonadales bacterium
TCGGCGGTGGCCGGCCCCGATGTCCAAGCCCGGGCCCGCCGGGTCGGAGTGGACGTCTACTTCGACAAGTCCGACCTGCGTCAGGGTGCCCTGGCGGCCACCCTGCAGGCGTTGGTGGAGTCCCGAGCGCTCCGCCAGGCAACGTGAAGCTCGCTGGGGGCGTCACGACCGGATCGGCATCGGTGGCGGCGGCGCGTCGGCCAGAGCACTCGGAGACGAGGTTCGCAGTGGAGATGGGCTCGTGAAGGTCCTGGTCGCCGACGACAGCCCGGTCCTGCGAGCCGCCGTCGCCAAGCTGTTGGTGGAGGCCGGCTACGAGGCGGTCACCGCCGAGAACGGGATCGAGGCCATCCAGCGCTTCTACGCGGATCTGCCCGACCTGATGCTGCTCGACATCCAGATGCCCAGGATGAACGGCTACGTCGTCTGCCGGCTGGTCAAAGAAGACTGGTCGGTGGCCCATGTCCCGGTGCTGATCCTCACCGCCCGGAACTCGGCCGAGGACCGCTACTGGGCCCAGAAGTCCGGGGCGGACGGATACCTCACCAAAGAATCCCTCGGGGAGCATCTGCTGCCGGCCATCCAGTCATCGCTGGCCAGCCGGGCCCTCTCCGAGCTGAGCCGGGATGAGCTACCCCGCCGGGCCCTGGACGAGAACGAAGTGCTCTCTCGGGTGTGCGACATGCTCGACCGCAAGCTGTTCGAGGCCACCATCGTCAACGACATCACCACCATGGGCGCCCGGGCCCTGGACCTGCGTACCACCATCGAGCAGATGCTGGTCATCGTGCGGCGCTTCGTCGAGTACGACCTGGCCGGTGTGCTGCTGACCGCCGAGCGGCGACTGGCCTTCCGGTGCGACCGGCCGGTGAGCGGGGCCGACCTGAGCCAGTTCCGGGCGCTGGCCGCCGGGCACCTGCAGCAACTGGCCGGGGTGGACCTCAGCCCGGAGGAGGTGGGGATCTGGCGCCTGGACGGCGAGGAGATCCTCAACGCATCTTCCGACGCCGGCGGCTGGCCTTCCTTTTTCGCCATGCCGCTTCGCGCCCGGGGCGAGGTGCTGGGCGTGCTGGTGATGGGCTCGCAGAAGCCCGGCACCTTCGGCGAGGCCGGTCCGCGGATCCTACGCATGATCGAGTATCCGATGGCCACCGTCTTGGAGTCGGCCCAGCACCACCAAAAGCTGATCGAGCAGGAGGCCCGCCTCAGCCTGTCATCGCTGATGGAGGAGTAGTGCCCCGTCACGCAACGTTTGCCGCGTTCAGGGCGGCCAGGACCGCGGTCGCCTGCGTCCTCGTCCTCGACGCACCACCGGTGCGCCTTCGTCCTAATGGGACTGTATCTGGCTTCTCGCGTGTGGGAGGCTGGGTGCCGAGCCGGCTGGCCGGTGAGCACTTGTTCGTCCTGGGAGGTTGATCTCTGGACGCAGACCGTGCCCCCGGCCGGTTGGTGGGTTGGCCCGTTGCACTGATGGGGTGTCGTGCCTGAGAGCACTTTGTCCATTAGGCCGTGCCGGGTCGGCCCGTGCGGCTCAACGTGTCCGTGTCCGAGGAAAGGAAGGTAGGAATGATCTTTGTGGGTCACGATTGGTCCGAGGACCATCACGACATCTGGGTGATGGACCACAACGGGGATCGGCTGGTGTCGCGTCGGCTCCCGGAAGGCTTGGAAGGAGTGGCGGAACTCCACGAGCTGGTCGGCGACTATGCGACAGACCCCGCTGAGGTGGTAGTGGGCACCGAAACCGACCGGGGCCTGTGGGTCGGTGCGCTGGTGGGTGCGGGCTATGAGGTGTATGCGGTCAACCCCAAGTCGGTGGCCCGGTATCGGCAACGTCATCGTCCCGGTGGCGGCAAATCCGATCGGGGGGACGCCAAGTTGTTGGCGGATCTGGTACGCACCGACCGCCACAACCATCGTCGGGTCGCCGGCGACACTGCCGAGGCGGTGGCGGTTGGGGTGGTTGCCCGGGCGCACCAGAAGTTGATCTGGGAACGGAAACGTCATCTCAACCGGCTTCGTTCGACCCTGCGTGAGTACTACCCCCAGGGGGTGGTTCTCCTTGCCGAGGGGGACAGACGAGACGCCCTGGCGGTGTTGGCGAAGGCCCCTTCGCCTACCGAAGGCGCGAGACTGTCGACAACTCAGATCCGGGCGGCGCTCCGAGCTTGGGGCCGGCAACGCGGCGTCGACAAGCATGCGTCCGAGATCAGAACGATCCTGGGGGCACCAGGACTCACCGCTCGAGGGCCGGTGGAAGAAGCCATGGCGGCCACCACCCGAGCCGCCGTGGCGATCATCGCCGAGTTGGACCGTCAGATCGGTGATCTCGAAGTCGAGATCACCCAGCGTTTTGAGCAACACCCGGACGCCCCCATCTACCTGTCCATGCCAGGTATCGGTATCACACTGGGCGCCCGGGTGCTGGGCGAGTTCGGGGACGACCCCGACCGTTACGCCGACGTCAAGTCTCGCAGGAACTACGCCGGCACCTCACCTCTCACCAATGCCTCCGGAAAAAAGCACACCGTCACCGCCCGTTGGGTCCGCAACAACCGGCTCTATGACCCACTCATCCGTTGGGCGTTCTGCTCCCTCATCGCCAGCCCGGGATGCCGAACCTTCTACGACCAGCATCGAGCCAAGGGAGACACCCACTACCAGGCTCTTAGAGCCCTCGCCAACCGTCTCGTCGGCATCCTCCATGGATGCCTCCGTCACCGCACCCCCTACAACGAGGACACCGCCTGGGCCCACCGCCAACCTCTCACCACCAACGTCAAGGCGGCCTGATTTGACATTTGGAAACATGGGGTGTCTGCGTCCTTGCCGACGACGCTCCTGACTCGCCCGGAACATCAGCAACGTCACGAGACGGGGCACTAGGGTCACCTGCGGCCACCCGCAACCGTCATCGGGCCGCCGCACGCGGCCCCTACACTCCCCCTCGTGAGCGTCTCCGAGTCCGCACTCTTCGCCGACCTCAACCCTGCCCAGCGAGAGGCGGTAGCCGCCGTGGACGGCCCGGTGCTCGTGGTGGCCGGGGCGGGCTCGGGGAAGACCCGGGTGCTCACCTATCGGGTGGCCCATCTCATCCACGACCTGGGGGTCTCGCCCTTCTCGATCCTGGCCATCACCTTCACCAACAAGGCGGCCGACGAGATGAAAGCGCGGGTGGAAGCGCTGGTGGGCAAGGTGGCCCGGGCGATGTGGGTCTCCACCTTTCACTCCGCCTGCGTGCGGATACTACGGCGGGAGGCTTCCCGGCTCGGCTATCGATCCTCGTTCAGCATCTACGACGATGCCGATTCTCTCCGGCTCATCACCTTCTGCCTCAACGAGCTGGATCTGGATCACAAGCGCTTCCCCCCGCGCAGCTTGCGGGCGGCCATCTCCCACGCCAAGAACGCACTGGTGGACTACGAGTCGTTTGCCGCCCGGGAGGACGGATTCTTCCACCAGCGGGTGGCGGAGGTCTACCGGCTCTACCAGCAGCGCCTGCTGGAAGCCTCGGCCATGGACTTCGACGACCTGCTGATGGTGACCGTGGAGCTGTTCGGGGCCTTTCCGGAGGCCTTGGCCCATTACCAGGAGCGGTTCCGCTACATCATGGTGGACGAGTATCAGGACACCAACCACGCCCAATACGTACTGGTCAACCAGCTGGCCGCCCGTCACCGAAACCTGTGCGTGGTGGGAGATCTGGACCAGGCCATCTACGCCTTCAGGGGCGCCGACATGCGCAACATCCTCGAGTTCGAACGGGACCATCCCGACGCCCGGGTGGTGGTGCTGGACCGCAACTACCGGTCCACCGAGACCATCCTCGAGGCGGCCAACGCGATCATCGTCAACAACCTGCAGCGCAAGCCCAAGCGCCTCTGGACCGACCGGGGCCGGGGGGAGCCGCTGGTGCGTTACGAGGCGGAGGACGAGCACGACGAGGCGGCCTTCGTGGCCGAGGAGATGGGCCGCTTGGAGGAGGCCGGCTATCGCCTATCCGATCTGGCGGTCTTCTACCGGACCAACGCCCAGAGCCGGGTGCTGGAGGAGATCTTCGTGCGCTACGGCATCCCCTACAAGGTGGTGGGCGGTGTCAAGTTCTATGACCGCAAGGAGGTGAAGGACGCCTTGGCCTACCTGCGGGTGCTGGTCAACCCGGACGACCAGGTGGCCCTGAAGCGGATCGTCAATGTGCCCAAGCGGGGGATCGGCGAGACCTCGGTGGCCCACCTGGAGCGCTTTTCCCAGGAGCGGTCCATCTCCCTCTACGAGGCGTTGCAAAAGGCCGACGATGTGCCCCAGCTCACCCCCCGCGCCCAGCGGCAAGTGAAGGAGTTCCTGGCGTTGG
>JBOHSD010000053.1:0-4254 GCA_050733075.1 Gemmatimonadales bacterium
CGAATGCCACCAGCCTGGCGTCGAGCGTGCCCATGTAGACGTGCGGGCCGTGAAGACCGACGCCGCGATTATTGGGGCCGCAGCAGTAAATGGTGGTGCCCAGCTTGTGCTCGTACCGCCAGAGCTCCTTGTTGGTGTTGAGATCGTACGCCATGGCGGTGTTGAAAGGAGTGGTCACGTACATCACACCCTTCGACACGATGGGCGTGTTCTCGAACGAGCCGAGCCTGGCAATGCCGGTCTGAAAGATCTTGCGGGGAACCAGCTGGGATACATTGGCGGTGGTGATGGACTTGAGCGTCGAGTACCGCTGATTCCAGTCGTTACCGCCATAAGTGGTCCACTCACCGCTGCCCTGCGCGGCAGCCGGGCTGGCGACAGCCAAGAGCATAGGGGCCACCCACCAACGAGAACTGATGCTCATGGGCACTCTCCTCAGGGGCAGGGTCTGGGTGCGTAAAGCCGTGCCGCGTAGCGGCAGGCGGGGGCCCGTTTGGTGACCGATGGGCCCGGCTCGGCTGACAACAAAAAACTGATCATGGGGGCGGCGGCGCCGCGCAAAAATCGCTTGCGGACGCGCTCGGCTCAAGCGCTGTAAGTGATTAACGGGTTACAATCTTACTACACCGGCTGCGGCGTCAAGCCCCAGTTACCCGGCTGGTACTCCCGCAAGTGTGGAGCAATGATGCAAGTTTATGAAGTGCAACCAGTTGCGTCTGAATCCGGAAGCCGCCCCGCTTTTAGCCGGTGGCCGCCCCGACTCACTCCCAGAGCACGGCAGCCTAGCCGGCAGGATCGAGGCCGCAACAATATTCGCTGGAGGTAGACTTTATGCAAACCGACCGATGATCGGTATCCTTGGACCCCATCGGCTGGCCGCCGCGTTTGCCGCGCTCACTATCGGGGCCGGCTGCGGCGGACCGAGACAGAGAGCCGCCGCCCCAATTGCGCCGCCCATGGATTCTGCGCCCGCGAGCCGGCCCGAGTGGCTCACCGTCGACAGCGCGGCGCGGACCGTCACGATCTCGATCGAGGTGACGGCCCCGCCCGGTACCCCCTCGGCGCTCCTCAACGGATACCGGAACGGCGAGGCTCGGGTGGTCGTGCCGGTGGACTGGACCGTGAAGTGGGACTGGCGGTCAGCCGATTCGACGGCTCGCCACAGCCTCGTCGTCATGGTCGAGCGGGAAAAGATGCCGCTCGAGGGTGGACGCCCATCGTTGAGCAATGCAATGACCCGAATGGTGACCGAGGGACTGGGTGCCGGTCAAACCGACCAGACCACCTTCGTTGCCGACGAGGCCGGCTGGTACTGGATGCTCTGCGGAGTGCCCGGCCACGCTATCGAGGGAGAGTGGATCAGCCTCAAGGTCGATCGCGAGGCAAGGATGCCGAGGGTGGAGATTCATTCAAAAGCTTCTTGATCTCCCGCTCGTACTCCCGCACCAGTCGCTCGTGTTGCGCTCCCGTGGCCGGGCCATAGAAGCCGGCGTGGACTCGGCGCACCCGCCCGTCCCTTCCCACGAAGACGGTGGTGGGAAACGCGGTGAAGCCGCGCAGCTGGGGAAGGCTTGCCGCGGCCGCTTCCGTGTCGTTGGTGCCCGCCAGGAGTAAGGGAAAAGTGATCCCGAACTTGTCGCGGTAGCGCCGTACCTGGCGCGCATCGATGGCCGTGTCACCGGTGACCTCGTACGCCAGCCCCACGACCTCGAGCCCTCGATGGCGATACCGGCGGTACAGCTTCACCAGCTCGGGCGTCGCGTCGTGACAGGTGGGACACCAGCTGCCGAAAATGTCTACCAGGACGACCTTGCCCCTGAAGCGGCGGTCGTCGCTCCGGACCAGCCGGCCCTGGAGATCGTGAAACTCGAACCGGAACGGCCGGGTGGTGTCCGCCGTGGTAAGCTCGGCCGGCGACTTGAGGTGCGGGGCGCCGGTGCTCCGCACCGCCTTCCACCGCGTCTGGGTACGCAGCCCGGCGTGGAAGATCCCCTCGAGGGTGTCGCCCTCCAACCGACCGGTGAGCAGGTAGACGAATGATCCGTCGAAGTGGGCCAGCGCGAAGCTGTCGGCCCTGGAATAACCGGAGAAGTGGCCATAGTCGCCGGTATTCGAGATGATCGTGCCCTCGAGCCCTCCGCGACCGCTCCGCAGGTCGAAGACCCGCGGACTCGTTCCCCAATCGAGGAAAAACGTCGCGTCCCAGCGCCCCAGCAACGCGTTCGGTGGATTGCTGACCGGCCACCGGCCTCGAGCGGCCCGGAACGGAATGGTCCGCGGCCCCCTGCTGCCGACGTTGCGATAGGCTCCGACCAGAGAGTCGCCGCGCAGCACGGCGCTCAGCCTGGCCGCATAGTCGGGAATGTCCAGCACCAGGGTGTCGCCCTGGAGCCGCACCTCGATCGCCTGACACTCGGTCCCGTTGCAGAGCCGGCCCTGCAGCCCTCCGCTGATTCGCTCGATCTGAAGTCCGAAGCGGAGAGCACCTCCGGCCAGGTCCAACACGGCCCTCCAGGGTCCCTCGACCGGTTCGGGAGGCGCGAAGCCCAGCCCCGCGGCAAGCAGTAATCCCAGGATCATTCCTTTACCTGACTATCGGGTACGACCTCCAGGCCGCCGCCGCTGTAACGCTCTCCCGCGCGTATCGGGGCAGCGATGGCGTTACCCCGCCAGGGAATCGGGCAAGGGTACACCGAGCTGTAGGCGCAGAACGGGTTGCGCGCCCGGTTGAAGTCCAGACGAAACTCGCCGTTGGGAAGCGGCAGGAGACTGACGAACCGTCCCGCCGGGTAAGTCCCGCGCCCGTTGCTCTCGTCGCTAAAGAAGATTTCCAGTTCCGACTCCTCGCCGCCTGCGATCGGCATGCGGAGCACCCGGAGAGCTGTGCGCTCACCCAGCGGAACGATGAAGCTTCCGGCTACGGTGGCCTCGGTCTCGATCCCGTCCGCTGACAACACTCGCACCCTGCTGCCGGCCCCGGCACGGAGCAGTGGTCCGGTGAACACCAGAGTCGGGTCGTAGGCGTAGTAGCCCGGCGGTTGCTTGCCGGATCGCTTCCCGAACACCGTCACCACCGTACCCGGGTGTGGACCGGTGACGTACAGGGTGTAGCCCCCGATCGGGATCGGCCGGGCGCGGCCCAGGGCCCGCCTGCCGCCGGGCCCCTCGAGCACCAACGCGGCTCCCTCAGGGAACACCCGGTGCTCGTCCAGCCCGGGAAGCGGAATGTCGGCGTCAGGTGGGCCCAGCCGAACTCCGGCGCCGACCCGCTGCTGTGCCAGCGCGGCGAGGGGCGAGTTGGCGCCCGTTTCGAGCCAGGCGACATACCCGGCTCGCTCCATGGCGATGTCGGTCGGCACCTGTGCCGAGAGCGTCGAAGCGAGAAACACGAAGGGAAGGAAGCGAATCATGTCGTAGGTCACTGGGATCGGGAGGTCCTTTCGTGCTTTCGTGTCATTCAGAATCTATCCGGAGACAATGCCCGCAGATCCTTGGTCGGCTGCTGGCCATCGATCAACTGTCGGACTAAGAGTCCGGTGATTCCAGCCAGCAGAATCCCGTTTCGTCCGTGTCCCGTGGCATACCAGAGCCCGCCCAGCCTCGTCTCCCGGCCGATTATCGGGAGGCCATCGGGCGTCATCGGCCGGAGCCCGGCCCAGGTACGCCGCACCTTGGCCCGCATAAGCGCCGGAGAGAGCGACACGGTTGCAGCAAGGATCTGCGCCAGTCCCGCGGAGGTCACCCCGGGGTTGAACCCCGCATCCTCCATGGTAGATCCGATGATGGCCTCGTCTCGCCGAGACAAAAGGTAGCAGTCCTTGTGGTAAACGATGGCGGGGGGAATGGCGGCCGGCCACGGTACAGCGGCCATCTGTCCTCGCACCGGTCTTACCGGAAGAGTGCGGGGAAGACCCTGGAGTTTACCGGACCACGCGCCTGCTGCAACGACTATCTCCGCGGCAGAGTACGAGTCCTTCTCTCCTATCACTCCCGTAATTCGCTCGCCATCTCGATCCAGACGAACCGCGCGGTCGTTGACCAGCACGGCCCCGGACCGCTCGGCGTCGGCCCGGAGCGCCTGGACCAGGCGCTTCGGATCGAGTGCGCCGTCCTGCGGCGCCCAGAGGGCGCCGGCATCGAGCCAGTCGCAGGCGTGGCCGTGCTCCTGTTGCCACGCTACCTTCGATCTCAGCTCGGCCGACTCCACCTCGGTGACCGCCACCCGGGCGATCCCGCCTTGCCACAGGGCCAGAT
>JBOHSD010000054.1:0-3844 GCA_050733075.1 Gemmatimonadales bacterium
GGAGAGGTGTTTCGTGCACGCTCATATCGCTCTCACGGCTGGCGTCGCCGCCGTGCTACTCTCGCCAGCCCGCTCCCTGTCCCAAGCGGTCGAGCCGCCGGTGGATACCGTGCTGGCCCGGCTCACCGCTCAGGCTCTGGCCGCCAACCCCACCCTGCAGGCCAGCCAGGCCTCCGCCCGCGCTGCAGTCAGCCGGATAGGTCCCGCCGGGGCCCTCCCGGACCCAATGCTCAGCGCGGGGGTCATGAATCTCACTCTGCCACGTTTCGCGTTTAGAGAGAGCGACTTCACCGAGGTGGACCTCGAGCTCTCCCAGGAGTTTCCCTGGCCCGGCAGTTTAGGCGCGAGAAGCCAGGTCGCGCGAGCGGAGGCCCGCAGAGCTGGCGCCGATGTTGCCGCACGTCGGCGCGAGATTGTGGTGCGAACCGCCGAGCTGTACTACCGACTCCGCTACGTGGTGACGGCGCGGGCGACCCTGCAGCGGCAGCGAAAGCTACTCGCCACGGCAGTGGAGATCGCCACCGCCCGGTACGCAACCACCTCCGCACCGCAGAGTGATCCGCTGCAGGCCAGGGTGGCAGTGGCGCGACTCAACGCAGACGATGCGGATCTTGCCCAGCAGCAGGCCAGGGTGGGAGCCGAGTTGAAGGCACTCCGCAACGTCAGGGGCTCAGAGCGGCTCACCATCGAGCTCATTCGGCCCGAGACCGTCCCAATCGTGCTGCCCGGAGCACAACCTGGTGCTGCTCTCATGCCGGACTCACTTCCGGCACACCCTCGGCTGATCGCGCGCCGGGCCGCAGTCGAGGCGGCTGAGCGAACGATTCGGGTGGAACAGCTGGGAGCACGTCCCGACTTCAGCATCACCACTCGCTATGGCGCTCGCCCACTCGGTGCCGACTTTTTTTCGGCCTTTGTAGGTATCCGGGTGCCGCTTTGGGCCGGCCGGAAGCAAGGTCGGCTGGCGGATGCAGCCAGGGCCGATGCCGACGCTGCACGGGCGGAGCTCGCCGAGGAAACAGTCGCGCTCGATGCCGAGCTGGAAGCGGCCCAGGCGGCGGTCGCGAGCGGCGAGATTCGCCTCCGACTCCTCACAACCCAGGTCATCCCGTCAGCCTTTGTAACGGTAGAGGCTGTCCTCCGCAGCTACCGGGTTGGCCAGGCTCCCTTTCTCAACGTACTCGCGGCCGAAGACTCGTTCTACCGGGCCGAGCTGGAAGCCGCCATGGTGGCGGCGGAGCACCTCACCCACCTCGTGATGCTCGAGCAGCTTCTGCTCACGGAGGATGCGCAATGAGGCCGCTTTGGAGCTTTGCACTAGCCCTCGGCCTGGCGATCACAGCCTGTGCCAAGAAGGAGCAATCTGGCCCGTCCAGCACCGGAGGTAAGGGCAAAGCAACGATGGAAGGAATGAAGGACATGGAGGGTATGGCCGGGATGGGAGCAATGGAGGGCATGGAGAGCAGCACGGGTGATAGTGCCGGCGCATCCGGAGTCTCCCTGGACCGCGCCGCCGCTGACCGGCTCGGAATCAGCTTCGCCCGGGCTGCGATTCGTCCCCTGGGTCGAGAAACCCGGGTCGTCGGAACGCTCACCTATGCGGAGCCGCGCCGGCAGTACGTCAATGCCCGGGTCATGGGCTGGGTGGAGCAGCTGTACGCCGATTATATGGGCAAGGCGGTGCGGAAGGGCGACCCACTCCTGGCGCTCTATTCACCCGAGCTGGTCAGCGCGCAGGAGGAGTACCTGTCGGCCCGGCGGCTGGGTGATAAGTCCCTGGCCGCGGCGGCTCAGCGCCGTCTCACTCTGTGGAATATTGCCCAGGACCAGATCGATAGCCTGGAACGCACCGGAGAGGCGCGCCGGACCATCGTGCTCCGATCACCGATGAGTGGGGAAATCGCCGAGAAAATGGTAACCGAGGGACAGGCGGTGCAGGCCGGCGACAACCTCTTTCTGATCGCCGACCGGAGCGTCCTCTGGGTCGATCTGGCGGTGTTCGAGATGGACGCCCGCTCGGTGCGGGTCGGCTCGGCGGTCGAGGTCACGGTGGATGCCATCCCGGGGAAGATTTACCAGGGCCGGGTAGCGTTCATCCACCCCACGGTCGACGAGAAGACCCGCACCATCACTGCGCGGGCCGAGGTGATGAACAGAGACGGGGCTTTGCGACCGGGTATGTACGCGACCGCCATGATCCGGCCCGCCACAGCAAAGGCGCTCACGGTCCCGACTCAGGCGGTGTTGCCGACCGGCACCCAGAATCTGGTGTTTGTGAACCGGGGGGATGGGCGGTTCATGCCGCGTGCCGTGGCAGTTGGCATGAGGAGTGACTCGCTGGTCGAGATCGTCAACGGCCTCAAGCCCGGGGACGAAGTGATCGCATCCGCCGCGTATCTGCTCGATTCGGAATCGAACCTGGCTGCCGCCATGCAGGGACTGATGCTCCAGATGGGGATGGGGCTCGATATGGGCGGGATGACGGCGGGGCAGCGGGGCAGCGGGGCGGGTGCCCCTAGGGCGGGTGGGCAGGAGATGGAGGGGATGAAGATGCGCGAGGAGGGCAAGCGATGATCGCCCGACTGATCGCCTGGTCTATCTCCCGGCGGGGCCTCGTGGCGGCGTTTGCGCTGGTATTGCTGATCGCGGGCAGCCTCTACGTCCGCTCCATGCCGGTCGATGCTATCCCAGATCTCTCGGATGTGCAGGTCATCGTCTACACCGATTACCCCGGTCAGGCCCCACAGGTGGTCGAGAACCAGGTCACCTACCCTCTGGTGACCGCACTCCTCGGCGTGCCCAACACGAAGGTCGTGCGGGGCCAGTCAATGTTCAGCAGCAGCTTCGTCTACGTGATCTTCAAGGAGGGGACCGACCTCTACTGGGCCCGCTCTCGGGTGCTCGAGCGCCTCAACTCCGTCCAATCGAAGCTCCCGGCTGGAGCCAGGACCGAGCTGGGTCCGGACGCGACCGGCGTCGGCTGGGTGTACCAGTATGCCGTCGAGGGCTCCGGGTATTCTCCTGCCCAGCTCCGGACCATTCAGGACTTCCAGGTGCGGTACGCGCTGCAGGGCGTCCCCGGGGTCGCCGAGGTGGCGAGCATCGGCGGATTCGTTCGGCAGTATCAGGTACTCCTCGATCCTGCTCGGCTCAGGGCGTTTGGGGTAACGGCGCGGCAGATCGTCGAGGCGGTGCGCGGAGCCAACCAGGACGTCGGCGCCCGCACGGTCGAAGTGGCTGGGAGCGACTATGCGATTCGCGGGCTGGGCTACTTCCGAGGTATGGAAGACATCGCGGACGTCGCGGTGGGCTCTGGAACCGGAGGGCGACCGATCCGCGTGGGCGAGGTGGCGCAAGTGACCATCGGCCCGGATCTCCGTACCGGTATCGCCGAGCTGAACGGCCGGGGCGAGGCAGTAGGAGGGGTCGTGGTGATGCGGATAGGCGCCAATGCCCTCGATGTGGTCGACCGGGTCAAGGCGAAGCTGGCCGAGCTCGCACCTTCTCTGCCCGCCGGCGTGCGAGTGGTGACCACCTACGATCGCACCGATCTGATCCACCGCTCCATCGCGACGTTGTTTCGCACGCTCATCGAGGAGTCGGTCATCGTGGGCCTCGTGTGCGTGCTCTTTCTGCTCCATGCCCGCAGTGCCCTCGTGGCTATTGCGACCCTACCGCTTGGCATCCTGGCCGCCCTCGCGCTCATCCGGTGGATGGGCATCAACGCCAACATCATGTCGCTCGGCGGCATCGCGATCGCGATCGGGGCGATGATCGACGCGGCGATCGTGATGATCGAGAACCTCCACAAGCACATCGAGCGCGAGCCGGACCGGCCCCATTG
>JBOHSD010000055.1:0-3696 GCA_050733075.1 Gemmatimonadales bacterium
ACCATGGCCCAGCGGCTGGTCCGAGCCAAGAACAAGATCCGTGCCGCCAACATCCCCTACCGGGTTCCAAGCGACGCCGAGCTTCCCAACCGGCTTCGGTCGGTGCTGGCGGTCATCTACCTCGTCTTCAATGAGGGCTACGTTGCCACCGCCGGCGACGACCTGGTACGCGACGAGCTGTGCGTGGAAGCGGTCCGACTGGCCCGGCTCCTCGCCGAGCTCATGCCGGACGAAGCCGAGGTCCTTGGGCTGTTGGCGCTTCTGCTGCTGACCGAATCCCGTCGGGCCGCCCGCACCGGCCCTGACGGCTCGATCGTGCGGCTGGCCGACCAGGACCGGTCGCGGTGGGACCGTGAGCTGATCGCTGAAGGTCAGGCACTCGTCAGAGCTTGCCTCCGGCGCAACATGCCGGGGCCCTACCAGATCCAAGCCGCCATCAACGCTGCCCACAGCGACGCCCCCACCGCTGCCGACACGGACTGGTCCCAGATCGTCAGGCTCTACGACCAGCTCCTCACCCACACACCGACCCCGATCGTGGAGCTCAACCGCGCCATTGCCCTCGCCGAGCTGGAGGGCCCGGCAGCCGCCCTCGCTATCGTCGACGAGCTCGACCTCGACAGCTACCACCTGTTCCACGCCACCCGGGCCGACCTGCTGGAACGCCTCGGCCGCCACCGAGAGGCGGCAGCCGGCTACGACGCGGCGCTTGCGCGCACCGCCAACACCGCCGAGCGCAAGCTCCTTCGACAACGCCGCGAAGCACTCGTCACACCTAACGGACAGTGACCCGTGAACCGGGCTACGCCGGCTGGTCTGGCGGATCCGCGGTACGGTCATCTCTTGGAGAAAGCTCCAGATCAGGCCGGACTTCCCCCCGCGAGCTGGACACCCTGACAATGGGCGTGTACGCCTGTGAAGGGAGTCCTGATGGGACAACGAAGCGAGGAATCGAGACAGAAGCGGAGGAGCTTCTCAGACGAGTTCAAGGCCGACGCGGTGGAGATTGTCCGTACGTCCGACAAGCCGGTGGCGCAGGTGGCCCGAGAGTTGGGGGTGGGTGAGTCCACTCTGGGGTATTGGGTCAAGCGCGACCGGGTCGACCGGGGTGAGAAGGAAGGCGTGACGACCTCGGAGCGGGCCGAGCTGGCGGAGCTGCGCCGGGACAACACCCGGCTGCGGATGGAGCGTGACCTCTTAAAACGAGCTGTGGCCTTCTGGGTGAAGGAGACCGAGTGATGGCGTATCGCTTCGTCGACTCCCAGAAGGCCGCCGGGTTCTCGGTGACGATGTGCTGTCAGGTAGCTCAGGTGTCGAGGGCGGGGTTCTATGAGTGGAAGAAGCATCGGGACGGGGTCGCCACCGTGACCGAGTTGGAGGAGGCCCGCCTGGTGTCTGAGATCCGAAAGATCCACGCCGAGTCTGATGGCACCTACGGCGAGCCTCGGGTCAGCGACGCTCTCCGCCGTCGGGGCTGGGTGGTCAACCACAAGCGGACAGAGCGGCTGATGCGCCTCTGGGGCATCGTCGGGTACACCCCGCCCAAGAAGAAGCGGACCACCATCCCCGCTTCCAACCCGGCTTCAGACCTGGTGGGCGGCGACTTCGCTCCCGGTCCGCCCGACCGTGGGCCGGCGACATCACCTACATCCCCACCTGGGAGGGGTTCTTGTACCTGGCCGCGGTCGAGGACCTCGGATCCCGGCGGATCCTGGGCGTGTCGATGGCTTCGCACATGCGCGCAGAGCTGGTGTGTGACGCCCTCGGTGAGGCGTGCGGTCTCCGAGGCGGCGACGTGGCTGGCAGCATCTTCCACAGCGACAAGGGCGCCCAGTACACCTCAGGCAACTTCGCCGACCTCTGCGAGGACTACGGCATCGCCAGGTCGGTAGGCCGAACCGGGATATGTTGGGACAACGCCGCCATCGAATCTTGGTTCGCCACCTTGAAAAAGGAACTGGTGTACCGGCGGACCTTCCGCACTCGGGCTGAAGCCCGCCTGGCCATCCGAGCCTGGATCGCCTGGTACAACACCCGGCGGACCCACTCGACCCTCAGCTACCTGACCCCAACAGAATGGGAGGACAACCACTACCGTCACAGCATCAACACCGGTACCAAGACCGCGTAATCGAGGTGTCCGGCCAGCGGGGGGAACTCCACTTCGTTTCCCATCAAGGCCAGGCTACGTAGTGGTTCGTTCTGGGGCGCGATTTGTCCGGTCGATGGTCGACTTGCTCCGGAGTCGTTTGCCATACCCCGTTCCCATCACCGCCGGAGTTGGGTAGCTTGCGTAGGAAACGAATGGAGAGGGATCTATCTATGACACGCATAGCCATCAACGGGTTCGGTCGCATCGGCAGATGCTCCTTCAAGCAGTTCGTGGCCGACGACCGCTTCGAGGTGGTAGGGCTCAACGACCTGGCCGACCTCGACGAGTTGGCCTACCTGCTCAAGTACGACTCGGTGCACGGCCGGTATCCCCGCAAGGTGTCCAACTCCGGCGAACGACTGGTCGTGGATGGGATGGAGATCCCCTTCACCCAAGAACGCGATCCGGCCCGGTTGCCGTGGGGAGAGTTGGGGGTGGACGTGGTGATCGAGACCAGTGGGGCGATGCGCTCTCGGGCGGACGCGGCCGGCCATCTCGAGGCCGGCGCCTCCCGCGTGGTGATCTCGGCACCTTCCGACGACGCCGATGCCACCTTCGTGTACGGCGTCAACGAGGACACCTATGACCCCGACCGTCACTTCGTCGTCAGCAACGCCTCCTGCACCACCAACTGCCTGGCACCGGTGGCCAAGGTGCTCTCCGACGCCTTCGGGGTCGAGCATCTCATGATGTCGACCATTCATGCTTACACCAGCAGCCAGTCGCTCGTGGACACACCCACCCGCAAGCGGCGACGAGGACGGGCCGCGGCTGTGTCCATCGTTCCCACCACCACCGGCGCCACCAAGGCCACCGAACGGGTGGTCCCCGAACTGGCAGGCCGCATGACCGGGATGGCCTTCCGGATCCCGGTGGAGAACGGATCGGTCACGGATATCACCGCCCTGCTCAGCCGTCCCGTCACCATCGACCAGATCCACGGGGCGCTGACGGAGGCTGCGGGGGGACGTATGAAAGGCGTCCTGAGGGTCACCGATGAGGCGCTGGTCTCCCGTGACATCATCGGCGACCCACACTCGTCGATCGTCGATTCGGAGTTGACGATGCTGTTGCGGGACTCCGTGGTCAAGATCGTGTCCTGGTACGACAACGAATGGGGATATTCGGCCCGGATGGTCGATATGGCGGCAGTGGTCGGGTGACGGCGCCCACTGAGGGGCGGAAGAGAAGTTCGGAAACAGGACGAGGATCTAGGCGCTGGTTCCGGATCGAGGTGTCGATCGACGGCCAAGAGCCCGAGCCGGTCGAAGATGAAGACCGGTCGGGGCCTGTGCTGCGTGGCGCCGACGGGCACGTCCCTGATCATTCCCCCATCGAGACCGAAAGCCCCTGGCAGAGCGAAGACAAGATCACAAGCCGGATCGAGGATCCGTGCCAGCGAGTCTCCCAGGCCGGTCACCGAGCTCGAGCGCGGCTCGTACTGGTTGCCAGCCCGCGTCGTAGGGCGGTGGCGAGTGAGTCCCGGTCGGGGGGACCCCGATAACGACGGCCGTTGATGAAGAAGGTCGGCGTCCCGGCGGCAC
>JBOHSD010000056.1:0-3501 GCA_050733075.1 Gemmatimonadales bacterium
TTACAGATTCACCCTTATACTCACTCCTCTCCAATAGCGAGGCCGGCTGCGAGGAAGCTCGCAAACATCTCCACTTGCTGTACGTCACTAGCCAAAAGATCTCCAGCCTCAAGCGAGTCGACGGTAAGCATTCCGAAGATACGAGATTCTGTTGCCACTGTGACGGCGATCGGCTGTGCCACGCTCCGTCTGCGAGCAGCCTCCTAGCGCCGCGTGGCGGACTTGTAGCCTCGCCTAACGGTCGCGCCGACCCTACTACCCTCCCCCCATGCCCCCTCCCCCGAACCTCACCCTCACCCCTCACACCAGCACCGAAGCAGCCCAGCTCATGGACGAGCTGTGCGACGTCTACGCCGATGCCTACGGCGCGGTGCCGGGTGAGGACACGCGCGAGAAGTCCAGCGCCTTCCGGGAGCGGGCTACGGAGGCACTGGAGGCCCGTAACTACTCCCTCGTGACGGCGCGCCATCGGCGGCCAGCTCGTCGGCTTTGCCTTCGGCTACCGCCTGCGGCCGGAGCGGGGCTGGTGGGATGGGTTGTCTCCGGAGCCTCCCGAGGGCTTCACCGAGGAGACCGGCTCCCGCACGGTGGTCCTGTCCGAGATTGAGGTACGCCGTGCCTGGCAGGGCCAAGGTATCGGCCGGACGGTGCACGACGCCTTCCTCGCCGAGCGCTCCGAGGAGCGGGCCACGCTCGCCAGTAATCCCAAGGCCACGGATACACACGCCCTGTATGAGCGCTGGGGCTGGCAGAAGATGGGCGTCGTGCCCGGTAAGCCGGGTTCCTACTACCGCGAGTACGTCCGTTTCATGGTGCCGTTGCCGCTGCCCCCGGCCGGACGGTAAGCGGCCAGCCGTTCATCCAGTTCCCGGACCGGCTTGGTTCGCTCCCACGGTTTCATGAGCGCCCGGACGTCCGTGATGCGCTGAGTAATCCGCTGGGAGGCACTTCCGGCTGTGAGGCGGGCGACGTCGCCCACAATGCTGCTGGCTTCGGCAACGGCTGACTGCTGGATGCGTGCTTCAGCCCGGAAGAGCAAGCGGAAGGTGTAGTTGTGCAGGTTGGCGGGATCAACCAGGGTCAGTGACTTGTCGAAGGCCGTGATGGCGGCATCGGGCCGCCGTAGTTTCAGAGCGCATTCGCCTTCTGTTCGCCAGTAGAAGGATTCGTCGTAGAAGTACCACCAGGCGGCCGTCGGCTTGTCTGTGCGTGCCGTTTGTTGGGCGGCGTATTCGCGGTCCAGGAGCTCTCGGCACTTGTCCGGCCGGTTGTCGGCTACATACGCCCGGACGGCCACGTCGGCAGCATAAGCCTCGGCCAGTGGGCTGTGTGCCTGCTCTGCCCAGACGGCGGCCGCCACGGCATGGTAGATGCCGACCAGTGGCTTGCCCTGCCAGGTCGCCAGGTGGCTCATGGTGCACAGGATGTAGGTCACCAGCTCGACGTTCTCGGCATCGTGAGCGGC
The DNA here is from genome assembly GCA_050733075.1 of Gemmatimonadales bacterium. Lineage (GTDB taxonomy): Bacteria > Gemmatimonadota > Gemmatimonadetes > Gemmatimonadales > GWC2-71-9 > CAVVWJ01. The sequence continues at coordinate 1,466 of JBOHSD010000056.1, forward strand.
ACTGCGGGCATCGTCGTAGTAGTGCTGGGCACTGGAGTAATCGCCCATTTTGAAACACAGCCAGCCAAGCAGCTGGGTCAGCTCGGCGTACGCGGAGATGGCGCGCGGCTGGAACTGCTCGGGGGCTGTGTGGGCGAGTTGCTGCACCAGCTGCCGATGCCCGATGGCGCTGTGCAGGGTGAGTTGGGGACCGAGGACGTCACCTTGCTGACGGAGGTTGGTAACCATGCGCTCGACGTAACGGAAGGCTGGCAAGTCAAACCTGTCCGGGTAGTGCATGACCCGCGCTACCTGTTCCTGTTCAGCGGGATTGAGTACGTCCAATAAGGGTGAGACAGCAGCGGCCGTGAAGGCCGCGCTCAGTTTCGCCAGGAGCACACGGCGGCTCACGGATGGATTGAGCTTTTGCATCCACATCACGATCACCAACTGTGCCCGGAAGTTCCCCACGGCGTCGGAAACATGCAGGACGAATGGTGATCCAAAACTGGCTATTGCGCAGGATGGGCTACAACCAGCGCCAAGGAGGACCGTACTCCCAAGGCCCCAGGGCCGGGACGACGAGCTACCCGGGCGTCGGTCACTGGTGACCGGCACCTGCCGGTCGGTGCTCCTTGCTCATGTCCTCCCCTGAACATGAGGCTCCGGAACCGGCTGGCAGGCAGCAGCGCTGCACAGCGCCGTCTCTTCGGGGGTAGTTCGCCCCGGTCCTGGGTGCCGTCCATAAGACGAAGGACAAGTGTGGAGGTGCCCCCTCCAGTGGGTGAGACGGACGGGCCGGAACGGCAGGACAGCCCCCGCGCGCCAGGCCGTGACCCGGAGAGGATTCCTCCTCGGCCAGCATCCGGGAAAGCAAGCGAGACACCAGAGCCTGCCATCATGCAGCGGCAGAACGAGCGCAGCCGGGTGGTTGTGGACGGTAAACGTACTGACGACGGTTCCCAGTGCACGCTCGTGGTGGTTCAGGAAGTCGGCGGTACGTGGGCGCTGTATCCCCATGGGTGGGGCAGGTTCGGGGTGCGCCTGAACAAAAGCGAAGCGGTCAAGGCCGCACAGGCCATCTTGAACGGGGCATAGTGAGCGACCCCCGGCTGTATGAGTGGATCGCCCTGCGACGAGTCGCGGGTGGGGGATGGCGAAGTCGGCCGGGGTGTACCTCGATCACGGACGGCCGGTACCTCACCACATGATTGCGGTGTTTGACCGGCTGACGTGGAGCGGGCTGCTCGTGATTGCTGATGGTGACCCGATTTGGGAGCTGCGGCGGATCAGCCTGACTGATGTTGGGCAGGCGCGGTATGTGGCGTTGGGGCGGGAGCGGCAACAGGAACAGCACCGACACACGGAGCTGGAGGTGCCTGGAGCTGAGTTTGGGCATCACCCTGACGCACGCGACATTGAGGGGTACGCCCCATGACGCGGGGTGGAGCCACACCCAGGACATTGCCGACGGCGACAAGGTCGGCAGTTGGACGATGGAGGGGTTGCTCGCGACGATTCCGGTCTCGGCCAAGGGGTGGGTTGACTTGGCGCAGATCAGGGGGATTGGGGAGGGGTGGGTGCGGGGGAGGTGAGGGGGGTTAGGGGGGAGCCGCAATAGAATAACTAAAGCGCGCCCATCGACATCCGCGTTGGTCACAGGCTTGGGGATCGCCTCAGGAAAGTAACTTATTTCATTACGGCTACTTAGGCAACAAACAACCGTGGTGTCATAGGGTGAGTGCACCACCAAGAATGATACCCTATCGACCGTCCAGTCATAAGAATAATGGAACCCCGCCCGTGCGTGGTGCGGAGATTCTTGCCGAAGAACGAGAAATCATCTCTCGGGAGCTTGCCGCCGGCCGTTCGTGCCGGTCGATTGGGCGGCTGCTGAACAGAAACCACACTGTGGTGTCACGGGAAGTCACCCGGAATGGCGGCTACTCGGCGTATCGGGCGATCCCCGCCCAGCGGCAAGCAGACAAAAACCGTGCACGCCCGAAACCCCGATTACTGGAGACGAACACGGCGTTGCACGACGCAGTGAACGCCGG
>JBOHSD010000057.1:0-3468 GCA_050733075.1 Gemmatimonadales bacterium
AGCCCGACCCGAAAGTTGACCACCGCCAGCCGGTAGGCCACCATCACCACACGGCCCGCGACCCGAGCCCGAGCCGGTCCCAAGCTCGTGGCAAACCGGTGGTCCCATCACCGTGGCACGCGACACTCACACGGCGTTTAGCGTCTCTCGCCCATCGCGACCTCCTAACCACGGCTCCCCCGCACGGCCCCGGCGTTGTTCCGGCTTGAGCCGTTCTGTCCGTGTTGAGGACCGGACAGGGTGGGAGTTGTGGGACGAGCGCGACTCTGATGATCTTTTGGGTGTCTACGCCTAAAGATCATGTTCAGGAGCCGCGCTCGTGTCGTCATCTTCCCTGATCGACCCCGTTGTTGACCACCTCGCTGATCTGGCGTTGTGGGAGGCCGAACTCGTCGAGGACTCGGGCGGTGCCGATCCGTTGTCGGTGGCGTCGCCGCTGGTGGCACGGTTGCGGCAGGTCCCGGACCCGCGCCGGCTGCGGGGACTTCGGCATCCGCTGCTGGTGATCCTGGTGCTGACCGCGTGCGCCACGCTGGTGGCGGGCAACGATGGTGTGACAGCGATCCGGCAGTGGGCGGCGCGGACCCCGCAGGATGTCCTGCACCGTCTCGGCGCCCGCCGTAACCCGCTGACCGGCCGGTACCTGGTACCCAGCGAACGCACCTTCCGGCGGGTCCTGGCCGCGGTGGACGGTGACGCCCTGGACGCGGCGACCTGCGGCTACGCCGCCGACGTGGTGCGTGCTCACGCCCCGGCCCCGCTGGTCGCCGCCGCTGATGACGAGCCCGCCGAGCGTGAGCAGCGCCGCGCCGCGGCCCGCGCGATCACCCACCCGGCCCCGACCGGGCTGCTACCCGCGGTCGCGATCGACGGGAAACTGTTGCACGGCACTCGCACCACGACCGGCCAGGTGTTCCTGGTCGCGGCTATCACCCACGACCGCGCGGTGATCCTGGGCCAGCGGCAGGTCGGTGATAAGCGCGGTGAGAGCACGGTGGTTGCCGGCCTGCTCGCACCCCTGGACGTGGCCGGGATGCTGCTGACGCTGGACGCACTGCATACGACCAAGAAGACCGCCCGGCTGATCACCGGGCCGCTGCACGCCCACTACATGTTGATCTTGAAGGGTAATCAACCACTCGCGCTGCAGGCCGCTCAAGCGTTGCTGTCCGGTACCGACACCGAATTCGCCGGCCACATGAACGTCACCGACGACCGGGGACACGGACGCACCGAACGCCGGACCCTGCGCTCCGCGGCCTGTGACGACACCCTGTTCCCCGGCGCCCGGCAAGTGTTCCGGCTGCGCCGTGACACCGGCGGCCTCGACGGCGTACGCACCAGCAAAGAGATCATCCACGGCATCGTCAGCCTGGACGCCGACCAAGCCGGCCCGCAACACCTCAACCACTACGCAAGAGGGCACTGGACCGTGGAGAACAGTCTCCACTGGACCAGAGACGTCACCTTCCACGAGGACCATTCCCAGCTCAGAACCGGTGCCGCACCACGCAACATGGCGGCCTTGCGCAATCTGGCCCTGAACACCTTCCGCCTCGCCGGACGCGCCAACATCGCCCACGCCCGCCGCGACCTACACGACCGCACCGACACCTTCGCCGTCTACGGCATCTAGCAAACCATGATCAAAGCGGACATAGAAGAACAACGCCGGGACCGTGGGCTCCCCCGAAGTCACAGCATACCGATAGTATTCCTCGGCCAGATGTCCCAGGTTCACGGAGGCTACTACCATGCAACAACGCTCGTTGGGATTCGTCTACGTGCAACATAACGAGAAGATGCCTGACCTGCTGAAAATTGGTCAAACGTCAAGGCTGTCCGAGGATCGCGCTAGAGAATTGCGCCAGACCGGCGTACCGAGCCCTTTCGATGTTAAGTTTCGCGCGCTCACTTCACACGCCAGGGAACTCGAACAGGCAGTGCATAAGCTGCTTGACCCTTACCGCTACAGGTCGGATCGTGAATTCTTCGAAGTCGACCTTGAGGTGGCGATCAAGGCGATCCTAGATATGCGACAGAAAATCGACGGTGTCACCGCTTGGTCCAAACGGTCGCCCGTTTGCCTAAGGCCATCTGATCGCCTCTTGCTCTCGATGCGAGCCGGTCAGGTATTCATGCTCTTCGGGTACTCCTCACCCCTGCACCTTCTCGCTGGGAAACCAACGATTTATGACTTCTGGCAAGCTCATGCAGACGGAGACACGCTGGAAATCCAAGCGGATGACGGACCCGACTTCGTAGCCGGGTTCTCCGACACGGATCCGGGCGCCGAGGAAGATCCTGTGCCCTTCCTGAATCGCGATGGAACGGCAAGCAACGACATCATTTATGGGCGAGAGCGCCTCGCGCCTGGAGATCGCCTGCTATGGATGGACGACGAGAGAGGTGACTGCGCCAGCCTCTTGATCGAGGCCCATGGCGACTGCCAGGTTGTCAGCCGCACCCGGGATCCGCAGTTCTCCCCCGAAGGGTTCCCTATGCTCTTCAACTACGTAGGCGGGAGCCTGTCACCTGCGATGGTGCGGACCGGACGGGAGGCCCTCAAATTGCCTCCTCCTCGCGTCTGGGCACCACGGCAGGCTTCCGCAATGGACGCCCCGGCAGCCATTGCCAAGCCCGCGGCTCCGCCAGAGCACTGGCTTCCGCAGCTTGCAAATCGCTCCACAGCGAGCAAACGCCGAAAGCGTGCGGGCGGATGAGTCGGTCCCGGTTATGGCACGAGTCGTGGCATGAAACGCTGTCAACTGCCGTGGCTGGAGAGGTTGCAAGCGCCTTCCGTTGGGAGTCCTGACGCTTGAGAGAGCACTGATCAGCCCGTCGGCAGTCTTTCCGGAGGCGGGAGCGCACCAGGAGCCAGTCCATTACACGGCACGATGCTGGCCCGGCTGACACATCAACCGCGAGCCTGGCGCCGGACGTAACACGAACCCGGTTGTAACAGGACTGATGGGCATCCGAAATCAGCCCCGTCACCCCGGCAACACGACCGGTAGCTCACACGTAGTCGACTGGGACGGCGCGACACCCCAGGCACCTGGCATGTCATCTGAGCTATCAATGCTCCCTCGCAGTCGGCATGTCTCCTGTGCCCGCCGGGGACACCACAGGTTCGGAGTCCCGCCGGCGGACTTCTCGTGTCGGGTGTACGACGCCGTGACGGGCGTCACCGGCGCCCGCAGGGGCCGCGACAGGCGTGTGCTGGTCATGATCAAACACGGGTGCGCGGGTGGAGCACACATGGACCACACAAACGATCATGGGCCGCACATGGCGGCCCACAAGATCCGTCATCACTGCTGGTCAGACGGTAGATCGGATGGTGCGCCGTCAGGGACTCGAACCCCGAACCCGCTGGTTAAGAGCGTGCGTGATCTTGAACCGGACAGTGATGACCTGTGATGACCAGTGCCGTTTACCCCGGTCAGACATCTCTGTCGTGCTACT
>JBOHSD010000058.1:0-3450 GCA_050733075.1 Gemmatimonadales bacterium
TTGCGTAGACGAGCGAGAAGAGCACGAGCGGGCCTCCTTGAGGATGGGGAAACGGACCAGGGTATGTGGCGCGCGACCCTACCAGATGTGCTGGTCAGTGGCCTGATCGGAGTTTCTGAACCCTACACGCGATTATGCCCGTCGCGGGCGGGGCGAGCGTCAACGCCCGCAGTTCGGGTGGGCGTCACTGACTCCCGTCAGACGCGCAGATCTCGCTGCACAGTTTGCCCGCCGTGACCTGTAGTACGCCCCTGACCGCTGATTCGTACCCGGTCGGGTGACGTTCTCCGATGTCTTCTGTGTCATCGTTGGAGGGATGACCACACGAGACGCAGGAGACAGCACATGAGCAACCAACGCACCCACTACGTGACCACGACCGACGGCGTCACCATCGGTGGGACCGTGCATGGCCAGGGGCCGCCGCTCGTGTTCTTGCAGGGTGCCATGGGCGATGGGGACCTCGACTGGCAGGCGCTGCTGCCGCACCTGACCGACCGGTTCACCTGCCATCTGCCGAGCATGCGGGGCCGTGGCCTCAGCGGCGATCACCCCGACCTCAGCCTCGGCCGGGTGGTCGACGACATGCTCGCCTACGTCGACAGCATCGGGGAACCGACCGGACTGGTGGGCTGGTCCGGTGGCGCCATGTGGGCCCTCGCCATGGCTGCGCAGTCTGACGCGGTGGACGCGGTGGCCCCCTGTGAGCCGGTGGCGAACAGCCTGATGGACGAGCAGGAGCGGGCGGCTCTCGGCGAGGCCGTCGCTCGCGCTGGCGAGCTGGCCGACGAAGGCAACCTGACGGCTGCCATGCGCGCGTTCGCTGGCTATCCCTTCACCGACGAAGATATCGCCGTGGCCGAGGGAGCCGGCTACTTCGAGGCGGCCGGCCGCTACGTCCCGAACCTGTTCAGCTTCTTCCAGCAATTCAGGGAGTACGAAGGTCCCCTGCCTGATGATCCGGCCGTGCTCGGCGCCATCTCAGCTCCGGTGCTGGTGCTGCACGGATCGGACACTAAGCCCTTCCTCGTCAAGAGCGCGCAACACGTGGTCGACCACGTCCCCAACGCACGGGTGCAAGAGATCCCCGGCGCCAGCCACGCCTCCCCCCTGACCCATCCCGAGGCGCTCGCAGGAGCACTCACCGAGTTCTTCTCCCCAGCCCAGCAGCCGGCCTGACCCTGCTCGTCTGCGCGAGCCCTTCAGGACCATGCGCCCCGACGGTCACGAAATCACCGTCGCGGCGCCCCCCAACGTCGTCAACCTCGAACGGGGCTACCCCCAGCTCACCGGCTTCGACCACTGTCCTGGAAACGGTCGCGCGCGCTCGACGGGTCATCGCAACGCCTTGTTGATGATCGGGATATGATTCCGGGATCCAAGAGAGCGGGAGATGACGCCCAGGCAGATGGCCCTCGACGAGGTCGAGGAGATGTAGGACGCTACCGGCGTGGTGAGACGGTGGCGATTCTCCGGCAGCTCATCGAGCGGCCCACTGTCGAATCCAGGGCGCTCATCGGGTCCGGTATTCCGTGTGCCCTTGGTTCGCGTTATGGGTAGTTGGGTGGACCAGCTTCCCATAATGCGAACCATTCGCCCCGTCTGGATCTAAGAGTCCCGATCGCTTCCATCCCCCTGGCACGACGCCAAGCCCCTTCTGCCCGTGACCTCCACCGCCAGCTCACGAAAGCGAGACACCGAGAAGACCCCTCTTATCACCGCGGCTCTTGAGGGTCTCAGCCGAGGCCGCCAGCGAAAAACATGGAGCAAGCTAGAGATGCTCGGCGATACTGAGGTTCAAACGGCGGAGCGCCTAGCTCCCGGTATCAGACGGGTATCAGAGGGCCCCCACCCACTGGGCAAACGAGAGGGGTGCCGATCCCTCGGCACCCCTTCTGACCTGCTCTTTCCCTTCGTTGCGCGGGCTGGATTTGAACCAGCGACCTCTGGGTTATGAGTCCGGCATTTCGGGATCAACTCAGGCATATCCGCTGGTCACAGGTCACGTGAGATGCTTCGTGATCACGTCAGATCATGCCAGCGAGCCATAAATTAGCCACGAGAATCCGGCCGGCCACCGCTGCCGCGCTCGCCGTCCACGGCGTAACGCAGGTCGATTCGACCCCCACACCATTGCGGTTGGCCCGAATCGCTCCGCCCCTGTCCCGCGTCGAGGTGGACGAAGTCGGGGCCCGATGCGGCTTCGGGCAGCTCGAGGAGGTCACTCCAGAAGCGGTGCTGGCGAGCGAGGTCCTGGACCACGGCGCCGATCCAGATCGGCCAGCCCAGGACCGTTCGCCTCCCCATCGCTCCCCCAGAGCCTGCTGCGAGCCCGATCAGCAGACAATCCTCGCATGGGAAGGGTGACTCATGAAGCGGCCGGCAGATAAGGGGTAGGAGGAAACGGCTCCCTGAAACCGAGATGGCTCTAGGACGCGATGCCGGTGGCCCTGGGCCCGTCGCACCTGACGGCAGCCCGGTCGAGTTCTACCGCCTTCTCCCCGAGGCGCGGAGTCCGAGGCCTGAGCGGTTCAGGGCGCAAAGGACCGGAGGGCCTTCCGGACCGCTTCCTCAGCCTGGTCCCAGGCGAACAGTCGCCCCAGACGGACCTGCACCACGCCCTCGGTCAGAATGGCCTCGGCCACGCCCCGGGCGAGGAACGCCGCTCGGAGCACCGGCTCTGACTGAGCCATCCCCGGGCTCTCGGCAACGGCCCGGGGACCCCGGTACCGCACGGCGAACGCTCGGGGCTGGGGCTCGGCCGGCAGGTCCATGGGCGGACCCAGCTGGGGGGACAGGATCTCCCCAATCCTGACCTCAACGAGCGCCCAGTCGGTCCCAGGAGCGAGGTTCAGCCGGGCCCGGTAGCGGTGAAGGTCCATCGACCGAATGCCCGGGATAGACAGAAGGCGGTCCAGCGGCCAAGGCGCCCGACCCGGAGGGCAGGGCTCGATGGTGGCCCGGGTCAGCTCGACCGTCGTGTGGAGCAGAAGGACCGACGGGTTCCGGGCCCCCTCCAGCGCTCACGCGGCCATGATCTTCAGTCGATCAGCTCGAACCACCCCTGGCGGAGAGGAGGAGGTTCTCACGGATCACCGCGCGGATGGGCCCCTCAGCTCCTTCGATCGGTGCCAGACCCCGTACCCACCCTCCCATGATGGCGCCGTCACAACCAGCCGGGGGCTTCCTGTCCGGCGGCCCTGTGGAACTCGGCGACCACACGGCGGGCCAACTCCGCGGCCCACCGGGCTTCCTCGGCTCCGACCGCCCGGGGTGCCTCGGGAGGAGGGGAGGTGGACCGGCGGTCCAGCCGCTCGGGGTCCCCGCGGTATCCGACCACCGCGTCACGGAGGGCCTGGAGCCGCTCGAGGTCGGGAGCGGCCTCCAGCTGGCGTCCGATGGCTCGCTCGCAGAGGTCGTGCCACTTGGGGAGGAACCGGGCCCGGTAGT
>JBOHSD010000059.1:0-3402 GCA_050733075.1 Gemmatimonadales bacterium
GATAAATATATCTAGATACACTAGCGCTCACCGGTACTGTCTCGTGAAGAAGGCCACGGCTTTCCCATGAACTCCTTTTCGAGTCGGAGCTCGCGGTTTTCTTTTTCGAGTTCGCGGAGGCGGGCGCGCTCGGGGAGCGTCAGCGCCGGCTCCTCGTCGGCGTGAGTCTTCCGATAGGAGTTCACCCAGTTACGCAGGGTTTGCTTTGAGCCCGAGCTCCCGCGCGACCGAGGCGACCGGCCGCGACAACTCGATCACCATTTTCGCGGCTTCATCCTTGTACCTCGACTTTTGCACTTCATGCGGCGGCGAGAGCCCAGGCTTGCTGGACTTCCAGGATTTCCTCGGTCGTGGCTGGTCGTGGGGTGGGCGGCAGAAATCGGGCGGCGATGATCTGGCGCCGGAGTTTGAGGAGCATGTCCCAGGTGGCGGGTTCGGTCTTGGTGCGGTACCAGGGTGCTGCGCTGCGACGAGAGGCGGTGTCGGTGTTCTCGTGGCCGTGGCGGGCGTACCAGAGGAGCAGGATGCTGTGACAGAACAGGCCGAACGGGATGGTCCGCTCGACGGGCCGGGGGACGCGGTTGCGGGCCTGGCCGATGCCGAGGATGTTCTTGACGTCGAAGCACGTGACCTCGATCGACCAGCGGGCCGCGTAGCGAGCGATGATCGCTTCGGGTGTCGCGTGCAGGTCAGTGGTGATCAGCGCGAGGCGGTAGCCCGTGGTGGCGGTGGTGTTCTTGCCGGTCTCGCGCAGGAGGATGACGCGGACGGTGTCGGTGCGCCAGGTGCCGTACCACAGGCAGATCTGCTCGGCGATCTGCACGGTGCTGGTGGTGCCGTAGCGGGCGAGCGTGACGGTCTTTCACCAAGCGGTGGCGGCGATGTCGGCTGGTGTTTCGATCCGGTCGCCTTTGCGCCGTGGCCGGCCGCGTTTCCCGGTGCGGGGTGGAGCGAGGTGGGAGAACACGGCGTTGGCTTCGGCGCGGGTGGTCATGCTCATGCCGTCCCCGAGTCCGATGAACGCGCCACAGCCGTAGGCCGCGTCGGCCACGAGGTGGATCTCGCGGTCACCGACGTGCTCGGCGATCACGTCGACCAGCTCCCGGGCCAGGTCTGGCTTGGTTCGGCCGTCTTTGACGGCCAAGGCGGCCAGCACCGGTAACGCCACCGGACGAGACACCGGCGCTTGGCAGGGACAGCAGGCCAAGAGTGAGCAGGACGACGGTGGATACAAGTATCGCCGCGGTGGCAATGCCCAGTGGCTCCGCGAAGGTCAATTTGCGGTGGAACTGAGCAAGCTGTTGCCTCCTTATCAGACTCACCGCTCCAAACCCTCTACCTCCCACGCATCCCCCACCCCCGCAACCGCTCATCCAACTCTTTGACTGCTGTCGTGTTGTGCCACGGCTGCAGATGCTCCCGGGCAGCCCTAACTTCACTGGTCAGCCGTGCTGAGCGGGTTTGGGCTGCCAGGCTGGCCGCGCTGCCAATGCGTCGGGCTGCCTCATCAATCTCACCCAGGTAGCAGGCGGCGTTCCCCAGGTGCAGCGTGCAGACGGCGTACCCGTCCACAAATGACTTGTCGTACTGCCTCAGTCCGGCACCAGCGCTCGCAGCCGCCTCCTGCGGTTTTCCCAGACGCAGCAAACATTCACTCATGTGACTGGTGAGGTATCCTTCGTTGTAGAAATACCCTGGCGATTCAGGAGATGCCTGTCCTATCGCGGCTGCCAGGCTGGCTTGTGCTCTCTCGAACTCAACCATGCACGCCTTGTACTGGCCATCGAATGCATAAGCAGTGGCAGCCCGTTGCGCTGCGCCGACCCGCATGAGCGGATCCTCGGCCTTGCTCACCAAATCCTGAGCGATCAAGGCCAGATCGATCCCCGTAACAGCCTTGCCCTGCCATGACTCGGCATAGCTCCATTCGCACAGGGCGTAGATGCTGAGGTCGGCGCTGCCTGCCCCGTGCGCTGCCGCACGAGCTTGTTCAAAGTAGTGCCTTGTACTGGCGAGATCATTGAGCTCGAAGAAATAATATCCGATGGACGTTGACATATTACTGTACGTTGCAAGAAGACGCGCTCGAAGATGGTCAGGGCATTCCGCAAGTAGATCATCAACCAGGTTCCGCTGATCGAGCAACGTAGGCAGCACCGCCCGCGACCCGAGTGCATCCTCTTGCAGCTGGCAATGTCGAAGCGTGGCGTCAATACGGTCAATGACTTGACTATCCACCCGGCTGGGTTGAGCAATGGCCTTGGATAAACGTTCCTGTTCGTTGCTGTCCAGACTGAGTATGGGGGAAGCAGCCACCGCAGTAGCCATCCGTCCCAGTAACCGCAGGTGTTCCCGACGCTCCATCGTATTCGCCCATTCACGGAGAAACTTCTTACTAAGCTGCTCATGGAGCTGATCTCTCCACTCGACAGGCACCGCTTGTGCTGGGGTACTCAAAAATGCCAGATAAAGAAGCGGCCCGGCCAAGCCATCGGCTAGCTCCGCGCCGACAGCCGAGATCAGACTCCCGAGCACCTCCTGTCCGGTCGGCAGTACCAGCCCGTTGCCGTTCTGGGACGGAGACGAGCCTGCGTCGGCCCGCAGCTCCTGAGCACGGGCCTGGGCCTCAGCGTACGCCTTGGCCAACGCTGCTTCCCGGCTCTGAGCCTCGGCACTGGTTGTCGCGCCCTCCCTAAACAGGTCATGGAGCCCTGCCGAAGATGTTCGGCCTGCGGCAGGCCAGTGGAGTCTGTAGCGGCAAGGCCGGCACTGCTGGTATCCCTGCCTGCCCCGTGCGGATTTTCTGACGAATCATCAGTCATGCTTTCTTGTAACAGCTCCCCGAGCTGCTCGACCGACACTTGCAAGCAGTCAGCGAGCTTGGGTCGCAACCACGGTTGCGGGCCGTCTTCAGTCTCGCCGCTTTCCCAGCGTCGGACCGTCTTCGAATCGACTCCCAGCCGCTCGGCCAGCCTTTCCTGCGTGAAGCCCACTGCCTTCCGGCGTTGAGTCAGGCGGTGCCGCTTGGCCGCCATGCCGTCCCCTCCTTGATCTTCTTCACCCTCTTTTGCTGGCCGGGCTGGCAAGCGCCCATTTTCGTCCGGCCGGTGCCCTGTTATTCGGCCCGCTACCCCCGGTTGGGTCGCAGGGTACGACCGAGACCGGCCCGGGAGCAACCGAGGTAAGGGGCCATGACCAGGCGAAATACGACCAAGGTGATCCCAGTGCGTGATCCGTTGTCGGTCGCGCTCGAACCAATGGCGATACTCGCCACCCGCGTGATTGGCGAGCCTACAGGCAGGACTTGCTGGCATGGTGTGCGCGGCTCAGCTCGGGCGTGTGCCAAGTCGTGCTCGCTGCGGTCTGACGTGCCTCTCCTGACCGGCAGGACTGGCGACGTTG
>JBOHSD010000060.1:0-3246 GCA_050733075.1 Gemmatimonadales bacterium
GCCCGCGAGCAACCCACGGTAATGCATTGACTGCTCCAGGGTGAATGAATGGCGGTAATGTACACCATGTCGGTGGGCCGCAAAAACGACGGCCTCCTTTTCGGGAGGCCGTCGCACTGCGGTGGAAGGTTACCGGGGCTAGAAGAACAGCATCAAGCCGACGGCTGGAGCGAACGACTTGTTGTCCTCGTTGGTATCGTCGTCGTCGCTGGTGACGGCGTAGTTGAACTCGCCGACCGCCTTCAGCGACTTGGTGGCCTGGTAGTAGATGCCACCAGACGCCAGCCAGTTCTTGGTCTTGAAGTCGGCTTCTACGTCGGCGTTCTCGAGAATGCTGATGCCCCAGCTGCCGGCCACGGTGACCTTACTGTTGGCCGGTGTAAAGGTGACCTGGCCGATGCCGCCGTATGACTTCCGCAGGTCATCTCCGCCAGTGCCGGTGCCGGCAGTGCCGTTGCCCAGGGTATACAACAGTGTCGTTCCCAACCCCTTGCCGTAATAACCGCTGCCGGTGAGGGAGAACGTAGAGCTGCCGAAGCGGATTCCGCCGCTCCCGCCCCAGGAGGTGGCGGTCTCATCCGCCACTCCGCCGGTGCTGTTGTTCTGGAGCAATCCGCCAACCCAGAATTTGGTAGTGCCTGAGCTCCAGACCCCTTCGGCCTCGACCCGGGGGAGCTCGATCGTGTTGTAGGGCGGGTTGCTGGCGGGATCGAACAAGCCGACCGAGAGCTGGAACGGCCGCCCCGCAGGGGTGCTGAAGGTCATTTGCGCCTTGAACTGCGGGTAGATGTATCCGAAGCCGATTCGACCGAGCGTGGTTCCACCGGAAAACTGGCCACCGGTTGCGCCGATGCCGAACAGCGTCTGGTCGGTCAGGATGTTCTGGCGCCCGAAGAGACCCAGCTCGCGGCCGGCCAGGATCTGACCCCAGGCTCCACCGACCGTCAGATACACCTGGCGCATGTCGATCTGGGCACCGAAGCAGTCATGAAGAACCTGGCCGGCGGCGGCACCGCACTGAATCTGCGGAGCGAACCCGAAGTGCACGCCGAGGTCGGTGTTTCCTTCCTTGCCCTTCGCATCGAACACCGCGAAGGCGGGGAGCAGGCCGGTGCGGATACGGGTAGCGCCCTCGGCACTGGCACCGACGATTCCGCCGGGTGTGGCAGTCGTCCCGTCTTCATTCTCCTTCTCGTATACCAGGAAGGCGTTCACGTTGCCACCGAACGTGAAGGTCCAGCCGTTGCTCATCTGCATTGTCAGCTGTGCCTCGGCAGCGCTCGCCGCTCCCAGTACCAAACCCATACACAACAGTGCGACTCGCCTCATAGGTGCGTCTCCCTCAGAGTAAGGATGACCGCCAACGACAGCCTAACTTCGGATGAAAGCTCTGTCTGGCAAAAGTTCCTGCGCTACCTACGGCAGTGTGTCCGCAATCGGCCGGCCAAGCGTCGAGTTCACCTCCAGGAAAGCGTACCACGTGGGTAGGGGGACATTATTCTCCCACCAGTAGTAGTCATTAATACGTGCGGCGTACACGTTGGCGCCATAGGGGAATCGGAGGCCGCCACTACGGCTGAGTCCCTCGATGGCCGTCCGAACCCCGGCGGAGTCCCGGGCCCGCGCGGCGGCCTGACTAAGGGCCGCCCCGGCCAGAAACCCCTCCACGTAGGCCTGCCGAGCGTCCGGCTCCATCCGGCGCCAATCGGCGCCGTTGACAGCGAGCCAGTGACGATCAGGGTCCTGCCGCGACCACGCGGCCGCCGTCAGGAGTGCCGCCGCCAGGAATGCCACCCAGGACCATCGTTTCACAGGCATGGCTCGAGGGAGCCGCCTGCCGGACCCGAGCCGCGGGTCCGGCCGACTCAGCTCGCTGGGTTACCTCCCCCCAGTACGCTTCGGCAAACCGAAGACGATGATCGCATCGCCGAGCGGGTAGCTCAGCTGGAAGTTTCCGCCGCAGGCCACGGCGACGAACTGCTCGCCACCGTGAGTGAACGTCATGGGGGCGGAGTTGCAGCCGGCGCCGCCGTTGAACTGCCACAGGAGTTTGCCGGTTCTCGAGTTGTATGCGTTGAAGTTGCCGTTGCCTTCACCGGTGAAGGTGAGGCCGCCGGCGGTGGCGAGGGCGCCGCCCATCATCGGCTGGGGCACCTTGTTCTGCCAGGCAATCTTGCCGGTCTTGAGGTTGATAGCGGAGTAGAGCCCATACTGCTCCTCGCCCGGGATGGCGACGAAGGCGGAGCCGAGCCAAAGCTTGCCCTTTTCCCACGGAGCGCTGTGCACCTTGTAATGCATCGGCTGGTGCAGAGCCGCCACGAAGGCATAGCCCAGGTTCGGGTCTACCGCGATGGGCGACCACTCGGCGCCTCCATTGGCGCCGGGCAGCATCCGGGTGCCCTCCGGGGTCGGCTGGGCGAAGATATTCTCGTGGGGTACGAAGTTGTCGCTCCTGCGAACCAGCTTTCCGCTGGCCGCATCGAGGACGTACAACCAGCCGGTCTTCCCGGCATGAGCCACGACCTTCTGGTTGCCCAACCTGGTTACTACCGGCGGGGAGACGGCGTCCAGATCCCAGACGTCGTGCGGCACCGTCTGGTAATACCACTTGGTTTTGCCGTTGGAGGCATCGATGGCGACCACGGCGTCGGTGTAGAGGTTGTCGCCCGGACGCAGGCTGCCATCGAGGTCGGGTGAGGGATTGCCGACTGCGACGTAGAGAGTATTGGATTCCTTGTCGTACGCCGGGGTCATCCATACTCCGCCACCGCCCCTCTGCCAGGCGTCCGCGTGCGTGGCACTGTCGGCCTTTTCCTTGGCGATGTCGCGGTTGAGCTTGGTTCCCTCGGGGGTGGTCGGAGTCCAGGTCCCGAACCAGCCGTTGGGCGCTTTCTCGTCGAAGGTGGGATCGCCCTGGGGAGCCGGAATCGAGTACCAGCGCCAGACCTGGTCGCCGCTCACCGCATTGTACGCGGTGACGTGTCCCCGGATGCCGTATTCGCCGCCCGAAACGCCGACGATCACGTTGTCGCCCACGACCAGGGGCGCGTGGGTGATGCTGTAGCCGAACGTGGGGTCGGCCACTTCCTTATCCCAAATGACCTTTCCGGTCTTGGCCTCGAATGCCACCAGCCTGGCGTCGAGCGTGCCCATGTAGACGTGCGGGCCGTGAAGACCGACGCCGCGATTATTGGGGCCGCAGCAGTAAATGGTGGTGCCCAGCTTGTGCTCGTACCGCCAGAGCTC
>JBOHSD010000061.1:0-3164 GCA_050733075.1 Gemmatimonadales bacterium
GAGGCATGCCAGGACCGTATCAGCGGGCAGCCCAGGAAAGATCTGCCCGATAGTCCACCTGGTCAGTCGACCCAGGGCCAAGTCAGAGATCTGGGCAAGCCGCTGTCGCCTCTTATCGCTCTCCGAGCTGTCGATCGTCTCGTGCCACCACGGATCCTCAGACCCAGCGTCGCCAAGCTCTCGGATGGCGCCTTGGATCCATGGAAAGGTGTCTAGCCAGCTACGTGCAGGCCCATCGCCAAGTACCAGATCGTCCGCCACCGTTCCACCCCCTTCCTTCACCATGGCGTTATACCGGTCGGCTCCGACGAAGAACATCCGAGCCACCTGCCACCGAGCTCGCAGCCCAGCAGATGACAAGCGACTTGGTCCGAACCAGTTCATCGGATGTCAACGGTCCGCTGTTTCTCCTCATAGGCAGTCTGGTGTACGGAGTCGACCTATGCATCGACCTGCTCCGCGACCCTAAAGGCGAGCAGCTGCCCCTAATCGACGACATCCGGTCCTTCGCTACGCCGTGCTGGAGTCGTCGACGTATCACGACAACTCCGGTAACAGGTATCGCGCGGCGCAGATCGTGCAAGTAGCCGGGGACCTCGTTGACTTCGGCCTCGGCGTACAGGCGTTCGACGAGGTTGTCGAACCCGTCCGTGCAGAGTGAAAACCCACTCCTCACTGACGTCGGCTTGCCCGATCGGCCTGGACCTGCCTGTGTCAACGGCGGCCCAATGTGGACCCGTTTTGGGCGGTTGAAAATGGACCCACCCCTGTGGGTTGTTGGTGGTTAGTCGGTGTTCTTGGCCGCTGGGACACGGCCGAGGTCGCGGTCTTTGAGCCGGTAACTGTCTCCCTTCATGGAGATCACCTCGGCGTGGTGGACCAGGCGGTCGATCATCGCCGCGGCCACGACGTCGTCACCGAAGACCTCGCCCCACCGGCCGAAGGGCTTGTTCGAGGTGACGATCAACGAGGCCCGCTCGTAACGGGAGGACACGAGCTGGAAGAACAGGTTCGCCGCCTCGGCTTCGAAGGGGATGTAGCCCACCTCGTCAATGATCAACAGCGGAATCCGGCCGAGTTTGATCAGCTCGTCTTGCAGCTTCCCGGCATGATGGGCCTCGGCCAGGCGGGCGACCCACTGCGCGGCGGTGGCGAACGCGGTGCGATGCCCGGCTTGGCAGGCGCGGATACCGATCCCGATCGACAGGTGTGTTTTCCCGGTTCCGGGCGGCCCGAGGAACACCACGTTCTCTTTAGCGGCAATGAAATCCAGGGTTCCGAGATGGTTGATCGTGTCCCGTTTCAAGGACCGTTGGTGGTCGTAGTCGAACTCCTCCAAGGACTTGCGGGAGGGGAACCGGGCGGAGCGAATACGGCCCTCACCGCCGTGAGATTCACGGGCTGCGACCTCACGTTGCAGACACGCGGCCAGGAACTCCTCATGCGTCCAGGACTCCGCGCGGGCCCGCTCCGCCAGACGCTCGACCGCTCCGGCCAAAGAGGGGGCTTTGAGCGCCCGGGTGAGGTAGATGATCTCCGAGGCCACGTTGCGGGCGCTGGTCGCACTGGCAGTAGTTTTGGTGGCCATCACGCGACTCCTTCGCCGTTGACGCCGAGCATCCGGTCGTAGTCGGTCAACACCCGCTGCTCGACCAGGGTGTCCACCGGGTGGACCGCGCTGAGCCGGCGGGCCTGGCGCAGCCGGGCAGCCGCCTCGGCATGGGCCGGGTCGGTGAGCGTCTGGTGATCAGCCCAGCACCGAGCATGCGACGCGACGACCTGGCCCTGACAGGTCACGATCACCTGGTCGAGGTCGGCGCCCACCTCAACTTTGCGGCCGATCACGCTGGGATGCACCGAGTAATCGTTGGAATCCAACCGAACATAGTGATCACGAGGAAGTCTGGTCGTGGCCCGCCACCCGACCACCGGAGCGACCGGTGGCAGCTCGAGCATCGCCGCCCGGTCCGCTTCCCACCGATCAACCGGCCGACAGCCCAACACCCGATGCTGCCGAGAGTTCGCCAACAGCAGCCATTCGGTGAGCTGGGTGTTGAAGTCGTCCGGGCCGGTGAATTCCCGGCCAGGTAGGAACGAGGTCTCGAAGTATCCGTTGGCTCGTTCCACCAGGCCTTTCGCTTCCGGATCAGCGGGCTTGCACTGGATCACTCGGATCCCGAGCATTCCGCGGAACGCGTTGAACGACTCGGTCAGCACCGGTTTCCCGCCACGCCATTGACCGACGGCGGATTCGTTGTCCCACACCAAAATCTTCGGCGCCCGGCCCCAACCGGAGATCAACGACCAGTGCCCGGCCAGCAGGTCCGGTGACTGCCGTGACGGCAGCATCCGGGCGGTGATCACCCGTGAATACCCCGACACCATCACCAACACCGGTGGCCGACCAACCTGCCCAGATCCGAGCGGGATGTCCACCGCAGGGAACCACAAGTCACACTGCGCGAGCTCACCGGCCTGATACGTAGTCCGGGATGCCGGGTCAACCGGTGCGTAAACCGGCCGCAGCTCCCGAACCCGGTCTTTGAGGATGGTCAGGCCACGTTGCCAGCCGATCCGCTCAGCGATCACCGGCACCGGCATCTTCGGCCACGCCGAGAGCAACTCCCGGATCTGTGGCTCGACCGCATCCACGACCGAGCCTTTCGGCGGCCGCTCATACTTCGGAGGGCCCTCGGACGCCAACGCCCGGCGCACCGTGTTCCGGCCCAAACCCAGCCGCCGGGCGATCGCCCGAACAGGCATACCCTCAGCCCGACGCAACCGGCGGATCTCCGCCCAGTCCTCCACGTTGATCACTCCTCACTGTCAAGGAGTGGGTCCATTTTCGCCCGTCCACGCTGGTACAGCATTCACCCGCCGACGACAGCCTGAACAACCCATCGCGCACCGTCGACGCGAGCCACAGCCTCGACAAGTCCGCAGCACTTGATTACCTCGGAGTCGCGATCGCCTGAAATCTGTTCCGCATCGGAGACAAAGATCCGCTACAACGACATATGAGGCCCCTCAAGATCGCGAAGACATGACCTATGAGGATCACATGTCGTGCCGGAGAAGATGGGGACGGTTCGATCGGGAGTTGTGACAGGGAGCGGTCCGGAGACGAACAAGCCGATTGTCCCAGCTGGCCGCTGACCTGGGGA
>JBOHSD010000062.1:0-2904 GCA_050733075.1 Gemmatimonadales bacterium
GACGCCGCTCTGCGGGAGGCACTGTGCGAGGCTGCCTGGGCCGCGGCCCGAACCAGGGAGACCTACCTGGCCGCGCAGTTCCGCCGGTTCGCCCGCCGGTTCGGGAAGAAGGGAGAAGCCAAGGCCAACTTCGCCGTGGCGCACACCATGCTGGTGATCGTCTGGCATCTGCTCGCCAACGGGACCGAGTACCAGGAGCTCGGGGCTGACCACTTCGGCCGCCTGGACGACGGCCAGCGCCGGGAGCGCTACCTCATCCGCCAGCTCGAAGCCCTCGGCCACAAGGTGACGATCGAGCCAGCGGCCTGATCGTTCCCACACCCGTCCCCTCGCGGGGCCGCCGTCCCGCTCACTTCAGGACGCCCAACTCGCTACCCGCGCAAGATCATTTTCGTCTCAGGTGCCTATCCGCGCCGGGGCAGGACGTCGCCACTACCATCGGAGACTCATCCGGAGCGATCGGTTTTCGCTGCGGCGGCGGTCTACAATCCCAGACGGCGATTCCCGCGCCGAACCCCAGACCCGGTGCTCACGCCACCGGCTCGATGGGGCAAAGGGGCTCAGCCTCGGGAGATTCGGTCAGCTGGACCCGTGGGTCGGCCGCCCCGGGAGCGTGAGTCCTGAGGTCGCGCGGCCCGAAGGAGGGACCAGATGACCAGGGACAAGGCTCAGAAGCGAGCCACTCGCGTTCGCATGGCCAAGACGGGGGAGCGGTACACGGCCGCCCGTCGCCACGTCGTCAAGCCCAATGAGGAACTCCACGCCGAGGACCTTGGCCGCACCGATGCGGCCGTCCGGCAGAACACCGGTAAGGGCTGGAGGGAATGGCTGAGCATCCTTGACGGGTGGGGAGCGAGGGAGCGAAAGCACGGCGACATCGTCAGGCATCTTCTGGAGGAGCACAGCGTCCCCGGCTGGTGGGCGCAGTCGATAACCGTCGGCTACGAGCGAGCCCGAGGGATGCGGGCCAAGTACCAGCGGGCCACGGGTTTCACCGTGAGCATCAGCAAGACGTTCAACGTGGACGTAGGCAAACTGCACGCGGCGTTCACCGATGCACGCCAGCGCAACAAGTGGCTCGAGCGAGGGACACTGAAGGTCAGGACCACACAGAAGGCCAAGACCGCGAGGTTCGATTACCAGGATGGGAGTTCGAGGGTCATCGCGTACTTCGAGTCAAAGGAACGCGCCAAGTCAACGGTGACCGTCGAGCACGAGCGCCTGCCCGATGCCACTGCGGTGGAGGAGATGCGCGCCATGTGGAAGGAGCGGCTGAGCGAGCTGGCCAGATTGATTCAGAGCTGACCACACGGGAGCGGGAGCAGGGGCGGGCTCCTTACCCCGCCCCCCGCCCCGCAACGCCCCAGGTATACGCCCGCGAGAACCAGGGCCGAGCCGATCACGAAAGCTCACATCTCCATGGTATCGACCGGTCTCGGGTAAACGGATGGGCATAGCCGCCGGCAGATCGGGCAGGACGGGGTCCGGGCGGGTGGGGTTGTCCACACAGCTGAGGAGATTCGCGGATGGAGATGGAGGGTCTTGAGAAGCGGCTGTTGATGGGCACCGCTTGGCGCCTATTCGCTCAGCGTGCCCTGGTCCCCGGGATCCTACGATTCGCTCGGCTGCCCGACGGTGCGGATGCCCTCGAGGTAGGCGCGGGGGGAGGGTTCGCCGCTGAGGTGCTCTTGGCCCGGTTTCCGCGTTGGCGACTGACCGTGACCGACTACGACGACGATATGGTCGAGCTGGCTCGAACCCGACTGGCACCCTTCGGGACCGGGCTCGGGTGGACCGGGCGGACGCGAGCTCCCTTCCCTATGCGGATCGATCGTTCGACCCGGTGATCTCGATTCTTGTCTGGCATCACGTCGAGGCGTGGGAGGAGGCCCTCGCCGAGGGAGCACGAGTCCTTCGGCCCCGGGGTTCGCTTCTGTGTCTCGATCTCCTCCATCCATTTGCCTCGGGACCTCTCCGGCGGCTTCCCTTCCATGGGACCTACACCTTCGACCAGCTCCGCGCCGCCCTTGCCGCCGGCGGGTTCGCTCGATGGCGCGAGCGCCGGGGGCCGGCCTGGTACCTGGCGCTGGCCGAGAGATCGCGAGATGACGCGGGCTGACAGGTCAGCGGCTCACGCTCACGAGAGAGGGACCCAGGCGCCTGGTGGCTCGCCCGTTTGACTCAGCTGTCACCGCATTCGACCCCATGCCGGCCGCGAAGTCATGGGTGCGGGGCGAGGGCGGGGCGATGGCCGGAAGACGTGCCGGACCTAGGTGGTCTTCCCCGCCGTCGGGTCGGCCGGCCGGTAGGTCGCGATCACCACGCCGGTGTCGTCGTCTTGGTGTCGACGAGCTGGAGAGCGGCGACTGAACCGCCGTCGGTGAAGAGACGGGCGCCCCGACCCCAGAACCAGCGGGTGGATCAGCAGCACGTACTCGTCGACGAGGTTGCGCCGCATCAGCGACTGGACCAGCTCTCCGCTGCCGAGGACCACGAGATCCTTGCCCGGCTGCTCCTTGAGCCTGGCCACGGCCTCCGCGGCCTCACCCTTGAGGAGCGTGGAGTTGCTCCACGAGAGCGGCTCCTCCAGCGTCGTTGACGCAACGTACTTCTGGAAGTTGTTCATCACCGCGGTGAAGGGGTTGTCCTCAGTCTGGTTGGGCCAGAAGGCGGCGAAGTCTTCGTAGGTCCGTCGCCCGAGCAGCAGGGTCCCGCCCTTGGCGATTCCTTCTGCCGCCACGCTGCCCATGACCGAATCGAAGTAGGGCTGCGCTCAGCCGCCGTGCTCGAAGCCGCCGCGTCGGTCCTCGTCGGGCCGGCCCGGTGCCTGCATCACGCCATCGAGCGTCAGGCTGTTGTTCACAACGACTTTGCTCATCGAAGCTCCTTCCTGGTGTGGCGGCG
>JBOHSD010000063.1:0-2735 GCA_050733075.1 Gemmatimonadales bacterium
GCAGCACCTCCAGCTCGCGGATCGCCTGCCACAGCAGTCGCTCCCCGTCCGGGGTCTTGGGCGGGAAGAACTCGAACGAGAAGGTGGGGCCCTGCTCGCGGATCAACTCGCCGATCGAAGGGGGTCGCCCGGACATGGTGGAAGGGTTACCGGTCGTCACGTTCTGCACTCTAACCTGTCAACCTTTCCGGGATCGTACGCAAGATCTCACCCGGCCCGCCGAGCCCATTACCGCCGGAGCGGATAACGTCGCTGGGGGGCATAGGGGAAGGCTGGAGGGCTAGACGAGTGATTCCGAAGTCATGAGCCGAGTGATCGGGCATGAAGCGAGGGCGTCCAAGATCATGTTGTGACGCAAGATTTGGACGCCCTCTTGACCGCACTGTACGTGAAGATCGATGACGAGATCGGAGATACCCGATGGCTGGGCCGCCCACCGCGGTTGACCGACTCAGAGCTTGTCACCCTGGCGGTTGCCCAGGCGATGCTGGGGTTCACCTCGGAGTCGAGGTGGCTGCGGTTCGTGGGTTCCCGGTTGGGCGGCATGTTCCCGTACGTGCCGAAGCAGCCGGGCTGGAACAAGCGGCTGCGGGCGGCGTTGCCGCTGGTCAAGCGGGTGATACGGCTGCTGGCGACGGACACCGACTTCTGGTTCGACAACCACTGGATCATCGACTCCACGCCGGTGGAGTGCGGCCGCTCCCGGCCGACGGTGAAACGGTCGGAGATGGCCGGCTGGGCCGGATACGGATACTGCGCCAGCCACTCCCGGTACTTCTGGGGCCTGCGCCTGTACCTGGTGTGCACCCCAACCGGGATGCCGATCCTGTGGTCCCTGGCGAACCCGAAGATCGACGAACGCGACGTGCTCACAGCGATGCTCGACCGCGAACCGAACGCGGTCACCGACCGGCCGGGCCTACTGCTGATCGCGGACAAGGGATTCGCCTCCAAACAGTTCGAGGCCGACCTGGCCCTACGGGGCGCGGAGCTGCTGCGGCCGTCGTTCAAGCGGGAGAAGCGCCGCAAGGGCGAGTCCCTGCTCAAATCAGTGCGGCAGCTGATCGAGTCGATCAACGACACCCTCAAAGGCCAGCTCGACCTCGAACAACACGGCGGGCGGACCTTCGAAGGCGTCGCCATCCGCGTCGCCCAGCGCGTCCTCGCCATGGCCGCCGCGATCTGGCACAACCACCACACCGGCCAGCCCATCACCCGATCCCTAATCGCCTACGACCACTGATCAATTCGGAATCATTCGTCTAGCGGCTACCAACTCGCGCTCCAGCTGTACCAGGGGCCTTCGAGATGCTCGAACTCAGGCACTTCGAACGACCCGTTCTCCAGATCGGCGGTTGGTCCCTCGGGGAAGTAACCGAAGCCCGTGTCGTCGAAGGTCGGCAACCCGTAGCCGGCGTAGAAGATGTACCCGCCTTTGACTGCGTATGCGCCGGTCACCTCACAACCACAGACCTTCGCCGGAACGTCGACCGCCCGCCAGTACACAGCCCCAGACGGTGGCGGCAGCTCGGCTACCACCTGATCAAACGCGGCCCGATCGAACCGGCACCACACATCCAGGCGCACGGAGACCACCACGCACATCGCCATCACGACCGCTACCGTCGCCAACCCGGCCGCCCACAGGGATCACATCGGGTGACATGGCCGCGTCAGGCTTGCGGTGCACCTGCGACAAGGTGGGTGCCGAGCAAGACAATCCAACTCAAGTAGACGAGGAGCATACCGCGTTGCACGAGCCCAAGAATCCTCGCGTCCTTGCGGTACGCCAGGGCCGTCCAGATGGTCAGACCGAGGCCCGCAACCGCAGTCAGTGCAGTGTACAGCTGCCAGCCACCTTGAAGGCGGCCGGCCAGCGTCAGGCATGCCACGAACAGCGCTAGGAACATCACTGGGCCGGCCACATCGTGCACCTGGGCATGCGAGGTCTTCTGTGCCGAAGGCTCGGAACGGGCACCGGGTGGGTAGCCGCGGATAGGGTCCGGAATGAACACGCCTGACACGATCGCTGCAACCCCGAAGATCGCCAAAAGTACGGCCCCGAAAACGCTGTCCAACGTCCGCGCGACGCCGACCGCGAAGGCCAGCATTCCAACACCCATCAGCAGGAAATTGACTCTCTGGATCCAGCCCCGCGCACCCAACTCGAGCTCGCTGGCGGTGTGATAGGTCGGGTCGTAACCGGGCCGAAGCGATCCCTCGATGAGCACCACGGCAACCCAGACAACCACCACCACCACGCCGACAAGCAGAAGCATTTCAGTGGTCACAAGCCGACCCCTTTCGTCGGACGCGCCGCCGCCCCAGGCATCCGGTCGATCGGAGTCAGGACAAGGACTGGATCCTGTTGCCGTTCCATGACCCCCACTCCCCCTTGCAGAGGTCGCGATGATCTTGCTCGCGGCGCTCCTGCGCTTGTCCTGACCCTGGTCGGTCGACGAGGTTGGACCTCACCGTGGTCAGGTGTTCGAGCAGCATCAGGTGCGGCAGCGACGAGGTGTTGTTGCCGTGCAGATGGACGACCGGCGGGCCGTCTCCGGCCTCGATCACGTGGACGCGCCCGGCCGAAGGCCTCCTGATGAAGCGGCTCTGGGCCCCGGAGGCCCGGACCATCCGCTCATATCCCTCGCGCAGGGGGGTTGGTGTCAACGGCGGCCGAATCCTGACCCCCTGACGGCATCTGAACTTTGACCCCCCCTGCGTGTGGTTTGATC
>JBOHSD010000064.1:0-2715 GCA_050733075.1 Gemmatimonadales bacterium
TACTCCCCAGGCGGGGTGCTTAATGCGTTAGCTGCGGCACGGAGAGGGTTGAAGACCTCCCCACACCTAGCACCCAACGTTTACGGCTGGGACTACCAGGGTATCTACACGCTGTTACTTCCCTCGCTTTGCTTCCGCAAGGTAGTGACCACGAACGTGTTCGTGGCGGGCCGCCGTTTCCGACGACCTCCCCATGTCGCCACAGGGTTCGGACTGTCTCATCACCCACGCTCTCGCGGGGTCCGGCGTACAGTCTCTGAGGATCCCCTTTCGGGTTTCCTGCTGATTATCCGCACCGGTCGAATTGTCACTGCCCGTTCTTTGGCATCAGAAGATCGCATAGCGATCCTTCTGTGCCACAAAGCGAACTAGTAGCGCCGGATACTCGGACTTTCCAGCAAACAGCCGGATTTAGGCACCGGGGTTACCCCCGGAGAGGACTAGATACCTAATCCTGTTTGCTCCCCCAGCTTTCGCGCCTCAGCGTCAGGACAGGCCCAGAGAGCCGCCTTCGCCACCGGTGTTCCTCCTGATATCTGCGCATTTCACCGCTACACCAGGAATTCCACTCTCCCCTACCTGCCTCTAGCCGTCCCGTATCGAATGGCCTCTCAAGGTTGAGCCTCGAGCTTTCACATCCGACGTGGACAACCGCCTACGCGCTCTTTACGCCCAATAAATCCGGGTAACGCTCGCCCCCTACGTATTACCGCGGCTGCTGGCACGTAGTTGGCCGGGGCTTCTTCTGCGGGTACCGTCACCTTGCGGCTTCGTCCCCGCTGAAAGAGGTTTACAACCCGAGAGCCTTCATCCCTCACGCGGCGTCGCTGGGTCAAGCTTTCGCTCATTGCCCAAGATTCCCTACTGCTGCCTCCCGTAGGAGTCTGGGCCGTGTCTCAGTCCCAGTGTGGCTGGCCACGCTCTCACGCCAGCTACCCGTCATAGCCTTGGTGGGCCGTTACCCCGCCAACAAGCTGATAGGACGCGGGCCGATCCCTCGCCGCCGGAGCTTTGCCTGCTGCGTCATGCGACGCTGCAGGGTTATCCGGTATTAGCAACGGTTTCCCGTTGTTATCCCGGAGCGGGGGGCACGTTGCCCACGAGTTACTCACCCGTTCGCCGGTTTCAGGGAGAAGGGTTACCCCTTCTCCTTTCGTCCCTCGACTTGCATGTATTAAGCACGCCGCCAGCGTTCACCCTGAGCCAGGATCAAACTCTCCGTAGAGATTTGGATCCCTTGCTTGGCGAACACCAACTTCGCTAAGAAGATAGGCGTTGCCGGATCTATTTCATTTGTAGCCGTCAAGACAATCGTCTTGACGAGGTCCGCTGGTCTCCGATCCACCTCTTGCGAGGCTTCTCGGCAGGCACACTATTCAGTTCTCAAGGAGCGGGCCCATGAACTACGACGGGCAACAAAAATGCCGGCCCTGCGACCGGCAGCCAACCACGGACCTGGGTCTTTCGGCTCAGGCTCCTATAATCAACTCCCGATCTCAGGGCGCCCCGAAGGGCGCGAGCCAACGTCAAACTTCTGAAGCCCCCTCAATCTATCAGCCCCCCACGGGGCGTGACAACCACACGGGCCCCGCCCAGATTTCCCGCTCTCCGGGGGCCTCTCTGGGCGGCCACCAGCGCCGTGCCCGCCAGGACCAGGCCGCCTGCCAGCATCAGGAAGAGACCCGCTCGCGGCGAGGCGGAGGAGCCCGCTAGGAGCCATCCCAGCCACCCCGCCCCCGTCAGAGCCTCCTGTAGGCCGATCCCCAGCAGCACACCCCGGGAAAAACCACCCGCAGAGCGACCACCGGACCGGAGCCCCGCTATAGCTGCGATCACGAGCGTGCCGACCACGATCGCGGCGTTCACGCGCACCCCCAGGGAGAACGCGAGCTCTGGCTCCGCGCCCCACAGGGCTCGATTCCCGAAGCTGTCCGAGGGAAGAACGCTTCCGATCGCAATCAGCGCGACCCCGAGCGCGGTCACGGCCCACACCCAGCGCCGCGGGGTTCGGCGCGCCGGTGGAGGGCGGGGCCGGACACCTCCACCCACAGCAGCGATCCCGACAGCTCCTCCGATCCACAGCCACGTGCCGGTGCCGAAGCCTCCATGCTCCAGCAAACCCACTGCGGCCGCTACCCGCAGCCACGCCGCGAGCATGAGGACGCCAATGATCGCCACCAGCCCCGCGCCTATCGCTCGAACCCCGCCCCCAGCGAGTGCCGACAACAGCACTCCCGCCACGCACACAATCGCGGTGGCGGGCCATAGGTACGGCCAATACGACCCGACTGTGAGGAGGTCTAGATCGATGTATGAGCGTTCCGTCACGATGTCTAAGAACTCCTCGTGCTGGTACGGAAGAAGGAGGCCCGCGACCATGACCGAGAGGGCCATCAGCCGGCCGCCACACGAGTACGCACCGCGCTACGCCGTCAGTCGCACGAAGCGGCGCTTACCGACCTGCACGACCGCGCCGCGCAGTTCCTCGAGAGACACTTCCTCGAGCGCGGTCGGCTCCCCGTTGACCTTGACGCCGCCCTGAGCGATCAGCCGGCGCGCCTCCGACCCCGACGACGCCATACCGAGCTGAGCGAGAACGCGCGGGAGATAGACGTTCTGTCCGTCGATCGCGTCCTTCGGGATCTCCGCCTCTGGTATCTGCTCGGGAATCTCTCGATGTCGGAAGCGACGGTCGAAGTCGCTCTCGGCCCCCCG
>JBOHSD010000065.1:0-2679 GCA_050733075.1 Gemmatimonadales bacterium
CACATTGCCCCTTAAGCGCCCCAGACTTGTCGTAGACGTGCCAAGGTAGCGCGGCGGCGCCCTTGGCCTCTACCTCGGCGCCCTTGGCCTCTACCTTGGCGCCCTGGGCCTCTACCTCGGCGCCCTGGGCCTCTACCTCGGCGCCCTCGACCGCGGCGCCCTCGACCGCGGCGCCCTCGACCGCGGCGCCCTGGGCCTCTACCTCGGGTAGGAACTTCAGGAAGCCCGCCCGGTCAACGGCGGGCACCCGTGCGGTAACGAGCTCAAGATGCCCGCGGCCTTCGGCCTTTACGCGGCCTTCGGCAACATGCCGATAGTCGACCTCGCGGCCTGTCACGCCACGCGGTAAGGTTGCCCAGCCGACCGGCTTGCCCATAGGGCCAACTACCAGGTACTGTATTCTACGTGCCATTGTCCTACTCCTTACATTGGTTGCTGTTTTACTCAGCCCGACGCGTATCCTTGGGCGTCGGGTGTGGCTCAACTATACGGGGTTGGTATCATACGGCCCACCGGCGCGGCCAGGTGGCCGTAATGCCGGTGGGCGGGGCGGGGCGGGGCGGTCAAGCGCCTGGAGGCGGGCCGGTCAAGCGCCTGGAGGCGGGCAGGCTCTCCAGCTCAGCCACTTGGCGTTCGAGATCCTGCGCCTCCATGATTAGCGCGTTGGTCAACCCGTCCTGGTGGGCCAGGTACTTGTGCCCCCCTACCTGCTCGTCGATCTCGGCGATGCGCGCCTGCGCGTGGGCCAGGAATTCCCGGACCGCATACGCTCTCGCTTCGGCATCCGTTAGTAGTGTCTTAGTAAACATAAATCACCTCTCGCTGTGTTGATAGTTCTCATGATGCATCTAGTGCGCCACTCGGCTGGGCGATCGCCAAGCCTAGCGTGTGCTGCGCGCCCTGCGGGATCATCACCCACCGCATCCCGTCGGGGAGCCACTGCGGCCGCGTGCAACCAACGTCGAAGAAGGCTTGCACGCGCCAGTGGGGCGTCTTGATGCCTGGTGGGAGCACGCGCCCACCAGCGAACCCGTCCTGCTGGCCCAAGAAGCGGAGCATTTCGACCGCGTCCGCCTCTGTCTTACACTCATCCAGTGTCTGTATGGCGGTCATAGTGGCGGTCATAGTGGCGGTCATAGTGGCGGTCATAGTGGCGGTCATAGTGGTGGTCATAGTGGTGATGGTCATAATGCACTAGGGTTATCGATATGTCAAGGGGTAAGGGGTAACAGAGCAAAGCGGGCGTGTGTCGTATCGCAGCGCAGTCAACGCCCAATGGTTCACGCGATTCTCAACGCGCATGGCCTCTCGACGGTTCCTAACGGTTCCCGGTGCCATGGCTCGCGGCATCATTGCGATTGTTAGCTTGCTGCCCGCTTTGCTGTGTTACCCTTCCCGGTCGGTCCCGTCGCCTGGCTATCGTTACGGGGTCGGTTGCTTCAGGGTTGTTGTCTATAGTACTGCATGTTGGGGGCCAAGTCCACCGGATGGTGTTACACGGACCTATGTTAGCAATAGGGTCGAGGCGGAACTAGCCTCTAGTGCGCTAAAGCGTTACCTAATGGCGACAAGGTTGGGCGGAACTTACCCAGTAAGTACGTGTCTTAGTTCATTAAGACAAGCAGAAACAAGCACTTGCGTTGCACGTTGCTGCTGTCGCCAAACCCACTACAGGAGTACCTACCTTGTCGAAGCACTACGCAGTAGATCACCCAACCTACAGAGAACAGGCCGTGGCGCGGCACTACATGGCTGCATATGGCCTGACTATGGAACAAGTCAGGGCCATGGGACGCAAGCAGCGCGGCCTGTGCGCCATTTGTCGGGTGCGCCCTTGGGCCGAGGTAGACCACTGCCATACGCACGGGCATGTACGCGGCCTACTGTGCCGCTACTGTAATCAGAGCCTTGTACTGGTGGATAGCAAGCCCCAAAGCACCCTTAACCCGAAGTCCCGCGTTGG
Source organism: Gemmatimonadales bacterium (assembly GCA_050733075.1). Classification (GTDB taxonomy): domain Bacteria; phylum Gemmatimonadota; class Gemmatimonadetes; order Gemmatimonadales; family GWC2-71-9; genus CAVVWJ01. The sequence continues at coordinate 1,964 of JBOHSD010000065.1, forward strand.
TCGCTACTTGTCCAGGCCTCCGATGGCGCCAGGCCTCCCGCAAGGTAGGTCAATCAAGGCACGTCCCTATACAGACCCGCAAGGTCAGCCCAAGGCTCAGCCGACGGCAGACCTACAGACCGCGGCCCGCGAAGCTCAGGCCCAGCTAAGCCCCAAGCACAAGGCTATCCTGTCCGCAGCGTGCCGATTCGGGGCTATATAGAGAGAGGAGCGTGGACCGGTGGGGGTGTATGTAATGAGGCGCGGGCGCGCGCGTACTATAGAGAGGGGTGGGCCGTGGCCCGGTGGGTATGTGCCGCTGCGGGGTGGGGTGTCGGGTGGGAGGTATGGTTGTGGACCGTGGCTCGGGGGTCTGATCGTCACATAGACGGCCACTCGCGAGCCGCGGGCGGCGAGCCGGGAGCCGGGAGCCGGGAGCCGGGAGCCGGGAGCCGGGAGCCGGGAGCCGGGAGCCGGGAGCCGGGAGCCGGGAGCCGGTGGGCGGCTGACCGGCCGCCACATAGGGTACGTAGGGTACGTAGGGTACGTAGGGTACGGAGGCGCCACATGCCGGGAGCGGGTGGGTTGGGGTGTATCGCTCTACCATAGCGATGGCGGCGTGCGTAAGTGATTGATGGCACACGGTCCACGGTCCGGGTGTGACAGGACACGATGACACACGTGTCACACTGGCCCGCGACAGCCTCCCGTAACTACCCGGTAATGCGCGCTACTCG
>JBOHSD010000066.1:0-2660 GCA_050733075.1 Gemmatimonadales bacterium
GAGTACCGCTACTGGGGCCACTACACAGACCAGGCCGGCGACCCCGTCGACCGCGACGTCCACATGCGGGCCAACGCCCACGTCGAGGACCACCTCCGTCGCCTCAAAGCCTCCGGCGCGCTCCGTTTCCCCTTCGTCGACCTCGACGCCAACCGGGCCTGGCTGGCCACCGTCTGTTTCGCCGCCGACCTCGTCCGCTGGTTCCAGCTCCTCTGCCTCACCGGGCCTCTCGCCGTCGCCGAACCGAAAACGCTCCGCTGGGCCTTCTGGCACACGCCCGCCCGGGTCGTGCGCCACGCCCGCCGCAACATCGTGCGGATCCTCGAGGACTGGCCGAACACCGACGAGATCCTCAACGCCTACCGGCGCATCCCCCTCGTCACCTGAACCGGCCGTTCGACCCGGCCCCCGACATCTCCACCGCATCCCGCTCACCTCACCGCGCCCCGAAACCCGCTATGGCCCCCGGAGAACCCGCTCACAAACCCGCCAATGGCATGCCCGGACCCATACCGACCCCGAAATGCCCAGACGGCGACCAGCCGAGTTTCCCAAAATCAGTCCGGCCGCCCCCAAGTCATCTCGTGTAGGGTCGAGCGCTGGCTGCGTACCGCTGCCGCACCAAGTGCAATGGCGGCCGTCGGCCAGCGCCCGCCCGTCGAACCGTGCATGCGATTCTCTCGCACACGGCTCACCGACGTCGTTCACCGCCGGCATTCGGTCTTCCCCGCCAGTCCCGTCCGGGTCTGGGGGCGACGACGATCCCGTTGAGATCAATCAGGCCGAGCTGGTTTGACGACTGGAAAGCAACCACCGACCAGCCGAACGCCCGGGACCGGTGATGGCGTTTGGCCACCACCAGGGCAAGGCGTTCCAGCGCGTGATCCCTGATCTTGTCGAAGTGGTAGGCCGAGTTCCCATAGCGGAAGTACTGGGCCCACCCCCGCAGCACGCGGTTCACGTCTGCCACGATCACCTCGACTGGCAACAGCAGCCGTCGCCGAGCCGTGAGCTCACGGACCCGGTCCCGGACGTGCCGCATCGCCTTCTCCGAGGGCCAGCGGGCAAGGAACTGGACCTGACGGTGGTGCTGGGAGCGTGCCCGTACCCATCGGTGGTGGAAGCCGAGGAAATCGAAACCCTCGCCTCCCTCCTCCAGGTGCACGATCCGGGTCTTGGACGCCTTCGGCACCAAGCCCAGCTCGGCCAGCATCGCCTCGAGCGCCGCCAGGGCGCTCTCCGCTTGCTGGCGGGTGGCGCACATCACCACCAGGTCATCGGCATAGCGCACCAGCCGCCCATAGCGCCGCGTCTCCCATCGCCGGTCGAGCCGGTGCAGGTAGACGTTGCACAACAGGGGGGAAACGACCCCGCCCTGGGGCGTGCCGGTGACCGAGCCGCGGACCACGCCGTCCTCCATCACCCCAGCGCGCAGCATCGCCCGCAGGAGCTTGAGGACCTTGCGGTCACAAATCCGTTCCTCCACCGCTTCGACCAACCGGTCATGCGGGATCGCCTCGAAACACGAGGCGATGTCCGTCTCTACCACCCAGCGCCGTCCCCGCCAGGCCTCGTCAATGAGCACCTGGAGGGCGTCATGCGCCGACCGCTTGGGCCGGAACCCGAAGCTGTCGGGCACGAAGTCGGCTTCAAAGACCGGCTCAATGACGATCTTCAATGCCGCCTGCACAATGCGGTCGCGGATCGCGGGGATCGACAGCGGGCGCTGCTCGGTCGAACCGGGCTTCGGTATCCACACCCGGCGGGCCGGCAGCGGCCGCCACCTCTCCTCCTTGAGGTCCACGGCCAACTCGTCGAGCAGCCGGGAAACCCCGTAGCGCTCGACGTCGGCGATAGTCATCCGGTCGATACCAGGCGCACCCCGATTGGTGCGCACCTGGACCCACGCACGCTCCAACACGTCCTTGCGATGGACCTTGTCATAGAGCGCGTGGAACCGTCGCCCGGGGTCGGCCTTGGCCGCCCGGTAGAGCGTCCGTTGCAGGACTTGGACTTTGTCAACACCGGCGGGGCTAGCCACGAAGGCACTCACCAGTCCTTCCCTGCGCCGAAGCGCATCGACGAAGTAGCGGCCCTTCCCTCACCGACGGTTGTGTTGTCCGCTCGGCTCAAGCAGTACTACGGCCGCCTCCGACGCCCACCCGGCTCGACACCCATTTCCCGGTTTGGCCGGTTATAGGGCACGACACTCCGGCGGCAACTCGCAAGCCGCCGGGCCGGGGAGGGCCTCCCCAGTTCCCGCCGCCACCTTCTGAACGTTCCGAGCCCCATACCCCGAGGAGTCCTTCGCGGCTGCATTCCAGGTTCTTCACCGCTTCCATGGCCTTCACCCTGATTTCCCGGGCTCGGCTCTCCCTGTCTCTCGCCCGAAAGCGAGACCCTTAACGAGGCGGCAGGCTTCGCTTGACGCTACGGACCGCTCAGTCGCTCCCCCTTCCAGGGCTTTTGTCGCTGGGCTTCGACGCCGGGCGTTTCCCCCCGACCCCGCCAGCCTGCTACCGGGCCTCCTGGCAACTACCCGGACCGGACTCTCACCGGCAGGCGACGACGAGCTTGTCGACGTCAGATCAGCTCAAGAGCCTCACCTCCATCAGTCTGGGCGCACGAACGATCGGGGCTAGCGCGACCGTCCACCACGT
>JBOHSD010000067.1:0-2526 GCA_050733075.1 Gemmatimonadales bacterium
TGCCGCATACCAAGGCCCGTATGGGCTCTATCCCGGAGGTATCCACTCCGGGAAGGACAGGCAATCCTGGCGGGTCAGGTCCCGATGGCCGGTCGCGCCCGCCAGATAGACTCCCCCAGATCGGTCAAGATCCAGAAGGGGGAACCATGGGATCCCGACCAGCCGGACACCGTTACTGCCGCTGCGGCACGCAGCTGGCACAGGACAACGCCGAACGCCAGTGCGCCCCCTGCGCACGCGCTTCACGCGACAAGCTCATCGCCCCACCCCACGTACCTGCGGAGTTCTGGCAGACCGACCAGTTCCGGAATGCCTTCACCGCCCAGCACATCGGCCTGGTGTCCCGTGCCTACCGCACCCACCCTTACCACCACGCCGTTTATGGGCCGGGTGGCATCTCCCAAAGCCTGCTCGGTCAGTGGGTGGGGCTGCGGCAACCCCACGTCAGCCGGATCGAGAACGGCCCGCCCATCGTTCACCTCGACACGTTGCAGCACTGGGCGCGGGTGTTGCGGGTACCGGGGGAGCTGCTGTGGTTCCGGTTGCCGGAGGACGACGAACGGTTGCCCGTCGCCATAGCGGCAGGTAGCCATCCGGTAGTGGTTGCCGCACACGAGGTACTGGAATCACCGACTGAGATCGTGGCTCGCCGTGCTGAGCTACAGACCAGCGGCATGACCGGTGAGTTGATGGCAGAGCTGGAGCGCTTCCTGACTGGCCTGCCTGACCGCTATGAAACGGCGGGACCGCTGGTGCTGGCACCGGAGACAGTGCAGGCCCGACGGTTGGTGCACCAGCTGCTGGCTGGCAACCAGCGGCTCAGCCAACGCGCCAGGTTGTTCGAGCTGGCCGGACAGTTGTCGGGGCTGCTGTGCTACATGGCCGTCAACCTCGGCAACTTCAGCACTGCCCAGGCATACGGTGCGGAAGCGTTCGAGCTTGCCCGGTTCATCGAGCACGACGATCTGGCCGCCTGGGTACGCGGCACCCAGAGCTTCGGCGCGTACTACACCGGCGACTACGAACGTGCGCTGACCCTGGCGCAGGACGGGCAGCGCTATGCCAAAGGTGATATGCAGGCCGTCCGGCTGGCGATCAACGGCGAAGCACGGGCTTCGGGCAAGCTCAACGACTGGCGTGGCACCGTGGGTGCAGTCGGCCGGGCCTACCGTCTGGCGGAACGGCTTCCCCCGGCAGACGGCATGACGCCATGCATTTCGTTCGGCATCTACAGTGAAGCCCGCACGGCATCGAACGCGGCGACCGCCTACCTGGCTCTCGGGCAGACTAAGCAAGTGCTTAGCTATGCCGAACGAGCTCGCGAGATCGTCGATGCTTCATCGTCGCAGTGGAGCTACGCCCTGATCCGGCTCGACATGGCGACGGCACTGCTGAGCGGTCACCAACCGGAACCGGAAGGGGCCAGCGCGCTCGGCACCGAGGCCATTGACGCGGTGCGCTACTTGCGCATCGAATCCATCCAGCAGCGCACCCGCGAACTGGCGATGGCTCTGCGGCCGTGGCGGCACCTGCCAACGGTTGCGGACTTCTTGAACGAGGTCTCCCAGTGGTTGGCGACTGCATGGGATGGCAGTGCAACCCGGTCGTGAACTGCCGCCTGAAGAGCAGGATTGGCATCGCTTCCAACAGCTTCGCCAGCTGCATAACCACTGGCAGCGGCCTGGCTGGGCTGAGGGCCGACGTTCCTACCATTGGTTGCTGACGTTCGAGCACGCTTCCAGCTTGCGAACGCTGGCGGCGCAGTGCCAAGAGCCGTTCCGTGACCTTCTACAGTTCGACCTTATTCCCCTTGGCTCGTTGCATCTCACCCTTCACCGCCTGGCGTTCACCGACGAGTTGCCTGAATCCCGGCTCCCGGCGATCGTGGCGGCCGTCAGACATCGGTGCCGGAACCTGGAATCACTTCGGCTGCGGATCGGGTGGTTGGCCGCTTCGGCAGGGGCGATCCGGTTCACGGCCTTGCCGGTGGCAGCCATCGCAGACGTGCGTAACACCGTGCTGGGTCTGACAGATCTTCCCGGCGCACAGGAAAACACGCCTGCCTGCACCAATGATGACGACTTCTGGCCACACGTCAGCATTGTCTACAGCAACACTGTCCAGCCGGCGGCCGCCATCGCGGGCAAGATAGAAGCACTGCGCTACCTGCCGCCGGCTCAGGTGCTCGTGAACAGCCTGGCGTTGGTTGAACTGCGGCGGGACGGTCGGGCGTACTGGTGGGATGAGGTGGAGCGGGTCAAGTTCGGTTGATAAAAGCTTATCGGCGTCATACTATGCCGGAGTATTATAGGCCTGGCGTTACTCCAGTTCCTCATCGCCGATCAAGCCCTGGCTGTTTTCGATAAGCTTGGTGTCAAGTGGTGGGTGCACCACCAGCTTCGACCAGGAGTTTATTGAGTACTTCGGTTGGCTTCAGCCAGCCGAGTGTCTCACGTGGACGGTTGTTGAGTTCATCGGCGACTGCGTCGAGTTCGGCCTGCGTGTAACCCGACAGGTCGGTCCCTT
>JBOHSD010000068.1:0-2520 GCA_050733075.1 Gemmatimonadales bacterium
CACGCCGTTCGAGTGGAAGTTCAGCCGAGACGATCTGGCCCGCCTCATGCGCCGCCTCTCATCTGCCGGCGCAGACCTGCCACGGGCTGCATGAGAAAACGTCACCGAACTTTCGACCCAGAGCACTTAGTCGAGAACACTCCGAACTGCAGCCTGTCTAGAGATGAATCGTGAACACCCCTCGAGTGGTGTGACGGGGTGGCTCTGTCAGGACTAGACCGTCCGGGCCACGAGTCGAGTGACAGGTGGTGAACCCTGGCATCGATCATGAAGCTGTCTCCAGGAGCTGGAGCGGAGTCCGTCCGTTCATGAAGTCCCCGTGGTTCCGCCGGCGGGTGTTGTAGCGGTGAACGAAGTCTTGCAGGCACCGGTCGAGATCCGCCACCCGGTCGAACCGGCGACGGTGAAAGGCGGGGCGGTAGCATTCCTGGAGGGCGGTCCCCTGAAATCGCTCGCACACGGCGTTGTGGTTCGGGGAGCGGGCGGGGATCCGGTGGTGGGTGAGGCCCAGTTCCGCGCACGCCGCTTTGAAAGCCCCACCGACGTACTCGGGCCCGTTGTCGGTCAGCACGGCATCCAGGACGATCCCCAGCTCGGAGAACAATGCCGCCAGATGGCGGACGAACGCGGCGGCCACCCGGGAGGAGATGTGGCCCACAACCAGCTCGCAGAAGGCCCACCGGGTGCGGTGTCCACCGCAGTGAGCTGGTAGATGGGACCGATCCCTTTGAGCTTTCCCACGTAGAAAGTGTCCAGACCCACCAGATCCCCTGGTCGGGCCGCATACAGGCAGAACCCGTAGGGCACGAGCGCCTCCCGAGCCACCAGCCCCGTGTCGGCGGCGGTAAGGGCTGCCATAGCCGCCACCCGCTGCCTCCTGGTCCCCAGGTTGTGCCGCCGGAGCACCTTCTGGACCCCGGAGGCGGAGCGGCGGATGCCCCGCTCGGCGAGGTGCTCCAGGAGGCGGCGGGCACCGAGGGTGGGCCGGGCCAGCGCCTCGGCCAGGACGACCTCCTCCTCCCACGCCGGGATCCGGTTGGGCATCTCCGGCGCCCGGCGAGCTTTGGGGATGAGCGCGGACAGACCGTAGCGGCGGGCCCTGGCCTCCCACCGGTAGTAGGTGGTCCGGGAGACCCCGGCGTCCCGGCACGCCTGGGCCACACCGACCTCCGCAGCCCGCTCGATCACGCGCACCCTTGTGGTAGATGAAGTCCGAAGGGGTCACGGTGGCTACCTCCTTTCGATGGTTTGTCCCAACGAAAGGATTCACCACCTGGCCCCTCCCACGTGGGAGGTGCAACCTCAACCCGTGAACAGGAAGGACTAGAGAGTCAAACTGGAGGCCAGCAGGATCGGCTGGTTCGCGCAGCCGATCCTGTGTCCACCTCACTCGCGTTCTGATTCGCCCACACAAGGGCGCAAGAAGAGCCGTACTGTGACACCCGGTTCGCGGGAGGTTGCCACCTCTTCGCGGGGGGAATCCGGGAGGTGGTCGCGAGGAGGTATCGGGAGAATTCTGCCAGAGGTCCGCTTCGACCTCACCAGCTCGGGCCGAGCCAAAGTCTCATGGCGCCCGCTTGCTTTGTAGCCCGTACTCCCCCTTGACTGACCGACTAGCATGAATGGTGGAAGCGGAAGGAGCTGGCCCGCACAGTCCCGCAGGCAATTAAGGGGGTCGTCAGGTAGTTCGAGCGGGAGGGAGAGTATGGCTGTGGCCGGAAAGGTTCTGGTTGCTGGTCTCGCCGCGATTACCACACTGGTTCTGGGTATAGGTTTGGCCCTCGGGCAAACCGAGCCAACTCCGACTCCAACCCCCAGCCCCAGTCCCAGCCCCGTGAGCCTCACGCTGGAGTCTCTGGCAGCGGAAATTGAAGCTCTGCAGGCTGAGAAAGAGCAGCTGGTCGCTGCCAAGAAGGATGCCCTCGCCACCGGCGCCACTAACCTGGCGGAGATAGACAACCAGCTCAACGCCGTTAGCGACGAGCTGGCTCTCCGACTGGCACAGTACTTCGGTTTGATGCAGGGAGAACCTGTCAGCGTTGTGGAGCAGTACAAGGTAGGTAAGACCCCGGAGGAGGCATGGCCAGCATGAAGCAGAGTCTGCGCATGCTCTTCGTGGGGACAGTGGTCGGTGCGGTGCTCTCCTCCCTTGTCCCAGCGAGCGCGGGCCACCCGTGTATCACACCGTTCGGCACGACCCACCCCACAGAAGGTAATGACATCAGGACGTTTGGGGGCGAAAACAATCCTATCCATGCCTTGGGAGGACAAGACGACGTCAACGGAGGCGGCGGCGCGGATGCGATATGTGGCGTTGCGGGCAACGATCCTCGGATTGAAGGCGGCCTGCTAAACGACGTGGTACAGGGGAGTTCTGGGAACGACAACATCTACGGGGGAGACGGCGACAACGACTCCGTCTACGATGGCTACGGGCTAAATGCCCTCTCCTGACGTGAATGTGGATGGTCGGCGAGGTGGATCGGGACTCTGAGCTGGGCAAATGGTTCCGAGATCATG
>JBOHSD010000069.1:0-2500 GCA_050733075.1 Gemmatimonadales bacterium
ACATCGGTCCTGCTCGCGTTCCTGCTCACCGCCTGCGCCTACTTCGTCGTGACCGGGTACGACATGCTGGCGCTCGACCACCTCGGCCGCCCGGTGCCCTACCGGCGCGCGGCGCTGGCCGGCTGTCTGGCCAATGCCTTCGGCACCAACCTGGGTTTCGCGGTGGTCACGGGTGGAGCGATTCGATACCGCATCTATTCAAACGCGGGTCTGAGCGCGCTCGAAATAGCGGGCGTGACCACCATGTCCGCGGTCACCGCCTCGCTCGGCGTCGGGTTTCTGCTGATCCTGTCGCTCTTGTTCGGGGCGGACGAAGCGGCAGCGTCCGTCATCCATCTGCCGCCCGCGTGGAAGCGGATGCTGGGCGGGCTCCTGTTGGCCTTCGTGGTGGTCTATCTCACCGCGGCCGTGTTCCGACCTTTGAGTATCCGCACCGAAAGCTGGTCTCTCCGTCTTCCCTCCGCAAAGACCGCCGCGGCCCAGGTCGCCCTCGGCAGCATCGATCTGACGCTCATCGGCGCCATCATCTATGTGCTCTTGCCCGCCTATGCCGAGACCAGTTTCTTTGCCTTTCTCGGCGTCTTCGCACTCGCGCTGATCGCGGGGGTCGTGAGCCATGTCCCCGCCGGCATCGGGGTGTTCGAGTCCGTCATGTTGCTTGGCCTCCCGGAGGTCGCCCCCGACGCGCTGCTCGGCGCCATGCTGTTGTTCCGTTGCGTCTACTACCTCGCGCCTCTCTGCCTGGCAGCGATCGTCCTCGCCATCCACGAGGCTAACATGCAACAGGTACGCATCGAGCGCGCGCGCGATACGGCAGCGGACTGGTTGGCCGAGATCGGCCCGCAAGTCATGGCGCTCATATTAATCTTCGCCGGGGTGGTGCTGCTGTTCTCGATCGCCGTCCCGACGCCGGCCGAGCGCCTGGCCACACTTAGCGAGCTCTTGCCCTTGCCGGTCCTGGAGATCGCGCACGTCGTGGCCGGAGCCACGGGTGTCGGGCTCATCTTTCTGGCGCGCGGCCTGTCCTTGCGGCTCGAGGCGGCTTATCGCCTGGCTGCCGTGCTGCTCGGGGTGGGGATCGTGGCACTCGTGTGCAAAGGGCTCATCTATGAGGGCGCCGCCGTGCTCACCGCGATACTGGTCGTCTTGTTCTATACCCGTCCCGAGTTTCGGCGCGACGGCGCGCTCTTCAATCAAGGTTATCCTACGGAATGGACCTCGACCTTGACGGCACTCCTGGCGGTGACGATCTGGTTAGGGCTCCTGTCCTACAAACCGGCCGAGTATTCCCATGAGCTCTGGTGGCACTTCGACTACACGGCCGAGTACGCGAGGTTCCTGCGCACCATAACCGTGGTCCTGGTGACGACCGTGGCGATCGGCCTCGCCAACCTGCTGCGCCCCGACCCGGTGCCCGATCTGCCGCACGCGGGCGGCCTCGAACAGGTGCGGTCCATCGTCAAGGAGTCCGGGAGTGCGCGCGCGCGTCTGGCGCTCCTCGGTGACAAGCGTTTTCTGTTCAGCGATTCGGGTAGGGCCTTCATCATGTATCGCGTCAAAGGCAAGAGCTGGATCGCGCTCGGGGATCCGGTGGGGCCGGCGCCGGAGCACGAGAGGCTGGTGCTGACGTTCCGGGAACTATGCGATCGCTACGGCGGCTGGCCGGTGTTCTATCTGGTGGACGCCGAGGGCCTGTCGCTGTACGTGGACCTCGGGCTTTCTCTGCTGAAGGTGGGCGAGGACGCCCGCGTACCGCTCGAGCGTTTCTCGCTCACGGGCCACTCGCGAAGCGAGCTGCGCGAGGCGCACGATCGGGTCCTGGCAGAGGGCGTCGATTTCGGGATCGTGGGCTCCCACGAGGTGCCGGCCCTGATCCCGGAGCTCGCGCGGGTATCGAACGACTGGCTGACGCACCTGGCGAAGACGGAGCGGGGCTTCTCGCGGGGGTTCTTCAGCCCGGACTACGTGGCCAGGTTCCCGTGCGCGGTGGTGCGCCGGGACAAGCGCATCATCGCCTTCGCGGTCCTTTGGGTCAGTGGGGGAAAAGAGGAGCTGGCCCTGGACCTCCTGCGCTACCACCGCGATGCGCCCCCGGGCATCATGGAGTTCATGGTGACGGAGCTCATGGTCGGGGGACGGGCGCGCGGCTATCGGTGGTTCGATCTGGGCCTGGTACCGCTGGCCAGGGACGAAGTGCAACTGCCGGATCCGCTCTGGCAGCGGATCGGCAAGATGATGTATCGCCAGAGCGAACACTTCCAGGACAGCGACAGCCATCGCCGGTTCGCGGCGGCCCTGGATCCGGTGTGCAGGCCCAAATATCTAGTATAACGATTCCATAAAACATTTACCTTTATGGGTTGCGGTGCCATCATGTCCTTCCAGGCTTATTCATGGTCTGGAGGGTGGCGATGGCGGGAAAGACGAGGCGGCCGGCTCTGGTGATTTCGGCGGATGAACGTGAGAGGTTGGAGCGCTTGCGGGATTCGCGTAAGGCGCC
>JBOHSD010000070.1:0-2385 GCA_050733075.1 Gemmatimonadales bacterium
GTCCGGGGCCATGATCGGTCTTCCCTTCGGGCGGTAGGTGCGGCCCGCCCGGGCGAACTCGCCGATCGGTTCCTTCTTCTTGGCATCCACGCTCACCACCGGCAGGCCGCTGGCCAGGAAGTCTTCGACCGAGGCGTTGATGTGCCGGAACTGGGCGTCGCGGTCAGGGACCTGGCTGCCAGCACGCCTCTTGGCCATGCCCTGGAGACTGAAACCCATCGAGCGCAGCAGATCACCCACGGCCGGGGCGCTGATCGGATGGCCCGCCGCGGTCAGCTCCCGGGCCAGATCCCGCAGGGAGGCAGTGGTCCAGCGCAGCGGGGAGACCGGATCGCCGACTTCCCGCGGCTCGATCAACGCCTCCAGCGCCGGCATCAGGCCCGGGTCACGCTCAGCGGCAGACTTGCGCCCGCCACCAGGACGGCGCACCCGCCCCAGCACTGGCGCACCATCCGCGAGCTCGAGGCGCCCCGCGTGACAGTCGACTCCGAGACCTCCGCCAGCCTGGCCACCGCCGCGATCCCGCCATGCCCCAGCGCATCGGCCTCCGAGGCCAGATACAAGCGGCGCTGCCGCTCATCCAGGTGCGGCAGCACCAACGCAAACTTCACATCCAGGACCACCAAGACAGCTTCCGAAATTCCCACGAACGCCATCTACCACGCCGCTCACCGAGCCGCCCTGAAACTCACAGTAATTCTCTTATGGGTCCTCACCAGCGCGTCTCCTCGGCGAAATACTTGGTCGCCTTCCGCAGGATGTCGCGTTCGGTCTCCAGCTCACGGATCCGTGCCTTGAGCTGCTGATTCTCCTGTTCATGCACGTCAGGCGAGGATAGATCCCGCTGAGCCGGCTGTTGAACGGGGGCCGGCCGGGCCGGCGCCGTCCTGCGCCCTTGGGCCTGCAGCACTCAGGTGCGCAGCGTGCCCCGGCTGATCCTCAGATCGGCAGCGATCCGCTTGTAGGTGTTGGACGAGTCCGACAAGAACAAAGCCACCGCATCGGCCTTGAACTCCTCCGGATAGTGCTTCAGCGCCATCAAAGACACCTCCTTCCCCTGGACCCATGATCCAGGCTTCGAGGTGTCCACACTTCAGGGGGACGGCCCACGCGCGTCGGTCGGCCATGCGACCATGGCCACTGGCCGCTTGGTACCAACCCGCAGGAGGACCGACATGGGAGAAGGACCGCAGCCAGCGCTCGGCGCGATCGAACGGGAACAGCTTCGAAACTTGCACACCCAGATCCAGGCCAGCGGTAACAGCGATTGGCTTAAGGACGTCGGTCCGCTTTTCGCTGATCAACTGCGCCGTCAGCTGCCGGATCTCGATGACGCCACTATCGGCCGGGTAGTACTCGCCATCGCCTCCTACGTGCAGGGAGAGGCTCAACGGACCCATTACGCTAAAACGCTCGTTCCTGTTTGGGGAACCATCGTGACAGCCGGGCTGGTGCTCACCCAGCGCGAGTGGGACCCCCAGTGGGGCCCCAGGCAGCCGTGACCACCGCCGAACCTCGCAGCTAGAGCGTGTCTGACAACGCTCTGGTCCAGGCGATCACGGCGTTTGAGGACGACGACGGCGCGATAGTGATGGCCTACTGGACGGACTTACAGCCCCGAGGAGGTTAGCAACACATCCTAATTGGGCCGATCGGACGTCAGTTCTTCTTCAGCTCCTCGGCGAGCATCACGATGATGCCGCTGGGACCGCGGACGTACGTGAGCTTGTAGATGTCCTCATAGGTGGCCACGCCGCGAAGCGGACGGCATCCGTGTTTCGCGGCTATCTCAAGGGCTTTGTCGATGTCGTCGACTGAGAAGGCGACGCGGTGCATGCCAATCTCGTTGGGACGAGTGGGCTTCGACTCGATCGCTTCGGGGTGGATGTACTCGAAGAGCTCAAGGCGACCGTGACCGTCTGGCGTCTGGAGCATCGCAATGTTGGCGTGGTTGCCATCAAGGCCGACGGCAGTGTCGGTCCACTCACCACTGACCGTGTCACGGCCGACGACCGTGAGACCGAGGTCTGTGAAGAAGGAGATCGCTGCTTCGAGGTCGCGAACGGTGATGCCGACGTTCTCAAGTTTGATGGCCATGTGTTGCATGCTACCGAGCCGGGCCGATTAGCTTTGAGGGCGAGCCGGGACTCGATCGAACAAGCCCGGTGAGCAATCAGGAACTACGGTGGGTCTGACAACTGCCGGGTCCAGGCGATGACGGCGTTGAGGACGACGGCGGCGCGGTAGACGGTGGCGTGCTTGATGCCCCTATGGATGTCAACAGGCGATCGCGCCTGGGGTGGGCAGGTCATTTGACGTGAGGACAAATCGGTAGATCTCTCGGGCCACATATCGTTTCAGGCAGCGGATGATCTCTCGCCGTGT
>JBOHSD010000071.1:0-2379 GCA_050733075.1 Gemmatimonadales bacterium
ACGCGCCGCATCTGGTGGCGCTGGTGCGAGCCGGCGCCACGTTCGTGGAAGGCAAGTTGGTCGAGCGGATGGGAGAGGACGCCGCGTGATCACGGATTTCCCGTCCACAACTCTTGACAATACCTCCGGCTGCAGTCTGGGGAGGCCCTGCAACCAGCGACGCGAGCCGTGCTTCGATGTAGCCAGCGAGATCCTGTTCTCCGAGAAGACGAACCTCTATGCTCCCGAGTGCCTGATAGACGGCTTCCTCCGGAGGATCGCCCCAAGCAGTACGGAGTCTCCGGAATCGCTTTGGCTGCTCCCCCGTCAGGAACTCGGATTCGAATTCGGACCAGGAGTTCGCACCCGATGCCCGCTCGGCCAATTCATGTAGTTCTTGCGCCCCAGTGCTGGATACGAATACACAGCGTCCCCCGCCCTGAATCTGAGCCCACCAGGGCCCAAGGACACCTTCATTCGCCATGTTGGCTATGGTCCATGGCCCTGCATCACGCTGGCGCTTCGCCTGGTGCCATACAGGAACGCCATCCGAGAGCACCCGGAACTCGGCACCCACTCCATCTTCCCCAGGTACCTCGATGCGTAGGGACTGGCCCTTTCCCTCCAGGAGGTCAAGCACGGCGAAGACTGTCCACCGCCGCTCGTAGCTATTGCCTGCCTTGTCGCTAGGGCCACCTGGCAGAGGCATCCCGACTCCGTTTCGTCCGGGGCGGTTCCAGTCTACGAGTGGGGGACGACGCGCCGTCGAAGCAGTGAGTCAGCCGGGCTGTAGCGCTCGTGCTGGGCTTGGACGTCGACGGCGGCCAGCTCCACGTAGCGACGCACCATGTACAGGGTGGTGTGGCCGAGGAGCTTCTGGAGCGTGAACACGTCGCCGCCGGCGAGGACGAACCGCTTGGCCCCGGTGTGCCTCAGCGTGTGAGGTGAGCACCGGACCCCTTCGATCCCGGCCGCCTTGCCGTACTTCGCCACCAGCTCGTGGACCGACTTCCTGGTGATCCGGCCCCCGTACCGGCTGACGAAGAACGGATCCTCCGGCCGCACATCCTCCAGCAGCCGCTCGTACCGCCTCAGGGCCTGGGTGACCGTCTGGCCCAACGGTAGCTGGCGCTGCTTCGACCCCTTGCCCATCACCCGCATCGTCCGGGCCTGGAGGTCTACGTCCTCCGCATTCACCCCGACGAGCTCGGACACCCGGACCAGCGTGTCCAGGAAGGTCAGCAGGATCGCCCGGTCCCTGATGCCGAGCCACCTCCTCGTGTCCGGCCGCCTCAACAGCGCCCGGAGTTGGTCCTCGGAGAAGGTCTGGATGATGACCTGAGGCACCTTCGGCATCTCGAAGTCCGCGGTGATGTTCTCCGGGATCAACCCCTTCTTGTGCCCGAACCGGCTCAGCGTCTTGAGCGTCTGGGCGTACCCCCGGACGGTGTTGGGGGTCCGGCCCGCCGTCCGCGCGTCGATCAGGTACTCCTCGAGCAGCGTCGTCGAGAGCTGGGCCGGCGCCGTCACCCCGCGCCCGCGGCACCACTCGATGAACAGCTCGCTGTGCTTCGCGTACCACTCGATGGTTCGCGGGCTCAGGTTCTTGGCGTGGCAGCGGACCAGGAACTCGTCCCTCAGGTCCTGGAGTGTGTCCTGCCGGACCGCCAGCGGGTTCGTCGGGATCTTGACCATCGGTGTCCTCCTTCCTCAGGGAGGACGGCGGACAAGTCTTCGAGACGAGCGTCCCCGGGCAAGACTTGTGCGGTTCTATGTCCGCGAAAACTCGCGAAGACTTGTCCGGTTGAGCGGATATCCGGCCGCCGATCGACTCCTTCTTTTCGGCCGCCGGAGACCCCGCTCGGCCCCGAAACCCCAAGTCAAAGCACCTATTCCGTAGCGGAGGCGGACGGGAATCGAACCCGCCAGGGAGCTTTCGCCCCCTCACCGGTTTTGAAGACCGGGGGGCCCACCAGGCGCCCGGACGCCTCCGCCGAATAGGATACGCGCCGGATGGACGAACGAATCGCGAAGGTCGCCGAGCTCCTGCACGAGGCGGGGGAGACGCACCACACCGTCTACCGCATCACGGATGGCGCGGACGAGGACTGGGCGTCCTGGTACGCGGACTGGCTGATCCGCCTGTCCGAGCTCCCCGAGATCCTGGGCGCCACCGCGGTGCGGAGCGAGCTCGTGTACCTCCTGGTGAAGCTGGACAAGGACTACACGGCCGCGTCCGCCGACGAGCGGTGGGAGGACTGGTACGCGAGGGAGCTCGTTTCCCACTTCGGGGCGTGACCTCCCACCGGCCGGGTATCGTGACGGCATGGTGGTGGATCCCACGGCCCAGGACCGTCTGCGGACCGACATCATCGCCTGGCTGACCACGGTCACGCCGGA
>JBOHSD010000072.1:0-2372 GCA_050733075.1 Gemmatimonadales bacterium
GCCTCTGCCTCCGTAGCCGCTGCCGTCGTAGCGGGAGTGGTGGTTGGAGGCGATCTCCACCATGGGGCGGAGGAAATCCACCTCGGCGAGGATGTCCTCCACCATGTGGGCATGGCGCTGCATCTCGGCGTACTCGGCGTCGCTGAGCCGTCCGGATTTGCGAATTAGATCCCGAGGTACCGCCAGCTTCCCCACGTCGTGGATGAGGGCGGCGATGCGAAGTCGCTCCAGGCGAGTGCCCCGATAGCCCAGCTCCTCCCCGATCAACTGAGCGAAGTAGGCCACCCGCTCGGTGTGGCCCCGCGTGTAGAGGTCCTTCGCCTCCAGCGCTTTGATGAAACCGCGGATGGTCGCCTCGTGCGCCTCCCGCAGCTGGCCGTAGGACGAGAAGGTCAGGTAGCCAACTGCGAACACCACAAAGATCATCGGCAGCGTGACGGGGCCAACGATGTGGTACGTGGCTCCCAGAAGCCCCCCCACGAAGCCCATGAGGACGTAAGGAACCATCAGCTGCGTCAGACCGGACCAAGGCCGAAGGTCACTTTGACCGTACGCCGTCTTGACGATGTGACGAACGAACGCGTAGTTGAGGCTGGCGTATACGACCGCAGCGACCGCAGCACCTACAGAGATCAGCGTGAGGTTTCGAGCAGTTATCAGACCAGATGAAGGTAGAAACTGCTCAAGCACCAACCCAGACGCACCAGCGGTTATTGTCAATTGCCCGAAGTTCACTGCTGGCTGAAACCATCTGCGCCCCCGAATATCCTCTGGAGTAAACAGAGCAAGTGCAGCCATGACTGCTACTCCCAGCGCAGCGGAACCCCGGCCGAAGACGACCACAGCAGTGAGGGCAACCATGGTCGTTGGACTCATCAACATCCGATCGTTGACTTCGACCGCTCGCCATTCCAGGTATACGAATGCAACGGCGAAGGGCAACCACTCCCAGATGTTTGGAAAGCGTTCCAGCCAAAGCAAGAGGGCGAGCACCGAAAAACCAGCCGCTGCATAAACAGCCGCCAGGCGAAGCTTAGTTCTCGAGCGCTTGTCCAACCCGCCCTCCTACCGGTGACGCCGGGAGCTCAGCTACCCAACGCGGATACTTGCACTCCCGGCGACAATCAATGCCGCCAGGCTGCTCGCAGCCAGTACAAGTCTGCGGAACCTACTCACCTGCCTTATCAACCCCAGTCGTTGTGATCACGCCTCGGCCGGAGCCGTTGACGTTCTCCGCTCCGCTGGGTCAGTTAGTCAGGCAACTGAGCGAAGCCCGGTCGTCTACCGTTTTCTTCGGCATATGCCGAAGAAACCTTCAATCCTTGTCAGCGCCCGAGAACTCCCCTCCTTCCGCCTGGGGAAGGTCCGGGCCAGCCCGCCGGGTACCTCCCCACCTATCGGCTAAGTGAAATCTACCGCACCGAGGGTGGTCGTTTCAAGCGAAACCTGCCGGGTTTGGGGGAACTAATCTGCCAGGGGTGAACTACCGCGAGGTCGAGGAAGCCCTCTGTCGGCTCCCCAACGTCGATGCGGTAAGGGTGGTGGGGAACCCCGAGGGGGTCAGCGAGCTCCACGTACTGGCCGCCACCGGCAAGCCGGCCAAGCAGGTGGTGCGAGACGTGCAGTCCCTGGCCATGGCCCGCTTCGGGCTCAACATCGACCGGCGCGTCATCTCCGTGGTGCAGATGGACACCGAGATGCACGGGGAGGCGGAGCGCCCGGCCATCGTGGGGATCCGGGAGACTCCGGACGGTGCCCGTACCACCGTGGCGGTGACGCTGGCCTGGCGGGGAGAGACCCATGTTGGGGAAGCGACCGGGCCCAGCTCGGTGGCCACCCGCCTACGGCTCATCGGGGAGGCCACCGTGCGCAGCCTGGAAGGCGCGCTCGGGGGAGGGCCGGCGCTGGCTCTGGAAGCGGTGGCGGTGCCGACCGTCGGCACCCGCGAGGTGGCCATTGCCGAAGTGGTGGCCGTGTCGGAAGGACAGGAGCAAGTCATCGTGGGGTCGGCTCTGGTCCGAAACGGTCCGGCGGAGGCCGTGGTGCGGGCCGTGCTCGATGCTCTGAACCGGCAAACACCGCAGCTGAAGCGGTAGGGGGACCTACTCCAGGGCGGGCGGAGATCGGTCCGGGATCAGGCTCCAGTCGGGGCGACGGAAACGAAGCTCCCCCTCCATCCGTTCCAGATGGAAGCCTCCCTCATGGACCAGCCGGTGGTGGCGGCGACAGAGCAGCACCAAGTTGACCAGGCAGGTGGGGCCCTCATCGAGCCAGTGGATGACGTGGTGGGCATCGCACCACCAGTGGGGCCGGTCGCAGCCGGGGAACCGACAACCCCCGTCCCGCACCACCAGGGCTCGGCGCAGCGAGGC
>JBOHSD010000073.1:0-2305 GCA_050733075.1 Gemmatimonadales bacterium
TTCACGAGCGGTCCCCTTCCTTCGGGTGTTCCTTGGCGGGTCACCCGAGACCTACCACCAGGCAGGACTCAGGTGGGGGACCGCCACCTCAAGTTCCACGAAGACCGGGACAACCTCCATGTGTACGGGGACGGCGACACGGACGGAGAACCTTCGACCTCCACCGGTCGCGTGACCCTGAACCCTCGCGGGGGCTTGGCCCCGGTACACGCTTCGCGCTCCTCCTGTTGGTCGGCGTGGACCTGGTCCGTTAACCACCAGCCGATGCCCGCGCCGATGAGCAGAACCACGGCCACCACCGCCATCACGCCCAGACACCCTTCCCTGAAGTCGGGCCACCAAGGCGTCGCGTCCTCACGCGACCGCGCAGCAGGGCTCGGTCGTAGGGCAGCTCGTTCCATCCTCGTGACCAGATCTCGGTACGACTCCAGGTCGGGCAGCGATTCGATCATGGACTGGATCTCACTGGCTGTGTGCTGCAACTGCGACAGCGCGTTGTCCTGGGTGAGAACCTGAGCAGCGTCATGCAGCTGCTCAGCGGCGTTACTGACACCTGACGCTGAGAGCAGTTCGGCTGCGGCGGTGAGGGTGTCGCCGGATGCCTTTAGTACGTCCGCCGGCAGCAGTTCGGAGACCATGTACAGCCGCTGCGCGGCCAAGGCAAGGTCTCCCACGGTGCTCTCCGACGGCAGGGTGTCGACCGCGCGAATGAGGACTTCAGCGGACCGGTGCGTGAGCTGTCCCGCTGCCTCCAGACGCGTCACCGTTTCTCGGAGTTCGGCCGAGGTCTGCTTCATCACCTCGACCAACATCGCCGGCAGGGCTGTGAAGACAGAGCCCAACTCGTCCAGCTCAGCCAACGTTGTGGCGTCGAACTCCCGCTCTCTATCTCGCTTCCACTTCATCAGCAGCTTCGGCGGGTACTTCTCCCGCAGAGCGTCGTTGTCGATGATTCGATGGCACGGGTAGCACAGCACGATCAGGTTCGAGAACGCGTCACGGTTGACAGGCGTAGGCACCTTGCCGCGCGGCCCACCCTCTACAGCCGCCACAACGTGCGCTACCTGTCCCACGAATACGGCTACGCCTGCTTCGATCGCCAGCACCCTGCGATGGCAACCGGGCTTGTAGCAGAAGCCCCGGCTCGTCGTGTAGAGCGCCTGCCGCGCATGTTCCGGGATCCTTCCTCTACGACTCGTCACGGCCCAGGAGAGTAGCGGTCCACTGTGACAGCCGGTCGGGATGCGCCCGGCACTGGAGTGCCCAGGGTCACCTTCTCCTCGATATTGCCAACGTGAATTGTCGGTTGGCCGCGATATCGTGGCGGTCCTACACCCCTCTGGACCTGGGTCGGTCGTTATGAGCTTCGGACATCTTTGGCGCACCGTTGATCCGACCCTGTACAAGGATGGCGTTCTCTATCTACCTCAGATGGTGGAGATCCAGCCCAAGGAGCCAGACTGGAGCCTGCCCAATATGGCCGAGGTCTTCGATCGGGTCTATGACGATCGACCGCATGGTGGTGACGAGGCCACTGGCAAGATCCTTTGCCTGCGGTGCATGGCGACCAACGCCCGTGCCGGTCGACCTCCCGCACCGGTATGGATGTACCTGCGGCTGCGCGATGGGCTACGCCTTTTCTGTCATCTCGGTCGCGGTCACGTGCACCAAGAGCACATGCCCGAAAGCGAAGAACACAAGGCCCTGGTCGAGCGGGAAGTCCGCACCTGCGAACGCGTTGGAGCATCGGTGGAGACCGAGGTGCGCACTGCCAGGGGGAGCCGTCGTGCCGACTTCATCGCGGTCGGAGATTCGGTGACGCTTGCTGGCGAGATACAGCGTACGAGTGAGACGCGTCAGAAGGTCGGTAGCCGGCACCGAGACCTCACCCGTGACGGTAGCCGCGCTCTGTGGACGACCGACAGCAGGCGCCCGGAATTCCTTGATGGGGTGCCAAGGCTCGTAATTCCGGCCCTGCGCGGATGGCAACAGGCTTTGCGCGCACCGGAGTTGGCGATTGTGGCGGGCTGGTGGCTAATGGAGTACCAGCGTTGCGGTTGGCCAGACGAGTGGAACGGCAATAGGCCGCGTTGTCCGCGCACGGGGTCGCCGCGTCCCTGCGGCAAGATGCATGCCTATCCCACCCGGAACGTCGACACTTGGACGTACCGGCCGACCAGCGGAGCATGTCCCGAGTCGCGTGGAACTTGGGTGACGATCCACGGTGAACTCTATGCGGCGGCGCCGACAGTTTCGGTGTCGGTGGGGGTGTCTGGGTGGGCGTGTCGGCGCAGCGCGTCGACGA
>JBOHSD010000074.1:0-2284 GCA_050733075.1 Gemmatimonadales bacterium
AGCGCTCGATCGAGCGCCTCCAGGGCCGCTGGCCGAACCTGATCCTGGTCCACCTGCCCGTCCACACCAGCTGGCTCAACCAGGTTGAGATCTATCACTCGATCATCCAGCGCAAGGTGCTCGACCCAAACGACTTCGAGAGCACCGCCGAGATCGCGCGGACCCTCAACGAGTTCGAGCGCCGCTACAACGAGATCGCCCAGCCGTTCGCCTGGGACTTCAGCCGCCAAGACCTCGCCGAGCTGATCGATCGGCTCGACGACCACGACGGCCAGCCCCGGCTCCCGCTCGCCGCCTGATCACGACGGGACTTGCGGCGGGGACCACTTAGGCTTGATCGGTTTTTTCCTATGCCTCACGCCTGGTGACCGGCTGCAGCAGTCGCAACCAGCAGATCGCATGCAAGAGCAGCGCGCACTCGGGCATCGAAATGCGAGCGGTCAGCCCGTGCAGCACGTGGTTACGGAGGTTCAGCGACAGCGGGTTGACCAGCAGGTCTTGCAGGTAGACACGCCAGCTTTCGCTCTCCTCGTCTGCGAAGGCTCCCTGAAGATCGCTTAGCAAAGTGCCGAGGGTGCTGACGTAGCCGATCTCCTTGCCGGGCGTTGGCTCGTGAACTATCGGAATGCCCAGCATCCGCACCAGCTGGCGAACCACCGCTTCGACCCGGGGCAAGAGGATGTGCCCGGCTTCATCGGGTTGCTGCTCCCAGAACAGGGTGAGGGCGCGGGCTAGTCGTTCGGCGATCTCCGGATCGATGATCTCCGTCTCGAAGAGCCTGCTCAGCTGCTCGGGTTCGAACGGTCCGTATCTATCGCGGATGGCCAACAGGATGTCGGCAGCGAAGATGCCCCAGAGCGCGGCCGCCTGCTGGCGCTGGCGGCCCATGGCTAGGCGCAGCTTCTTGGCGTCGTCGTCGGCCCGGAAGATGGCAGCGGCTGACCCGGGTCCCACAACCGTCTGGGTGAAGAGGAACTGCAGGGGAAACTGCTGCATTTGCTGAAGAACGTCGGCTTCCATTTGCGCCGGACTTCGGCTTGGCGGCCGGTAGATGCCAAGCCGCGCAAGGGCGCTGTCTAGGTCGTCCTCTCCGACAACCGAGTCGATGACCTCTTCGATCTCCTTGCGAGGGAGCTTGATCTCTGCGGAGATCTGCTTGAGATCGAGGTCGTCGTGGGTTAGCTCGCCCAATTCCACCCGCAGCTGATCAGTCTCCTCCTTGAGGCCGTGGCGACGGGCTAGATCGAGAGCTCGTTCCAACCAGTGGGCTTTGAGGAAGCCTTCAGCCTGCTGAGCATGCAGACGCCAGCGGTTCACCTGGGCCCGGCGCACTTCCAGCTCGGCCTCCCCCGAGAGAAGCTGAGCCCGCAGTTCGTCGATGTTCTCAGCGACGTGAGGGTCGTTGCCGTAGGCGTCCTCGGCGCGATCGAGTAGCTCGCGTACCTCCGTGGTGTCCCGCTGATCGGAACGCATGAGGCTGTCAATCAGGTTCATGCTGATCCCGGGTCCGCCCTCATCGCTGGCGAGATCGGCCTCGATCAGCTTGCGGATCGCCTGCATCACCTGGCGCTCCCGCTCCGTGTCGCGGAGCTCCAGCGTCATCTCGTGAGCTCGGATGGCGCAGTGGTGGCGCGTCATCCAATTGATGCGGGCCAGACCCGAAACCGTGACGTACCCGTCGATGGCCGAGAGCGCGGCGGTATAGCGGTCTTGGACGCCGACCGTCCAGAGAAGGTCGCCAAGCCGGGAAGCCCACATGGGGTCATCCCCAAGCTGTCCCAGCCCTTCCCGCCAAGCCTCGACAGTGCCTTCCGGGAGGTCGTCGAGTGCCGGCGGGAAGCGCCAGTCGTCCGCGGCCATCATGGCGCCAAAATGGCCGCCGGCCCGGTCCCGGCGCTCGGAACCTTCCGGCAGCAGCGTGTAGCCGAGAGCGAAGACCCAGGGCCGGTAGGTTTCCTTGTGCCCTTCTTCCACGCTCTTGTTCAGGGCCGACTGCGCATCCCAGAAATCGGATGCCTCGGCAGTCACCGCCAGCAGCTGAGATCGGAGAGCCTCGTCTATAGGAGCGACAGTACCGGCCGCCCTGATATGGCATGCCGCCCGTCCGCTGATCGCTCGAGGGTGCGTTCGTGGCTCTCCGTGCGACGGAGCAGTCCGTAGTGAGCTATACCCAGGAGTTGTGGATCGGCGTGAAGGGAAGGGCGGCGTACCCTCCCGGTTGTTGAAGACCGAACGCCGGCGAGGGCCGGCAAGGAGGGCACGCCATGGGAGATGTTCGCAGGCT
>JBOHSD010000075.1:0-2263 GCA_050733075.1 Gemmatimonadales bacterium
CTGGCTCGACTCCGATCGCGAGCTGGGCCCACTGCCGGGAGTGATCAGGCCTTTCGTCGACGTGGTGGCACGCATTCGAGCCACCGTCCACGCCAAGTTGCTCACCGGTTTCCTGATCATCGCCATGCTGCTCTTGGGCATGGGAGGCTTCAGCATCCTTGTCATCACCCGGATGAACAGCCAGGTAGAGGAGCTGCTTGCCCTGCAGCGGCAAACGGACTCCGCCCGGCAGGCCATCTACCTGGTCACCGCCCAGAGCCACTTTCGGGCCATGGCGTTGAGCACCGGCATCGATAGCTGGAACGACAGGATCCCGATCGCCAAGCAGAGCTTCACCGAGCGTTTGGACGAGATCGATGCGCTCGGGTCCACCCAGCGTGACCGTGTGGAACGCCTCAGACAGATCGATGCCCGCTTCGCCGTAGCCAGCGATCAGGTGCTAGCCCTCTATGAGGCAGGTGAGACCGAGCGCGCCCTGGCTCTCCACATCTCGGCAGAGCACGAGATATCTCACGAACTGGAAAACGAGCTCAACGCCATGATCGTCGACCTCGAGCAGCGCAGGGCGGCCCAACTGGACGGATTCAACTCCGACCGGCGCTTTCTGACCGGGGCGGTGGCATCGTTCTCCCTGGCGGCCCTGCTGGCCGCCCTCATCCTCGGCGCCATCTTGTCCTGGTCCCTGATCCGGCCGGTTCGCAGTATCGACCGGGCCTTGGCACGCTTGGCCAGCGGCCAGTTCGAGCAGCGGGTCGAGGTCCCCAACCGAGACGAGTTCGGCAGGCTCACGACCAACCTGAACCGCACCAGCGAGCAGCTGGCCACCCTCTACCGAGATCTCACCTCCCTCAACGAGAACCTGGAGAAGACGATCGAGGAGCAGCTCGAGCAGCTCCGCCGTACGGATGAGTTGCGGCGGTACGTGTCCCCGCAGGTCGCCGAAGCCATCGTGGCCGGAGGAACGCCGATCAGCTCGGCCTCCACTCGGCGCAACCTGACCATTCTCTTCTGCGACATCCGGGGCTTCACTGAGATGTCCGAGAGAATGGAACCCGAAGAGCTGGTGGATGCGCTCAACCAGTACTTCACCGCCATGACGGAGATCGTCTTCAAGCACGGCGGCACGCTCGACAAGTACGTCGGGGACGGCATGTTGGTCTTCTTCGGCGATCCGGTCGTCTACGAGGACCATCCTCGCCGGGCCGTCCTCACCGCCTTGGAGATGAGGGCCGAGGTCGACGTCCTTAGGGAGGGGTGGCTGCTGCGCTACGAGGAGGAGCTGAACGTGGGGATCGGGATCAGCACCGGGTACGTCACCGTCGGTAACATCGGCTCCCCCACCAGGACCGATTACACGGTGGTGGGGAACCATGCCAACCTGGCCTCCCGGCTGGCCGGCCAGGCGGCCGGTCCCGGCCAGATCCTCGTGACCGAGCGAACCATGGCTTCGGTTCAGGACCTGGTCGATGGTGTCGAGGTCGACCGGGTCCATCTCAAGGGGGTGCACAGGCCCATCAGGGTCTACGAGATCAGGGAGAAGGTCCCCGCCGTCGGCCGGGCCCTGGAGGAAGAGTAGGGACCACGGGCAGGAGCGAGGCGATGTCCGCGACAAGGTTCATCGCGGAGAGTTCGAGGCGTTGCGGTGGGGTCAGCAGTTCCGCTTCTTCCGTGAGGAGGTGCTCTCCTCCATGACCCGTTACCGGGCCGGGGATCCGACCCCAGAGGACGAGAACATACGAGACAACACCACCCGGGATTGAACGGTATGGGTGAGCGGATCGACTATGAGCGTTGGTATCCGGAGGTGCCGGCGGTGATGGACACCCGCCAACTGGCTGACCTGTTGCACACCAACGAACAGATCGTCCGGGCGTGGGTCCGGGAAGGGATCCTCCCCGCACATCGAACGTCGGGTGGTCGCAAGTTCACACTCCTCCGCCATGAGATCTTCGACTGGCTCATCTCGAACCGGTACCAACCCGACGGCGACAACGAAACCCCTTCGACGGAGTGAGCGAAGCGAGCAGCCTTGGCTACTCGTCTCATTTGGTGTCGCCCGCCGCCAGCATGGGACCACCTTGAGCTGAGTTCCGCCACCAGCATGGGACCACCCTTCCGCCAGTGATGGGAACCACCCCGCTATCCGGTCAGCGACCAAGGAAGGCGGCGATGGCATACCGGGAGGTTCCAGTGTTCGAGGTTCGAGAAGTATTGCGCCTGTGGCTGGCGGGCCACGGGTTCCGGGCGGTCGAGAGGCTGTCGA
>JBOHSD010000076.1:0-2229 GCA_050733075.1 Gemmatimonadales bacterium
TGAAGTGTGAGATCTAGCTATCATAACTCACTCATAGGTGTCCTATGGGGCATTCAACACTGCACCTATGGACGGTCCTCTGCCCTGGACATCCGCGGAGATCCCTAGTTCACTGGAGTTCCGGGGGCGTCGCATATTTTTGCTACACGCTGCACAAGGAGCCGGACCGGCGGGCGGCAACTTGAGTCGATGTGCTGGGACGCCCCTTGGCGCTGCGGTGATCCGCTGCTATTGTTGGTAGTCTTGACGCCGGGCGGGGTCGCGGGGGTAAGTGATGAGTTTCTAATAAGGCTTCAAGGTGTTTAGAGGAGCTAGCCTCTATGTCACCCCGGGTATTCAGTGTGAGATTACTTGCACACCATCCCATCGGATGCTTGATGAATGGAGATCGTCATGAGTGAGGAACAGGATCGCGCTTTTCTAGCGTTGCCTACCCCGCAGTCATGCCGGGTGATCGATTTTGACTCTGCACAGGTGGTCACGTTGCGGACCCGGCCTCCGCGACACGTGTTGGTCGTCAGTGGGGAGAAGCCGTACTTCAACATGGAAGTCTCCCTCTCCCCGCTGGTGTACATTAAGCAGCCTGAGTACTGGGGTATTGAAGTGGTTGGCTGTCTGCCCGAGGTGGGCCTGCCGACTGTCACCCCCTATGTCGTGCGTCTCGACCTTAATGGCACCATCGGCACGTGCGGCATTGAAGTCATCGGCGCCAGCCGGTCTGAGAAGATCGACATCCCCAGCTACCCGGGGGAACCACAGGCTTCTTTCACGCTGTCCATCACCTCAGTGGCCAGCGGCGAGCCCATCGCCAGTGCATCACTGACCTGCCCGCCGGATGGTTGCTCCCACCCTAACCCGGTCACCGCCTGCGAGCAGTTAAGCCGGGTCGATGGCGAGATCGAGGGCATCCCGGAAGACCCAGGGCCGTGCACACTGGAGTTCAACCCGGTGATCGTGGCCGCCTCAGGCACCTGGAACGGTGAACCACGGCACTACAAGCAGGAGTTTTCCAACAGGTGCTCCGCCGTCCGCGCGACCGGCGGGGTGATATTCGACTTCTAGCGGCCACGATCGTTC
Source organism: Gemmatimonadales bacterium (assembly GCA_050733075.1). GTDB lineage: Bacteria > Gemmatimonadota > Gemmatimonadetes > Gemmatimonadales > GWC2-71-9 > CAVVWJ01. The sequence goes on from JBOHSD010000076.1 coordinate 1,078, forward strand.
GAACTCAGCTCACCCGCGGTGCGGAACGCTCGGTACTCCCGATGCGGGGGAAGGGCGTGGTGGAGAAGATCACCTCCACTGGTACCTCGAAGTACTCTGCGATCCGCAGCGCCAGATACAGGCTGGGGCTGTACTCACCGCGTTCCAGGTAGCCAACGGTCTGATAGTGGACCCCTAGCGCCTCCGCGAGCTGGCGCCGGGAGATCCCCCGCTCGGCGCGCAGCATGGCGATGCGGTTGTGGACGGTCTCACCCATGTATCTCAGCCGATCCGCTGGGTGGCCTTGAGCCGACCCGCCTCGACGCTGGCGCCGGACTCGCGACGAGCCATCCGGCGCAGCACCACGGGGGCGAGAACGAGACCGACCAAGGCCCAGGCGCCGAGCACACCGACCGTCTCCAGGTGCTGCCAGGACCCGGAGAGCTCCACCGCCGCCGCGGCGTCGGGCAGCAACGCCGAACGCATGCCCAGCCCCAGCCAGTAGAAGGGGAACACCTGGGCGATCGGATGCAGCCAGTCCGGCAGGGCGGAGATCGGGTAGAAGATCCCGGAGATCGCGATCAGCCCTGCACTGATCAGACTCACCCACTGCGCGACGACCCGAGGATTGCTGACGAGCGAGCCGAGGACCATCCCCAGGGGCAGGGTGGCCAGCAGCCCGAGGGCGAGCACCCAGAGCAGCGTCGCCCACCCGCCGACCCCCGCGCTCGCCAGCCCGTCGAAGAGGAACAGGCCGGGAACGAGCACCCACAGCAGGCTCAGGACCGTGCCCAGCGGAATCCGCACCACCTGGCCGGTGAGGTACCCGACCACGCCGAACGGCGCGGCCTTGGCCCGCAGCAGGGTCCCGTCCTCGCGCTCGAACGCGACGACGAACGCGGCTCCGGTGACCGTGGTGAACGCGACGAGCATGCCGACCACCCCCGGCAGCACCAGCGTCGCGAGCGGCAGCGAGGTCCCCTCGACCGCGTTGTCGCGCTGGAAGTACAGGACAGTCAGGATGATCCCCGCAGTCGTCGCGTTGAACGAGTGCTCGTCCGCTCGGATCAGGGAGTGCCGGAACTCGGTCCAGCCCCGGTGCAGGCCGATGCGGACCGCGGACAGGGTGGGGTTCATCCCGCCACCTCCTCGAACTCGACGACGGCCGCCGAC
>JBOHSD010000077.1:0-2228 GCA_050733075.1 Gemmatimonadales bacterium
AAGACGGCCAGCTTGTAAGAGACGGTGAAGCTCCTCCGTCGGGGACGCTCGGGCAGAGATGGCTCACCACCCATGGCCTCATCATGGGCGCGCTCCATCGTCGGGGTCGTCAAAGTCATAATCATCAAGCTGGTTCCCTTCTCGCCCTGCACAGATCCGAAGCTACTGCAGGTGTCTCACCTCAGCCTGACAGATAGGGAAGCGAGGGCACATCCCGTGGCCACGTTGGACAGGACTGTGCCTCGCGGATTCAAACCGGTCGCAGAGTCGGATTCAGATGGATCGCAGATCGGCCGCCGGGCACACGAGACCGGCATGTCCCCTGCGCCGCCATCATCTCCGCGAGTTGACTTCCCTGCGGCGAACGGCGATGGCATCGGCGATGCGGGCGGCGTCGCGTCCCACTCCGTGGATCTGCTCCGACGACTTTGAGTAGAGGAACTTGAGGCCGACGAAGTAGAGACCCGGTTGGTCCTCGACGATGCCTCGGTTGTGCTTTGGCTCCTGCGGGCCGAGCACGGGAAGGTCGATCCACGAGAAGCCGGGGTGGAAACCGGTGCACCAGACCACGTTGGCGACGTCGAGGCGGCGCCCGTCCTCGAGTTGTGGTAGGCCCTCGACCACCCCCGCGGTCCGCGGGACCCGCTCGACGCCGGCCGCTGCCAGGTCCTTGGGCTTGACCCGGATCAGTGGATCACCGGCGAGCATCTTGGGACGGGCCTTCCTCCCGATGGGGGTGTCCGTGGTGAGCACCCGATGAAAGATGATCCGCCCGACGAAGGGCATCAGCACCCGTGCCACGGCGCTCGTGGGCCGGAAAGGGAGGACTCCAAAGGGCCGGCCCGACAGCCACACCCGGTGGGTTTTGGACAGTTTGACAGCGATCTCCGCTCCGGAGTTTCCCGCTCCAACCACGAGGGCTTCCCCGTCCTGGAGTTGGCCGGGGTTGCGGTAGTCGGCGGCGTGGAGCTGGACGATCCCGGGGTCGAGCTCGGAGGCGAATTCGGGCACCCGTGGCTGCTGCCACGACGACATGGCCACCACGACGTTGTCGGCTTCGAAGCGCCGGTCATCGGCCGTCGCTACGAACTGCTGTCCGTTCCAGGCCAGCCTCTCCACCCTGACCCCGGTCCGCACCGGCAGGTCGAACTCCTTGGCATACCGTTCGAGGTAGTCGGCGAACTCGTCCTTGGTAGGTAGGTCCCAACGATCGCCAGGGTATGGCATGCCGGGCAGCCCGTTAAAGAAGTTGGGGGTGAAGAGCTGAAGGGAATCCCACCGGTTCCGCCAGGCGTCGCCCACCGACTCATCTGCGTCGACGATTAGGAAGGGCAGGCCGTGTCGGCTGAGGTGGTACCCGACCGCCAAGCCAGCCTGTCCGCCCCCGATGACGAGGGTCTCCACGTGCTCTGGTCGCTCGTTCATGTGATCTCCTCCTTGGCTGCGCCAGCGCTCGACTCGACCACCGGCATCGTGTGGGACCTCCCGCAGAGAAGGAAGCTGTGGGTCTGGACAGCGGCGGAGACGGCGCAGCCGGGTATGAACCCGAGTTGTGTGGTCACCACCGCGTAGACGATCCAAGGGACCTGGACCGACCCGCCCAGCAGCCATCCCCACCACCGGCCCTTTCCCGCCGACCACAAGGCCATAACCTGAAGGCCGGTAAGCAGCCACGGCCAGTAGCGGGGAGCGCCGAGCGGGGTCCCGTCTTTCCACGCCGTCGCCACTACCAGGCCCGAAAACACCAGGTCCGACTTTGGCGGGTTGAGGAGTTGCTGGGAGGCTGGCAATGCTGTGACCAGGGGGAACCGGTGGGCGAGCTGGTCTAGCGGCAGCAAGTGTAGGGGCGACATATCCACCATATGGGTGGGGTGGTGTGCCATAATGCCGATGGTATGTTCGTGAAGACGACCCGGCGGAGAAGGGGCGACAAGACTTACACCTACCTGTCGTTGGTGGAGTCGGTGCGGGAGGGGGGCATGATGCGTCACCGCACCTTGCTGCGGCTCGGGGAGGCGGGTGAGCTGCGGGATTCGGGTCAGTTGGATCGGATCATTGGGGCGCTGCGCCATCACGCCTCCGGGACCTGGGTGTCGGGCGACGAGTTGGACTGCTCGGAGGCCCCGGCGGTGGGGGGGATGGCGGCGGTCTTCTCGTATTGGGCTCGGCTGGGCCTGGACCGGCACTTCGCCGAGGTGGGGGCGGTGCGGGGCGCCGAGGCGTTGGAG
>JBOHSD010000078.1:0-2224 GCA_050733075.1 Gemmatimonadales bacterium
GCTCATAAGTAAGTGGGGTCTTCGGGGATTCGTGTGGGTAGGGGGGCTGCCCGCTATGCTCCGATGGAGGAGGATCGGAGCCATGCGCGACGTGGAGCTGTACCGGACGCTGCTGGGGCTGACCACGCCATGGACGGTGGCGGGCGTGGACGTGGACCTGAAGGGGCGGCGCGTGGTGGTCCGGGTGGACGCCGGGCCGGGGCCGTATCCGTGCCCGGAGTGCGGGACGGCGGGGCCGCGGTATGACAGCAAGCCCCGCCGCTGGCGCCACCTGGATACGATGCAGTTCACGACCTGGATCGAGGCCGACGTACCGCGGATGGAGTGCGGGACGCATGGGGTCAAGCAACTGCGGGTGCCGTGGGCCGCGCCGGGCTCGCAGTTCACCGTCCTGTTCGAGCGGCTGGCGATCGATCTGCTGCGGGAGTGCTCGATCACGGGGGCCGTCGAGCTGTTGCACATCAGCTGGGACGAGGGCTGGGGGATCAAGGCCCGCGCGGTCAAGCGGGGGCTGGCGCGCCGAGGCCCGGAGGTCGTGGGCCGGATCGGCGTCGATGAGAAGGCCATCGCCAAGCGACATCGCTACCTGACGATCGTAGCCGATCTGGAGCGCAGCCGCGTGCTCTACCTGGCCGACGACCGCAAGCAAGAGAGCCTGGACGGCTTCTGGCCCACCCTGACGCCCGCCCAGCGCGACGGCATCACCGCCATCGCCATGGACATGTGGGAGCCGTACGTGCAGTCCACGCGGGCGCACCTGCCGGGGGCCGAGGCCAAGATCGTGTTCGACAAGTTCCACGTCGTCAAACACCTGCACGAGGCCGTAGACCAGGTCCGCCGCGGCGAGCACCGCGCCCTCAAGCGGGCCGGCGATGAGCGGCTGACCGGTTCCAAGTACCTGTGGCTGCGCCGGCCCGAGGATCTGTCGCCGGAGCAGCGCAGCGCCTTCCGTGCCCTGCAACGGGAAGACCTCAAGGTCGGCCGCGCCTGGGCGCTCAAGGAGCGCTTCCGCACCTTCTGGGCGTACCGCTACCCCGGCGCGGCCACCACGTTCTTCACCCGCTGGTTCTGGCGCGCCACGCATAGCCGGCTCAAGCCCCTGGCCGCGGTCGCCAAGCTCATCCAGCGCCACCTCCCGAACCTGCTGACCTACCTGCGCCATCACCTCACCAATGCCGGCCTCGAAGGGATCAACGCGGTCATCCAGTGGGTCAAGAAGACGGCCCGCGGCTTCCGCAACGCCGAGCACTTCAAGACCGCGATCTACTTCCACTGTGGCGGCCTCGACCTCTACCCACACGAAAGCCGGTAGAGCCGCTTTGTTGTGGGCCGCAACCCATCTCCGAAACTCCCGACGGAATCTCTTTATTGCGGTCACCCGCTCGCCCCTTGAGAAACAAAGGTCGCCCTAGCTCTCCTCCGGCGCGAGCCCGCCGGCCGATCGCGACCCTCGCCTGGACGACCGCGATCCTGATCCTCGGGCTGAACATCTGGCTGGTGTTCGGGGCGCTGCGAGAGTGGCTGGCGTGAGCCCGAGCCGGGCCACGTTCGCGGTGTCCGAGGCCCGGGCCGGTCGGCCAGCTTTTCGGTTGACTTCCGTGGATGCCGGCCTATCGTAGCACTCGAGCGGTCGAGTGCTAAGACCCCAACATCGTGCGATCGGAGGCGCAAAGGCCATGAAAATTCGTCCGCTACACGACCGGATCGTCGTCAAGCGCGAGGAGGAGAAGGAAGTCAAGAAGGGCGGCATCATCGTTCCCGACACCGCCAAGGAAAAGCCCCAGGAGGGCAAGGTCATCGCGGTGGGCAGCGGGAAAGTCACGGAGGAAGGGAAGAAGATCCTGCTGGACGTGAAGCCCCGGGATCGCATCCTCTTCGGCAAGTATTCGGGTTCCGAGGTCAAGATCGACAACGAGGAGTACCTGATCATGAAGGAAGACGACGTGCTCGCCATCATCGAGTAGCCGCGCCTGGACAAGCGAGGAGGAAAATCACATGCCGAAACAGATCATCTTCAGTGACGAAGGGCGGGCGGCCCTGCTGCGCGGTGTCAACATCATGGCGGCGGCCGTCAAGGCGACCCTGGGCCCGAAGGGCCGCAACGTGGTGATCGACAAGAAGTTCGGCAGCCCGACCATCACGAAGGACGGGGTGACGGTCGCCAAGGAGATCGAGCTGAAGGACAACTACGAGGACATGGGCGCGCAGATGGTCAAGGAAGTGG
>JBOHSD010000079.1:0-2116 GCA_050733075.1 Gemmatimonadales bacterium
ACGCCTACCTCATCCCGGTGCGGTCGGGTAGAGCGCTGGCGCGGTAGCGGCTGATCGGGCGGCTGGGTTCCGACCAGGCCATCGTGGTGGCGTTTCTCAGCACACCGGCCCGGAACCCGCAGTGGCCGCTCGGGCTGCCCCGTCTCCAGCGCTCCCCCAAAGAACCGGACGTGAGGTTTTCCCTCATCCGGCTCAACCACATCCCTTCACCGGACGGCATGCACAGCGCCGTGCCGGACGCTTCCCACCAGGCGTTGAAGTCCCAGGTTCTCGTGGTCCCGCAGGACCATCAGGCCGAAGTTCCGGCCGTGATAGCCGTGCTTGTTCGAGATGAAGCGAGCCATCCGCTCCGTCACGAACTCGTCGAGGTCATGGAACACCGTGGTCGAGTTCCCCTTGGCGAAGTAGCCACGCCACCCCACCAGGAACCGATTGAGGCGCTCCACGATGGCCTCGACCGGCAGCAGCAGCCATCGTCGGTCGGTATGCGACCTGATCCGCTCCTTGGCCCGCCGCACTGCACGAGCGGAGGGCCACCGAGCGCAGAAGTACCTGCCCTTGCGGGTGAAGGACTCCACCCGGCGATGATGAAACCCGAGAAAGTCGAAACCGGCGCCGGGAACTCGTAGGTCCACGACATGGGTCTTCGCCGCTGCCAGGGACAAGCCCAGGCTGGCGAGGACCTCCGTCAGGGCTGCGAGCGCAGCGTCGGCCCTCTCCTTGGTCGGGCACAACACCAGAAGGTCGTCCGCGTACCTCACCAGCACCCCCAGCCGGCGATGCTGCTGCGCCCAGACACGGTCCAGGTGATGCAGCACCACGTTGGCCAGAAGCGGTGAGGCCACCCCACCCTGGGGGGTCCCGGACTCCGGGTGCAGCAGGGTCTCCCCCGTCCACACCCCGGCCCGGAGCCACCCCATGATGAGCGCCAAGACCCGCCGGTCCGAGATGCGTTCCTCGAGAGCTGCTCGAAGAACCTCGGGCCGGATCGAGTCGAAGAAGCTGGCGATGTCGGCGTCAACCACCCACACCCGCCCCCGGTTGACCTCCGCCCGGATGACCTCCAGCGCCTGATGCGCCGAACGTCCCGGACGGAAACCGAAGGAGCAGTCGAGAAAGTCAGCCTCATAGATCGGCTCCAGGACCGCCTTCAGCGCAGCCTGGGCCACCCGGTCGCGGATCGCGGGAACACCGAGATTCCTCTCGCCGCCATCCGCCTTCGGTATGGCCACCCGCCGCACCGGCAACGGCCGATACGTGCCGTCTTTGAGCTCGGCGGCCAGTTCGTCAAGAAACGCCCTGACCCCCTCGATGCCGCCTTCCTCGATGTCGGCGATGCTGACGCCGTCCACGCCGGGTGCGCCGTTGTTGCGAGCGACCGCCACCCACGCTGCCCATAGGAAGTCCCGACGGTGGACCTTGTCGAACAACGCGTGGAAACGTCTGGTCGGCGACCGCTCGGCCGCCTGGTACAGCTTGGTCTGAAGCTCTTGGACCTTGTCTTGGGTGCCGTTAGCCATCAGGCATTCACCGGCCCTTCCCTCCTTCTCAAGCGCGTGATGCAGCAGGGGCCCTTCGCTCGGACCGGGTTGTGTTGTCCCGGTCGTCGTCACTACTACGACCCCATCCGACGCCGTGCCGGCTCGATGCGACTTCCCGTTCGACCGGTTATACGCACCGGCTGCTCCCGGTCACCGCAGACCGGGGCCGACGACGGCCTCCCCAGTTCCCGTGCCTACCTTCTGCCCATCCCGTTCCCCCTACCCCGGGGAGTTCCTCGGCGCTTGCGCTTCCAGGTCTTCAGCGCCTTCCATAGGCCTTCGCCGTGATTTCAGCGGCTCGGCACTCCCTTGTCCCCGACACGTCAGGGCTAGCCTCACGAGGCTGCAGGATTCGCTTGATGCTGCGGGCTGGACAGTCGCTCCCCCCACAGGGGCTTTCGACGTTGGGCTTCGACGCCGGGCGTTTCCCCCCGACGCCGCCAACCTGCTACCGGGCCTCCTGGCAGCTACCCGGACCGGACTCACACCGGCTGGCAGACACGAGCTTGTCGACGTGGATCACCTCAACAGCACCACCTCCTCTCGGATATGGCAGGTGCCCACGTCTGCTGGGC
>JBOHSD010000080.1:0-2101 GCA_050733075.1 Gemmatimonadales bacterium
CAGGGGTCTCTACAAGCGCGTTCAATCCCTCAGAAAAAACCAGACTGAACCGGACCCCGAGGTACCCGGCCTGCGCTACGTCGCGCGCGAAACGAAGCGGGGCACGATTCGACAGTACGGTCAATTTACCAGCATCCCGTGGCGGGAAGGTGGCAAGCGATAGGTCTGGGTCGGGTGCCTACGCCCGTTGAGGTGGAGGCCATCGCGCAGAATGAGCAGCACAAGTTCCAGTCTTGGGGTCCCGAAGGCGCGACCCTGAAGCTAGACGACGACGTGATCGCTTTCGAGGAGATCAGGATTAGGGCGCGGGAGGAGCTTGGCCGCGTGCGTTCGGGTGTAGACCCCAAAAGCACGGCAGGACCTGCGGGCGTCACGGTTGAGCAGGTCATTGAGCTGCATATTAATGAGCCTCGGAAGAAGGGCCCGCTCGCTCCCGTACCGTGACGTACTACCGCCGTATGCTCGGCACCTATCTCAAGGAGTGGACTTCGGCACCTCTGAGCCGGATCGACGGGACTGCACTCGCCAATCTGCGGAAGCGTCTACACGAGGAGCACGGTCCCGATGCCGCGCGAATGGTGCTGAGGCTCTTGAGGGCCGCGTGGCACACCGCCCAGCAGTACGACGGTAGGCTCCCAGCCTTTCCGCGCCTGCCGCGCGGCGCAACCTCGGGAGGTGATCCGAAGAAGTCGCCTATCAAGGGCTCGGACCTGCCGGGGTGGTTCGCCAATGTGGAGCGCATAGGAGGGCAGCGGAAGGACGTTTGGCTGCTTGGCATTATGACCGGCCTACGCCGCAATGACCTCAACAGCATCAAGCGCTCGCACGTCACGGGCTGCACACTCAGTGTGCCGTGTCCTAAGGGTGGCGCAGCTCGTGCGTTCGCCCTGCCGCTATCCGATGCGGCGTGCGAGCTTGTTCAGCGCGTCCTGTGCTCACACAACAGTGAGTGGCTTTGGCCCTCTGCAAAGAGCAAGAGCGGACACATTGAGGACCCGGACCCGAAGGCCGACGACGGCTTCCTGGTCGCATGGACCATTCACGACCTGCGGCGCATCTATGCGAGCGCGGCGGCTGCGGTCGTGACGAATGGCTATCACCTGAAGACGCTAATGAACCACGCGCTGCCCAAGTCCGACGTGACGGCTGGCTACATTGAGCTTGAAACGGACGATCTGCGGCCCAGCCAACAAGCGGTCACTGAGCGGCTGCGGAAGTTCGGACTGCCGCTCTAGTGCCGCTCTAGCGCCGTGTAACCACGCGGCCCTGCGTGGGGTGGCTTTGCGGTGGTGTGTGGGGGAGTGGGGCGGGAGTTCCTTGTGGCAGCGCGCGGGTTTGCGAGGGGGCCAGACGTTTGTGCTGGACCTGAAGGGTGGGGGGTGAACCGCCATCTCGCGCAGCTCCTAGACCCCTCGCGGAAAAAACTGAGCAGGGTATATTCTGAGCCTCGTGAAATTTGAGAGGCGTATATCTTGCGGCCCTGCCCGGCCCTGCCACCCCGCGCGCCACAGCCAAGCGGGCACTGCCGGCGAGCTGCTCGCGGGCCTGCCTGGCACCAGGCTGCGGCCCGCTACTAGGAGCCGTTAGCCCGGCAACCCTTGCCCACCAAGGGTTTTCACGTTCTCGCGAGCGGCTTTGTCCACCTGCTGGCCAGGGGCACAGTGCTGGCGGGCCGCATGTCGTGTGTTGCGAGCCGCTCCAAACCTGAGCCGGGTATGCTTAGGGCACGTCGGCTTTCCCCCCTTGGGGCCTCCCAGGGGGAGGCAGGTGCAGGGGCCCCGCCTCAATCCGGTGCTCGGCTCGCGCGGAAAAATACAAAACCGGCCAGGGGCAGAAATGTCGGAAATGGGGCCCGGAACGGTAGAAGCCCGGTCCATGTGGCCAGGGCCGGGCTCCTACTACGCATTATTCTCATTGGCCGGGCGGGGGGAGCGGGCGTGTGACCACTCCTCCCGATCCCTTCCGGCAATCCCAAAACGCGGTCAGCCCCACTTTGGTTCCCGGCCCGGTTGCAGTGGTATCGGCCGGCGCTTGCAGCCGCAGGAAGAGGGAGAGGGAAAGAGGGGCGGCGAATAGGTAGGAGGTCTACCGCCGCCCCACG
>JBOHSD010000081.1:0-2075 GCA_050733075.1 Gemmatimonadales bacterium
CGGGTGCCTACGATACCGCCAGGTCTACCGCGTAGACGTCGCCTGGCCCGCCTCTGTGGAGGCCGCTGCTTGACAACTTAGAGCCGTGGGATGTCTAATGGAGCTGGTAGACGAAGAGAACCGCCGCGCCGTTCTCGCCGGGGGTGATGCGCTCTCCCATCAGCAGCGGACCGAAGCAGCGCAGATCCTCCTCATAATCCGTCGGTCGCTGGTTCGAGTCCAGCCCGCCCCACTCGGGAACGCGCTGGTCACGGGCGGTTTTCCGTCTACCCACAGGGAGTTCGACGACGTCGGCACCGCCCGCAGGCCGCACAGAGGCCGCAATCTGTCCGGAAACTGCATCGTGGGCCGCGTCGAGCTGCCTCGCCAAGCGGTCCATGTCGTCGGGGAACAGGTGTCCGTACAGGTCCAGCGTCACCTGGATGCTCGAGTGGCCCAGCTGGGCCTGGATGGCCTTCGGGTGGGCGCCCTGGGCAATCAGAAGGGCGGCACAGGTGTGTCTGAGGTCGTGGATGCGCAGGTCGCTCGGCAAGCCCAGCGCCCGCACGGCCGGCTGCCAGACGCGTCCCCGGAAGTTGGAGTTCCTCAGGAGCCCTCCGGCCGGGCCAGTGAAGACAAAGGAGTCTGGACCGTCGTCCACCTGGCAGGCCAAGTGTTTGGCGAGAAGCTCCCGGAGAAACCCGGGGATGACGACCGTACGCCGCTGGTAGGTCTTTGTTTCCCCAAGGTGGAGCCTTCCACCAACCTCGGCTGCGGACTCGGCGACCTCCAGGCGAGATCGCAACAGGTGACAGCGGCTGCGACGCAAGGCGGCAGCCTCCCCCCAGCGGAGCCCTCCGTACGCCAGCACATAGATGAGCGGGCCATGTGGTGGGGGTACCGTCTCGGCGATCGCGGCGACCTGCGCAGCCGACAGGAAGTGCATCTCCCGCCTCGGGGCCCTCGGTAGATTCACACCGACGCATGGGGTCCGGGGGAGGTATCCGGACTCCACCGCCGCCTTGAGCATGGCCGACAGCAGCTGGTACGCCTGTCGGATACGCGAGGGACTCATGCCCCGTTCCGCCAGGGTGGCGACCCATCTGCGGACCTGGACCGGCTCGATGCCGCCCAAGGGCGCCCGTCCGAAGGCTGGAAGGACGTGAGCCCGCAGGAGACTCTCGTACCCCGCCCGCGTCTTGGGCGGCCAATGACACCCTCGCGAGCCTTGGGTCGGACGGGAGTTCCTCACCGGGGTGCGGACCGGAGCCGACACCGACCGGATGCTCACGACGCTGCTCTTCACCGACATCGTCGACTCCACCACCCTGGCGGCGCGGCTCGGGGATCGCCGATGGCGCGACTTACTCGATCAGCACCACCGGGTCGGACGCAGGGAGCTCGAGCGGTTCGGCGGGCGCGAGGTCTCGACGACCGGCGACGGGTTCTTCGCCACGTTCGATCGGCCGGTGACCGCGGTGCGATGCGCGCTGGCTATGGTCCAGGCGATCCCGCCGCTCGGGCTCCAGATCCGGGCCGGCGTCCACACCGGGGAGGTCGAGGTGCGCGGGGCGGATCTCGGCGGACTGGCGGTGCACATCGCCGCCCGGATCTCGGCGCTGGCCGACCACGGGGAGGTGCTCGTCTCGGGCACGGTGAAGGAGCTGCTCGCTGGTTCCTCCATCGGCTTCGAGGATCGCTCGGAGCACTTGCTCAAGGGCGTGCCCGGAACCTGGCGCCTGTTCGCGGCAAAGGCAGGCTCCGCCTGAGCACATGTTCTTAGGTAACGCCTTGCACCCGGCGGTGGTCCCGCATGTGTCCCGCGATGGACCGCGAAATGTTGCGAAACGCCGGGTAGGCTCGGGTAGCCAAATGGCCTCGTCAGGAGCCATGTTTCTGCGTTTGGCCTTGTCGCCGAATCGCTCCCGATCAAACTCATAATCCGTCGGTCGAAGGTTCGAGTCCTTCCCGCCCCACACGGAAACGATTCTTCGAAAGTGCGGACTTTCCGCTTATTTCTTGATCTCGTAGCGCAGAAGTACCACGCCGTTTTCGAACGAGGTGGCCTCGACCAGCTTCAGGTCTTGCCAATCCTC
>JBOHSD010000082.1:0-2051 GCA_050733075.1 Gemmatimonadales bacterium
CCACCCGGATGGGCCCTGTTCGCTCGCAATCAACCACAGAACCTCACGCATGGAGGTGAGAACGTGCTGCCGAACTTCGTGGTGATCGGTGCCATGAAGGCCGGGACGACCAGTCTCTGGTCGTACCTGAGAGGGCATCCGCAAGTGTTCATGACGGACTACAAGGAGCCCTCGTACTTCTCTGCTGAACGCAACTGGCATCGAGGTCGGGAGTGGTATGAATCGTTGTTCTCCGGCGCGGGAGAAGCGGTGGCGGTCGGTGAGGCCTCCACCGCCTATACGAAGCATCCGGTTCACGATGGAGTTCCGGAGCGGATGGCGCGGCTGATTCCCGAAGCTCGACTTGTCTATCTCGTACGCGACCCGATCGAACGCGTCCGCTCCCATTGCGAGTTTGCGCTTCGATATGCGTATGAGGAAGGGCCGCCGGAACGAGCCGCCTTGGAGGATCCCAAGTACGTGACCTACAGCCGGTATGCGTTTCAGATCGATCAGTACCTGGAGTGGTTCCCGAGAGAGCAGCTGCTGGTGGTCACCTCCGAGAGCCTGCGCAGCGAACGGCGGTTGACGCTTCGGCGGATCTTCGAGTTCCTCGGGGTCGACCCATCCTGGGTGCCGCCCGACCTCGATGTCGAGTACTACGCCAGCAGGAGACGGTTGCCCCGGGCATTCGCGCAAAGGCTTCGGCAGCTCCCGGGATACCGTCACATCGCTCGCGCGGTCCCGCCGGCAGTCAGGTCGGCCTTCTCCCGGATGGCCACAAGGGAAGAGGTGCGGGCGGCTGAACGGGCCGGGGGGCAGGAGAGAGAAGGACACCGGCCGGTCCGCCTGGCCGGCGACATACGGGCAGAGCTCGAGCACAGGCTGGCCGACGACGTCGCCAGGCTTCGAGCCTTCCTCGGTAATGAGTTTGACGGCTGGGGACTCGCGTGACCGCGAAACGGGTCTTGGTTACCGGCGCGTCGGGCTTTCTCGGCCGCCATTCCCTGGTTCCTCTCCTCGAGCGAGGCTACGAGGTCCACGGCACCGCCCGTGGAACGCTGGATGGGCCGGAGGAGGTCCGATGGCACCAGGCGGACCTGCTCGACACCGCTCAGGTCACCGCGGTCGTTCAAACGGTACGGCCCACTCACCTCATCCACTTCGCCTGGTACATGGAACCGTCCGCCAACCTGGCGTCACCACAGAACCTGCGCTGGGTGAGCTCCAGCCTCACGCTGGCGGAGAGCTTCGCCGGCACCGGAGGCCGGCGCATGGTGGGGATCGGCTCCTGCTTCGAGTACGACTGGCGGTACGGGTACTGCTCCGAAGCCGTGACCCCGCTTGCCCCGGCGACCTTGTACGGGACGGCCAAGCAGGCCTTCGGTGGGCTGCTCGACGCCTACGCGCGGCTCGTGGGTGTGAGCCTGGCGTGGGCCAGGACCTTCTTTCTCTACGGTCCCCACGAGCATCCCGACCGGCTGGTCAGCTCGGTGATCAACAAGCTTCTAAGGAACGAGCGCGCCGAAACGTCGCACGGGCGTCAGGTCCGCGACTACCTCCACGTTGCGGAGGCCGGGGAAGCCATAGCCGCGCTGCTCGACAGCCCTACGACCGGCCCCGTGAACGTCGCGTCGGGGCGGCCGGTATCGCTCCGGCAGATCGCCCAAGAGATCGGACGCCAGCTGGGCCGCGATGAGCTGCTGGCGATCGGGGCACTCCCGGCCCGCCCGAATGAGGAGCCGTTGGTGCTGGCCGACACCACCCGGATGTCCGAGGAGGTCGGGTGGCGGACTCGCCTGGATCTGCCCGAAGGTCTGGCTGACACGATCGCCTGGTGGGAAGGGGAGCTTCGCAGGCGTCGTGAGCCGGCCGGCGATGCGGCTGGCTCCATGCACTCGATGATGAGGAATCCACAGTGAGAGGAAACGCGGAGGTAGTGGTGCTCGGTGCGGGCATCGCCGGGCTGAGCACCTCATACCACTTCGGCCACGATGGGTGTCGGGTCTTCGAGGCCAACCCGTACTACGGAGGCCACCTGCACACGAGGATCGAGGACGGATTCGTCTGGG
>JBOHSD010000083.1:0-2018 GCA_050733075.1 Gemmatimonadales bacterium
GGGCTCTCCCGCACTCGTGGTGCACAGGATGCAGCGCTGAGGCGTCAAACCGCGTCCGAAGCCTGAATGCGACGAACGGAAGGGCGAGCGATGCCCGGATCACCTCAGTTGCTCATCCCCCCCGAACTCCACGTCGACGCGCTGACCGCCGCCCAAAGCATCATCACGATCATCGCTCACACCACATCGTTGACTGCCGAGTGCCCGACCTGCCAGCAATCCTCCAGCCATTGCCACAGCCATTATGTGCGGGTGCTGGCCGACGTGCCGTGGTGCAGCATTCCCGTACGCTTGCAGGTCACGGTGCGCCGCTTTCGCTGCCGCAACTCGGCTTGCGCGCAGCACATCTTCGCCGAACGGCTCGACGTGGCCACTGTCTATGCCCGACGCACTGATCGACTCTCCACGGCGCTGGAACTCATTGGCTTCGCCTTGGGCGGCGAAGCCGGAGCCCGGCTGGCGACCGGGCTGGGGTTCAGCACCAGTCCAGCTACGCTGTTGCGGGTGCTGCGGCAGACAGCGGATCCGATCGAATTCCCCGTCACGGTCTGTGGGGTCGATGATTGGGCCTGGCGCAAAGGGCATCGCTACGGCACCCTGTTGGTCGATCTCGAGCGACATCGCGTCGTGGACCTCCTGCCGGACCGCTCGGCGGAGGGGTTCGCCGCCTGGCTCCAGCGGCATCCGAGCATTGCCGTGATCAGTCGTGACCGGGGTGAAGCGTATGCGGCCGGCGCAACGTGGGGCGCTGCCAATGCGATCCAGGTGGCCGATCGCTTCCATCTGGTAAAGAACCTCGGCGAGACCCTGGAGCGCGTCTTGAAGCGACACGTCCATCTGCTCCAGCAGGTGCCGCTCCCCAGTGGTGAACCGCTCCTTGTTGCCCCGCCGCGTGCCGATCGTGAGACGGCGCGGAGGCGGACACGACAAAAGATGCGGGAGCGTTTCGACACCATCCACGCGTTGGCCAATGCTGGTCTGAGTCAGCGAGCCATCGCCCGAACGACCGGCTGGAGCCGCGGCACCGTGCGAGCGTATCTCTCGGCACACGCACCCCCCGAGCGGCCACGGGTGACGCAACGACTGAGTATCTTGACCCCCTATACCGGCTACCTGCTGGAGCGCTGGCGGCAAGGGGAACGCAATGCCCGAGCACTCTGGCGGGAAATTGGGGCGCTCGGCTATCCCGGAACCCACCGCAACGTGTCCCGGTTCGTGACGCACCTCCGGCAACAGGAGCGGCAGGGCATGCCCCTGCCAAAGCCCCAGACGGCCGGACTCAGCCCGGGGCAGACGGTCCGCTTGCTCCTACGGCATCCCATCGATTGGAGTCCGCCACAACAGGCTGCCATCACGCAACTGCGCGCCCTGCATTCCGACCTGGCCAAGACGATGGACCTCGTGGCGGGCTTCCTATCCTTGGTCCGGCATCCACTGGCCTGTCCAGAACCGGAGCTTCTGACTTGGATGCAATCGGCAATGGCATCAGGGATCGCGGAGTTCCGCACGTTCGTGGATAGGCTGTATCAGGATCTGACGGCCGTGGTAGCGGGCCTCACGCTGCCGTGGAGTCAAGGCCAGACCGAAGGGCAGATCCTGCGGCTGAAGCTGATCCGACGGCAGATGTATGGGCGTGGCAACTTCGACCTGCTGCGGAAGCGGGTGCTGCATGCCGCCTGAGCCGGACGGCTCGGGTCAGTTCTTCCTTGATTACCACCTCGCCAGCACCGAGAGTGCGGGAGAGCCATGTGTTGGACCAGTCTGTATGAGAGTCCGGCGACGTCGAATCGTTCGCATGGTCGAAGCAACTCCTGATGCCCCTCCTCGGGTGTCCGATAGCCGAGCGCGCTGTGGGGCCGATGGTGATGGTCGTCGAGCCGCCACGCTTCGATCTGCTGATAGGCCCAGTGATCGAGCACCCGGCTCGTCAGTTCCGGTCCCTGGTCGAGCACGATCTCCTGGGGAATACCTCGTTCGGCGATGAGCCGATCCAGCACCTGGACCACTCGCGCTCCGGG
>JBOHSD010000084.1:0-2018 GCA_050733075.1 Gemmatimonadales bacterium
GCACTGCCGGGATCGCTGCCCCGGCCGGATCCGCTGTGCCGGCCGGGGCGACCAGCGGCAGCGACGGCGCCGGTAGTGGCACCGGCCGGTCCCGCCACACTCCCACCGCGGCGAGCACCGCGGCCAGTGCCGCCACCAGGGAGAGCATGAGGGCTCCCGGTCGTCCCGGTTCCCACCGGGCGTCTCGCAACGGACCAGGGACCCACCGCCGAACCAGCCGACCCTCCCGCGGTGGAGCGGGTGACACATCCACGGGTGGCGCATCGACCGGATCCGGCTCGGCACGATACGGGTCAGCCGGGTCCTGGTCAGCCGGACCAGCATTCACCTGGCCCGGCGGCGCAGCGGGGGCAGCGCGCATCGCGACCAGCCGCGCCCGGGCGCGCTGCTGGCCACCTGAATCGGTGGAAGGGAACTGAGGAAGCGAAACCACGCCACGACGCTAAGACGGCTCCCGGCCGCTCGGGCCGGAAGCGGCCGTCGGCTGTGGACAACAGGGGCCGCTGGGAACAACTCCGGCGTCGCAGAACTCGGACCACCACCAGCGTCGGACGGTCATGCAAGACTGAGCGGTTTGCCGGTCTCCACTGGCTTCTTAACCAGCATCAGAGGTGGTGACCGCACCGAAATCCATAGCCGTGAACTTCGCGGCCAGCTACATCACCCTACGGGTACTCCTTTAGTTGGCAGTACTATCACAGTATCGTTCTATTTATGGGCGACCAGACAAAGAAGGGCAATAGCACTTCTCTGAATCCGGATACCGCGACGCCATTAAAGGGTACGGTTATCGAGTTCGTAGCCCCGATGCGGCAAGGAGGCGGGGTGTATCCTGAGCGCTCCACGCGGGGGAACAGACACTTTGGGCTAAGGGGAGGATATGCTTGACCAGGACATATGGGACGAGCTAGACATGCACCGTGCGCTGGCCCTCCGCGACATCACTACGGTGTACCGGCTCCTGCGGGCCGCCGGGGTGTCCCAGAGGCAGATCGCGGACCTGACCGGCCAGTCACAGTCCGAGGTCTCCGAGATCATCAAAGGCCGTCGGGTAATGGCCTATGACGTGCTAAAACGCATCGCAGACGGCCTCGGCATCCCGCACGGTCACATGGGCTTGGCCTACGCCGATGCGAACGGCAAGCTCGACACCTACTCTGGGGTAGTAGATGACCCAGAGAAGATGACGATATGATCAGTAGGCGAGTCCTCGGAGCGGTCTCGGCAGCGCTGCTCGGCGCAACGGTCATTGGCGAGCCCGGCGGGCTGCGTCTACTCGACGGATCGGCTGGCACACTCGGAAAACATGATGTGGCCTGGATTAAGGCGATAACCGCGGAGATTTGGGAGCTTGATCTACAGCACGGCGGGGTGCGGCATACGGATTGGCCCGGGGCGTCGCAGAGCAGGTTGTCGGTGCACTACGCACCAGCCCGCCTAACCGAGACGTCCAGCTAGCGGCGAGCATTCTGTGCTGGACTACAGCATTGTCAGCCGTCGATGCCGGCTACCGTCGCGTGTTCTGGCAGTGTCACGCCACGGCACTAGATCTGGCCCAGGAGGCGGGTGATATCGAGACGATAATCGCGATTGTGCGGGACGCGGGCCGGGGGGAGATCCTGTCTGGCAACCACCGGGCCGCAGCCAAACTGTTCGAGCTGATGAGCATTCGTAAGACATTCGATGCGTTGCGCTGGGGTCTACTCGGTTCGGCTTATGCGCCGCATAGCCCGGAATCGGCAAAGAGTGCGCTCGTCCACCTGCGGAACTCCGAAGGCGCAGACTCGCTGGATGCACATGCCATGACCGGACATGTCAGCTTGGACGTTGGCGACTATGCGACTGCCATCTCCGCCTTCGAGAAGGTTGTGCCACAGCGCACCGGACGGCTGGTCGTACAGGAGATGGCGCCCCTTGCAATCGCGCACCTGAAAGCTGGAGAAGTGCGGACAGGGGTACAACACGCTGAGCGCGCGCTCTTCCTTGTTGAGCAGGTCCGCTCAATACAGTGCTTGGGC
>JBOHSD010000085.1:0-2007 GCA_050733075.1 Gemmatimonadales bacterium
GTACACAAGGGCTAGGCCCAATACCGTTTACTTAAGACTACAAGGGTGTTATTCTGCGGCTCGTGCCTCGGGCCGGGTGGGTGAAGCCAGAGACTGATCAGCGGTTGTCGGACCACATCTCGATCGGCGTGTTGACTCGGGTGTTCTCGCCGGAGTTGGTGGATCGGGTGGTGGCCGAGGCTGGTCGTGTTGAGCAGCGCCATCGACTGCTGCCGGCCCGGGTGGTCGTCTACTACGTGTTGGCCCTGGCGTTGTTTTCGCAGGCCTCGTACGAGGAAGTCATGCGCATGTTGGTGGACGGCCTGGCCTGGCAGGACGGGTGGGCGCAGCGGTGGACCGTGCCGACCAAGGCGGCGTTGTTCAAGGCCCGGTCCCGGTTGGGCCCTGAGCCGCTGCGGGCGCTGTTCGAGGCGTGCGCTGCGCCGCTGGCGGAGCCCCGGACACGGGGGGCGTGGTATCGGGACTGGAGGCTGATGAGCATCGACGGTACGTGCGTTGACGTGGCCGACACGGCCGCTAACGACGAGGAGTTCGGCCGGCCGGGCACGGGCCGGGGCGAGGGTGTGGGCGCCTTCCCGCAGGTGCGGCTGGTGGGGCTGGCCGAGTGCGGAACCCATGCGCTGATCGATGTCGCTCTGGGGGGCTGCCGCACAGCCGAGCAGCACCTGGCCCCGGCCGTGATCGAGTCGCTGAGTCCGGGGATGCTCTGCCTGGCGGACCGGGGTTTCTACAGCTTCGCCTTGTGGGAGAAAGCCCGGAAGACCGGAGCGGAGCTGTTGTGGCGCACAAAGTCGAACCACCGGCTGGCCGTTGACGAGCGCTTGGAGGACGGCTCGTTCCTCTCGAAGCTGTACGAGATCGTCAATTACAAGCGATCTGGTGACGGGGTGCCGGTGCGGGTCATCGAGTACCGCCTTGACTGTCCTGCCGAGACCAGCTACCGGTTGCTGACCACCATCTTGGATCCGGGCGCCGCCCCGGCCGGGGAGCTGGCTGCGCTGTATCCCGAACGCTGGGAGTTCGAGACCACCCTCGACGAGCTCAAGACCCATCAGCGCGGCCCCCGGCTGGTGCTGCGCTCCAAACAACCCGACGGGGTCCGCCAGGAGATCTACGGCTATCTGTGCGTCCACTTCGCCATCCGCTCGCTCATGCACTCCGTGGCGGTCGACGCCGACGTCGGGCCGAACCGGCTGAGCTTCACCCGCACGCTCCGGGTGGCCCGCCGGACAACGGCCAGCCACCCGGGTTTTTCCCCCTCGGGTGCTCGCCGCCGCCCACGCCCAGGCCCGTGACGAACTCCTCTTCGAGACGCTCCCATCCCGGCGCCTCCGCGCCAACCCCAGAGTGGTCAAGCGCAAGATGTCGAACTTCGCCGTGAAGCGAGCCGAGCATCGCCACCCGCCCCGGCCGACCCGAGCTCCGGCGGAAGCGGTGCGGATCCTGTCCGCCCAGGCACCCGAAGCATGAACGGCACCAAACCCCCGGCGTGGGCAGTGCTCGAGCGAGCCCTGACCGAGCGCCGCCCGGTCCAGGTCCGCTACCACGACCAGGTGCGACTGCTGTGCCCCCACGCCCTCGGCTGGAAGAACGGCCGCCCGAAGGTCGTCTCCTACCAGGCGGCCGGGACAACGAAGAACGGACCACTCCCGCCCGACCCGCGACAGCGATGGCGCTCCATGTTCATCGACGAGATCCAAGAACCCGTCATCCTCGACGGCCGCTGGGAAACCGCCGACAACTACACCAACCACTCCAACGCCATCGACCAGCTCGAAACAGCCGTAGACCTACACCGCCCCACTAAGTAAACGGTATTGGGCCTAGGCCCGGCCTACGGTGTGTATGCGGCCCCGTCGCCGAAATTGGCGCGGTGGTTCTGGTCGGCCTCGCCGCCCCATACGATCAGCTCCCGCCCCGTCCAGACCGCGACCGACCGCGCCCGGGGACTGAGCGGCGCGGCGGGGAGCGCCTCCCAGCGGTCGGCGGCCACGTCGTAGGCCGCAC
>JBOHSD010000086.1:0-1993 GCA_050733075.1 Gemmatimonadales bacterium
ATATGGAGCCGCCGCATTGGTATTACCCCGTGCGCCAATCCCTGGGCGCCGTGCTCCTGCTCTCGGGCGATCTCCAGGGCGCCGAGGAGGCGTTCCGGACGAGCCTGCGCGAGGCGCCGAACAACGGCTGGGCGCTTTATGGACTGTCGGAAGTCTACCGCCGCCGGGATGATGGGCGGCAAGCCGATGTGACACGGAAGCGGCTGGAACAGGCCTGGGCCGGTGATCGTCGGGTGCTGGACCTCGCCCGCTTGTGAGTGTCCGCTATGGAAACGTATAGCACAAGCGTCTCGCACGGCGCTTGCGCGGCCATTACCGGTCGAGCAGGGACAATCCTGATTCAACACACACACCGTGAACGGTCGGGGACATAGGTAACAAAAAAGTCCGAGGACATGGGTTACACTTTTATATCGATTCCAGTACCTCCTTGGGGCTCTTTTGTTGATCTCGATAGATTACAGGGCTGTGGGTATGTGGGCAACAGGGAGGTTGTCCACATATCCACAGCGTAGGCCTGTGGACCCTGTGGGTAACAGGGACGTTATCCACAAGTACACAGGGCCCTTCAAGGTGCGAGTGGCTTCTCCGGGCGCTCATAGCCTTGAGGGGGCTTTGGATTTCTGCGCTTGAGCTTTCCATTGGCATCTTCGATCCGCATGTGTTCTTCGAGCAAGCGACCGAGTTTGAGAGAGCCAAAGTAGACGTTCCAGACACCGTTATCGATCTCCTCGAGCCCCACGTATTCTCCGGCGCACACGATGCTGACGTTGACCCAATCCCGCTTCCAGCGGATGCCGCCGTTGAAGCTCACGTAGCGCACCTCGAAGTGGCCGGGGTAGTCGAAGGGGGGCAGCTTTGAGGGCATGGGCCTTGGCGAGGGCTCATAGAAGCCAGCGGGGGTGTTCATCCCGAGCGCCTCGTGGGGGCGTTCGTGGTTGAATTCCTCGCGGAAGGTGTTGAAGCGCCTTTGCTGGGCGGTGCGGTTGCCCGCCGGTGGGCGCGTGGTCTCGGCCTTGAGGGTCCGGTGCATGCGTTCATGGCTGCCGTTTTGTTGGGGTCTGCCCGGTTCGATGAGCTCCGGCAGGATCCCGAGCCGCACCCAAAAGGCCGAGAGGGAAGAGAGGCGGGCGAGCGTGGTGGTGGCAAAGGGCACTCCGTTGTCGGTACGGATGCGTTCGGGGAGCCCGAACTCCCCGAAGAGACGTGCGAACACCGGTTGGGCCTCGGCCACCGCGGTCGAGCTCAGGGCTTGGCAGCCGAGGAGATAGCGGCTGTAGCCATCGGTGACCGTCAAGGGATAGCAGTAGAGGCCGTCGCGGGTCTTGAACTGGCCCTTGAAGTCGGCACACCACACCCGGTTCGGGGCGCTCATCGCGGTGGTGGGCTTGCCGGGGTGGCCCACGCGGCGGCGCGCCCGGGGTTTCCGGATCAAGCCGTGCCGATCGAGGAGGTCGCAGACGGTGGAGCGGGCCGGCCAAGCCCGATCGGGATGGCGCCCGGAAAGAAACGCCAAGAGCTTCTTCGCGCCCCAGGAGGGATGGCGCTGGCGCGTTTCAATGAGCGCCTGCACCACTTCCTCGGGCGTCTGGGTCGGGGAGACATGCGGGCGCCGGGAGCGCTCGGCCAGGCTGGCGAGACCCCCGTGTTCGTAGCGCTCAATCCACTTGTAGCCGGTCTTGCGGCTGATGCCATAGTGATCGCAAAGCTCGGTCACGGATACGCTCCAGCGTAGATAGTCGGCGATGAATTGCGTTTTCTGGTCCATGGGTGACAGTTGACTCCAAGGCATTGGGGCACCTCCTCGATTCAGGTGCCCGCAGTATGAACAAACTGTTACCTATGTCCCTGGACTAAACTGTTACCTATGTGTCTGGACCGTACCTCGGTGTGACACTATCACTCCTTAGCACGACCGCGCAGGCAGTATCGCCTTGCCTCATGACACTTATATCCACTCTTTCTCCGAACGACTGCCAACTGAGTCCGGTAC
>JBOHSD010000087.1:0-1963 GCA_050733075.1 Gemmatimonadales bacterium
CTCGTGGTCAGTGGGTACCCGATGGCGGCCACTACGCGGGGTGGTCAAGTGCAGAAGTGGTCGGGGCACGACCTTGACAGCCGAGCCGGCGCTAGGAGTCGACTCTGCGCAAGATGAGGTCGAAGTCGGTCGTGTAGTTGATGCCGTCTTCGGCGATCTCCCAGTGGCCGGTGATCGTGGTCCCGTCGTCGCTGAAGGTCGCGGTGAAACGCTGGGAGAACGGCTCGCCCTCCCGCCAGAGCTTCCACTCGCCGTTGCCGATGCTCATCTCATAGACGCGACAGACGCCGCGCTCATCGCTGTACAGCTGGAAGTACGTCCCGTTGGCCGCATCGCATCCGATGATGGAGACGTTGTCGGGCGCCTCGGGATGCTCGGCCGTCCCACGCTGGACCAGGTGTGCCCCTGAGGCGTGCCACTCGAAGGTGACCCTTCCGCCGCCCGGCCACGGCTCTCCGCTGGGCCATTTCGCCTCGAAGGTCCACTCGCCGACCAGAGGCTCGAGCCGGCGTAGCGTTTGCTCCGCGGTTGGCTGGTCCATCGATCCGCTCCTTCCCCCCTGGTGCGCTCGCAGTGGCGACGCACTCGCAGGGCCAAAGTCATCTCGGGTCCGTCATCGGATTAGACGCACGCCGAGGATCGAACTCATCGGTGGAACCCCGCTCGGCGCTGAACGCAAAACACATCAGGCCTGCCCTCCGCCGGTAGCGGACAGCAGCCGCGAGGCCGTCTCGCCGACCGCTGGCACCATGCTGGGTGGCGAGATGGCCGCGAGCGGGCAGTCTCTGCTGGCCGCCCGCTGGGCAGATCTCGTTGTCCGCCCACAGTCATTACATTTCCTCCGGAGCCGATAGCCGGAGGATCGAGCCCCAGATGTAGTTCCGTGGAGCCTGGACCCGAAGCTCGATGACGTCTCCGCCACGAACCGTCGGCTCCGTGACCGCAAGCGTCGGCCCCGACGGAACCACCGGGGCATTCTCGCCTCCACCCGGCAGCAGCAAGGCAACCGCGACTGCGGTGATCGGGCTGAGGTGTTCAGGATTTGGGGTTCTCTGCGGTGAGATACACGTCGGCTCTGCGGAGCCGACCACCCGTTCCCGAATCAACCAGTGTTGGTAGGTAGCTCTCGAGACGAACGATCTCACTGGCGGTGAGAGCCCAAGCGATGGCTTCGCCGAAGGTGGGAGCGTTGGGATTGGGGCTGATGTTCAGCAGCTGCGACCAAGAGACCCCCTGGAATGGAGGCCGGTCGGTGCTCGACAACTCGAGGGTGACGGTGATGTTGACGAATCCGGCGGTTTCGGCGAGGCGGAGCAGGTCGGTTTCATCGAATCCCATCATCGGACCGTCAGCTGGGGCGCACGTTTCGAACACAGCCATAACCTTGGCCGCCAGCTCAGCGATGGGGCTGGCGTCGTACCCGAACAGGGTGTCCCGGTTGAGATCTGTGTAACGGCGGTTGATGGGTTCGAACAACGAGACTCTCCCACCCGGTTTCAGCACCCGGCGGAAGGCCGCGAAGGCCGCAGCCTTGTCGTCGACATAGATCAGCACCGACCGGGTGGTCACCACATCCACTGACGAGTCACCGACACCGTCGAGGCTCTCGGCGGCGGTGCGGAGGAAACGACACTGGCCGGACACACCGATCTCAGCGGCCAGCTGCCGGCAACGGTCCAACAACTCCTCAGAGATGTCGGCGAAGACGATCTGACCGGCATCGCCGACCAGACCGAGCGCCCCGAAACCGAGCAACCCATCCCCACAACCGATGTCGAGCACCACGTCGGCTGGTTTGATCGCAGCGCCCGCAAGGACGCGGTCGCGGATCGGTTGGAGGTACTCGAGGGTCCTCCGAAGCGCCAGCGGGTCTCCGGCGAACCGATCGTGTAACAGCCATCGCGCCCACCGGTCAGTCGTCTCTGCCGTCATTGGCCTTCAACCTACCGGCAACGCCCAGAAG
>JBOHSD010000088.1:0-1916 GCA_050733075.1 Gemmatimonadales bacterium
CCGCTGCCGCGGCTGCCAAAGCGACAAGGAGGTGGACCACGTGGGCGAGGTGGTCGGTGCAGTGCTCCTGCTGGTGGGAACGATCTTCTGCGTACTGGGTGTCTACGGCCTGCTCCGCCTTCCCGATCTCTATAACCGCCTCCACGCCGGGGGGAAGGTCGCGACCTTCGGTGCTGGGGGAGTGCTGCTATCACTGCTTTTCCTGGCTCCGCCACAGGCTGGGATCAAGGGACTGGCCACTGCCCTCTTCCTGTTGCTCACGGCGCCTTTGGTGACCCACATTATGGCACGGGCTGCCCACCGGCTACGCATACCGCTAGCGGACGAGTCAGTGCGGGACGATCTCGCTGAGGACCGCAGAGTGGGAACCCGATAGCTGTGCGGGGCGAGCGGGAGCGCCTACTGCGCGCTGATTTGATTGGTGATTGGGGTGAGCCGGATTCGTAGCGGCATGCGTGAGAGATGCACGGCAACCTTGACCGATGCCGAACGAGCCTACGAGAAGCACTTGATCTCCCGCCCTGGCCTGAAAGCCGACGCCCGCGGTGCTTGAGGTCACTGATCTCTCCTTGCGTTGCAGTCGCTCCTCCGCCACCCTCTTGATTAATCTCGTGACCCATCAGCGGGTCGATCTCTTGGAAGGGCGGGAGGCGGCAGTCCTAGCGGAATGGCTCAAGCGACATCCCGGTGTGGAGACCATCGTCCGGGACCGCTCGGAGGCCTATGCCGAAGGAGCCAAGGCCGGGGCGCCGCTGGCTCGGCAGGTGGCCGATCGCTTTCATCTCGTCCAAAACGCCAGTGCCGCACTCGACGACCTGCTCAAGCAGCGCCGCCGGGTCATCGACACCACCCCACCGGTTGGCTCTGCCACCACCAAGCCACTCAGTCCCTCCCGGCAGCGGCAGGCCGAGCGGCGGGCAGCCCGGATCGCCCGCTGGGAGCGGGTGCGAGCCTTGCGGGCAGCCGGAATGAGCCTCCGGGGGATCGCCACGGAGGTGGGCTTGGACCGGAAGACGGTCCGGAGCCTTCTGGCCACCCCAGAGCCTCCCCGTAATCGCCAGCGCTACCTCCGTCCGACAGACTTGACCTCGCCGACGCTCCGGCCGTACGTGGGCTATCTCCAGGATCGTTGGCAGCAGGGCTGTCACACTATCAGCCAACTCTATCGGGAGATCGTTACCCAAGGCTATTCGGGCAGTCGTTCTCTACTCGCGCAGGCGCTTGCTCCCTGGCGACCACCGCGAGCGCCGCCCGCTATCCGCAGACGAACTCGCCGCAGTCTTCGCTGGCTCTGTCTCCGGCCAGCTGCGGATTTGAATCCGGAGGAGCAGGCAACGCTCGAGCAGGTGTTGGCCGAGGATGCTGAGTTGGCCAGCGGCTACGCATTGCTGCAGCGCTTCCGGGAGCTGATTGCCGCGCGCGATCTGGCCACCCTTAGTCGGTGGCTGGCGGATGCCCAAACCAGCAGCGTGCCATCGTTCGTGGCGTTGGCCAACGGGCTCACCGCCGATCTGACCGCCGTCGAAGCGGCGCTGACCACATCGTGGTCCAATGGCCAGACCGAAGGGCAGGTCCAGCGCCTCAAGCTGATCAAGCGCCAGATGTACGGCCGGGCGAAGTTCGACCTGCTCCGACGCCGGGTCCTGGCCGCGTAAACCAACCTGGCCGGGGAATGCGCTTGGCGGGGCTAACCCCCGTTCCCACAAACTGCGGGAGAGCCGGCACCACCCTATTGGTGCCAGGTGAATTCCGCGTCCCGACGCGGAAAAACGCCCCTCAAAAGGGACCCGGCACCATTGGCACCAGGGGGGTGGTTTATGCGTGGAGAATCGTGTCCCACAGGATAGTTTTGCCTCCCTATACGCTTGTCGGAATAATTGATACTGTGTATCAATACAAATAAGAACGTGTAGAAT
>JBOHSD010000089.1:0-1909 GCA_050733075.1 Gemmatimonadales bacterium
TGGAGGTCAAGGCCAAGTCCGGCGGACTCCAGCGCGAGTTCCACATCCTCCCGCAGCGGGCCAAGCTCAAGGACCTGTCGGTGTTCTCGCGGCAGTTCGCCACCATGGTGAACTCGGGCCTGCCGCTGCTGCGGACGCTGTCCATCCTCGAGGAGCAGACCGAGAGCAAGTACCTGGCCAAGATCGTCGGGGAGATGCGGCTCGACGTCGAGAAGGGCAACTCCCTGTCGGCGGCCATGGCCAAGCACCCCCGAGCCTTCAACGACCTCTTCGTCTCGATGGTCCGAGCGGGGGAGATGTCCGGGACCCTGGATTCGGTCCTCGTTCGTCTGGCCGACAACCTCGAGCGCGAGGTGTCGCTGCGCCGGCAGATCAAGTCGGCCATGACCTATCCGATCGTGGTGGTGGTCCTGGTCTTCCTGATCCTGACGGCGATGCTCCTGTTCGTGGTCCCGACGTTCAAGGACCTGTACGCGCAGCTCGGAGGGACGCTGCCGCTTCCGACCCGGCTCCTCATCGTTCTCTCGGACGCCGTGAAGAGCTTCTTCATCTTCTTCATCCTGGGGATCGTCGGGCTGGCCTTCCTGTTCCGGTGGTGGAAGAACTCGGACAAGGGCCGGCTCACCTGGGACCGGCTCAAGCTGCGGGTCCCCATCTTCGGGCCGCTCTTCCACAAGACGGCCATGTCCAGGTTCGCTCGGACGCTCTCGGTGCTGAACCGGTCGGGTGTCCCGATCCTCCAGGCCCTGGACATCGTCGAGGACACCGTGGGTAACGCGGTGGTGGCCGAGGCGGTGAAGGACCTCCAGGCGGGGGTCAAGGAGGGCGAGAGCCTGGCCACCCCGCTGGCCCGGCATGCGGTCTTCCCGGCCATGGTCGTCCAGATGATGGCCGTGGGGGAGGAGACCGGGGCCCTGGACACCATGCTGGAGAAGGTGGCCCTGTTCTACGACGAGGAGGTGACGGCGGCCGTGGAGTCGCTGACCTCGCTGATCGAGCCGGTGATGATCGCCGTCGTCGGCGGCGCGGTGGGGGCCATCGTCATCGCGCTGTACCTTCCCACGTTCAAGATCTTCGAGCTGATCCAGTAGCGGGCCGGGAACGGACCTGCGAGGGGGGTCCCCCAGACGGGGGGCCCCCTTCACGCGTCCGGGGGGACGGAAATAGCCCCCCTTTGGGGTCCGGGGGCTCAACTCGCGGCGGAAGCCGCCGATATTCAGGAGCAAGAACAACGCTTCAGCTTCCGGAAGGAGGTGAGTATCTTGCTGAAGACACTTCGTACCAGGATGCAGGACGACAAGGGATTCACTCTCATCGAACTCATGGTGGTCGTCCTCATCATCGCCATCCTGATCGCGATCGCCATCCCCACCTTCCTGGGGCTGCGGCAGCGCGCTCAGGACCGGGCGGCTCAGTCGAACCTCCGGAACGGACTGACCGCGGCCAAGGCGTTCTACACCGACGGTGAGACCTACACGGGTTTCAACGCCGCCGAGGGTGAGCTGATCGAGCCCTCGCTGACGTGGGCGGACGGTGTTGGGTCCACCCTCAACACGGTGAACGTTGCGGTCGTGGGCGCGGCTCCCTCGCAAGAGGTGGTCCTGAACACGGAGAGCGCTTCCGGGACGGAGTTCTGCATCGCAGACCTGTCCACCGGCGCTACGGCTGGGACGGCGCGCGGCAGCGACGAGGCTGCGACCCACGCACTTTGCGAGGCCGCCAACCCTGACTGGTAGGAACGGCTGATCGAAGGAGAGGGGCGGCCTTCGGGCCGCCCCTCTTGCTTTTCCACTTTCAAGTGGGCGGGGAATCCGCCGATAGATACAAGGAATGGCACCGATGCCGAGATACGCTTTGTCCGTCATGCGAAGGCTGGCCCAGAAGGTTCGGGAGCAGGCCGGCTTTTCGC
>JBOHSD010000090.1:0-1846 GCA_050733075.1 Gemmatimonadales bacterium
ATGCGCTCCTGTGGCGTCATGTGCTTCGGTTTGCGTCCTCGCGGTGGGCCTTTCCGAGCGAGTTCCTGCTTCTGCTTCCAGCTCTTGGTCGTGGCGATGAACAGCTCCGTCTCTTCGTTCTCGCGCGTCGCGTTCGCCTCGCTCCAGTAACCCGCATCCGCCACGAGTGCCTCCGGTGCAGTGCCCATCGTGGCCTTCACGCGACGCAGCATCGGATCGAGTTGCCGTACGTCATTCTCGTCTTGCGTGACGTCCTGCGCCACGATTACCTGACTCTCGCAATCCGTCACCGCCTGCGCATTGTATCCCTGCACCCAGCCACGGCGATTCTGCATAATACGGCTGTCCGGATCGGTGGTGTTTGCCTTCTTCTCGGCATCGACCACCGCCTCTGGTGGCTTCGGTTTGCGGCCGCGCTTCTTCTTGCCCGTGCGGCGTTCATCTTCCGCGCGAAGTTCGATCTTCTCCTGCTGCTCCTTACGCGCGCGTTCGGCTTCAGCAACAAGACGCGCCCGCGCTTCCTTCAGCCGCTTCAGCCGCTCTGCCGAGGTGCGCAGGCCCTCTGGCAGCTCGTCGCCGCGCGCGTGCTCGCCAAAGCGCTGATCTTCCTCCCGATCAAGACGCTCTGCCTCCGCGAAGATCTCGGCAATCTCACGCTGCAGCCCCGCGTCCGTACGATTCCGGTCCAGCGCCGCATTGGCCGCCACTTTGCGGCCATCCAGCGCCACCACGCCGAGCTTGGCCAGCCCGGCTTCGCGACACAGCCCCAGCACCGACTCAAACAGCTTCTCAAGCGCCGGCAGGTGATCCTTCCGAAAATCAGAAATCGTGCGGAAGTTCGGCTGCTGGTTCGCCGTCAGAAAGCGCAGCGAGACATCCTGCTCCAGCGCCTGTTCAATCCGACGGGAACTGCGTACCCCCACCGCATAGCAGTAAACCAGCGCCTTTACCATCATGCAGGGGTGATACGCCGCCCGTCCCCATCCGTCCGCACGGTACGGCTCGAAGAAGGCGGCAAGCTCGCCTTCATGGTGCAAGCCATCGATCAGATCGGAGACGAACCGCGCCAGGCTGCCCTCCTTCACCCAGTCCGAGACCGACGGAGGCATCAGCAGAAGCTGGTCCTGCACGTATGGCAAGAAGTTGTAGCTCAACGGATCCGCTCCTCCTTACAAGGAAACCGCGCTCCAGCAAGCTACACCACCACCATCCCGCCCACCATCCCCTTGGAGGGTTTGTCGGACAGGCTCAGCCCCGCCGTTGAAACGCTGTTTACCGCTGACTATGGGAGCCGCCCCGCACTGGCCCTGCCGTCGAGGGTTCTCTCATCGGGTTTTCGTAACTGGGCGCGGTCCGTAGGCAACGGCTTGCCGCCGGGCATGCCAATCAGCATATCGCCTGTTTCGAGGACTATCTGCCAAAACTCGCGATCCTCGTGAGGCTTAACGCTCTATGGTTAAGCTGCCGGCGCCGACATGCGCGGTGACGCACCAGCCGCCGTTGCGGCGTGGAGCGCCAACCGGTGGGCTCTACCTGTCGTCGGCTTCAACCGTTTGCGAGACGGCTTGGGTTCACTAGCAAGTGCAACACCCTGCCGGCAGGAATTGCCGAAAAGACCTGAGGCGAGCTGGTGCACCCCAGAGGTCCTTTCTCCGGCAAGAGCGAGGACGGGAGCCCCGAGTCTCGAACCTTCTACCGGCACTGCTCCAGAGAGCCCCTTGCCGTCCCGGCTCTCACGCTCTACAAAGGCACCGAGTTTCACGGCACAAGCCCTCGTGGGGGCGACCCGCGCCAGCGTCGAGTTCCCCACCCAGGTCAAGGCAGCCGCGGCCGGAGCGCACCGGAG
>JBOHSD010000091.1:0-1827 GCA_050733075.1 Gemmatimonadales bacterium
CCGCCTCGTCCTGGCTACTGCGTTGGTACACTTGGGTGCACCGGATGAAGCGATCGCTCTCGGCAACGAGGCGCTGGCGTCGTCGACATGCGCGGCCAATTTCGTCCGGGCACATGCGCGCGATCTCGACGCCGCACTTGTCAGCCGTTACCCGACGCTGGCCTGTGTCCGGGATTTTCACGAGCAGTACCGTCACGCGCTGCGTCCGTGAGTGCGGAACAGTTTGCATCGACGGGAGCGGACAACGACGACCGAGACGAGCTGTCCCGGTCGCTGTACGCGGCCCGCCGCGTCGCCGGTCTCGGCCAGGTCGAGGCGGCCAAGCGTGCGGGAACTAGCCAGAACAAGGTCTCCCGGGTGGAGAACGGCAAGGGTCTGCTCACTGCGGCGGAGGCTGCGGCGCTGCTCACGGTGTACGGGGTCCATGGGGAGGAGCGGCGCCGCATCATGACGCTGGTCGAGACAGCCCGCGCGGGCCACATCGACTCCAGGGTGATCCTGCAACGCGGCGCCCACCACTTTCAGGAACGCATCCGCCAACTCGACGAGCAGTCACTGCTCGTGCGAAGCTTCGCGCCGACCGCAGTGCTCGGGATTCTGCAGACCCGAGCTTACGCCGAGGTTGTGTTCACCCAGCGGATGACGGAGGAGCAGGCGGCGCCGTCCATCACCTCCCGGATGGCCCGGCACCGCATGCTGGACGACCCGAGTCGGCAGTGGGTACTGCTCCAGGCCGAGGGCGCGCTGCGATGGAACCTCGGTGGCTCGGCCGTGATGGTCGAGCACTATTCGGAGAGCTGGAGCACCTGGCGGTGTTCAACGGTGAAGCCCGCGCGGTACTTGGCTGGATCGCCAACGATTACCGCTCCCTCTGACCCCTCTCCAAGCCAGACGCAGGACGGCATCAGTGAACGTCAATACGCCTGCTTTTCTTCTCGATCCTGTCGCGTGGTCCGGTGGGTCTGTGCTCGCTAGGGCAGCTGGTCCGATAGGCTCCTGAAAGGGTGCAACGGGTTGAGCGGATGCTTGGCCCCGGTGGATTGCGCCAGGCATAGGGAGGTGTCGTGGCAGGGGACTCGGCAACCGGCGAGCCTGAGTGGGTGGGTCTTGCCCGGCTGCTGGCGGAGGAGATCAGGAAGCGGCGTAAGGCCGAGGGGTTGAGTCATCCCCGGCTCGCGGAGCGGATCGGCTACACCCGCCAGTACGTCTCCCTCGCGGAGCGGCCCAAGAAGGGGCTGCCCTCCGCCTTCCTGGTGCAGGCCCTCGATGATGCGCTCGATGCCGGGGGTGCGCTGGTGGCCCTGCGGGACCAGGCGGACGCCGCCCGGAAGGCTTGCCGGTCAGGTACCTCGTCCAGCACCATGGCGAACGACGCCAACCCAACCGGATCTGGGCCGGGTCAGCCGCCCGCCTCGCTGGGGGAGGTGAAGAACGCGAAGCGCCGCGAACTCATCACCGCCGCGGTGGTGGCTCCCGACCTGCTGAACCGGGTGTTGTCCGAGGCCGCCGCCGAGGCGATGGAGTTCACCCGGCTGACCGGCTTCTCCGCTGTCGGGAGCGGCACGCTGGAACATCTGGAACTGGTCATCACCGACCTCAACCGGGGCTACTCGCACGAGCCACCCGCCGAGCTGTTCGCGGTGGCCCGGACCTATCGCTCCCGGGTGGACGAGTTCATCCGAGGCCGCCACACCCTCAAGGAACTTCAGGATCTGTACGTCTACGCCGGGTGCCTGTCCGAGTTACTGGCCTGGCTGGCGCATGATCTCGGTAACCCACGCACGGCCCGGGCCTACGCCGTGGACAGCTATGCACACGCCGAGCAGG
>JBOHSD010000092.1:0-1803 GCA_050733075.1 Gemmatimonadales bacterium
GTCCTGGTTGCCGCTGTCGGCTGCTCAGCGCCAGCCGGACGGCAAGACGATGCTCGGAACTCTGCTGATCATCGACCGACGGGGCCCACGACCGCTCAGCGCGTGATCAGCGGCGGATGCGGGGACACGCCGTTATACATGGGCCCCCCGCCCGAATGGGCATCCGGGGCACCCACGTACATGCCATATGCCTACTCCAGGTCGGGAACGTTCGTGGGGTTCGTGTTCGGGCATCCTCTCCAAGCCGGTCCCATCGACCCGAACGCGGAACAGCTCCACAAAAAGATCCTCTGGTACGTGCGGCCCTCCGGCGAGGAGCACGACCTGCGCATCGTCGCCCGACCCCTCGGCAAGAATGGCCCAACGGTGCGGGAGACAGTGACTTCCGAAGATGGGATGTTTCCCGACGGCATCGAAGTCCCCGCCCCGGGCTGCTGGCGGCTCAAGCTGTCGTGGGGCGCCCACAGCGACCACATCGACCTGATGTACCATCCGCCGCCGAACCGCCCCACGGCGGAGGACGGTCGATGACATTCGTCGCGAAACTGTCTGCCGCCGCCAACACCGACCCATGTTTGTCGTCTTCGATATCCCGGCGGCGCGGCGCGGCGGGGTCTCACGCCTCGGCCTGTCGCGACAAACCCCGAAGTCACTCGGGCGGCGGCTTGGCCGTGGGGACTTGACCGCGTTCGTCTGGGGATTCGACATCGGCACCGGGGTGTCCACCTTCCGGGTCACCTCTGCGATCTGGCTGGGCCTGCTGGCGGTGTTCCTCGGGCTGGTGCCGTTCTATGTAGGTTGGTTCTACGGTGTCGGTGTCGCGGTCACGGTGAGCGTCTTGGTCGCCCTCACCGGCGGCGGACGCGCGATGCGCGCGAGTCTGCCAAATTGATGGCGGCACGGCGGCCTGCCCAGCTGGCCTATCTGGGATCGGTAGCGCTGGTGGGGTTGGCAGTCGTCACCACGGTCATCGCGAGTTAGGCAACGGGAACCCCGATGCGAACCTGGATCATATTGCTTGTAGTCCTACAAGCACTTGCCGCCTGCACTAGCAGAGAGCCTGCCGCAGCGCCGTCGGAGACTGCCGTAAGACCAACGGCGACACCATCCACCCCGCCGACCGTCGTGGACCGTCACCCCGACGCGCTCGACTGCGCCTATGCCCGACCAGAGGACGTGGGCGTAGCCGACGGGGACGAGGTGGTGCTTGATGCTGTAGCGCTGCCCACCGTCACCCTGCAGGTCAGCCCGCCCTATCGAACACCAGCGAATGCCTCCCCTGCCAACACAGTGCTGCGCTTCGCCAAGCGTGGGCTGGTCGTCCGGCGCAATGCCACCGTTGAGATCAGCGTGCCGGAGGAGGCACGCGGCCGACTCTACCTGCGGTGGGAGGGAGGACCTCGGGAGGAGGGAGGGACCGAGGACCGGGTCCTGGTAGAGCGGGTTGTCGTGGACCGCTGCGATCATAAGGAGGCGGAGAGTGGCTGGATCTGGTTCGTCGGCGGCTACTACGTGACCAAGCCTGGTTGCTATCCGATCAAGGTGGCCAGCCACGGCCGCTCCCAGGTGGTGCACCTGAGCATCGGCGTCCCCTGCGGGCGGTAGCCGTGAACGTCGCCGAATGGATCTCGATCTAACCCCTGTCGACAGATCACCTACCGGGACGTCCGATGTCGTCTGATGCGATGAAGGAGCGGGGCCTCCGCTCCTCGTGACAGTCACCCTCGCGTCACGCTTGGGCTGTTCACGTCCACCACGACGAAGGAGGCCCCTGTGGACGAGTATGACGGCCGGCAGTGTGTC
>JBOHSD010000093.1:0-1782 GCA_050733075.1 Gemmatimonadales bacterium
CAACAACGACAACCGCCCCGGAGACCAACCATGAGACTTGGGTTAATACCGGCGGCGATCTCTATCAAAGACTCAGAAACACGTCAGAGAGGGATCGTCCGCTCGTGCCTGTTTTCCAGGCTTCTCGGAAGCCTGTAGGGGGGTAGCGTCCACCGAATGAGCCACAGCGTTCGTCGCACGAGCTACGCGGCGATAGCTGGACTCATCTCGTCGCCACTCTTTCTCACCACAGCCTTGATCCTGAGCTTGGCGCAGTCCGAGTTCATGAGGGCGTTGGGCTGGGACGTGTGGCCGAGTGGCTTGGCTCTCGGCCCCTATGGCTGGGGTCAAGTCCTGAACTTCGTGGTGTTCGGTGTGCTCATCATGGCCTTTGGTCTGGGGGTTGGCCAGGCCGTCCAGCCGGGCAGGTTCTCCTGGTTGGGGCCGCTCTTTCTTGTGGTCTCGGGAGCCGGGGAGGCGCTCGCCGCCTTCAACACCGACCCGCCCAACGCCGCGGCCAGCTGGCATGGTCAGATCCACAGCGGGGCGTTCGTGGTGTTCATGATCGCTCTACTCATCGGATACCTGGCCACCCTCGTCAGACGGGATCCCCTCTGGCGGGGTTCTCGCCGCTACCTCCTGTTGGCGCTGCCGCTCTTGGCCTTATCAGAACTCCCCAATCCTTGGGGCAATCTCCTCTTCTTCGCGGCGATCCTGACACCTCTGCAGGTAATGGCCATCTGGTTCTGGCGCTTTGGCAGGGGCCGCCGGGTTGGCACGAAAGGAGAGGCGATGACCGAGAAGGAGAGCAACACATGAGTTCAGCCAGGGCTCTGCGTATCGCCAGCTCAGCGGCCGTGGCGTATACCGCAGCGTTTGTGGCCGGATCGGTGCTCTCGGTGAGGAGGGGCTACACGGCCGAGCCGCTGGGCATACGAACAGGTCTGTCCCCCGCAGGCGATGTGATGCTGGGTAATGGGGCAGCCCTAGCCGCACCGTGGAGCATGATCGCCCTGCTGTGGCAGGCCGTGATCGCCGCCCGGAAACCCGGCCAGAGAGGGCGCCGGGCTCGGGCTCGGCTGGCTGTCTTAGGCGCGGTGTTTCTGGCCGGGGCGGTAGCCGAGCCGGTCAGCCACCGGCTGGTGGCCCGTCAACTCCAAGGTCCCGATGCGGTCGTCGCCGCGCTCAACATCGTGTTGCCGCTAGTCATCCTTGCAGGAGCGATGACTTCGCTTGTCTCCACCGAGCCCGATCGCGATCTTCCGTAAGGAATCGCTGTCAACACCGCCACCACCGTCTGTAGCCCAACCCTGCTTGGGAACCTCATTCCGCCAGGAGTCTCGGACCGGGGATTACAGCACCCCCGAGGCAACCACGGTCAGTCTGAAGGCACTGAAGGTGACCTGCCCGTGGGCAGATCACCTGCTACCACTGATCCCTGGAGGCTTTCCTTCCATCGACGATTCAATGGTTTCCACGTCCGGGAGGTATTCGTGAACATTCACCCTCCTCAACTGTCTGTCCGGGCTGACCGATCAAGCCCGCATTGCGCGACCTGAACCCGCCCCGTACCCGGTGGCTCGGATCATCGGAAGCGCTCACACAGCCCCTGGTAGGGGCACCAGCTGCATCGTTTCGGATGCTGGCACTCGACCGAGAGACTGTCGTTGGGATCCCAGCTGGCGATCCGGGTGGCCTCGAGGTCCACGTCGACCAGGGCCGGGACCGCCACGGACCCGGCGTGGTACGTCTTGGTGACCCGGCGGGCATCGACGAGGGACAAGGCCGCGGATGGTAGTGGTG
>JBOHSD010000094.1:0-1781 GCA_050733075.1 Gemmatimonadales bacterium
TTGCCACCCCCTAAGAAGTTCGGGTTAGAGAAAACATGTGGCGCGTGCCGCGCGAACAGCGACTGCCGCAAGGTCGACAACTACTGCGGCGGCTGCTACTGCCTGGCGCTCGGGCCCTGCGAGACCGGCCCCACCTGCCGTAACCCGGTAAGCTGCTTTGTGAGCCCCTGCACGGTCACACCCGGCGAGCCGGTTTGCGAAAACGGCCGCTGCGTTCTCCGATAGCTACGGGAGCACGTGCGGTAGGCTGGGTTGAGGAACAAAACCCAGCGATATAAACGATTAGGAGGTTTGAAATGAACATGCCTGGATTTGATGCAGAGGCATCACTCTACCAGACGAGCGAGCACTACCAATTTGTTGCAAGCTGGATTGAGGGTACAGGTGGACAGGGGATAATACCACAACAGGATGTTATTCCCCCCACCCCTTTGCCGCCCTTTTTCCGTTGTAGTCCATGCGTGCATGGCAGGCAATTCTGCTGTCCGCCGCCTGGTTTTGGTTTACGTTGTTTTGTTAGGAGATGCTGGGTACGTCTGTAAAGGTAGCCCGCGTAGTCAGCTATAAGAATCAGGAGGCGAGAACCCTCAGAATATGGAGGGCTGGCAATCGCCAGCAACCCATGACGCAGGAGGTATTCTCGCCATGAAGAAGCGTAGCTATCGTGCTCAGAAAGTCAACGAGGTTCGGTGGGAAGAGGTGGCCGATCGGGTCAAGGATAAGGCGGTGGTGTGGGCGGTGGATGTCGCCAAGGTCGAGCAGTATGGGGTATTGATGGACAGCGAGCGTCAAGTGGTGGTGACGGTGAAGTGGGCGCACCCGGCCGAGACACCGGCGCTGGTGGAGCGGCTGAGGGGCTTAGCCTGTGGGTCGCTCACGGCGGTGATGGAGTCCACCGGGGTCTACGGGGACACGCTGCGCAGGCAACTGCGTGAGGCGGGTATCGAGGTCCATCTGATGAGCGCCAAGCGCGTGCACGATGCCTGTGAGGTCTACGACGGCGTCCCGAGCCTGCATGATGCGAAGGCGGCGCAGGTGATCGGGCGGTTGTACTTCGAAGGGGCCAGTCGGGTGTGGGTGGAAGCGAGCGAGCAGCAGCGCAGCCACGATGCCATCGGGCGGCTCTACCGACTCTACCAGAAGCAGCACCAGCAACAGCAGAATCGGCTGGAGGCGGCGCTCACGCGGCACTGGCCGGAGCTGACCCGATACCTGGATCTCGATAGTGTCACGCTGGAAGATTTGATATTGAGCTTCGGGTCCCCGGCGGAGCTCAGCGTGCGGGCCGAGGAGGGCCGCGAGCGGATGCGGCGGGTGTCCCGCGGAAAGCTCACGGCGGAGAAGATCGAGGCGGTCATCGAGAGCGCCCGTCAGACCATCGGTGTGCCGTGCGTGGCGGCCGAGCGGGAGTACCTCATGGCCCTGGGCGCCGAGCTGCGCCATAGCCGTGAGCAGAAGGAGCGGGTGGGGTTGCGGCTTTCGGCGCTGACCCAGGCGGATCCACAGCTTCACGCCCTGGGGGTGACCATCGGTCGGGTGACGACCGGTCTGCTTATCGCCGAGGGTCTGGACCCACGGGCGTATGCGAATAGCAAGAGTTACTGCAAGGCGTTCGGGCTTAACCTCAAGGAGAGTAGCAGCGGTCAGCATAAGGGGCAGCTCAAGATCACCAAGCGGGGCTCCGGGCCGGCTCGGCGCGATCTCTATCTCGCGACCCTGCGTTTGATCAACCACAATGAGATTGTCGGCACCTGGTACGAGAAAAAGGTACAGGCCCAGGG
>JBOHSD010000095.1:0-1773 GCA_050733075.1 Gemmatimonadales bacterium
CGCCAACCTCCAGGCCACCGGCCACGCCAGCATCCTCATCGACGAGTACGCCGAAGACTGGAGCCGCCTGTGGTGGATCCGCCTCGACGGCACCGGCCGCATCGTCACCAACGAGACCGAGTCCACCTGCGCCGTCACCGCCCTACGCCGCAAGTACCCCCCGTACGACTCGAACCCACCCGAGGGCCCAGTCCTGGCGATCGACGTACGCCACTGGACCACCTGGTCCGCCACCAACTGAGCGGAGCATTCGTCAAAATACGTCGACGTAGTCACGAGACGCACGACATCCTTACCGTCAACCACCGACGGATCCAGGCTAACGATTCGGAGACTTACCAGTGTGATATGCCGCACTCCGCCACGGCATCATCAGGCCGACCGAATCGATATTGTCGGCCCGTAGTCCTCGGACGGGTCCACCACTGAAACGACGAACTCCCGTTTGGGGAACGAGACTTTGAGCGCAGCGCGCCACATAGCCGCGAGGCGTGGCACAACGTCACCCAGCACCGCGTATTCAACCTCGGACCGAGGAGCGAAGACGTCCCACAAATGGACGTGATTAACAACGCCCTCAACCGCACTCCTGTCTCCTTTTAGCTCATCGAACCAGACGTCAACTCCGCTCCGTTCAAAGAGGAATTTCAGGAACACACCATCGCGGTATTCAACGAACTCAGGCCAGAAGAGGGTAGACATAGCAGCAGCCTCGCCGACTGTCACAGTGGCCAGCAGGAAGGTTCTTGGATCGAACTCCTCGCCCGCCTTAATCCAGCCCTCTAGCTGCGGAAGCTTGCTTAGATCCACGCTTGTCTCACCTCCAGCGACAGCCAGGTTGGAAAGGGCTCAGTGCCGATCTGCTTCACGCTGGTGGGCCGATAGCACCTCACCAGATTCTGCTACCCCACGTTTCGTCTGACGGCCCCACTTATTGGATCAGCTCGACCCGCCATTCGTGAGACGTATGGTGCGGCAGTAGGGTTAGTCACCTTCGAATTGCAAGTATAGGTGGACGCCATCTTGGCACCTTCTCGCCACATCTAGAGCCTGTCCGATGACCGCTCTGACCGGCGCCGCCACCTCCTCCTTCCGAAGCCTGAGAAGCTCCGGGATAACCACCCGCATCTGCGAGCCGTTAAACGTGGTGGTCCCAAACGGGTCAACGAATGCCAGGTAGGGATAGCGACTAGAATCCAAGCCTGAAATGACCGCGGCGAGGGCGCCTGTGTCATCTCCAGTCAACGCTATCGATTCCAGTGGCATATCCCCCAGAAGCTTCACAACTAGGGTGCTCATCTCCGTCACGTCCCTGGATACGCGGTGATCAAATGTCCATTGCGATTGGTGACAACAGTATAGAACTCCGTGGGGTCCCGGTCAGTCTCCGGTGCCGGCCCAGCAGCTCCAACATGTGCCGCAAGGTGCGAACTAGACGGCGTGATCGTGGCAGGATAGGTCAACAACGAAGCTCCTTGGTGTGGCCGTGTGATCGTAACTGGATAGGTGCCTGACTCGACGTGTGCGGAATCTCTGATGGTCATCCCTGAAGGGGCGGGGCCGTGTCAACCCCCGTGGCCGGACCGGTTGTGACCGGTTTCTCCTTCTTTCCCGGCTCGGTGCGGGCATACGCCGGTGAGGGGTCGGGGTCAAGGCTCGGCCGAAGGTCGACCGCGCAGCGGGCTTGGCCTTGACGCCGGCTCCGATCGGCGCAGAATCGTCGCGTCGGGAACGGGGAGCTGTGTGGTTGTGTGGTGGCCGCGTTCACCAGCG
>JBOHSD010000096.1:0-1767 GCA_050733075.1 Gemmatimonadales bacterium
GTGGCCGGCCGATCGTGCGCTGGACACGCAGGTGCGCGAGCAGCGGCAACATCATCGGCGCGTCACCGGCCTGGCCGGGGGTGAGCAGGATGGCCAGCGGGCGGCCCCGTCCGTCGACCGCGGCGTGAATCTTCGTGCTCAGCCCGCCGCGCGAGCGGCCGAGGGCGTGATCGCCCGGTTCGGCCCGGCAGCAGCGCGGATTCTTGTCATTCGACACCGCCCCTGTGTGCTCGACGGCGACACCAACCAACGCATCACATGAGGGCTGGCCGGAGTGGTTCTCCAACCTTGGAGACAAGCTCGTTGAACGCGGATCGCCGATGGCTGATGGGCTCGCGCTGCGTGGCGATGGGTCGACCAATGGTTCCACAGCCCACCTCAACGGCTACAGCGTCATTCAAGCAGACGACCTGGACCAAGTTCTCAGCTTGGTGAGACTCCACCCCTATCTGAGGTTTGGTGATGAGTACTCGATAGAGATCCACTCCGTTTCATGACCGGTGAGCCATGAGGAGGTTCAGATGAGCACGACCAGGTTCCACCTAGCCGTTTCGCTCGGGTGGCCAGACCGATCAGGAATCGAGAAGCGCCGGTCACGAGCCGCAGCTAGAGTGACCAACACGACCGTACACACCGGGTCGATGTGACCCACGACTTCAGGGGGTGACCATGACCGGCTCTTCCACCCAGGGAATCAAGACCGTGCTGCATCCCGTGTCAGACGTGGCGACGGCCAAGGCGGTGTACGCTGCCCTGCTCGGCGTCCCGCCGCAGACCGACGGATCCTACTACGTCGGCTTCGAGGCCGAGGGCCAGCACATCGGGCTGGTGCCGGGCGGTGGACCGCAGGGCATGACCTCGCCGGTGGCCTACTGGCACGTGCCGGACATCGAGGTGAAGCTGGCCGAGGTGACCGCTGCCGGTGCCACCGTGAAGGAGCCCGCGCACGACGTCGGTGGCGGCCGCCTGGTGGCCACCGTCACCGACCCCGATGGCAACGTCCTCGGGCTGCTTCAGGACCGATGAGTGCCCCCCCGCTCCCGGCGTCACCCACGACGAGCGCTGCACCATCGCCGAGATGATGGCCACGGGCACCTACGCCTCCATCAACCTGGCCACCGCACGACCTCGACGGCACTTCGAGCGGCTGCAGGCCGGCGGCGCCGAAGTCGTCCAGGAGCCGACCGAGCACCCGTACGGGTTCGCTACTGCCCCTTCCGCGACCCCCCGGGCAACCTGCTCCGCATCAACCAGCTCCCTTGAGAGGCTGTGAAAAAGATCGGGAATCGTCTGTCGGGCCGGAGGATAGTTTGGAGGCGCGCAAGTACGAGGACTCAAGTCACTTGCTGGCGCCGGCCATGGACCCAGAGCGGGCTTCGGCCGACGATTTCTTGCTGGGCGGAGTAGGACATGGGGAGAGCCTGCACAGGAGGGAACGATGAGCACAAAGAAGGCCACGCAGAAGTCCGCCAAGAGCACCACCGCGGGCGGCAAGAAGTCCAAGGGATTCACGGACGAGGAACGATCTGCGATGAAGGAGCGCGCCCAAGAGCAGAAGGCGGAAGCGCGCCGCGGCCCGCGCGCGGACAAGGCGGACGGGGAAAGCGCCGTGCTCGCGAAGATCGCCGAGATGCCGGAACCGGATCGCGCCATGGCCAAGCGGCTCCATGCGATCATCAAAGGCAGCGCGCCAGTCCTCTCGCCAAAAACCTGGTACGGGATGCCCGCATATGCCAAGGACGGCAAGGTCGTCTGCTTCTTCCAAAG
>JBOHSD010000097.1:0-1748 GCA_050733075.1 Gemmatimonadales bacterium
GGGTAAGAGCAAGGCAGCTACCTTGGCGCTCTTCCTCGTCTTGGCCCGCATCGCCCACGGCGGCTCTCGGCTCTCGGCGGTGCGCTGGGCTGAGCAACATGCCGTGGACGATCTCCTAGGCTTCGCCAGCTTCGACGAGGATGATTTGTATGCGGCGCTCGACTGGCTCGCCCACGAACCGGGATTACAGATGCTATGTAGGGCCACCCGCGCTACCCTTTAGGCGCGTTGGTTAACCAATCCAAAGGAGAGCGAAGATGAATCGGGTAGCCCTACAGAGTGAAGATAACACGGCGGAGCGGGTGTTGTACATGGCGATGGAGTTGAGCGACAAGCACTGGAAGCTGGTGTTTAGCGATGGGGGTGAGAAGCGCCGACATGAGGCGATGGAGGCGGGGCACCGTATGGAGTTGGTGGAAGCGGTCAAGAAAGCCAAAGAGAAATTCGGTCTGTCTCCCGAGGCCGGGGTGGTGAGCTGCTACGAGGCGGGTCGCGACGGTTTCTGGCTGCACCGTTACTTAGTGAGTCTGGGGATTGAAAATCAGGTGGTGGATTCCTCGAGTATTGAGATCAATCGACGGAAGCGGCGGGTGAAGACGGATCGGATCGACGGGGTCAAGCTGCTGACGATGCTGATGCGTTACTGGGGGGGTGAGCGGGGGCTTTGGAGTGTGGTGCGGGTTCCGAGCATAGAGGACGAAGAGGGGCGGCGCTTACACCGGGAGCTCGCATCTTTGCAGAAGGAGCGCACCCGTCATCGCAATCGGATCCGTGGTTTGCTGGTCGCCCAGGGGCTGCGCCTGGAACCTGATCGCGATTTTCTCAAGCGTCTGGAGGCGCTGACCCTGTGGGATGGCACCCTGCTGCCCACCGAGCTCAAAGACGAGCTCGAACGCGAGTATCAGCGTCTGAGGCTGGTGGAGGCGCAGCGGTGTGCCTTGGAGGGGACTCGGAAGAGGCGGCTTGGGCAGGCGGATACCGCGCGCTTGCAACGGGTCGTGCAGTTGATGGGTTTGCGTGCCATTGGGCCGAACTGTGCGTGGTTGCTGGTGATGGAATTCTTTGCCTGGCGAGGGTTTCGGAACCGCCGTCAACTGGGGGCGTGCGCGGGGCTTACGGGAACGCCCTATGACAGCGGTGGCAGCCAACGAGACCAGGGGGTCTCCAAGGCGGGCAATCGGCGCGTGCGCACGATGATGATCGAAATCGCCTGGTTATGGCTGCGGTATCAGCCAAACTCCAAGCTCAGCCGCTGGTTTCGGGAGCGCTTCGCCGGTGGCGGTGCGCGGATGCGGCGGGTGGGGATCGTGGCGCTCGCGCGGCGCTTGCTGGTCGCGTTGTGGCGCTACCTCGAAGAGGGCGTGTTGCCTGAGGGTGCGGAGCTCAAGGCCGCCGGTTGAGAGGCGACAGACCGAGGCGTGGCGACGCGTGGCAGGCTGAGGTCGATGAGGTCGGTGAGCGTTGGAAGATCAGGAATGAGCTGAGCGGTTGGTGGAAGCGCCCGATAACGTCCCGGGTTGATGAAGGTCAGTTGACCGTACTTACAGATGGGGCGCTTTCTTGGATCCGGTTCACTTAACGCGCTTGGCGCGTATACAGCATGAGGTGATCGGTCCCCTGTGACCGACACGGATAGAAGGTGGTGGCAGGCACTTTGACCTGCCCGCTTCGAATAAACCGGCCAACCAAACGACGTGAATCACTGAGGAGCGAGTATCGCTAGCGCAGCGCCCATGGGCCGGAGTTGT
>JBOHSD010000098.1:0-1730 GCA_050733075.1 Gemmatimonadales bacterium
ATCATGATCATCCTGGCGACACGGAACTGCCGCTTCTCTCGTCGGCTGAGCGAGTCGATGTCGGGCTCGATCATTCTCTCTATTGAGGTTGTGGCGAAGGTGCAACTCGGTCGCCCTCTGCTGGAAAAAAACCCTACTATGACGCGCTGTAGTAGCGTGTTCGGGGGGGCCGCGGATCTCTCCGGCACGCCGCAACAGACCGAGAGTTCAGGGATGTAGGGAACTCCTACAGTCGGTAGTAGGGCTGGCCGATGCTCGAATATGCTACGGCTCGTAGTAGTTGCGCCTCAGCCGACCCGACAGGAAGGATCGTTAGAACCCATGGAGAGCAGCATCTTCTTCGGCGGCTCGGTGCTGGCAGCGGTGGTCGCGGGCTCGATCGCCCTGTTCGCGCCGTGCTGCATCTCGGTCATGCTGCCGGCCTACTTCGCCGGCTCCTTCCAGAACCGCCGCCTGCTTGTCGCCATGACCTTCCTGTTCGCAGCCGGGGTCGCGACCGTGATCCTGCCGATCGCCATGGGGGCCCAGGCGCTCCGAAACCTCTTCATCACCGAGCACACTCCCATCTACGTGACCGGCGGGCTGCTGATGCTCGGCTTCGGGGCCTACACCCTGCTGGGAGGACAGATGCACCTGCCGATGCCCGGCCGGCGCGCGGGCAAGTCGGGACCCCTGGGCGTCTACTCGCTGGGGATCTTCTCCGGGGTCGCGAGCTCGTGCTGCGCCCCGGTCCTCGCGGGGGTCATCGCCCTGTCCGGCGTCGCGTCATCGTTCGGCCTGGCCCTCGGCCTGGGCGGCGCCTACGTCTTCGGGATGGTCGCTCCGCTCTTTCTGATCTCGCTTCTGTGGGAGCGCCGCGACTGGAGGTCGAGCCGCCTGTTCCGGCCCCGCTCCTTCATGTGGGGCATCGGTCCGATCCGCCGCACCATCACTGGGACCAACCTCGCAAGTGGGGTGCTGTTGGCGGTGATGGGGATTGGCGCGTTGTGGATCGGGATCGCCACCGACGCCATGCCCGCGAGCGGCGGGTGGCAGGCCCGGCTGTCGGCGCGACTCCAGCACTACGGAAAAGTGATCACCGACGCGCTGTCCTGGGTCCCCGGATGGGCGGCCGTTGTCCTCCTTCTGGTGGTGGTCGCGCTGCTGGCCCGGCGCGCGTTCCGGCAGGTGGTGGGCAACCGTCGCGATGAGGGAGAAGAGAGTCAGGTGAGGACGCAACTCCGCGTGAAGGAGGAAGCTCTTGAGCACCAAGACGCGTAAGAAAGGCCCCAGCCCGAAGCGGCCCAAGTCCGGTAACGCCCGCCCCACCTCCAAGGCGAGAGGAGGGAAGGCGTGGTCTCAAGCGAGGCGCAAGAGACGGATGGCGGGATTGAAGACCGCTGCCGCTGTGGGGCTCGGCGTCGTCGCGCTGGGCGCGATCTTTTTGTTGAGCAACAGCGGAGGGTCGAAGGGCACGGGACAGGCCGGCGAGTACGAGTTCGTGGTCGGAAACCCCGGGCCGGGCGAGAAGGCTCCGCCACTTCAGCTCCCCTCGAGTGACGGAGGGATGTTTGACCTCGCGTCCGAAAGCGGCAGCTCCGTGCTCCTGTACTTCCAGGAGGGCATCATGTGCCAGCCCTGCTGGGACCAGCTCAAGGACATCGAAGCCGACTTCGCTAAATTCGAGGCCCTCGGCGTCAACAAGGTCGTCACGATCACGACCGATCCTCTCGACGCGCTCCAGCAGAAAG
>JBOHSD010000099.1:0-1681 GCA_050733075.1 Gemmatimonadales bacterium
CACCCAGGGTGCCATCCCAGGTGAGATCTCCGTTCAAGCTCACGGTCTGCGCGTTGAGATCGAAGTCGAAGCCCGTACCGCCGATGAGCTCGACCTGTCCGGAAGGATTGTTCACCGTAAGACCGCCCGCCTTGACGGTGTAAGTGTCGCCAGTCCCATCGGTGGCCAGGAACATGGCCCCGTTCCCTGCCGTTTGCAGCGTCCCGCCGAGCTGGTTGGTGTTGCCGCCGCCGTTGCTGACCAGCGTCAACGATCCGATTCCCGTAGCGGTGTGGATTGTTCCGCTGGAGTCGATATCCGGCTGGACCACGTTGTCGGCGCCGCCGTTGTGGAACAGGGTGCCGCCCGACGTGATGGTGATCGTGGTCCCAGCCGACGCGGCCTCCAGGATGTCCACGTCGTCGAGCGTGTACAGCTGGGCATTAATGTTCAGGAACTCGGTGCCCTGCATCGTCACGTCTGCGCTCTGAGTGACCGAGACCGGCGGGTCCAAGGTCACGCCGTTGCTCCCAGTGGTGCCGTAGCTCGCGCCGTCGATCGTGTACGTCGTTGCCGTGGTGGCGTCGAGGATCCCGGCGAACTCGCCGCCGGTCGCAGTGAAGCCCGCCGCGTTGTCCACCAGCAGTGTGCCGAATTCCAACAATCCGCCGGTCAAACTTACGTTGGTACCCGCCGGGGCGGTGATCTGCCCGCTGACGTCGAGGTCACCGACGCCGGAGACCGTGAGCTGCTTGCTGCCGCTGAGGTTCACAGCGGTCGCTACTTCGCCCGCGGTGGAGACGGTCGGATTGTTCGGGCT
Source organism: Gemmatimonadales bacterium (assembly GCA_050733075.1). Classification (GTDB taxonomy): domain Bacteria; phylum Gemmatimonadota; class Gemmatimonadetes; order Gemmatimonadales; family GWC2-71-9; genus CAVVWJ01. The sequence goes on from JBOHSD010000099.1 coordinate 800, forward strand.
GGTGTTGTCGATGACCGCGGTATCTGCCGCCTCTGGTTGGCCTTCGGTCCAGTTGGTATCGACGTCCCAGTCCGTGCTGGTGGCTCCCGTCCAGGTGGTGACGACTTGCGCCGAGCTCACCGCCGGGAAGGCCAGCAGACCAACCAGAACGATTACCGAAATAGAAAGCGCGCGCGTCTTTCCGCCGAGGATTGGCAGAGTCATGTGGGGCCCCTTTCCCGCCTAATTCAGTCGCCGACAAAGAACAAATGCAACCCGAAACTACCGTGGGCCGAGAGGACGTGTCAATACCTAACGCAGTGATATGCGGCGTAGATGCTGAGATTCGCTTTGGTCTGGCTCATGTGGACACGTCCGATTGGTCCCGGGCACCTGCTCCATGGCCACACCGAAAGCACCGTGGAGGTGAGGGGAGTTGAACCCCTGACCTCTGCCGTGCGAAGGCAGCGCTCTACCACTGAGCTACACCCCCGAGCCCACCCAGCGTAGCAGTTAGTCCGGACCGCGAAGCTCCTGGGCGTGGCGCTCCAGAGCGTCGCGAAGATCACGCTGGACCAGCGACAGCGACAGGTCTCCCCGGGTCTTCTCGATGATTCCCCTGGCCACGTCCGTGGACCGGCGGAGGTTCCCCGTGATGGCGTCGGGATAGTCCATCGTCACCAACAGGTAGTACATGTCCTCCATCTCCCGGAGGATCTCTTCGCTCCGCCCCACCTCGCCCCTCCGCAGGAGGTCCAGAACCGCCCGCCGGCACTCGCCGATCGTCTCGGCCATCCCGTTGAGGTAGGCGGCCGGCTCCACCCGGACGTCGTCGGGGGTGGGGAGGTCCTTGCCGGCGATCACCGCCTCGGTGAGGCGGGCCTCCGCGTACTCCTTCTGTGC
>JBOHSD010000100.1:0-1667 GCA_050733075.1 Gemmatimonadales bacterium
CAATGGCAAGGTGGACCGCAAGGCCTTGCCGGCCCCGGAAGGACGGGGGGTGGCGGAGGGGTATGTCCCCCCGTGCACGCCGACCGAGGAGCTCTTAGCCGGGATCTGGGCGGAGGTGCTGAGGCAGGAGCGGGTAGGGCGGCAGGATAACTTCTTTGCCTTGGGGGGGGACTCCATCCTCTGCATTCAGGTCGTGGCCCGGGCCCAGCAGGCGGGGCTGCAACTGACACCCAAGCAGCTCTTCCAGCATCAGAGCATAGCCGAGCTGGCCGCAGTAGTCGGCACTGGCCCCACGATTGAGGCCGACCAAGGGCTTGTGAGCGGTGCAGTGCCCCTGACGCCCATCCAGGGGTGGTTCTTCGAGCAGGCGCTGCCGGCGCCGCAGCACTTTAACCAGGCGGTGCTGCTGGAGCTCAGGGCTGAGCTGGAGCCGGGCTGGGTGCAGCGAGTGGTGCGGCAGCTGCTGGTGCACCACGATGCCTTGCGGCTACGGTTCCTCCCCGAGGGGTCTGACTGGCAGCAAGTGAATGCGGGGTGGGAAGAGGCCGTACCTTTTGGGGTGGTGGATCTCTCGGAGCTGGGGGTAGAGGAGCAGCCGGCGGCGCTCGAGGGGGTCGCGGCTGAGCAGCAGAGGAGTCTCAACCTTGAGGTGGGGCCGCTGCTGCGGGTGGTGCTATTTAAGCTAGGGGCGCAGCGGCCGGGGCGGTTGCTGATAGTGATCCATCACCTGGTGGTGGATGGGGTTTCCTGGCGGGTGTTGCTCGAGGACTTTCAACGCGCCTATCAGCAGCTCCGCTGGGGGCAGGCCCTCCAGTTGCCGCCCAAGACGACGGCCTTCAAGGCGTGGGCCGAGCGGCTGATGGGGTATGGGTGCTCGGAGGCGGTGCGTGAGGAGCTTGACTACTGGCTGGCTAGCTCTTGGCGGGAGGTAGGGCCCCTGCCGCGGGACTATGCCCCCGACCCCGGGGCCAACACGGTGGCCTCAGCCGCGCACGTGTCGGTGGCCTTGAGTGAGGAACAGACGCGGGCGTTGTTGCAGGAGGTGCCCCCGGTCTACCACACCCAGATCAACGATGTGTTGCTCACCGCCTTGGTGCAGAGCTTTAGGCGCTGGACGGGGGCGGGGTCCCTGCTCTTGGACCTGGAGGGCCACGGGCGCGAGGAGTTGTTTGCCGAGGTGGACCTCTCGCGCACGGTGGGGTGGTTTACCAGCCTCTTCCCCGTGCGGTTGGAGCTGGGGGCGGAGCCGCCGGGGGAGGCGTTGAAGGCGGTCAAGGAACAGCTCCGCCGGATCCCGAACAAGGGCATTGGCTATGGGGTGCTGCGCTACCTGCACCCCGCGGCCGAGGTGTGTGCTGCGCTGCAAGCCCTTCCCCAGGCAGAGGTGAGTTTCAACTACCTGGGGCAGCTGGACCAGACCCTGTCGGGAGGTTCGCTCTTTCGGCTGGCCCGCGAGTCGAGTGGCTCGCCTCACAGTCCCTTAGGGAGGCGTCCTCATCTGCTCGATGTGAATGGGTCGGTGGCCGAGGGCCGGCTGCACCTGGTGTGGAGCTACAGCCAGCGGGTGCATCGGCAGGCCACGGTGGAGCGGCTGGCGCAGGGGTTTCTCGAGGCCTTGGAAGCTCTCATTGTGCATTGCCAGTCGCCCGAGGCCGGGGGCTTTACGC
>JBOHSD010000101.1:0-1664 GCA_050733075.1 Gemmatimonadales bacterium
TACGGTCTTCACGAGCGGTCCCCTTCCTTCGGGTGTTCCTTGGCGGGTCACCCGAGACCTACCACCAGGCAGGACTCAGGTGGGGGACCGCCACCTCAAGTTCCACGAAGACCGGGACAACCTCGCCAGTAGTAGGCCACCTCATTGGGATCAGTCATCGCTGGCGGGGCCGGCGCTTGCGGGCTCGCCCGGCTGGCCGTTGCCCCGGCTTGGGGGTTGTCCAGGCCGAGGGCGCGGGTGCTGGTTCCAGCGCCCCGGCAGGAAGACGTTCCGCATGAATCACAAACCCGAGTCCAGGCGCGTCACCCACCAGGTGATCACACTCGGAGCCGGGGGACCTGCCGCACCGGGGGCACGTAGTGGTGAGCATGCCGTTGTATTCGCTAATCCACCGTGGTGGCCGGTTCTGTCGCCACTCCTCAACGGTGTCCAGCGCGGCGATGATCGGGGCGGCATCGGGGAACCTCACGTGCTCGCGTCGACCGAGTGGCGTCCACATGTTGTACCCGGGTCCGTTCTTGCGGTCCGGTTCGATTGTGGTCGCATGCCGGCTCTTGCTCGCTGAGGGCAGGAAGATCCAGGTCGGCCACAGAAACGCCAGGCTCGCGCCGTCCATCACTCCGTCATGGCGTTCCCAGCCGTCGCGGCCATCAAGCACGGTTGCGAGGTCGTCCAGGTCCTCGGGTGGTCCGGGTTCCCAGGTGACTTCGCCGTGGGGGTAATGCCGGCCAGGGAGGTTCGTGGGCCACCGCCACGCCTCGATCTCCTCCAGGTGGGTTTGCAGCTCGGCGGGCGAGTCGTAGTACACGCCGAACGCTTCGCCAGGCAGGCGGGGATGGTCGATGCCGGTGATTTCCGCAGCGGTGAGCTGCCGCTGGCCGGTGTAGTCGTGCCCTTCGTAGTAGCTGAACCGCACCGATGGCGGGTACACGTGGTCGAGGGCGTCGCCGTCGATCGCGGTCGGCTCGCAGCTCCAGAGCGGCCCCTTGGTGGGGTCGCCTGGCGGGAGGGAGGGCGCAAATTCCCAGCCAGATCCGTCGCGTTCCCAGCCTGGGCGCGTGCTCAGGACATCGGCGAGTGCTTGCGCTTGTGCTTCGTACTTCTCCCGGGTTCCGCAGTTGGTGGGCACGTGATCTTGCCGAATTCGGGGGTTGACCTGCGGGAATGCGCGTTGAGCCGGTGAGTGCGCGTGTGTCCACGCCTTCCGGTGGGGGCCGTGACGCTGTTTTGCCTGTTCAGGCGGGGTTTAGCGCAGTGATCGCGGGCGGCGCTGCGACCTGACAATCGCGGTAAATGCCAGCCTGGATGGTGGTGAGTGGGGTGGTGTGTACGGCGGTGCCGGCGCTGCCGGTGAGCGCGACGGCGTGCACGCGTCCGAGCTCGGTGGCGATGCGGCGCCAGGTGGCGCCGGTGCGGCGTTCGGCGACGCGGGTGAGCAGCAGCGCGAGCCAGCACAGCAGGACGTGGGCGCGGATGCGGTGTTCGAGCCGGTGGAAGACCGGCCGCAGGTCCAGGGTGGACTTCAGGTCGCGGAAGCCGCGTTCGGCTTCCAGGAGGTTCTTGTACCTGAGTTCCGCAGCTGATCGGGGTTCTGTGCTACCCGGCGGGACAAACGCGCAGGTCAGCGGGTTGGGCGGTGGTGACACAGCCGGAAACGCCTAGTG
>JBOHSD010000102.1:0-1619 GCA_050733075.1 Gemmatimonadales bacterium
CTATCTGATTCTCGGCGACACGATGGAGGAGGCGAGGGCCAAGGCCAACGCGCTCGATACCGCCAAGTCGACCTCTCCCGGGACGCGAGCGAAGGGGTTGACATCGATGCTGGTGGCCGATCCCAAACGGGCCATCCGCTACTACCAGGCAATGGTGGACGCGGGGATCCAGCTCTTCATTGTCCAGCTCGATGCCCGCGACGCGCAGACGATCGAGCTGCTCAAGACGAAGGTCGCCCCCAACGTCGGCTAGCCTGACAGAGATGGCGCCGCCGCAAATGGAGTTGACGCGTCGGGGCCGCCCCGGACTGAAGTCCAGGGCTACGATCCGGAAGTCGGCTGATGAAGGTTGACGAATTACTCCGGTAAGAGCAAGCCGGAGTAGCGCAGGAGATCAGGGGAGCCGTGAGCGAAGCGGGTCAGGAAGTCATCGGCGGCCGCCCGCAGCGCGTCCAGGTCATCGGCCCAGGGATGGAGATGACCCACGTCTTGCCGCAGCCAGCGCCACAGCTTTTCGATCGGATTGAGCCAGGAGGCGTAGGTCGGCAAGGGGACCAGCTGAATGGGTAACTGCAGCTCGCCCCACCGCCGCTCGGCCGCGGCGCTGGGGGCGATTGGCCAGTTGGGAGGCCGCACCACCGGGAAGGGGCTCTCCTGCGGTTCCAGGGCGACCAGCAGATCGGGATGGACATGGACCGGCCAGTTGTCCTGGACCACGACGATGCGCGCTGCCTCCGGATAGGCGGCCACCAGGTCACGATAGAAGGCGACGAGGGTGGCCACGGTGATGTGCGCGCGGCGGCACCAGCACACCCGCCCATCGGCCACGTCGAGGGTGGCCAGGTAGCGGGTGGCCGTCTCGCTCCGGCAACTGCGCTCGGCTAGAGGTTGGACCGGCCCCCGCGCGGCATAGGCTGCGGCCAGGGTGGGCTGGCGGGCGAGGGTGACCTCATCCAGGAACAGGGTGACCGTGCCCCGGTCGCGGCCCCGCCCCCGCGCCACCCAGGCCGTGATCGCGGTCTGTTTGGGAAGGTAGGCCGGATCGGGACTGTGGAGGTGGGACCGGGCCCGCTTGAGGCGAATCCCCGCCCGCTTCAGCACCCGCCAAACCCCGCTGGACGAGGAGCTGGTCAGCCAGGGGCAGGCCGCCCCCACCAGGCGCAGGGTCCAGCGGCTGCGGGCGAACCCCACACCGCGAGGATCACCCCCCACCAGCACCCGCAGCTGGTGGTCAGCGCGGGCGCGGGGCAGAGGGGGAAAAGGCGGGCTTGCGCCCCCGCCCGGGTCGGATGGTCAACCCCGCCAGCCCGGCGGTGGTGTAGCGATTGAGCCAGCTGTAGACCGTGTCCGGATCCCGCGGCTTGAGCACGCCGGTGCGAGCCACCTGGGCGGCGGGGATGCCATCGGCGATGCGGAGCAAGGCGGCCGCCCGCTCCCGGCGGTAGGGTTTGGGATCGGTATCGCGCATCCGCTCCAGGGCGGTGCGTTCGGCGGGGGATAAGCTCAGGGAGCGGGGCATCGGCAGTCTCCGGCATGCGTACGGGCCGCCACCCCCTCGCTCCACCCTACCATACCGCCCCTCTACCGAACTAATTCGTCAAACTCCATAAGCCGACTAG
>JBOHSD010000103.1:0-1609 GCA_050733075.1 Gemmatimonadales bacterium
GTGTTCGTCGATCTGGTGACGGGGGCCGGCTCATCATGAGCGCACTCCTGACTATCGCTAGGTCTGCGGTGCGGGAACACTCGCGCCGGAAGCTCATTGCGGTCCTCGTTGGCCTGTCGCTGGTGACGTCGGCGGTGGTTGCCTGGCTGGGCCGCGGCGGGCAGGCGGGGGCCATCTTCGGCCAGGACACCAACCTTGGAGCGGTAGCCGCACTCGGCGTGCTCCAGCTCGTGGCGCTGGTAGCGGCGCTGGCAGTCTCGATGGGCAACATTGGGCAGCCGTTCGAGAGCGGGCAGGCCCTGATGATTCTCGCCCGCCCGGTGGCCCGATGGCAGTTCGCGCTGGGTCGCTATGCCGCAAGCGTGGTCGTGCTCACCGGCCTGTGCCTTCTAATGGCGCTCGAGACCCAGGCGGTCCAGCTGATCGCCGGCGGCAAGGCAGACAGCGACCTTTGGCTCCACTGGCTGGTCGTGCTGTTCAACCACTCGGTGATCGCGGCGTACACGACCTTGATATCGGCGGTGATCTCGCTCCCAGTGGTGGTGGCCATCATTGCCTTCTTTTTCCACCAGGTGATCGGGACGATTCTCGGCCTCCAACGGCTGGTACAGGCCCAGGTCATCACCGGGACCTCGGTCCCCGTAATCGACGCCATCTGGAATCTGAGCCCCAAGTACCTGGTCTCGCCGCTCGAGAGCGGGCAGGCCAAGGCCCTGGCCGAGCAGGGGGAGTTGGTCTTCTCCACGACCACTCCGGGATTGGTGGTCTGGGCCTCCGCCTGGCTCCTCGGCTTTCTGGTCCTGAGCGTGGTCGCCACCTCCCGGCGGGAGCTGTAGCGGCCCTTCTTGCTAATCTGGCAAGCGAGTATTGCATTTCTGGAACCTTGAGGCTATATTCCTAAGCCATGGACGAGTCCACCCGCGAGGCAACCAGCCCCGAAGCGACGACCAGCTCCCCCGTACTGCGGCGCAGCCGGCGCAACCGGATGCTGGCCGGCGTCTGCGGTGGACTGGGCAGGTATCTGGGGATCGATCCTGTGATCGTTCGAATCGCGCTGGCCGTCTCCGTGGTGGCTGGGTTCGGAACGGGCCTTCTCCTCTACCTTCTGGGCTGGCTCCTCGTACCCGAGGAACGGCCCGGTGACAATCTCGGACCGGTTGAGGGCGGAGGCGACACCGCCCGAACCGTGGTGGCCGTCGCGCTGATCGGTCTCGGCCTGCTGATTCTTTTCGCCCAGTTGCTGCCGTGGCTGTTTGGCAAGGGAGTAATCGGAGCCCTCCTGCTGATCGCAGTCGGCGGAGTCATCTTGTTCCGCGGCGCCCGAGGATGAAGACCGAGGAGCGTCCACCCCCGACAGCGGAGGTCCGCAGGACGTCGGCGAGCCGGATCTTCCTGGGCGCCCTGCTGATCGCAGGCGGAGCCTTATGGCTGCTCGACGAGGCCGGACTGATCTTCTTCGACTGGTCTTACGCCCTTCCGGTTGCGCTGATGCTGGTCGGCCTCGTGCTGCTCTTCGGAACCGACCCTCGCTCTCGAGGGCTGCTCATCCTCCTCGGGATAGTCCTCTCGGTGGTACTGGCCTTCTCAGACGGCCCGGACCGTCGAGTCT
>JBOHSD010000104.1:0-1575 GCA_050733075.1 Gemmatimonadales bacterium
TTCACACGAAAGGACCTGTGCGACCTGATGAAGCGACTCGACGGGAAGCAAGCCCTTCTCCCAGCGGCATGAGCCGGGCGCTCGGCGCGGCTCAGAATACGTAGGCGAACTTCCGGGCCAGAGCACTTAGCCAGAGAGCCCGCCGAACGCCGGCTCAAGGGCCGCCGCCGGTCCTGAGGCGCCAGCACGGCTCACACCCCGGGGGGGGTCTGACAGAGATGATGGGACCGGCCTCTGGGCCGGCCTGACTCCGGGTCTGACCGGCTGAAAAACATGCCCTTTGCGGTGATCTGTCGGCCGGCCTGTGAGGCCATGAAGGGCACCACCGGTCGGGCGGACGTGACCTCATAGGAGCCTGGCGAAGCCCCGTCTCTGTCCTGTCCGCCCTCCCGGCTGGTGCGTGCCACCGCCACCTGGTGAGAGGAGGGATGGCTTGGACAGACTGCCACACCACAGGCCGCGTGTGACGGTGGGGGTCGACACCCACAAGGACACCCACGTCGGCGCCGCAGTAGACGAGCTGGGCCGGATTCTGGGGACACTGCAGGTAACCGCCGACGAGCGCGGGTACCGCAAGCTCCTGCGGTTCGGTGAGCGGCTCGGCTCCGTGGAGCGGTTCGGGGTCGAGGGAACCGGGCCTACGGTGCCGGACTGGCTCGGTACCTGAGAAGCAAGGGCTGCCTCGTCGTTGAGGTCGACCGTCCCGATCGCCGTGCCAGAAGGGCCCAAGGCAAGTCCGATCCGGTCGATGCTGAGGCCGCCGCGCGGGTCACCCTGGCCGGCGTTGCTCGAGGGACCCCGAAGTCGCGTGATGGGCGCGTGGAGATGATCCGGGTGCTCCGGGTGGCCAGGCGCTCGGCGATCCGTGCTCGGACCCAGGCCATCAACCAGCTCCACGCCCTGGTCACGACAGCACCCGAGGGGTTGCGGGGACGCCTGCGGAACCTCTCAGCGGCCGACCTTGTCCTGTCTGCTGCACGTCTTCGACCGGGAGCCCTGGACTCGCCAGTAGCCGCCACCAAGCTCGCCATGCGGGAGATCGCTCAGCGGTACCTGGCGCTAGCTGCTGAGGTAGACCGGCTGGATGCTCGCCTTGATGAGCTGGTTCCTGCAGCAGCGCCGAAGCTGGTGCGGCTCCTTGGGGTGGGAACCGAGGTCGCCGGGCAGATCCTGGTCACCGCCGGCGACAACCCGGAACGACTGCGGAGCGAGAGCTCCTTCGCCCATCTGTGTGGGGTTGCCCCGCTGCCCGCTTCGTCGGGGAAGACCGTCCGCCACAGGCTCAACCGCGGAGGCGATCGCCAGGCCAACCAGGCTCTGTGGCGGATCGTGTTGGTGAGGCTCAGCTGCGAACCACGAACCAAGGCCTACGCGGCAAGGAGACGAGCTGAGGGTCTGTCCGGCGCCGAGATCATGAGATGCCTGAAGCGCTACGTCGCAAAGGAGGTCTACCGCTGCCTAGTGTTCCGCACCTAACGCTTCTTTACAACGGGCGACCTTCGCCAGGATGAGATCGGCGCAGGCGTGCCACTCGAAGGGCTTGGGATGGGCGTTGTTCAGCGTTATGTGCTCCTC
>JBOHSD010000105.1:0-1574 GCA_050733075.1 Gemmatimonadales bacterium
CCTGGAGTAGGCATATGGCATGTACGTGGGTGCCCCGGATGCCCATTCGGGCGGGGGGCCCATGTATAACGGCGTGTCCCCGCATCCGCCGCTGATCACGCGCTGAGCGGTCGTGGGCCCTGTCGGTCGATGATCAGCAGAGTTCCGAGCATCGTCTTGCCGTCCGGCTGGCGCTGAGCAGCCGACAGCGGCAACCAGGACCGCTGCGGTGATGGCGTAGGTCTGTCGACGCCGCAGGCGTCGTGAGGGAATCAACCGCTCTTATCCTCCTTTGCTTGTCATCATGCTGTACCGCTCGGAAACGGGGTCATGGGATTGACGTGCGGTTGTGTGCGAGACCAATCGGCCTTACGGAGGCAAGCTGAACGCCATGATCTTGTCATTCGGGTACCTGATCCTGCATCAGGCTCTGCAACTGGTGATCCAGCTGGTGCGGGGCGAGCGGTCCAGAGAAGTAGAGATCCTCGTGCTGCGCCATCAGGTCGCGGTGCTACGTCGTCAGGTCAAGCGCCTGGACCTGGAGCCAGCCGACCGGGCGGTGCTTGCGGCCTTGTCCCGGCTGCTGCCACGCCCACGGTGGGCCACGTTCTTCGTCACCCCGGCCACGCTGCTGCGCTGGCACCGCAGCATGGTCGCCCGCAAGTGGACCTACCCGAAGCGGCGGCAGGGGCGTCCGCCGGTACGAGCGGAGATCCGGGTGCTGGTCCTGCGCCTTGCCGAGGAGAATCCCAACTGGGGCCACCGCAGGATCCAGGGTGAACTGGTCGGCCCGGGCTACCGGGTGGCGGCAAGTACCGTGTGGACCGTCTTGACCAACGCCGGGGTTGATCCGGCACCGCGCCCGGCTGGGCCGACCTGGACTCAGTTCCTCACCGCCCAGGCCAAGGGGATCTTGGCCTGCGACTTTCTGCATGTGGACACGATCGGGTTGACCCGCGTCTACGTGCTGTTCCTGATGGAGATCGCCACCCGGCGAGTCCACATCCTCGGCGCCACCACCAACCCCACCGGAACCTGGGTCGCCCAGCAGGCGCGCAACCTGATGATGGACCTGGGCGACCGGGCCGGGTTGTTCAGGTTCCTCATCCGCGACCGCGACGCCAAGTACACGGCCGTGTTCGACGAGGTCTTCACCACCGAAGGCATCGAGGTGCTGCGCACTCCACCGCAGGCGCCTCGGGCGAACGCCTACGCGGAACGCTGGGTACGCACTGTACGCCGCGAGTGCCTGGACCGGGTCATGATCTACAGCCAACGACACCTGCTCGCCACCCTCGGCGAGTACGTCGCGCATTACAACGAACACCGCCCACACCAGGGCCGCCACCAACGGCCACCCGACGCCACGGACCCGGCGCCCGCTCCGGTCGTTGACCTCGCCACGAAGCGAGTACACCGCAGAAAGATCCTCAACGGGTTGATCAACGAATACTCGCAGGCCGCATAGCCCGAGTTCCGCAGTTGATGGGCACATGAGCCCTGTGTGAGGGGCGTTTGTGCAGGTCAGCGCGTTGCGGTGGCTCGGGAACCCTGGAAATGCGTGGGCACACGACTTGCCGTGTCGGGCTTGATTC
>JBOHSD010000106.1:0-1571 GCA_050733075.1 Gemmatimonadales bacterium
GTATAAGGGTGAATCTGTAAACCGGATGCGCAGTTGAGATATGTACTGTATACTTTGCATGCGATAAGAAAGGGGTCGATAGATGACGGAACATCGAATGCCTGAATATGATCTAGGGATTGAAGAGTCTGCGCGTAATACTGATCAGCATGGGGAATGGATTCACGAGTTGTACGGACAGGAGGCCGTGCAGGCGCTTCGTCATGAACTTGAAGAGCGACGAGCGGAGCGTTTAAGTCGGCAAAGTTGGCTTGGTAGATTAGCAACACGTGTGTTTGGCCCTATGCTCGTCGACCCGCTAGAGATTATGTTCGGACCGAAAGACACGGGTTTGCGGACGGAACGGTGACCATTATCAGACCGATCTCTCATCGAGAACCCGGGATACTCATCTACAGCTGACGGGGCCGCCGCATTAAGGGGCACTGGCGACGAGCGGGAATCAGGTGTCTTAAACCTTCCCGCGATGCTATGTTCCTCTGCCCGGGCGACGCTCTATACAAGCAACACGTGGACGTACGGGTTAACTGCTACCTTGACCATGGCATCCTCACTGAAGCTGGACCCTTGATGCCGTACTGCTTGGCAAGGGCGCGGCTGGTGCTCCCGGCAAGGTAGGAGGCGACTAGCGTCTTGACGTCTGTCGGCGACAGGCGGTCACTGACTTGCCAGACTTGGGGAGCAGGACCGTCTGCCGAGAGCAGTTGGCCCTCTTCCTCCGTGGCTGGCGCCTCGTTGCTGACACGGTTCAGGACGCTGACCAGCGGACCTAGGAGTTCGGGGCGGTTCGAGTAGCGGCGGCATAGCTCCACCATGGTCTTGCACGAACCCGTCCTTGGCGGCCCTGATCTGGGTTACCCCCCGGTCCGGGCCGCTGTTTCACCCCTGCGTGGTGCGGCTGCTGTTGACGGTGGAGCTGCCGATCTTCCACTGGCCGTCCTCAGCGACCAGCCCGAAGTTGGTCTGCTCCTCGACGACCCGGCCGTCGGAGTAGAAGTAGCTGATCGTGGCGGTCACCGCGCTCGGTGATGTGGCGGTGACGTTGGAGGTTTCGACTCGCTGTATCGGACTCCAGAAGCTCTGGTATCCGCTGAAGCCTCCCGCGTGGTTGCGCTGGTAGTCGGCGGTGAGCCTGGGCCAGCCCGCTTGCAGGTTGGCGGGCATCAGGGCGTAATAGTCCGAAATCGCGGCCTGCAGTTGCTCCGGCGTGCTCTGCGGGGCGGCAGCGGTGGCCGGGGTGTCCGGTGTGGTGGGGGCCGGCGGTGTGGTGGGGGCCGGCGGGGTCGTGGGGACCGGCGGGGTGGTGGTCTCTCCGGTCGGCGGGGGCTGGGGTGGTGGTTGGTTCTGCGGGGTCTCCTGCGTCGTGCTTGGCGGGCTGAGGGCCTGCCCCGCGGTGGGTTCCTCGCCGTTGGCCAGAGTGGTTACGAGAATGATGCCGGCGGCCATCAGCGTGACCGCGACGGCCGTGACGGCGACGGCAGGGCGCCGGGCTGGCCGGTTCCTGCGCTCGATCGGCGGCCTCGGGGTGGGTGCACCCGGCCCTGCCGAAGGCTCGGTGGCCGGCCCCGCTG
>JBOHSD010000107.1:0-1565 GCA_050733075.1 Gemmatimonadales bacterium
GCGCGCCAGTGACCTCCAGAATCGCCATCGCGGCCGGCGCGAGGGACTCGCCGATGTGGTAGCGGGGGAATCGGGCCTTCTCGTACAGGGTCACGGAGTGTCCGGCGCGGGCCAGCAGGGTGGCGCAGGTGGAACCGGCTGGGCCGCCGCCGACGACGGCGATCTGTGCGGGCATGGTCGCTCCCTAACATGGGCTAGAACATCGGCTTGGCGGACGGCGCCTTCAACCCGCACGGGACGGGTGCCAGATGTGGTTGGGGTTGTTCTCCACTTCGGTCAGGCGAGCGCGTCCTCGTTGTAGAGATCGCCCTGCAGTAGTTTGACCGAGTCATGGCACGGCGAGCTTCTTGCGTTCCACGAACCCGGCGATCGCGCCGAGGCTGTGGAAGTTGTCGTACAACAGTTCGGTGACGTCGACCTGCACGCCGTACCACTGCTCCAGAAGCGTGCTCAGCTCCACAATGGACAGCGAATCCACCACCCGGTGCTCGATCAGGTCGAGGCCCTCGGTCAACTCGGTCGGGTCCCCGCCCCAGCCGAGATCGTCGGTGATGTAACGCCGGATGTCGTCCTGCACGGTCACGGGAGAGTCCACGTCCTTCCTGGGCGGGGGCTTGAGCAATCAGGTTGGATGTCGGAGGTGCTGGAACTCCACGCGGCTTTCCTCCCCTCCCGAGCCCATGAGGCATCGATGTCCGTAAACAGGTGCTCCCTATCGTCCCTGATTGAAGCGCTCTGATCAAGATCCGCTACTCATTGCTGCGGAATAGTGCAAGGGTTGCCCGACCTGGCTCGACCCGGCGTAGAACTTGTCGGTGGGCCGTCCTCCCCCTCCGCAGCACCACCGGCGCGTCCGGGCCTCCGGAGAGTGTTAGGTGACCGCACGACCGGAAGGTTGAACGGGTGCCGCGGTGCGAGACGCCTCCGGCCCCAGGCGGGACCTGGCGGGGGAAGGGTCGGGGAGGAAGGAAGCAGGAATGGGCGCTCAGCCGCTGACGCGTGATGCGCCGACTGGGTGCCGCAAGCATGCGTCACCGGGTACATACGAACGGCCCGCCCCCGACTCTCGGGGGTGTGAAGAACACGCCCTGCCCCTGGAGCGAATCCGGCAGCGCCCTCTTCGAGCACGAGGTCTCGCGCCTGGTCACCCACACGAAGACCCCGCGCCGCCCACCAAGCCTGAAGGTCTGGCCACAGCGCGGGGTCAACCACCAGACGAATCGGATCTTTCGCGTTCTGGGTCACGCGGGCAGGCTGGCGCTAGCCCGCCCCCTTCTCCTCGGCCATCTCCTTGGCGTGCCAGAACGCGCCGAACCGATGCATCGCCATCAACACCGCCAGGTTGTGCATGCCCTCGATGAGCTGCGCCGGAGTGAGGTCCTGTTTCAACTCCGCGATCACAGCCCCGCCCGGGTCAGCCGGCGTCGTAGCCCACGCCCGAGCCATCCGCATCGCAGCGTCACTGTGATCAGCCCTAAACGGCCTTTCACGGGTCTCCACAGGTTCCATGCCCTGCACCGTGCGCCGCGCATGCCCCTGGATCCGCTGCCAGTACTCCGGCCCCT
>JBOHSD010000108.1:0-1551 GCA_050733075.1 Gemmatimonadales bacterium
ATGCAGGAGCAGGTCGAGCGGCCCTTCGAAGACCGGCAGCTTCACTTCGTAAGTCACCCGATTACCCCTCGCTGTGGACTTGTCTATTTGTCGACAATTTCCCGCCTGGCTACGGCCGTCAGCCTACCCCCGGCCGGGGGCGGCGGAGCGGCTTTTCGCCGGCTCGGACCCGTCAAGATGGGGGCACCAAGCCGGTCGCCTCGCGCACGTCGGCGAGCGTCGGCTCGGCCACGTCCCGAGCTCGCCCCGCTCCCTGCTTGAGAAGCTTGCTCAGCTCGGCGGGATCACCCATGAGCTCGTCGTAGCGCGTGCGGATCGGCTCCAGGCACTCCACGACGGTTGTGGCCAGGGCGGACTTGAAGTCCCCGTACCCGGCCCCCTCGAAGCGGGCCTCGAGCTCGGCCACAGGGGTGCCGGCGAAGGCGGAGAAGATCCCGAGCAGGTTCGCGAGGGCGGGCTTGTCGGGGGCCGCCTTCACGGCCGTGCCCGAGTCCGTGACCGCGGAGCGGATCTTCTTCTCGATCACCTCGGGGGGGTCGGTCAGGTCGATCCCCGAGGCGGGCCGGACCGCGATCTCCGAGGCGCTCATCTTGCGGCTGGGGTCGTCGAGCGCCATGATCCGGGCCCCCTGCTCGGGGATCCAGGCCTCGGGCAGCACGAAGACTTCCCCGAACACCCCGTTGAAGCGGGCCCCCAGGTCCCTCATGAGCTCGATGTGCTGCCGTTGGTCCTCGCCCACCGGCACCCTGTGGGCCTTATAGAGCAGGACGTCGGCGGCCTGGAGAACCGGATAGGTGAGCAGTCCGGCCCCGACCGACTCGGACTCGCCCTTTGATTTCTCTTTGAACTGCACCATCCGCCTCAGCTCCCCCATCCGTGCCACACACGTGAGGATCCAGGCCAGCTCGGTGTGGGCGGCGACATGCGACTGCACGAACAGCACCGATCGGTCCGGATCGATCCCACAGGCGATCAGCTCCGCAGCCTGCTGCAGGGTGCGCTCGCGCAGGACGGCCGGCTCGTAAGGCATCGTCATCGCGTGCAGATCGACGATGCAGTAGAAGCCCTCGAACTCGTCCTGCTGGCGGACCCAGTTGCGAACCGCGCCGAGGTAGTTGCCGATGTGGGCGGAGCCGGTGGGCTGGATCCCACTGAATACCCGTTGGCGCTCCGATTGTCTAACGTTCTGATTCAGGGTTAGCCTCCCGGCCGGGCCGTGCCTCGAAGGGGCGCCTACAATACCGGGACCGTGAGCTCAGGCCTGTTGCCCCTTCTGCGCGTGGACCCCCTGGCATTCGTGCTGGTGGCGCTCGCCATCATCGAAGCGATCGCCCTGCACGAGTACGCCCACGCGCTGGCGGCGGACCTTCAAGGCGATCGGCTCCCCCGAGCCATGGGGCGACTGACGCTGAACCCGGTACGACACCTCGATCCCCTTGGGACCATCTTGATCTTCCTGGCCGGCTTCGGCTGGGGCAAGCCGGTCGAGTTCCGTATCCAGGCCCTCGGCTCGAAGCGATTCGGGCCCGCGATCGTGGCCCTGGCGGGGCC
>JBOHSD010000109.1:0-1538 GCA_050733075.1 Gemmatimonadales bacterium
GACTTGTTGCGCCTTGTCCTTTGCCTCGTTCATCGCGGCCAGCACCGCGTTCCTGGCTGTGTCAATGGCGCCGCGCGCGGCCTCGGCAGCAGTCTTGATCTCATCAAGTTCTGACACGGGCTTCTACTCCTCGGTGGCGGTGTCGGGTGATGGGGAGGGGTGTCACACCGGCAGTATCCGGCGTGACGAGTCTGGCGTACTTCGCGCGCGAGGATGGCAACGGGTGGCTTCGGAGAGCAACACGGGCCTGTTGCCCACCGTCGCCGAGGACACCCCATGCCGACGTGCTGCCTCGGCCAGCGACAACTCCCCCCTTCAACACAGCCAACAGACCTGGATCTGCTCGTCCACCGACACCTGCCGTGACGGCTTCTGCTGTCTGCTCAACCAGCCATCCTTCCCGGCCCCTCAACTCAATGTGACTGGGCACGCTAGATGGCGAATGATCTTGCATTCGTCCATCGTTTGCTCGCGGGTTGAGCAGGCAAGGTGGCGGGAGTTGAGCGAGGAGGATGGCGAGCCGGGTAGGGATTTCGAGGTCGATGTGCGGGCGGAGGCCGGCATCACTGAGCAGAGGACGCTGGCTGCTCGAACTCAATGACGTATCCGTCAGGGTCTCTGATGTAGAAGTTGCGGACTCCCCATGGCTGATCGGTCGGCGGGTCAACGACGGGCACTCCCCGCGCTTCGAGCGCGGCGAAGGCGGAATCGACATCATCAACACCAATGCCGACCGTGACCGGCGTCTTTGATCGTTTGAAGCCAGTCTCCTGGTCAAGCACAATGCCCGCCGCCGGGAACTCGGCCATTGTCTCGCTCGTGAACCCCGTCTGCAGGCCGAGCTGATCTCTGTAAAAGGCGCGTGAGCGCGCAAGGTCAACGACTGGCAAGTGCACATGGCTCAAACGAACCACGGCGCCTCCCTTCCTAGCCTGCCGGCGTATGGACCCCCCGGCCTGACTGCAACTCCGGGAAGCCGCCGGCCACCGGGCGATGGCCGCAAAACGTGGAGGGCTGGCCCGCGACGGTCAGGGCAAACTGACCGCCTGTGATGATATCGGGAGATGGGCGTGGGCGTCTGCCTCCTCCTGAGTGGTCGACTGCCGGTCCGGCGTCCGCGGGTCCGGCAGGCTCATCACGTGGGCGGTAGCGGCCCTGCTCACACAACCAGTTTCGCGGTGCCGCCGCCCTCGGTGCAGAAGCCCCGACTGCAGGTCTCCAACCGCGAGCCGGTTGGAATCCAGCCAACCAGCAGCGGAGACCGCGACTGCGGCTCGCCACTTCCCCTGCCCACTCGCCAGGTAGCGCGCCAAGTCACACTCAACCCCTCTGCCGGAAGGTTTGACTCACTCCACCCATGGCGTCGAACATCTGTTCGACTACCATCGTTGGATGGCGTGGCGGCACAGGTGGCTGGTGCGGCTCACCGTTCTCGAGCATGGCACCTCCGATCGCGAGGAGCCTCGGTCGTTCACCGTGGAGTCGGTCGCCGAGCTGCGTGCCGCCGTGGAGACCGCACGGGCAGACCCGCTGGCTGT
>JBOHSD010000110.1:0-1533 GCA_050733075.1 Gemmatimonadales bacterium
AAGCTCGGGTTCCGGTACTACCCACGAGGGTCCGATGCCCGATGCGGGTCCTGGACAGAGTGAACGCATGCTGCACTTCGAGTTCAGCCGGCGGCAGTGGGAGGCCCGGACCACACAATGATCGGCGCTCGCATGCGAGCACTACCAGAATGACGCGTACCACCGGACCCCGGCCGCGCGTAAAAAAATATAAAAATACCCACAGGATCTGTGGATAACCCTGTGGAAGGTCTCTGAGGATCGATGCGGAACGCCTGCCGCAACGGCTCTTACGTCGATTCGGTCAATTCTTGAGCAAGCTGCTGCAGCTCTGAAAAATCAACCGGTTTCGCATGTTCCGACCGGAGGAGGGCAAATGATGGGCCACGTAGCCATCATGGCCTCGGGATGTTGATAAGCCCGGCAAGTCACATTCCAATCTACGGTCCCCGCAACCTCTCGATGACGGGCCGCGTCCGGGGCCGAACCCCGCGCCAGAGGAAAAACGACTCGGCAGCCTGCTCCACCAGCATGCCCAAACCGTCGATGGCGAGCGACGCCCCCTGGCGCAGCCCCCACTGTAGGAAGGGGGTGGGCAACCGGGCATACACGAGATCATAGCAACACCCCCCCTTGCGCAGGATCCCGTCCGGCAGCGGCGGAAGCCGGCCCGCCAGGCTCGCCGAAGTGCCGTTGACGATTACATCGAACTGCCGGCCGGCCAGGCCGGAAAAATCGCAGACCTCGACTAGTCCGAGGCCCTGAAAGTCCCGACCCAAATCCAGGGCCTTGGACAGGGTGCGGTTGGCGCAGGCGACCGCGGCCGGCCGTTCCTCCAGAATCGGCCCCAGGACCCCGCGCACGGCCCCGCCCGCCCCGAGCACCAGGACCCGAAGCCCTGCAAGCCCAATATCGTGGTTACCGATGAGGTCGCGCACCAGGCCGGCACCATCGGTGTTATCACCCTGAAAAAGCCCGCCTTTCGAGTACCATATTGTGTTGACCGCCCCGGCCACCCGGGCGCGCTCGCTAGGTCGGCGGCACAGCCGGAAGGCCTCCTGTTTGAAAGGCAGCGTGATGTTGAGGCCCTTTCCACCGGCCCCGAAGAACGCCGTGACCGCGGCGGTCAAGCCTTCGAGAGGCACCAGTTCGGCCGTATAACGGATGGGCTGATCGGTCTCCCGCGCGAACGCAGCATGGATCTCGGGCGACAGGCTATGGCCGACCGGGTTCCCCATGACCGCGTAATGGTCCAGGCACGGCCCGAAGCGCCCCCAATGGTATATTTTAGGGGCGGGCGGCGGGGGATCAGTCACGGGATGGCTGCGCGGCGGCCAGGCCGCCGTCCAGCACATAGACGTTGAGTCCCCGGCCGGTCAAAAGGAAGGCCGCCGCGGCGCTCCGCTGGCCGGTGTCGCAGTAGACGATGTAGTCCTTAGTGGGGTCCAGGGCGTCGGCCTTCAGCCGGACCATGAACAGCGGGATGTTGATGCTGCCTGGAATGGCCCCACCCTGATGCTCGCGTTCCAGCCGCACATCGATCCAGATCGCCCC
>JBOHSD010000111.1:0-1525 GCA_050733075.1 Gemmatimonadales bacterium
CTGCGCTGCCACCGCGACAGCAACCGCTGGGACCACATCTGGTCACAACCGCACAACCAGACCCGACCCGCCACCAGCCGCAGCCTCGTCCCAGTCCCCGCCACGCCCGCAGCCTGACCGCCCCCCCCGGCCCACCAAGATCACTACGGGTTACCTACAAATCTGACGCGCACCCGGCACTCGTCGTTGCTACTTATGGTTGTCACACGCTGCCGGTACCCTCCCGTGCAGTTGACCTGGGGCCTGAGAGGAGGGTGGGTCGTGTCGGATAGCGGCTGGCGCCCCTTGAGCCGCCGTACCGTGGGCCAGGCCGCCGAAGGTCCCTTCGACGGGGTTCCCGCGCACTTGTACCAGCCGCTCCAAGAGTGGCTGTACCACGTCCTCCAGCGAAAAGACGGACCAGTTATGTTCGTGCGGCCGGGATACTTCACCACCGATACGCGGCGAGTCATGCTCCGGATTCAGAGCAGCGAGCAGCCATGGCTACTACGAGCTGATGATCCACTCTTTCTCGATGCGATCGATGCCAGTCTTCGTTGGCGCCCATGGGTGGAAGGCTGGGACGACGAGAATCCAGCCACACTTGAGGAAATCCTTGAATCGGGCAACTCCATCTGGCGCGTGTCTGGTGAGTTTCTTGGCCTCGAACGGCGCATCGACACGACGGTGACTGCGGCGGTGAGTGAGACGGTCAGCTCAGCCAGCGATGAAGCTGCCGACCATCTTCGCCGAGCTTGGGAAAGCGCGTACGGGCGCAACCCAGACCCGGACACGTGCTACCGCGAATCGGTGCTTGCCGTGGAATCAGCGGCCTGTCCGCTGGTGCTACCTACGGCATCGCGACCGACCGTAGGGCTGGTGAGAGATCATCTTCGCGACGCGGGTGGCAAGTGGGAGCTTGTCTTGCCCGACCAAGACGACAAGCCCGCGCAGGTGGATGTGGTTGTCTCCATGCTGTCAGCGCTGGAGCAGGGGCATCGCTCGCGCCATGCCGGCAGCGCGCGAAACGCGCGCAGGCAGTCGCAGGCCGAGGCTGAGGCGGCCGTGCACCTCGCCTCCACGCTTGTGCACTGGCTCAGCACGGGAGTCGTGCGGCGTAAGGCATAACGCCATGGATGCGAGTTCGCATCGCTTCGAACAGTTTCAAGCGGACGTCCTCGGTTGGCTTTCGCGCTCACGGCGGCTGACTTGTCCGCAGTGCGACATTGAGGTACTGCCCCCACAGCGGACGGTAGTAGCGTGCTTGGATGTCGACCGTGGTGATCGAGGAGCCGCCGGAATCAACCGACGGTCCATTTCATGGCTGGGCGGACTGGTGCCGACGTTCAAGCTCCGAGGAAGCCCGCACGGCCCGAGCGGCAATCGGCCGACTCTATGGCGAGTTCGGAGATCGTCAGCCCTGAGTTGGGTCAAATGCCTTAGTGCCTCGCGGCCGGGGTCTGGAGCGCGTCGAGGATCGCTTCGTCGTTGGGGTTGAGTCCGGGCGGGATGGTCGTGGTGATGCCGTTGATCTCGACGGTTGCTG
>JBOHSD010000112.1:0-1502 GCA_050733075.1 Gemmatimonadales bacterium
ACGCAAGGGCGGCGCGGCTGGGGTCAAGTCCCAAATCGTCTGTAAATTGGCTGGGCGGCCTGGGCGCTGTTCACGCGGCGCCCTCCTCTCGTTCCAACTGCTCCTCAGTCACCATCCGACCGGCGCCCGGTCCTGGATCAAGCCCGAGCCGCGCACGGAGCAGCGCCAGCTGCTTGACCTCCAAGGGCGTCATCCGCACTCGCTGCCAGCGTTCGCTCGCTCGCGCCAGCACGGCATAGACCAGCTTCATCCCACTCTGCTCGTCGAAGAAGCGCGGCAGGATCTTGGTCCGCCGCCGTTCCTCGACAAACGCCCGCTCAATCAGATTGGTGGTGCGCGCGTGCTTGCGGTGGGCCAGCGGCAGCTCCAGATGGGCCAGGCTGGCCTCCAGGTCGTCACTGAAGCTCTTCATCGCCGCCGGGAAGCGCTGGGTGAACGTCTCCAGCACCTGGACGGCCGCCTGCTGGCCAGCCAGCGGCGTCGGTGCGTCGCGCACTGCCTGCAGATGGGCCTTGACCTCCTCGCGCGCGCCATCGGGGATCTTGTCGAGGATATTCCGCATCTTGTGCGCCCAGCACCGGATGCGCAGGCTCGCCGGCCAGACCTCGCCAATCGCCCGCAGCAGCCCCGGCGATCCGTCACTGGTCACGGTGATCGGCACCGGCAGCCCGCGGCGCACCAGATTCCGCAAAAAGTCCAGCCAGGCCGCATAGCTTTCGGTGTTGCCCAGAGCCAGATGGACTAGCGTCTTGCGGCCATCGGCACAGATGGCCCAGGCGCACAGGATGCCCTCCCGACTCCGCCCCTGCCGACGCAGCGCCTCATACAACGCGTCGACGAACAGGTAGACCACGTCCAGGTCACTGAGGTCGCGCTCCTGGAAGACCTGATACTCCGTCCACAACGCCTCGGTGACCTCGCTCACCGCCGTCCGGCTCAGCAGCGGCTGACCATTGACCGGGTCGCGGAAGGTGTCCTCAATGTCACGGGTAGACAGTCCACGGGCATACATCTCGATGATCAGCCGCTCTAACTCGGCACTGCGACCGCGCAGGACCGCCATCGCGGCCGGCTGGAAGGGCGTGGGACTCTGGCGCACCTGGGGCACGGCCACCGTCACCCGCCCTTCGGCCACATCCACCCGCGCCGGTTTGTAACCATTGCGGTAGCCTGTTGGCGGCTGGTCCGCGCCCGGATCGACCCGCTCGACCCGCTCATAGCGCTCGCGGCCCAAGAAGTCAGTCCGTTCTTCTTCTAAGATGCGGTTGACCAACGCTTCCAACCCGAGCCGCACCAGCGCGCTGGTCACGTGCTCTTCCTGGTCGATCCCGGCCCGCACCAGTTGGCGCAGGGCTTCCTCGGCAGCGGCATACGGTGGTAGAGTCGCCATCGGTCTGGGCTCCTTTCCCTCACGGGGCTGATGTCGAACAACACCATCAGGGTAGCCCAGGCCCCTTCCAATTTACAGACAGTTTAGGACGTTACCCGCGGCTGGCATGCGC
>JBOHSD010000113.1:0-1483 GCA_050733075.1 Gemmatimonadales bacterium
TCACTGTGGGAGTGACACTCGGCGGGCAGGCCTGCCGGTCCAGTCGCCGCTCATGGCACAAGGATCAGTCGTTGGCATGAACCGGCCCGATGGCGGATTCTGAATGCGGGGGTGGAAACCGCGCGAGTTAATCCACGAACGGCCCCCTGAACATGGGGACTTCCCCATACGGCTTCCCCGCCATGACTAAATACCGAGTCCCCGGGGCCGCGTCCGTAACCGTGAACTCGGCACCCGGACCCAGCAGGACGAGTTGGGGAGGCTTAGCCGAGCTTCGGTTGGCCCCAAAGGAGCCCTCACCCTCGAGTACGTAGGCGAGGCCCTGGAACTCGGGTGGTACCGCGGTCGTGACCTCCCCGCCCTCGGGCAACTCGATGTCGAGGATAAGCGCCGGGGTCCCCAACTGCACCGGAGAGCCCTCACCGACCAGGGTTCGAACGGTCGCATCGCCCTCTCGTCGCACCGGGATCTGTTCTTTGTGCACCACCAGAGCGCTCGGCTCGACGCGCTTGTCTTTGCGGGCCAGGTTCACCCAGAACAGAACGCTGCGGAACTCGGTGTCGCCCCGGCCCTCCTTGACCTCGTCTTCTCCTATCGCCTCCGCATGCCACACGCCGCGCCCAGTTCTCAGCGCGAGGAGCGACCCCTCGGTTAGCCGTGCCCGCTCGATGGATCCGTCCGGCCCGGTGGTGTGACCCGTGCTGGCCTCGCCCTTCAGTACGTACCAGACGTTGTCGAAACCCCGGTGCGGATGCTTGGTGTCCTTGCCGATCAGCTGTGACAGACGGAACTGTGCTTCGTGAACGAGGATGAACGGGTCGACCAATTCGTAGGGAGCTCTCCGGGACGGTAGCGCCTCCAAGACCGGCATCCCCATCATCCGGATCAACGCTGCATCCTCGACTAGAAGGGCGTCTCGCGCCGTTTTCTCAGCCGCTTGTCTCATGCTTCTCATCTCCTTTTCTCTTTCCTCAGATGCCTCTACGCGGCGTTGAGCTCTTCACCAGACTCTTCTTCTTGCTCCCGCGCGGGCTGGCGCGTGCGCAGGGCGAGAACGGATGTTGCGGCGGCCGCTGAAACAGTGAGGGCGGCAAAGCCCCATGCGGGTCCCGCCAGGGTCCATCCGGTGAGGTGGTCGATCGAGATCTCCCCGGGACCGGTGAACGCCAGAGCGATCGCAGTAGTGGCGATCAAGAGATTGAACTCGTAGCCACCGCTTGCATTGAAGAACCCGTTGCTCCAATGGACGGTAGCGATGGCCACAAGCATCACACCGGCCACCGCGGCGGCACCGAGGGGAGTGAGCAGGCCGAGAGCGAGAAGCATGCCGCCGCCGAACTCGGCGAACCCGACGATTGCGGCATGCAGGCGAGCCGGCTTGAAGCCCATCGATTCGAGCCAGCCACCGGTGCCGGCGACGCCGTAGCCTCCGAACCACCCGAACAGCTTCTGCGCGCCGTGAGCCGCCATGATCGATCCGAGC
>JBOHSD010000114.1:0-1467 GCA_050733075.1 Gemmatimonadales bacterium
GATCACCGCCTCCTTGAAGCCGGTCGAGAGGTTGTCCAAGACCACCACACGGTGGCCGGACTCCCCGAGCTGCCGGACCACATGACTGCCGATATATCCAGCCCCGCCGGTCACCAGTATCGAGCGTTTTTGCACCTGGATCCTCCAACCCTAGGACAGGCGAGCGAAAGGCAAGTATCGAGCCACTAGAACCGTTGTTTTATATTGTGCGCAACCATTCAACGGCCGGGCCGCCCCTCCTTCCCGGTCCCGCCCGCCTCGTGTGCCGCGCCGAAAGAGGGGAGCGTAGGCTCCGGGACCCGCTGGGCCGGGACCGGCGCCGGTGCCGACAACGGCGCGCGCGCAGGCAGCGCGTGTCTATTGGATGTGGTTGCTCCCTCCGGCGCCCGGGCCACGGCACCGGTGAGCGGTGCATCGCCAATCCGCGCCCGCGTGGCGAACGAGGCACCCCGCCCCTCGCCCAGAAGTACCCCACCGGCCCACCACAGTGCACCGCCGACGGCCAGGATGACGCACGCAGCGATTCCGATCACTCTCCCCGCGCGCCTCCGCCCCGTTCCGAACTCGCTGTCGCGCGAGGCGCGTCGCACGTGGCTCGCGGTCACCTTGACGGCGTTGGCGGCGTAGGCGGCGAGGAGGGACTTGTCGGCCAATATATTGATCCGTCGCAGCAGGCCGCGCGAGCTGCGGGTGAGTCTCCGTACCGCCCCACGCGTGAACAGCCCCATGCCCTGGTAACCACAGGCGCGCAGGCGGCTGGTGAGGTATTCGGCCACCTGCTGCGCCGTGAAGGGCGTGAGGTAAAAGCTGTAGGTGATGCGCTCCTTGAGCTGGCGGATGCGGGGGGTGGCCAGCGTCTCGTCCAGCTCGGGCTGTCCGAACATCACGATCTGGAGGAGCTTCTCGTCCTGGGTCTCGAGGTTGCTCAAGAGCCGGACCTCTTCCAGGGTCTCGATGGGCATACCCTGGGCCTCCTCGATGAAGGTCACGACCCGTACGTTCTGGGCATGTCTCCGGATCAGATAATCCTGAAGGGTGTGCAGGACCTTGAGCCTGCTGTCCGATGCCGCGGCCGGCAGTTTCAGCTCGAAGGCGATGGCGTGCAGGATGTGCTCGGGTGAAAGGCTCGGATTGGCGAGATAGACGATCTCGGTGTTTTCCGGCAGTTCCCGCGCCAGCATCCGGCACATCATGGTCTTGCCGCTCCCCACCTCGCCGACGACCTTGACGATGCCTTCGCCGCTCGTGACGGCGTACACCAGGGCCGCCAGCACCGCGCCGCGGTTGCCCCCCGGAAAGAACAAACGCGTGTCGGACGTGATCTTGAAGGGCGCCTGCGCCAGCCCGAAATAGCTGAAATACATCTCAACCCCGCGAGTCGGCGAGCTGCTCGATCTTGCTATAGAGCATGGTGCGATTGACCCCGAGCAGGCGCGCGGCTTGACTCAGGTTTCCATGGCCCAGCTT
>JBOHSD010000115.1:0-1462 GCA_050733075.1 Gemmatimonadales bacterium
GGTCAACATCATCGAGACGGGCAGAATCGGTTTGCTCTTCCTGGTGCCGGGAGTCAGGGAAACGCTGCGGATCAACGGCTCCGCCCGGATTTCAATCGAACCGATGCTCCTCGAGCGGTTTGCGGTCGATGGCAAGCTGCCGAAATCCGTGGTCGCGATCGATGTCGAAGTGGCCTTCTTCCACTGTGCCCGGGCCTTGATTCGCTCCCACTTATGGGAGCCCGAGCGCCACGTCGAACGTACGGAGCTGCCAAGCATGGGGACGATCCTCGCCGCCCATACAGGCGGTCTCGTCGACCAATGCGAATATGACACCGCGTTGCCTCAGCGGATCAAGCAGGACCTCTACTGATCGGTTGAGGGTTGAGAGAGAGCCACTCTCTCCCAGGTTCTTCCCCCCGACGGAACGGGGGAAGCCAGATGGGGGGAGGGGAGAGGGCAGGGTGAGGGCCAGCGCTCGCGCGCAGAATGGTGGCTGGAGCTCGATACCGACGGAGTGGCGGGGCTCCGTTGTATAGACCGGACACAAAGCTTACAGGTGTTCGGAGACATGGTTTACACCACCTCCGATGGAACCCTGGTCTGGTGACGGTGCTGCCGCGGCAGCACCGTCACCAGAATCGGTCCGTACCAGATGTCGACGCCCGCTCCGTCCGGCTGCGGCCGGACCTCGACCTCCTCGTAGGGAATCGTTTCGCTCAGGTAGGAGCGCTGGTGGTCAAGCTCGATCATGCCCTGCCCAGTGACCCGCACGAGCTGGGCATCGGGTTCATAGGCGATGGGCGGCAGCTCCTCGGGAAAGGGACGGGGACTGAGGTGGTACCGACTGCTGGGCGGCTGGTGATTCAGGGCGCCATGGGGCCGGTCGTAGTTGTAGGTCAGCCGCCAGTGGTCAAACCGCTCCTGTAAGGCGAGCGGCGTGGGCGGAGCGAAGCGCATTAGCACATCAGCGCCCAGCGTGCGGAAGCAGCGTTCCACCTTGCCCTGGGTCTGGGGATGGTAGGGGCGGCCATGACTCATGGCAATGCCGAGCCGGGCCAGCCAGGCGCTGAGGCGGGTCAAGCGCACCCCGGCGTGCGAGGTGCCCCACGGCCCGCCATTGTCGCCCAGGATCCGCCAGGGCATCCCGTAGCAGCGAAACGCGGCCGTCAGACAGGCTTGGACGGTCGCTTCGGTCTGATCGGGCAGCGCCGCCAAGGCCAGCACGTAGCGGGAGTGGTCGTCGAGGACGAGCAACGGGGTCGCCCGTCCGGCTGGGGTCTGGACCATCTTGGTGAAATCCAGCTGCCCCAGCGCGTTGGGGACATCGGCTTCAAAGCGCTGCCAGCGGGGGCTGGAGGGGGCACCCGGCTCGGCCAGATACCCCTGCCGCCGCACGATCGCGGTGATCGTGCTCGGCGCCGGCACCGCCGCCTGCCCCTGCTGGAGCAGCCAGTGATGGAGCTTGCGCCCACCCCAGGTC
>JBOHSD010000116.1:0-1452 GCA_050733075.1 Gemmatimonadales bacterium
GTGCCGATGGCCTGGACCGGGGCCGCGGCGACCAGCGTCGAAAAGGGGTTCGAAGGACAGGAGTGGTTCTTCCACTACCACCCGTGGGAATATCAGAACGCCGCCTCGGCTCTGGCGTTCCTGAAGTCGACCCCCTACAAGAGGTGGGCGATCGCGCACGAAGACGGCCTCTTCGGCACCGGCGGGGCCAAGGGCTTCAAGGACGCGCTGCCCCAGCAGGGCCAGGAGGTCGTGGCCACCGAGGCCTTCAAGAGCGGGACCACCGACTTCACCGCCATGCTCAACCGCCTCAAGGCCAGCGGCGCCGACGGGTTCGTCGTGATCCCCTTCGCCGGCGACATGATCCCGATGCTGACGCAGATGCGCGAGGTCGGTTGGCAGCCCAAGATCACCTACGCCTCGCCGCCGTCGTTCCCGCCGAAGTTCGGTGAGTCGCCCGTCGCCGAAGGCGTGGCCGGCCTCACCCTGTGGACCACCGACATCCCGGCCCCGGCCTCCAAGAAGTTCGTCGCCGACTTCCAGAAGAAGTACAGCAAGCTGCCGCTCAGCTACTGGTCGGCGCTCGCCTACACCAACCTCGTCACCGTGGCCGACGCGCTGCGCAAGTCCGGCCCGGGCAACAAGGCCGCCTGGATCAAGGCGATGGAAGAGACCAGCTACGAGTCGCCGATCGGCCCGACGCTCAAGTTCACGCCCAGCCAGACCATCAAGCACCAGGGGTTCACCAGCCTGGTGAGCTTCCAGTGGCAGGCCGGCAAGCAGCAGATCGTCTTCCCCGCGGACCTCGCGACCGCCAAGCTCAAATAGATCCGTCGGAGGGGGCGCCGCAGGGCGCCCCCTCCGGCTCGAGGTGAGATGGAAGCGCTGCCCCAGACGCTGCTCTTCGGTGTCCTTCGCTCCGGGCTCTACGCCTTGACCTCGCTGGGCCTTGCCATCTCGCTCGGCGTGATCGGCGTCGTGAACTTCGCGCATGGCGAGTTCGTGATGCTCGGAGCCTACATCGGCTTCTGGACCTACCTCGCCCTCTCCGGACCGCTCGGGCTCGGCCCCCAGGTGAGCCCGCTGGTGCTCCTGCTGGGCATACCCGCGAGCGGCATCGCCCTCTTCCTGGTCGGCCGCGGCGTGTTCCGCCTGACCCTGCGGCCGCTCCTCTCGCGGCCCGAGCTGGACCAGATGCTCCTCACCTTCGGCCTGGCGATCCTGGTCCAGAACCTCGCCGTCATCCTGTTCTCGCCGCAGGCCCTCGACGCGAACCTCGGCTGGCGGTTCGAGCTCCTCCAGCTGCCACTCGGGACGGTCAGCCTGACCTACGCGCGGATCGCCTCGTTCGCGGTCTCGATGGGTCTCGTCGCCGCGGTGTACCTGCTGCTGGCGCGCACACCCTTCGGGACGCAGATGCGAGCCGTGGCGCAGAACCGCCTCGGCGCCCTGGTCGTGGGCATCAACGTGGAC
>JBOHSD010000117.1:0-1441 GCA_050733075.1 Gemmatimonadales bacterium
ACGGTGCGCGAGAGCGCCCGCATCCAGGGATTCTCTGACGACTTCATCTGGCCTGACAGCCTGTCTCGGCTTCAGCAGTACCGCCAGGTCGGCAATGCCGTACCTCCGCCGCTTGCCGAGGCTCTAGGTAAGCACATTGCGAAGTTGAAGGGCTGGGAACTCGACCCCGAAGCAGTGCAGGGCGACGCCGACAGCCGCCCAAGCGCATTCCGCTTCTCGGCCGAGGAGCGCCGTCAGATCAGGGCGAAGTACCAGCGCGGTGGCGCGGCGAAGTTCCGGGCAATCGATGACAAGGTTCTCGACAGCTAGCGCGTCCGTCTCGTGACGAACCTTTCTACGATGTGACGCTTCAGGTACTTGCCGTGAGAGGGCGCGGCCATCAAGTCGGCGTGCACGCGCTGAGGCACATCGTCGTACTCGTAGATCCAGCCGTTCCGGAACTCGACCTCTAACGTCGCCGTGTGTCGGTCATAGCCGACGCTCTTGATGATCTGTGACTCGACCACCTGTCGCAGCACCGTATACCCTCCGTCTTTGACAGGCTAACCGCGAGGGCAGTTGGTCTGAGCCGCGCGTTCCCAGGAAGCGCGGCAACTCACCGTTGCAGATTCCGCCAACCGTGTCATCAGAACAGCCTCAGGTCGTTGCTCTCCTTGCCCCGCAGCTCGTCATAGTCCAAGACTACGCACCGGAACCCTCGGTCTTCGGCAAGGGTTCGCGCTTGGGGAGCGATTGACTGAGCGGCCAGGATGCCACCAACGGGCGTTAGAAGTGGATCACGGTTGAGGAGTTCGACGTACCGGGAAAGTTGTTCCACGGCATCGATCGTGGCCTTGCGTTTGATCTCCACCGCCCAGTGACGGGGTCGAGGGGAAGCGGTCCCTTCGGTAGAATTGACGCCGTCGATCTCGCCGCGGCGCTTCACCTCCACCGCCACGGTGCCGCCGTACGCGTCCCGGCAGAGCAGGTCGACCGGGCCGATCGCGGTGGCGTACTCCCGGCGGATCAGGGTGTAGCCGTCACCCAGCGCGGTCGGATCGGCGGCGAGCAGCTCCTGCAGGTGGGTCTCCACGCCGTCCTTCTGCAGCCCGGGATCGATGCCCAGCTCGTGCCGGGTGTCGTGCAGGATCTCCTCGATCGTGATCCGCAGCTCCTCGCCGGCCTTGTTCACCACCCGCCACACACCCGGCTCCTCCTGCACCCGGCAGGGCGGTGACATCCAGTTCAGCGGCTTGTACGAGCCGCCGTCGGAGTGCACCAGCACCGAGCCGTCCGCCTTCACCAGCAGCAGTCGGGTGGCCATCGGAAGGTGGGCCTGCAGCCGACCCTGGTAGTCCACCGAGCACCGCGCAATCACCAGTCGCACCCGGCGAGGGTACCGACCCCGGAGCTGTCGGTGCCCGCGCGGTCGGTGCCGGCGGCGCGGTGACCGGCCAGCCGC
>JBOHSD010000118.1:0-1440 GCA_050733075.1 Gemmatimonadales bacterium
AGCCTTAGGGGGTGGGCCCCCCAGATTCACACGGGATTCCACGTGCCCCGCGCTACTTGGGAACACTGCCGGAAGGTCCGTCGCCTTTCGTCTACCGGGCTATTACCGTCTGCGGCCGCCGTTTCCAAGGCGTTCGACTAGGTGCGGACTTTGTAACTTCCTGGATCCTCCGGTGAGGATCCTGGCAGGTCCCACTACCCCAGCACGGCAACGCCACCGGGCTTTGACACCGTGCTGGTTTAGGCTCGTCCCCGTTCGCTCGCCGCTACTTGGGGAGTCGCGGTTGCTTTCTCTTCCTCGCCCTACTGAGATGTATCAGTTCGGGCGGTTCCCTCCACAGGCCCTATGGATTCAGACCTGGGTGACCGGGCATGACCCCGGCCGGGTTTCCCCATTCGGACACCCCCGGATCACAGCGTCGTTGACCGCTCCCCGGGGCTTTTCGCAGCCTCGCGCGTCCTTCATCGGCTCCTGGCGCCTAGGCATCCACCGTGGGCCCTTTCTAACTTGGCCCAGATGCTCGCGCTCGCTCTGAAGTTCTCAAGGTGCGTGCGAGAAAAGGAGCCCCGAAGGACTCCTCTCTCGGCCGAGGGCTCACACCCTCAGGACCGAACAGCGTGCCCCACCGGCCTCGGCCCCCGCCCCGGGTCCCCGAAGGAACCCAGACGAACGGGAGGCCTGTCGCCGGCGGAATAACCAGTGGATCGACCTGGGAGCTTGGGCGTCACTCCGGCGCTCGCCGGAGCTCGGCCCGCTGCCAAGTGCTCCTTAGAAAGGAGGTGATCCAGCCGCACCTTCCGGTACGGCTACCTTGTTACGACTTCACCCCAATCGCCAGCCCCACCTTCGGCCGCTCCCTCCCAAAGGGTTGGGCCACGGACTTCGGGTGTTGCCGACTTTCGTGGTGTGACGGGCGGTGTGTACAAGGCCCGGGAACGTATTCACCGCGGCATTGCTGATCCGCGATTACTAGCGACTCCGACTTCACGAGGTCGAGTTGCAGACCCCGATCCGAACTGAGCGAGGCTTTTTGGGATTCGCTCCCCTTTGCAGGTTCGCAGCCCTTTGTACCTCGCATTGTAGCATGTGTGCAGCCCAGGGCGTAAGGGCCATGCTGACTTGACGTCATCCCCACCTTCCTCCGGTTTGGCACCGGCAGTCTCCCTAGAGTCCCCGGCTTTACCCGCTGGCAACTAGGAACAGGGGTTGCGCTCGTTGCGCCACTTAAGGCAACACCTCACGGCACGAGCTGACGACAGCCATGCAGCACCTGTGCGGGCTCCCGAAGGAGCACCGTGTTTCCACGGCTTTACCCCGCATGTCAAGCCCTGGTAAGGTTCTTCGCGTTGCGTCGAATTAAGCCACATGCTCCGCCGCTTGTGCGGGCCCCCGTCAATTCCTTTGAGTTTTAGCCTTGCGGCCGTACTCCCCAGGCGGGGT
>JBOHSD010000119.1:0-1429 GCA_050733075.1 Gemmatimonadales bacterium
TCCGACGGGAGCACGCAGAGCGCACGGCTTGGTCCGGAGGGTGTGCCCGACGGGCTCAAGGCAGAGGATCGGGTGCTGGTCACGATGGCCGCCAACATGGTGGTCTCTCTCCGCCGGCCCTAGCGCGAGAACGGCCCGCTCTGCCCCGGCTCGTACGCCGCCAGTTCGAATAGCCCCTCGTAGGAGACCACCAGGTCCCCCGGCGACCCACAGCGAGCGGGTCCACCCCGTGCGAAGCGCCGTGTAGCGCCAGCGACGAGCCGAGAACCGGCCGACCGGCGTGGCGATCTCCTCCTCCCCGAGGAGCACGTATCACTGCCGCTCCCTCCTCGGCAGGCAGGTCACCGGCTCAAGGTACACGACCTCGAATGTCCGCGGTGCTCCCCAGCCGATTGGCGGTAGCCGCGCTGAACGCAGGAGAGAGATAGTCGAGGTACAGGTCCGGTCCCCACTCGATCTGCACTGGATCCCCGTCCAGGTTCCAGAGAGGCTTCCCCCCAGGGGCCAGCAGGATCGCATGCGAGCCGGTATCGATACGTACGCGAACGGGGCAGGAGGCGCCGTCGGAGACGATGTCGATCACCTCGCGGTGCGGCTCCGGCCGCGGGCGTTGACCGTCGAGAAGTACCGCCGCCCGGCGGGGCCCCCCGCGGCATGGAACTCCTCTGTCCCTACGGCGTTTCCTGCCCGTCCATGACCCTGAAGAACCGACCGGCAGGACCCGAGTATGACCGGTGGGGTTGCCGAAGCCCGGCGGCGAGACTTCGGTACTGATTCACCACCTTGGAGCCCTCCGGCGCTGGCGCCAGTTGTTCGGGTTCGGGAGCAGGTCCTCGGGCCCCTCTTAGAAGACGACCTGGCCGGAATGCTCCCTCGACCGATCATCGCGGTACGTCGCTTCCGCGAGCATGAACTTGCGAGAGTGGGTCCCCAGTTCCAAGGCATGAGGGAGCCACGTGGCCGGTGCCCGAGGCCGGGGTGCGGGAACTGGATGATGTGCTTGAGTTTCCCGCATACTTGGGAAGGTGGGAGAAGGATCTAGCATGGTTCGGGTCACGACCGTCCACATGGAGGGAGGCGAGACCCACGAGCACATTGCCCGCGTGCGCTGGACGAATCCTCAGACCGGAGACAGTGGGCAGAGCACACGCGAACAGATGATCGAATACCTGCGCAAGCCAGGAACCCGCGCCTTTGTGACCGACGGCGAGCGGACCGTAAACATTCGGATAGTCGAGGCGGAGCCGCCGTACATCCGAACTCACGCCGACGGCGTCTGGACCAACAACCTATTGGCTCTCCCACGATACGGTCCCATGTGAACTCCGAGCCCGCCGGATACCAACGGCCAGCCGCCGTGAACAGGTGTCTTAGCCGCGAACGTCCGCGCCTGATCCGCAGTCTGGGGAGAGGGGGGCTCGAGGTACCC
>JBOHSD010000120.1:0-1421 GCA_050733075.1 Gemmatimonadales bacterium
GCGGGATACCGCCCCCGCGGCGTGCCCAAAAGGTGGCACGAAAAGTGCCCAAGATTTGGGCATGTTTTGGGCAAGTTCTTGGCATATCTCGCTCACGCTGTCAGGCGCGCGAATGGCCAGCGACCCCCTGATTCAGGAACAGAACAGGCGGCATTCGAGCCTTACGGAAAGTACTTCAGCTTCGCGGCCGCGTCGCCGGAGGACCACCAGAACCGGGCGGCCTCAGTGAAAGATCCCACCCTTCTGTCACATCCCCTGAGCGGAGCCCTTCGCGCTTGGCAACCGGTGACCCTACCTCATCCCGCGCGTTGCCCGGTCCAGGCTACCTCCTGCCCGGTGCTGCAGTCCGGATTGGGCGCTGGGGCGGTTCCGGCCGGATCAAAGACGTCGGAGATAAACACAATGGTTCCTTTGGTACGGCCGCCTGAGAGCAGGCGGCCACTAACCTCGTAGTACGTCTCGTAGGAGGTCCCTGGCTCGATCGAGTAGCTCTCACCGCGAAAGATTCTGCGACTTCTGAATCGGAGGGTTATAGGGAGGGGCGTTGCGCGCTGAACTGACCCGTCATCACAGAACATTTCGACGTTCGCCGCCCCAAAGCTGGCCCGCTTAGGTTTCCCCGACTTACCGGTTTCGACCTGGAAGCTCACTGTGGCCGCGGGGTCCCCGACCACACTCCCGCTATAGCTTTTGCTCGGAGCAGCCGCGACCAACCCGGGAGCAGAAGTGAACGCGAGCGCCAGCACCACGGCCGCGAGAGCCGCTCGGCAAGCGGCGGCCGGTGCTCCGGAGCGCCGCGGCAGGCCCGTCCTAGTGGCCGGGGGCACGGTCCACCTCATCGCCGGCGGGCGTGCCATCGGTAGCGCTCGCCGGCCGTGCTGCAGTCTGGTTGGTAGGCCACGCCGGGAGGCGGCTGCTCAACCGAATCCTCGAAGTAATAGAAGTAGCCTTTCGACCTGCCCCGAGACAGCAGTTGCCCGCGTACCTTGAAGTAGCGCTCGGTCCCGGCAGCGTCGGTGTCATAACTCGAGCCCTCAAAGGCGCTCGAAGTGCTGAACGGGGCGTTGAGCGGGCCAAGATCCGCTCGCACCGTCTCCGTTTCACAGGCGAGAGGGACATTAAGCGCCCGGAATCGGACACGCCTCGGGTTCGTTAGCGAGCCTTGTACCCGGAACTCGACCGAAGCGGCAGAGTAGCCGCTAATCCGCCCCCGGTACTCCGTCTTGCCTGTCGCCGCCGCTGGCCCAACGACGGCAAGCAGGGCGGCTGCCACCAGAGCAGCCAGCCCCGTTTGGGTTCTTAGCCGTGAGCGCGGTCCAGCCCAGTGACTCATCCTCCCAATGAACACCCGGGAGGGACTGCAGTCTCGCTCCCCGGGATGCGGGCGGCCTCGGCGAGGCGGCAATAGGCCGGTTTCGGAT
>JBOHSD010000121.1:0-1384 GCA_050733075.1 Gemmatimonadales bacterium
GTCTTCGGCATCATCAAAGCGGGGATGCGGTTCCGGCAATTTCTGCTGCGGGGGCTTGAAGCCGTACGCGGGGAGTGGTCGTTGGTGACGATGGCGTGGAACATCCGTCGGATGGCGGTGCTGAAAGGTTGAAAACCGGGTCGGGACCGATCCGTTCATCGTCATTGCGTCGTTCTTAGAACCTCAACGGCCGCCCGAGTCACCATCATCGTGCGCGAGCCCCGCCTTGTCCCGTTACCGTTCAATGCGAGTCCGACAGGCTGCTAGGAGAACTGATATGGCAAAAGCGAAGAAGAGATCCCGTCCTGGGCGCCGGCTCGGCGGAAGAACAACGACTGATTTCCCGGGGGGCTCGCCGTCGGGCGGCGTCTTGAAGATAATGCCGTCCGTCCAGCCCTACCTCGGTCCGCCCACCCTCGGTCGAGATGTGAATGTCGGTAACATTCCTTGACGCTCGAAGTCACGGCGAGAGAATTTATGCCCACACCCTACCGCCCCGCAACCATGAGCCGGATCCCCGACGGGCAGCCCTCGGCCCCGAGCCCTGGGAACGAGACCGCCCCCTTCGAGGTCTTCTGCTCCCGCCACTTCACGGGCTGGCTCGCAGAGGCGCGCGTGAGCCTCGCCTTCACCACCTATCAGGCGGGAAAGCTCTTTTTGATCGGGCTCAATCCCGCCGCCGGGCTGTCCCTCTTCAACCGCACGTTCAGCCGCTGCATGGGGCTCTGGGGCGATGGCCAGACGCTCTACCTCAGCACGCTCTTCCAGCTCTGGCGCTTCGAGAATAGCCTGGGCCCGGGCGAGATCTACCACGGCTATGACCGGCTCTATGTGCCGCAGCTCGGCTGGACCACCGGGGATCTGGACATCCACGACATCGCCGTCGATGCGCAGGGGTGCCCGGTCTTCGCCAACACCCTTTTCAGTTGTCTCGCCACCGTGAGCGAGCGTCATAGCTTCGTTCCGCTCTGGTAGCCGTCTTTCATCACCAAGCTCGCGGCGGAAGACCGCTGTCACCTGAACGGGGTGGCGCTCGATCGGGGCGTGCCGCGCTATGTGACGGCAGTGGGCCGCAGCGATGTGGCCGACGGCTGGCGCGAGCACCGGGCGGCGGGCGGGCTGCTCATCGATGTGGAGCAAAACGCCGTGGTCCTCGATGGCCTCAGCATGCCCCACTCTCCGAGGCTCTACCGAGACAAGCTCTGGCTGCTCGATTCGGGCCGGGGGCAGTTCGGGTATGTAGACCTCAAACGAGTGGTCTTCGAGCCCGTGGCCTTCTGCCCCGGCTATGCCCGGGGGCTCGCCTTTCACGGCGACTATGCCATCGTGGGGGATCTCCCGGGCGCGTGAGAATCGCACCTTTTCGGGGCTTGCCTTGGATGAG
>JBOHSD010000122.1:0-1372 GCA_050733075.1 Gemmatimonadales bacterium
CGCGAGGCCCCAGGCGATGGCCCCGGATGCCCAGGGAAGGCTGAGACTCGAGCTCACCGGAAACAGCACAGAGACAAGTCCGAGAAGTGCTGGCAGGAACCCGGCGACCCACGCGGTGAGCCTCCAGCCGACGGGCCGCAGGCTCGCCAACAAGCCCACTCCGATGACGGTGAAGCTAAACGCGGCCATGAACCCGTAGTGGCCCATGCCGGCATGTTCGTCGGCGACGGTTCCCTGCAGCCCGATGTTGGTGGACGCGAAGCCGAGCAGGGGCACGGCCGCGATGCCTACCAGTGTGAGCATTACCCAATTAACTCGCGGGAGGCTGAAGGAACGGAAGAAGTCACGCTCAGCCGGGTGAAGCAGTGCTGCGATGACCGTTCCCGCGGCCACAAGAAGACGCTCGGTGGACAGAATTACCCCTGAGTCTCTGGACAGAGCTGCCGACAGCAGGAGCGCCGCCCAAGGAACTAGCGCCATCAACATGCCCGCGACGTTCTTCGCCGGCCGCCGGAGCTGGGCGAGGATCCCTACCACCGCTGTGGTGAAAAGAAACCCGTAGGTGAGGTCATGGATACGGTGATGTGGCTCAGTCCCGTGGGCCATGCCCATGAAACCGGGCCGCAACTGCATCACAAACACCATCAGACCGATTAACCCGGCAAACGCAAGCGTGATCAGTGCGGCCGACGCGAACGCGGGGTGAGCGCGGAGCGAACCCATCAACTGTCGACGCCCGTGCACCATCTTCATCGCCTCCTGTCTCTCCATCGGTTTCACGAGGCGCTCATCCACCCTCGGGTGCGTGTTGTCCAGGACCGAACTGACCATGGCCCTCACCCCCGAAGACCCCGGCGCGCATCAGGATGACTACGAGAACCACGACGGCGATGACGATGAGTAGAGACACATTCACCCAGCGTGGCCTGCCGGTCCTCGAGTGGTCGCCGGGAGCTTCCCTCCCGTCGTCATCGGTGGCGGACGTTGAGTCTGCGTAGCGGGATGGGTCAGGCATGTAGATCTCCTCCTTTGTCGTGAGTCGTCGCCATGCTTCACACGGTGGCTAACGCTGCTGTGGGCGACATGCGAGCTGCTCGCGCCGCGGGGTAGGCGCCGGCCAGTGCGCCCACCAGGATCGTCGCGACCGCCGCCCCCGCGAGAACCCACAGTGGCAGCGCGAGTGGCCAGTCCCGGCTGGCCGCGAAGCCGGCGGTCACCACACCGCCGAGCGCGGCTCCGCCGATCCCGCCGAAACCGGCAAGCAGTACCGACTCGCCGAGGAACTGGACCCGGATGTGGCGCCTCGTGGCTCCGAGGGCCCGGCGCAGGCCGATGTCGGAGCGGCGCTCTAGGACCGCGATCACCATCGTGT
>JBOHSD010000123.1:0-1369 GCA_050733075.1 Gemmatimonadales bacterium
GTTCATGGAGTTGCCGGTCTGGCTCGGCGCGGTTCTCGTTCTGGCGCTCCTGGGTCTGGCTTCCGACGTGGTACGGACGATCCTTCGGCGCACTGAGCCCAGGCTATTTGTCTCACTCCTCTACTTCACCGGAGCGATCATCGCGGCTCCCATCTCACTGGTAGTCGGTTCGATCGCGCCGGTGGAGGGCGTGCGCGGATACATGGGCCAGCTCTTTGCAGTCCACTCCTACCTCTACGTGTTTCTGGGAGGCGCGGCGATGGGGACCGCTCTGTATCTGGTTCCCAGAGCTTCGGGCAACCCGCTGTACTCGAACCGTCTTGCGGTCATCGGGTTCTGGTGGCTCCTCATCAGCGCGCCGCTGACGGCTCAGGCGCGTGCGGTTTTTGGTCCGGCTCCAGACTCGTTGGAGACCGCATCCATCGCGGCCTCGATCGCGCTCCTCGTTCCCATAGTCGCCCTGAGTGTGAACGTGTTCGGAACTCTCCATGGAGCGTGGGGGTCTCTCTCCGAGAACCCTTCCTTGAAGTTCATCTCCGGCGGCACTGCACTCTTCGCCGGCGCCGTGGCTATGGGTCTGGCCGGTTCGTTCCGGTCGGTGGCCAAGGTGGTCGGCGCGACCGACTGGGTTTCGGGACAGGTCTGGACCCTCGTGATCGCGCTGTCGCTCCTGGCCGGAGGCTTCGTGACGTTCGCCTTTCCCCGGCTGATCGGAAAGAGCTGGGTCGCACGGTCCCAGGTGACCGCGCACTTCTGGTTGAGCGCCGCCGCCGCGGCGCTCGTCGCAGTGGGAGCCATGGCCGCCGGACTGGCGATGGGGCTCACGCTTCACGCCGGAGCAGCGCTGGAAGCTCCGCTCTCCGCCGGCGGGGGGTTCGAACTGGTTCTGAGCGCGGCCCGCCCCTACCGAGGAATCGTCTTCGCGGGAGCAGCTCTGTTCGCGGTGGCTCAATGGATGTTCGCCGGGAACGTCATCCGATCGACGGCCCGCGGCGACCCGCGACCGGTCGAGCTGGTTGCCCCGGTCGAGGAGTTCCGATGATCCGAGAGGTAGCCGGAAGAGACGTCACCTACCCACTGGCCGCGGCGGGGTCCTTCTTGCTGTTCCTCGCCATGCTCGCGGTCGGTTACGTGCTTCCCGCGATCGATCCTTCTCTCACCCCCCAAACCCCGGACCTATCCGGTGAGGCAGTGCGCGGGCAGAAGCTCTATTCCGCGGAGGGGTGCTGGTTTTGTCACACGCAGCAGGTTCGACCGGTGGCCAACGATCTCGGGCTCGGCCCGGTAACCACCTCCCAGTCTGTGGCGGAGAGAGGAGATCCGGAATTCGGCCTCACGCGGATCGGGCCCGATCTTTACTGCGCCGGAG
>JBOHSD010000124.1:0-1367 GCA_050733075.1 Gemmatimonadales bacterium
GCGGAAAGCGAGGTGTAGTTCTTCTAGGCCGAAGTTACCCAAGGCCGTGAGGATGTTGGGGCGCTGACCTGCGGTAATGCGTGACGGGGCTGGTGCGTTGCTGGCTACGTCAGCTGCAGCGGCACAGTGGTGCCGAGCAGCTCAAAGGCCCTGCGTTGGGTGGCGGTGGGGGTGGCCAGCATCTCGATGGTGGTGGGCTGATCGCCGAGGCGGACGGTGTTGCGGGTCAGCGTGGCCAAGTGATCGAGCAGCGTGGCGAAGCTGTGCGCCGGACGGCCGTCGGGAGTGCGACGGGTAGAGGCCTTGCGCTGGGCGGCGAGCGAGCGCTCGGCTTTACCGACGGGCTCGGTGCGGCGATCGGGCGGCTCCTCGTCGGTGAAGCACAGGGGCGCCCAGGCCCGACGCAGGTGCCAGGTCAGGTAGGCGGCCAGCATGCAGATGAAGACGTGGGCCCGCACCCGCTGCTCGAGTCGGTGGTAGATGGGGCGCAGCTCCAAGTCGATGGTCTTCAGACTGCGGAAGTCCTGTTCCACCAGCCGCAGCCGTTTGTAAGCCTCCACCACCCCGGCGGGGTCGAGAGTGGTGGCAGGAACGCTGGTGCGTACCACGTAGATGCCGTCCAAGGCGGCTTCGGCCTCGATCGCTTCTTGTCTCCGGCGGTAGGTGAAGGAGCCTTCGGCGATCTCCCAGCGGAAGTGCTTGGCCATCTTGAACCGGTGTGCCACCCGCCCGACCCGCACCCCGATCTTGGCCGGATCCTTCAGACGGCCGGCCTCCACCGAGGCGGCCACCTTACCCAGTGCCGCCTCGGTGGCCTCCAGGAGCTCAGCCCGCTTGCGGGCCCGCTCGGCGGCCAAGGCGGGGTTGCGACAGACCACCAGCCGCTCGCCGGGATAGTCGGGGTGGTCGATCTCGGCCAGAGGGCCTTGGTCGAACAGGGACAGCTGGATCGAGCCGGCCTCGGCCAGCTGCTTGATCTGGGGGGCGCGCAGCGCCGTAATCCACCCTGCGCCCTCCAGCGTCTTCAGCTGGGCGATGCGGGCCGAGGTGATCATCCCCCGGTCGCCGACCAAGACCACCTCATCGAGGCCGAAGCGGTGCCGGACGTCCTCGACCGCAGCACTAAAGGCGGTCGGGTCGGCGACGTTGCCCTCGAAGACTCGCACCGCCACCGGACGCCCGTCTCGGTCGGTTACCAGCCCATAGTTGATCTGCGCCTTCCCGCGGCGGCCATCTCGCGTATAGCCCAGGGCAGCCAGGGCGTTGTGGCGGCCTTCCACCCAAGAACTGGATAGGTCGAAGAGCACCAGCCCACCGGGGGAGAGATGCCGACGGGCCAAGCGGGCTTCAATGGCGGCTTGGCGTCC
>JBOHSD010000125.1:0-1359 GCA_050733075.1 Gemmatimonadales bacterium
CAGGGCCAGGGTCAGGCCAGCGGAAAGAATGCTCTGGCCGAAGTCGAGCTGGTACACAAACAGTCCCAGCGCTAGCAGGCCGTAGACGATGGAAGGCACCGCGGCGAGATTGGTCACGTTGATCTCGATGAGATTGGTCAGCCAATTGCGCGGTGCGTACTCCTCCAGGTAGATCCCGGCCATGACGCCCAGGGGGATCGCGGCCGCGGCGGTGACCAGCATGACGAGCGCGG
Source organism: Gemmatimonadales bacterium (assembly GCA_050733075.1). Taxonomy (GTDB): domain Bacteria; phylum Gemmatimonadota; class Gemmatimonadetes; order Gemmatimonadales; family GWC2-71-9; genus CAVVWJ01. Next base: position 234 of record JBOHSD010000125.1, read on the forward strand.
TGCCGACCCAAGCCGAGAGGATGCCGGCCCGCTCGGCACGGCGCGACGGGTAAGAGGTGAAAAAATCCCACGACAGCCGCCCGCTACCGTCTATGCCCATTTCGATGATGAGGGCAAGCAGGGTCATTACGCCCACCATCATGGACAGGAGACCGAGGATGGCGAAGACCTTATCCCAGCGCTTGCGCCGGGCAACCAGTTGCCGGATCTCCTGGACATCCTGCGGCGGCATCAGTAAACCTCCCGGAAGCGCCTACGCACTAGATGCCCCGTGACGTTGAGTGTCAGGGTCATGATCATAAGCACTAAGCCCGCCGCGAAGATACTCTGATATTCAAGGCTACCGTGGGGGAGATCCCCCAGGCTTACCTGCGCGATATAGGCGGTTATGGTGGCGCCGGGTTCCATGGGGTTCCAGGAGAAGTTGGGCTGCTGGCCCGCGGCCACCGCTACCACCATGGTCTCACCGATGGCGATCGAGATCCCGAGTATGTAGGCGGCCACGATGCCGGAGATCGCCGCGGGCAATACCACCTTGATGGCCGTCTGAAAGCGCGTGGCGCCCATGGCATAGGAGGCCTCGCGAAGGGCCATGGGCACAGCGCGCATGGCATCCTCGCTGAGGGAGCTCAACTGGGGGATGATCAGAACGCCGATCACGATGCCTGCACTCAGCCGGTTAAAGCCCGGGAGATCGGGCAAGAAGTTCTGCAGCACGGGGGTTACGAGCAGGAGGGCGAAGTAGCCATACACCACAGTGGGCACCCCCGCCAGGAGCTCCAGCGTCGGTTTGATGGTCTCCTGCACCTTGTGGGGGGCGAACTCGCTCAGGTAAATGGCGATGATGGTGCCGAGCGGCGCGGCCACCAGCAGGGCCACTCCTGTCACCACCAAAGTGGATGATATGAGCGCCAGGATCCCATAGTGCTTCTCGGCGAACAGGATGGACCACTGGGTGTCGGTCAGGAAGTCCCACAGCGGCGCATGCTCAAAGAAGCCTAGCGACTCATAAACCAGGATGGCGACGATGGCAATGGTCGTCGCCACCGCCGAGAAGGCGGCGAGGAATAGAATGCCCTCGATGGCACGCTCGCGCCAATGGCGCAAGGGACGGCGGGCAAACCGC
>JBOHSD010000126.1:0-1349 GCA_050733075.1 Gemmatimonadales bacterium
ACCTCGAACTGTTCGCTCTCACCGGACATATATACGCGTCTGCAAGCGAACAGTTCGAGAAAAGGGCCGTGCCCCAACGTTGACCCCGGAAAGGCCGGCGCTTTCCCGGTAGCCGGCTCCGGCCGGGTGGCCCTGCGGCGCACCCGGTACACCGCTTACGGCTGCTCCCTTCCGGGCCTGACCGGGTTCACGGCTCCGGGTCGCGCAGGACCCGACCATCGACGCTGCTTGCCGGGGGCTGCCCGGTCCCTCAGGGGCCGCAGAAGGGCATTCGGTCCGGCGTGTCGAGGGTTTCCGATACAGGGGACCCCGAGCCCCCCACCTAGCACGGCCCACGCAAAGGATAGTTGCCCGTTGCCGAGTTGCATCTCAGGGGCGTATTGCGCCTTTCACATGCAAGTCGGCACTCCAGGGTGGCGGAGACGAAGGGATTCGAACCCTTGGACCCCTTACGGGGCCACACGCTCTCCAGGCGTGCCGGTTAGTCCACTCCCGCACGTCTCCGAAGGCAGTGTAACGACGGCAAAAAAGCGCCGGAATGTGCAGACAAAACGGCGGTGGGGGTGGGATTTGAACCCACGGCGGGCCGTTAGACCCGCAACCGCTTTCGAGGCGGTCCCGTTCGGCCGCTCCGGCACCCCACCGGCAGGCAGCCTACATGCGGCGCCCTGCGAAGAAACCCTGGAGAAGATCGGTGCATTCCTTTTCGAGGATCCCGGTCGTGATCTCAACCTGGTGGTTGAGGCGGGGATCCTGGACGATGTTGTAGAGGGAGTACGCGGCCCCCGCCTTCGGGTCTTGGGCCCCGTAGACCAATCTAGCCACTCGAGCGAGCACCAGCGCACCGGCGCACATCGCACAGGGTTCCAGCGTCACGTAAACGGTGGCGTCGTCCAGCCTCCAGGTCGCGCGCGCCTCCGCGGCGGCGCGCAGCGCCAAGATCTCCGCGTGGGCGGTGGGGTCACCTCGAAGCTCCCGCTCGTTGCCAGCCGCGGAGACGGCCTCGCCCCCTACGGCCACCACAGCCCCGATCGGAACGTCGCCGTGCTCCGCCGAACTCTTCGCCTCGGCCAGAGCAAGGCGCATGAAGTCCTCGTCGTTCACTTGTTCTTGCGACTCTGCAGCCGGCGCCTGGTCTGCCGGTACCGGTCGTACGCCCAGTCGCGCAAATCCTGGGCCCAGTCGTATTCGGATGCGAGGACCGCAAACCCGGCAATCAGGAGCAGGAACCCCGGCCCGGGCACGAGCGGTAGCGACAAGATGACGCCGGCGCCCAACAAGAGACCGCCGATGATCGTCACCACCACCCGTCGCGTATGGCCCGCGACCGAACGGCGCTCCCGCTGCAC
>JBOHSD010000127.1:0-1343 GCA_050733075.1 Gemmatimonadales bacterium
GGCTGGTGGGGGGAAAATCCGCCTTAGGGGTCGCGCCAGAATTAGGTGATACTTACCGGCGGCTTCGAGCGGGCCGCTTCCTCCGGGGAAGGATGGTGTAATTCCACTGGGGCATCTTCGCGTCGCGGCGCAACTGGAGCGCGGCGAGTGCTTCCTTCGGGATCTTGACGCCCTTCCGGTACGTCTTCCGGTCGAGGCGGGCCTTGACACGCAGGCCCGTCCGGGTGCGGGTGGCCCGGATGAGGTTGAGGATGATCGCGTACGTCTCGAGGGGAACGCCCTGCCAGTTGACGCTGATGAAACTGAACAGGCGGTGCTCGACCTTGTTCCACTTGCTGGTGCCGGGCGGGTAGTGGCAGACGGTGATGGGGAACCCGAGTTCGTCCGCGAAGCGCTGGAGGTGGATTTTCCAGTCGTTGCGACGGGCCGAATTGCCTCCGCCCGAGTCGGCGCACACGAGCAGGCCCGTGGCGCGGGGATAGTGGCGGCGGCCATAGTCCCGCCACCACCACCGGAGCGAGTCCACGGCGAACTCGCCCGTCTCGCCGCTGACGCCCACGTTGACGAAACCCATGTTCCGGAACTGGTCGTAGATGCCGTACGGGCTGGCCTGGCCCACGGCGAGGCGGGGGAAATCGTACGTGTTGACGCGGCGGACGTCGCCGCGTTTCCGGTACGCTTTTCCAGGGTTCTTGAAGTTCCCGACGCGTTCCTTCTTCTTGCAGTCCACGCTGAGGACGGGGTTGCCCGCGGCGTGGAACCGCTCCACTTCGGTGTTGATGTGGCGGAACTGGGCGTCGCGCTCGGGCGGCGAACGGCCCTCCTTGTCCTTGGCGTTGCCCCGGGGTGAATACTCGAGGACGCCCAGGAGGCGGCCCACCGTCTTGGGCGCCACGCGGTGGCCTTGCCGCCGCAATTGGCGGGCCAGCCAATCGTGGGACTTGTGCGTCCACTTGACGGGGCTCATCGGGTCGCCCACGGTATGGTCGTCCAGGAGCTGGTCCAACGCCCGCAGCAGACCCGGGTCTTTCTCCTCCACGGACTTGCGGCCGGCGCCGGGCGCCCGCTGCCGCTCCGGTTCCTCCTCGGGGAGTCCGGCCCGCACCTCCGCCATTCCTTTGCGGATCGTGTTCACGGAGAAACCCGTCAGCCGCGTCACCCGCGCGAGTCCCCCGCGCCCCAACTCGATGGCCTTCGACCCGGCCATCCAGCGACGCTGCTTCTCGGGAAGCGTCGCCAAGACGGCGAGCCAACGTTTGTCGTCTTCCGAGGCCGCCGATCCCATCCAAGGGACGAAGCCACCTCCTGATGTATCAATTAATTGTTACGCATCTCCTTAGCCC
>JBOHSD010000128.1:0-1341 GCA_050733075.1 Gemmatimonadales bacterium
TCCCGGTCCCGCGCGTCCTCCCGGTCGTCCTTGACCCGGCTCACCCGCTCGTAGGTGCCCGCCGTGGTGGTGGCCTGTCCCTCGGTTCCCATGCCCGCTATGGCAGCTCACTAGCGGACGCACGCCCTCCGAATAGCCCTCAGCGGTCGCCCAAAACCGCGGTTCGGCTCCGAATGGCTGTCCAGCCGCGCCGCCAGACTGCCATTCGGCTCCGAATGGCGCTCGGCGATGCGCACTCGGGCGATTACCGTGGGTCCACCAAACTTGCGGAAACCCGAGGAGCGTCGTGAGTGAGCTGAACCCGACACCCGAGCCCGTGACCAACGTCACGCTGATCGGCTATCTGACCCGGTTGGGCTGGAGCCCGGAGCAGCTCGCCTACCACCTCAACAGGCTGGCCCGCTCGCTGCGGCTCTCGGTCCCGGAGATGCATCCCAAGACGCCCCGGCGGTGGCTGATTGCCCGCTCGTCGGCGACCCGGCCGTGCGCTCCCCGCCAGCCCTGGCCCGGGCTGGTGTGTGCGCTGTTGTCACGTCATCTCCAGGGGTCGGTGACCCTGGCATCCTTGGGGTGGCAGATGAGCGTGGGCGCGCTCTACGTTCCAGCCGACGACGGTCTGCACCACCCGTGGGATCCGCGGGACGCGGTGCGGCTGGCCGAGTCTGCGTTGACTGGCGCCAAGGACCTCACCCCGGCAATTGCGGCCTGGATCCAGGGCCGTCTCACCACCTCGGCCGCGTACGTCGGTGATGCGGCTGCCGCCGATCGGGCGCGAGGCCGGATGTTCGAACTTACGTCTGCCATTGATCCCGCTGCCGAGCCACCGTGGATTTACTGGTGGTCTGATGCTGAGGCGCACTACCACGCGGGCCAATCTGCACTTGCCAAGGAAGGCCGTGCAGCCCTACGCCAACACCGCGCAGGTCAAGGACTTCGACGCCAAGTTCGGCTACTTGCTCCACCCGACATCAGCGTAGTCAAACACTTCTCGGAGCACTGCGGCTCATCGTGGATTTGGTGTCCACTCCGAGGATCTGATAGTGCTCACCTATTTTACAGATTCTGGAAAGGGCAGAGAGAATGTTTAGCGTAGCCGATCCGACCCGCGAAGACACCCTGGACACTCCGCTGTCCTCGGCCAGCCTGCGCTATAGCCTGCGCGCAGTAGTCACCTCCGACGGGCCAGGTTCCCCCGAGACCCGCCCCTTCGGCCTCCGTTTCGCCCGAATTGTGCCAACCCCTATACATCCAGGGGTTCGCTACTGCCACCAGCTACAGGTCGCCGTCGATGACGACGGCTGCCCCCTGATCGAACGGATGGGCGGGGAAGAAGAGCAGAAA
>JBOHSD010000129.1:0-1334 GCA_050733075.1 Gemmatimonadales bacterium
CTGCTCAGCTGGCTCGCCAACCTCTGACCGCGCCCGGGATTATGCGCAGCGTCCGGTCACCACCACCGCCCTCACCAGCGGCAACAGTCCGGCGCTGCGCATAATCCAGCGCTGCTCATAGGGCGGATTATGCGCAGCTGCGCATAACCCACCCTGGGGTGTGCCGGAGTCCGAGTCCCGGACGGCGCCGTCAACGGACATGATTCCCGCCTTCAGGAACGCCTTAACCAGGGCCAGGACCCGCTTGTCCGCGACCCGACGCCGCACCCGCGTTAACAACGCGGAGTGTGAGATCTCATCGAAGCACGCCGTGATGTCGGCCTCGAACACCCAGTGGTATCCCTGGGTGGCGAAGCGTTGCACCTCGGCGATCGCGTCCAGGGGCCGACGATTCGGGCGGAAGCCGTAGCTGACCGGCTTGAAATCCGCCTCGAAGATCGGCTCCAGGACCAGCACGAGGGAGGCTTGCACCAGCCGGTCCATCGCGGCGGGTATACCCAGCCTCCTGAGCTTGCCCCCACCGCCGGGCTTGGGAATCATGCGTTCCCGCACCGGCAGCGGAGCGAACGTGCGGGACTTCAACCGCTCCCGCGCGTCGCTCAGGAAGGCCACCACGATGTCGGGGTCGACGGCGATCAGCGCCGGGGCGACCCCATCCACTCCGGCCGTGCGTGCCCCCTTGTTACACCGCACCCGTTCCCACGCCACGGCCAGGAAGTCCGGGTGATACACGAGGTTGAAAAGGTCATCGAACCGGCGACCGGGATCATCGGTCGCCCATCGGTGCAGCTTGGTCTGCATCCGTCGTACCCGTGGCCACGCCTCATCCGGATGTGGCCACGGCTCACCGGTATTCACCAGCGTCTCCGTCCCTTTGCAGTTCCTCACCTGCATGAACCCGCTGGGCCGCTTCGCCATGTGGACGGCTTTCCCGCCCTCGGACTACTACCGACCCTCCGCCCCACCCCCAGGCCGTCGACGGACGACGCGTCTACCCGCCGTACCCGCCAGGAGGGCGGGAGCGGTCGGGAGCCCCAGAGTGGTTCCCACGTTCACCGCGAACCGTTCGTCGGGTGAGGTGGCCAGCTTTGCCCCTGCGGCATCGCCACGGTTACGCCGCAGTTCTTCACCGTGGCCTCCCGACCGGCGAGACCAATCCGATCCAGGAGTTCCCCACCCGTGATGAGGGATGGGTGCGCGCCGCGATCACAAGGTAGGACACTGGCGAGGTGCCTGCCGAGCAGGTCCTTTTCCAGTGCCCCCCTTCCGAACCGGACGGACCCGTTTCCGAGTATCCGGCTCTCCAGTGACTATTCCGTGAATTCAGCGGTCAG
>JBOHSD010000130.1:0-1306 GCA_050733075.1 Gemmatimonadales bacterium
GCGACGAGCACATCATGACGGTGGAGGACCCCATCGAGTTCCTCCACCGCCACAAGCGGTGCATCGTCAACCAGCGTGAGGTCGGCCACGACACCCATTCCTTCGCCGAGGCACTGAAACACGTGCTTCGGCAGGATCCGGATGTCATCCTGGTGGGTGAGATGCGCGACCTGGAGACGATCCAGACGGCCCTGACCGCGGCGGAGACGGGCCACCTGGTGTTCGCCACCCTGCACACGCAGGACGCTCCCCAGACCATCGACCGGGTCATCGACGTGTTCCCGCCGTTCCAGCAGCAGCAGGTCCGGGTCCAGCTGGCCGTGACCCTTCAGGGCGTGGTGACCCAGCAGCTGCTGCCGTCGTCGGATCGGATGGGGCGGGTGGCGGCCGCGGAGATCATGGTGGCCACGCCGGCGATCCAGAACCTGATCCGCGAGGCCAAGATCCACCAGATCTACTCCTCGATGCAGGCCGGGGCGAAGCACGGGATGCACACCATGGACCAGAACCTGGCCGAGCTGGTCCGCGGGGGCCGGATCACGTACGAGTCGGCCGTCGAGCGGTGCCACAGCGTGGAGGAGCTCAACCGGATGCTCGGGCGGGGCGACGTCGGCACGGGTCGCGCCAGCGGAGGGATGGGAGGGATGTGAGCCATGCCTGACACCTACACCTACAGGGTCCGCGATCGCCGCGGTGCCCTGATCACCGGCGAGATCGTGGGCGAGAGCCAGGACCTGGTCCTGGCCAAGCTCCGTGAGCAGCACTACATCCCCCTCGAGGTCAAGGCCAAGTCCGGCGGACTCCAGCGCGAGTTCCACATCCTCCCGCAGCGGGCCAAGCTCAAGGACCTGTCGGTGTTCTCCCGGCAGTTCGCCACCATGGTGAACTCGGGGCTGCCGCTGCTGCGGACGCTGTCCATCCTCGAGGAGCAGACCGAGAGCAAGTACCTGGCCAAGATCGTGGGGGAGATGCGGCTCGACGTCGAGAAGGGCAACTCCCTGTCGGCAGCCATGGCCAAGCACCCCAGAGCCTTCAACGAGCTCTTCGTCTCGATGGTCCGAGCGGGGGAGATGTCCGGGACCCTGGACTCGGTCCTCGTTCGTCTGGCCGACAACCTCGAGCGCGAGGTGTCGCTGCGCCGGCAGATCAAGTCGGCCATGACCTACCCGATCGTGGTGGTGGTCCTGGTCTTCCTGATCCTGACGGCGATGCTCCTGTTCGTGGTCCCGACGTTCAAGGACCTGTACGCGCAGCTCGGAGGGACGCTGCCGCTTCCGACCCGGCTCCTCATCGTTCTCTCGGACGC
>JBOHSD010000131.1:0-1298 GCA_050733075.1 Gemmatimonadales bacterium
CACGCGGCGTTGCTGCGTCACGCTTTCGCGCATTGCGCAAGATTCCCCACTGCTGCCTCCCGTAGGAGTCTGGGCCGTGTCTCAGTCCCAGTGTGGCTGATCGTCCTCTCAGACCAGCTACCCATCGCAGCCTTGGTGAGCCGTTACCTCACCAACTAGCTAATGGGCCGCGGGCCCATCCCAATACGGAGGCCGAAGCTTCCTTTACGCGCCGGACTGGTGTCCGGCGAGCACATCCGGTATTAGCCCGAGTTTCCTCGGGTTGTCCCGGTTATCGGGGTAGGTTACCCACGTGTTACTCACCCGTTCGCTGCTTTGCCCCAGGGCAAGCCCTGGTTCGTCGCTCAACTTGCATGTGTTAGGCACGCCGCCAGCGTTCGTCCTGAGCCAGGATCAAACTCTCCGTGAAAAGTGACTCGAGGGTTTCAATCCGACATCGGGGTCAACCGCTGCCGGTTCCTCTGTCAAACACAAAGAGTCGTCATGCCTGATGCCCGCCGGGTACACAAGCGTGGCGGGCGACATGACGGGGTTTGGCTGCCACCGCCGGCGAACCGGCGATGGTCGGACCTGTCACGACCGGGGCATGACCCCCGGATCGCGCGCTGCTCAGTTTTCAAAGACCGCTTCCCGCTCCGCGAGGTGGTTCCTCGCGCAATCGGTGCCGTTTCAGGCGCGACCAGCAAGTATATCCGTGCCGGGGCCCCCTCCGCAAGCCCGTCGGCCAACGTGGACGCGGGAGAGTAGCAGGCACAGTCCAGGCGTCAAGCGCTTTTTAGGCCCCGCTTATGGTTCGAGGCGGCGAAAGCGGCGCTTGCCGACCTGGAGCACGCGGCCGGCGAGGTCGTCCAGCTCGCGGTCCAGCGTGTCCGCCGCCACGACCTCGCCGTCCAACCGCACCCCTCCCTGCTGGATCAGCCGCCGAGCCTCGCTGGTCGTGAGCTCGAACTCGGCCGCGATCAACGCCGGCAGATGCACCGCCTCCCCGTCGCTGGCGGAGATCCGGGCGATGGGGACGTCGTCGGGCAGCTCGCGCCTCACATGCACCTGGTCGAAACGGGCCTCCGCCGCGGTGCCTGCGCCATCGCCGTGGAAGCGATCGACCAGCCGGCGCCCGAGCTCGCGCTTGGCCTCGCCCGGATGGCGCCCGGGATCGAGCTCTTCGCCGAGCAGCAGCAGGAAGTACTCGCCCATGACGGAGTCGGGGATGCTCATCAGCTTGCCGAACATCTGCTCCGGCGGGTCCGTGACACCGATGTGGTTGTCGTAGGTCTTGCTCATCTTCCGAGCTCCGTCGG
>JBOHSD010000132.1:0-1288 GCA_050733075.1 Gemmatimonadales bacterium
CTCCACGCAGAGCTGGCACCGCGCGTCCGGGTCACAGCCGTGAACCCGGGCTTGGTGGAGACTGAAGGCTTCCCACAACGCGGGATGCCCCGCCATCTGCTAATGCGGCCCGAGCGGGTTGCGGGCGTGATTGTCCGGGTGGTGGAGGAAGGCATAGCACCCGAAGTGTCCGTCCCAAGGTCGCTCGCCGCCCTCCAGCTGTTCCGACTCCTCGCTCCACCCCTGTACCGAAGAGGCCTTCGGCAGGTGCTTAGACGAAGAGGCTAGTCGCAGCACCCAACTTCACGCCCGGTAAGCAGTACCCAACTTCACGCCCGGTAAGAGGGCCCGGACGAGGCCCGGGTGAGGATTGCCGTCCGATACCTGGGAGAGCGGCGGGGCCGCAACTACGTGGAGTCGATCGAGAAGGCCGAGGAGGTCCTCATTGGGCATGCGCCATGACGTTCCAACCTCAGCTTCGAGCAGCTCTCGCGGCGGCGGCGGCACCGGAGGCCGTTGAACGGCAGCTAGATGCTCGCCGCCGCCAGGACTCGCGACCGCCAGAAAAGGAGATCTTGCTCTTGTGCCACCTGTCCCGGTGGGGCTAGGTCGTCTCGTCGGGGTCGCCGCTGACGCGGCTGCTCTCGGCGTCCTCTGCCTCTCCGTCACGTCTGACGGAGCTCGGGGAGTCCCGGCCTCGAGCACGCCGGATGCCCGCTCCTCTCGCCGCTTGTTGCGGTCGCCGCGCCTCTCCTCACGCGCGGCAGCCTTCTTGTCCCTAGCATCGCGACGCTGCCGCTTCCCAAAGCTCTCCGGTACCCAGGCATCCTACGAGAAACCACGCGAGTCTTATGCTCCTTTCCTTCCTTTATGCACTGGCCCAGCGTCTCCTCCAGCTGCTCGACCAGGGGTGTCTAGTATTCCGCCAACAAGCGCCAGTAGCTCAATTTGAATAGAGCGTCAGACTTCGGATCTGAAGGTTGGGGGTTCGAGTCCCTCCTGGCGCACAGAGAAGGTGCAAGTCAGCCAACATGATCCGATGCCGCACAATACCGCCGGGGGAAGGAGGGAATCGCCGTGGCAACTGGCATCGTAAAGTGGTTCAGCTCCGAGAATGGCTACGGTTTCATCTCCCAGGGGAGCGGCCCCGATGTGTTCGTGCACCAAAGTGCAATCCAGGGTGAGGGGTACAAGAGCCTAGGGTGCTAAGGTTCTGTCCTCCGGAGATAGGAGTCCTCGTGGCGAAGCAGAAGCACGACAGCGGCCGCAAAAAGATGGACCAGCGACGATCGAAGGAGAAGAGGGAGCC
>JBOHSD010000133.1:0-1257 GCA_050733075.1 Gemmatimonadales bacterium
GCGGAGGCTGTAGCCGTGAAACCGGCCTCCATCATCGAACACTATGAAGCACCCTTCAAGGCCAAGTATGAGGACCGTCTGCCGCCCGGGCAACTGCGCGCCATCGAGGCGATGAAGCGGTGCCGCACGCCGGATGCCGGCGAGGTGCTGTGGCACTGTAGCGAGTGTGCCGAGCAGTTCAAACACCCGCGCTCCTGCGGTCACCGCAGTTGCCCCCAGTGCCAGAACCATGAAGCTACCCAGTGGCTGGAGCGGCAGCGGGAAAAGCTCTTGCCGGTCGAGTATTTCATGGTGACGTTCCCCTTACCCTATGCGCTCAGAGGGTTGGCCTGGTGCCATCAGAAACACGTCTACAGCCTCCTGCTCGCCACGGCCGCCGGCACGCTGAAGGACTTCGGCCTCGACTCGAAACGGCTTTGCAGCGAGATCGGCATGACCACCGTGCTGCATACCCACTCCCGAAGTCTGGATTACCATCCGCACTGCCATGTCATCGTGCCCGGCGGCGGCGTGGATCGGGCCACAAGGCAATGGAAGAAGGCCAAGGGCAAGTACCTGTTCAACGCCTTCGCCCTGGCCAAGGTGTTTCGTGCCCGCTTCCTCGCCGCGATAAAGGCCGAAGGCCCGCCGATCCCGGACGTACCGGAAAAATGGGTGGTCCATTGCAAGCACATCGCCAAAGGCCGCCCCGCTCTGGAATACTTGTCGCGGTACCTCTACCGGGGTGTGATCGGTGAAAGCCACATCGTGGCCGACCGAGACGGCCTGGTGACGTTCCGCTACACCCAGGGCACGACAGGCGAAACCCGATACCGAACGCTTAGGGGCGAGGACTTCCTGTGGCTGGTCCTTCAACACGTTCTGCCCAAGGGCTTTCGCCGGGTGCGGGACTACGGCTTTCTGCACGGTAACGCCAGGCGGCTGCTGACCCTGGTCCAACTGGTGTTGCAGGTGGTGATTGAAGCCGCAGCACCCAAGCCCAGGCCCGCCGTTCACTGCCCGAAGTGTCGCTCCACCATGCATGTGATCGCCGTATTCAGCCCGGCGGGCCAATCGGGATAGCGCCTGCCGACAACGTTCATTCACTTCCATCCACTCCAAAGAGGAGACCGGAACCTCCCTATGGCAAAGCCGTGACTCGGTATTGGCCTTCCAATGGGCCAAGACCCCCGCTCGCTCTGAAAAAGCCCTCTCCCTACCCGCGCCGTCAACGCATGTAACCCCCGAAAAAGATATCTGCATACATAAAGTCCGCCC
>JBOHSD010000134.1:0-1245 GCA_050733075.1 Gemmatimonadales bacterium
GAACTCGTCTAACTGCGCCTTGATCTCGTCGGCCTCCGAGCGTGGCCCCGCAAAACCGAGGAGGAAGTCGTCGGCGTAACGGACGTAGCGTAGACGCCGGTAGTTGGGATCAGCTGGGTCGTGCGTGGGAAGCCGACGGAGCTGCCTGCGCAGCGCCATGGCCTCCGCACGTCGGCCCTTGAGCCGCAACTTTTGCACCCGCGCATTAGAGCGGTTTGCGGAAGTCTTGACGGGGTGGCATGATCGGGGGATCAAGGAGGTGCTTGCCATGCGTGCTTACTCCCTCGATCTGCGCACGCATCTCGTCCAGGCGGTGCGGTCAGGTATCAGCAAAGCCGAGGCAGCCGACGTGTTCGGCGTGAGCGTCCGCACGGTGGATCGCTACCTCAAGCAACTCGCGGAGTCGGGTGCCCTCGCGGCCAAGCCCATCCCGGGTCGTCCCCGGCAGATCTCCCGCGAGCAGGATGCTCAGTTGGCAGCCCAACTCCGTGCCCATCCCGACGTGACCCTCACCCAACACTGCCAGCTCTGGCAGCAGGCCCAGGGCGTCCGGGTCAGTCCAGCCACCATGAGCCGGGCGATCCAGCGGTTGGGCTGGACCTGGAAAAAAAGTCGCTGGTGGCCACCGAGCGGGACGAGACTGAGCGGGCCGCCTGGCGGAAGCAGATCGCCGACTTCGATCCCACCCGATTCGTCTTCGTTGACGAATCGAGCGCGAATATCACCTTGACGCCCCGCTATGGACGTGCGCCGAAAGGGGTACGGGCTCAGGGGGCAGCACCCCGGAACTACCGGCACAACACGACGCTGGTCGCCGCCCTCACCCAGGCTGGCCTCCAAGCCCCCATGACGCTCGCGGGGCCGCTCGATGGCGATGCTTTCGCGTCCTACGTCCAACAGGTCCTGGTCCCCACCCTGCAGCCCGGCCAGATCGTCATCCTCGACAACTTGAGCGTTCACAAGCGAGCGGATATCCGAGCCCGGATCGAGCGGGCGGGGGCGATGCTGCTGTTCTTGCCGGCCTACTCGCCGGATTTCACCCCGATCGAGCAGGCCTTCAGCAAGCTCAAGACGGTCCTCCGGCGGATCCAGGCCCGGACCCAGGACGCCTTGGAGTCGGCCATCGCCGAGGCGCTCGCCACCATCTCGGCCACGGACGCTGTCCACTGGTTCCGACATGCCGGCTATCACTTCAATGGACAACTCTTATGAGAATCGCTCTAGTCGGACGGTCGAGTACCTGAT
>JBOHSD010000135.1:0-1208 GCA_050733075.1 Gemmatimonadales bacterium
TCCCTAGCCACTGACGGGAGAGCAGATTTCGAGGAGGACGCCGTTGAGATCGCGGACGTAGGAGACGGTTTGGCCCCACGGCATCTGGTGCGGCTCGGCAACGGCGGTCGCGCCAACCTCAACCGCCCTGGCGTAGGCATCGGGCACCTGCTCGGTCACCAGGGCGATCTCGATGCCGGCTGCGGTCGCATCCGCCCGGTTCGGCGTGATCGTTATGCCCACCACATCAGCCATCCGCTCTGCAGCGAAAGCGAGGATGGTGTCGCCGGTTTCGAGCTCAGCGTAATCCCAATCGTCCGCGTTGAACCTGAGCTTTAGAGTGCCTTTCAAAACCGGGGGAGGACGTGGTAAACCGGAGGGATGAGCAAACCTCTCCTGCCCGATGCGTTGTGGGCCATTGTTGAACCGCTGCTGCCGCCCGAACCGCCCAAGCCCAAGGGGGGTCGTCCCCGCGTGCCGGACCGCGCCTGCCTGACTGGCATCCTCTTTGTGCTGCGCTCCGGCATCCCCTGGGAGTTGCTGCCGCGCGAGCTGGGCTGTGGCTCCGGGGTGACCTGCTGGCGACGGTTGCGCGACTGGCAGGCGGCTGGGGTCTGGGAGCGGCTGCACCAGACCCTGCTCGACCGCTTGGGGGAAGCGGATCGGCTTGACTGGAGCCGGGCCGCGCTGGACAGCGCCAGTGTCCCGGCCAAAAGGGGGGCGCCGCGGTGGGACCGAACCCAACCGATCGCGGCAAGGCCGGTACCAAGCGCCACGTGATCACCGATCGGCGCGGCGTGCCGTTGGCGGCGCTGGTGACCGGGGCCAACCGGCAGGACAGCATGGTGCTCGAAGCGCTGCTCGATGCCGTCCCGCCCATCAAACGGCCCTCCGGACAGCGGCGCACCCGCCCGGCCAAGCTCCATGCCGACAAGGCCTACGACCATCCGCGCTGCCGCCGGGCGCTGACCCGCCGCCACATCCAGAGCCGCATCGCGCGCCGCGGGATCGAGTCGAGCGCCCGGCTGGGGCGCCATCGCTGGGTGGTCGAGCGCACCCTGGCCTGGCTCAGTCGCTACCGCCGCCTGACGGTCCGCTATGAGCGCCGGGCCGACATCCATCAGGCCTTCCTGACCCTGGGCTGCGCGCTCATCTGCTACAACTACCTCCAGACCGAATGCCGGTTTTGAAAGGCACTCTAAAGCCCAGAAACCCCATCAGGTTTGCAC
>JBOHSD010000136.1:0-1201 GCA_050733075.1 Gemmatimonadales bacterium
ATACCTTGCTGCGATGGGCTATCCTTTTGGGGGCGTGCACTATCCGGGGTCCTTGGGCGAGTTCCAAGCCTGGTTCAGGACCGACGCCGACTGCCTCGACTATCTCGAGTGGCTGCGGTGGCCAGACGGCTTCATCTGTCCTGGCTGCGGCGGCGCCGGCGGTTGGCGGTTGAGCGACGGCCGGTTCATGTGTTCGGAATGCGGCCGGCGTACGTCGGGGACCGCAGGGACGATCTTCGATCGCACGCGCACGCCGCTCACGGTGTGGTTCACCGCCTGCTGGATGTTTGCGACGGCGAAGGACGGGGTGTCGGCCTTGGGCCTGAAGCGGACCCTGGAGATCGGCTCGTACCAGACCGCATGGGCGATGCTGCACCGACTGCGGTCCGTGTTGGTTCGTCCCGGACGAGACCGACTGAGCGGGATCGTGCAGGTGGATGAGACCTGGATCGGTGGTGAGGAGCCGGGCCACAGGGGTCGAGCCCCGGGGAAGAAAGTGCTGACCGCAATCGCAGTGGAGGTCCGTGAGCCGAAGGGCATGGGCCGTTGCAGAATGGCTCCGGTTTCCGATGGGTCTGCCGCCTCGCTGCACGGGTTCGTGACCGCTCACGTTGAGCGCGGTGCGACGGTCATCACTGATGGCTGGCACGGCTACGACGGGCTCTCAAACCTTGGCTACGTCCATCATCCTCGCAGCCAGCGAGCGGCCAAGGCCCGCGGCGAGGATCCTGGCAAGCTGCTCCCTGCCGTACACCGAGTAGCCTCGTTGGTCCAGCGCTGGCTCCTGGGGACGCATCCAGGATCGATTCATGCCGTGCATCTCCCGAGCTACCTGGATGAGTTCGTCTTCCGATTCAATCGCCGCCGCTCCCGGAGCCGCGGGATGGTCTTCTATCGAGTCCTCCAGCTGGCAATCGGCCATGACCCAGTTCGCTATCGGGATCTCATCGCCGATCCGCGGCCACGCCAGGTTCCTCCGCCACGGACCCGCGGGAAACCCCCGAGTCTGGAACGCCCTCCTGCGAACCGTCCATGGCGGCGCCTTTCTGGTGGTAACTCCGGTTAAATGGATACCCCCAGGCGTGGCCAATCCTCCAATGTCGCCGGGGGCGCTTCACGAATGGTCGATTCGCAGCGTGGTGCCCGCCTTCTGACCGGCCTCCGGCCGCCCCCTTTCGCGGCCGCTTCGCACAACCCACCC
>JBOHSD010000137.1:0-1197 GCA_050733075.1 Gemmatimonadales bacterium
TCCAGGCCATCCAACGGAAGCCGTACACCACGATCACGGTGACCACGAGACCGAACAGCAGCGACCATCCCCACTCGGGCAGCCCGCCGAGGAGGTTCTCCAGACTCCGCCCGGAAAGCTGACTCTGAATCCCGAACCAGCCCACCAGGCTCACCGCGATGGCCAGACCCAGCAGCGCCGAACCGACCTGTCCCAGGCCGGTCCAGCGCGTCAGGATCGATGTGGAGAGTCCTTCGCGTTGGCCGGCGATGCCGATGACGACCGCGACCACTTCGATGATCACCGCTCCGAACGTGAGGGCGAGAAACGCGTCCCAGAAGGTCATCCCGAACCCCAGGGTGGCCCCGATCAGGAACGTCGTGAGGTCGGACATCTGGCCGAACCGCTGAGCCGCGACCGAGATCCACGGGTACCTGGCCCGCTGTGGAACCCGCTCCAAGGCGTGGTCGTCGCGACCTTTCGCCGCGTCAGGTAGCCAATCGGTTGTCATGAACGCTCCTGGAAGGGGAAAGGCGGTGGAAGGGGAACAGCAGACTCCAAGCCGACATCGCCGTTCAATGGCAGCCGTTCAATAGCAGGAGAATAGTCACGACTCACCTCCCGCGCGACGGCCCGACCTGCACGGCGCGTCCGTCCCGACCTGGCACTGTGCACACCGCTCCCGCGACTGCCGCTTTCACCGCAGCCCGCCCACCGGCAAGTGCCAACGTCGACGATCACGGAGCCGACCGACTCGGGATCCGGTGGACACCTCGACGGCGTGCCGCAATAGCGTTCCCCGGGGAGCAACGTCAGCTGACTCGGGTGGGCCATGCGTGGGCCAGATGGCGTCCTCGGGCGAGTACCGGCTCGACCGGACCTCTGGATGGCAGCGGCGCGGGAGGCGGCGTGCCCATGGTCTTCGAACGCAGCCACGGCAAGCATCACATCCTGGTAGCGGTCAACTCGCGCCGGGAGCCCGCTGCCGCCGGTTGTTACCTCTCTCCGAGCGCGCTGCCCCTCCTTGACTGGCAACCCGGGCATGTGCCGCATGCCGATCTCGTGGCCGTAGTAGATCGCCGGAACCGACGGCCAGGTGAGCATGAAGACCATGGCCGGGTGGAGTTGCTGGCCGTCCCTGGCGCCGCAGGCGAGCCGCGGGAAGTCATGGTTGGAGGTGGGAAGGCAGGCCAGTCCGGCCTCGCCGATTCTTGGCGC
>JBOHSD010000138.1:0-1196 GCA_050733075.1 Gemmatimonadales bacterium
ACCGGGGACCCTGGCGTCTCCCCGGACCGGACTCACACCGGCTGGCTGCCGTGAGCTTGTCGCTCGGTTACGTCACGCGGCACCCCCTTTCCTCCGCGCGCCGCCCGAACTGCTGGACGCACACCAGCGCTTTTGCTGGTGGGGCGGGCTGGACTCGAACCAGCGACCTACGGATTATGAGTCCGAAAGAGCACGGGGCGCTGACCTGCAGAGACTCCTAGACATCCTGGTCAGGGGGATCACGTGAGCATCAGCGGTGGCATGGGTTCGGATCGGTTTGTATGCGGCGTGCGGCTTTTCTGCGGCCTGCAAAGCAAGCAATCGCTCGAAGATCGCGCTGCCGCCATGGGAAAGGCCAGGTGGAACCTCGGCCAGAGCTCGCAGCGTGGTGCGCGCGGCCCGGGCTATCCGCTCGAGCCCATCTTCGTCGGGGTGCGGTCGACAGGCTCTGGGGTGTGCAGAGCCATACTTGGGCAGGAGTCGGGCAAGAGTCCGGCCTGTCGGCAGCCTCTTTCGATCAGGATCCACCGCGCCTTGCCGCTGCGGGTCGCCGAAGTTCTTCGCGCCAAGAGCTTGGGAATGTCAGACAGGACGGACAACCTCCAGGCGGCCCTGCAACTGCAAGAGATAGACAAGGACCGGGCCCGGAAGCAGAACTCCGGGCTCGGTCCGGTCCGCTCCCTCTAAGCGGTTCGCTCGATCGTGATCATCGACACCGGAAGGGACGTGTCCCAGCCGTGGATGGCCGGTAGAAGGTCGGCCCCTCCCTGGATACCCGGGTGGTGATGGATCACGCCGCCCTCGGCGAGGGCGGGATCACTCATCCCCGTCCCGGGAGCGCCCCCGTCGTCGGCCACGCCGATCAGCCCCTGGCAGGGCGGGACCATGTCCGCCAAGTCCTCCGTGTTGATCTCGGTCCCCGCGTCGTACGCAGCAAAGGCGCGGGTAACGACCTTCCCCACCCTGTTGGGGAGCCTGACGCCGTCGGCCCCGGTGAACCCGTCATTGGTGCAGATGAGCATCGACACGAAGCTCAGCCGGTTGGCCCCTGGGGCCGCCGTGATCCCTAAGCCTGAATCCACCGACGAACGCGGCAAAGTTGGAGGCTGAACTCACGAAAAGTGCCCCCTGACCTGGGAGAATGGCGGTTGAGACACCCAACCAACTCCCAGAGCAGGAGGGCACCTTTTCGATGA
>JBOHSD010000139.1:0-1188 GCA_050733075.1 Gemmatimonadales bacterium
ACCAAACACCTGGGGGTAGATCCGCCTCTGAGCTTAAAATCAATGAGTTAGGCCAGGGTCGGTGGTTGTATATGACAATTTGTCGGGGGGTAGGTGGGTGGAGGGGCAGGAGAACTCTGGGATAATAGGAAGTCTGGAATCAACCTAAACCCAGAGGGCTGCCCCAATGAGAGTTTCACACGAATGCACTGCCTCTGTCACGCCTCAGAGCGCAGTGGATCGGCTGCAAGCCTTTATCGCCGAGCGACGGTCATCGAAACAGCCGTGCGGGGATATGGAGGGCTTCGAGCGGGAGTTGCACGGCTACGTCGTAGCGGTGGAACGGGAAGTGTTGGCCGAGGAGCTGGCGCGTCTGGATGTGGACCTGCCAGCGGTGACGATGGAAGGCGAGGTGTATCGACAGGTGGTGCGCTGTGAGGAGACCTATACGAGTGCGGCAGGCCCGGTGCGGGTGATGCGGAGTTTGTATCGACGTTCGGGCGAAGGCGAGCAGACGGTGTGTCCGCTGGAGCTGCGGGCGGGGATGATTGAGGGGCGCTGGACGCCGCTCGCGGCCCGGCAGGCGGCCTTCGTGGTGGCGCACCTGAGGCCGCAGGAAGGCGAGGATTTGTTCCGGGTGCTGGCGAACCGGGATTACATGGATGTAATGCTTTGGGGAGGTACAGGATGAATATGGTTCCCTCGACATCGAGCCTCGACCGGCTGCCCAAGCAACTCAGTGCGCACTGGGAAACCGAGCGCGAGCGGTTCGAGGCGGCGTTACGCGCGGAGGAGACGGTGCCCCCGGAGGCGGTCACGGTAGCCGTTTCCCTCGATGGGGTGATGGTGCCGATGAAGGACGGGGCGCGCGCGCAGAAGCGGGAGGACGCGAAGGAGCAAGGCAAGCCCACTTGTGGTCCGGCGGGCTACCAGGAGGTGGGCTGTGGGACCTTGAGTTTCTATGACGCGGCGGGTGAACAGCTCTCCACCGTGCGCCTCGCGCGCATGCCGGAGCAGCACAAGGCGACGCGCAAGGACGCGCTCAGCGAAGAGATAGCAATGGTGCTCGGGCAACGGCCCGATCTCACCTTGGTCAAGCTCGCCGACGGGGCGAAGGACAATTGGAGCTATCTCGGTGCGGTGCTCCCAAAGGGGATCGAGATCATTGATTTCTATCATGCCTGCGAGCATCTGAAGGTCGCCTTCGAT
>JBOHSD010000140.1:0-1187 GCA_050733075.1 Gemmatimonadales bacterium
GGAAGTGATCGAGCAGCGGGGGCTGTTTTCTTCCCTCTACACCGACCGGGGCAGCCACTACTGGCACACCCCCGAGGCCGGCGGCAAGGTGGACAAGGGCCACCTCACTCAGTTCGCACGGGCGATGCAGCAGCTCGGCATCGAGATGATCCGGCCTACTCGCCCGAGGCGCGCGGACGCTCGGAACGGGCCTTCAGGACGCATCAGGAGAGGCTGGGCAGGGAACTGGCCTTGGCCGGCATCACGGACAAGGAGGCGGCCAACCGCTACCTGTGGGAGGTCTACCGGCCCGCGTACAACGCCGAGTTCAAGCAGCCCGCCGCCGAGGAGGGTTCGGCCTTCGTGCCGTTCATCGGCCAGGAGCTCACCGACATCCTGTGCGAGCAGTTCATCCTGTACCTCATAAAAGCCGGGCTCCTGCCCGTTCGGTTCGAGCGGACTGTCGGCAAGGACAACTGCGTGAGCTTCGAGGGCACGAAGCTCCAGATCCCCGCCGACCGGCATCGGATGCATTACGTGAAGGTCAAGGTGCGCGTGCATCGCTACCCCGACGGCCGGGTGGCCCTGTTTCACGGCCCGCGCAGACTGGCCGACTACGACGCAAAGGGACGCTTGCTGGCCTCCACGATGAAGGCCGCAGCGTAACGTCCATAGTGGACCCGAGTCTCGGAGCAGGGTGGTTGGCCGGACTGCGTGTGGACAGCCCGTGGATTTCGCCAAAAAGCGGCGAACATGTGGACCGCTTGTGGACGGCAAACAGCGCCGCCCACAACCGGCCCACATTAATCCACCGGCTGCCCACACTCCGCCGGGACAGCCGCCGTGCAGATCCTTCACGATCACAATTACAAATTTGATTGACTACTCAAAACAACCCCACAAATTCTGCTGAGGAGGCTAAAAGTGTTACCCATGTCCCCGGACCGTTCAAGGTGTTTCTGGTGTACGCACCGCGCCGGGTGGAGGTGGAACAGATGTCCCTGGGCGATGGGCAAACACCGGCCTGGAGTTCTTGGCCCCGGTGGGGCCGAGCAGGCCAAGGAGACGGGACTGCTGGTCCTGTCATCGATCCGGGCAGCGCTGGCGCAACGCTTGGGTCGACCGGTGTCCGCTTCGGTGGTATGGCGGCTGTGGGCCCGGACAGGCGCCACCCGCCCCATCGAAAGCGGACAATCTATTTGCTACTA
>JBOHSD010000141.1:0-1177 GCA_050733075.1 Gemmatimonadales bacterium
CGCCGGCGCTGTCCACCGGGAGCGGGGGAGGGCCGCCGCCACACCTGAGCGAGGCCTGGTACTGCTGCGCGGAGCCGAGCGACGAGCAGCGCGTGGGGGTTTGATCGAGACCGATGCCGCGGCGCCGCCGCCTCCTGCCGCTTGCCTGCTCAGTGGCCACTCCCACCTTGGTGGCGACTGACGCGGTCGACGGTAGCGGGGTCAGCGCGCCCATGTCTCACAAGCCTCAGTGCGGCGAAGGTGTGCTTTGGCACTTGAGGCGCACAAGGTGGGCCACGACTTCGGCCTCCACCTTGGCCTCCACCTGGTGTACGTTGGGATGGGCTATCGTTCCTATGGCGGCACGCCATCCGCGCACAGCGGGCATACAGCTGTTCACCCCCTTGTATAAGCCTGCGCCCATGGAGGCACTCTTCCGCGGCGGCCCCGCTGATGGTGATGGACGGGAAGTTGACGATGCCCTGCCCAGCATGATCGGCAGCCCGTCCGAGGGCGGAGTCTATGAACGCACCGGGGAGGGAAGATGAGCGCCCGGTGTATCGCTGGCGGGAGCTGACCGGCGGCCAAGCGGAGGCCCTGGCAAAGAAACCCCGCCCTTGAATGACCCGAGGCTAGCCTGCGAGCTGGCGAGGGCAGCTCCATCGACGATGGGGGAGCGAGGACAGCCCAGACTTGTCATCGTGGTAGCCGGGCTGGGCGCGGCTGTTCCTGGCGATCGTCATCGCCGTCGGCTTCCACGACCGCCGCTGCTGAACCTCAGCCGACCGTCGCGGCTGCCGAGTGCGGCGGGGGAGGAGGCTCAGGAGGATGCGGCGGTTCCGGAGGACCGGGAGGTTCCGGTGGTTCCGGCACTTGCCGCGGACTCTGGTCGGCCGCGATCGTTGTCGGCCGTGGTGGCTCACGCATCGGTCTGGACGTTCGGGTTCTCGCGAGGCAGATCCAG
The DNA here is from genome assembly GCA_050733075.1 of Gemmatimonadales bacterium. Taxonomy (GTDB): domain Bacteria; phylum Gemmatimonadota; class Gemmatimonadetes; order Gemmatimonadales; family GWC2-71-9; genus CAVVWJ01. The sequence goes on from JBOHSD010000141.1 coordinate 944, forward strand.
TGGCTCGTCTTCGGTACCCGGCGTGCGGTAGCCCGGCTCGTTCGTGTCGGGGAACTCCGGTGGCGGTAAATCGGGAGTCGGCCCGTCCGGGGGAGTGTCGATGCCGGGCTCTCTTGGCTCGGGAATCGCTGGCTCTGGGGGCTGCTGCGGGATCGTCATCGTGGACCTCCTGCAGAGAGGCCTGCACAAGCTATGCCGATCGTCAAGACAACCCGGCGAGACGTGGTGTAGCGC
>JBOHSD010000142.1:0-1164 GCA_050733075.1 Gemmatimonadales bacterium
ATTCGCCTCGGTCGGTCCCTCGGGGGACCCCAGAAAGATCCCAGAAACCGTCATGCTGCTGAACAACCGCGCGTAGGGACGAGTTGTACAGCGTGTGCATCAGCCCCTCCTGCTGGTTCGCGGCATGGCGGGTGTCCGCCTGTACCTGCCTGATGGCGCTGTTCGCGACCCGAAGGCGGCTCAGAACCCGAGCGGAGAGGCGCTCACCCTGGGCCTGCCGCCCCTCCGGGACCCGCTGGACCGCCAGCGCGGCGGTCACCGCGGCATTGCCCGCCGTGCGCTGCAAAGCCAGCAGAGCCGGTATGGACCCTGCCGGCTCCGCCGCCCTGGGCCGCGCGGCACCCGCACGCTCCTCACTGCGCTGCCTGCCCGGCCTGCCCGACCGCACATGTTCGCGCACGGATGCCTCCCGACGATCTACGCGCTCCCCCACCGTCCCCCGATGCGAGCGCTCCGGAAAGGCCTCCGAGGACAGCGCCAAGGGCACGATCTCCTGCCCTTCCGAGGCGGCGTCCGGTTCAGCCGTCGGTACTGACGACCGAATCTGGCGGAGGGTACGACTCGTCCAGCGTCTGGAGAAGCGTTTCGGCGGCATGGCCGTCGAGGACCTCCCACAGGCGTTGGCGGAACGTTCGCTCTCCCAGAGCCTCGCGTTGACCGGCCAATATGGCCAGACCTTCTCCGATGTCCTTACCGGCCTCGTGGCCGTACACCACGGCCATGGCCGTGTAGCCGGCGGCGACATAATGCTGGCCGGTCATGCCGTATTGGCGCCCCAGCTTCCCCGCGGCCCTGGTCATCGCGGCGGGGTCGCTCGGGAAGCCGTAACGGTTCGGGCCAAGGGTGCTGGGAAGGCAGTAGAAGATGAGCGGCACGATGCCGCCGTAGGGCACGAAATGCAGGAACATCCAGGCACCCGAACGGTCACTGTCGTGCAGCCTCCGCACCGCGACGCCCAGATACGGCACGATGAAGAGCAGGGGCCAGACAAAGATGATGAACTCGTTCAGCAGTGCACCGGCAATGAGGAACAGCCAGAAACAGATGGTACCGAACAGGGTGAACCACCAAAACTCTGAGCGAGACGCACGGGTCCGCCAGACGAATGCCTGACGGAATCCGCTTTCGACGGCTTTCTGCATGTTCATCCGCTGTCTCCGCCTC
>JBOHSD010000143.1:0-1160 GCA_050733075.1 Gemmatimonadales bacterium
GGGCAGGCTGCTCAGCTGGCGGTCCCGCCGCCCTTCCGCAACTTTGTGGGGCAAGCCCGGTTGGGGGTGAGCCAGCAAGACCACGAAGCCTTTTTCCGGGGGCTGTTGGGGGACGTAGACGAGCCCACGGCGCCGTTCGGACTGCTCGACGTGCGAGGCGAGGGCCGGGGGATTGCGGAGGCCCGGCTGGAGCTCGACGCGGGTTTAGCCCAGCGGTTGCGAGAACGGGCGCGCAAGCTGGGGGTGAGCGCCGCGAGTCTGTGTCACCTGGCCTGGGCGCAAGTGCTGGCGCGGGTATCGGGGCGTGAGGAGGTGGTATTCGGCACGGTCCTGTTTGGACGCATGCAAGGCGGCGCGGGCGCCGACCGGGTGATGGGGCTATTCATCAACACGCTGCCGGTGCGGATCCGGGTAGGGGAGGAGGGGGTGGAGGCGAGCGTGCAGGGCACGCATACCCTGCTGGCCGACTTGCTACGCCATGAGCATGCCTCGCTGGCTCTGGCCCAGCGCTGCAGCGGGGTGCCGGCACCGGCACCGCTGTTTTCCGCGCTGCTGAATTACCGTCACAGTCAGGGGATGGTCCACGCTCCGTCGGCCGAAGCGAGGCAGGCGTGGGAAGGGGTTGAGGTGCTTTACAGCGAAGAGCGCACCAACTATCCGCTGATGCTGTCGGTGGACGATCGGGGGGAAGGGTTCGGGCTGACGGCGCAAGTACAGGACCCGATCGACCCGAGGCGGGTGTGCGACTTCATGAACACGGCGCTGGAGGGGCTGGTGGAAGCGCTGGAGAGGGCGCCGACCCGGGCGGTACGGAGCCTCGACGTGCTGCCGGAGGCGGAACGTCGGCAGGTGGTGGTGGAGTGGAACGCCACCGAGGCTGAGTATCCCAAGGAGCGCTGTATCCACCAGTTGATTGAGGCGCAGGTGGAGAGAACTCCCGAGGCGGTGGCGGTGGTGTTTGAAGACCACGGGCTCAGCTACCGGACGTTGAACCGGCGAGCCAATCAACTGGCGCACCATCTCCAGGGCTTAGGGGTAGGCCCGGAGGTGCTGGTGGGGGTCTGTATGGAGCGCTCGGTGGAGATGGTGGTGGGGCTCTTAGGCATCCTCAAGGCCGGGGGGGCGTATGTGCCTCTAGACCCGGCCTATCCCGAGGAGCG
>JBOHSD010000144.1:0-1154 GCA_050733075.1 Gemmatimonadales bacterium
TGTCCCCAGAGACTCCTGGCAGCAGGAGGAGGCCGGGGAGCCGGTGCCGGAAGGCAAGCTCGAGCCAGCGGACGTCCTCTGCTACCCCGGCCACGTCGCCTTCTGGGTGGGGGAGGGAGGCGTCCTGCACGCGAGCGGCAGGGCGGGCGTGGGGAGGGTCGTCGAGGAGCCCGAGCCGGCCGAGCTGGCCGCCGAACGGCGCTCGGCACGGCGTTTTCGCCGCAAATAGGGCAGGTTCGCTCCCTCGATTTGGGGTAATGCCGCCCCTGTTGGGTGCCGATGCTTGCCGCGATGGACGCTGCCGAGCGCAAGAACATCCTGAGCAAGTATCTGGATCATTCGCGCCGTTTCGACGAGGTCGCCGCGCGCCGCAACGGCCGGGAGCAGAGCGCCGAGATCATCCCGCTCCAGCCGCAGCTCCGCGAGCTCGAGCAGGAGCCGACCATGCGCGAGATCGAGGTGTTGCAGCTCATTTCGGACGGTCTCGTCAACCGTGAGATCGGCCAGCGCCTCTTCCTCTCGGAGGAGACGGTTAAGTCCCACGTGCGCCACCTGCTGGCCAAGCTCCAGGCCCGCAGCCGCGCCCACGCGGTCGCTATCGGCTTCCGCCGCGGCCTGATCTCCTAGAACCGCGCAGCGGAAGGCCCGGCCCCCATTGGGAGCTCGGGCCGTTCACACATTCCACAGCCTGTTGACAAATCCCTCAGGCGAGGGATGTGACTAGCTGTGGAAAAACTCAGACTTCAGAAGCCTTACCAAGGCTTGCTACCGCCAGCAACCGCGGCAACGGAGGCGGCAGATGACAGTAGCGCGACGAATCGAGCCCTCCAGTGAAGCACTTCCAATCCTCCTAGGGGGATGACGGCAGAACGATCTTATACCCCTTTTGGGGGGGTCTTTCAAGGGAGTATTGAGTAGCTTGACGGAGATTTTCCGAGAGGCGCGAACGACGGCTGTCGAGCCGCTGCACTTCTTTGCGGTAAGCCTGGCCATGGCTGCCGTCTGCTTCGGGCTTGTTCTGATCGCTGTCGATTCGCCAGGAGCTCCGCTATGGACCGTGCTCCTGCTTGGGGCATTGGCGGCGTTCTCCGAGCGCCAACCTGTCCGCATCAGTCACAACCTCGAGATGACCATCTCGGTTCTGCCGATGCTCT
>JBOHSD010000145.1:0-1148 GCA_050733075.1 Gemmatimonadales bacterium
ACGATGTGCTCCTCACTATCTTGTTCCGCCACTGGAAGCTCGACCAGTTGACCGGCCTCACGGAGGAGGCCGAACAGGCTCGGGACGGCATCCTCAAGTACCTGGGAAGGCTCGATGCGACGGCGAAGAAGTACGAGGAGAAGCGAGCCGCCGCCGACATCGCCTGAAGGACCCGATGGAGGGCCTCGAGGCGGGCAGGCCCGTGGTGATCCATGGCAAGACCGCCAGCCGGAGCGAGGTCGCCCGGCTGATGCTCCAGGCCCGGGCTACGAGGCTCACGTCATGGAGGGCGGCAGCGAGGCCTGGGTCGCGCAGGGCCTGCCCTTCGACCTGTTGCGGCTGGCCGGTGGGCGGCTGACCGAAACCGGCGAGGAGGGCGACCGACCCAGCGAGTAGCCATTCTCCGCCTGGGTGCTTCCCCGCTCAGGAGCGGCAGGTTGCTTTGCTCTTTGAGAGGCCCTGCAGTTTCCGTCGAGGCCTAGAGATCCGCCAACCTTGCTCTGCTTGCCGGACCTTGAAAGCAGCCCTACTTAGTTCGTCGCATTTCGTTGCGCGATGTTGCCCGCGTCCGCGTTCCCGAATCGAGGGAATTCGTTCCGAGAACGACTCCGGGAATACCGCTGACCTCGTCCATCGGAGCTTTCAACAGCCCCGACGGGGGCTGGGGGGCCGGAGATGCGACACACCCAGCAGAAGACCGATATCCGGTCACTCCTCCAATATCAGTCTAGCGCCAGTCCGGGGGGTCCCCGCGGGGAAACTTGCCCGACGCCTCCTACGTTCCCACCGGGTCGTCTGCGTACGTTTTCTCCGGCGAATGTCGGAACCGTGGAATCTCGGCCGCGGGTATAAGGGGGCGATACCTGAGCAAGGGGAGGATTGCATGCGCCGTCGTGGACGTCGGGCGAAGGGAAGGGCCTTCGTCGTCAGCGCAGGGACGCTGGCGATCATCATGGTCGCGGGGGGGATCAGCGATGCGACGCCGCTCGCGCTGAACCCGGCTCTGGACCTTCAAGGACAAGGCTTGAGTGTGGCCGAGGCCGGCGTGGGGCTACAGAACCTGGGTTCTGGGACGGCCACACTCACGGTTGGCATCGGCGGGCCGGTTCAGAAGGCGTTCCTGTACTGGGCGGGCCGCGAGCTCGCGG
>JBOHSD010000146.1:0-1114 GCA_050733075.1 Gemmatimonadales bacterium
GTTCTGGTTCCTTATAGGGCGACGACCTCGAAGGGTCACTACGCTTGGCGGAATCGCAGAACGCCGGTCTAACCTGTTTTGCCATCACGTGTTTCTTCACCTTCGCAATCTGTGGTGTGTTTTGAATCGAATACGCCGCGAGTCAAAAGCTTCCCGGTCTCGGTCAAACGGATTGCTCCGCCCAATCCGCCCGGTATATCCGATCGCGGGCCAGCACCGCCCAGGCGATGCGGGCGAGTTTGTTGGCCAGTGCCACGGCCGCGACATTCGCCCCGCGCCTTGCTTGCACGGCTAAAGCCCAACGGGAGAGCCGGTCAGTCTTGCCCTCGGCATGGCGCACTACGGTGCGTGCCCCGTGGATCAGGAGGGTGCGCAGGTAGGTGTCCCCGCGCTTGGTGATCCCCATCAGCCGCTGCTTGCCCCCACTGCTGTGCTCCCGTGGCGTGAGCCCAAGGCTCGCGGCCATCTGCCGGCCGTTGTCGAATTGCTTACCATCGTGGACCGCGGCGGCCAGCGCTGTGGCGGTCAGCGGGCCGATGCCGGGCAACTCGGCGAGCTTCTCGCTGCGCTCGTCCGTGGCACAGGCGGCTTTGACCCGTGCATCGTAGTTTGCGATGCGCTCATCGAGGGCCCGGAGCTGCCCGTTGAGATCGGCGAGGAGCTCGCGGGCCATCCCGGAGAGCCGGGGGTCTTCCTCGGCGAGCAACACCGCCAGACCCCGGCGCACCTGGCTTGGCCCTTGGGCGAAGACGATGCCGTATTCCCCCAAGAGCCCCCGCACCTGATTGATGAGCGCCGTGCGCTCCGCCACGAGCCGGCTGCGGATCCGGTGTAGCATCTGTGTGTCCTGCTGGGCTTCGGTGTTGATGGCCACAAAACGCATCCCGGGGCGGCTGACCGCCTCACAGATCGCCGCGGCATCGTTACCGTCGTTCTTGTTACCCTTGACATAGGCCTTGACGTATTGGGCCGCCATGAGCTTGACCGCATGCCCGAGCTTCATCAGCTCCCGCGCCCAGTAGTGGGCCCCGGGGCAAGCCTCCATGCCGATGAGGCACGGCGGAAGATTGGCAAAGAACTCCAGCACCTTTGCCCGTGAGAAGCGCTTGCGCAC
>JBOHSD010000147.1:0-1113 GCA_050733075.1 Gemmatimonadales bacterium
GGTGGGTGACAGAGGCCCACCGGCGTCCTGTCGCAGCAGGATGCCGAAGCTGAGGGCAGCCTGACCCTGGAAGCGCAGGGATCGGGTGGGAGCAGCCCTGACAACGACGGGACGGATCGGCACTACCAGACGATCCGGGTCCGGCAAGCAAGACGGGAATAGGTGTAGGTGAGTACGAACCAGCGGTGGAACCCCCTCAAGGTAAGAACCAGCTCAAATCTGGTGGATATGGGCTGGGCAGCAGTGCACGTCCTCCTCAGTAATGGAGAGGGCGACCTCTTGACCCTGTTGAATTGGCAGGACGAGGGCCACGGAGAAAGCCTGCGGCGTATCCGTGGCGAGGCTGCAGGGGAAAAGCTGGGCACCGGCCCCGTCAACCGGCACACGCTGAACATGGGAACCACCTCGGTGTCGCCCACCCCATCGCTCAACCAGAGCAGTGGCGGGCAGGCGCGCTGTCGGCTGTTGGCGCCGAGGTGGGGCGGAGGGTCCGTAGTAGTCCGAGGCTGGGAAAGCCAGCCACATGGCGAAGGGACCCAGCGAGACCGCAGTCAGGCGGCTGGAATGCCAGGAGGTCGCCGGTGAATACCGACGCACTGTGGCCCGGCCTCGATGAGGCCGCGGCGCGGGTACTGGAGATCCAGGCGAAGCTGCACCGATGGGCGAAGGACGCCCCCAATCGTCAATTCGTTGACCTGTACAACCTCGTCTACGACCCGGCCGTCCTCGTGGTGGCCTGGTCGCGGGTTCGGACCAACCGGGGTGCCCGGTCGGCCGGCGTCGACAAGGTGGAACCGCGTTCCATCGCGTCGCCGCTGGAGCGGTTCCTGCCGTTGCTGCGAGACGAACTCAAGGCCCGCAGGTTCACGCCGCTGCCCGTGCGCGAGCGCTACATCCCGAAGGCCAGCGGCAAGCGCCGTCGGCTGGGGATCGCGACCGCCCGGGACCGCACCGTGCAGGCAGCCCTCAAGCTGCTCCTGGAGCCAATCTTCGAGGCGGACTTCGTGCCGTTCTCGTATGGCTTCCGACCCAACCGGCGGGCGCAGGACGCAATGGCCGAGATTTACAACTTCGCCGCCAACTCATATGAGTGGGTGCTGGAGGCGGACATCA
>JBOHSD010000148.1:0-1109 GCA_050733075.1 Gemmatimonadales bacterium
GACCGGAGCGATGACGTTCTCTTACGCGGCCCTCGCCGCAACATGCCTGATCGTGGGCTGGTTCGCCGGCTCGGGCTGGACCGCAGCCGCCCGCGCATGGCGCGACTACAGACTCACGAAAGCCCAGCTCCCCGGACTGCTGCAGCTCGCGCGGCTGCTGTCGGTCAAAGCGGCCGGGTGGGTCACCCTCGCGATCGGCGCGACCGGCTTCGCCCTGTACCTGCTCGCCACCCAGAGCGGCCGGTGAGAGGGGCCAAACACCTACGGAGGAGAGGAACTGACAGTAACCGTTGAAAACGCAACTGAGGGCATGGCCGATGGGTGCCGTTCCTTGTTGGCCGATGGCCCGCTGTCGATCATCTGGGGCGATATCGGTTCCGCTTACATGTTGGCCCCTTGCGCCGACTTGCGACCAGGCGGTCGCCTCGTCGTAGCGGGGGGAGCGTAACCCCAGGTGCCGCCGATGGTGCCTCCCGCCCCCATGCATGGTGTGGCGAGAGATCGCAGCTCGGGGGCATGTCTCCCGCTAAGAATCCCGGCAAAACTCCCGGCAATTCGGGGTTCCAGCCTTACGAACGTTCCGTGATCGTGGACGCACGCCAAGCGATGTGTCAATTGGTTCCCGTCGCCAGATCGATCTTCTGCCCCGTGCCCGTCAATATGCGGCGCCTCGAACGCCACGAATCGCACAACACCACCCGCTCACCCGTCCCGGGACTCCTCGCCGCTGTCGCCTACAAGCTCTGCACTGACCCTCAATGGTCCGGACCCGAAGGAAAGGAGGACGAACCAGTGGGGCGATCTCCTACCGAAACCCTCTGTCGAAGCAGCCGCGTCGGCGAGGCATCGATCCCGCGACTGGTCACCTCGGCCATCGGTGGAGTTCCATTCATGGCGCTTGCCGTGCATGACGGTTTCTATAGCTGCGGAACTGGTGCCGGCCTGTGCAATCGGGCGCTATTAGAAGTCCTGGTCGAGCTGCTTCCGGTGCACGCCAAACTGCTCGTGTTGCCTATCTGGCTGGACCCGTCGCACGCTGGCTACGATTCCGGGTGGCACTCCGATATGCAGGCGATGGTTGATCGAGTCGGCGGTGACGTGCTGCCGGT
>JBOHSD010000149.1:0-1102 GCA_050733075.1 Gemmatimonadales bacterium
GGGCAAACCCCAGCCAGAGTTTCATCCCCAACGGATGACCCCCGCCAGAGGCGGGGTCATCATGGCTGACCTGCTCTTTTACTGGTGGGCGGTAGAGGATTTGAACCTCTGGCCCCCTCCGTGTCAGGGATTTCAGGGCCCTCCGAAGGGCGATTGAGGAAGGGCTCCGGAGTGCCCTCCAGGGCCGTAAAAGAGCAGGTCACGAGCTGTTTTTGCCACGGCCCTCCATGACCCTCCGCGGCCCTGGTTACTCAGGCGTTCGCTCACTTTTCGCTCACTTTTTGCTCACTCCTGCACGGAGGGGGTCACTTTGACGCCGATCACGGAAATCCCGCACTGTCGATCACCGAAATCCACCAGTCGGTGAGCGTCCCGGGAGGGCGGGGTTGAGGCTAGGTCATCGGGCTCGGTTGGTCATCTTCTGGTTGGTCAGTCGGGCTTGAGGGGTGTGCGGTTGGTTGGGGTGCGCCCGGCGTATCGTTGCCAGGCGCTGGCTCGGGTGACACCGAGGAGGTCGGCGATCTCGGCCCAGGAGCAGTCCTGGTCTCGGGCGTCGGCGACGGCTCGGGGGAGCCGCTGTTGGGCTTGGGCGATGAGACTGGCGAGCAGGTGCAAGGTGGTGGCGGCGTCGCCGTTGAGGCCCATCCCGCGGACCCTGCCGAGCGAGTCGATGGCGGCAGCGAGCACGACCTCGCTGTCCTCGCCGATGGTTGGCGGGAGGTAGTGGTCGCGGCGGGGTTCCCTCATGGTGCGCGGGTGACCATACACCTAAGGGGGTGGGGTGAGATGCTCGGGGAGGGCGTGTCACTCGTCACGGCCAGCCACCACCGCGTTGCGGAGCTTCTCGGCGTGGGCCCGGTGCGCCCGCATTCGGTAGGACTCGCCGTTGATGTTGAACACGACGCTCCTGTGGAGCAAGCGATCCAGCATGGCGCCGGCCACCATGGGGTCATCACCGAAGATCCGGCCCCAGGAACCTGGAAGTGACACAGGTTCCTGGGTGGGGAAAGGTGCTGCTACCTGCCTTGCTCCTGGTTCTTGGGGATCACAGCTTTTCGAGGTGTGACCGGTCATGATGAGGCATCACCTTGAGAATCTGGGC
>JBOHSD010000150.1:0-1099 GCA_050733075.1 Gemmatimonadales bacterium
CATCGAAGGCGGCCTTCAGGTGCTCGCAGGCATGATAGAAATCGAGGGTCTCGATACCCTGGGGGAGGGCCGCACCGAGGTAGCTCCAGTTGTCCTTCGCCCCGTCGGCGAGCTTGACCAAGGTGAGATCGGGCCGCTGCTCGAGCACCGCCGCTAGCTCTTGGCTGAGCGTATCCTTCAGCGTGGCCTTGCGCTTCTCCGGCATGCGCGCGAGGCGCACGGTGGAGAGCCGGTCTCCCTCCGCGTCATAGAAACTCAACGTCCCACAGCCCACTTCTTGGTAGCCCGCCGGACCGCAAGTGTGCTTGCCTTGCTCCTTGGCGTCCTGGCGCTTTTGGGCGCGCCCCCCGTCCTTCATCGGGACCATCACCCCATCGAGGGAGGCGGCCACCGTGACGGCCTCCGGGGGCACCGTCTCCTCTGTGCGTAGCGCTGCCTCGAACCGCTCGCGCTCGGCTTCCCAGCGCCCACTCAGTTGCTTGGGCAGCCGGTCCAGGCTCGATTTCGAGGGGGTCATATTCCCCAACTCCCGGAACAAATCCTCCCCTTCCTGCGGCGTCAGATGCGCCACCACAAAGGCCGCCTGCCGGGCCGCGAGCGGCGTCCAGCGCCCTTCCACCATCCCCGCCCGTAGCTCCAATGGGCACAGCGTCCGCTCCCCCTCACCTCCACGTCGATACAAACTCCGCATCACCCGCACCGGGCCCGCCGCACTCGTATAGGTTTCCTCACAGCGCACCACCTGCCGGTACAACTCCCCCTCGATCGTCACCGCCGGCAGGTCCACATCCAGACCGGCCAACTCCTCGGCCAACACCTCCTGTTCCACCGCCACAATATACTCGTGCAACTCCCGCTCGAAGCACTCCATATCCCCGCACGGCTCTTTCGATGAGCGTCGCCCGGTGATGAAGGCCTGCAGCCGATCGAAGGCCCTCTCGGGCGTGACACGTGCGATACATTCGTGGGAAACTCTCATTGGGGCAGCCCTCCGGGGTTTGGGTTAGATAACAGACTTCCCATTATCCCAGAGATCTCCTGCCCCTTCACTTACCTAGCCCCCCGACAAAATTGTCATATACGACCACAGACCTTCGCC
>JBOHSD010000151.1:0-1098 GCA_050733075.1 Gemmatimonadales bacterium
GAATGGCAGTCTGGGGCAAGGCTGGACAACCATTCGGAGCCGAATGGCAGTCTGGGGCAAGGCTGGACAACCATTCGGAGCCGAATGGCAGTCTGGGGCTAGGCTGGACAACCATTCGGAGCCGAATGGCAGTCTGGGACGAGGCCGGACAGCCATTCGGAGCCGAATCGCGGTTGTGGGGCGCTTGGAGACCGCTGTTCGGAGCCGTATCGGCCCTAAGTGAGTGCAGCTAGTAGGGGTGTCGTCCGCTCAGAGCCCGTGACCGCGGGCCTGCAGCGGCCCGGACGACGGGCCTTGACGCGGAGGTCCGGCCCCATGAGCACCGACCCCATCACCGCCGAGTTCCACTATGACGGTTTCTCCGTGCCCGACCGCCTGGCCGTGCTGCTCGACGCGCTCGACGGCGTGCCGATCACCGATCACGAGCGGCGCAGCCTGTACTGGCTGTCCGGGTGGGAGCGCCACACCGTGGAGAACCTCGCCGCGCTGATCGTCCGCGCCCGGGCGGCCGGTCCACCGGCCTGAGCGGGCGCCACAGCGCACGACACGGCCCGGCCGGGGTTGATCTACCCGGCCGGGCCGTTCGCTGTCCACAGTGCGCCGCTCGCGCCGTACTGGCCACCCGTGCCGGCAGGCCGGGCCCCTTGCACCCGATCGGATCACCGGCAACTAGCCTGTAGTCACCTCCTCACCGAGGTTCCCGCCCCGGGGTAGCTCCCCGGGGCATCGGTGGGGGGAGGGAGCAAGGTGAGGAGAGGGTCCTTCATGGACGACGAGGTAGCCCGCGCGATCGGGTGGGCGCTGTGGCGGGTCCGCGACGCCCGGGGCAAGTCGCTGCGGGTGGTCGCCGAGCTGGCCGGAATGTCGAAGGACACCCTGAACCGGATCGAGCGCGGTCTGCTGTCCCCGACCCTGACCCAGCTCTACGCACTCGCCGAGGTGCTCCAGACCTCCGTGTCGGAGCTGACCCGGCTGCCGCTGCCCGCACCGGCCAACGGGCACACCGACTCCACCATTGAAGCCATCCGCCGCACGCTCGACGCTATTGACGTCGGCCACCCCGGCGGGCTAGTGCTCCCCGTCGCCGTGCTGCGGGAC
>JBOHSD010000152.1:0-1082 GCA_050733075.1 Gemmatimonadales bacterium
TTGGGCGCAAGCTGGGGCGGTCTCGGCGGCCGTCGCCTCGCTCGTTCTCCTGGGAGGTGGCCTGCTCCGACGGGTGGCGGAGCGCCTGATCGAGGATCAGCCCTATTAGAGGATCTCGCCGCCAAGCGCGGCGAGGGGAACCCAGGGGCAGTGCTTGCATAATGCTGACATGCCTGGTTCGATCACCATCCGAGACGTTCCGGACGACGCTCGTGATGAGCTGGCCGCCCGAGCCGCGCTCACAGGCCGATCCCTGCAGGAGTATTTGCGCGCCCAGCTAATCGCGTTGGCGCGTAAGCCGGATGCCGAGGCGCTGATGGCCCAAGTGCGTGAGCGCAAGCAGCGCACCGGCAGCACGCTGTCGGCGGAGGCGATCCTGACCCACCGCGACGCCGACCGTAGGTGACGCTGGTCGTTGACGCCTCGCTGGTGGTCGCCGCTCTCGTCGACTCCGGCTCGAACGGCATTTGGGCCGATTCGCTGCTGGCCACGGCGCAGCTGGCCGCTCCCCATCTGTTACCCGTCGAAGCCGCCGACTTACTCCGCCGTGCTGCCTTTAACGGTGAGATCTCGAACGACACCGCTTCGCTGGCCCACGCGGATCTCTTGGCCCTGCGCATCGAGCTCTTTCCCTACGAACCGTTCGCCGAGCGGGTGTGGCAGCTACGGGAGAACCTCACCGCCTATGACGCTTGGTACGTCGCTCTGGCGGAAGCGCTTGCGGCCAAACTGGCGACGCTGGACCGGGCCCTCAGTCGGGCGACGGGACCCCAGTGCGGCTTCGAGACGCCCCCCTAGCTGCGGTCCGATCTGTCACACCCTCCCCTTATGGGCCATGGCCGGCATGGCCAGCTCCCGGGCCACCACCACCTTCATGGTGCGGGATAGGACCGATCTGGATGAGGAGATGTTCGTCGAGCTGATCCGCGATGCCCTGCAACGAGAGGGGGGCCCTACCGGGCCAGAGAGCACCTCTGCCTGGCCGCTTCGTTCGAAGAGGGCAAGGTGCTCGAGCTGCGGGGCCAGGTGATCGCCGAGCGCTGAGGGAGGCCCTGAGAGGTTCGGAATGCCAGTCCCGGAAC
>JBOHSD010000153.1:0-1075 GCA_050733075.1 Gemmatimonadales bacterium
CAGTACTGGCGCCCGCCTAGATGGTTGATTCCTTGATGGTGGTCAGTGGTCGTAGGCGGTGAGTGATCGTTTGTGGGTGGCGCCGGTGGTCCAGTTGTGCCAGATGCCGGCGGCCATGGCGAGGAGGCGTTGGGCGATGCGGGTGAAGACGCCGGCGGGGGTGCGTGCGCCGTGGTGTTCGAGGTGGAGTTGGCCTTTCAGGGTTTGGTTGACCGATTCGATCCATTGGCGGACGCCGCCGAGGTTGCCGTTGCGGTAGGTCTCGTCGTGTCGGTCTGGGCGGAGCAGGGTCAGCCCTAGTGTCGCGGTGAGCTGTTTGAACTCGCGGCCGGCGAAGCCCTTGTCGGCCAACAGGATCTGTCCGGTCCGGATGAGGTGGTGGTTGCGCTGCAGCAGCGCGGCCACCACCTCGCGTTCACCGAGCTTGGGGTTGGCCAGACACCACATGATCGGCATCCCGTCACCGGCGCACACGAGATAGAGCTTGAGGCCCCAGTAATAGCGGGAGTGGGAGGCGCAGTAGCCGTAGCCGGCGTGTCCGGCCAGGTCGGAGCGCTTGACCGTCTCCCTGGAGGCGCCGCACGGCACCGGCGTGGCGTCGGTCATCCACATATCGTCGAACCACGACGGGCAACATGCCGCCAGTGTCAGGATCGCCTTGCATAGCAGCGGTTCCGCGGCCTTGAGCCGCTTGTGGTAGCCCGGCTGTTTGGGCAGGTGTGGAAACATGCTCCGCCACTGCGGGCTGGACCGTAGATGCCGGATCCAGCGGCGCTCGCAGTGATACCCCAGCAGCGCCTGGGCCACCGCCAGCGTGACCAACTCACTGTCCGACAGCAGCGGCTGACGTCCTCGCCCCGTGCGGGGCGAGACCACATGATCGTCGACCAACACATACAGTGCGGTCAGGAGGGTGTTCAGTTCATTGCTCACACAACGATCTTGAACACCCTCCGCCCACATACCCGGCCACGACGCGCGAGCTCCTTCAAGGAATCACTCATCTAGGGGCTGGCTGGTCGGATCCGCCTCAGCAATTCCTCCACACTGGTGGCCAATCCGCCCGGCGACAGCG
>JBOHSD010000154.1:0-1071 GCA_050733075.1 Gemmatimonadales bacterium
CATGGTCACCGCCGGGCAGCCGGGATTCCGCCTGGAGGCGCTTGCCAGTCGCACAGTGGCCACTGATTACCTGATGAGTTTCGAGACCAACCGGTACTCCGTGCCCTTCAGGCTGATCGGGGAAACCGTGCAGGTGCAACGCCCGGGGGGAGCAGTTGCAGGTATTTCATCGTGGGGAGCTGGTGGCCAGCCACCCTGTGCTCAGCGGCAAGTACCAGATGCGCATCCTTCCGGAGCATGGGCCCGGGGCGATTGCCCGCAATGCCCGCCTGCGCTATTCCACTGCGCCGGGGAGCCCGCCAGGGAGTTCCGAGAGCACCGAGGTGCAAGTGCGCGATCTGGCCCTCTATGATCAGCTCGCCGGTGTCAGTGCCCTGGAGGTGACTCCATGAAGGCTGCGCAGCTCGAGCGTCTGCAAGATAACCTTACACGGCTGCGGCTGTTCAAGAGCCGCGAGCGGCTGGAGGCGCTGCTGCAGGAAGCCACCGGCAAGGAGATGAACTACGCTGACTTCCTGGATTGCGTGCTTACCGAAGAGGTCCTCTCCAAGACCGCCAAGAACGTCACCATGCGCACCCACCTGGCGCGGTTCCCGTTTGTGAAGGGCCTGGAGGTCTTCGATTTCGCCTACCAGCCTTCGCTGGACAAGAAGCAGGTTCAGCAGTTAGCCTCCTGCCACTTCATCGAGCACGGGGAGAGCCTCGTCATCCTGGGACCGCCGGGGGTGGGCAAGACGCATCTGGCGTGGGACTAGGAATAAAGGCCATTGAACACGGGTACCGGGTGCTCTTCACCACGGCGGCGGCGATGATCGCCACACTGACCCGAGCGCTAGGCGAAGGGTGGCTGGAGGAGAAGCTCAAGCTCTACACGGTGCCGCGGCTGCTCATCATCGACGAGATCGGCTACCTGCCCATCGACCGCGCCGGCGCCAACCTCTTCTTCCAGCTCATCTCGCGGCGCTACGAGAAGGGGCCGATGGTCCTGACCAGCAATCAGAGCTTCGGGGCGTGGGGCGAGGTCTTCGGCGATCGCATCATCGCCACGGCCATCCTCGACCGCGTGCTGCAC
>JBOHSD010000155.1:0-1061 GCA_050733075.1 Gemmatimonadales bacterium
GCTGTAGGCGTTGTGGATTCCATCGGTGGCGAGCTCTTTCCAATGCTTCGGCTTCGACAAGTCGTAAAGCTCATCCTCCACCGTGACATAAATGCGCACACCAGTGCGGCGGCATTCCGCTAATAGCGGTATCCATTCCTCGGGATTGCGGGAGGCCCGGGAGGTCTCCCACAACACCAGCACGTCGAACCGGCGGGCCTTGACCGCGTCGAGCACGTGCTGCCAGTTCTCCCGGGCGCGCCAGGCGAACCGCGACGCCGAGCGGCCCGGGTCGGCGTAGCGCGCGGTGATCGACCATCCGCGGCGGGCGCACGCCTTCTCGTTCGCGGCCTGCTGCTGGTCGACCGAGCGTTCCCGGTCCCGCGCGTCCTCCCGGTCGTCCTTGACCCGGCTCACCCGCTCGTAGGTGCCCGCCGTGGTGGTGGCCTGTCCCTCGGTTCCCATGCCCGCTATGGCAGCTCACTAGCGGACGCGCGCCTTCCGAACAGCGGTCTCCGGGCGCCCACAACCGCGATTCGGCTCCGAATGGCTGTCCAGCCTCGCCCCAGACTGCGATTCGGCTCCGAATGGCGCTCGGCGCTCGCCTGCGCTGAGCGGGGCGTTCAGGCGCCGCATCGTTCCACGGCTTGCTACCTGGCGTCACGAGTTCAACACAACCAGTGATCTTAACGTGGCCCTGGGTCCGACCTCCATTGAGGTTCCCGCCTCTCGTCGATGCGGTGACATTTCTTATGGCCCCCGTCGCTGAGAGCTGTGGGGCCGGTGCTCGCTAGCCCAGCAGTTCCGATACGGTCGCCGAAACGGGGCGAACGGGCTGATCGAGTTGTGCCTCGGGGGTTTGACCACGTTGGATCGCACTTTGGCATA
The DNA here is from genome assembly GCA_050733075.1 of Gemmatimonadales bacterium. Lineage (GTDB taxonomy): Bacteria > Gemmatimonadota > Gemmatimonadetes > Gemmatimonadales > GWC2-71-9 > CAVVWJ01. Next base: position 868 of record JBOHSD010000155.1, read on the forward strand.
GGGAGGCGTGGTGGCGGAGAACCAGTCAACCGGCGAGCCCGAGGGGATGCGTCTTACCCGCCTGCTTGCGGAGGAGATCAGGAAGCGGCGGAAGACCGCGGGCTTGAGTCACCCCCAGCTCGCCGAGCGGATCGGCTACACCCGCCAGTACGTCTCCCTCGCCGAGCGGCCCAAGAAAGGGCTTGCCTCCGCCG
>JBOHSD010000156.1:0-1057 GCA_050733075.1 Gemmatimonadales bacterium
CGACATCGAGGCGGCCCTGCCCTTCCCGCTGCGCGGCCTGGACTGCGACAACGGCTCGGAGTTCATCAACGTGGAGCTGTTCCGCTGGTGCGAGGAGAACCAGATCACCTTCACCCGCTCCAGGCCCTATCGGAAGAACGACAATTGCTTCGTGGAGCAGAAGAACTGGCCGGTGGTCCGCCAGCAGGTCGGGTACCTACGCTACGACACCGAGGCCGAGCTGGAGTGCCTGCGCGAGCTCTACGCCCACCTGCGGCTGTACGTCAACTTCTTCCAGCCCCAGATGAAGCTCGTCTCCAAGACCCGCCAGGGGGCCAAGGTCCGCAAGCGCTACGACACTCCCCGCACCCCCTACCAGCGGGTTCTCGCCTCCCCTCACCTCCCCGGGGAGGCCAAGGAGGCCCTCACCACCATCTACCCGGGGCTCAACCCCGTCGAGCTCAAGCGACACATCGGCCGGTGCCAGGATCGGCTCCTCGAGATCGCCAAGATCAAGCCGGAACGACGGAAGGAGGTGAGCAACCCCCCGGACCACCCCTTCAGGGCGAGCTACGGCTGGAGGGAGATTTCGCGGACATCTTTGGTGAGGCAACCGGAAACCACTTCGAGGACATCTTGACGTGAGGCAACTAGGTCCCCGAGCTGACTCACCAGCAATACCGGCAGTCCGGCGCTACGGGTGCTGATCGCCGCAGCGCCGCGGAGTGCCGCTAGAACGGTCCCGTCGCTGGATTGCCGTCTGAGTCCTCCCTTGCCCTTCTTGTGGCCCGGGTCTACGGTCGGCCCGGGAGGGAAGCATGCGGCCGGCGGGGCGCTACCGGCGCCGGCGAGGCAACGGTTGGCTTCGGCGCTGGTGGCGGAGAATGAGGGTCAGAGAATGGCGCTGGCGTCAAAGACGGCGCTGATTAGCCATCATCTGTTGAGGGCCCCGCGGGAGGGGCTCGGTGAGATGCCCGGAATGTGGATGCGGAGGCCCCGAGGCAGGACAGGGCCTCGCAATGTGACCTGATCGTCGTCGGCGCCATCCTGCTGTTCAACGTCAACATCTAGTCGGTGT
>JBOHSD010000157.1:0-1032 GCA_050733075.1 Gemmatimonadales bacterium
GAAGGTTTACAGCGTACGAACACCAGCACACCTGGCGAAAGGATCTGGGTTGCCCCCCCTGGGGGCGGGCTTTGTGACGCGGTTGGTCACGCTCGAAGAGGGTGAACAGGAGAAGATCGCCGTCGTGCGCCTGCTAGGGTGGTTTTCTTGCATGCCGAGCGCTTTCCGGCTCTCCGGTGACTCCACGATTTCTCCACGATTTCTCCACCCAGTAACCTCTGTGCTGAGGCTTTACCCCAGCACCCGCGGGTTCGGGACGTAGAGTTGCCGCTCCCTCGCTAGACGCAGGATCGGAGCTGAGATGAACGCAGATGAGACCCCTCTCAAAGAGGCCGCCCGTCGGCTGGTCAGGGAGAGTCGGGCTGCTCAGGGGCTACCTCCCAAGATCAGGGATCCTGTCGTGATCAGGAGAGTGGCGGCTCTCCTACGAGACAGGCGGCACGGTCCGCTCGGCGAGCCGAACGCATAACCGAGGAGATCAGCCACCTGGTAGCGGTCTCCGGGAAGAATGACAGGAGTGTGAGTAGTGGCTAGGCAGCCACGGGCACACCGGGGACTGCGCGCCGTCCGCGTGGCGGGTGGCGGCGCGAGGCCTTCGAGCGAGTGATTTGACGATGGATGGCGGACGGTGCGGCCCGAATGGGCACCCGGTTCCGCGGCGCTTGGGAGTCAGCGTGGTCGGCGGACGTCCATGCGCAGCAGCTCGGACTCGCCCGAGATGCCCGGTGGGGTCTTGGTGGTTTGTCGGCAGCAGTGGCCAGATGTCCCTCTTCCTCACCATCCGCGGGGACTCCAACTCGATCTCCTTGCTGCCTATCGAAAGGCGCGCCGCCCCGCCACAAGCACGTTCTTCACCCAGTCGGTGCTCGGCCCGTGCAGCGGGATGAACAGGTAGCCGTCGGGGAGGGGATGGGCGTCGAGGGGAGTCCGGTAGGTCTTCCCCGACGATCTGCCCACGTGGATCAACACCGGCCGGGACCCCCCCGGCGCATCTCCCTCGGGTTGAAGACCCGTTTGTTGATCCGGGCAAGC
>JBOHSD010000158.1:0-1030 GCA_050733075.1 Gemmatimonadales bacterium
ACTCGATCCGGAGCTTCTCCAGCAGGCGGGCGACCTGATGATTGATGTACTCCGAGCCATTATCAGCGTGGAAGCCACTGATCGTGAAGGGGAAGCCTTCTAGCATCGCCTCGATCACCGGCAGCAGGTAGGCCTCGGAGAGCCGCTCGCAAGTGGCCACGATCTCCCACTGGGTCACGCAGTCCACGGTGTTGATGTGGTAGACCCCCTTCACTCCGTCCTCATTGCCTTGGTGGACGCTGTCGATGCGCAGGTAGCCCGGGCGGCCGTCCGGCTGCGGGGCTCGACGCTCCCCAATCGCTATCCCGGTGGGGCGCGTCTTGGACCACTGTTGGCGGCGCGCCCGGTAGCCGGCGGCGGCCCGCAGGTTGTAGAGATGCGCCACCGAGATCGAGGCCAGCCGCGCATAGCGGGTGTCCCCGAAAACCAGTAAAGCGCGCTCCATCAAGTGCTTGGTTGCGGGCCCCGAGAGCGTGTCGTGCAGGGCGTCGGTCTCGGCCAAGAGCGCCACATCGGCGGCCGTGTACTTGCGGGCAAAGCCCTGTGCCGGCGGACGGTAGCGCTTCGTGAGCCCGCCTGTGGCCAAGTGCTGGCGCACCAAGCGGCTCATCTGCTGCCGCGAATACCCCGTCGTGCGACCCAGGTAGCACAGCACCAGCCCCTTGTCCGCTCGTTTGAGTCGAGGGTAGCCAAAGCGTTTGAGCACCGCCTGGATATGCCCATAGCGCTCCTCGTCGCCCCTGACGGGCTGGAACTCGACCTCCCCCGTCCCCTCCAGAAAAGCCTTGATCTGCCCCAGCGCGCACAGTCGCGTCTCGTTCATGTCGATCACCATGGCCCCCATGATCGACCCAACGGCTACCGTTCAGACTCATACCTCGTTGGAAACACCTCCCCACGTCCAGACTCATACCACGTTGGAAAAGACTACCGGTTGACATGGCCCTCTCACCGCACTATCCTACTATCCATTCGTGGCTGGTGCGCATCGACCCCGGCCGCGACAGGGCCAGAACAATAACTATAAAAG
>JBOHSD010000159.1:0-1011 GCA_050733075.1 Gemmatimonadales bacterium
AGTTCTCACTCACACTGCCCCGCCGGAAATCACCCACCTGCGCCAACCGCTCGAACAGGACGCGCCGGCGCGCTTCAAGCTCAGCCAACGAGGGCTCGGTCATGGCCCGCTCCAATCTGGATACGCACAGCATATCCAGACTAGCGGTTGATCAGCATCAACACCGATCACCTACATTCGTGTCGCGCACCCACGAGTGCCAGCGCGGGTCACCGGAAATGGCGAGCGTGCCCCTCCGCTGAAGTCGGCTCTCGAGTCCTTGCGGCTGGCGGCGAGGCGGTCGACGGGCCGGCCGCACTCGCCGCCATGGCTTTGTAGGAGACGTTGGGACGCGAGACTCGCCCCGAGATCCACGGCGGTCGCGGACAGCACAAAGCCGCCACCGAGATTCCCGCCGATCTAGTGCCGCGCGCATGACCCGCGGGAGATCGAGTCTCGGTGGATCAGTGGCTGCCTACATACGGCGCAGCGCGACGAACTCCTCCACCGGGATGTTCGGCCCAGCTATCCGACCTTGGCGCACTCCCCGTACGTGGGTGTGGACCACCAGCATCGAAACCCTCACTACGCAGCACAGGAGCCAGCCGTTGCCAGTCCGATGGTGCCGGGTCGAGAACCGCTGTTAGACCTCGTCCCGCCTCGCAAGTGCGCTCGGCCGACGTAGCCTGCCGGTTCGTACCCGGTCTGCCTTCGGCTTGTTTTGGATCTCCACCTCCCCTGTCTTCAACGACGCGCTCGTAGTCCTTGGCTGGTATCCACTCGAACTGGTGGCTCCTTCCAGCCTTCCGCCGGTATGGCAGCCATTCACCAAGGACGATTCCGCCTACAACGGCGTCGAGATGTGGGCGTTTGCCCGTGCCGACTCTCGGCGCGAAGTCGCTGGTCGAGGTTGTCCCGGTCTTCGTGGAACTTGAGGTGGCGGTCCCCCACCTGAGTCCTGCCTGGTGGTAGGTCTCGGGTGACCCGCCAAGGAACACCCGAAGGAAGGGGACCGCTCGTGAAGACCGTATC